>NZ_JBSHLF010000004.1:0-8146 GCF_053644215.1 Microbacterium sp. NPDC055442 | reverse complement strand
TACCGGGGGGTCGCGCCGCCCTCCCGCCCGCCCCCTCGCCCGCCCACCCCCTCACCGCTTCATTGCAGGTGGGGGCCGAGACTGCGGGGTTCACCCGCAGTCTCGGCGCGCCGTTGCAGTCTCGCGGGGATGAGTGGGGATGCTGCGGGACGGTCGGCGTCGTGCTGCTGATCACCGGCGCCGTCGCGCTGCTCCGTCGCGTGCAGCGCCGCGGCGCGGCATCCTGATCGGGCCCTCGTTCGTTCGCCTCATTCTGACCCAGCCCTCACGGCTCGTTCGCCACTCTGCCGCTGCGCGTCCGGCCGTTCCGTTGCCTCACTCTGCTGCTACGCCCCCAGAACCACAGCAGACTGAGCCAAGTGAACCCCGCGCACGCACGCTCATTCGCCTCACTCCGCGCCCAGACTGCCAGGACGCCGACAGAGTGAGGCAATCGAGTTCCGGGGCCGCCCCCTGGAGCGCACGCAATTCAGCCCAGCTCTCGGTTGCCTCATTCTGCGGCCGATCGCCCGCCACAGCAGCAGAGTGAGGCAAGTGAACGTCCGCCCTCCGCGTTCACTTGCCGCAGATGGCCTTCGATGCGCTGGCTGGGGGCAGACTGAGGCGCACGAACCTCCCGGGGCGGCTCACAGGCCGACGCACCACAATGGTCCTCGTGCGCGTCATCCTCAACATCATCTGGCTGATCTTCGCGGGCTTCTGGCTCGCGGTCGGCTACGTCGTCGCCGGCATCCTGCTCTGCATCCCGATCATCACGATCCCGTGGGCGATCGCGTCGTTCCGCACCGCCAACTACGTCTTCTGGCCGTTCGGCCGCACGGTCGTGCCCAAGCCGACCGCGGGCGTCGGATCGTTCCTCGGCAACGTCCTCTGGGTGATCCTCGCGGGATGGTGGCTCGCCCTCGGACACATCCTCTCGGGCATCGCGCTGTGCATCACGATCATCGGCATCCCGATGGCGATCGCCGACTTCAAGATGGTGCCGATCTCACTCATGCCGCTCGGCAAGGAGATCGTCTCGACCCGCAACGGCGCGTTCGACCGCACCGTCTGACCGTCGTCCGGTCGGATCCGCCCGAGTCAGCGACGGACGGATGCCGCGGGCTGGCGGGACAGCGCCAGCACGAGTCCGACGGCGCACAGCGCTGCTCCGAGGCCCGCCGCGAGCCAGGCCGCTGCCCCGGGCACCTCGACATACGACGCGACACCCAGGCCCGGCGGCAGGAATCCCAGCTCGCTGTGCCACAGCGCGAGCGCCCGATCCAGCCCCACGACGGCGAGCGCGACGGCCGGCACGACCAGCCCACTGCCCGCTGAGGCGAGCACGATCCCGATCGCGCGACGCGCGCCGAACTGCACCGACGTCGCCCACACGCCCGCGACGAACACCCACAGCAGCAGCCCCAGGGCAAGCACGATGTAAGGGAACCGCAAGAGGGCAGACTCCCACAGCGTCGACCAGTAGCCACCGGGGCCGACGACCGACACCACGGCGAGCGAGAGCACGCAGCGCAGCACGACGACACCGCCGACGGCGGCCATGAGGGGGTACGGCGAGCGACCGGGACCGACGAGCAGCCGCGCGACGGCGGCGAAGACGACCCACGCGCCGATGTCGACGGCGAGATAGCTCCAGGACAGGAACGACGTCTGCACCGCCCGCGTCGCGACCAGGAGCCCGACCGGCACGACCACGAGCAGGACCCGGTCGAGAGTCAGCATCCCGAGCGTCGACTCGCGGGCACGCCACGGTCTCGTCGAGGCGAGCCAGGTCGCGCGCGCGGCCGCGGCGCCGGGGCGCCGGACGAGGCGCGTCTGCGCGGCGAGCATGCCGATCAACAGCCAGGCGAGAGCGAGCACGAGCAGCACGCGAGCCGCCCACGCCATCGCGACGTCACGGTCGGCGCGCGCGGCATCCGGCGCGAGGTCCAGGGCGGACGGGGTGAACTCGGCCGCCGATGCCGGGCTCGCGCCCAGCGCGGCTCCGGCGATCGTCCCGACGGCCACGAGCGTCAGGGCAGTGGCGACAGCGGGGATGTCCCTCCGCCTCGCCGTCACCATTCCCCGAGCCTAGTGCGGTGCGAGACCCCGTTTTCACCGGTCTCGGCGCGCCGTAGGCAGGAAGCCGGGTCACCGTGCAACGCATGTCGCATCGGCGGGTCGGTGCACGCAACATCGGTTCCTGCCTGCCGCGCGGCATCCACCGCGGAGGCGGTCTGGATCAGCTCGAACGCCGCATGGCTCGGATGCCGACCCACAGCCCCACCGCGGCGAGCACGATCGCCGCGACCCACCCCCACACGACCGTGAGCGACGCCAGATCGCCCGCGAACAGCGCCCGCTCGGCCTGCACGACCCAGTTGACCGGGTTGACCGTCGCGACGACGCGCATCCACGCCGGACCCTCATCGAGCGGAAGCAGCATGCCCGACAGGATCAGCAGCGGAAAGATCAGGGTCTGCTGCACGCCCCAGAACAGCCACTCGCGGTCCTTCGTCTTCAGGGCGAGCGCGTACGACAGCGACCCGAGCCCCACGCCGAACACGGCGAGCAGCGCGAGCCCGATGACGAGGCCGGGCACATCGATGCGGAACCCGAAGGGCCACGCGATGAGCACGATGATCAGCGCCTGCACGACGATCGGTGCGATCTCCTTGAGGGCGCGCCCCACGAGCAGGGACGAACGCGACAGTGGAGCGACGAGCGTGCGCTCGTGCGAGCCCGTCATCATCTCGTACTGCAGGTTCGACCCGACCGCCCCCGTGCCGAACAGCACGATCATGACGACGACACCGGGCACGAACCACTGCAGCGTCTCGCCGACGGGCTGACCCGACGAGCCGATGAGCAGTGGGGCGAACAGTCCGAGGAAGACGAGCGGCTGCACGAGGCTGAAGATGAGCGTGAACGGGTCGCGCAGGACCGGCTTCAGCTCGCGCGTGAGGACGTTCCACGTGTCGCGGGCGGCGTTCGCCCGCACGGCGGTGTCGGTCGTGGTCATCTCTGGGCTCCTGTCTTCTCGGTCTGTTCGTCGTCGGTGACGGGCTCGCCCTCGCCCGATTCGCGCAGTGTGCGTCCCGTGAGCGCGAGGAAGACGTCGTCGAGGGTCGGCGGCACTCCCGTCGCGCGCTCGACGCGCACTCCCGACGCGTCGAGCGCGCGCACGGCCGCGGGCAGGAGCGCATCCCCGTCGGGTGCTGTCACGGTGATGGATGCCGCGGGCCCGTGTCGCACCTCGCGGTCGGTCAGCCCCTGCACGACGGCGACCGCCCGCGCAGCATCCGTCTCCGTCGCGAACCCGAGGGTCAGCACGTCGCCGGCGAGGTTCGCCTTGAGGTGGTGCGCCGTGTCGTCGGCGATGACCCGTCCTTTGTCCATCACCATGACGCGTTCGGCGTAGCGGTCGGCCTCTTCGAGGTAGTGCGTCGTGAGGAACACGGTCGTGCCGTGCTGGGCGCGCAGATCGAGGATGTGCTGCCACAGGTTCGCCCGGCTCTGCGGGTCGAGGCCCGTCGACGGCTCGTCGAGGAAGATCAGCGGCGGCGCGTGCACGAGTCCGAGGGCGATGTCGAGGCGGCGCTTCTGGCCGCCCGACAGCTGCTGCACGGAGCGCATCGCGAACGGAGCGAGGTCGAGGGACTGGATGAGATCGTCGGCGCGCGCGCGGGATGCCGCCGCCGACATTCCGTAGAACGCGCCCTGGCTGAGCAGCTCATCGCGCACGCGCTGCGCGAAGCTGCCGCTCGTCAGCTGCCCGACGTAGCCGATGCGGGCCCGCACGTCGGCGGGGCGGCGCAGGATGTCGAAACCGACGACGCGTGCCGTGCCCGAGGTCGGTGGGATGAGGGTCGTCAGCATGCGCAGGCTCGTCGACTTGCCCGCGCCGTTGGGGCCGAGGAAGGCGACGAGCTCGCCCCGCGCGACCCGGAAGGTGAGGTCGGTGACCGCCTCGACGGTCTGCTTCTTGACGGTGAAGCGCTTGGTGAGACCCTGCGCTTCGATGATCGGTTCGTTCGTCATGCCGCGACGGTACTTCGCTACCCGGCCAGCTTCTGTCCGCAATGTCCGGCATTCTTGGAGCATGTCCGATACGACGACGCGCGCGCTCTCGCTCCTCAACATGTTGCAGACGCATCGGCACTGGCCGGGGTCCGAGCTCGCCTCCCGGCTCGGGGTGACCGAGCGCACCGTGCGCCGGGATGTCGAGCGACTGCGTGACCTCGGGTACCGCATCGAGTCGTCGCCCGGTGCATCCGGGGGGTATCGACTCGAGGCCGGCAGCGCGGTGCCGCCGCTCCTGCTCACCGACGAAGAGGCCGTCGCCATGGCGATCGGGCTGCGGGTCGCGGCATCCCAGCGTCTCGTCTCGGGGCCCGAGACGACGCTGACGGCGCTCGCGAAGCTCGAGCAGGTGCTGCCCGCTCCGCTTCGTCGACGGGTCAACGCGCTCGCCGAGACCGTGCAGCCGGCGGGCATCAACGCCGGCGCGGCGGTCTCGAGCGAGGTGCTCGGGGAGCTGGCGCTCGCGTGTCGCGACCACGAACGGGTGCGCTTCACGTACACCGCGGCGTCGGGAGAGGTGACGAGGCGGCGGGTCGATCCGCACGCGCTGGCGCCCGCCGACCGGCACTGGTACCTGCTGTGCTGGGACCTCGAGCGGGATGATTGGCGCACGTTCCGCGTCGACCGGCTCGAGTCCGTCGAGCACACTCGTGTGCTGTTCGAGCCCAAGCCCCTCACCCCCGACGAGATCGAGGAGTTCATCCTCGTCGCCCGGTCCTGGGCCCGGCAGCCCGTCGAAGCCGACGCCGTCATGGAGCTTCCACTCGACGAGATGCGCGACTACTTCGGGCAGTGGGGGCAGGGCGCCGAGGCCGAAGACGAGTCGCACACGCGGTGGCCCGTCGGCGGGGCGGACTTCCGCGAGACGATGTACGGCCTGAGCTGGATCCCCGCGGGCGTCGAGTACGCGACCGATCTCGCCGAACCGGCTCGCGGCGAACTCCGCGAAACGATCGAGCGGATGCTGCGCGCCCTGACTTCGCCGCCGCCGGCCCGTCGCGACCGGGGCTGACCACCGGCGCCCCGGGGTGTCGTCATGTGGCGACGCACGGCGACACGTATCGACACATTCCGTCGGCGGGCCGGACGGGATCGGTACCGTGGGGCATCGCGGCGATCCGGGTGGTCCCGGACACCGGCTCATACCCGGTCGTGCTGCGGGTTCGACTCCCGCCGTCGCGTCCACTTTGCAGGCCACTGTGCAGGCCACTGACCGCGAGACTGCATCGGCAGGCCGAGACAGCGGGTGGACCCCGCAGTCTCGGCGGCCCGTTGCGGTCTCGCGGTCGTGGGCGGATGCGGCGGGGGCGGGCGAGTGAGCGCGCTGCGTTCGTTCCTCCCCAGGCCATCAGGGAAGGGGTTTCCCACCGATCGGGAACGGGGGCTCATCTGGGAGTTTCAATGTCGGTGACCCTCGTCAGAATGGACGGCATGAGCACCCCCGCCATTCTCATGCGGCATCCGCCTTGCCGAGGTTCGCAGCAGAAACGGAGCCCCGAGCGTCGCGAACGCAGCCGCCACGATCGCCGTTCCCGCGAGGGCCCAGCCGGGGGTGGCCGCGTCCGTGATGACACCGTAGATGAGGGCGCCGATGGCAGCGCCGAAGTTGATCGCGGTGTTGATCCAGCTGCTGGCCTCGGTTTTCACTCGCGCGTCGGCCAGGTCGTCTGCGGCGAGGTAGCCGACGATGAGGATGGGGGCGAGGCAGAGCCCCGCTAGCGCGAATCCGATCAGGCCGGCCGCAACGCCGCCGATTACGCCCGTGGCGCTCGCGAAGGCGATGAGCGCCCCGACGAGGATGAGCAGCTGGGTTGCGAGCGAGCCGGGGAGGCGGCGGCTGCCGAACAGAAGCCCGCCGAGTGCGCTCGACCCGGCGAACACCGCCAGAAGAACGCCAGCGAGCGCGGGTGCGGCGGCTTCGACTGCCAGAGCCGGGGCTGCAAGTTCTATCGCGCCAAGGATCAGGCCGGGTGCGGTCATCACGAATATGACGGGGACGAACCCGCGCGTGCGCAGCGGAGTGATGGCGGCCGGCGCGGTGCGATCGGTGTGCCGCGATCCTCGCTGGGCGCGGGACAGCCCGCTGAGTACGAACAGGCCGCTCCCTACCGAGACGCACGCCGCGGACAAGATGAGCGCTGCGAGTGGACCGGACACCGCAACGAGAGCGGCGGCGACGAGCGGACCGACGGCGAAGGTCACTTCCTCGGCCACGGCGTCAAGACTGAACCCGCGCGTTCGAAGCGGCCCGGCGGGAAGCGCTGTCGACCACACGACGCGCATCGTCGCACCGAAGGGTGGCGAGGACGCTCCCGCGATGACGCACACGATCAGAAGCACCGTGAGCGGGGCAGTGGGAAGAAGTGCCAGCGCGATGAGAGACACGGCATGGACACCGCCGAGCACTGACAGGATGCGCCGTTGCCCGAAGCGATCGATGAGTCGGGATCTCCAGGGAGTGGCGATGACGTTCGCCAGCCCGAGGGCGGCGGTGATGACGCCGGCGATCGCGAAGGATCCGGTCGCTTCCTCCAGCAGGAAGATGAGGGCCAGGCCGGACGTGGCGAGAGAGAGTCGTCCGATGATGCTCGGAATGAAGGCGGGGCGGATGCCCGGGCTTCTCAGGACGACGCGGTAGGACGGTCGGCGGGTAGACACAGGGATATCTCCGTTGTTCAGCGATCTACGCGCGCGCTGCGCGGATCTTCGTTCGAGGGCCGGCGCGCCGAGGCGCACGAAGCCCCGCCCTGGTCGGTCAGGAGCTGCGAGGGGCGGGGCGCAGGACCGTCAGTGGAACGAAATGATGAAGCTGAACATCACGGCCGAGACTACTCGATGCAGAGCCCCGCGATCTCTCGACGCCCCGCGCCGGCGGTGGCGAGGGTCGCGCGCTGTGTCCACACAGACACCCGCCCCGGGGCGGACACCGTCGCGAGCGACCGTCGCGTCGATCTCCCCCGCCATTGACCGCGAGACTGCATCGGCGGGTCGAGACAGCGGGTGGGCCCCGCAGTCTCGGCGGCCTGTTGCGGTCTCGCGGTCGTGGGCGGATGCCGCGGGGGCGGCGGATGCGGCGGGGGCGGCGGATGCGGCGGGGGCGGCGGATGCGGCGGGGGCGGCGGATGCGGCGGATGCGGCGGGGGTGGGCGGATGCTGCGGGCACGGGCACGGGGATCGCTTCCTCCACAGGGGGGTCTCCGGGCGGGTTGTGCACGGATTGTAATCGGGGTGTCATCTGGGGGTTTGGATGTCGGTGGCCCTGGCCAGAATGGGGGGTATGAGCACCCTTCCTGTCACTCTCGCCCGGTTGGGTGACGCCCTGGCCGGGGTGGTGCAGACCGTGTTCGATGAGGGCGTGTTGCGGGTCGCGAGTGATGACGAGGTGCTGGCGGTGCTCGCGGCGGCGGGGCGGTTGTTGCGGGGTGTGGAGGCGGTGCTGGTCGAGACGGTCGGGCAGGTGCGGGAACGCTCCGATGCGGTCCCGCATGCGGACCGGTTGACCACCCGGTTGGGGTGCCGGTCCGAGGGTGAGCTGGTGCAGCGGGCGACACGGGTGTCTCAGCGCACCGCGGCCGATATCGTCTCCGCAGCGCGGGCGATCGAGCAGCGCACCGCACCGAGTACGGGGGAGCTGCTCCCGGCGGAGCTGCCGGGCATGCGGGAGGTGCTCGTAGCGGGTGAGGTCGGTGTCGACGGGGTCGTCGCGGTGGCCGGCCCGTTGCGGGGATGTATCGCGGGGCGGCAGGCGCTCCTGGCCGCGGATGCGGAGTTGGCTGCGGCCGCTCGCGGTGAGGGGGCGGATGCCGCCCCGCCGGCGTGTGCGGAAGATCTTCGCACGTATGCCACGGTGTGGGCGGTGTTCCTGGATCAAGACGGTACCGAACCCGGCCAGGCGCGGGCGATGCGCAAACGCGGGCTGACCCTCGGGGTCAGCCGTGACGGGCTCGTCCCGGTACGGGGGAACCTGCTCCCCGAGGTGGCCGCGCAGTTGGGCTTGTCAAGATTTCTGTGTAAGTGGGCATCAGCGGGGGTAGTTAGAGGTGGGGGTTGATGCGTTCGGGGTATGCGAGGGCGAGCTGCTCGA
>NZ_JBSHLF010000003.1:122217-562072 GCF_053644215.1 Microbacterium sp. NPDC055442 | reverse complement strand
GGTAATTTGGCATTTGACAAGTGCACGCTGTTGAGTTCTCAAGGATCGGATGCTCCTGCTACTCGGCCTCTCAGCTCCGCCCGCAGGGCAACTTCACTATCTTATGTGTCGCTTCGCTTCTGTCAAATCCGCGTTCCCGACAAGATGTCGGGCACAGCGATCATCGACGACTTCACGAAGCTGGATCTGCTCCGGACGTTCAGCTTCTCGCCGATCCGCCGGGCAACTTGTTGAGTCTATGGGTTTCTGCGTGACTGTCAAAATCGACGCTCACGCGCCGAGCCCGACCCGCAACTGTTCGACCGCCCAGTCGAGCTCGGTGGCCCGCACGACCAGCGGCGGCGCGAAGCGCACCGTCTGTCCGTGGGTGTCTTTCGCGAGCACACCCCGCGCGAGCAGCCGTTCGGCGATCTCGCGACCCGTGCCGACGGCGGGGTCGATGTCCACTCCCGCCCACAGTCCCGCGCGGCGCACCGCCGTGACGCCGTGGCCGATGAGAGCCGTGAGCTTGTGCTCGAGGTGCTCGCCGAGCGCGAGTGCCCGCGATTGGAACTCGCCCGACTGCAGCATCTCGACGACCCGCAGCCCGATCGCCGCAGCGAGCGGATTGCCGCCGAAGGTCGACCCGTGCTCACCGGGCCGGATGACCCCCAGCACGTCGCGATCGGCGACGACGGCCGACAGGGGCAGGATGCCGCCACCCAGCGCCTTGCCGAGCAGATAGACGTCGGGCACGACCTGTTCGCGGTCGCACGCGAACGTCGTGCCGACGCGGCCGAGCCCCGACTGGATCTCGTCGGCGATGAACAGCACGCCGCGCCGGGTGCAGATCTCGCGCACTTGCCGCAGGTAGCCCTCGGGCGGCACGATGACGCCCGCCTCGCCCTGGATGGGCTCGATCAGCACGGCCGCCGTGTTCGGGGTGATCGCCGCTTCGAGCGCGGCGGCGTCGCCGAACGGCGCGTGCACGAATCCGGGGGCGAACGGCCCGAACCCGGCGCGCGCCACGGGGTCGTCGCTGAAGCCGACGATCGTCGTCGTGCGGCCGTGGAAGTTGCCGTGCGCGACGATGATCTCCGCCGCATCCGGCGCGATGCCCTTGACGCGCTCGCCCCACGCGCGCGCGACCTTGATACCGGTCTCGACGGCTTCGGCGCCCGTGTTCATGGGCAGCACCATGTCTTTGCCGGCGAGTTCGGCCAGCGCCGCGGCGAAGAGCCCGAGCCGGTCGTTGTGGTAGGCGCGGCTCGTGAGCGTCAGCCGTTCGAGCTGTTCGCGCGCCGCGGCCAGCAGCGCCGGATGCCCGTGCCCGAAGTTGAGCGCCGAATAGGCCGACAGCAGGTCGAGGTACCTCTTGCCCTCGACGTCGGTGACCCACGCGCCCTCGCCGCGCGCGATGACGACGGGAAGCGGTTCGTAGTTGTGTGCGACGTGCTCGGCCTCAGCGGCGATGATGGCCGCTGTCGCAGCATCCGTCGAGAAGATCCCGGTGGTCATGGCTCCCCCTCAGCGTCGCAGTTCGAGCGTGCAGCACTTGATGCCGCCGCCGCCCAGCAGCAGCTCGGACAGGTCCACGAGCACGGGGTGGTACCCCCTCGCGCGCAGCTGCGCTTCGAAACCCGTCGCGCGCGGCGAGATGATGACGTTGCGGCCGTCGCTGGCCGAGTTCAACCCGAAGACGGCGCCGTCCTCGTCGGACACCCGGATCGCATCGGGGTAGCGCTCGGCGAGCACCCGCTGCGAGCGCTCATCGAACGCGTGCGGCAGATACGCGATGGTGGCGCGCTCGACGCCTCCTTCACCCTCGACGGGGTCGAGCACGGCGAGCGCCGTGTCGAGGTGGTAGAAGCGCGGGTCGACGAGGCCGAGTGAGACGACCTCCTTGCCGAAGAGCTCCGACAGCTCGCGGTGACTGTCGTCGGTCGAACGGAAGCCCGACCCGGCGAGGATCGTGTCCCCCACGAGCAGGAAGTCGCCCTCCCCCTCGTTCACTTCGCGCGGCTCGACGACGTCGAAGCCGTTCGCGCGGAACCAGTCCATGAACGCGGGCGCCTCGGGCACCCGCTCGGCGAAGCGGAACTTCGCGCCGTACGCGACACCGTCCACGACGAAGCCGCCGTTGGCCGTGTAGACCATGTCGGGAAGCCCCGGCACGGGATCGATCAGGTGCACATCGTGACCGAGCGCGACGTAGGTGTCGTAGAGCGCCTGCCACTGCCGCACGGCGAGCGCCGTATCGGTGGGTCTGGTGGGCTCCATCCAGGGATTGATCGTGTAGCTGACCGTGAAGTGCTCGGGTCGGCACATGAGATACGTGCGATGCTGCTGGATGCGGGTCGTGGTCACGATGTCGTCGGGGACGGTGTTCGGCGTAGACATGAAGCTCCTCGCGAAGGTTCGGCGGACGCTGTCCACGGGCCCGCCGGCCCCGATCCGGCGCTCATCCAGGAGCAGCAGGCGGGGAAGCGACACGGGCACGCCGCATCCATTCTCGCACGCGACGCACTCGGGACCGAGACGAGGACGGTCTTCTCAGTGCGCGCGCACGACGACCTTGCCGACCGTGCGACCGGCTTCGACGTGCGCGAGGGCGCTGCGCGCGTCCGACAGCGGCCACGTGCATTCGACCACCGGCGTGATCCGCCCCGCGCCGACGAGGCCGACGAGGGTGTGCAGCACGTCGGGCTTCGCGACCGCCGTGAGGGGCCGCAGCGATCGCCGGGAACCGACCGAACGAGCGGATGCCGCGGCGATCCGGCCGATCGGACCGAGCAGGCGTCCGCCGTCACCGGACACGAGCACGACCGAGCCGCCGTCGCGCACGAGGTCCTGAAGAGCACGCAGCGGAGCGGTCCCGGCGATGTCGAGGACGGCGTCGAAGCCGCGCCCGAGCTCAGGCCCTCCCGGCTGCACGACCCGGTAGTCGAAGGTGCGTGCGGCGCCGATCGACGAGACGAGAGCGCGACTGCGCTCGCCGCACAGCGCCCACACTTCGGCCCCGCGCGCGACGGCGAGCTGCACCGCGAAGGTGCCCACTCCGCCGGACGCACCGATGACGAGGACGCGGTCGCCCGGCACGACGCCCGCGCGTTCGAGCGCCTGCCACGCGGTGCCTCCCGCAACCGGCAGCGTCGCGGCATCCGTCATCGATACGTCGTCGGGCACGGGCACGAGCCGGTCCGCCGGCGCGACGGCGACCTCGGCGAGCCCCCCTCCCGGCAGTTCGCCGACGACGCGATCGCCCGGCGCGAACCGTGTCACTCCCTCTCCGACGGCGACGACGCGGCCGGCGACGTCCATACCGCGCACCGCGACGCGCGGCGCCCGCAGCCCGAAGAAGGGCCGGACGAGCAGGGGCTCCCCCCGCATGATGTGCACGTCGCCGGCGTTCAGCGCCGTCGCGACGACGTCCACGAGCACTTCGCTCCGCCCCGGCTCGGGAACATCGACGTCCGCACGGGCGACGACATCCGCCGAGCCGTATCGACGCTGCACCCACGCCGTCATCGTCGCGCTCATGTCACCCCTCCGGGTACTGGAAGACATCGTCGATGCCGAGGCCGAAGACGCGCGAGAGCTGGAACGCGAGCTCGAGCGTGGGCGAATAGCGGCCCTGTTCGATCGCGATCAGCGTCTGGCGGGTGACTCCGATGCGTCCGGCGAGCTCGGCCTGCGTCATCCCGGCCCGTTCCCGCAGGACGCGGATGACGTTCGTGACCTTCGTCGGCTTCACCATCAGAGAAGTCCGCGGCGGTAGGCGATGACGCTCGCGACGCCGCCGACGAAGGCGGACAGGGCGAAGCCGAAGAACATCGCGTTCGCGATCCAGAACCGGTCTGCCTCGAGAGCGCACAGGACGATGACGCCGAGTCCCGCGATGACGAGGAACGACTGACCGACGCGCGAACCCATGCGGGCGATGTCCCGATCGCGCACGTCGGACCGGCCGACGCCGTCGGGACCCCGCAGGCCCGCGAGCAGACCCCACAGGATGCTCAGCACGATCGTGCCGACGATGCCGCCGCCGATCGTCCAGAGCATGATGGGCCACCACTCGACATCGGTCAGTGCACCCCCGCCCGCCTGCTGCAGGACGATGAGGACGTAGGCGGTCATCGTGACGACCGTGACGATGAGTCCCGCCCAGGCATTGCGCTCTTCGTAGACCATGGTGCATCCCTCGACGTGTAAAGAATGTTTGACAGGGTGAGCGTACGACCGCCCGTGCGGTGATGTCAAGAAAAATTGACACAGCGGTTCGCCGTCGGCTTTCGGTTTAGGATTCTTCGACCGTCACAGCCGACGGCTGCCCGAACACCGGAGTTCTCATGCGCAAGCGCTGGATCGCGCTCATCGTCGTCGCCGCCGTGCTCGTCGTCGCCCTCGTCGGCGGCTACTGGGCCGGGCGCAGCCTCTTCCACATGCCCACGGCGAAAGGCGTCGACTCGGTGATCGGCGAGATCGGCGGCGAACGCGTGCTGGGCGTCTTCGCGCATCCGGATGATGAGCAGACCGTCAACGGCCTGTTCTGGCGGGCGAAGGACCGCGACGGCGCGTACACCGCGATGGTCACCGCGACCGCCGGCGAGGCCGGGCACCAGGTGCCCGTCGTCGCACGGCAGGATGACCTCGGCATCGTGCGCACCGCAGAGGCGCTCAAGAACAGCTTCAACCTCGGCGTCGACGAGCACGAGGTGTGGGACTACCCTGACGGAGGAGTGCCCGGGGTATCGGAGCAGGAGCTCGTCGACCGGCTCGTGACGACCATGAAGCGCGTGAAGCCCGACGTCGTCGTCGGCTTCTGGCCGGCCAGCGGCGCGACCGGCCACAAGGACCACATGCAGATGGGCCGGGCCACCGAGCTCGCCATCGCGCAGCTCGCCGATGAAGACGGCCCCTACCGGGGACCCGATCAGCTCGTCTACACGATCAGCCCCACCACGGCGCTGTCGCTGTTCGGCGGCGAGCAGGGCGCCCTGGTCGTCGCGAACCAGCCGGACCCCGAGTTCGCCATGTCGGCCGAGGTCGGAAAGAAGCACGAGGGCTGGGCGATCCACGCGTCCCAGGCGGACTACCTGCAGTCGGCCTACTATCTGCCCGCGTGGCTGGTCTACCTGCTGTGGGACCAGGAGTTCTACCACGTGCGCGACCTTCACGAGGATCCGATCCGATGAGCGGATCGACACCCGGGCTCGCGGACTGAGATCCTGATCAGCATGGCTCGCCGATCCGCCGAGGACACCCGCCGCCTCATTCTGGACGCCGCTCTTCACCTGCTGCTGGAGCGTGGCGCGACGGCGGGTGTGCAGCACATCCGCCTGCAAGAGGTGCTGCGCTCGGTCGAGCTCACGTCCGGCGCCGCCTATCGCATCTGGGCCGATCAGGACGAATTCCACCGCGAACTCGCGGTCGAGATGGTCCGGCTGAGATTCGCGGGACCCGTCGCGAGCGCGTCGAGCGCGATCCGCGACGTGCTCGCCGACGACGGGACGATGGACGACGTCGTGCGCGCCGCGGCCCTGGACCACGTCACCTACGCGTCGAGGTTCCACCTCGAGCCGGGATCACGCGATTCGCATGCCTTCATCACGGCGCTCGCGCTGCGCACGGCGGCGGGGTCCTGGCCCGAGCTGCGCGAAGCGAGCGCCGAGCGTCATCGCGAGTCCGTCGAGTCGTTCGCCGTGTTCTACGCCGAGCTTCTACGCCGCTTCGGACGACGCCTGCGGACGCCGTTCACGATCCTCGACTTCGCCGAGGCGATGGCAGCGCTGGGCGAGGGCTTCGCCGTGCGTGCGGCCGAGGGCCTGGACCATCCGAACTACGACATCCCCGAGGGCGCCGAGGCCCCTCCCGGCGAGTGGACGCTCTTCGGCATCTCGATCCTGGGCCTGGTCTCCGCCTTCACGGTGCCGGTCGACGAGGACTGAGCGCGGACCCCGGCCGATGCGCGATCACGCGGACGGCCGGGGTCGCTGACCCCACTTCGGACGAGCCGCACGAAACCCGAGTCCGGCGGCGCAGTCGTCCCCCTCCACCCATCGTGACCGCTGCCGTGCGCGGCGTCCAGAAAGATAACTTCTTTCTCTTCCCGGATGCCGCGCACGCGGCCAGATGCGTCAGATGACGTCTTCGGACCACGGGTCGGGGTTGCCGAACCGGTGGGCCGTGATGGTGATCGACTGCTCGCGCAGGAACGGCAGCAGCTCGAGGCGTCCGGCCGTCGTGACCTCGTCGTGGTAGACCGCGACATCGGGGTTGCCGCCCGTCGCCTCGGCGACGGCGTGACGCACCTCGGCGATGGCCTCGGGCGAGCCGACGAGACGCACGCGCTCGACGGGCTCCGCGCCCTTGAGCGACGCGGCGATGCGCGCGGTCCACTCCGCGTCGGACTCGACCCACACCGTCACGCCGACGTCCGACAGGACGCGGCGCACGGCCGGGGGCAGACCCACGGGCGTGGAGACCGTGAACGGGGCGCCGGCGCGGATGCCCGCGACGACGACGCGCAGCAGCGCCTGCCACGTGGCATCCCCCGTGGCGCGGACCGTGACGCCCGGCGCCGGACGGTAGCGGAACAGGTTGCGCTCGACGCCGAGGCGCGAGACGTCCTTGACCTGGCCGAACTCGCGGTCCCACGCGATGGCGTCCGACAGCGCGCCGCGGCGCAGCCACTCGAACTCCTCGTAGCCGAGCGACGGCTGAGCCGCCTCGATGACCGAGGTGATGCGGGTGTCGAGCCCGCGCAGGTGCAGGGTCGCCGACGTCGACGCACCCGCCGACGCACGCCACGAGCCGAGGCCGATCAGATAGTTCGGGCCACCGGCCTTCGTGCCGGCGCCGACCGAGGAGCGCTTCCAGCCGCCGAACGGCTGGCGCTGCACGATGGCGCCGGTGATGCCGCGGTTGACGTACAGGTTTCCCGCCTCGACGCGATCGAGCCACGTCGCGAGGTCTTCGGGGTTCTGCGTATACAGGCCCGCCGTCAGTCCGTACGCGACGGCGTTCTGCATCTCGATGGCTTCGCTGAGCGAACTCGCGTGCATGATGCCCATGACGGGGCCGAAGAACTCCTCGCGGTGGAACCGCGAACCGGCGCGCACGCCCGTGCGCACGCCGGGGGTCCAGAAGCGGCCCTCGTACTTGGCGGCATCCGCACCCTCGACCGTGATGCGCTCGGGCTTGACGAGCCACTGCTCACCCTCGTCGAGCGTCGTCAGCGCCCACTGCAGCTTGCCGTGCGGCGCCTCGACGACGGGACCCATCTCGCTCATCGGGTCGGTGGGCACGCCCACGCGCAGCGACCGGGTCGCGTCGACGACCTGACGGGCGAAGCGCTTGGAGCGCGCGACGGGACCCACGAGGATCGCGAGCGACGCGGCCGAGCACTTCTGGCCCGCGTGGCCGAACGCGCTCTTGACGAGGTCGCCCGCCGCGAGGTCGAGGTCGGCCGACGGCATGATGATCATGGCGTTCTTGCCACTGGTCTCGGCCAGGAGCGGCAGTTCGGGGCGCCACGAGCGGAACAGCGCCGCCGTCTCCCACGCACCCGTGAGGATGACGCGGTCGACGTCGGGGTGCGACAGCAGACGGCGACCGAGGTCACCTTCGTCGATGTCGACGAGCGCGAGCACTTCGCGGGGCACGCCCGCCTTCCACAGCGCCTCGGTGACGACGGCCGCGCAGCGGCGCGCCTGGGGCGCGGGCTTGAACACGACGGCCGAACCGGCCGCGAGGGCGGCGAGCACGCCACCGGCCGGGATGGCGACGGGGAAGTTCCACGGGGGCGTGACGACGGTGAGTCGTTCGGGCACGAACACGGCGCCGCTGACGCTGTCGAGCTCGCGCGCCGTCGCGGCGTAGTAGTTGGCGAAGTCGACCGCCTCGCTCACCTCGACGTCGCCCTCGGCGAAGACCTTGCCGGTCTCGGATGCCGCGACCTCGATCAGGTCGCCACGGCGGGCCTCGAGCTCGCGCGCGGCGGCCTGCAGCACGGCGGCACGCTCGGCGGCGGGCTTGGCGCCCCACGCCGCGGCGGCGTCGCGGGCATCGGTGACGATCTTCTCGAGCACGTCGGCGTCGTCGACGCGCGCGGCCTGGATGGTCTCGACGCCGGCGTCCGACTGCTCGACGCGGCCGAGGATGTCGTTCGCCCAGTCGCGGTTGACCTCGAGGGCCGGGTCGCTGTCGGGGGCGTTGTCGAAGCCCGGGGCGCCGGCGGAGGGCTGGCCCGATTCGCGCGACGCGTAGACGGCGGTCTCGACGTAGGCGTCACCGGCGAACATCTGCGATTCGGCGGTGGGCTCGATCGGCGCCGTGTCGGCGGGCTCGGGCGCGGCGGTGCGTGCGATGCCGAGCACGGCCTGCGTGAGGCCTTCCTCTTCGGCGGCGTTCTCGCGGCGCAGTGCCCGCGCGCCCGCACGAGTGAGGCCGGCGGCCGACTCGAGCGTGCGATTCTGCGTGCGGTTGGGACCGATCGCCAGGGTCGGGTCGACGGCGCGGGCGAGCGAGGCCGTGAAGCGGTCCTGCTCGCGCTGGAACATCGTCGCGTCGTCGGCGAGGTCGAACGCCGCCGAGAGGAAGTTCTCCTGGGATGCGCCCTCTTCCAGGCGGCGCACGAGGTAGCTGATCGCGACGTCGAACTCGTCGGGGCGCACGACCGGGACATAGAGCAGGACGGGCCCGACGTCGCGCGTCACGGCCTGGACCTGGCCCTGGGCCATGCCGAGCAGCATCTCGAAGTCGATGCCGTCCCGCACGCCGCGCTGGCCGGCGAGCAGCCACGCGTACGCGATGTCGAAGAGGTTGTGGCCGGCGACGCCGATCCGCACGGCGGCGGTGTTCTCGGGGTGCAGCGCCTCGTCGAGGCAGCGGATGTAGTTGGCGTCGGAGTCGACCTTGGTGTTGTAGGTCGCGAGCGACCAGCCGTGCACGGCCGCATCGACGTGCTCCATGGCGAGGTTCGCGCCCTTGACCAGACGCACCTTGATCGGCGCGCCACCGGCGGCGACCCGCTGCTGCGCCCACTGGGTGAGGTCGCGCAGCGCCGGCGCGGCATCGGGCAGGTAGGCCTGCAGCACGATGCCGGTCTCGAGCGAGGTGAGCTCGGCGTGCTCGAGGATCCGCTTGTAGACCGCGATCGTCAGGTGCAGGTCGCGGTACTCCTCCATGTCGAGGTTGATGAACGTGCCGTTGGAGGCGGCCGTGAAGTACAGCGGCATGAGGCGCTCGACGACCAGGTCGACGACGTCATCGAACGCCCACATCGAGATGTGGCTCACGATCGCCGACACCTTGACCGACACGTAGTCGACGTCGGGGCGGCGGATGAGCTCGTGGATGCCCTCGAGGCGGCGCAGCGCCTCGGTTTCGCCGAGCACGGCCTCGCCGAGCAGGTTGATGTTCAGGCGCGCGCCGGACTCGCGGATCTTCGCGATCGCGGGGCCGAGCTTCTCGGGGCGCGCGTCGATGATGAGGTGCCCGACCATCTCGCGCAGCACGCGCCGCGCGATCGGCACGACGGGCGACGGCAGGACCGGCGCCACGGCGCCGCCGAGCTGCACGGCCGAGCGCAGGTACCAGGGCAGGAAGCCCGGCACGAGCGGAGCGACGCGCTTCAGGTTCGTCGCCGCGGCCGTCAGGCTCTCGGGGCGCATGACGCCGTCGACGAAGCCGAGGGTGAACGGCAGTCCGTTCGGGTCCTTGAGCACCCCCGCCAGGCGCTCCGCAGCCGGATCGACATCCGCTTGAGCGGCTTCCTCCACCCATCGCTGGGCAAGGGCGATGGACTCAGCCGCGATATCGATCGTCACGTCGGTGCTCACTATCTTTCAACTCCCGGAGGGCAGGGGGTACCACGCCCGGTACACGGGCATCAACCCCTCAACTTTGCGGCATCCGACCCGTTGGGAAAAGTGGCCATCTATAATCAATACCGTTCTAGAAGTGCCACGAATGGTGGGGGCCATGTTCGAGCTTCGACGCTTGCGGATGCTGCATGAGTTATCGCTGCGCGGAACGCTGGCGGCCGTGGCCGAAGCGTTGTCGTACAGCCCGTCGACGATCTCTCAGCAGCTCGCGCTCCTGGAGCGAGACGCGGGGGTGCGTCTCATCGTTCCGGAGGGGCGCCGCGTGCGCCTGACCGAGCAGGGCAGAGCCCTCGCCGCGCACGCCGCACGGGCGCTCGATCTCGAGGAGCAGATCCGCGCCGAGCTCGAGACGATCGAGCCGGGCATCGCGCCCGTGCGCATCGCGATCATGCAGACCGCCGCCCTCTCCCTCGCCCCGACGCTCTTGCGGATCGTGGCCGAGCGCGAGCCGGCGCTGCGGATCGACATGGCCCAGGTGCCGCCCGAAGAGGGGCTGTTCGAACTCGAGGCCCGTGGCTTCGACCTCGTCGTGGCCGAGCAGTACCCCGGGCACACCCGCGAGCACCGGTCCGGGCTCGAGCGCGATGTCCTCGGCATCGACCCCGTGCGCATCGCGCTTCCGCCCGATGACCCCGCGACCTCGCTGGCGGACCTCCGCGATCGCGTGTGGGTCATGGAGCCCACCGGCACGGCCGCGCGGCAGTGGGCCGTGCAGCAGTGCCGCGCCATGGGATTCGAGCCCGAAGTGCGCTTCGAGCTGCCCGACCTCGTGTCGCACGTGCGGCTCATCACGGCCGGCTACGCCGTCGGCGTGCTGCCCGACCTGCTGTGGGCCGAGCCCGCCTCGCCCGTGAAGCTCGTCGACCTCCCCGGGGCGCCCACGCGCGAGGTGTTCACGTCGTTGCGCTCCTCGTCGACGGCGCATCCGCACATCCGTGCCGTGCGCCGTGCGCTGCGCGACGCGTACATCGAGACCGCGGCGCGCACGGCGGACCAGCCGTTCACGCCGACGCAGCCGGGCGACGCCTAGAGCCCGCACCGCCGGCACGCGTCGGACCCGATCAGCGCCAGATGCTCGGGGCGGGTGCCTTCGTCGAGGGCAGCACCGACGCCGCCGCCCAATCGGTGACCCACGGTTCGAGGCCGGGCAGGTCGTCGGGCTTGTGCAGCGCCTGGAACAGCTCCTCGAGCGGCACGATCCCGCCACCGCGGCGCAGGAACCGCGCGCGCACGATCATCTCGGCGTAGATCTCACCGTCGACGACGGCCCGATGCACGAGGTACGTCGACTTCTCGTCGTGGCCGAGCAGGCGTGATTCGACCGTGAACCGCTGCCACAGCTCGAGGGACTTGCGGAACGTGATCGTCGAGCTCGCCACGACGGCGTACCAGCGCTTCTCGCGCAGCAGGTCCCACATGCCGGTGCGCACGAGCAGGTCGAACCGGCCGAGGTCGAACAGCGACGGGTACCGGCCGTTGTTCATGTGCCCGAGCAGATCCAGGTCGGTGGGCAGCGTCCGCACACGGACTCGGCCGACGGCGCGCGGATCGGTCAGACCGTGCCGGCGCACGTGCCGCTTCGCGCGCCAGATCGTCAGCAGGGTGCGCCACATCACATTCACGAAGAGCGATGGTAGCCATCGGCCCCCGATCAGCCGATTCGGTTGCAGGTTTCCCACAGTCCGCACCCGGACATCGGCGTGGCATCATCCCCGGCGACAGCCGATTTCGCGTCCTCGCGCGGCCAGCGTAGAGTCTGGCCATGGAAGCCGAAATCCAGACAGACGTCGTTGTCCGTCCGGTCCGCGACGTCGACGCCGAAGCACTCGGTCGCGTCCACGCCACGTGCTGGCACGAGACCTACGACCACCTCATCAGCAAGGCGAACCTCGAGAAGATCTCGCCCCGCCGGATGGCGGAACTGTGGACGCACTGGGCCGCACAGGGTCCCGAGTTCACCATGACCGCAGCGCTCGTCGACGGAGAGATCGTGGGCTTCGCCGGCTCCGGGCCCGCCCGCGACAAGGACGCCCCCGCGTTCCGCGAGCTCTACTTCATCTATCTGCTCAGCGCCTTCCACAGCACCGGCATCGGCC
Source organism: Microbacterium sp. NPDC055442 (assembly GCF_053644215.1). NCBI lineage: Bacteria > Bacillati > Actinomycetota > Actinomycetes > Micrococcales > Microbacteriaceae > Microbacterium > Microbacterium sp. NPDC055442. Next base: position 550,110 of record NZ_JBSHLF010000003.1, on the reverse strand, counting down.
AGAAGCTCTTCGACTCCGTCATCGCGAAGGACGAGCCGCTGTATCTCTGGGTCGCCGAGGACAACCCGCGCGCTCACCGGTTCTACGCGCGCAACGGGTTCGCCCTCGACGGCGCGGCGCACACCGAGCCTTTCCTCGGTGAGACGCTCACCGAGGTGCGATTCGTCCGCTGACCCACGTGCTGCAGGTCTGGGCCCTCGCGGGCATCCCCGAGATCGTTCCGGGCACGGATCTCGTCGCGGCGATAGCGGATGCTGCGGGCGACACGCTCGTCGACGGTGACATCGTCGTCGTGACCTCGAAGATCGTGTCCAAGGCCGAGGGCCGCATCATCTCGGCCGACGACCGCGAGGACGCCATCACGGCCGAGACGGTCCGCACGGTCGCCACGCGCGCGATGCCGTCCGGCCACCGCACGCGCATCGTGCAGAACCACCTCGGCATCGTGTCGGCCGCGGGGGGCGTCGACGCGTCGAACACGCCCGAGGGAACCGTGCTGCTGCTTCCGGTCGACCCCGACGCGTCGGCGCGCGCCCTCGCCGAGGGGCTGCGCGCCCGACTCGGCGCCCGCGTCGGGGTCATCATCACCGACACGCTCGGTCGCGCATGGCGCGAAGGGCAGACCGATGCCGCGATCGGTGCCGCCGGCGTGCACGTCTTCGAAGATCTGCGCGGGCAGACCGACGCCGAGGGCCGCGAGCTCGTCGTCACGCAGCCGTGCGTCGCCGACGAACTCGCCGCGGCGACCGACCTCGTCAAGGGCAAGGCGTCACGGCTTCCCGTCGCCGTCGTGCGCGGTCGCACCGACCTCGTGGGTCCGCTCGATCTTCCGGGTGCGCGCTCGATCGTGCGCCCGCTCGAGCGCGACATGTTCCGCCTCGGCGCCGACGAGGCCTATGCCGAAGGGTTCGCGGCGGGCGCGGCATCCGTCTGAATCGGTCCCGCCGTCGAACCGGCCCGGGCGGTCAGCCGGCGAGGTAGGCGAGCTGAGCGACGGTCGAGGCCTCGGCGGCGAAGCGCACCTCGGGCGCGATCTGCGGGTAGACCCGGTCGGTGACGGCGGCGACCGTCTCGGCGTCGGTCGCCGCCGCGATGCCGAGGTCGGCGAGTGCCTTCTCGACCTCGTCCAGGCGGAGTCGACGATGCGTCAGGTAGCGGTCCGCGATCGCCGCGAGGTCGGGCAGGGTGGGCCCGTGCGCGGGCAGAGCGAGCGTTCCCGCGCCCATGTGGTGCAGGGTCCCGAGCGACGCGAGGTAGGCGCCCAGCGACCCGTCGGGTGGCGCGATGACGGTCGTGCCCCGGCCGAGGATCGTGTCCCCCGTCAGCACCGACGCCGTCGCCGCGCCGTCGAGCGTGGCGTCGTCGGCGAGCAGGAAGCACACCGAGTCGGCCGTGTGTCCGGGCGTGTGCAGCACGTCGATCCGCGTGCCCGCCGCCTCGAGCCGCTCGCGGGGCTGCAGGTTCGCGGCATCCGCACACAGGGCCGCATCCCACGCGCGCACGGGGGCGCCCGTCCGACGCGCGAGCTCGGGAGCCGCTTCGACGTGGTCGATGTGGTGGTGCGTGAGCAGGATGAGCTCGATGGTGCCCTCGGCCGTGATGCGCGCGAGGTGGTCGTCGTCGAGGGGACCGGGGTCGACCACGACGACGGAGGCCGACCCGGGTGCGCGCAGCACGTACGTGTTCGTGCCGTCGAGTGTCATCGGTCCCGCGTTGGGCGCCAGGATCCGCGTCGTGAGCGCGCTCGTCCGCGCCACGAGGGGCAGCGCGTCGGCGGTCATCAGCGGGCGCTGACTTTGCCGAACAGGCGTGCGATGGGGGCGAGCACGAGCGGGCGTGCGGCGACCCACGCGATCGCGATGACGACGATCGAGGCGACGAAGAACCAGAACCCGGCCCAGTTCTCGGCGTAGACGCTCGGGTCGGTCGAGCCCTGCGCGGCATACATGTGGTTGAGGTTGCGCAGCGCTCCGGTCGCGAACACGAGGAACACGTGGATCGCGATGAACACGACGAAGTAGAGCATCACCGGGAAGTGCACCGCGCGCGCCCACTCGACCGGGTAGAGGCGGTTGAGAATCTTGGCGTCCTTGGGCCAGATGCCCGACATCCGCACGCCGGTGATGATCGCCAGCGGTGCGGCGAGGAACACGGTCGTGAAGTACGCCAGCTGCTGCACGCTGTTGTAGTTGACCCACCCGTTCTCGGTCGGCCAGTCCAGCGAGATGTACTGCAGGATGGCCGAGAGTGCGTTGGGGAAGACTTCCCAGCTGGTCGGGATGATCCGCATCCACTGCCCCGTCACGAACAGCAGCACGATGAAGATCGCGCCGTTGAGCACCCACAGGATGTCCAGCGACTGGTGGAACCAGAGGGTCAGGCTGATCTTGCGCTTGCTGTTCGTGCGCGGTGACCAGAACGCGGTGGGCCGCTTCTCGGTGCGCACCCGCAGCCCCGATCGGATGATCAGCACGATGAGGAACACGTTGAAGAAGTGCTGCCACCCCAGCCACGCGGGGAAGCCGACGGGCGCACCCTCGGGCAGGTGGTATTCGCCCGGATAGGTCGTGAGGAAGTCCTGCAGCGGCTCCAGCGACAGCAGCCACCGCACCGCGACGACGGCCATCGCCGCGGCGAACAGCAGGCCCGCACCGGCGACGAGCACCGCGCCGACCCACTGACCGCGCGTGAACGGGCCGATGCGCTCGGGTTCGGGCGCGGTCGCGACGACGCCCGACCGGCGCTGCCGCTCGAACTCCCGCCCCGCCGCACCCTGCCACACCGTGCGCGTGAACGGCAGCGGCGTGGAGGTGTCGCGAACGGATGCCGCGACCGCGACCTCGCCGGCGGGAACCGGCGCGGGAGCCTGCGCCTCGGTCGCCGTTGCGGGGGTTTCGGGCGCGGGGGTTTCGGGCGCGGGGGTTTCGGGCGCGGGCACCGCCGGCGCTTCCACCGAGGTGACGGCGGTGTAGTCCGCGGGAGGCCACGGCTCGCCCCCGGCCACGCGCGGCAATCCGCGCCGCACGGCGTGCGATGTGCCGCCGGCTGCCGCCGGGGTCGCTGCCGCAGCCGGAGTCGCTGCGGTCGGAGCGGTCGCTGCCGCTGTCTGGGTCGCCGCCGCTGCCGCCGGTTCACTCGCCGGGGTCGGGGCTGCGGCATCCGCACTCGCAGGAGGAGCGGCGTGCGCCGGGGCTGTCGCCGCCGGGGCGGCAGTTCCGGCGGGGGCGAAGGATGCGGGCGGCCAGGGCTCGCCGCCCGCCACGCGCGGCAGTCCGCGGCGCACGGTGGGCGCTGCACCTGCCGTCGGGGCCAGGCCCGCGGCATCCGAAAGTTCCGGTTCATGTGTCACAGAACGCTCTTCGGTACCAGCGGGAGCAGCAGATTGAGGCAACTCAACCTCGGCAGCCGAAGCCGCGGGAGCTTCATGTGGCGCAGACTGCTCTTCGGCACCAGCCGGAGCAGCAGAATGAGGCAACTCAGCCGCGGGCGCCTCAGCCTCGGGCGCCTCAGCCTCGGGCGCCGCAGCGGGCGCCGCAGCCTCGACCGGCGCTTCGCCGGCGGGAGGCCAGGGGTCTCCGCCGGGTCGCCGCGGGAGGCCGCGACGAATCGTGCGCCCGAAAGTCGCCACGGGTTACGCCTTCTTCTTCGCCTCGAGCGCCGCGATCAGCTGCGGCACGACCGTGAACAGATCGCCCACGACACCGAAGTCCGCGATCTCGAAGATCGGCGCATCCGCGTCCTTGTTGATCGCGACGATCGTCTTGGCCGTCTGCATGCCCGCCTTGTGCTGGATCGCACCAGAGATGCCCAGAGCGACATACAGCTGCGGGGCCACCGACACACCCGTCTGACCCACCTGGAACGACTGCGGCACGTAGCCGGCATCGACCGCCGCGCGGGATGCTCCCACGGCAGCGCCGAGCGCATCGGCGAGGTCGTTGACGAGCTCGAACTTCTCTTCCGAGCCCAGACCCCGACCACCCGAGACGACCTTGGCCGCACCGCGCAGTTCCGGGCGCGACGACGCCACGACAGCTTCCTGCAGCTCGCCGAACGTCGCCGACGCACGACCGGATGCCGCAACCTCGAGCGTCTCGACGACGGGCGAGGCGACCGCCTCGGCGCGCGTGTCCACGGCACCCTGGCGGATCGTGATCACGGGGGCACCGAACGTCACCGTCGAGTCCACGTTGTACGCACCGCCGTACACCGAATGCCGCGCCACGACGCCCTCGTCATCACGGCCGACGCCGATGGCGTCCGCCGCGATGCCGGCGCGGGTGCGCGCCCCGAACCGGGCGGCGGCCTCACGACCTTCGACCGAGTGCGACAGCAGCACCGCATCGGGCTGCACACGAGCGGCAGCCGCCGCGAGCGCGTCGACCCGGTCACCGGATGCCACGAGCACCGCTGCCGCCCCGAGCGCGGCAGCATCCTGCGCGAGCTTGTCATCACCGATCACCAGAGCGACCGGCGTGCCCACCTCGGATGCCGCACCGAGCAGTCCCGCCGACGACTTCGCCAGCTCGCCCGAGGGCATCGTGTCGAGGAGGACCAGAATCGAATCCGCAGCAAACGTCATCTCAGTTCCTCACACCAGTCGGTTCTGCGCGAGGAACTCTGCGAGCTTCTCGCCCGCATCGCCCTCATCGACGATCTTGACCCCCGCCTCGCGCGGCGGCTTCTCGCTCAGGCCGACCATGATCGACCGCGACACGTCCGCGGCGAGCGCCTCGACACCGAGGTCGGCCAGCGACAGCGTCTCGAACGGCTTCTTCTTCGCCGCCATGATGCCCTTGAAGTTCGGGAACCGTGCGTCCGGCAGCGCCTCGGTGATCGAGATGACCGCGGGGAACGTCGCCGACACCTCGACCGTGCCGGCATCCGTCGCGCGAACACCCGACACCGAGCTCTCGCCGATCTCGACCGACGAGAGGTTCAGCGCAGCGGGAGCATCGAGCAGCTCGGCGATCATCGCCGGCACCATCCCGCCCGAACCGTCCGTGGACTGGTTGCCCGCGACGACGAGGTCGAACCCGACCTTCTTCAACGCCGCGGCGAGAACCTCAGCCGTCAGCCCCATGTCGGCACCGAGCAGCTCCTCGTCGACGACCTGCACGGCGGAGGCCGCACCCATCGCGAGCCCCTTGCGCACCGTGGCCTGCGCCGACTGCGGCGCCATCGACAGCACGACCACCTCGGTGTCCGCATTCTTGTCGGCATACGACAACGCGACCTCGAGCGAGCGCTCACCGATCTCATCGAGAACCGCCTCGGACGCGGCACGATCTGCCAAACCCGTCTCGAGACTCAGCTTGCGGTCACCATAGGTGTCCGGCACTTCCTTGACCAGGACGACGATCTTCATCGAACACACTCCTCACACCTGCGGTGAGTCTATCCGCGCATTTTCTTCGTATCCAATCGAGGGCAATATGCCGGCATCGACGCCGGACAATGTGCCCGTGTGTATACATTGCGCGTCGTTCGAGGTTCGATCCGCACGACGGTACCGTGGAGGCAGGAGGAGCACCCATGGCCAGACGCGGACCGCTGCCGGTCGATCCCATCGCCGAAGCCAAGCGCCAGTGGGTCTCGCACGGATGGACGGATGCCGCTGCCGGCATGTCCGCCGTGACGAGCATCATGCGCGCGCAGCAGCTCATGCTGGCGCGCATCCACACGACGCTGAAGCCCTTCGGTCTGTCGTTCGCCCGCTATGAGATGCTGCGTCTTCTCGCCTTCACGCGCGAAGGACGGATGCCGATGGCCAGCGCCATCGCGCGGTTGCAGGTGCACCCCACGAGCGTGACGAACACCGTCGATCGGCTCGTGCGCGACGGCTTCGCCGAGCGCGAGCCGCACCCCGAGGATGGGCGCGCCGCGATGCTCGTGCTGACCGCCTCGGGCCGCGAGCTCGTCGAGCGCGCGACGGCGGCGCTCAATACGTCGGTGTTCGAGAGCCCCGGCCTCGGCGACGACGACACGGCCGAGCTCGTGCGCATCATCGCGCGCCTGCGCAAAGCCTCGGGCGACTTCACCGACCCGCGGCCGATGCCCGAACCCCTCTGACCGCGTGGCCCCGCGCGGCCCTCCCCGGTCGCCGGGCCCGGTCGCTGAGCCTGTCGAAGCGTCCCCCCCGCACGCACGCCCCCTCCCCCACCCCTGAGCTTCGGTCGGTGAGCTTCGGCCGCTGAGCTTGCCGAAGCGCCGCCCCGCACCCACACGCCCCCACCCCGGTCGCTGAGCTTGCCGAAGCGTCGCCCCGCACGCACACTCCCCCACCCCGGTCGCTGAGCTTGCCGAAGCGTCGCGAGACGAACGCCCCTTCGACCAGCTCAAGGGCCACCCTTCGGCAGGCCCAGGGACCAGGACTCAGCCCCGCATCGCGACCCTTCGGCAAGCTCAGGGACCGCCCTTCGACAAGCTCAGGGACCGAGCGGGGTCAGGGGCCACCTTCGGCAGGCCCAGGGACCAGGATTCAGCCCCGCGCGGCGGAGCGATGCGCTGCTCCCGCGAAGCTGGCATCGGGTCTGGCGGGAGCGGCGGCCGCAGGCCGTCGCGGGGGCATGCTGAGCGGGAGCAGCGCATCGCGACCCTTCGACAAGCTCAGGGACCACCCTTCGACACGCTCAGGGATCGTGCGGAGAGACGGACGACCCTTCGGCAAGCTCAGGGACCGAGCGGAGAGAGGGACCACCCTTCGGCAGGCTCAGGGACCGAGCAGGAGACCGCGGGTCAGCGGTGGCGGAAGTCCGGCGAGCGCTTCTCGCGGAACGCCGACATGCCTTCGCGCTGGTCTTCGGTGTCGAACAGTGCCGAGAAGACGTGCTTCTCGAGCCGCAGGCCTTCGGCGAGCGGCGTCTCCAGCGCAGCATCCAGCACCGCCTTCGCGGCATACAGCGACGGCAGCGACTTCGACGCGATGGTCTCGGCCAGCTTCGACGCTTCGTCGAGCAGGTCGGCAGCAGGCACGACGCGCGAGGCGAGGCCGGAGCGCTCGGCCTCGTCGGCGCCCATCATGCGCCCCGTGAGGATGAGGTCGGCCGCTTTGTAGTAGCCGACGGCACGCTCGAGCCGCTGCGATCCGCCCATGCCGGGAATGACACCGAGGTTGATCTCGGGCTGCCCGAACTTCGCCGTGTCGGCGGCGAGGATGATGTCGCACATCATCGCCAGTTCGCAGCCCCCGCCGAGCGCGAAGCCCGACACGGCCGCGATGACGGGCGTGCGCACGGCGGCGAAGTCGGCCCAGCCGCCGAAGTGGTCACCGATGAGCATGTCGAGCCCGGACATCGACTCCATCTCTTTGATGTCCGCGCCCGCCGCGAATGCGCGCTCCGAACCCGTCAGCACGATCGCCCCGATCCCGGTGTCGGCATCGAACGCGGATGCTGCGGCCACGACCTCGCGGCACACCTGGGTGTTGAGCGCATTGAGCGCCTCGGGTCGGTTCAGCGTGATCCAGCCGACGCGGCCTCGCGTCTCGACGATGATCGTGTCGTACTCGCTCATGGTGTCCTCCCTCGGATGTCCTCATCCGATCATGTCGCACGGAATGAGGTGGGTGGGTAATCCTCCCCATGGGGCGTCGCCCCAGCCTCGGTTAGCCTGTGTGTCGACCGGGGAAACGCCCGGACCTAGAGACCAAGGGGTGGATCATGGCTGATTTCAAGGCTTCTTATGGCGAGATGGACTCGATGGCGGGCAAGCTCGAGACCGGTCGCGAGGAGATCGGCGACGTGCTGCGTCGCCTGAAGGCCGATGTCGATCGCCTCCTGGGCGATGACTTCAAGACCGAGCACGCGTCGGGCAAGTTCGGCGAGGGCTACAACGAGCTGACGACGGGTCTGGAGAAGGCCATCGAGGGCATTAGCGACATGGGCGAGTCGCTGCGCAAGATGATGCAGGCCATCAAGGACACCGACCAGGCACTCGCCGGCAACTGACCGGCTGAGTCGGCGACGCGCGCGGAGGGAGGCCGGTTGTGCCCGACATCTATCTGAACATGCAGGAACTCGACGAGGTCGTCGCCAACCTCGACGCCTCGATCGCGGAGTTCGACGAGGCGACGAGCGTGTCCGGTGGCATCCAAGAGGCCATCGGCCGACCGGACGGCCGCGGATCGCTGCGCGGACGGGCCGCCGACTTCGAGAACGACTGGAACAACACCCGCGACGATCTGAAAGAGAACCTCGATCAGATCCGCAAGCACCTGCAGGACGTCATCGACGGCTGGCGCAACTGGGATGCCGAAGCCGCAGCCGCGATGCAGTCCAACGGCGCCGACAACGATCCCGCGCTCCATCAGCCACGGTAAGGAAGCACACCGGTGACTCTCACCTCACCCCAGCACAATGTGCTGCGCCGTCTCGAGGGCACTCCGTCCGACATCGACCGGTACGCGACCGATCTGAAGGATGCCGCGCGCGTCATGCGGCGCACCGTGACTCAGCTGCGCCTGATCAGCGAAGGCACCCGGCAGATCGCCGAGTCCGTCGACGCCGTGCGCGAGGCCGCGGGCGAGACGCACCCCGAGCTGAGCAAGGCGGCGACCCGGTACAGCCGGACCGGCATCACGCTGACCACGTACGCCCGCAAGCTCGAAACAGCGCAGGAAGTGATCCACCCGCTCATCCCGAAGATCGAATCGGCGCACACCACCGTGCAGACCAAGCGCCAGGAAGAGCGCGAGGCCGAGGCCCTCGTGCGCGACCACGCGTGGCAGATGCCGTGGGAAGACGAGGTCACCGACGCCCAGAAGCAGCAGGCGCTCACGGCTCAGACGACGGCGCGCTCGGCGACAGAGACCGCCGAGGGCAACCTCGAGACGCTGTGGGGAAGCTTCGACCGGTCGTTCTCGACGTGGTCGGACGCGTACGACAAAGCCGTCAACGGCATCGAGGACGCCTTCGACGCGGCCGACAACAACGACGCGTGGGGTGAGGACCTGCTGCCCGTGCTCGGCTGGATCGCCGTGGGGCTCGCCGTCGTGGCGCTGTTCGTGACGGGTCCCATCGCCCTCGCGATCGCCGCGATCGGCGCCGTCGTGGGTCTGGTCATGCTCACGATCAACCTGCTCAAGTTCGCCAAGGGTCGAGGGAACTGGCTCGATCTGACGATGTCGATCATCGGGATCATCCCGTTCGCGAGGCCGCTCATCCAGGGGATGCGCGGCGGTCTCGCGGGTCTGCGCGGCACATCGGCGCTGTTCTCGAGCGGTCGCACCGTGCTGCGCCAGTCGGTGCGCTCGACGTTCCCCCGGTTCGGGTACTCGCCCATGTCGGGCGGACTGTTCTCGCGAGTCGGTGCCGCCGGCCAGAACACCTGGAACTTCGCGCGGAACACCTGGTACGGTGCTCGGTCGTGGGTGCGCAGCAACAGTCTGCTGGGCCAGTTCTCGATGCGCGACTTCTTCATCGACCGCCCGATCATGAACGCGTTCCGCGGCGGGCACAACTCCGTCACGAGCTTCTCGAACTTCCTGCTGCGCAACGAGGGCACGGTCGGCAACGCCGCCGCCGCGTGGGCGCGCAGCGGCGCCGTCGCCGGCCAGGGGCCGAGTTCGTTCGCGCAGATCGCAAGCCGGGTCGAGTTCGCGGGAACGTGGGTCGCGAACAGCGACTTCATCGGATCCAGCATCTCCGAGCGCTATGACTCGTTCCGAGGAGCATTCGCGCAATGAGCGCGCGTTCCCGACCATTCGCCTACGAGTTCGTCGACGAGGCCGACCGTCGGCGCGAGAAGCGGCTCGGCCTCTTCTGGCTGCCCATGACGATCGGCCTCCTCGTTTCGCTGCTGTTCATCGTCATCACGATCGTGAACTTCCTCGCCTCGGGCATCCCCGATCTCACGTCCGGCTCGACCGTGTGGGAGTCCGACGTCACGTTCCCGTTCATCCCCCTGCCGTCGTGGCTCACGATCCTGGTCGGCTTCCTGCCGCTGCTCACCGCGATCCTGATCTGGCCGCTCGTCGATCGCCGCCACGCTCCGCTGGTCAGCAACACGATCCTCTTCACTGCGACGGTCTTCCTGCTGCTGCCGATCTTCTTCGCCCTGGCCTACTCCGAGCCGAGCCCGTTCACCGACGGCGACCGCACGATCGGCTGGCACTGGCTCGCCGTGCCCGTCGTCGTCGTCGCGCTCATCGTGCTCATCGTGCGGCGCGCGACCCTGCCGCCGTCGCCGGTCCCGGAAGCACCCGAGGATCCGTTCTTCGAAGAGGCCGTCGCTCTGCGGCGCCGCGCTCAGCACAGCCGCCGGCATCGTGAGACACTCGAAGCCGATCTTGCCGACGTCGCCGCCCGGCGCGCGGCAGCGGGCATGACAGGACGAGAGCTGTGAGCGATCAGGTGGCACGCGGCATCCGGTTCTCGATGCTGTTCCCTCCGGGCTGGCAGGAGTTCCGGCCCGACCTCGAGAGCGAGAAGGCACTCACCGCCCTCGCGACCGCCGGGGCACGCGAAGCCGGCCGCGCCGACGTCGTGATGGCGATCCGCCAGCACGTGCACCGCATGTTCGAGGGCCTGCGCCGGCGACGCGCGGTCGGAGTGCATCTGCCCGTCGCCGTGCCCGGCGACCTCACGGTGCCGGCATCGCTCACGGTCGTGCCCGTGCAGGTCACGACCGGGTCGACCCTGGACCGGGCCGTCACGGGGCTCGCGACCGGACAGACGCCCGAACTGGTCGAGGTGGACGGTGTGCGGTGGTACCGCTGGATCGAGCGGCAGAACACCCTCGAAGGATCCGATGAAGCGGGATCGACGACGATCCACTACGTCATTCCACGGCCCGACGAGGGCGAGCCGACGGCGGGGCTGCACCTGATCTTCGCCGTGACGATGCTCGCCGAAGATCGTGACAGCGAATTCACGCGCGCCCTCGAGAACCTCGGCCACGGCATCATCGGCACGTTCGCTTGGGGGGAGCGCACATGACCGAGTACGTCATCGAGCTCGACGAGAACGACTGGCTGGGCATCCCGCCCGGGTTCCCCTACCTGCAGTGGGAGGATGCCGCGGCCTGGGCCACCCAGCTCGCGGCGGCCGCCGTGCCCGATGACGCCGAGAGCCGCGCGGTGTTCGAGGCGATGGCGCTGAGCGTCGCCTCCGAAAGGCCCCCGCAGGTCGATCAGGCCCTGTGGTTCGCGCCGCTCGACGGGCGGGCGATGGGCGTGGCATATCTCAGCGTCTTCGAGCAGGATGCCGCGACGCCCGCGCTCCCCGAACTCGCGGTGCTCGGGCTCGATTCACCCACGCCCGTGCAGGTCACGCGTCACACCTCGGTGCCGTTCGGCGAAGTCTTGCAGTCCGCCGCGACGATCCGGCTCGCCGATGTCGGCGGAGACCCCGACGACAGTGTCGCGGGCAGCATCCGGACCGTCGGGATCGCGGGAGGGCTCGTGTTCATGCTCAACGCGGTCGATGAAAACCTCGACGTGCTCGCCGTCATGCAGGAGCCCCTGCTCGAGCTCATGGAGAGCATCCGGCTGCTGCAGGGTGAGGACGAGCTCGATCGCGCGGTGGCGCGCATCCTCAGCGGCGACGCCTGACCTCGCTCACTGCTGCCGCAGCACCTCGCGGCCGATGATGACGCGCATGATCTCGTTGGTCCCCTCGAGGATCTGGTGCACGCGCAGATCGCGCACGACCTTCTCGATGCCGTAGTCCTGCAGGTAGCCGTAGCCCCCGTGCAGCTGGAGGGCACGGTTGGCGATGTCGAAACCGGCATCCGTCGTGTAGCGCTTGGCCATGGCGCACTGCATCGCCACGTCGGGAGCCTGGGCATCGAGGGCCGCCGCGGCGTCGCGCACGAGGGCGCGCGCGGCGCGCAGCTCGGTCGCCATGTCGGCGAGGGTGAACATCACGCTCTGCTTCTCGGCGAGCGGCTCACCGAACGTGAAGCGCTCGTTGACGTAGCGGATCGCCTGATCGAGTGCCCACTGGGCGCCGCCGAGCGAGCAGGCCGCGATGTTGATGCGTCCACCGTTGAGGGCGGACATCGCGATGCGGAAGCCCTGCCCCTCGTCGCCGAGGACGTTCGCGGCGGGAATCCGCACCTCGTCGAGGATGACCTGGCGCGTCGGCTGCGCCTTCCAGCCCATCTTCTTCTCGTTGGCGCCGAACGACAGGCCGGCCGCGTCGCTCGGGACGAGGAAGGCGGTGACGCCGCGCGCTCCCGGCTCACCCGTGCGGGCCATGACAATGTAGACGGATGCCGCGCCGGCACCCGAGATGAACTGCTTGACGCCCGTCAGCACGAACTCGTCGCCGTCCCGGATGGCGCTCGTCGTGATCGCGGCGGCGTCGGAGCCGGCGCCGGGCTCAGTGAGACAGTAGGCGCCCAGGTCACCCATCGTCGTCAACCGCGGCAGCCACTCGGTGCGCTGGGCGTCGTCGCCGTAGGTGTCGATCATCCAGGCGACCATGTTGTGGATCGTCATGTACGCGGCCATCGTCGGGTCGCCGTACGCGAGCGCCTCGAAGATCTCGACCGCCTCAGCGCGGCCCAGACCCGCGCCGCCGACGTCTTCGCGCACGTAGATGCCGCCGAGGCCCAGGTCGCCGGCTTTGTGCAGGACCTCGCGCGGAAAGTGCGACCGCTCGTCCCAGTCCAGAGCGTGCGGGGCGAGCTCGGTCTGCGCGAACTCACGTACCGCGTCGAGGATCGCCGCCCGCTCATCGGCGGTGAGCGTGCTCGTCATGCTGGTCGTGGACATCGACGTCTCCTTCCTGCAGAGCCGAAGGAGACGTTGTGCGTCGTTTCGGCGTCAGATCGTGTGCCGGCTGCGGCACGGTGATCACTTTACATGGAAGACCTAGTAAATAGGCGGTCGACCTGTCACTCGCGGGGCGGGAAACACGTAACCTGGCCGCATGGCTCAGGCCGCAACACCGCCCCTGTTCACCGTGGGACACTCCGATCTGTCCTCCGACGAGTTCATCGAGGTGCTCGAGGGTGCCGGTGTGGAACTGCTCGTCGACATCCGTCGATTGCCCGGATCACGGGCGCATCCGCACTTCGACCAGGACCCACTGACGAAGCGACTCGAAACGGCGGGCATCGGCTACGACTGGGCCAAGGCGCTCACGGGCCGGCGATCGACCTCGAAGGATGTGCCGCGCAACGTCAACGCGTTCTGGCAGAACCGCAGCTTCCACAACTACGCCGATTGGGCTCTCACAGACGAATTCCACGACGCGCTCGAGCAGCTGCGCGGGCGCGCCCGCGAGCGACCCACCGCGATCATGTGCTCAGAGGCGGTGTGGTGGCGCTGCCACCGCCGCATCGTCGCCGATCATGTGCTCGCCGCCGGCGATGAGGTACGGAACATCATCGGCGCGAAGATCACGCCGGCGACTCTGACGGCCGGAGCCGTGATCGACTCGAACGGCCGCGTCACCTACCCGGGCTGCGGTTGATAGGCGGCCTGTCCTTGGGTGGTTGCTCCCTCGGCGGACGCGAAGTCACGTGCATACGACTCGAAGCGTCTGACCTCCTCGACCACCTCGCGACAACGCTGCACAAATTCCAGCGCCGGCGCCGTCGGCTCGATCGAGCGCCCCACCGGCACAAACAGGCGTACGCCCAGCCTGCGCTGAAGCCATCCCATCTGTCTCGACACCGCGGCGGGAGAGTATCCGAGGGCCTTCGCCGCACCGACTACCGAGCCCTGATCCACAACCGAGACGAATGTCTTCATCACCGACAGATCCGCGATCATGACCTGTTCCCGGCGGCTCCGGCGAAAGCAGCGATCCGGGCAGCTGCCGTCGTGCCTGCGAGGTAGCTGATCACGGTCGCCTCGCGCTCCATATGCTCGCGGTACCCCGAGCCCGACAGCAGCGCCTTCGTCGCGGCGACCGAGGCAGACCCCGCACGCCGCGCATTCTCGACGGCCTCCGCCACCGCTTCATCGAGGCCCTCGGCAAGCACGAGTGTGTGGACGAGTCCCCATTGCATCGCGGTTGCCGCGTCGATGCGACGACCACCGACGAGGAATGCGCGCGCCCTGCCCGCGCCGATGATGTCGGGAAGAAGCGCGGTCACCCCGCAGTCCGGCGACAGTCCGATCGCACCGTAGGCCGCGGTGAAGGTCGCGTCGGCACCAGCCACGACGATGTCGGCGGCCAGCACGAGTCCGAGCCCCCCTCCGGCGACTGCGCCGTGGACGCGAGCGATCACCGGGATCGGCAGTTCGCGAAGCGCCGCGAGGGCCGCATGGATGTCGCGGGTGAGCTCTCGCAGGTACTGCGCCGGATCCCCCGAACCCGCCATCGCACGGACGTCGCCGCCCGCACTGAATGCGCGGCCTTCACCGGCGAGGATCACCACCTCGGCGTCCGAGCGCGCGACGTCAGCGACGGCGGCGACAAGCTCCGCCGCGAGATCGAGGTCGAAGGCGTTGAGCGTCGCGGGCCGGCTCAGCGTCAGCGTCGCGACGCCTGCGTCGATCTCGAGTGCGACGGATGTCATGGCTGGCCGCCGTCGACGGTGAGCGTCGATGCCGTCGTGTACGACGCCGCGTCGCTGGCGAGGTAGAGCGCAGCCCCGATGATCTCGTCGGGCTGACCGCCCCTGCGGGCGGCGAAGGCCTCGGCGCGGCGCTGGAAGGCCTCCATGTCCCACGCCTTGGACACGTCCGTCAGGAACGTGCCGGCGACGATCGTGTTGACGCGGACGACGGGGGCGAAGGCGTGCGCCAGCCCGACCGTCATGGAGTTCAGGCCCGCTTTGGCCATGGCGTACGGCAGATTGTGTGCCCGGGCGCGGTACGACGCCGCGCTCGAGATATTGATGATCGACCCCGAACCTGCCGCGAACATGCGCTCACCGATGAGCGCGGAAAGGCGGAACGGGCCTTTGAGGTTGACATCGAAGACCTTGTCGAACAGCGCTTCGGTGACCGATCCGATCGAGTCGTACAGCGGCGACATCCCGGCGTTGTTGATCAGGATGTCGATCTTGCCGAACCGGTCGTAGGCCGTGTCGACGAGCGCGGGAAGGTCATCCCACTTACCGACGTGGGCGCCGACGCCCAGCGCGGTGCGGCCGGTCTCGCCCGCGATCTGCGCCGCGGCAGCCTCGCACGCGTCGCCGTCGCGGCTCGCGATCACGATGTCGGCTCCGGCTGCGGCGAGTGCCCGCGACATCGCGAGCCCGAGGCCGCGGCTGCCGCCCGTCACGAGAGCGACCTTGCCGGAAAGATCGAAGATGTCGTTCATGGAGTCTCCTCGGAGTCGCGAACCTACTCGAATCTATTACTATCATTATTAGCAGTGATCGGTGTTCACCGGTGAGGATCGAGGAGAAGCGATGTCAGAGACCAATGGCGCGCCCCTGGCAGGCGTTCGCGTACTGGAACTGGGCGCGATGTACGCCGCCCCCACAGCCGGGCGCATGCTCCGCGACTTCGGGGCGGACGTCGTCAAGGTCGAGGACCCCACCAACGGCGACATGGCGCGCCAGTGGCAGCCCCAGAAGGACGGGCTCTCTCTCGGCTTCGTGCGCATCAACTCCGGCAAGCGCTCGGTCGGCATCGATCTGCGCTCCACGCAGGGGCAGGAGATCGTCCGCTCCCTCATCGCCCAGTCGGACATCGTCATCGAGTCCTTCCGCCCGGGGCGCCTGGAGAAGTGGGGCATGGACTACGCCTCCCTCTCGGCAGACAACCCCGGGCTGATCATGGCACGCATCAGCGGCTTCGGGCAGACGGGCCCCTACCGCGAGCGCCCCGGGTTCGGCACCGTCGCCGAGACGGCCAGCGGCTTCGCGTTCCTCAACGGCTGGCCCGACACTCCCCCGACGGCGCCGCCGTTCGGCTTCGCCGACTCGATCGCCGGCATCTCGGCTGCGTTCGGCGCCGCGATGGCGCTCTACCGCCGCAGCGTCACGGGCGCCGGCTCGGTCGTGGACATCGCACTCTACGAGCCGCTCATGTTCATCCTCGGCGACGCGCTGCTCAACTACACCGCGACCGGCACGATCATGACGCGGCAGGGCAATACCTCCGGCGCCGCCTCCCCGCGCGGCATCTACCAGGCGGCCGACGGCGGGTGGCTCTCGATCGCCGCCTCGGCCCAGACGATCGCGATGCGCCTGTTCGACGCCATGGGCGTCCCCGAGTTCAAGACCGACGAGCGCTACGCCACGAACGATGCCCGCATGCGCAACAACGACTCCCTCCAGGAAGTCGTGCGCGACTGGGTGCGATCGCGCCCCCGCGACCAGGTGCTCGCCATCCTCGAGGAGTACGAGGTGGTCGCGGCGGCCGTCAACGATTCGAGCGACATCGTCGCCGATCCGCACTTCCTCGAGCGGACGCTCGTCGACATCGCCGGCACGATCCTCGGGCCCGCGAAGATGCCGGGACCGGTGCTCCACGTCGACGGATATTCTGGACCTGCCTATGACGGCATCGCGAGCGTCGGCGAGCACACCGGCGATGTTCTGCGCGAGCGGCTGGGCATGCAGGCCGATGAGCTCGGGCGACTGGCAGCAGCGGGGATCATCTCGGAAACCGCAGCAGTTTCCACAACTCCCTGAGCGTCTCGCCCAACTATGCGTACCATTGGCCCAAACTTCGCGCACACGCGAAAGAACATGAAGGACCGCTTATGAACCACACCACATTGCGGCCACAGAAGACGGCGCTGCTCGTCGCGCAACAGATCGTTGCCGACATCCAGCGTCGCGGAAATGTCCCCGGCGACCGTCTCCCTCCGGAGAAGGCGATGCTCGAGCAGTATCAGATCGGGCGCGGGACATTGCGTGAGTCGCTTCGCTACCTCGAGCTCCAGGGACTGATCTCCCTCAAGCCCGGGCCCGGCGGGGGGCCCGTCGTCGAGGCTCCCAACGGCGCCGGCCTCGCGACCGCCATCTCGCTGCTGATGCAGATGGAGAACGCCCCCTACCGCAACATCGTCGAGGCACGCGGCACGCTCGAGCCCGCGATGTCCCGGCTGGCCGCACGGCGGGTCTCGGACGAGGACCTGGCCGCGCTCAAGGACAATCTGGACCGCATGGTCGCAGGGATCGATGACAGTGACGTCTTCGCCGCGACCAATCAGGAGTTCCACGACCTCATCGCCCACTCGTCGGGCAACAGCCTGTTCGCGCACATGATCGACGCGCTCACGGGCATCCTCGACGGCACCTCGATCGGCATCGAGTACCCCAAGCACCGACGCCTCGCGGTGCACCAGGCGCACAGCCGGATCTACGCGGCCCTCGCCGCGCACGATCCGACCGCCGCGGCGGATTCGATGCGCGAGCACATCGACGAGTACACGCGCTACATCGAGGCGAAGTACCCGCAGATCGTCGAGGCTCCGATCAGCTGGACCTGACGTCACGCAACGAGAAAGGGGCCGCTCCTCGGAGCGGCCCCTTTCTCGTTGCGTCTCAGACGTCCAGGCGCAGCATCCGCGCCATCGTGCCACCCAGGACCAGCTTGGTCTCGTCGTCGGTCAGGCCCAGCGCCTGGATCGCCGCGATCTCGGTCGCCGGATCGGTCATCGGCCAATCCGACCCGAAGACGACGCGCTCGGCACCGTGCTTCTTGATGAGGGCGCGCACACGCTCGGGGCGCAGCGTGTTCAGCGACGGCGGCCAGGAGGTCTCCAGCACGATGTCCGCACCGGCGAGCATCTCCTCTGCGTCGTCGAGGATCTTGTATCCGCCGAAGTGGCAGGCCATCAGCCTCAGTCGCGGGAACTGCTTCGCGATCGCGGCGATCATGCCGGGGCTGGAGAGGCTGTTCGTGTAGGCGTCGCCGCCGGCACCCACGTGGGTGATGACGGCGATGTCCTCACCGAAGGCGTCGAGGATGTCCCACAGCCGCCGGTCGTCGAGGGCGAACCTCTGGAACAGGGGGTGGAGCTTGACCGCCGTCACGCCGTGGCGCGCAAGACTGGCCATGTTCTCCTCGACGGGGAGGTCGACGTGGACGGTGCCGAAGCCGAAGCGTGTGGGCGAGACCAGCCCCGCGACAAACTCGTTCACCCGGTCGACATGGCGCGCCTCGTTCGCGATCCCCAGGCAGCAGCTCATCGTCACGCCGGTGGCCTGCATCGACAGATCGAGGCCCCCCACGGTGCCCGTGCCGCGCGGCTCGAGCCCCGGCACGGGATTTCCCGTCAGCGCCTTCTCGGCGATCGCGTCGGGCCAGACGTGCGTGTGCGCATCGATGATCATGTCGTGCTCCGTTTGGCGAGCTGACGGGCCAGCGAGTCGAGCAGGACCTCGGTGGATCCCTCGTAGATGCGGACGGGGCGCGCGTTGCGGTAGAGCCGCTCGATCGTGCTGCCGCGCACGAGCCCGAATCGGCCCATCGCCTGCACCGCACGGTCGACGACGCGTCCGGCGGTCTCGGTCGCGATGACCTTGGCCATCGACGTGTCGGCGATGTGGGCGAGGGGGTTGGATGCCGCGAGCGCCGCCGCGCGGTAGGTGAGCGCCCGTGCGGCTTCGATCTCCGCCCAGCTCAGCGCGAGCGACTGCGAGATCGACCCGAGAGCCATGAGCGGCTTCCCGAACTGCTCGCGCGTCGTCGCGTGCGCGACCGCCTCGTTCAGCGCGGCCTGAGCAAGGCCCACCGCGGACCCCGCGACGGAGACGCGGAACACCGCGAGCGTCTGCAGCATGAGCGAGAAGGCCTTGCCCGGCTCGCCCAGGCGATGGGAGGCAGGCACCACGACGTCGTCGAAGTGCAGTTCGCCGATGATGTGCGGGGCCATGATGTCGGGGCCGCTCGTGATGGTCAGCCCCGGCGTGCCGGTGGGGACGAGGGCCATCGAGAAGCCGTCGCCCTCCTTGCCGAGCACGCAGGCGAAGTCGGCGGCACCGGCGTTCGTGATGAAGGCCTTGCGCCCCGAGATCCGAAGGACATCGCCGTCCTGCGTGATCGTCGTCGTGATGCCGCGCAGGTCCGACCCGATCTCCGGCTCGGTCAGGGCGATCGAGGGGATCGCCTGGACGCGGGCGACCTTGGGCAGCCATTCGCGGCGCAGTTCGTCGCTGCCGCCGATGCTCAGCGCATAGCTGCCGACGCCCTGCATCCCGAAGAGCGAGTCGAGGTGAGCCGAGACGCCCATCGCCTGCTCTCGGATGATCGCGATCGTCAGCGGATCCAGCGTCACGTCTCGGCCGCCGAACGCCGCCGGGACGACGAATGCGGCCAGGCCGCTGCGCTGGAGGGCCTCCAGCGTGGCGGGATGCACATCCGTCGCCTCATCGGCTTCGCCGGCGAACGGCGCCACGTCGGCAGCGAGGGCTCGAGCCGCTTCGCGGATCCGCTCGTGCGCCTCGTCGAGGGCGAACAACTTCTCTGTCACAGCGAGATGCCTTTCGGGGTGGAGGTCCGGGCCCAGGCTATCCGCGCTGGTCGAAGCGGCGGCCGGTGAGTTCGGACACGATGCGGGTGCGCTGCATGGCGGGCGTGCCGCCGGCGATCGCCCAGCCGTGGGAGTCGCGGTGGAGTCGCTCGAGCCCGTACTCCTCGGTGTACCCGTTGCCGCCGTGGACCTGGATGGCGAGATCGGTGACGCGCTTGGCCATCTCGTTGGCCGTGCACTTGGCCAGCGACACGTAGAGCGCGTTGGGGATGCCCTCGTCGGCGGTGGCCGCGGCGCGCTCGATCAGCAGGCGCGAGCCCTCGACCTGCAGCAGCATGTCGGCGAGCATCGTCTGGATCGTCTGGAACTCGATGATGTCCTTGCCGAACGCCTTGCGCTGCTGCGCGTAGGCGACGCTCTTCTCCAGCGCGGCCTGTCCGAGTGCGAGGCTCATCGTCGCATTGCCGAGACGTTCCACCGAGAAGACGCCGAAGAGCTTCTTGAAGTCGCCGGCGGGAACGACGATGTTCTCCTTCGGGACGACGACGTTGTCGAGGATGACATCGGCGGACGGGATGCCGCGGAAGCCCATGAGTCGCTCCGAGAGGCCGAAGCTGAGTCCGGGGGTGCCCTTCTCCACGACGACAGCGCCGATGCCCTTCGAGCCGGGCGCATCGGTGAGACGCGCGTAGACGAGGTAGAGATCGGCCTCGCCGCCATTGGAGATCCAGCGCTTCGTGCCGTTGAGGACGACGCCCCCGTCGGTCTCGCGCGCCGTCGTCTTCATGTCGGTCGCCGCGGAACCGGCATCCGGCTCACTGATGGCGACCGCCATCGTCCGCTCACCGCTGATGATGTCCGGCAGCCACCGCTCACGCTGCTCCGGGGTCGCCAGACGCGCGATGACCTGGGCGGGACCGGTGTTGGCCTCGAAGATCTGGAAGGCCGCCGGACGGCAGACCTTCGCGAACTCCTCGATCACGGCGAGCGCGTGAGAGAAGGGCGAACCGGATCCCCCGTACTGCTCCTCGTGGGCGATGCCCAGGAATCCGAGCTCACCCAGGGCCTTGCGCTGCTCGACCGTGATCGGCGTGCGTGTCACGTCCAGATCCTCGGCGATCGGCGCGTAGACATCGTGCGCGACCGCAGCCGCGAGCTTGCGAATCTCCTGCAATTCGTCAACCGTGATCATCGACATCGACATCACGCTCCTGCTCCGTAGTTTGTTGTCAGTTACCGTGAATCATGCCCACCAGGCGAATGATGCGCAAGGATTACGTTCTCAATAACTGTATATCATGATAAACAATTCCCATGACAATAGCCTCTAACCGCGATGTCGTCATCGTCGACGCCGTCCGCACGCCCATCGCGCGCGGAAAGGCCGGCGGGGCGCTCTCCGGCGTGCATCCCGTCGATCTGCTCGCCCAAACGCTGCAGCATCTCGTCGAGCGCAACGGCCTCGACCCCGCCACCGTCGACGACGTCCTGATCGGCTGCGTCTCGCAGACGGGCGAGCAGTCCGCGACCCCCGGCCGCATGGCGTGGCTGGCCGCCGGCTACCCGGCCCACGTCCCCGCCGCCACGATCGACCGCAAGTGCGGATCGAGCCAGCAGGCCGTCAGCTTCGCCGCGCAGGCGATCCTCGCCGACCACGCCGACATCATCATCGCGGGGGGCGTGGAGTCGATGAGCCGCGTGCCGATGGGCTCAGCGCGCGCCGGCGCAGACCCGTACGGTCAGGGGATCGCCGAGCGCTACGCGCCCGGCCTGACCTCGCAGGGCGTGTCGGCCGAACTCGTCGCGGAGAAATGGGGCATCTCGCGCGAAGAGATGGATGCGCTCGCGCTGAGCTCGCACCAGCGCGCCGCCGCGACGGACTTCTCCCGCGAGATCGTTCCCGTCATGACCCCGGACGGGCTCGTCACGCACGACAGCACGGTCCGCGCCGATACGACGCTCGAGCGTCTCGCGACCCTGGACACCGTCTTCCGCACCGACGACCTCGCCGCTCGCTTCCCCGATGTCGCCTGGGGTGTCACCGCGGGAAACTCCTCGCAGATCACCGACGGCGCGTCGGCCCTGCTCATCATGAGCGCCGAGCGCGCCGCCGCCCACGGCCGCATCCCCCGCGCGCGGGTGCACACGGTCACGGCGGTCGGCGATGACCCCCTGCTCATGCTGACCGCCCCGATCCCCGCGACGCACCTCGTGCTGCGGCGGGCCGGACTCACGATCGACGACATCGACCACATCGAGATCAATGAGGCCTTCGCCTCGGTCCCGCTCGCGTGGATGCGCGAGTTCGACGTGGACCCCGCGAAGGTGAACCCCCGGGGCGGCGCGATCGCGCTCGGGCACCCCCTCGGCGCGTCCGGTGCGCGCATCATGACCACGATGCTGCACGCCCTCGAGGACACGGGCGGCCGCTATGGGCTCCAGCTCATGTGCGAGGCGGGCGGCATGGCGAACGCCACCATCATCGAGCGGCTCGACGCAGGTCGCCGCATGGAAGGAGCATGACATGGATGTGAACGGCACATCGGCAGTGATCACGGGGGGAGCCTCGGGCCTCGGCCTGGCGACGGCTCAGGCCCTCGCAGCCAAGGGGGCGCACGTCGTGCTGCTCGACCTGCCCTCCTCGGCCGGCGAGGAGCGGGCGGCCGAGCTCGGCGGCACCTTCGCCCCCGCTGACGTGACCTCGCCCGAGCAGGTCGAAGCGGCGCTCGACGCCGCCGAAGCGGTCGCCCCGCTCCGCTCCCTCGTGCACTGCGCGGGACGCGGCGGCGCGCTGCGCCTGGTGGACCGCGACGGGAACCCGGGCGACCTCGAGCTGTACGAGACGGTCGTGCGGGTGAACCTCATCGGAACCTTCAATGTGCTGCGACTCGCCGCCGCGCGCATGGCGAAGAACGACCCGGTGGACGGCGAACGCGGCGTCTGCATCCTCACGGCATCGGTCGCCGCATGGGAAGGCCAGATCGGCCAGATCCCCTACGCCTCGGCCAAGGCCGGCATCGTCGGCATGACCCTCGTCGCGGCGCGCGACCTGGCGAGCAAGCTCATCCGCGTCGCGACGATCGCCCCGGGCACCTTCGACACCCCGATCCTCGCGAGGCTGTCGCAGGACGTGCGCGATTCGCTCGCCAAGACCGTTCCGCACCCCGCGCGGCTGGGGCATCCCGAGGAGTTCGCCTCGCTCGCAGCCCTCATGATCGAGAACCAGATGATCAACGGCGAGACGATCAGACTCGACGGCGCGATCCGGATGGCACCGCGATGACCGCGGAGCAGGCTGCAGCGGACGAGGTCCTGCTGCGCGAGGAGACCGACGGCGTCCTCGTCCTGACGATGAACCGGCCCGCGGCGCGAAACGCGATGTCCCTGGAGCTCGCGACGCGGCTCGCCGCCGCGTTCGAGGAGTTCGACGCGCGGCCCGAGTTGCGCGTCGCGGTGCTCACGGGAGCGGGCGGCACGTTCTGCGCCGGCATGGACCTCAAGGGCTTCTCCCGGGGCGAGATCCCCATCATCGAGGGGCGGGGGTTCGGCGGACTCGTCGAGCAGACGCCCGCCAAGCCCCTCATCGCGGCCGTCGAGGGCTGGGCCCTGGGCGGCGGGTTCGAACTCGCCCTGGCAAGCGACCTCATCGTCGCCGCCGACACGGCCACGTTCGGGCTGCCCGAGGTCAAGCGGGGCCTGACCGCGAACGCGGGGGGGCTCCTGCGCCTTCCGCGCCGCATCCCGTACCACCGGGCGATGGAGCTCATCCTCACCGGCAGGCCGCTTCCTGCCACCGAGGCGCAGGATCTGGGGCTCGTGACGACCGTCACCGCCGCGGGCGGCGCGCTGGATGCCGCGCGCGAACTCGCCGCCACGATCGCCGCCAACGCGCCGCTGGCCGTCGCGACCAGCAAGCGCATCATCCGCGAGTCGCCGGACTGGCCCGCGGACGAGATGTTCACGCGGCAGCACCCCATCGTCCAGCGCATCCGGGAGTCCGACGACGCGAAGGAAGGCGCCCGCGCCTTCGCCGAGAAGCGCTCGCCCGTCTGGACAGCATCCTGATCTGAGCGCACGAAGAAGGGCCCCGCCGAGGCGGGGCCCTTCTTCGTGCGTCAGTTCGCGGAGACGAGCGCCTCGCGGTCGTGCGTGTCCGGAGTGATCCCGTCCTTGCGCAGTTCCGCCTTCTGCACCTTCTCAGAAGGTGTCTTGGGCAGAGCCGACAGGATGCGGATGTAGCGGGGGACGGCGAACGCGGGCACCCGGCCGGCGGCGAACTCCCAGAGTTCGGTGACGTCGACGGGTCCGGACAGGACGAGGCACGCCATCACTTCGTCCTCGCCACCCTCGAACGCCGCCGGCACGGCGATGACGGCGCACTCCAGGACGGCAGGATGAGCGAGGATGCCCTGCTCGACCTCGTAGGAGCTGATGTTCTCCCCGCGGCGGCGCAGCGCATCCTTGTAGCGGTCGACGAAGTAGTACCAGCCGCCCTCGTCCTTGCGCAGCGCGTCGCCGGTGTGGAACCAGAGGTTCCGCCATGCTTCGACGGTCTTCTCGGGGGCGCCGTAGTAACCGGAGCTCAGCGTGAAGGGGTGCTTGGGGCGCACGACGAGCTCGCCGACCTCGCCGATGGGCACCTCGATGTCGGTCTCGGGATCCACCAGCTGCACGTCGAACCACTCCGACACCTGCAGCCCGGCCGCGCCCGGGGGGCGCTCCATCCCGTACGGGGACAGGATCGGCATCGACACCTCGGTCAGGCCGAAGACCTCGACGAAGGCCTCCACGCCGAACCGCTCGGCGAACCCTCCCGCGATCGAACTGGCCGTGGGGGCCGCGAAGATGCAGCGCAGGCTGTTGTCGGCATCGTTGTCGCGGACCGGCTGCTTCCAGACGAAGTCCATCATGACGCCGAGGAAGTTCGTGACCGTCACGCCGTTCTCACGGACCCAGTCGATCCAGCGAGAGGCACTGAATCGGCGGTACATGACGAAGCGGGCGCCCGCCACGAGGGCGGGGTAGGCCGCGAGCCACTGCGCATTGCCGTGGAAGAGCGGCGTGGTCACCATGTAGGTGTCTTCGGGAGTGAGCTGCGTGAGGTTCATGCATTCGACAGCGTCGAAGTAGAACTGCGCGTGCGGCATGGCGACGCCCTTGGAGGGACCTGTCGTGCCGCTCGTGAAGAAGATGGCGCCGAGGTCGCGCGCCGTGACGTCGGGCAGTTCGACATCGCGCCGAACGCGCAGATCGTCGAAGGACTCCGCCTCCCACCCTGCTTCGCGCAGCACGGCGAGCGCGCTGTCGAGCTCTCCGTCGTCGATCACCCAGAACTTCTCGACGCCGCCGCACGCGTCCTTGACCGGGGGGAAGCGGTGCGCGAAGGTCGAATCGACGACGACCCAGCGCGGCTCGGACGTGCGGACCTGGTGGGCCAGGAAGTCCAGTTCGTAGGCCGTGTTGATCGGGACCTCGACGAGCCCGCCCACACCGGACCCGAACCAGCTCAGGACGAGTTCCGAGCTGTTCTTGGCCTGGATCAGGACACGGTCGCCGTACGCGCCGCCGGCCGCGTAGATCGTCGTCGCGAAGGCCTCCGCGGCGGCGAGCGTCTCGGCGAAGGTCAACTCGACCCCCTCCTCGGGCGCAACGAGATACGTGCTGTCGGGGCGCACGGACGCCTGGTGGCGCAGCACCTTCTGGATGCTCCAGTCCTCGGGGTTCGAGAACGGGATAGTCAGTCCGGGGTACGTCTTCATCGATTCTCCTGGGCTCGCCCGCTACCTTGCGGTGTTCACAGTCGTCAAAATACCATGATTTCCATAATCATAGTTTTGCGACGACGGGAGCATCAATGCCAGGTCCCCTGCAGGGCATCCGGGTCCTCGAGATGGCGGGCCTCGGTCCGATCCCGCACGCCGGCATGCTCCTGGCGGACCTCGGTGCCGACGTCGTGCGCGTCGCCCGCCCCACCGGCAGCGCGATGGCAGAGCTCGCGGGGGATGTCGACCCCGTGCTGCGTAGCCGCACCCACACCCGCGTCGACCTGAAGAGCCCGGACGGCATCCGCGAGCTGGGCGAGCTCATCGCGCGCGCGGACGTCCTCATCGAAGGCTTCCGTCCCGGTGTGATGGAACGGCTCGGCTTCGGCCCCGACGCCGTCGCCGAGCTCAATCCGCGCCTCGTGTACGGCCGCATGACCGGGTGGGGCCGGGAGGGTCCGCGCTCGGCCGAGGCCGGGCACGACCTGAACTATCTCGCCGTGACGGGCATCCTGCACGCGATCGGACACCCCGGCACACCGCCCCCCGTACCGCTCACACTGCTCGGCGACTACGCCGGAGGCTCGCTCCCCCTCGCACTGGGAATCGTCAGCGCCCTCGTCGAGCGCGCATCATCCGGACGCGGCCAGGTCGTCGACATGGCGATGGTGGACGGGATCGGCATGGTCGCGCAGAAGATCTGGGCACTGCGGGGCGTCGGCCGCTGGTCGGATGAGCGAGGCGCGAACCTGCTCGACGGCGGCGCCCCCTTCTACGCCACCTACCGCTGCGCCGACGGTCGCTTCGTCGCCATCGGCGCGATCGAGCGCAAGTTCTTCGCGGAACTGGTGGCGCTGCTCGAAATCGATCCCGCGCCCCTGGCCGATCAGTACGACCCCGCGGGCTGGGCGGCATGGCGCGACGCCATCGGAGAGGCGCTCGCGTCGCGCCCGCGTGACGAGTGGGCCGCGCGCGCGGCGGGCACCGACGCCTGCGTCACTCCCGTGCTGACCTTCGCGGAGGCCCTCGAGGATGCGCACGCGCGGGAACGCGGCGCCTTCGTCGGCACGCAGACTCCGCTGGCGGCGCCGACCCCGCAGTTCTCGCGCTCCACACTCGACGCACCCACGCGCCCCGATGAGCCCGGGATCTCCCCGCGCGCCGTCGCGCAGCGGTGGGCCTAGCACCATGACATCGACACCGAGAGAAGGTTCACCCGTGAGCATCCAGCCTTTCCAGGAAGCATTCCTGTGCGCGTCCACGATCGACGGCGCATCACTCATGGACCGCATGGACAGCGCGCACGCCGCCGGCTACGACGGCATCGGGCTGCGACCGGGCCATGTGGCCCGCGCACTGCAGGAGGGCATGACGATCCCCTCGATCCGCAGCGCCTTCGCCGAGCGCTCCCTCGAGCTCTTCGAGATCGGCTTCCTCTCGGATTGGTGGCTCCCCGACGGCGCCAACGACAAGTCGCTCGCCCACGAGGCCTCGCTGTTCCGCCTCAAGGAGGCGCTCGGCGGGCGCCACATGATGGTGATCGGCGGTCCGCTCGATGCGGGTCTGGACACCGTCGCGGAGAGGTTCGCGGGCGTCTGCCGACGCGCGGCGGAGCACGGCCTGCGGGTCGCTCTGGAGTTCCTCCCCTGGACGGACACCCGCACGGTGCAGGACGCGTGGCGCATCGTCGAAGCCGCCGGGGAGCCCAACGGCGGCGTCGTCATCGACACGTGGCACTTCTTCCGCGGGGGCAGCACGCTGGAGCAGCTCGCCGAGCTTCCCGGCGACCGGATTCCGGTGATCCAGCTCAGCGACGGGCCGCTGGATGCGCGCGGGACCGAGCTGGAGGACACCTTCCACCGTCGCCGCCTTCCCGGCGCGGGCGAGTTCGACCTCGCGGCACTGCTGTCGGCTCTCGCGGAGAAGTCCGTGACCGCGCCGATCGGGATGGAAGTGCTCTCGGACGAGCTGCGCCCTCTGGAGACCCGCGTCGTGGCCGAGAAGACCCGCGCCGCACTGACGGGGCTCCTGGCCTCACTCTGAGCGAGGGCCGGAGTCCACCGCCAGCACGATCCTCCCGCGCACGCGACGAGATTCGATGTCGCGCAGGGCCTCTGCGGCCTGTTCCAGCGGCCGCACGAGGACGGGGCTCGGGAGGATCCGTCCCTCCTGGACCCATCGCATGATGTCGGCCCACTGGCTCTGGGCGTACCCCGGGTTCGCGCGGGAGTACGGACCCCACGCGACGCCGCGCACATCGATGTTGTTGAGGAGCAGGCGGTTCAGGCGAACTGCGGGGATGGCCCCGCCCACATAGCCCACCGTCAGCAGCCGGCCGCCCGTGCGCAGCGACCGAAGGCCCTCGAGCACGACCTCCTCCGTGCCGACGACATCGAGGACGACCCCCACACCCGCACCGTCGGCGATCTCTCGCACCTGCGCGGCATCGACGCCGACGACGACCTCATCCGCACCGAACCCGCGCACGAACGCGGCGGAGTCGGGCGAGGACACCGCGGCGACGACCCGGGCCCCCATCGCCTTGGCCACCTGAACCGCGGCGCTGCCGACCGCGCCGGCGGCGCCCGTGACGAGAAGCCACTCACCGCGGCGCAGATCGGCACGACAACCGAGCGCGAAGTGCGCGGTGAGGAAGGACAGGGGCATCCCCGCCGCGTCGGCGAACCCGATTCCGGCGGGGAGCGCAAGCAGTCGCTCCGCCGGCACGAGCACGACCTCCGCCGCACCCCCGTGGGAGAGGGGCGCGGCCACGCGGTCTCCGGCACGGAGCCCCTGGGCGGGCGCGTCATCCAGCAGCGTTCCGGCGACGTCCACGCCCGTCACGAACGGCAGGTCGGGTCGCGCCTGATATTTCCCGTAGGACATCAGCAGATCAGGGTAGGAGAGTCCGACCGCACGGACGGCGACGCGAGACGCGCCCTCGGATGCAACGGGCACCGGAACATCGGCGACCTCGACGCCGGACGGCCCCGTCAGCCGGACGACGCGGGCCGCCCTCATTCGGACACTCCACGCATGAGTCGCACCAACCCCTTCTGATCACTATGATAATCATCAATTGATCCGGCCGCGCAGCCCTGACAAGCTCGGAACGCGGCCACCGGCGAGAGGACGACGAACCATGGCAGACATCGAAGTCGAAGACCGTGGCGGCGTCCGCTGGATCCGCATCAACCGCCCTGAGCGCCGCAACGCCTACGACCGCGAGATGGCCGCGGCGATGACCGAGGCGTTCATCACCGCCTCACCGTTCGAAGCCGTGGTCCTGACGGGCTCCGGCGGCTCCTTCTGCGCCGGCGGCTACCTCGCGAACCTGGAATCGGCCGACCCCGAGACGATCCGCGCGCTCTTCGCCAGCTCGCTGCGCCTGGTCGAAGCGATCCGCGATTGCCCGCGCCCCGTCATCGCCGCCGTCGACGGCCCCGCAGCCGGCGGCGGCAACGAACTGGTCATCGCGTGCGATTTCGCCATCGCGACACGCCGCTCGACCTTCGGCCAGACCGGACCCCGCGTGGGGTCGGCGCCCGTGCTCGGTGCGACGAACCTCCTGCCCATCCAGATCGGCGAGAAGCGCGCCAAGGAGATGGCGATGATGTGCCGCCGCTACTCCGCCGACCAGGCACTCTCCTGGGGACTGATCAACGAGGTGACCGAGGACGACGGACTGGAGGCCGCCGTCGAGCGCTGGCTCGCCGAGATCCACGAGCTGAGCCCCCGATCGCTGGAGATCGTCAAGGTGAGCTCGAACGTGTGGTGGAACGCCGCGGGTGACAACATGCGGTCGGGCCTCGCGATGCTCGTCCAGGCCATCGGCGGGCACGACATGGTCGAGGGCGCTCGCGCGTTCCTCGAGAAGCGGAAGCCGAACTTCCGCGGAAAGGCCTAGGCCGTGTTGATCAAGTGGTTTCGCTCCCGGCTGGGTGAGTCTTGAACGGTGACGCGGCAGGAGATCTCTGACGATGTGTGGGCTGTGATGGAGCCGTTGATGCCGACGGTGACGGGGCGGTCGAGGCCGTGGACGGATCACCGGCTCGCTGTCGAGGGGATGGCGTGGAAGTACCGGACCGGGGCGCCGTGGCGGGATGTCCCGGAGCGGTTCGGGAAGTGGAACTCGATCTACAAGCGGTTCAACCGGTGGGCCGAGGACGGCACCTGGGCGAAGCTGCTGGCCGAGGTGCAGAAGCAGGCCGACGCCGCTGGCAAGATCGACTGGGTCGTCTCGATCGATTCCACGATTGCGCGTGTGCATCAGCACGGCGCGACACTCGCCCGGGACACAGGGGGCTCTGCCGAATCCCAAGAATCCATGGTTCGAGCCGCCTGATCACGGGATCGGCCGCTCTCGCGGCGGGCTGACGACCAAGCTGCACCTGGTCTGCGACGGTCGCGGTCGGCCGCTGGGGATGATGATCACCGGCGGGAACATCAACGACACCACGATGATGACCGCCGTGCTCGAGGACATCCGCGTGCCCCGCCACGGGAAGGGCCGGCCCCGCACCCGCCCCGACCGTGTGCTCGCCGACAAGGGCTACCCGTCGAAGGCGAACCGAGCCTGGCTGCGCGACCGCAGGATCGCGGCGACCATCCCAGAGCGCGACGACCAGATCGCACACCGCCGCAAGAAGCCGGGCCGTCCGATCGACTTCGGCGACCAGCAGCAGGAGCGCTACAAGGGCCGTAACGTCGTCGAACGCTGCTTCAACAAGCTCAAGCAGTGGCACGGCATCGCGATGCGCTCCGACAAACTCGTCCGCAGCTACCGCGCCGCCGTCAGCCTCGCCGCCACGCTGATCTGGATCAAATCAGACTTGATCAACACGGCCTAGCGACGAGTTCTGCCGCCCCTGCTGCCTACGCGCCGGACGAACCGAACCGCGTACTGCTAGACCCCGGGCGGACGCTGGACCACTTCGACGTGGAACCCGTCGGGATCCACGAAGTACACCGCGCTTCCGCCCGCGAGCACCCCGCTGGCGGCGACCACCGGGCTCGACGAGCGGGCGGAGTAGCCGGCGGCGACCATGCGGTCGAAGAGCGCGCCGAGGTCGTCCGTCTCCAGGGCGAAGTGGGCCGACGCGATATCCCATGGCCGGGATGACGCATCCACCCGATCCAGCCCCTCGACCTCGATCAGCTCGAGGATCTCCGGACCGCCGTCGAGACCCAGGAAGACGACGTCGCCGCTGGCGCCGCCGTCGGTTCCCCAGACAGCGGTCGCGGCAGGACTCAGCGATGCGCGCCGGCGGATCTGCATCCCCAGCCCATCACAGTAGAACGCGATGCTGCGTGACATGCTGGCCACCGCGAGCCCGACATGCCAGAACCTCAACTGCGCACCCATGCGAGCACGCCCGCACTCAGAGAACCGAGTGCGGCTGAAGCGCCCACGGCGCGATGCGTCCCGATGCCCGGTAGTCGTCGGGAAGGTCATCCGTCATGTCGAGAGAGGCAGCCATGCGGCCGAAACCCACGAACAGCGCGACGTTGAAGCAGATCTCCATGATCTCGGGCTCCGAGAAGTGGCGGCGCAGCTCATCGAACACCGCGTCGTCGATCGCGAGATGATCCGTCGCGAGGAGATCGGCGTACCGCAGCGCGGCGCGCTCCGCCTCGGTGACGTCCGCGGCCTCCTCGGGTCGCTCCAGCGAGCAGACGACGCCCTCTGCGAGCGGCTCCTCCGAGCCGACGGAGTAGCGCAGCGACATGCAGCTGCGGCACTGATTGTGAAAGGCTACGCGCAGGCGGAGCATCTCCATGAGACGGCCGCTGATCGTCGATTCACGCATGAGCGTGTCGGCGAACTGTCGGAACGGCCCGGCAAGGCGGGGGGCGTTGGCGTAGACGCGCTGTCGCAGCGGCGCGTCCGCTCCGAACAGCGGCTCGTACACCTCTGCGGATGCGGGTTTAATCCGGCTCATCAGGGTCCTTTCGTCCTTGAATGACTCCTGCTAACTTCATGACAACTATTAGCATGCTTTTACGCATGGCGCCAGAACCCGACTGGCGCACCCGAAGGCAGCCAACGGAGGTTCCTTTTGTCCCACGCAGCAGACATCGCTCCCGCAACCCTGCGCAGCTTCGACAAGCTGTACATCGGCGGGTCCTGGACGGAGCCTTCCAGCGATGCCGTCATCGAGATCGTCTCCCCCATCACGGAGGAGGTCATCGCGACCACTCCGGCAGCGCAGCCTGGCGACATCGACCGCGCCGTCGCCGCGGCGCGCAAGGCGTTCGACCACGGCCCGTGGCCGCGCATGTCGCCCCAGGAGCGCGCGACGTACCTGGTGCGCATCCGCGAGGAGATCGCCCAGCGCGTGCCCGAGCTCGTCGACGCGTTCACCGCCGAGATCGGCGCCGCGCCGGGCGCCGCCGTCGCGTTCACGAACAACGCGCTGAAGATGTTCGACGACGCCTCGACGCTGGCCGATCGCTTCGCCTGGACCGAGGCCCGCTCGTGGGAGGGCGGCAGCGGCTACATCGTCCGCGAGCCGATCGGCGTCGTCGGCGTGATCATCCCTTGGAACGGCCCGGTCGCAACCGCCGCGCTCAAGATCGCACCCGCACTCGCCGCCGGGTGCACCGTCATCCTCAAGCCGGCCCCGGAGTGCGCCGTCGAGATCCTCATGCTCGCCGAGGCGATCGAGGCCGCGGGTCTGCCCGAAGGCGTCGTGAGCATCCTCCCCGCGCAGCGCGAAGAGTCCGAGCACCTGGTCACCCACCCCGCGGTCGACAAGATCACGTTCACGGGTTCGACGGCAGTCGGCCGCCGCCTCATGGCGCTGTGCGCCGAGCGCATCGCACGGGTGACGCTGGAGCTGGGCGGAAAGTCGGCGGGAATCATCGCGGACGACATCCCCCTCGAGGACTTCCTCGTCGGTCTCGCCTTCGCCGGCATCGGCCACAGCGGTCAGGTCTGCGCCGCGATCACCCGGATTCTCGTGCCGAGGGAGCGCCAGGAAGAGGTCGTCCAGGCACTGAAGACCGTCTACGAGTCGGTCAAGGTGGGCGACCCGCGTGAGCCCGACACGATCCTCGGCCCGCTCGTCTCCGCCCGCCAGCGCGAGCGTGTGCTGGAGTACGTCGAGATCGGCAAGGCGGAGGGCGCCCGCCTCGTCACCGGCGGCGCCGCGCCGGCCGATCTCCCGACGGGCTTCTACGTCCAGCCGACGCTCTTCGCCGATGTCACCCCCGACATGCGGATCGCGCAGGAGGAGATCTTCGGGCCCGTCGTGACGGTCATCCCGTTCGACTCGATCGATGAGGCCGTCGAGATCGCCAACGGCACGATCTACGGCCTGTCCGGCGCCGTCTACGCGCGCGACACAGCCCTGGCCGAGGACATCGCACGACGCGTGCGGACCGGCCAAATGTCGATCAACGCGTGGGACATGTGCGTGACGGAGCCGTTCGGCGGCTTCAAGCAGTCCGGACTCGGACGCGAAGGCAACGTCGAGGGCCTGTCGGGCTTCGTCGAGTCGAAGCTGATCCAGGGCGCATCGCTGCCCGCATGAGCGCCCCGGTGGCGGCGCCCCACGGGCGCCGCCACCATCCCCACGCCAGGAGCCCGATGACCTCCCCCGATCTCCAAGACCTCCGCGGCGCAAGGCTGGACCGGCGCGACCAGGAGGAACTCCTGCTCACGCAGTCCGAATGCACCCTCGTCTTTACGGACGAGGACGGCGCCCCCAGCGGCACGGTGCTGAGCTTCGCCTACGACGGCGACCTGCTCTGGCTGACCAGCGTGCAGGGGCG
This sequence comes from Microbacterium sp. NPDC055442, assembly GCF_053644215.1. Lineage (NCBI taxonomy): Bacteria > Bacillati > Actinomycetota > Actinomycetes > Micrococcales > Microbacteriaceae > Microbacterium > Microbacterium sp. NPDC055442. The sequence continues at coordinate 517,238 of NZ_JBSHLF010000003.1, read as the reverse complement.
TGTGCACGTGCGCGCGATCCAGCGGGACCCGTCCGTCGGCATCGTCGTCTCGAACGCGGGCACGGCACTGCCCGGTCGGAAGATGCTCTCTCTGCGCGGAGTGGCGACACTGCACACCGAGACGGAAGCCGCCGAGCCGGCGCTTCGCAAGATCGCGGCCCGCCTGACGCCCGGCGCGGAAGAGGGCTTCCTCCACGCGCTCCGCGTTCCGGGCCGCGTCGCCATCAGCTTCCGCCCCACGAGGGTCGTCGCCAGCCACAACTCGCTTCGTCTGGCCGGTGACGGGCGCGGCGGGCGATGAGCCCGGCGTCTTGCGCACGCATCGAACGATGCATACTCTTATTTCTATAATCATAGATTGGGACGGCTTCATCATCGCTGGATGATCGCCCAAGGAGGAGAGATTCAATGAAGAGACTCGACGGCCGCATCGCCCTCATCACCGCTGCGGGCTCCGGGATGGGCCGCGCAGGCGCCCTCCGATTCGGGAGCGAAGGCGCCCACGTCCTCGTCACCGACCTCGACGAGCAGGCCGCGCAGGCCGTCGCCGACGAGATCATCGCCGCGGGCGGCACTGCCACGGCGCGCCGCCTCGACGTCAGCGACGTCTCGGCGATCCAGGACACGTTCACGTGGATCGAGAACGAGTTCGGGATCCTCCACGTCCTGTACAACCACGCCGGCATCCCGGGCGCGCCCGGCCTGGAGGTCACCCCCGAGCAGTACGAGAAGGCGATGGACATCAACCTGCGCAGCGCGTTCTTCGCGACGCAGTACGCCACGCCGCTGCTGCGCAAGGCCGCTCCGAAGGCATCCATCATCTTCACGTCGTCGACGTCGGGCCAGGTCGGCTCCCCGTTCAGCCCGCTGTACTCTCTCGCGAAGGGCGGCATCACGGTCTTCATGAAGGCCGTCGCCAAGCGCCTCGGCCCCGAGGGCATCCGCTCCAACGCCATCCTCCCCGCCATGATCGAGACGCCGATGCTCTCGGAGTTCTTCGGCCGCGAGGCCGGCGCCGACATCGAGGCCGTCAAGAACGACTTCGCCCGCAACGTGCCGCTGGGACGCGCCGGTTCGCCGGACGAGGTCGCCGCCGCCGCCGCGTTCCTCGCGAGCGATGATGCAAGCTGGATCACCGGGACCGCGCTCCCCCTGGACGGAGGCCTGCTGGCATGACGATCACGGCATTCGAAACCCTCGACAACCTGAGCGCCTCGGCACGGGCGCTCATTGAGGGCCCCCTCAACTGGATCGGCGGCGAATGGGAGGAGGGCCAGTCCTCCGAGATCAACACCGTCCTGAACCCCTCCACCGGCGGCGTGCTCCGCAGCGACCCGCACGCGACGCCCGATCAGGCCCGTCGCGCCGTGCGCGCAGCCCGCGAAGCCTTCGACAAGGGGCCGTGGGGCCGCTCGACGCCGGCGTATCGCGCCGCGGCGCTCAACCGCCTCGCCGACCTCATGGACGAGTACTACGACGAGCTCGTCGAGATCATCATCACCGAGGTGGGCACCCCCGTCGCGCTCGCGCGCGGGATGCAGGTCTCGATGCCCGTCGCGAACATCCGCTGGGCGGCCGATATGGCGCTCAAGGGACCCCGTGGCGGTTACGAGGAGCCGCTCCTGCCGAGCTTCCAGGCTCCTGCCTCCAGCTCCGTCCTCCAGCGCGTGCCCGCGGGCGTCGTCGCCGGCATCACGGGCTACAACTTCCCCATCAACTCCGTCGTGTGGAAGCTGGGCCCCGGCCTCGCCGCCGGCTGCACGCTCGTGTTCAAGTCGTCCGAGCGCACCCCGCTGTCCACGCGCGCTCTCATGAAGCTCGTCGAGATGGCCGACATCCCGATGGGCGTCGTCAACTTCGTCTCGGGACTGGGTGACGTCGGCGAGGTCCTCACAACGGATCCCGCCGTCGACATGGTCATGTTCACGGGCTCGCTCAAGGTGGGCAAGGCGATCCAGCGCGCCGCGGCCGAGACGACGAAGAAGACGATCCTCGAGCTCGGCGGCAAGTCGGCGAACATCCTGCTTCCCACCGTCTCGGACTTCGACGCGATCGTGGAGCCCTCCATCATGCGGTTCGCACGCAACTCCGGCCAGGGCTGCGGATCCACGACCCGCATGCTCGTTCCCCGCGCCCAGTACGACGACTTCGCCGGCAGCATCCAGCGCTTCGTCGGCAACCTCAAGGTCGGCCTGCCCTGGGATGAGGAGAACCACCTCGGACCGCTCATCCGCGAGGAGCAGCGTCAGTTCGTCGCAGGCTTCGTGGACCGCGCGGTCGACAGCGGGGCGGAGATCATCGCGGGCGGTGGCGCGACGGAGGGCCTGGACGGCTACTTCTACAACCCGACCGTCGTCGGCGCCGTGGACAACACGTGGGAGATCGCCCGCGAAGAGCTCTTCGGGCCCGTGGGCGTCCTCATCCCCTACGACACCGTCGAGGAGGCGATCGACATCGCCCACGACTCACCTTACGGACTCCACGCCGCCGTGTACGGAGACCCCACGGAGGCGTACGGCGTGGCCACGCGACTGCGCACGGGAGCCGTGTCGATCAACGGCGGCGGCTACATGCGCCCGGACGCACCCTGGGGCGGCTTCAAGCTGTCGGGCTATGGACGGGAGATGGGAGCCGACGGCTTCCAGGAGTTCTTCCAGGTCAAGCACATCCAGTGGCCCATCCGCTGAGCCCTTCCTCCTGAACGCACGAGGGGCCGTCCGCTTCGGCGGACGGCCCCTCGTGCGTTCGTTCCGTTCGGGTGGGACAGCACGGGGCCGCCCGCTCTCGCGGGCGGCCCCGTGCTGACGGATCAGTAGGACTTCGGAAGCGACAGCCCCGCCATCGCGATCTGGTTCAGCGCGAGCTCGCGCGCCACCGGGGCGGTCTTGAGCAGGCGCAGATACCCGAAGCGATCGAACAGCAGGGTCTCGTCGGTGAAGCCGCTGCCGCCGAAGGTCTGCAGCGCCGCGTCGGCGGCCTTCAGCCCCGCGTCGCAGGCCTTCACCTTGGCCATGTTGCACTCCAGGCCCGCGTTCTCGCCCGACATGTACTTGTCGGCGCCGCGCTCGATGAGCGCCCAGGCTGCCTCCAGCTCGATGAGCGCTTCGGCCAGCGGGTGCTGCACGGCCTGATACTGCCCGATCGGCACGTCGAAGACCACGCGCTGACGCGCGTACTCCGTCGCCTTCGCCAGACACCAGCGGCCGATCCCGACCGCCTGCGCCGCGACGATGAGGCGCTCGGGGTTCAACCCGTCGAAGAGCGCCCGTCCGCCGGCGCCGGAAGCACCGATGAGGGCGTCCTCCCCCAGCAGCACATCATCGAAGAACAGCGTCCACTGCTTCTCCGGCACCGGCGCCATGACGCCGACCTCGTGCATCTGGATGCCCTCGTGCGGGAGCGGGATGGAGAACAGCGAGAAGCCGCCGCTGTCCGCGTCGCGGGCGACGAGGAGCATGACGTCGGAATCATCCACGGCGGAGATGTAGGTCTTCTGGCCCGTGATCCGCCAACCGCCGTCCTCGCGGGTGGCCTTGGTCGACATGTTCGCCGAGTTCGATCCCGATTCGGGCTCGGTCAGCGCGAAGCAGAACCGCAGCGAGCCGTCGCCGATGGCGGGGAGCCAGCGCGCCTTCTGCTCCTCGGAGCCGTGTCGGAGGATGACGGCGCCGGACACGGCCGTCGAGATCGTCAGCTTGCCGGCGGGGTATCCGCCCGCCGCGAGACGCTCCGCGACGAGCAGCATGTCCTTGATCGTGCCGACACCGCCGTACTCGGGAGACAGCGAGACGGCGGCGAGGCCCAGTTCACAGACCTCGTTCCAGTGATCCCGCGCCGCGTCCAGGTCGGCGTACTTCTTGCCCTCGTACTTGGCGCCGAGCCCGAACGCGAGATCGGCGAGCGACGCGAGGTCCTCGCGGTCGATCGGCTCGAAGGTCACGCCGAGGGCGGTCATGCCTGCACCTCGAGCGCGACGGCGTCTCCCTGGCCCAGCCCGCCGCAGATGGAGGCGACGCCGCGCCCGCCGCCCTTCTCCGCGAGACCTCTCGCGAGGGTCAGCAGGATGCGGGCGCCCGAAGCCCCCGGCGGGTGCCCCATCGCCACGGCGCCGCCGTTGACGTTCAGCCGTCCCAGGATCCAGCCTTCGGTCGCGGCGTCGCCCTCGGCGAGGACGCGCGCCGAGGTCAGCGGCACGGCGGCGAACGCCTCGTTGATCTCGAACCGGTCCACGTCCCGCAGATTCCAGCCCGCCGATTTCAGGGCGAGGCGGATCGCATCGGCCGGAGCGACGGGGATCTCACGCGGGGCGCGTGCGGCGCTTCCCGTTCCGGTCAGTGTGGCCAGCGCCGTCAGACCGCGCTCCTCGACCCAGCTTCGTCGCGCGAGCACGAGGTAGCAGCCGCCGGAATCCTGCCCCGGCGCATTCCCGGCCGTCACGATCGGGCCGCCGAAGATGGTCTTCAGGCTCGCGAGCTTCTCGATCGTCGTGTCGGGGCGGGGCCCCTCATCCTGATCGAGACTGCCGCGGTCACTCACGTAGGGCACGATCTCGCCGTCGAAGAAGCCGCGCGCCTTCGCCTCGAAGTAGGTCTGGTGGCTGCGAAGGGCGAACTCGTCCGATTCCCCGCGGGTGATCCCGTGCTCGGCTGCGACCTCGCCGGCGTCGACCGCGACGGGCTTCCCGCCGATATCGGCACCGGGCTCGGCCATCGGGTCCTTGAGCGTGGGGCCGCCGCGGCGGATGCCCCACCGGATCGCGGGGTTCATCAGGAACGCCGCCCGACCCATGTTGTCGGCACCGCCCACGAGAACGACGTCGCTCTGGCCGCTCTGGATCGCGCGCGCCCCCAGCTGGACGGCCGTCATCGACGAGCAGCATGCCCGGTCGATCGTGAGGGAGAGCCGGTCCTCGGGGATCCCCGCCCGAAGCATCGCCACGCGGGCCGGGATCGATCCCTCCAGCGCCTCTTCAGCGGGGATCGTCACGCCGTTGTACACCTCGTCGACGTCGCTGGGCGAGATGCCCGCAGCTTCCATGGCCTTGACCATCGCGAAGGTCGCGAGGTCCACGCTCGGCACATCGCGAAGCGCGCCGCCGAACCTGCTGAACGGGGTACGTGCGCCCGCAACGAGCATCACATCATCGGGTGACATCGCCATCACTGCTCCCTCTTGTTGGGGTCCATCGCCGCCCACTCGCGCGCGGAGCGCGAGATGTCGGCCGAAAGCTCGAGTTCGGACAGGATGCTCTCGGCATCACCGCCGACGACAGGGTGGGCCGCCCTTCCGGGCGTCCACGGTCGTGCCATGCGGATGGGGCTGCCCACCTGCAGGGCGTCTGGGGATCCCGGCACCGGGACGAACATCCCGCGCGCCTGGAACTGCGGATCGACCAACGCCTCGGCGAAGGTCTGGACCGGTGTCACGCAGGTCTCGCGGCCCTCGAGCAGCTGCACCCACGCGGCGAGATCCCGCGAGGCGACGAGGTCGGCGACCTCGCCGATCGCCGCGGGGTCCGTCCGGCGGGCGAGCAGATCGGGGCGACCGGCCGCGTCGACGAACTCGGCCCAGAACTGCGGCTCGAGCGCGGCGACAGCGAGGTATCGGCCATCGGCGCAGCGGTACACGCCGTAGGACGGCACCGCGCCGGTGACGGCGGTCGAGGCCGGAGCGTGGCTGCGACCGTCGGCGAGCCAGGAGGAGACGTGCATCCCCATCGCCCACAGCGCGGCATCCGCGAGTCCGACTTCGACCTTGGCTCCCGGGCCTCCGCCGCGAACCGACCACAGCGCCGCGAGGAGCCCCACGGCGCCGGCGAGCCCGCCGATGAGGTCGGCCGACTGGATGCCGGACAGCTGCGGGCCGCCGTCGGCGGAGCCGCTGAAGTGCAGCGCGCCACTGTAGGCCAGGTAGTTCAGATCATGGCTCGGATCGCCGTCGCGAGGCCCGCCCGATCCGTATCCGTTGACGGAGCAGTACACGAGCCTTTCGTTGACGGCACGCAGCTGCTCGTACCCGACGCCGAGCCGCTCGGCCACTCCGGGACGGAACGATTCCAGGACGGCGTCGCTGCGGCCGACGAGCGCGCGGACGATCTCGAGGCCGTGGGGATGCTTGAGATCGACGGCGACGGACTCCTTGCCGCGGTCGATGAACGCGTGCCCGGCCGAAGCACCACCGGGGAGGCGCCCCCCGTACTCGCGCGCCTCCTCGCCCGTGCCGGGCCGCTCGATCTTGATGACGCGTGCGCCGAGGTCCGCAAGCATCTGGCTGAGCACGCCCACCGGCAGCATCCTGCTGAGGTCGACGACGGTGAGTCCTTCGAGGGGGCGCATCAGCGGTGACTGAATTCCGGCGTGCGCTTCTCGAGGAAGGCGGAGAAGCCTTCCTGGAAGTCCTCGGATGCGGCCACGACCAGGAACGCCTCGCGCTCCGCGTCCAGGGCCCCACCGAAGTCCTCGCGTGTGATCCGCTTGATCGTCTGCACGGCTCCGCGCGGGTTGCGGGCGATCTTGGTCGCGAGCGCCATGGCCTCGTCGACGACGGTGCCGGGTTCGGTCACCCGGTTGACGATGCCGAGGTGCTCCGCGCGCGCGGCGTCGATGACCGAGCCGAGGAACATGAGCTCCCGCGCCGCCGAGACACCGATCCGCCGGGGAAGGCGCTGCGTGCCGCCGCCCGCGGGGATCAGGCCCAGCCGAACCTCGGTGAGCCCGAACTTGGCCGTCGGCTCGGAGAGGATGAGGTCGGCCGTCAGTGCGATCTCGAGCCCGCCGCCGACCGCACTGGCCTGCACGGCGGCGATGACCGGCTGGGGGAGGTCCGCCCAGGCAGCGAGCACGCCGCCTGCCCAGCGCGAGTGGGTCGCCATCCCGCCCTCCTTCGTGCGGATGGCTTCGAACTCGCTGATGTCGGCACCCGCCATGAAGGCCTTGTCACCGCCGCCCGTGAGGACGATCGCGCGCACGGACGTGTCGGAGTCCAGTGCCGCCGCGGCCTGCGACAGCCCGGTGAGGACGTCGCTTCCCATCGCATTGACCGGCGGGTAGTCCACGACGACCAGCGCGACGCCGTCGCGCTTGGTGACGGACACCGGTCCGAACTCCAAGGCTCGTTCTTCGGCCACTTCAACCTCCACAGTTCACGACGCGACATCGGTGCGTCTTCCTAGGAATCTAGGGAGCCTCTCGACCCTTGTCAACCAACTGGTTGGTATTTTCCAGCGTGCCCGCAGCTCAATCGCGCGGCAGCCCCAGGACCCGCTCGCCCACGAGATTGCGCAGGATGTTGTCGGTCCCGCCGGCGATGGAGAAGGCCTCCGCGGCGAGAACGCGCTTCAGGATGACGCCTGTCTCGCTTCCGGGCCGCCACGCGGCCGCAGCGGGGCCGAGAAGCCGGACCGCGAGCGCTCCGGCATCCTGCATCGTCCGCGTCATGAGCGCCTTGGCGACCGCGCCCGTCTCGGAGACGAGGGGCCGGCGATGCGCATCGCCGCTGATGTACTCGAAGTACGCGCGCAGGCGCACCTCGGCGAGCACCTGCTCTGCCAACTCCGCCTGCGTGAGGGGATCCTCGTCGCGCCCGGAAGCCGCGGCGAGGGCGAACAGGTCCTCGAGCGACACCCGGGAGACGGCACTGGCTCCCATCGCCATCCGCTCGTGCATCAGCACGAGACGGGCCACGCGCCACCCCTCGTCGAGCTCGCCGATGATGTTCTCACGCGGAACCCGCACACCGTCGAGGAAGACCTCGTTGAAGTCGGACTCTCCCGTCATCTGCCGAAGCGGGCGCACCTCGACCCCCGCGCTGGTCATCGGGACGATGAACATCGTGAGCCCTCGATGCTTGGGGGCACTCGGATCCGTGCGGGCCAGCAGCAGCCCGAAGTCGCACAGGTGCGCGTTCGATGTCCACACCTTCTGGCCCGTCACGACGAAGTCGTCGCCGTCGGCGACCGCGGTGGTCCTCGCCGCTGCCATGTCGGAGCCGGATCCCGGCTCCGAGAAGAGCTCGCACCACACTTCTTCGCCGCGCAGCAGCGGCGGGATCAGGCGCGCGCGCTGCTCCTCGGTGCCGAGTTCGAGGATCGCCGGTCCGATCATCCCGATACCGATGCGGAACAGCTTGTCCTCACCGGCGGCCGTGCTCCGGGTCTCTTCGGAGAAGATGTCGTCGTGGGCCGCCGTGAGCCCCGCCCCGCCGTAGCGGGGCGGATAGGAGATGCCCGCGAAGCCGGCGTCGTACAGCCGACGCTGGTACCGTTTGGCCGCGTCGATGCCCTCCGCCGTCGTGCTCGACGGCCCGGGCCGGACATCCGGCGCCTGCCCTGCGGCAATCGCATCTGTCAGCCACGCGCGAGCGCGCAGGCGGAATTCGGCGGTGTCCTCGGCGACATCCTCCGCGCCGGGCACCGGCGCGGCATCCTCCTTCGCCGGACCCGTCGTGCGCACGAGCGACGCGAGCCGCCCCAGCCGGAGCGAGCGCGGCCCCGCCGCCCCCGTCTCGGCGAGCGCCCGGCGGTAGAAGAGATGCGCATCATGCTCCCACGTGAAGCCGATTCCGCCGTGGATCTGGATGGCCTGCTCACTCGTCCGCACGAACGCATCGCCCGCGATGAGCGACGCCGCGAGCACGGCGGTCTCGACGCGTGACGGATCCGCCCCGGCCGCCGCCAGCCGCGTCGCCTCCGAGACGGCCGCCGTCGCGGCATCGTCGTCGATGAACAGCTCAGCGAGCGCGTGCTTGACGGCCTGGAAGCCGGCGATCGGCCGGCCGAACTGCTCGCGGACCTTGGCGTACTCCGTCGTCACCTCGAGGATGCGTCCCGAAGCACCCAGCGCTTCCGCTGCACGCAGGAGGGCCACCTTCGCCTGCGCGGCGCGCACGGCAGCGCGCGCATCGGGCCCCGGGTCCAGACGCGCGGCCTCGACCTCGCGCAGAGTCAGGAGCCCCACCCGGCGAGTGAGATCCAGCACCACGGCGCTGCTGCGCTCGACGGCCGCGCCCGCGGGGTCCACCCGGAAGACGCCGAGACCTGCACCGGTGTCGGCGACGACATAGACGACCTCGCAGGCCGCCAGGTACTCGACGGGGAGCTCTTCCGCACTCAGGCGCCACGCCTCGCCGTCCCACCGCGCCGTCACGGCGTCATCCCGAAGGCTCGCCGCCACGATCCGGGAGCCCGCCACCGCGTCGGCCAGCTCCGCACCGGCGCGCTCACCGAGCAGGAGTCCGGCAGCCCACAGCGAGAGGTACGGCCCGCCGTAGAGCACCCGGCCCGCCTGCTCGGCGACGATCGAGGCGGCCATCAGGTCACCCGGCTCGCCGCCGTCCTCGGATGGCAGCAGCAGGGATCCGCCGCCGAGCTCTTGACAGAAGCGCGCCCAGACGCGGAGGTCGAAGCCCTCGCCCTCCGATTCGATGTGGTCTCTGAGGCTCCTCAGCGGCGCTTCTCGGGCGAAGAACGCCCGCGAGCCGGCAGCGATCTCGTCATACATGGCGCGGTCCTCGTCTCAGGTGGGCCGGAGCCGGGTTCAGACCCGCTGGATGAGGGTCGCCGTGCCGAAGCCTCCGCCGCAGCACATCGTGACGAGCCCGAACTCCTTGTCGCGCCGCTCGAGCTCGTGCAGAAGCGTCGTGATCAGCCGCGCGCCGCTCGCACCCAGGGGATGCCCCAGGGCGATCGCCCCGCCGTTGACGTTGACGCGCTCAGGGTCCGGCTCGATCTCGTGCTGCCACGCGAGCACGATCGCGGCGAACGCCTCGTTGCACTCGAACAGGTCGATGTCGTCCACCGTCATGCCGTTGCGCTCGAGGATCCGCTGGGTCGCGGGGATCGGGCCCTCCAGCATCAGGACAGGGTCGCAGCCGACGGTGATCGCGTCACGGATGACGGCGCGCGGAGCGAGCCCGAGTGCGCGGACACGATCCAGTTCGCCCACGAGGACGGCGGCCGCCCCGTCGGAGATCTGCGACGAGCTGCCCGCCGTGATCCGCCCGTCGGGACGGAAGACGGGTGCCAGCTGCGCCAGATCCGCCACGTTCGTCCCGGGCCGGATGCCCTGGTCGGCCTCGACGAGGCCATGCGTCGTCGCGAAAGGCGTGATCTCCCTGTCGAAGCGCCCCTCATCCCGCGCGGCGGCGGCGAGCCGGTGCGACCGGGCCGAGAACTCGTCCATCTCCGTCCGGGTGACGCCGTACTTCTCGGCCACCCGCTCGGCCGCCTCGCCCTGATTGACCAGGGGGAAATGCTCGAGGAGCTGCTCGGTGAACGGGCTCCCCCAGGTCTTCTGGATCTCCGGGCCGGCAGCGAACGGGATGCGCCCCATGTGCTCGGCACCCGCACCGATGACGAGGTCCCCTGCTCCTGAGGCGATGAGGCTCGCGGCCGAGTTCACCGCCTGCTGGGAGGAGCCGCACGCGCGGTCGACCGTGGTCGCAGGCGTCTGGACGGGAAGGTTCTCGTGCAGCCAGGCGAGGCGGGCGACGTTGGCGGACTGCACGCCGAAGGGCTGCCCGCAGCCCGCGATGACATCGTCGACCCCCGCGGGGTCGATCCCGACCTGCTCGAGCAGACCCGTGTACGCGCGACCGAGCAGCGCGACGGGGTGCTCGTCCCGGTACATCCCGACGTCCAGTCGCCCCCGCCCGATGGGCAGCCGTGTCGCGCCCACGATCGTCGCGGTCCGGCCTGTGAGTCCAGCCATGTGCACCTCTTCTCAGCGGCACCGGGCGCTCGCCCGGTGGAATGATCAATCGGAAGTCGGAATGAGGTGCACGGGCGGGGCATCCCCGAGACGACCCGCCGGGATCGGCGCGTAGTCCGGACGCTCCTTGCCCAGGCGCGACCCGATCTGCACGAAGTCCCGCCCCGTCAGCGCCTGCTGCGTGATGTCGGCATCGTCGTCGAAGGCCTCCCAGAACGAGGAGCCGGCTGCGCGCTGCACCTGCCACTTCATGACACCCATCGAGACGGCCGAGCCGTTCTCGATCAGGCCGCGCGCGTACTCCCGCGCGGCCTCGGCGAGCACGCTCGACGAGCGCACGTGATCGACGACGCCGAGTCGGCGCGCCTGCACCCCGTCGAACGTTCGCGACGTGAACAGGAGGTCCATCGCACGCGAGGGGCCGACGAGATTCGTCAGCAGCCATGCCAGCCCCTGCTCGGCGACGAGCCCTCGTCTCGCGAAGCCGGTTCCGAACGTGGCGTCGGCGGCGGCGAAGCGGATGTCGCACGCCAACGCGAAGACGAGTCCGATGCCCGCGCAGGGCCCGTTGACGACGCCGATGACGGGCTTGGGGATCGTCCGCGCAATGAGCAGCTCGCGCTCGGGCATCGTCACCTCGTCACCGTCGCCGAGCCCTTCGAGCACGCTGAAGTCCGCGCCCGCGCAGAATCCGCGCCCTGCCCCGGTCAGGATGATGACGCGGACGTCGTCACGGTCGGCCGCTTCGGCCAGTCGCGCGGGCAGCGCGCGCTGCATCTCGCCGTTCATCGCGTTCAGGCGCGCGGGACGGTTGAGGGTGATCGTCGCGATGCCGTCGGCGACATCGAGAAGGACGGTCTCCTCGGACGGCGGCGGCGCGTCTGCCGCTGATGCTCGGGTGTGCACGACATCCTCCACGTCGGTGTGGTCTGTTCGTCACGGCACCCCGCATCTCACCGGGCACCGATCTCGTCGAAGACTAACCAACCAAAAGGTTGGTTGGCAAGCGCAGATACGCCGCCGCCCCTGGACCGGACGGTCGGGATCGGGTCAGCGAAGGCTCGCCATCGCGTACTCCGACATCTTGGCGACGACGTCCTCGCGAGTGAGCTCGCCACCGGGCCGGAACCAGTAGAAGATCCAGTTGCTCATGCCGAAGATGGCGCGCGAGGCGAAGGACGGCTCGACACCGTCGCGCAGCAGTCCGGCATCCGCGGCGACACGGATGAGTGCCCGGAACTCGTGGTCGTACTCCTCCTGCGCGTGCCGGATCTCCTTCGAGTGCACCTCGCTGAGCGAGCGGAAGTCCCGGATGAAGACCTCGGAATAGGTGACATTGCCCATCGTGCAGCGCATGTGGCCTTCCACGAAGGACCGGATGGCCGCGAGCGGGTCATCGGTGATGCTGCGCCACTCCGAGTTCCCCTGGATGATGCGCTCGTGATTGCGCTGGATGATCGCGAAGAGCAGGTCCTCTTTGGTGTCGATGTAGTAGTACAGGCTCCCCTTGAGGATCCCGACCTTGTCCGCGATCTGCTGCAGACTCGTCGCGTCGTATCCGTTCGTGCGGAACAGGTCGGCGGCGGTGTCGATGAGGATCTCGTAGCGGTCGAACCGCCGCCCTTCGCGCGCACCGCCCTTGCGCTCAGCGGCGCCTTCAGTGCTCTTCGTGCGACCAGCCATGTGGTTCACCCTCCATCGTGCGGCATCGTGCCGGTGACTCCCGACTCTGCCCGCTTCGTGTACGACCGTGCAATCACGAACTCCCGATGCGCCGCCGCACACCACAGCCTCGGCTCCGAAAGTGGCCGCCGGCCGTGCTGTCGATCATAAGTCGACGAAAAGACGTCGAAGCAACTCCTCCTTCTCTGGTAACGATTAGCATCGACCGCACAGCTGGGGCCCTACGCCCCCGACGGGCGAAGGAGCCGCGCATGACACTCATCGACGAACAGGACTCTCCGCACGGCGGACCGGAGGCCTCCGGCACGGGCCCCCGCAAGGTGATGGTCCTCCTGACCAAGCGGGCGGATCTGACCCGCGAGCAGTTCATCCGCTACTACGAGGACCACCACGTGCCGCTCGTCCGCCGGCTTCTCCCCTCCATCGGCGAGTACCGGCGCAACTATCTCGACACGACTACGGGGGCGCGTCAGACCCCGCCGCCGGACCTCGGGTTCGATGTCGTGACCGAACTGTGGTTCGAAGACGACGCCGCGTGGGAGAAGTTCCGCAGCGACCTGCAGTCGCCGGAGGTCACCGCCGTCCTCGCCGAAGACGAAGCCAACTTCCTCGACCGGACGAGGAACTGCTCGGTGGGCGTGGACGTCTACCCGCGCTGAGACGTCGGTCAGGCGAACTCGCCCCGCGCGAGCATGTGCACGCTGCCGTCCGGGCGGGTCACCGTGACCTCCAGAGCGTCGTCCCCGCCGTCGCGGACCGCGTAGGTCAGCCGGTCGCCCGGCCACGCGGGAGCCTTCCACCGCGTCTGGAAGCTGCGCAGGGTCGCGATGTCGCGCGCTTCTCCCAGCTGAGCGGCGGCGACACCGGCCGACAGCATCCCCACCGCGAACGGCGAGGGATACCCGGCGTCCTGCGCGAACTGCGCATCGTGGTGGATCGGATTGAAGTCGCCCGAGGCGCCCTGGTAGCGCACGAAGTCGGTGATCGTCAGCGGCTGCGTCACGTGCGTGAGGATCGCGGCGGGGATCTCGGAGGCTGCGTCCGCGGATACCCCGGGGCGGGGGGCGTCGGACCCGTCGCCGCTGTGCTCGGGCAGCGTGATCGTCAGCGCCGTCATCGTGGCGTCGGGCCGGGATTCGTCTTCGGTCCAGAACGAGGTGATCACCTCGGTGAACTCCATCACACCCCGGGACCCGGCCTTCTCGAAGCTGCGCCCGAAGTGCTGGCGCGCACGGTACCGCGTGCCGATGACGGGGAGCCCCCGCGGGTAGTCGAACCGCTGCTCGCCATGGAGCACTCGCCGGTAGTCGCGCTGGACCGTGTGCCAGACCGAGTTCTCGGGCATCATCCACAGGGCGCTCGCGGCGAGGAACGTCACGGGGGCGAGGTCACCCTTCCCCACGGGAGCACCCGTCGCCCGAGCGAACTCGGCGACCTTCCCCTCCTCGACCACGAAGTCGAAGGCGGGCATGCCCGCGGCCGTTCCGTCGCCCATCATCGTCGCCTCGCTCATCGTCGGCCTCCCGCTCGTCTATGCCTATCGTTGTTATGAATAACATGTCCCTGTGGCTGTTCTCAACGACGAGGGCCAGGGGAGACATGGAATGCCGGACGCGATCGCATCAACACGCCCCGCTCACCGCAGGCCGCACTCTTGACGCAGACCAAACGATTGGTTGATACTCTCACCACACGTGCAGTCAGCGCTGACCCCGGATGGACGATGATGCCCACAGACGAACTCGCCACCTATGTTCCCCTCGAACCGACGGGCACCCTCACGGAGGCACTGGCGCGGACGATATCGCGCCGCCCCGACAGCGTCGCCGTCCGCTCCCACGACAACCGCCTGAGCTACACGTGGCGGGAACTGGGAGAGCGCGTCGAGGCCCTCGCAAAGGGCTTCCACAGCCTGGGGCTCCGCCGCGGCGACAAGATCGCGATGCTCATGGCGAATCGTCCCGAGTTCTTCGCGATCGACCTCGCCCTCGTGCGGTTGGGCGTCGTCCCCTTCTCGCTGTACGCGACATCCTCGCGCGAACAGAACTCCTACGCCCTGGAGGACTCCGGTGCCCGGGCCATCATCGTCTCGGCGCCGTTCCTCCCTCGACTCGAGGGCGTCGAGCTGCCGGAGCTGCGCGTCATGCTCGACGAGCCCACCGCCGACGGCTGGCTCGCAGTCGACGACCTCGTCGCCCGCGGCGCCGAGGTCGACCTGTCGTCGGTGCGCGACCCCGAGCCGGACGACCTGCTGACGATGATCTACACGAGCGGAACGACCGGAGCACCCAAGGGCGCCCTCATCTCCCACCGCAACCTGATGTACGCCGCCGACTCCACGCTGCGCGCCGTCAAGGCCCCCACGGGGACCACGATCGTCTCGTGGCTTCCCACCGCCCACATCGGCGAGCGCACCGGCGGCTACGGGATGACGGTCGTCCAGGGCTTCGAGGCTGTCACGGTGGCCGACCCCCGGGAGGTCGTCAACGTCCTTCCCGAGATCAACCCCGGCTACTTCTACGGGCCGCCGCGCACCTTCGAGAAGCTGCGCGCCTCGTTCGAGTCCTGGGTGCTGACCCTCGACGAGGCCGAGCGGGATGCCGTGACGAAGGGCCTGGAGGCGAGCTTCCAGCAGGTGCGCTGCGAGCAGGCGGGCGACGCGGTGCCCGACGAGGTCCGCGCCCTCTCGGCCCGCGCGCGCGACGAGCTGATCCAGCCCTGGCGCGCGCAGGTGGGCTTGGACAACCTCCAGATCGCGGTCGTCGCGACCGCCCCCAACCCCGGGCCGCTGATGGAGTTCTACCACGCGATCGGCATCCCGATGGCGGAGGTGTACGGCCTGACCGAGAGCGGCGCCGGCGGAACGTCTGCCCGAATGGGCGAGATCCGCATCGGCACCGTCGGGCGCCCGGGCGTCCATGTCGAGCTGAAGATCGCGGACGACGGCGAGATCCTGCTTCGCGGTCCGAGCATCTTCGTGGGCTACCACAATCGCCCCGACGCGACGGCGGAGGCCGTCGACGACGAAGGCTGGCTGCACACGGGAGACCTCGGCTCCCTCGACGACGCCGGCTACCTCAAGGTCATCGGCCGCAAGAAGGAGATCCTCGTCACCTCGAGCGGCAAGAACGTCTCGCCCGTCACGGTCGAGTCGGCGATCATCAGCTCCAGCCCCCTCATCGGCCAGACGCTCGCGTTCGGCGAGGGGCGGCCCTACCTGGTCGCCCTCATCGTGCTGGACGGCGAGTACGCCCGGTCCTGGGCCGCACAGGAGGGCCTGGCAGCGACGGACCTGCGCACGCTCGCCGAGGATCCGCGGCTCCTCGCCGCCGTGGGCGAAGCGGTCGCGCGAGGCAACGAGAAGCTCAACAGGGTCGAGCAGATCAAGAAGTTCCACGTGCTTCCCCACGAGTGGCTGCCCGGAACGGTCGAGCTCACGCCGACCTCCAAGATGCGCCGCGAGCCGATCATCGCGAAGTACGCCGACATCATCGAGGGGCTCTACTCATGACCGACGAATCCATCGCCGCCCCGGAGGCCGTCGCGCCCCGGCGGGGGCTGTTCGGCACGATCGTCGCCGCCGTCACCATCGTCTCGATCTTCGCGATGATGGTGCACGTCGTGCTCAACGCGCTCTTCCGGGCGTTCTTCAATCAGCCGATCTTCGGCACGCTCGAGTACACGCAGTTCTGGTACATCCCCCTCATCGCCGCACTCGGGATCGCCCTCGCCCAGGTCAACAACGAGCACATCGAAGCGAGCCTGCTCTTTGACCGGCTGCCTCGCGTCGCCCGCCCGATCGTCGAGATCGTGCTGCAGGTGCTGACCCTCGTCGTCGCGGTGCTCTTCGCGTACTTCGGCGCGCTGATGGCGATCGAGAGCGCAGAGATCGGTCGCACGGCCGGTGTCAGCGGAGTGGCCATCTGGCCGGCGACGTTCTTCCTTCCCATCGCGTTCGCGGCCTTCGCCGTGATCCTCACCATCCAGCTGATCCGAGGCATTCGACGGATGCTCTCGCACGCGTCCGCCGCGACCGGGGAGCCCGAGAAATGACCGACACCAGCACGTTCGTCCCTGCACCGATCGGCACCGATCGGGTCCCGAAGGACCGCCCCTCGTCGTGGGCGTTGCTCATCATCCTCGCCGCCGCGATCCTCGTCCCCGCGGTCGTGATGTTCACGGGCGCCAGCGCCATCACGATCGGCCTGATGGGCATCATCATGATGCTGGGGCTCGTCTTCGTGAAGGCCCCCGTGGCGGTCGCGCTCGTCGTCCCGGGGCTTCT
Organism: Microbacterium sp. NPDC055442; assembly: GCF_053644215.1. NCBI lineage: Bacteria > Bacillati > Actinomycetota > Actinomycetes > Micrococcales > Microbacteriaceae > Microbacterium > Microbacterium sp. NPDC055442. Next base: position 500,564 of record NZ_JBSHLF010000003.1, on the reverse strand, counting down.
CGGGACCCTCGCGCTGCGAGGTCCCGCCGCCGCCGAGAGCGCGCTCATGGACCTCCCCTACAACGCCGTGGCGGAATGGACGCTCAGCGTCATCCCCATGTTCGTGCTCATGGGCCTCCTCCTCTGGCAGTCCGGCATCACGACGCGCGTCTACGGCACGGCGAAGTCGTGGCTCGGCTGGATGCCGGGAGGCCTCGCCGTCGGCACGAACTTCGCCGGCGCGGGACTGGCGGCCGTGAGCGGCTCGTCTATCGCGACGACCTACGCCCTCGCGCGCGTCGGCATCCCGGAGATGATCAAGGCGGGATACGACAAGCGGCTCGCGATCGTCTCGGTCGCCGTGTCGGGCCTGCCCGGCCAGCTCATCCCGCCCAGCATCATGCTCGTGATCTACGCGGGGATCGCGAGCGTGCCCGTGGGCCCGCAGCTGATCGCGGGCCTCGGCCCCGGCATCCTCGTCGCCATCGTCTTCGCCATCGTGCTCGTGGCGATGAGCATGGTGTGGCCGCGTCTGACCAACGTCAACGGCGGCCCCCGCGTCCGCGAGACCTCGACCTGGTCCGAGCGCTGGCGGAGTCTGCTCTCGGCGTGGCCGATCCCCGTCCTCATCGGCATCATCATCGGCGGGATCTACACCGGGACGCTGACGGTCACCGAAGCCGGCGCCGTCGCGGCGCTCCTGGCAGTCGTCCTCACCGTCTACTACAAGCGCAAGGACCGCCCGTTCGCCGCGATCGGCTCTGCTGCCGTCAGCACTGCCGTCTCGACCGGGGCGATCTTCCTGCTGCTCATCGGCGCGACGATGTTCTCGCGCATGCTGACGCTGTCGGGCGTGACCCGCGACCTCGGCGAGTGGATCACCAGCACGCAGATGGCCGCGTGGCAGTTCCTCCTGCTGATGGCCGTCATCTACCTCATCATGGGCATGTTCCTCGACCCGCTCGCGATGATGCTGCTCACGGTCCCGATCCTCGTTCCCACGCTCGAGGCGATGGACATCTCGCTGCTCTGGTTCGGCGTCTTCGTCGTCTTCATGGGCGAGCTCGCGGTGCTCACACCGCCCGTCGGCATCCTCGCGTACATCATCCACAACATCACCAAGGACCCCGCGGTGAACCAGGGCGTGAACATCACCCTCCGCGACGTCTTCGTCGCCATCCTGTGGCTCATGCCCGCGTCGGTCGCGATCATCCTGCTCCTGATCTTCTTCCCGGAGATTGCGACGTTCCTGCCCTCCATGGGCTGACGCGCGCCGCGCTTCAGCAATCACGCACGAGAAGGAGAACACCGTGCCCCAGAAACACCATGCACCCCTGATGAGGCGAGCCGCACAGACCGCTGCCGTCGCGATCGTCACGACCCTGGCCCTCGCGGGCTGCGGCAGCACCACGGCGGGCGGCGGCGGATCCTCCGACTCCGCTGGGGTGCCCTTCGGGGCGAGCAAGGCGGAGTACCAGGCCGCCTTCGCCGACCTCGACCAGATCACGCTGATCACACAGACCGCGGGCGCGCCGGGGACGATCACGAGCAAGTACTTCGAGGAGTACCAGGAAGCCGTCACCGACTGGTCCGGCGGCAAGATCGAGTTCGAGACGAACTTCTCCTACTCTGTCGCTCCGGCCACCGAGGTCAGCGACGCCGTCGCAGACGGTCGTCTGGACATGTCCTACACGATCCCCGCCTACCAGCCCGAGGAGCTCGCCGCCTCCAACGCCCTGATCGACATGAGCATCACGGCGGAGCAGACACCGCTCGTCGGCCTTCTGCAGCTCATGGGCTGGTCCTTCGAGTCGTCCCTCGCCTCGGAGCCGATCCGCGCCGAGTTCGAGAAGATCGGGCTCTACCCGCTCCTGCCGGTCTACGCGCTCGGCCCGGATGTCATCGCCTGCTCGAGCCCGCGCTCGACACTCGCCGAGCTCAAGGGCGCAAGCGCCCGCATGGGCACCCGGCTCAACGCTCCGCAGTTCAACGCTCTGGGCATCGAGGGCGTGAGCCTGTCGGTCCAGGAGATCTATGAGGCGCTGCAGCGCGGCGTCATCGACTGCACCACATCGGGCCCGCTCTCGCTCGCCCTCAACGGCTCCGTCGAGGTCGCCCCGCACGTCCGCTACGTCCCCACGACCGGCTTCGCGGGCGGCTTCGCCTCGCTCGTCATCAACCAGAGCGTCTTCGAGTCGCTGCCCCTCCCCGCCCGCCAGCTGCTCCACGACCGGCTCGATGTGTTCGTCGAGGCCCAGATCAACAGCGGCATGGGCGCCGAGATGGACCTGCTCGTGCAGTCCGAGAAGTACGGCGGCACGGTCGAGGCGTTCGAGGACGATGTCACCGCGGCGCTCGAGGACGCGAACGCCGGGATCATCGAGGGCGCACGCAGCGAGCTGGCGGGCGTCGAGGACCCCGCGACCTTCGTCGACGACGCGCAGTCGACGATGGAGAGCTGGCTCGACACCGTCGTGGGCCTCGGATACGACCCCGCGATCGGCTACCAGGAGTACGGCCAGTGGTACCAGTCGCGCACCGACGGAGACCTCGACGCCTTCCTGGACAAGCTGTTCAGCGGCGACGTGGCCAAGGCGAACCGTCCTTCCTGACCCACGGTCCGGGGTGCCCGCCGGCTCGGCGGGCACCCCGGCGGAACGGATGAGGGATCATGCTCGGGACGCAGAGTGACCGCTGTGGCTAGGGCGGCCGGATCGCCGACCACCGTCACGACAGTCCTGGCCGCATCGGGGACGGTGGCGGTGCTCCTCCAGTCGCTCGTAGTCCCGCTGATCCCGAGCATCCCCGCGGCCCTCGGCACCGACGTCGTCGGCGGCTCGTGGGTGCTCACGGCGAGCCTCCTCGCCGGCGCGATCGCGCAGCCCATCGTCGGGCGCTGCGGAGACATCTACGGCGAACGGCGGATGCTCGTCTTCTGTCTCGCGGCAGCGATCGTGGGCGCGGTGATCTCCGCCCTGAGCCTGAGCCTCGGGCCGATGATCGTCGGACGCGCACTCCAGGGCATGGGCATGGGCATCATCCCGATGGGCCTGTCGCTCCTGCGCAGGCTCCTCCCCGCAGACCGGCTTCCGGCAGCGGTCGGGACGCTCGGCGCGACGATGGGACTGGGCGGGGCGCTCGGCATCCCCGTGTCGGCGGTCGTCCTGGCCTGGTTCTCGTGGCCTTGGCTCTTCTGGTTCGCCGCGGTGTGCGCCGCCCTCTGCCTGGTTCTCGTCCTCGCGCTCATTCCCGCGAGCGACACCGGCCCCGTCCGGACCCGCCTCGATGTTCCCGGCGCCGTGGGCTTCGGCCTCGCGATCGGCGCTCTCCTCGTGGCCATCACGCAGGGCGCGGCCTGGGGCTGGACGAGCCCCGCATTCCTCGCGCTGCTCGGCGGCTCCATCCTTCTCCTCGCCGGCTGGTGCGGCTACGAGTGGATCCGGCCCGCTCCCCTCGTCGACATCCGCCTCGCCCTGACGCCCTCGGTGTTCTGGGCGAACCTCGCCGGCATCGCCATGGGGTTCTCCATGATGTTCGTCGTCATCGTCCTCCCCCTCCAGATCGTCGCGCCCTCCTCCGTGTCGTACGGGCTGGGCCTGTCCGAGTTCGACATCGGATGGATCATGCTCCCCGGCGGGCTGGCGATGATGCTGGCCGGGCCCGCCTCCGCTCGGATCTCGCAGACCTGGGGGGCGCGGACGACGCTGCAGCTCGGCGCGGCGCTCGTCGCGGTCGGCTATGCCCTGGCGCTCCTGCCGGCGCACGCCGTCATCCTCATGGTGTCGGCGGTCATCGTGTACTGCGGCTTCGGCCTGAGCTTCGCCGCGCTCCCCCTCATCATCATGGCCGGCACACCGACCGACCGGACCGCCGCGGCCAACGGCCTGAACGCCCTCATGCGATCGATCGGGATGACGCTGGCCGCCACCGTGGCCTCCGTCGTGCTCGCGACCGAGCGGATCCTCGTCGACGGCATCGACCTCGCCAGCCCCGCGGCGGTGACCACGACTCTGCTGATCGGCATCGGATCCGGTGCCCTCGGCATCGCGACGGCGATCGGCATCCCCGGTCACCGCCGCATCAACCAAGAAGAAGGAGTGAAGTGATGTCCGACGACGTGTCTCTCGAGGGAATGTCCGCGATCGTGACGGGAGCGGGGTCCGGGCTCGGGCGCAGCGAAGCGCTCGCGCTCGCGCAGCGCGGGGCGAACATCGTGGTGAACGACCTCGGCGATGCCGCGGACGCCGTCGTCACCGAGATCAAGGCTCTCGGACGCGACGCCATCGCCGTGAAGGGCGATATCAGCAGCTGGAACCTCGCTCGCGAGGCCGTCGAGGCAGCGGTGGACACGTGGGGCCGGCTCGACATCCTCGTCAACAACGCGGGGATCATCCGCGACACGATGATCTTCAACATGGGCGAGGCGGAGTGGGACGACGTCATCCGCATCCACCTCAAGGGGCACGCCGCCACGACCCACCATGCCGCGGTGCACTGGCGCAGCGCCGCAAAGGCTTCGCCCGACGGGCGCACGTACGGGCGCATCATCAACACCAGTTCCGAGGCGGGTCTTGTCGGCTCCCCCGGGCAGCCGAACTACTCGGCCGCCAAGTCCGGGATCACCGCTCTGACCCTCGCGACCTCGGGGGCGCTCGCGCGATACGGAGTGACGGCGAATGCCATCGCCCCGCGCGCCCGCACGGACATGACGTCGCACATCTTCGCCGAGGACCCCCACCCCGGCGCACTGGACATCCTCGCTCCCGAGCGCGTCGCGACCTTCGTCTCCTTCCTCGCCTCCCCGGCGGCGCAGGACATCACCAGCCAGCTGTTCGTGGTCTACGGACGCTTCGTCGCGCTCATCGCCGCGCCGGAGGTGGAAAAGCGATTCGATGCCGACGACTCCGTGTTCACGGTCGACGAGCTCCGCTCCACGCTGACGCCGTACTTCAGCGGACGCGAGGCCGGCAAGAGCTTCGCCGCCTGGAACGTCACGACCCTGGATGACACCGGCGTCCAGAACCTCCAGGCCCGCTGACCCCCTTACTGCGAGGAGCAGACATGTCCGAACCTCATTCGTCCATCGCCCACATGTTCGAGCCGATCGACATCGGTCCGCTCCGCCTTCGGAGCCGGTTCATGATGCCTCCGCACGGGCTCTCGGTGGGAAGCATCTGGGGAACCGACTCGGCAGCGCGACGCGGCGCGGCGTACTGGGGCAGCCGTGCGGCCGACGGCGTCGCGCTCGTGTGCGGCCTCAACGGCTTCATGGGCAACACGATCCTGCCGCCGGGTTTCGATCCGACCGGCGTCGGCGCGTATGCGAACGGCGTCTTCCGCAGCCCGAACTTCCGTGAGCGGGCGGGGCTGTACGCGCAAGCCGTGCACGACGGCGGTGCGTATGCGGGCATCCAGTTCATCCAACAGGGCGCCACCCCCCACTCCCCCTCCGGCGTGCTCGCCAACCACTACTTCAACCAGACGCCGCACGCGCTCACCCGGCGCGAGATCGACTGGTTCGTCGAGGAGTACACGTTCTCGGCCGCGGAATCCAAGGCTGCGGGACTGGACGTCATCGAGATCCACGCGAATCACGAAGATCTCATGCACCTCTTCCTCTCCCCCGCCACCAACAAGCGGACCGACGAGTACGGCGGCGATCTCGAGGGGCGAAGCCTGTTCCTCCGGCGGGCGCTCGAGGGCATCCGCGCCGCCGTCGGCCGCGACATGGCGGTGGGCGTCCGCATGAACATGGACGAGTTCTTCGACGGCGGATACGACATCGACGGCGGCATCGAGATCGCTCGGATGCTGGAGGCCACCGGTCACGTCGACTACATCCACGGCGTCATCGGAAACAACTGGGGGGACCCGAGCTACATCCAGCCGCACACGCATCCGGTCGCCGGATGGGCCGACCTCGCCGGCCGCATCCGCGACGCGATCACCCTGCCCGTCATCTACACGGGCCGCGTCACGACGCCTCCGGCGGCGGCGGCGGTCGTGGCCGAGGGCAACGCCGACGTCGTCGGACTCGCCCGCGCGATGTTCGCCGAGGCCAACTTCGTCTCCAAGGCCAGGGCCGGGCAGTTCGCGAGCATCCGGCCGTGCATCGGCACGAACGACTGCCTCCACCGCGGGATCGTCGAGGGCCTGCCCTTCTCCTGCAGCGTGAACCCGGCGACCGGGCATGAGGTGGACGGGCCGCTGCCGGTCGCTCAGACGCCGCGCCGCATCCTCGTGGTGGGCGCCGGACCCGCCGGCATGGAGAGCGCCGCACTCCTGGCCGAGCGAGGGCACACGGTGCACCTCTGGGAGCGCGATGCCGCCCTCGGCGGTCAGCTGCTCCCCGCCTCGGCGGTCAGCGAGAACGCCTCCTACCGCGCCTTCATCGCCTTCCAGGAGCGACGCCTGGCGGCGGCCGGGGTGACCGTCGAGCTCTCGCGCGAGGCGACCATCGATGCGGTCCTGACCGCCGAGGCGGATGTCGTGGTGGTCGCGACGGGTGCAGCCTCGACGCGTCCAGACCTGCCCGGCTTCGATTCCGATCACGTTGTCGACGGACGCGACGTCCTGCAGGGTCTGGCCGATGTCGGCGAGAACGTGGCGGTCATCGCGGTGGAGGACCACATGCAGCCCCTCACCGTGGCGAGCCACCTCGTGGAGAAGGGGAAGAAGGTGACGGTCTTCTACCAGACTCCGGGCATCGCACCCCTCGTCGGCAAGTACTCGATCGGCGCGGTGCTGGCCAAGCTCACGGCCGCGGGCGCCGAGTTCCGGGTGATGGAGCGCGTCGTCTCGATCGAGGGATCGACGCTGACGACGCACAACATCTACAGCGGCGCGCCGCATACGCACACGGGGTTCGACACCGTCGCGCTCGCGTGCGGCGGCACGGCGGAATCCGCGCTCTTCGAAGCCCTCGAGGCAGCCGGCCGTGAAGCGCACATCCTCGGGGACGCCTACGCCCCGCGACGCATCTCATTCGCAACGCGGCAGGCCTACGCGCTGGCCGCCCTGATCTGAAAGACCCACGGAGGCAAGAATGAACATGTCCCCCCACGCCGAAGGCACACTGATCGAGCGGGTCACCGCCCTCTATTTCGACTACGCGGCAGCCGTCGACGATGTCGACATGGAGACGCTGCGCAGCCTGCTCACCGAGGACGTCACGTTCGAATCGAACAGGAGGATCAGCGCTGTCATCGTGGGCGCCGATGCCCTGCTGAAGGCGTACGCGCCGCTCCTCGCTCAGCCGGGGACGGTCTCACGCCACCTCGTGTCCAACGTGCGGGTGCTCCGGGTGGACGGCGATCTCATCCACACGCACGCGTACTTCACGGCGACGTTCCACTTCGAGGACACGACGAGCGTGCAGACCGGGTGCTACCGGGACGTGCACGTGCAGACGGCGGAGGGCCTGCGCATCCGCCACAAGCGGGTCGAAGTCGACCCCGCGATCATCCACCCGCGACCGACCGCGTGAGCCGATGGTGCTCGCCGGGTCCACCCGGCGAGCACCGCGGGATCGTCACTCGGAGCGGATCTCGACCGCGTCGGCGACGGTGGCACGCGTCGTCCGGAAGGAGTTGGCGGGGTGGGCCGGGTCCTCGAACCCGAAGGAGACGGCGCACACGACGAGCCGGTCCTCACCGAGTCCGAAATGCGCGCGGACCGCATCGGAGTAGAGGGCGACGGAGGCCTGCGCGACCGAGGCGAGTCCCGCGGCGCGGGCGGCGAGCATCAGGGTCGAGATGTATCCGCCGCAGTCGATCGCGCCATAGACCCCCTGCTCGCGGTCCGTCGTGATGACGGCCGTGTGCGGGGCCCCGAAGAAGTCGAAGTTCTTCGCCGCCTGCGCGTCGCGGGCCGCGCGATCATCCCGCGCGATCCCGAGACTCGCGTACAGCGCGAATCCGCTCTCGCGCCGCCGGTCGCTGTAGACCCCGTGATAGCCCGCCGGGACATCGAGGTCGGCGCGAGGCGGGTTGGCCCGGGCGTAGTCGGTGAGCGCCGCGGCGAAGCGCCGCGTCGCGTCGCCGCGCGTCACCGTGACCTGCCAGGGCTGGGTGTTGCACCAGGACGCGGTCTTCTGCGCCATCTCGAAGACGCGGCGGATCACCTCGTCGGGGACCTCGTCGGGGAGGTATCCCCGGCAGCTGTAGCGGGAGCTGAGGAGGTCATCGAGCTGGGTGCTCGCCGAGAGGGTGTCGATCATGATGTCTTCTCGCCTTTGATGAGGGGGACGACACGCGCCGTGTCGTACCACGTCGAGACGCGCCGGATGAGGCCGTCCTGGATATCGATCATGTCCACGGCGGGGAACTCCACCCGGGTCCCGTCGAGCTTGACCACGGTGGCCTGGATCTCCACGGCGACGAGGTCGCCCTGGATGAGGATCCGCGTCGGCCGGTCCTCGTGCTCGCCTTCGCGGTACTGGTGCAGGATCGCCTGGTAGAGCCGGACGACGCTGTCCACGCCGTGCGATTCGAGGAGATCCGCGTGGCGGATCGAGATGTCGGGGTGAAGGACGGATCGCAGGGCATCCCAGTCCCGGCTGTTCACGGCGGTGAAGTAGCGCTCCAGGAGCGCCGTGATCCGCTCGCGCCCGCGCCGGGCGTCCTCCGCGCGGAGGATCTCCTCGCGCAGCGTCCGGCGCAGCACCTTGCCGTTCGCGCTGCGCGGAAGCGCCTGGGCCCGCACGAAGAACTGCGTCGGGATCTTGTGACCGCCCAGGACCTTCCGAAGCTCCGAGTCGAGGTGCGCCGGGGTGAGGGCGCTGTCCGCGCTGACGACGAAGGCGACAGGCGTCTCGCCCCACCTTTCATGCGGCACGCCGACCACGGCGCACTCCCCGACACCCGGGATCTGACCGAGCACCCGCTCGATCTCGGCGGGGAAGACATTGATGCCACCCGTGATGATCATGTCCTTCAGACGGTCGACGAGGTACAGGTATCCGTCCTCGTCCATGATCGCGACATCGCCGGTGGCAAGCCACCCGTCGGCGAGCACCGAGCGGTCCACCGCGTGCCCGTTCCAATAGCCGTCCATGACGGCCGGCCCGCGCAGCCACAGCTCGCCGCGCTCTCCCGGCGGCAGGTCCTGCCCCGCGGGACCGACGATCTTCGCCTCCATGCGCATCATCGGGCGGCCGATCGACCCAGGCTTGCGGTCGATGTCCTCGGGGCGCAGCGCCGTTGCGACGCCGGAGGACTCGGTGAGCCCATAGCCCTGAGAGAGCAGGATGCCCCGCGACCTCAGTCGCGACATCAGCTCGGGCGCGACCATCGCGCCCCCCGCGGAGACCGTCGACAGCGATCCGAGGTCGGCGCCGTCCAGATCGGGGTGCTCGGCGATGGCCTGCCAGAGCGCCGGCACCGACATGAACACCGTGATCCGGTCCTCGTGGAACCGGCGGATGGCGCGCGCCGAGTCGAACGCGGCATCCACCACCGTCATCCCCCCGGCGACCATCGTCGCCATCCAGGACGCGAGCAGGCCGGCCGAGAACGCGAGGGGGTACGGAACATAGGTCCGCGTCAGGCGCGACCAGCCGTCGTTGACGATCCGGTCGTGGGCCATGGCGTAGATGCTTCGGTGGCTGACGGCGATGCCCTTGGGGTGGCCCGTGGTTCCCGAGGAGTACAGGATCACCGCGAGATCGTCTTCGCCGCGTCGCACACGCGGACGGATGTCTTCGGCGACGGCCTCCTCGCTCGTCGCCGACAGGAGTCGGATCCCGCTGCGCGAGGCGACCTCGCCGGCTTTGTCGCGGTAGGCCTCGTCGTGCAGGAGAAGACCGGCACCGGCGTCATCGAGCTGCTCCGCCATCTCCCGGGGATGCAAGCGGTAGTTGATGGGCACCGCCACGGCACCCGCTGCGAGGATCGCCAGGGCACTGACGCAGAACTGGCGGGAGTTCTCCATGAGGAAGCCGACGCGATCTCCCGGCATCACCCCGCGCGCACGGATCCCTGCGGAGTGCACACGGACAGCGCCGACGAGCTCCGCCCAGGTGAGGTCGCCCGCGTCGTCGCGCACGGCGATCTCGCGGGGGCACGTCGAAGCCCAGTACTCGGGCGCGTCCAGGATGTCCACGAGAAAGCCCTTCGGTGGAGGAACACTCGCGGTCAGCATAAAACAACCAAACGGCTGGTTGCCAGATCCTCTTCTCCTCACCATACTTGAACTGACCAACGGCGGTCTCGCGGATGACGGGCCGTTCGACCTCCCTTCACGAGAGCTGTCCTCATGCGCGATGACCTGAAGCTGGGCCTGGGACTGGGATACTGGGGCAAGCACCCCCACGATGCGACCGACCTCGTGCTCGCCGCCGAGGATCTGGGGTTCGACTCCGTCTGGACCGGAGAGGCGTACGGCTCGGATGCCTTCACACCGCTGACCTGGTATGCCGCGCGAACGTCGCGCATCAAACTGGGCACCTCGATCATCCAGCTCGACGCCCGGACACCGGCCAACGTCGCCATGACCGCCATGACGCTGGATGCACTCAGCCAGGGCCGGCTCATCCTGGGCATCGGCGTCTCGGGCCCGCAGATCGTCGAAGGCTGGTACGGAAGACCCTTCCCCAAGCCCGTCTCCCGCAGCCGGGAGTACGTCGCCCTCCTCCGCCGGTTCTGGGACCGCAGCCAGCCCGTCACGAACGACGGCGAGTTCTTCCCCCTCCCCTACCCGGGAGGGACGGGGCGCGGAAAGCCCCTGCGACTGATCACCGAGCCGTACCGTTCCCACATCCCGATCTATCTCGGCGCCCAGGGCCCGAAGAACGTTCAGCTGAGCGTCGAGATCGGCGACGGCTGGCTGCCCGCCTTCACCCACATCGATGTCTTCGAGGATGTCTACGGCGAGGCCATCGCCGGTCGCCCCGAGGGCTTCGACATCGTGGCCACCGTCAACACCTTCGTCGACTCCGACGTGCGCGCGGCCTTCCGCCGCGCGAAAGCAGAACTCGCGTGGTACGTCGGGGGCATGGGCGCGAAGGGTGCCAACTTCCACTACGACGCCGTGGCCAGGGCCGGCTACGCCGATGCCGCGGAGAAGATCCAGGATCTGTTCCTCGCGGGGCGGCGGGATGAGGCCATCGAGGCGGTCCCCGACGACCTCGTGGACGGCACCGCGCTCGTCGGATCGCCCAAGCGCATCGCGGAGCGCCTCGAGAGATGGCGCTCGTCGCCCGTGCGCACCGTCGTCATGATGGGGCTGCGCACACCCGAGGAGATCCGCGCCATCGGGACGGAGGTCGGGCTGTGAGCGGCATGACTGCGACGCCGACCGCGGCGGAACTCGCGTTCCGCCCGGGGGTCTCCACCTGGATCTCGCGCCACGCCGCACGCACCCCGGACACCGCCGCGGTCGTCACCTCGGCCGGCGCGGTGAGCTATCGGGCCCTGGAACGGCGGATCTGGCAGATCGCTAACCGTCTCCGCGAGGAGGGCGTCACGACGGGCGACCGCGTGGCGCTGCTCCACGACAACCACGCGGACTTCGTCGCCGCGACCATGGCCATCCTGCGGCTCGGTGCCGTCTTCGTCCCGTTCAACCTGCGCCTGGCCGGCGCCGAACTGACGACGCTGATGTGCGACAGCGAACCGGTCGCTCTCATCACCGATTCGAGTCGCGCGGCACAGGCCGAACTCCTCCACTCCGCGCATCCCCACTTCGTGACCTTCTTCACCGACCAGGCACCCACGGGCTTCACGGGCCATGCCGCCGCCTGGCCCGGCGAGGATGCCGACGCGACGCCGTGCGAGGTCGCGCCCTTCTCCGACGATGCCCCGGCGGGGATCTTCTACACGTCTGGAACGACGGGGGTCCCCAAGGGCGCGATGATCACGCATCGCAACATCCAGTCGGTCGCGACATCCATGGCCGTCGATGTCGGCTTCACGAGGGAGGACCGGCCCCTCATCTCGCTGCCGATCAGCGTCTCCGGCGCGATGCTCGCCGGGGTCCTGCCGTTCCTCCACCTCGGCTGCACGCTGCGCATCCTCGAGCAGGGAACGCCCGCCGCGATCGCCGCCGCCATCGCAGAGGACCGGCCCACGTACATGGCGAGCGTTCCGACGGTGTTCAAATCGCTCCTCGACCACCCCGCGTTCGCCGATCTCGATCTCACCTGCTTCCGCCGCATCCTGTCCGCGGCCGCACCCATGCCGGTGTCGCTCCTGGAGCGCTTCCAGGCCCGCGGCGTCTCCGTCTTCGTCCAGGCCTACGGCCTCACCGAGTCGTGCGGCATCTCGTCGTGCCTCATGCCGCAGGATGCCGTGCGCAAGGCGGGATCGATCGGCAAGCCACTCATGTACAGCGACGTGCGCGTGTTCGGGCCGGACGACCGGGAACTCGGACCCGGAGAGATCGGGGAGCTGCGCGTATCGGGGCCCTCCATCATGTCCGGGTACTGGCAGCGTCCGGACGAGGTCGCCATCGTCGACGGGTGGCTGCGGACCGGAGACCTCGGCTATCTCGACGACGAGGGCTACCTCTACGTCACGGGCCGCCTCAAGGACATGATCGTCAGCGGGGGCTTCAACGTGTATCCCGCCGAGGTGGAGAACGTCATCTACCAGCTGCCCTCGGTGGCCGAAGCCGTCGTCCTCGGCGTGCCCGACGACCACTGGGGGGAGCGCGTGGTGGCCGTCGTGCGTCCGCACCCCGACAGCGAGTTGAGCGACGCGGATGTGCTCCGCGCGTGCCGGGACGTCCTGGCCGGCTACAAATGCCCGAAGGAGGTGCGGTTCGTGTCCGCGCCTTTCCCCCTCAACGCGACGGGGAAGATCATGAAGGACCAGGTCCGGGCCCTTCTTCCCGTCGATGCCGCGCTCGCGGCCAGAGAGAACGAGGCCTGATCGTGAGCACACCCCGACGCAGCTTCGACGTCGTCGTCCTCGGCTGCGGCGCTGCAGGCCTCACCGCAGCGCTCGCCGCCCGCGCCGAGGGTGCGAGCGTCGCGGCGTTCGAGAAGTCCTCGCTCATCGGCGGCACCACCTCGATGTCAGGCGGAATCGTCTGGATGCCGAACAACCCCGCCCAGGCCGAGGCGGGAATCGCCGACAGCACCGAAGCCGGCATCGAGTACATGATGGCGCTGTCGCACGGGCTCATGGATCGCGAGATGATCGAGACCCTCGTGACGACCGGTCCCGAAGCGATCCGCTTCCTGGAGCGGACCAGTCCGCTGCGCTTCGACATCGTCACGGGATACCCCGACTACCAGCCCGAGCATCCCGGCGGCCTGCCCACCGGGGGACGATCCCTCGAATGCGAGCTCTTCCCCTTCGGGGAGCTCGGGCCGTGGGCCGACCGCGTGCGCACCCGCACCGCGGGCGCCCACATCCGCGTCAGCGAGGGGCCTCTCGGCGGCGGAACCGGACGGATCGATCCCGAGCTGATCGCAGCCCGCCGCGCCAACAACGAGCGCGGGACAGGCCAGGCGCTCGTGGCAGGCCTGCTCAAGGGACTGCTCGACCACGGTGCCACGATCGAGACCGATGCCCGGGCGACCAGGCTCCTCACCTCCGACGGCCGCGTCGTGGGCGTCGAGATCGAGACGGCCGAGGGCCTCGAGCACGTCGACGCCCGGTCGGTCATCATCGCGACGGGCGGCTTCGAATGGGATGCCGATCTCGTGCGCACGTTCCTGCGCGGCCCCATGACGACGCCGGCGAGCCCGCCGACGAACACGGGTGACGGTCTGCGCATGGCGATGCGCGTGGGTGCGGCGCTCGGCACGATGCGCGAGGCCTGGTGGGCACCCGTCTGGCAGATGCCCACGAAAGAGGGCATGGAGACCATGCTGTGCCTGCGCGAGCGGACGCTCCCTCGCTCGATCATCGTCAACAGGGACGGGCGGCGCTTCGTGAACGAAGCGGCCAACTACAACGCGCTCAGCGGCGGGTTCCACGCGTTCGACGCGACGACGTTCAACTACCCGAACCTGCCGTGCTGGCTCGTCTTCGACCAGGAGTACCTGACGCAGTACGGCTTCGGCCCGGTTCCCCCCGCCGGTGAGGCGCCCGCCTGGATCGCGTCGGGTCGGACCCCGTCCGAGCTCGCCGCCAAGATCGGAGTGGACCCGATCGGTCTCGAGCGGACGATCGCCGTGTTCAATGCGGGCGCCGAGGAGGCGACCGACCCTGCGTTCGGGCGCGGCTCGAGCGCGTACGACGGATGGAGCGGCGACCGCTCCCGGGCGGGCGCGCAGCAGACCCTCGGACCGTTGGATGCCGGGCCCTACTACGCCGTGCAGATCTTCAGCGGAGCGCTGGGCACGAAGGGCGGACCGCTGACCGACGAGGACGGCCGGGTCCTGGACGTGGACGGCCGTGTCATCGAGGGACTGCACGCGGCGGGCAACGCGATGGCGGGGGTCACGGGCATGACCTATGGCGGTGCGGGCGGGACGCTCGGCCCCGCCCTGACCTTCGGCTACCGGGCCGGACGCGCCGCTGCGGCCGTCTCGGCGCGATCGTCGTGATCGGCTGACCGCAGCTCGTCGATGGCGACGGGGGTGTCGCGCAGCATCCACGTCCCCGTCGCGACGACGCACAGCCGACCATTCGCGTCGTGGACGCGGATGTGGGGTACGCACGTGCGGCGCCCCTGCCGGAGCACCTCGACCTCGAACGAGAGCGGATCCACTCTGGCCGGCGCGAGGAAATGGACCGTCAGGTCGGCCGTCGCCGATCCGAGCCCGTCCGAGGCCGCGGTGACCCCGATGCCGCCGATGATGTCGACCGCGGCGGCGATGAGCGCACCGGAGATGTTGCCGTCCGGATTGCGCTGCGCATCGCGGGCGCGCACCTCCCCGCGCGCGCCGCGGGGACCGATCTCGGTGCAGAGGAGGCCGAGTTCGCGACTGAGCGGCAGCTCGTTGATCCACAGCCGGAACGCTTCACGGCGATCGGCGCTCATGCGTCACCGAAGCTCGGCGTACGGCGCTCCACGAATGCCGTGGTCGCCTCCGTGAAGTCGGCCGTAGACGTCATCATCACCTGGGTCCTGTTCTCGTACTCGATCATCTGATCCAGCGACGCGCCGTCGCGCGAGAGGTTCAGGAGCGACTTCGTCATACGGGTCGTGAAGGGGGCGAGCGCGCACATCTCCTCGGCGAGCGCGAGGGCGGCGGCCGTTCCGGCCCCCGCCTCGACGACGCTCGTGAGCAGCCCCAGCCGCAGAGCCTCGTCGGCGTCGATATTGCGTCCCGTGAGCAGGATGGCCGCCGCGGCCTCAAAGCCGATGATCCGCGGCAGCAGCCACGACGATCCCATGTCGCCGCCCGATGCCGCGAGCTTGACGAAGGCGGGATTGAATCGCGCGGCGGGCTCCCCGATCCGCACGTCTGCCGCGCAGGCGATCGACAAGCCGCCGCCCACGGCGAGCCCGTTGACGACGGCGATGACCGGCTGCGGGATCCGGCGGAGCTTCGTGATGAGCCGCCCGACCGCCTCCTGGAGGCCATAGGTCGCCTGAACCCGCCCGACCCCCTCGACCCACTGCTGTCCGCCCGTGACGTCGTAGAGGTCGATGCCGGCGCAGAACGCGCGCCCCTCTGCTTCGAGCACGACGACGCGCTGCTCGTAGTCGTAGAGCAGGTCGTCGAGGATGTCGTGGAAATGCCGCAGCATCCCGAACGACAGGGCGTTCAGGCTGTCCGGCCGGGTGAAGCGGAGGACCGTCACGGGCCCCTCCCGCCGGACGGCGATCGAATCGGTGTCTGGGGAGATCATGCCTGCTCCTTGGTTCGAGAGACCAGCTCCGCGCGGATATCGCGCTTGAGGAGCTTTCCGCTCATCCCGCGCGGCAGCGGCTCGGTGCGGATCTCGAGGCGCCTGGGCTGCTTGAACCGGGCGAGGCTCGACTTCGCGAAGTCGTTGAGCTGCGCGAGGTCCAGATCCGGATTCGTCGTGACGACGCACGCGACGGGAGTCTCCCCCCATTCGTCGTCGGGCACACCGACGACGGCGATCTCGACGATGTCGGGATGTGCGGCGAGGACATTCTCGATCTCGGCGGGGTAGATGTTGATCCCCCCGGAGATGATCATGTCCTTGGACCGGTCGACGATGCGGAAGTACCCGTCTTCGTCGACGGTCGCGATGTCCCCCGTGCGAAGCCAGCCATCCGAGAGAGCGGCGGCCGTGGCCTCGGGATCGTCCCAGTACTCCTTCATGACGCATGCGCCCGACAGCAGGAGCTCTCCACGCTCGCCCGGCTGCGCGGGGCGCCCGCCGTCATCGACGACCATTGCATCCTGGCCCATGAGCGCCACCCCGACCGACCCGAGACGGGCGATCGCCTCGTGAGCGGGAAGCTCCAGATTCAGACCGGTGCCCTCGGTCAGGCCGTAGGCGTTGACCATGCCGACACCGCGGGACTGATAGAGACGGATGAGGTGCTCGGGCACCATCGCGCCGCCCGACTTCATGATGCGCAGGCCGCTCAGATCGCGCTCGTCGAAGTCGGGTTCGGCGGCGAGCCGCTCCAGGACGAGCGGCACGACGCCGATGAACGAGACGCCGTTGGTCTCGATGTCGTCGAGGACGAGCCTCGGCACGAGTTCCTGGCGGATCACGATCGATCCGCCGCACGCCATGAGCGGGACGCCGAAGGAGACGCCGGCTCCGGTGAAGGCGAGCGGGACGGTGACGATCGCACGATCCTGATAGGTCAGTCCGTCGATCGTGCCGGCACTCGCCGCGACCCCCGCGAGGTTGCCCTGCGTCAGCACGGCACCGCGGGCACGGCCGGTCGTGCCGCTCGTGTAGCAGATCATCGCGGGGTCGGCCGCCGTCATCCGCTCCGAACGCTCGATCCGCCCGTGCGCGCGGAGTCCGCCCAGCGGCCGCCCGCCTGCCGGCGCCTCGCCGACGAAGAAGATCCGCGAGGCTCCGACGATGCCCTCGAGGGGTCCGAGCGCGTCGACGAAGGTCGCATCGGTCACGAGCGCGGCCAGGCCCGCGTCACCGGCGACGGCTTCCAGCTCGCTGCCCGTGAGCAGGGGGTTCAGCGGCACGAAGATGACGCCGATGCGGCTGCAGGCGAGCAGCAACTCGAAGTAGTGGGGGCTGTTCCGCATGAGGCAGCCGAGTCGGTCGCCCTTCTTCAGCCCTTCACGATGAAGTCCCGCGGCGAGCTCTCCGCATCCGTCGTTCAGCTGACCCCACGTCATCGTGAGCTGGTCCGACAGCAACGCGGGGCGATCAGCCCCGAATCGAGCCCAGAACCGCGCCCAATCACTCATCTCCGGCATATTGCTGAAACTACCAATCGGTTGGTAAGTTGTAAAGACCCGGCTCCGGCCGGATACCGATCGTCGACGAACTCGGCGAGTCGCACACATCGAAGGGCAAGAAATGACGATCAACAAAGTGATGGTGGTCGGCGGTGGCGGCCAGATGGGCAACGGCATCGGGCAGGTCGCCGCAGTCGCCGGCCTCGAGGTCACCCTCGTCGACATCCGCGAGGAGGACCTCGCCCGGGGGCTCCGCCGCATCGACCGCAGCCTGGAGCGCATGGTCCGCAAGGGCGAGCTGACCGACGTCGATGCTCAGGCGGCTCGCAGCCGCATCTCCACGAGCACCGACCTGGAAGCCGTCGCGCGCGACACCGATCACGCCGTCGAGTCGATCGTCGAGGACATCGACGCCAAGCAGGAGGTCTTCCGGCGACTGGACGCCGTGGCCCGCCCCGAGGTCATCCTCGCCTCCAACACGTCCCAGTTCGCGATCTCGAAGATCGCGAGCGCCACGGGGCGCCCCGACCGCGTCATCGGCACCCACTGGTTCAACCCGCCGCCCGTCATGCGCCTGATCGAGATCATCCGCGGCGTCGAGACGAGCGATGAGACGCTCGCCGCGATGGAGGAGCTCGCGGTGCGCTACGGCAAGGAGACCATCGTGTGCCAGAAGGACACGCAGGGCTTCCTCACCTCGCGCCTCATCATGATGCTCGCCGTCGAGGCGATGCGGATCGTCGAGGAGGGCGTCGCGACGCCCGAAGACGTCAACCGCGCCTGCCAGCTCGCGTTCAACCACGCGATGGGCCCGCTGCAGACCGCCGACATGGGCGGACTGGACACGTTCGTCAAGGCGTCGGAGGCGATGACGCACCACTACGGCGATCGCTTCCGCCCCACGCAGCAGCTGCGCGCGCTCGTCAACGCGGGCCACTACGGCTACAAGACCGGTCGCGGCTTCAGCGACTACGGCGAGGCGCAGTAATCGATGCGGGAATCCACTCCCGCGACCTCTGCGAAGGATGCGGCTCCGGCGGACCCCGGCGGAGCCGCATTCGCCACTCTCCGCGAGGTCCTGAAGCTCACTCCCCGCGACGGCACCGCCTTCACGGGCGCTCCGCTCGCGACGCAGGGACGCGTCCCCTACGGCGGCCTGCTCGTCGCCCAGGCACTGTCCGCAGCGACGCAGACCACGAGGCCCGAACTGCTGCCCCGCAGCCTCCACGCCTACTTCGTCGGAACCGGGCGCGCCGATCTTCCGGTCGACATCGAGGTCGAGGTCGTGCGCGACAGCGCCTCGTCCGCCTGGCGCTGCGTCGAAGTCCTGCAGGACGGCAACGTCATGCTCCGGGCGGAGACGACGTTCTCGATCGAGCGCGAAGGCCCCGCGCACCAGGACGTGATGCCGGCGGCGCCCCCGCCGACCGCACTGCCGAACGTCGGCGAGCAGCTGGGCGCATTCGCCGACACCTACAGGTACTGGGATCACCGCTCCGCCTTCGACCTGCGCTATGTCACGTCGCCGCCCCGGCTCTCCGCCGAGCGCGGCGAGCGCGACCCGCACTCGATGGCGTGGATGCGGGCGGGCGATGCGGGGCGGATGGATCCTCGCGAAGCCGCACCCCTGCTCGCCTTCGCCAGCGACATGTGCATGCTCGACGCGTGCCTGAAGCCGCACGGACTGTGGTTCGGCGACGGCTCGGCGAGCGGCCTGTCCCTGGACCACTCCCTGTGGTTCCACGGTCCCGCACGCGTGGACGATTGGATGCTGATGGATCTGCGGTCGCCGGCGATGCACGGCGGGCGAGGCCTGGGCATCGCCGACGTCTTCTCGCGCGACGGCCGGATCCTCTGCACGATCGCCCAGCAGGGCAGCATCCGCCCCCCTCGACACTGAACCCGCACCCGCACCCCCAAGGAGACGCCATGTCCACGCAAGAACTCGTCGACGCTTACTTCGACGCGGTGAACAATCACAAGTGGGAGGAGCTCGCGAGCCTCTTCCACCCCGATGTCACCATCCAGCACGGGATGAGCCTGACCTCGGTCGGACGCGAGAAGGCCGTCAAGCTGCTCACCGCGGTCGTCCGTCAGTTCGCGGAGCACGAGGACATCCCGGTGCGCACCCTCATCGACGGCACCGTCGCCGCGATCGAGATCCGGTTCGAGGGCACACTGCCCAACGGCACGGAAGTGGAGTTCGACGCCGTCGACTTCATCGACACGGACGGCACCCACATCACGAAGGTCGCCTCCTGGTACGACACCGCCGTCGTCGTGCCGCTCATCAAAGGCTGACCCGACCCGAGACACGACGGCCCTCGAGGCGGTGCGACTTGTTCACGCACCCCTCGGGGGCCGTTCCCGTGCGGCGCCGCCACAACGCACCGCTCCCCCCGACCCGCGACGGGCCAGGGGGAGCGGGGAACAGCGCGGTCAGGAAGGCCGGCTGGCGCTGAGCACATCGCCTCCGAACAGCGCGTCGAGGAAGGGCCCGAAGACGTCGGCCGGCTGCGCCGCCTGCCACTGGGCGAAGTCGTCGTAGGTGATCTCCGGGTCGTAGCCGAGGTCGACCACGATGTCATACCACCGCTTCATGGCGGCCTCGGAGGTGTCGACGAACGCACCCGGGTCGGCGACGCCGGTCAGGGACGTCTTGCTGGCCTCGATGATGTCGGCGTTCACCTCGGCGAGCGCGTCGCGCACGTCCTGCTCGAACACCTCGACGGTGCCGCCGTGCTCCTCGGTCGCGGTGACGAGTTCGAGGAACGCGCCCTGAACGCTGGCGATCTGGGCCTCAACGAAGACATCCAGCCGGTCGTGGAGCAGCTGGCGCGCGGGGAGCGGCAGCGACGCGAAGAGATCGTTGTTGATCACGAGCGCTCCGACGCCTCCGGAGAAGCCGGTCTCGGGTACGTACCGCGCGTTCGGGGCGATCTCGATCGTTCCCGTGATCGACGCGGTGAGCGGGTTGATGACCGTGCAGTCGATGACACCGCGCTGAAGGGCCTCGTAGATCTCGGCGAGCGACATGCTCACGCCCTGGACACCCAGTGCACCGAGCTGCTCAGCGTGCAGACGCGCACCCATGCGCGCCGTCGCACCCTGGAGCTCGGCGAGGTCGGAGCGCGGCTCGGCGCAGGTGAAGACGTCGGGGCCGAGGGAGTAGACGGGCAGGAGCGGGTACAGATCCATCCGCTCGAACTCGGAGCGGATCTCCTCCGAGGCCAGAGAGAGCTCCACCGACCAGCCCATCAGCTGCAGGTACCCCACGAGCGGCGTCTGCTGCCCCGAGATGCTCATGTCGATCAGCGCGTTGGCGGTCGGCAGCTCCTCCGGGTGGTACGCCGGGATGGTGTAAGACATGTCCAGTCGCCCATCGGCGATGGCCGCGCTCACCTCCGTAGGGGGAGCGATCGAGTAGGCGTAGTTCGTCTCGAAGGTGATCTTGCCTCCCGACCAGTCGGTGATGGCATCCTGGTACGCCTCGAAGTACTCGCTCGTCACGTTGCCGGGCGCACCCGCCGTCTGCGTGATGAGGGTGATCGGGTCGATGTCCTCGAAGGCCGCCTGGTATTCGGCCTTCGAAGCGCCGTACGGCACTCCGCCCGAACTCGGCTCCGCCGTGGACCCGCCCTCCCCACCGCCGCCGCCGCCGCAGGCGGTCAGTGCCAGTACCGACGCGACCACGATTGCGGACATCTGCACGCCCCGCGTCACTGCGGATCGGCTCGATTTCGCTGACATGTCGTTCTCCTCTTCCATGTGTGGGACCACTCGGCCTCGAACCCGACACGCCGCACGCCACGGCGGATCGTCTCCGTCGTCAGGTTCGCGGACACGATCGGCCGGAAGCGTTTCACTCATCCTCGAGTTCACTACCAACCGTTTGGTGATCGATACTCTTCCACTAAAATCCGGCGAACACTAGCCTTACTGGGCAACCATTCGTTTGATTGGCATCTTTAACTGAAGGACGACACATGAAGCTCTCCACGGCGCTCGACTACGCGGGGGACCCGCGCGTGGTCGCCGACTCCGTCCTGGCCCTCGAGGACGCCGGACTCGACACCGTGTGGGTGGCCGAGGCCTACGGGTTCGACGCACCGAGCCTGATGGGCTACCTCGCGGCGAAGACGAGCCGCGTCGAGATCGGGTCCGCGATCATCAACATCTACTCGCGCACACCCACGGCCCTCGGCCAGACGATCGCGGGCATCGACTCTGTCTCCGGCGGACGCGCGATCCTGGGGCTTGGCGCTTCCGGCCCGCAGGTCATCGAGGGATTCCACGGCGTCCCCTACGAGAAGCCGCTGACCCGCATGCGCGAGGTCGTGGAGATCATCAGGAGCACGCTGCGCCGAGAGACGGTACGCCACGAAGGACTCGTCCAGATCCCTCTCGCCCCGGGGCGGGGAACGGGCCTCGGCAAGCCCCTGAAGCTGCTCACGACGCCGGTGCGGTCCTCGGTGCCGATCTATGTCGCCGCCCTCACGAAGAAGAGCGTCGAGGCCACGGCGGAGTACGCCGACGGCTGGCTGCCCACGATGTTCGTTCCCGAACGGGCTCGTGCCGTGTGGGGCGACGCGCTGACGGAGGGCGGCCGTCGCCGCCCGAGTGACCTCGCCCCGCTCGAGGTCGTCGCCGGCGGCATCGTCGCCATCGGAGAGGACGTCAAGCAGCGACTCGACCTGGCCCGCCCGATGCTCGCCCTCTACATCGGCGGCATGGGCGCACGGAACAAGAACTTCTACAACGACCTGGTCTGCGAACTCGGCTGGGAGGCCGAGGCCAAGAAGATCCAGGACCTGTATCTGGACGGCAAGAAGCGAGAGGCCGAAGCGATGGTCCCCCTCGACCTCCTCGAGAGCCTGAACCTCGTCGGCCCCGAGAGCTACGTCAGGGAGCGCATCGCCGCATTCGAAGAGGCCGGCGTGACGAACCTCATGATCCAGCCGGTCGCCGGCGACCCGGCTGCAACCGTGCGCCGCATGCGGGAACTCGTGGACGGCGCCTGAGCGAGGACTCGCCCGGGGCTGTCGCGGCAGCCCCGGGCGAGAGTCAGTTCGAGCCGCTCGGGATCGAGTGATCCACGACCAGCGTCTTCAGCGGCGCATCCGACGTCGCCGCGTCGGGCGGGATGTTCTGGCCCTTCATCAGGGCGGACTTCACCGCCATGAAATCCACGGGGGAGTTCACGCAGTCGGCGCCGAGCAGCGTGTCGCCGCGGTAGTACATCACCGAGAACTTCGGGGCATCCTGATCGCCGCGGATCACGACACGGTCGTGCCCGACGTTGAGCCCCGCCATCTGCAGACGCAGGTCGCCCTGGTTCGACCAGAACCAGGGGACCGCCTGATACGGCTGGGGCGCGCCAAGGATCGTCGCCGCCGCCGTGCGGGCCTGCTCGATCGCGTTGTTGACGCTCTCGAGCCGCACGCGCGCCATCGCCGACCGCACGCGGTCGTAGGGGTTGGGCGCATTGGCGACATCGCCGATCGCGAGGGTGCGTCCGTCCGAGGCCACCATGAACTCGTCGACGACGATGCCGTTGTCGATCCCCAGGCCCAGCTGCGCGGCGAGGTCGGTGCGCGGCACGACGCCGATGCCGACGACCACGACATCGGCGGGAAGGATCCTGCCGTCAGCCAGCTCGACACCGCTGACGTGGCCGTCGCGCTCGTGGAAACGCACCAGGCGCGCGTCCACCTCGATGGTCATCCCGCGGCTGCGGTGAGCGTCGAGGAACCAGGAACTGGTCTCCTCGCCGACCGCCCGGCCGATGATGCGGGGCGCGGCTTCGAGCACCGTGACGCTCTTCCCGTGCTTGAGGGCGCTCGCGGCCACTTCGAGGCCGATGAATCCGCCGCCGATGACGATGACGTCCTGCGCCGTCTCCAGCGCCGCGCGCACGCGGTCCGCGTCATCCGCGTCGCGCAGCGTCAGGACTCCGTCGAGTTCGGCGCCCGGGAGCACGAGCTCCCGCGACTGCGCGCCGACGGCGATCACCAGGCGCTCGTACGGGTGCTCCGTACCGTCCTCCGTGACGACGACTCCGCCATCGCCCACGCGGCGGACCTCGACCGCGGCGGAGCCGAGGGCGAGGGTGATGCCGTGCGTCTCGTAGTAGTCGCGCTGCCGGAAGCGCAGCCCCTGCGCCTCGACGGTTCCCGCGAGGAAGTCCTTGGACAGCGGCGGTCGCTGGTAGGGCTCATGATGCGCACCGTCGATCAAGGTGATCGACTCCGTGTATCCCGCGTCGCGCAGGCTCGCGGCGACCTGGACTCCGGCCTGCGAGGCCCCGACGATGACTGTGCCGTGCCCCATGGTCACATCTGCGTCTCAGGAGTCGTCACGCGGACAACGGCCCCGTCGGGCAGGACCAGCTGGCATGACAGCCGCGAGCACTCCTCGCGGTCGACCGCGGTCGTGTCGAGCATCTCGTCCTCGAGCTCGGTGAGCGGCTCGAAGAGACCGCTGCTGGCCTCGTCGACGAACACGTGGCACGTGGAGCACGACATCGACCCGCCGCATTCGGCCACGATGGTGGACAGCCCGTTTCGCGTGGCGACCTCCATGACGGAATCGCCTGCGTCGCCCTCGAAAGTCACTTCCTCACCAGAGGCCGAGACATAGGTCACCTGTGCGGACATGGTGACGTTCCTTTCCTTCGGAAGCTGTTCGTTGCGCGAGCAGCTGTTCAAACTCCACGGATCACGATCGGGTCCAGCGCCGTTCCCGCGGCATAGACGTCGTTGAAGTACGGCACGGCTTCGGCGGTGAGGGTCGCGCTGATCTCGATCCCGCCGCCCTGAGCGGGCCGCGGCGCGGACAGGGCCGCCACGGGAAGGCGCGTATCGCCGACCGCCCCGACGAACAGCGTGGCGCCGTTCTCGTCGGCGACGAGCTCCGGCTCCGCGATGCGCAGCTGGAGCGCGCCGCCGTGCGCCCGGAAGCGCACGTCGCCCGCGAACCGGATGCGCCCCATCCCCGTGCGCGGATCGAACTGCGTCGAATCGCGCACGGGGAAGAGGAACCCCTCAGGGGTGTCCACGGCGCCGTCGGTCACCGACATCACGCCGTCGGGCATGCCTGCGACATACCGGATGAAGCTCGCCTTGATCCCCCAACGCAGGCCGCGCACGGGCGCCTCCTGGGAAGGTGGGGTCGCCATGGTCAGTCCCGTTCGAAGTCGCTCAGCGACTCGTCCTCGTAGACCTTCACGCCGGGCGTGAACGTGGCCGGGACCCGGAGGTAGCCCGTGTTCACGCCCTGAGCGGCGTAGCGCTCGGTGTGCGCGGTGTCGACCTTGTAGTCGGGCATGCGCGTGATGATCTTCTGCAGGATCGAGCGCGCCATCGGCCGCGCGAGGTGCGAACCGGCGCACCGGTGGCTGCCGACGCCGAAGGCCAGGTGACGGTTCGGGGAGCGCGTGATGTCGACCTCGTCGGGGGTGTCGCCCGCGTCGGCTCCGTCGCGGTTCGCCGAGGCCCAGGACAGCAGCGCGCGATCGCCGCGCTTCATGCTCACTCCGTGGAAGTCGACGTCTCGCGTGATCGTGCGGGAAAGCGCCTGGGTGGGGCTGAAGACCCGGAGGAACTCCTCCACGGCGTTCTGCATGCGCTCCGGGTTCTCGCGGAGCTCCGCGCGGATCTCGGGGTTCTCCGAGAGCCACACCAGCGCCTGGCCCGAGAGGGCTGCGGTGGTGCCCACGCCACCCGAGATGAGGAGCTCGATCATCGCGAAGGCCTCTTCATCGGTGAGCGGCCGGCCGTCGATCTCCTGCGTCACGATGAAGCTGATCGCGTCATCCTGCGGGTCGAGGCGACGCTCAGCGATGACGTCTTCGATCTGCTTGGTCAGGTACGGAAGCTCGACCTCGACGGCCTGCTTGTACCCCTCGCTGCCGACGGGCTCCGCCAGCACGGCCCGGTGGAACGCCGCGTGGCGCCGCCAGTCCTTCGTCGGCATGCCGAGCCACGTGATCGTGACGAGAGCGGGCACGCCGGTCAGCGTGGAGAAGTCCGCTTCACCGGACTCGATGAGCTCGTCGATGAACATGTCGACGTACTTGTCGATCATCGGCAAGAGCTTTGCAACCTGCTTGGGGGTGATCAGCTTGTTCATGATCGACCGGTACTTCTGCGACTCCGGCGGATCGAGCTCGATCGGAAGGTGGATGTGCATGGGCTTCTGGGGCAGGGTGATCGACTGCCCCGTGATGCCGAACTCCTCCAGGCGCGCGGAGCTGAAGAGGTCGTCATCGCGCGCGGCGTCGAAGACGGCGTCGTAGCCGCTCAGCACCCAGTACCCGCCCCACGCCTCGGTCCAGGCGACGGGCGCCTGCTCGCGCAGGTGGCGGTAACTGGCGACAGTATCCGCACTGTGTTCTTTCGAGTTGTGGTCGAATTCGACCACAGGCCCGCGAACCGGTCCGCTCATCGGTGTATCTCCACTTCTTCGTGTTGACGGGAACTAGCTGTGGTCCCTACCAGATTGTATCTAGCATAACATTTATCATAGTATTTCAAGACCACGGGGCCCGGGCATCGATGCGCGGGCCAGCCAACCCCAAAGGTGAGGAGCATGGCATGGACGTAAGTGTTGACCAGAAGGTATGTCAGGGTCACGGCGTGTGCCTGATGATGGCACCGGACTTGTTCGAGATCAGCGACGAGACCGGCCTCGCTTACGTGAAGAAGCAGCCGCAGACGGAGGAAGAGCGCGAGGCAGCGCGAGCAGCGCAGGGCAACTGCCCCGAACGCGCGATCCGCATCGGCGGCGAGTGATGTCCCGGGGGCCGGCCGAGCAGACCTCGCTCTTCGAGCCCCTGCGCATCGGCCCTCTCACCTTGCGCTCGCGCGTCGTGATGCCGCCCCACTCCTCCGCGATCGGAAACCTGTGGGGCAAGGAAGAAGAGGCCGAGAAGGCGCTGGCCTACCTGCGCCGACGCGCGCAGGGTGAGATCGCCTGGGCGACGATGCCCGGACGTGTCAGCAACATCCTTCCCACGGGTTTCGAGCCGCAGGGGCTCAGCGCCGTGACGACCACGCCCTTCCGCTTCGAGAACTACGTCGAGCGCACGGGCCGCTTCGTGGACGTCATGCACGAGGCCGGTTCTCTCGCCGCGACCCAGCTGACACTGAACGGCGGCTACCCGCACGCCCCGTCCGCCCGCTTCGGCCAGAAGCTGAACGCGCTCGCGCCGCACGTGCTGTCGACCACCGAGATCGACCGCTTCGTGGATGAGTACGCGCACTCGTCGGCGCAGGCCTTCCGTGCGGGGATCGACGTCCTCGAACTGCACATGAACCATGAAGACCTCACGATGCAGTTCGCCTCGGCCCAGGTCAACGGACGCACGGACGAGTACGGGGGGAGCTTCGAGAACCGGCTGCGGTTCCCGTTGCGGATCCTTCGCGCCGCGCGCGCGGCCCTCGGGGCCGAGCGCGCCCTCGGCGTGCGGTTCAACGGCGAGGACGGCATGTTCTTCAGCCGTGAAGAGGGCATCGAGATCGCTCAGCACCTCGTCGCGACCGGACTCATCGACTACGTCCACATCGTGCACGGCAACACCTGGGGCAACCCCAGCTACATCCAGCCCCACTTCTATGAGGAGGGCGCCTGGTCTCACATCGCCCGCGACTATCGCGAGGCGCTCTCGGTGCCCGTGCTGTACACGGGACTCATCTCCTCTGCGCAGCGCGCGGCGGAGATCGTCGCTGCGGGAGACGCGGATGCCGTGGGCATGGCGCGCGCGCATCTGGCCGATCCGGATGTGCTCGTCCATGCCAAGAACGGCACCTCGTCACTCACGCGGCCGTGCGTCGGCGTGAACGACTGCATCAACCGCAGATACACCGACGGCCTGCCCTTCGCCTGTGGCGTCAATCCGCACGCGGGCGACGAGGGCGTGCACGAGTGGCATCACGGCCGCTCGGCCCCGGCGACCCCCGTGACAGTGGTCGGCGGCGGTCCCGGCGGCATGGAGATCGCCGCGCTCCTCGCGGAGGCGGGGGCGAAGGTCACGCTCTTCGAGGCGGGCCCCACGCTCGGCGGCCAGCTCGCCGTCGCCGCGCATGCGCCGTCCTGGTCGCGCTATGACGGCTACCTCCGCTGGCAGCACGATCGACTGCGCCGGCTCGGCGTGGACATCCGCATGCGGAGCCGCTTCACCGAGGCCGATCTCGCTGCGATCGCCGACGGGTCGCATGTCGTCTTCGCGACAGGATCGAGCGACAACCGGACAGAGCTCGACGGCTCGACGCTCCCCCACGTGCACACGGCGTCCGAGGTGCTCACCGGCACCGCGACGCCGAGAGGAAACGTCGTGCTCATCGCGCACGAGGACCATCTGCAGCCTTTCGCCGTCGCGGAGAAGCTCGCGGTGGACGGGGCGACGGTCACGATGTTCTACCAGTCGCCCGCGCCGGGGCAGCTGCTCGGCCGCTACAGCATCGGCGCCGTGCTCGGCCGGATGGACGCGCTCGGCGTGCGCGTGGAGATCATGACCGAGGTCACCGGCATCGATCCCACCGGCGTGGACGCGCGCAACATCTTCTCGGGCAGGACGCACCGTATCGACGACGTCGACCACGTCGTCGTCGCGGCGGGAGGCGTCAGCGACGCCGCCCTGTGGCAGCAGGCCGTCGCCGAGGGTCGCGTGCGCGCGCACATCGTCGGCGACGCGTATGCCCAGCGCCGGCTCGTCAACGCCACACGCCAGGCTCTGGCCGTCGCGAAGGAGATCTGTCCGCGCACCGTGTGAACCGACGAGAGAGGGGGCAGGGAGATCACTCCCTGCCCCCTCTCTCGTCGCCGCTACTGCGGCGTGTGCTCGTCGAAGATGCCCTCGCCGAGGAGCACGTGCAGCGCGTGGATGTCGACTTCTCCGGCCAGGCCGGTCCACGTCGTCGCGCCGCGGCTCATGACGGACACGTCGTCTGCGATCCGCAGGCTCGCGTTGGCATTCTGCTCCACCATCAGCACGGCGACACCCGAGTCGGCGATCTCGCGCACGCTGCGCATGACGGTGTGGACCATCGTGGGCGCGAGGCCCATCGACGGCTCATCCATCAGAATCACGCGCGGTCGTGACATGAGAGCGCGCCCGAAAGCGAGCATCTGCTGCTCACCTCCACTCAGCAGCCCTGCCACACCGTGGCGTCGCTCCGAGAGGATCGGGAACCGCTCGTACACGGTGTCGAGGATCTCCGCCGCTTCTCGCTTAGGAGTGAGGTACCCACCGAGCCGGAGGTTCTCTTCGACTGTCAGGGGCGCGAAGATCTTGCGCCCCTCCGGGACGAGCGTGACTCCACGCCGCACAACGGCGTTCGCCGGGCGTCCGAGGAGCTCATCCCCGTCGAGGGACACCGAGCCTTCCGCCTGGCGAAGGAAGCCGGCCGCCGCACGAAGCGTGGTGGACTTTCCCGCGCCGTTCGCGCCGAGGACAAGCGACACGCGCCCGGGGGCCGCATGAAGCGATACCCCTCGCACCGCGCGCACCGCTCCATAGCTCACCTGAAGATCACGAATCTCAAGCATCGGCGCTTCCTCCCATGTACGATCTCCGGACTTCGGCGTCCTCGACCACCGACTGCGGAGGCCCCTCGGCGATCAGCTTGCCCATGTTCATCGCGAACAGGTAGTCGCACGTGTCGACCATCATCTGCACGTCATGCTCGACGAGGAACTGCGTGATCCCCTCGCCCTTCAACGCCAGCATCAGCTCGCTCACCTCATCGCGCTCCGGCCCGTTCATCCCGGCCGTGGGCTCATCCAGGAGGAGGAGCCGGGGCTGACTCACGATGGCGCGCGCAATCTCGACGCGTCGCTGGATCCCATAGGACAGGGCATCCGGATAGACCTCGGCCACTTCGTCGAGGGCGAGACGAGTGAGGACATCAGTGACGCGCTGCTCGATGACGGAGCGCGACGCCTTGCCGACCGCGTCGTGACCCAGTCGGATGTTGTCCCGAACGGTCCGGTCCTCGAGCAGGCGGACCGTCTGGAAGCTGCGCGCGATGCCGAGATGCGGGATCTTGTACGCAGGCTGGCGGTCGAACGGCACACCGTCGAAGCGCAACGACCCCCTCGTCAAGGGCACGAGCCTGCTGATCGCTCCGAACAGCGTCGACTTCCCCGACCCGTTCGCGCCGATGATCCCGTAGATCAGCCCCGGCCGCAGACGCATGGTCACGCCGTCGACGGCCTTCACGCCACCGAAGTGAACAGCGACGTCGTCGATCTCGATCAATGGAGCCTGGTCGACCTCGGAGGCCTGAGCGGCGGCGTTCTCGACAGAGTTCATGAGGGGCCTTCCGTCTTGGCGCGATGCGCTGATGCTTCCCCGGAGACCGCCCGGATGGACGGGATCGCCGACGTCTCGACTGTGGACGGCCGCCCGCGCATCCGGGACTTCCGAATCCAGGACTTGATCACCCCGAGGACGCCATCAGGCAGGAAGACTGCGGCCAGTGCGACGAGGAAGCCGTAGATGACACCCTCCCACTCGCTCACGAAGCCGAGCCACGTCGGGAGCCACACGAAGACCACCGAGCCGATGGCCACACCGACCCATGATCCCCACCCGCCGACCACGATGACGGTGAGTGCCAGGACGATCATGTGGAAGTTGATGTCCGTGGGAGCGATCGTCGTGCGACTGAGCGTCATGAGCGCTCCCGTGAGGCCTCCTACCGCGCCGGATGCGAGGAAGGCGAGGAGTCGAAAGCGCGAGGAGTTGATCCCCATCGCAGCGGCCAGGGCCGGGTCCTCACGGACCGCGTCCGCGCGACGGCCGCGACGGCCGGTCTCGAAGTACGCGACGACAGCGATGACCGCAACGGTGATGAGCGCAATCTGCGGCAGCTCAATGTCGCCGACTGCTCCGTACAGTCCTGCCGCGCCGCCGGTGAGAGTCCCGCCGTTGACGACGATCACCGCAATGATGAGGGTGAACGCGAGGGTCGCCATACCGAGGTACAGGCCATTCAGCCTGCGCACGAGGAGACCGAGCACGTACGTGCTTGCGGCGGCGACGATGACGCCCAGGGCAATGGCTGGGTAGGTCGGCCATCCGAGATGAATCATCGCGATGGCTGCGGTGTAACCGCCGATACCGAACGCACCGAAGCCCGCGAAGGAGAACATTCCTGCACGCATGGGGATCTGCAGGCTGAGAGCCAGCAGTGCCGTGGTGAAGGTCGTCTGGATGAGGACAATGTTGGCAAGGAACCAGTTCATGTTCGGCGCACTTCCTTTCGCCCGAAGAGCCCCTGTGGTCGCAGCAGCAGAATCACGAAGATGAGGCCGAAGGCCGCGGCATCCACCCAGGATCCCTGTCCGGTCACGGTCATGATGGTCTCCGCACCGGCGAGCACATACGCACCCAGAATCACGCCGCCCATGGATCCGAGGCCACCCAGCACGATGATCGCGAATGCCTTGATCAGCAGTGTGTCGCCCGATTCGGGAGAGATGGCCGAAAGATAGAAGGTGAGGAGGCCGCCGGCGAGTCCGGCCAGCGCGCCTGCCACGGCCATCGTGCCCAGCCCGAGAAGGTCGCGGTTGACGCCCATTCCCTGCGCGGTCTCAGCGTCGGTGCCGATCCCGCGGAGGGCGAGGCCCTGCTTGGAGCGACGGAGCCAGATCGTCACCCCGATGCCGATGGCCAGGCCGACGACGATGATGATGAGGCCGGTCGAGCTGACCCGCAATCCCGCGATCTCGATGACGGTCGCCTCGTACGAACTGCGGATGCCGAAGGGGGCGTTGACGGTCACCTTCTCCGCGATCGCCAGCGGAATCGCCGAGACGCCTATACCACCGATGATGACCCGCAGCTCTGCCTGGTGGTGCGATCGCGATCTCTTCACGATCGGCTGGAAGACGAGCAGCTGCGTCAGCACCGAGATGACGGCGCCGATGAGGACGGCAAGCAGGAGCGCCCCAAGCATGGGCAAAACGACCAGTTTGGACACGAGATGCACAACGAGCGCTGAGAACATGAACGTCGACCCGTAGGCGAAGTTCAGGACTCCGATGGTCCCCCAGGGCAATGCCATACCCAGGGCGAACAACAGGTAGATGGAACCCAGCGTCGCGGCGTTGAGGAGCTCCTGCATGCCACTATCTCCTTACTCGACCAGCGACTCTTCGCCGTTGGCCCAGGTGACGACCGTGCCCTCGACACGCACGTCATGGCCGTCGACGAAGGTCAGACCGCTACGTCCCTGAGCCGCGGCGAATCCCGCGTTCCCGACGGCGACGAGGCCTTCCTGGATGCCCTCGCGGGTCGAGCAGCCCGTCTCCTTGATGCCGTGGGCGATCCACCAGATCGCGTCATAGCCCTCGGCGTTGTAGGTGTTGGGCAGACGGCCGTCGTACGCGGAGCCGAACAGCTTCACGAAGTTCTTCGCGTCCTCGTCTTCCATGGCGGGCGTGAAGGCGACGGGGTACACGATGCCCTCGACCGCGGCACCGCCGTCGGCGACCATTCCGCCGGCCTGCGAAGGCGTGCCGACGATCTGTCCCTTGTAGCCGGCGTCACGAAGCTGGTTCATGAAGGTGATCGAAGGCGCGGGCAGGATGAGCATGATCACGGCGTCAGGGTTCTCGTTGGCGATGACCTGCGCCTGGTTGGTGTAATCCTGCGTCGTCGACTGCACCTCCTGCGAGGAGAGGATCTCCAGCCCGAGCTCGTTGGCCAGCTCCGGAATCTGAGTCTTGCCCATCTCCGCAAAAGTGGGGAACGTGCCGTTGTAGATCACAGAGACGGTCTTGTAGCCGTTGTCTGCGACCCACTCCACCACCGAGTTGTAGTAGGTCCCCGTGGGCGGGGTCGCGCGGAAGGTCCAGTCGTTGATGACGACACCTTCAGAGCCCGCCTGCGTGAAGATGGTCGGGACCTGAGCCTTGCCGACGGCCGGCGCGACAGCGATGGCCGACTGGCTGCTCGCCGGGCCGATGACGGCCATGACGTCAGGGTTGTTGAGCATCTTCGTCGTCTCGGCGCTGGCGCGGTCCGTCTCGCTGGCCGTGTCAGCGACCTCGATGGAGAGCGTCACTCCGTCGCCGAGGTAACCCGTCTCGTTGATCTCTTCGATCGCGGTCTCGGCACCCTCCAGCACGCCGACGCCGGCGAAGAAGGAGCCGCCAGACTGCTCGTTCACCATGCCGATGACGATGTCATCCGCAATGGCACAGGTGGTATCGACGTCCCCGTCGGCTGCGGGCGCATCCGCAGCACCGCATGCGGTCAGCGCGAACGCGCCGAGGGCGATGACGGATGCTGCACCGATGGTCTTCGTCAAGAGCTTTCTTGCCGTGAGCATAAGAATCCCTTCGCTGTGTCGCCCGTGATCATCATTAATCTCGGGCGGTGGGTCTTCGACGATGAAGACCGTGGCTAATCATACATATGGTGATCACTGATATGTCAACGGGCCGAAAATGGCCCTCATTCCAGCGCGAGAAGCTCCCGAGGAGTCGCAGCCGCCACCTGGCGCAACACCGCCTCAGGCACGCCGAGCTCCCAGAGTTGACTCACATAGCTCTGCAGCCCGGCTGCCGGGTGCGGGAGGTGCTGGGTCCAGCCGAAGTCACTGGAGAGCACGACCTGCGTGTGGGGGAGGACGGCGAGTGCTTCGGCGACCTGCGTTGCTTTCGCGGGGTTCCCCGCACAGGTGTGCGCGGCGAACTCGATGAACATCCCCCGTTGCGCCAGCTCCACGCACTGCGATTTCGTGAGCTCGGGACCGGCGCCGTTTCCGTGCATCGCATGGGTGGCGACGACCTTGCCTCTTCCCGCCATGGCGTTCGCCACCGCGAAATGCTCGTCGGCAGTGATGTGTCCGGTGGCGAGGACAGCGTCGTACTCGATCACGAGGTCCACGATCGCCGCGACGTCCGGGAGGAGCACACCGCCCTGGTCTGCAACGGCGAACCTCTCGGATGTGCCGAACAGCTGCTCCGTGCGCCGGCTGGTGAGGGCAGAGACCGTGGGCAACCAGACCACGCGCGCGCCCGCGCGAAGCGCCACTTCGACCGCGAAGGGATTGATCCCGCCGACCGGATGATCCAGTGTGATGCCGCCAAAGATCTCGATCCCGGGCACAGCATCAGCCGCCAACTGCGCGGCGAGCACGGAGGGGAACTCGTGCGGCTTCAAGACGATGGCGCCCATCCCGTGCTCCCGGGCCTCGCCGGCGGCCTGAATCGGGTCGACCGAGTGTCGCGAGCCCGAGATGATGTCCAGCATCGGTTCGGGTCCGTAGTGAACGTGCATGTCGATCGCGCCCTCGATCAGGACGTGGTGACCCCGCAGTTCCCTGCGTGCGCTGCTCATGTTTCATCCACCGTCTTCACGAGACTCATTCGGCGGTCATGCCGCCGTCGGCGAGGATCGATTGGCCGGTGATGAAAGAAGCGTCGTCGGAGGCGAGGAAGGCGACCAATGCGGCGATCTCCTCGGGCCGTCCACGCCTGCCCATGGGGATGTCGAGCGGCTTGCTCCCGCCCGCAGCCGCACTCGCGCCGTGCGGGGTGATCGTCGTCGTGTTCTGCCACAGGTTCGTCTCCACCGGCCCCGGGCACGCGCTGTTGACTCGGATGTGACGGGCGGCATATTCCACTGCGAGCGTTTGGGTGAGCATCCGGATCGCCCCCTTGGACGCACGATACGCCGCTCGCCCGCCTCCGCCCGAGGCGATGAAGGACGACGTCGATCCACAGAAGACGATCGCGCCGCCCCCGAGCTCCATCATCGACGGAAGGCATGCCTGGGCAGCGAAGAAGCTGCCGTTGAGGTTGATGTCGAGCACGCCCTGCCACTCGTCCGCCGACAGATCGTGGCTCGGCACCGGGTGAGCCGCCACTCCTGCTGCCGTGAAGAGCACAGACGGGCGCCCGAGGGCTTGTGAGAGCGCCGCGACCGCGTCGCGCGTCTGGTCCAGCGATCGGACGTCCACGCCCCCCGCGACCGCGGCCTTCCCGCCGCCATCCTCGATCTCCCGCGCTACCGCGCGGGCGCTGTCTCCGTTCAGGTCCACCAGCCCGACCGCCGCGCCTTCGGCCGCCAGCCGCTTGGCCGCCGCCGCACCGATCCCCGAGCCCGCTCCGGTGATGATCGCCGTGCGATCACGCAGGCGTGTCGTGAAATCCATCCGGTTCCCTTCCTCCCCCTGCTCAGCAGGATCGACCTCGTGACCGTCGCGGGTCACCTTGCGATGTACGGCAGCACCTCATCGCGGAACATCCGCAGCGTCTCGAGCATGCGCTCGTGCGGGAAGTCGTACCACTGCATGCGGAGCACGACATCCGTGACGCCGATCTCCTCGAGCGCGCGCAGGTGCTCGATCGCCCCGGCGGGATCGGTGAAGATGTAGGCGTCGCGCGCCTTCTGCTCCGCGGCCTGCGCGTTGGACAGCTGCGCGTAGTCGGGTGTCGTGTCGGGCGCGTTGTAGGCGCCGTACTCGGCGGTGAGTCGGGTACGCGCGGCGGTGCCCTCCTCCAGCGCGCGATCGCGGTCCGCGTGCAGGACGAGTTCGCGGCGCACCATGAACCGGTCCTGCGTCTGGGCACCCAGATCGGCGCGTGCCGCACGGTAGAGCCGGATCGCTCGCTCGAGCCGGTCCCCCGTGACGTGCGGAGGAACGATCCACGCATCGCCGAGCCGCGCCGCCCGTTCGATGCCGACCCGATGGGCGCCCGCACCGATGAAGATGGGGATGCCGCCCTCGCGGACCGGGGGCAGGCTGATCCGCTCGTCCTCGATGCGGAAGTGCGTGCCGGCATACGTCACCCGCTCGCCCGACCACAGCCTGCGGATGATCTCGATCGACTCGGTGTAGCGGCCGATGCGCTCCTCCATCGGGACGCCGAACGCCGCGAACTCGTTCTCGCGGTATCCCATCCCGAACCCTGCGAGAGCGCGCCCCCCGGACAGGGCGTCCAAAGTGGCGAACTCCTCGGCGACACCCACGGGGTGCCGAAGCGGCAGGATGTACATGTTCGTCCCGAGCCCCAGATCACCCGAGACATCGACGATCGACGACAGCGCCTGAAGCGGCTGCAGGGTCGGCATGGTGCCCAGGTAGTGCTGCAGCACCCACAGCGATTCGACGCCGCTCTTCGATGCCTCCTGCGCCTGCTCGCGCATCTGCGCGACGCGCAGGGCGATGTCGGCATCCCGCGGGAAGTCGTTCTGCAGGGCGAGTCCGAACCTGAGTGCCATGTGCTTCTCCTCTGTACGACGGTCAGTTCCGTGCAGCCGCGGCGTCGATGTCGTCGCCGCGGACGAGCGCGTCGACGACGACCGCCCCCTCCCCCGGCGCTCCGACGATGACGGGGTTGAGATCCAGTTCACTCAGCTGCGGACACCGGGCGGCGATCTGCGACACGCGCACCAGGAGCCCGACGAGCGCATCCACGTCTCCGCGACGCCCACGGAAGCCCTCGAGCAGTCGCGTCACCCGCAGCCGTCCGAGCGCGGTGCGGACATCCGCCTCCGTGGCGGGGCACGCGATGAAGGTCTTGTCGTCGAGCAGTTCGGCGAGCACGCCGCCCGCGCCCACCAGCATGACCGGCCCGAACGAGGGGTCGCGCGTGACGCCGACGATGAACTCGACGCCGCTGTACTGCCGGGCCACGAGGAGGCCGTCCAGATCCACACCGTGCTCACGCGCCGCGGCGCGGATCCCGTCCGCGGCCAGGACGAGACCGCGATCGTCGCGGATGCCGGTCGCGACCAGTCCGTACTCGGATTTGTGCGCGACGCCCGGTGCGACGCCCTTGAGGACGACGGGATACCCCACGGGCGAGACCGTCGCGTCAAGCGGCACGACACACTCGTCGCTGACGGGGATCCCGAGGCCCGCGAGCCAGGCCTTGGCCTTCGCCTCGTCCCGCATCGCGTCGGCGTCCCACTGCACCGCCTCCCCCGGCTCACCGGCTTCGGCCGAGGCGTCGGCCGATCCGCTCGTGCCGGCGACCACGAGCGCCCGGATCGCCCGGGCCGCATCATCGAAGAAGAGGACGCCTTCGTCGCGGAGCATCTGCTCCCGCCACTCGGTGAGGCCCCGCGAGGACCACGCGGTCAGGACGACCGGGACCGCTGAACCGCGCATCGCCTTCACGATCGGGGGCATCAGTCGCCGAGAATCGAACTCTCCCCACGTGGGAAGCGCGACGACGATGAGGTCGAACTCCGCCGAGCGCTCCAGGGCGCCGAAGACGCGACCGAGCATCTCGTCGTCGCCGATGACCTGGCCCGTGAGATCGAGCGGGTTGCCCGGCGTCCCGAACCTCATGATGTCCGCGAGCCCGGCGACGAGCCCCTCGGACAGGTCGGGCATCGTCAGGCCCGCCCCCTCCGCGAGATCGGCGACATAGCCGCACTCGCCGCCGGAGGGTGAGACGACCAGGACCCGGTCCCCGCCGACGGCGCCGAGGTGCTGGCGCACGCGCGCCGCGTCGACGAGATCATCGAGGGTGTCCACGACGATCACGCCCATCGCACCGACGAGATCACGGAAGACCGCGAATTCGCCCGCCATCGCGCCCGTGTGGCTCTGCGCGCTGCGCATGCCCGCCTGCGAGCGGCCGGCTTTGACGCACAGGATGGTCTTCCCCGCCGCGCGCACGCGCGCAACGGCCCGCCGGAATCGGGGGACGTCGCGCAGCTGCTCGACGTAGAGGAGGACGGTCGACGTCGCGGCATCGTCGGCGAGCGCGTCGAGCACGTCCGCGACATCCACATCCGCCTCGTTGCCGAGGCTCAGCATCGCGCGGATGCCGACGCCATCGCCCTGCGCGCGGTTGAACAGATTCGTCGCCATGCCGCCGGACTGACTCACGATCGTGACGTCTCCCGGCGACTGCTGGACGGTGATGTTGAGCGTCGTCACCGAGACGGCGTTGTCGAGGACCGACAGCACGCCGATGCAGTTGGGACCGATGACGCGCATCCCGGCGGACCAGGCGAGGTCGCGAATCCGGCGCTGCGCATCCTCCCCGGCGTCGCCTTCCTCGGCGAAGCCGGATGCGTTGACGACGACGTTGCGCACACCCGCAGCGGCGCACTCGCCGATGATCTCCTCGACCTTGTCTGCACCGACGAGGATGTAGGCGAGGTCCACCCGCTCGGGCACATCCACGATCGACCGGTAGCTCGCGAGGCCTCGCACGTCGCCCTCGCGCCGCGTGACGGGATAGATCGCGCCGTCGTAGCCGGTGCGAAGCAGGTTCGCGATCGGCCTCCCGTTGTGCCGGCCTTCATCCGCCGAAGCGCCGATCACCGCGATCGAACGCGGCGCGAGCAGCGATCCGAGATCCAATGCCGGACGTCGTCCCTCTGCCGCGTTCACGGTGCCTCCTTGCTCCGAAAATCGATCGAGTCGATATATATGATCATCATCATAAACTATTTGCGCCTCAGGGCGACGATCACCAGAACCCCGAGCAGAGCGGATGCCGCAAGTCCGGGCACGGCGAAGTTCAGCACGACACCCGCGGGGTCGGGGAACACCTGGCCCTGCGAGTACGACGCGATGATGGCGCCCGAGAGTGCCGCACCCACGGAGCCCCCCACCGTGCGCAGCAGCTGATTGAAGCTCATGGCGCTGCCGAAGTCCGTCGCCTTGACGTGGCGGCCGATGAGCAGCGGCATCACGCCGTAGGCGATCCCCATCCCCAGACCTGCCACGAGCATGCCGAGGTAGAAGGTCACGGACCAGCCGTGCGCGAACACGAGGAGCCCGCTTGCCAGGGCGGCACCGGCAACTCCCGCCGCGAGCGCCCAGACGACAGGACGCCCCTCGGTGCCGATCCGCACGGACAGCTTGCCCACCGCGATGCTGGAGACGTAGGCCCCGAGCGTGAGCGGCAGCATGATCCACCCCGCCTGGGCGACGGTCCAGGCGTACCCGTACCCCGTCGAATGCGGCGCCTGACCGACGATTCCGCTGCCGGAGGCGACCATGTAGACCGTCATGCCGAACACGAGCGTGACGAGATTGGCCAGCAGGACGCCCGCCCCCAGCGATCCGCGCAGATCGATGACGGGATGCGGGACGCGCAGCGCCTGCCACACCCAGCACGCCAGGGCGAGCACCCCCACCGCGAGCGCCACCAGGCCGATCGGCGCGAGCCAGCCCAGGGTGGGCCCCTCCGCGATGTAGAAGAGGACGCCGCAGAGCCCGCCGCCCAGCAGCACGGCACCCAGATAGTCGAAGCGATGCCGCACCGGCTCGACGACGGTGCGCAAGGGCACGATCGCGGGGGAGACGGCGACGAGCGCCAGCAGTATGTAGCCCGCACCGAACCAGAAGGCGGTCGAGAAGGAGCCCACCTCGGCGAGCAGACCCGTGATCGGGTAGCCGAGCCCCGT
The DNA here is from genome assembly GCF_053644215.1 of Microbacterium sp. NPDC055442. NCBI lineage: Bacteria > Bacillati > Actinomycetota > Actinomycetes > Micrococcales > Microbacteriaceae > Microbacterium > Microbacterium sp. NPDC055442. The sequence goes on along the minus strand of NZ_JBSHLF010000003.1, from coordinate 461,940 downwards.
CCCCACGGCACCCGAGACCGCCAGGCCCGCCAGGGCGCTGCGCAGCACGCGGGGCTCGCTCACCGAGCGGCGCGCGAGGGCGGCGGCGACGGGGAACAGCGCATAGGAGGGTCCTTGGAGGATCCGCCCGAGAAGGAACACCGCAAAGTTCGGGGCGAGGGCGCACACGACCGAGCCGATGCCGATCGAGAGGATCGCCAGCATCATGACGCGGCGCGGACGCCCCCCGTCGCTGAGTCGCCCGAGGATGGGGGTCGCCACGACGCCGGCGATGAGATTCGCCGTGAGCATCCACTGCGCCGTGGCCACCTCGACGTCGTATGCAGCCGCGATCGAGGGAACCAGCAGAATGCCGAGCGAGCTGACGATCCCCGCGCCGAGGGCCGCAAAGGTGATGCCGAATGCGGCGCTGCGATCACTCCCCGTCCGCATCCTCGCCGCTCAGGAAAGCCGCGCGGCGACGTGCTCGCTGGCGACGAGCCCCGTCGTGAACGCGTGGGTCAGGCCGTTGCCGGGCAGGTAGGTGTCCACCCCGGTGCCCGAGATCCCGGCGGCCACTCCGCCGCACGCGTACAGACCGGGGACGACCGCGCCGTCCACCGTCACGACGCGGCAGCCCGTGTCGACGGTCAGGCCGCCCTGCGTGTGGATGACCCCCGCCGAGACCCGAGCTCCGTAGAAGGGCGCGGCGAGCGGGACCCGCGTGGTCGCCTTGCGACCCAGCTCGTCCACGTCCGACCCCGCCGCGGCATTGAACCGGGCCACCTCGTCGGCGACGGCATCCGCGGGCAGGGCGAAGGCGTCCGCCAGTTCCTCCAGCGAGTCGAACCGCCGCACGGCGCCCACCGTCCACGCCTCTTCGTACGCGCCGTTGCGCAGCGCGGCGGAGTGGACGCGGTCGTCGTAGATCTCGACGGCTTCGCTGCCGGGAAGCGGGATCATGAACCGTGAGAAGCCCGAGTTCGTCGTATCCTCCGGGGCGAAGCGGCGCCCATCCGACCCGACGATGATGCTGCCGAGCGCCGGAAGCGCGCCGCCCATGCGCGTGCCGTACTTGGGGTTGAGGTGACTGTGCCCTTCGTATGCCGTCATGTACGCCGTGCCGGCACCCAGCCGCATCCCGATCTCGATGCCGCGCCCGTCGCTGTTCTCCGAGCCCCAGTAGGGAAGCTCTGCGACAGCCTCGCCGATGTATCGGCGCACCATGTCGCGGTTGGCGCCGAATCCGTTCGAGGCGAGGATGACGTGCTCGGCGAGGATCGACTCCGTCGCGTCGTCCTGCGCGAAGGTGACACGCAGCAGATCACCCTCGGGAACGACGTCGAGCACCTCCGCGCCGTCCACAAGGTCGATCAGCTCGTCATCGCGCATGCGTGCGCGCATCTCGCGCACGAGCTCGTCGCCGGTCTCGGACGCCATCGCGTGCATCCGGTAGGTCGAGTGACCCGAGTAGAGCACGCTCGTATCGAGGTGCATCTTCAGCCCCATGCTGTCCACGAGGAAGTGGATGACGTCGGCCGAGCGCCGCGCGACCATCTCGACGATCGCCGCGTCCGCGACCCCCTTGTTCTGGGCCATCAGGTCGGCGTAGTGCCGGGAGGGCGAGTCCTCGATGTCGCTCTCGGCCTGGAATCGTGTCCCCGAGCCCTGAATGAGACCACCCGAGAACTGCGCGTTGCAGCCTACCCGCAGGCTCTTCTCCAGGATGACGGCCGGGTGCCCGGCTGCCGACAGGCTCATCGCCGCGATCATCCCTGCCGCCCCCGCTCCCACGATGACGACGGGGATGACGTCCTCCGAGCTCACTTCCCCTCGTCCCCCTCGCCGGGGTCGGGGAGCGAACCCTTGACGTACGGCTCGCCGAGCGCTGTGAAGAACCACGTGCGGTGCTCTCCGTCGAACAGCTCGCCCGCGCGAGACTCGATCCAGGGCTTGCGCCCGTTCGCGAGCGCATCGGCGCGCTCGGCTCGCTGATAGGCCTGCGCGCGCTTGGCGTCCTCGAGCTTGCCCTCGGGGATCTCGTAGATCGCAAGGTAGCGATATTCCGCGCTCTCGTTCTGGTTCGGGGCGAGTTCGAACCGCTGCGCGGACTCGAGTCCGTCGAGCTTGTTGACGACATCCACGAGGTGGACGTTCGTGTACCAGTCGTTGAACTCTGCGTCGAGTTCCGGCTTCGAGTTCGAGAGCACGACCATGACGTGGGCGGGCATATGAATCCTCCGGGAGTCGTATCGAGTGTGGGAGAGCGGACTACCCGGGCCAGCCGGGGATCCTCATCGGAAGGTCGGCCTCCGTGGGTGCCCCATCGGCCCAGCGGATCCGCTTGAGGCTGCGGAAGCCGTCGACCGTGTCCTCCGGGCGCATCGAGTAGAAGAAGTTCAAGGAGCGCCGACGGAAGAGCCAGCGGCCGTCATCCTTGACGTAGTCGTCGTAGTAGCGGTACGCCGCGAAGTGGATCTCGCCGTTCAGGAGCAGTTCGGCATGACCCGAGACGACGCCCTTGACGTGCGGGCGTCCTGGCGGGGACGGCTGCACGTCGAGCACCTGCGAGTGCGTCACATGGTTCGTGAACTCGTACCGGTCCGCCGAGGCGAGGAAGAAGGCGCGCACGGCGTCGCGGCCGCTGACGACCTTGCCGATGCGCTCGAACTCGCCGTCCTCCGCGAAGAAGTCCAAGAGATCGTCGAAGCGCTTGTCGTCGCGAGCCAGGGAGTAGCGGGCGATCAGCTCCTGGAGCTCCAGCCGATCCTCGACGGTGAGCGCAGGCGCCTCGGTCACGCCTCCGCCACGGGGCGGCACATCGCCATACCCGCGCGCTTGCAGATCAGGACGATCTCATCACGCTGATTGATGCCGCGATGCTCGAACCACACGATCCCCCGCGTGGGGTCGCTCTGCGAGAGCCGCTTGTCGAGGATCGTCGTCTCGGCGCGCAGGGTGTCGCCCGCGAACACGGGGTTCGGGAACTTGACGTCCTCGTATCCGAGGTTGCCCAGCGAGGTCTGGAAGACGAGGTTCGGAACGGTCATGCCGCCGATGAGGCCCATCGTGAACAGGCTGTTCATGAGCGGTCGCCCGTACGGAAGCGTCTTGGCGTACTCGACATCGAGGTGGATCGGTGCGACGTTCATGGTGAGCGAGGTGAACAGCACGTTGTCCATCTCCGTCACGGTGCGCGTGAGCGGGTGCACAACGACGGCGCCCGGTTCCATCTCTTCGAAATACAAGCCCTTCATCGGCTCTTCGTCCTCTCGTCGTGCACGCCCGTCATCGGGCGTGGAGTGATTCGATCTGGTCTGCGTGGGCGAGCCATGCGCGCGCCTTGTCCAGATGCGCCTTGTCGATGTGCCCACCCTCGTAGATGACGGCGCCCGCACCCTGTGCCGCGGCGGCGTTGTAGGCCTCGATCATCCCCTCGAAGAAGCGGCGCTTCTCGGGATCGGGCCCGTAGACCTCGTTGATGACGGGCACGTGACTCGGGTGGATCGCGATCTGCCCGCGGAAGCCGATCTGGCGGCCCTGGATCGAGAAGGCGCGCAGACCCTCGAGGTCATGCACGCGCTCCCACAGGCCCGTCATCGGGTGAACGCCCGCCGCTCGCGCGGCGAGCTGCACGCGGGTGCGGACCGCGAGGGTTTCGAGCCCTTCCGGGGTCCATTCGAAGCCGATCTCGCGCGCCACGTCGGCGTGCTCGGCCGTGGATCCGAGGATCGAGCCGATCCTCGGCGTGGCCGCGGCGATCTCCTCGCAGTTCACGACGGCGCGCGCCGTCTCCATGGGGACGACGAGCTTGACGTTCTCGGCACCGTTGCGGACCTCGAAGTGGTCCAGGAGCGTCTCGAAGCGCTGCGCGTCCAGAGCCGTCTCGACCTTGGGGGCGAAGATCGCGTCGAGGCCGGGCCCGACGACCGCCTCCATGTCCGCGCCGGTCTGCCCCGTCGACAGCCCGTTGACGCGGACGAGGATCCCGATCTTCTCGTTGTGCTCGCGGACGCGCTCGATCGATTCCCGTACGAGCGCGCGCGCTTCGGGCTTGAGCTCTTCGGGGACGGAGTCCTCGAGGTCCAGCGTGATCGCGTCGGCTCCCGAGGCGATCGCCTTGTCCACCCAGGACACTCGGTGTCCCGGAACGAAGAGCATTGAGCGATACGGGTGCATGCGATCCCTTTCAGCAACGTCGGTGTTGCGATGCGCCGACCTGTGATCGGTCTTCCGCGCCATCAATTAATGGGTATCATACACATAGATTACGAACAGAGGAGCGGTTCATGGAAGAACTCTCACCCGACGTCGAAGAGGAAATTCGTCAAGCGGTTCGCGCTGTATGCCTGAAGTTTCCGGATGCCTACTGGGCCAACGCCGACGAGACTCACACGTTCCCGTGGGAGTTCTACCACGCAATGGCCGAAGAGGGCTGGCTGGGCATCACCACACCCGAACAATACGGCGGCGGAGGCGCGGGCGTGCAGGCCGCGTCGATCCTCATGCAGGAAGTCGCCGGCAACGGCGGCGGCCTGAACGCGGCGACGACCGTCCAGGTCGCGCTGTTCGGATTGGAGCCCGTGCTCAAGCACGGCACCGAGGAGCAGCGGCAGAAGTACCTCCCCGAAGCCATCGCGGGCCGCCTGCAGGTGTGCTTCGCCGTCACCGAGCCCGACGCGGGAACCGAGACGACGGCCATCACGACGTTCGCCAAGAAGGTCGAAGGCGGGTACATCGTCAACGGCCGCAAGGTGTTCATCTCGCGGGCGCTGGAAGCGGACCGGATGCTGCTGATCACGCGCACGGCGCCGAAGGACGCCGGGGCGAAGCCCACGGACGGCATGACGCTGTTCTTCACGAAGGTCGACCGCGACCACGTGCAGATCAACCCGATCCCCAAGCTCGGTCGCAACGCGATCGCGACGAACGAGCTGGTCATCGAAGACCTCTTCGTCCCCGACGAGGACGTCGTGGGTGAAGAGGGCAAGGGGTTCAAGTACCTGCTCAGCGGCCTGAACGCCGAGCGCATCATCGTCGCCGCGCTGTGCCTGGGCATCGGCCGCGCCGCACTGAAGAAGGCGACGGAGTACGCGAAGGAGCGCGTGGTCTTCTCCCGCCCGATCGGGATGAACCAGGGCGTGCAGTTCCCGCTGGCTGATTCGCTCGCCAAGCTCGACGCGGTCGATCTGCTCATCCGCAAGGCCGCCATCCTCTACGACGCGGGCGAGCCGTGCGCGAAGGAGGCCAACGAGGCGAAGTACCTCGCGAGCGAGTGGGCTTTCGAGGCCGCGGACCGGGCGATCCAGATCCACGGCGGATACGGCTATACGAAGGAGTACCACGTGGAGCGGTACTGGCGTGAGGTGCGCGTCGAGCGCATCGCTCCGATCAGCAACGAGCTGATCCTCGCCTTCCTTGGCGAGAAGGTGCTGGGTCTCCCCCGCTCCTATTGAACGAATGCATGCGTCCCTCGTCAGCGGCCTGTCCGGCTCCGACGGGAGCGTCGCATTTTCTGGCTGCCCGCGTCGTCGGGCGCTCATTGCTGCGGCGAAGCCCACACACATGAGGATGGCTCTTCATGTGAGCCACATGATTACCATTATTATCATTACCTACTGCTGGCATCGGTGCCGCAGTTGCTCCTGGAAGGACGCAATCCTATGCGCGCTGGCATCACCCTCTCCGATGTGCCGAAGTCACGGCCCCCCGCAGAGCAGTTCTCGGACGTGCAGCGCATCGTGGCCGCCGCGCAAGAAGCGGGTTTCCGCGACATCGCCCTCGGACAGCACTTCCTCTACGGGCAGATGCGCTGGCTGCAGCCCGTGCCACTCCTCGCCCGGCTGGCCGCCGAGGTCGACAGCGACGTCCGCCTCATCACGAACGTGATGATCGGCCCCATGTACCACCCCGTCCTGCTCGCCGAGGAGCTCGCAACCCTGGACATCGTCACGGAAGGCCGCTTCGTCTTCGGCGTGGGGATCGGCTACCGCCCCGAGGAGTTCGACGCCTTCGACGTCCCGTTCAAGGAGCGCGGTGCACGCCTGGACGAGATGCTCCAGCTCATGAAGATGCTGTGGACGCAGGATGTCGTCGACTTCGAGGGGCGCTTCTGGTCTCTTAGCGGAGCGACACCGCACATCCACCCCGTGCAGGACCCCCACCCGCCCATCTGGGTCGGCGGTACGGCGCCGGCGGGCGCCCGACGGGCGGGTCGCCTCGGCGACGGCTACATTCCCAACCCTGAAGCCACCGCCGATGAAGTCGAAGCACGCTATCGCCTCGTGCGCGAGCATCGTCTCGCGCGCGGACTGGAGATGCGCGCGATGCCGCTGCGCCGCAACATCATGCTCGGCTCGAGCATCGAGGACGCCACCTCGAAGTACGTCGCCCTCTCGCAGGAGCGCTACCTCGCCTATGCCTCCAGGGGCCTGGACCTGTACGACAACGCCGATCTCGAGGCTCAGTTCGCCGAAACGGTCCGCGCCCATGCCATCCTCGGGACCGCACAGGAGTGCGTCTCCCAGATCGCCGACCTCGCCGGGCGCATGCCGATCGAGACGCTCATGTTCCGTTCCCAGTGGACGGACGAGCCGACCCAGGGCGCACTGGACCTCGTGACCGAGCTGGGCGACGAGGTCGTCCCCGGGATCTCGGCCCTGCCGGTCCTCAGCGACTTCCCCGACTGAGTGCGGGAAGCGCCCGCACACGAAGGATGCCCCCGGACCGGGCGGTCCGGGGGCATCCTTCGTGTCAAATCAGTTCTCCCACCTCTTGATCAGCGCCGCGAGCGCCTGCCCGCCGCCGATGCACATCGTGACGACGGCGTACTCCAGATCGCGGCGGTGCAGATCCAGCGCCGCGCGCACCGTGAGGATCGCGCCGGTCGCACCCACGGGGTGCCCGAGCGCGATCGCGCCGCCATACGGATTCACCCGAGACGTATCCAGACCGCCGTCGCGGATCACCGCGACCGCCTGCGAGGCGAACGCCTCGTTGAGCTCGAACACGTCGACATCCGAAGGCGACAGGCCCGTCTGCTCCCACAAGCGAGCAAGCGCGAACACGGGCGCGTAGCCCATCAGCTCGGGCTCGTTCCCGGCCGTGACGACCGCCTCGATCGTCGCGAGACCCGACAGGCCCCGGGCACTGACGTCCGACGAACGCATCAGCACCGTCGCCGCGGCGCCGTCGTTGATGCCCGACGCGTTGCCGGCCGTGACCGACCCGCCCTCCTGGAACACGGGCTTGAGCCCCGCGAGCGTCTCGAGAGTCGTCTCCGGACGCGGGTGCTCGTCGACCGACACCTCGACCGGCCGCCGACCGCCGGAAGACACGGCGACGATCTCTTCCGCGAAGGCCGCGCGCGCAGCATCCGTCGATGCCCGTCGCTGGGATTCGAGCGCGAACTCGTCCTGCTCGGCCCGCGAGACGCCGTACTTGTCGGCGACGTTCTCGGCCGTGACGCCCATGTGCTTCTTACTGAACGGGTCGGTCAGGATCGCGATCGTGCCGTCGAGCAGCTTGCGGTCGCCCAAACGCGCGTTGCCGCGGGCGTTGAAGTCGAGGAACGGCGTGCGCGACATCGACTCGTCGCCACCGGCGACGACGACGTCGACCCCGCCCCACAACAGCTCCTGCGCGCCCGACCAGATCGCCTGCAGGCCCGAGCCGCACAGCCGATTGACGTTGAAGGCCGGCACCCGAGACGACAGCCCCGCCGCGAGCGCGACCCGGCGCGCGTTGTACGCGTCGGGCCCCACCTGCGAGATGTTGCCCATCACGACCTCGCCGACCTCGGACCCGTCGACGCCGGAGCGCGACAGCGCCTCGGTGACGGCGGCCGCACCGAGCTCGTACGCGTCGACGTCCTTCAGCGCACCGCCGAACGACCCGACGGGTGTTCGCGCGCCGCCGAGGATGACGACCTTGTCGCGCGTCATCCCGCGGACTCCTCGGCACGCTCGGCGGCAGCGAGCATCGCGTCATCCGGAACGTAGCCCTCGATGTGACGCTCCTCCGGGCCGTTGTACTCCGACAGCGGGCGGATGAGCGCGTTGGAGGCGAGCTGCTCGAGGACGTGCGCCGTCCAGCCCGTGACGCGCGCCGCGACGAACAGCGGCGTGAAGGTCAGCGTGTCGAAGCCCATCAGGTTGTAGGCCGGCCCCGACGGGTAGTCGAGGTTGGGGTAGATGCCCTTGCGCGAGACGAACTCGGATTCGAGCTCGTCGTAGAGCGCCTCGACGTCGGGGCGGTCGTAGTGCTCGACGAGCGTGTCCAGCGCCGCCTTCATCGTCGGCACGCGCGAGTCGCCGCGCTTGTAGACGCGGTGCCCGAAGCCCATGATCTTGCGCTTCTCGGCGAGTGCCGCATCGAGCCACGCGCCGACGTTGCCGGCCTCGCCGATCTCGTCGAAGATGTGCAGCACGGCCTCGTTCGCCCCGCCGTGCAGCGGTCCCTTGAGCGCGCCGATCGCACCGACGACGGCCGAATAGAGGTCGGACAGCGTCGAGGCGATGACGCGGCTCGTGAACGTCGAGGCGTTGAACGAGTGCTCGGCATACAGGATCATCGAGCGGTTGAACGCGTCGATCACGACGTCGTCGACGTCTTCGCCGAACGTCATCCACAGGAAGTTGGCGGCGTAATCCAGGTCATCGCGCGGGGGCACGGGCTCCTGCCCGCGCCGGCGGCGCTGACCGTAGGCCACGATGGCCGGAAGAGCCGCGAACAGACGGATGCTGCGGGCCAGGTTCTCGTCGGGATTGCCCGACGCGTCCAGCACCGATCCCGTGCCGGCGAGGTCGCGCGCACCGATCAGCGAGACCGCCGTGCGCAGCTCGTCCATGGGGTGGGCATCCAGCGGCACGCGGTCGATGACGGCACGCACGTCGGGGTGCAGCGCCCGGTACTCGCGCTCGACGGCCCGCAGCTGTGCCAGCTCGACGTCGGACGGCAGTTCGCCGTGCCACAGCAGGTACGCGACCGCCTCGAAGGGCTGCGTCGCGGCGAGCTCCTGGACGGGATACCCGCGGTACAGCAGGGAGTTCGTCTCGGGGTTGACCTTCGAGACCGCCGTGTAGTCGACGACGACTCCGGCAAGGCCCTTCTTGATGTCGGTCATTTCAGTCCTTACTGATCTGGAAGTTGAAGACGTTCGTGTCGAAATGGTTGTACTGCTCGTAGTCGATCAGCTCGTAGAGGTCGGCGCGGTGCTGCATCTCGCCGAGCTTCGACGTGAGATGCCCCTCGTCCGTGAGCGTATCGAGAGCACGGGATGCCGCACCCATCGCGATGCGCAGGAGTGACACGGGCCAGATCACGATGTTCACCCCGACATCGCGCAGCTGGTCGACCGAGAACAGGTCGCTCTTGCCGAACTCCGTCATGTTCGCGAGGATCGGCACGTCGACGGCGCCGCGGATCGCCGCGAACTCCTCGAGCGAGCGCATCGCCTCGGGGAAGATCGCATCGGCCCCCGCGTCGACGAGCGCCTTCGCGCGGTCGATCGCGGCATCCACCCCGTCGACCGCGGCGATGTCGGTGCGCGCCATGATGAGGAAGTTCGGGTCGCGCCGCGCGTCGGCGGCCGCGCGGATGCGCTTGATCGCGGTGTCCTCGTCGACGACGGACTTGCCGTCGAGGTGGCCGCACCGCTTGGGGTTGATCTGGTCTTCGATGTGCGTGCCCGCCAGGCCCGCGTCCTCGAGCGTCTGGATCGTGCGCGCGACGTTCATCGGCTCGCCGAAGCCCGTGTCGGCGTCGATGATCGCGGGCAGGTCGGTCATGCGCGCGATCTGCTGTCCGCGCGCGGCGACCTCGGTGAGCGTCGTCAGCCCGATGTCGGGCAGGCCGAGGTCGGCCGAGAGCACGGCGCCCGAGATGTAGACACCCTCGAAGCCCTTGCGCTCGATGAGCCGGGCGCTGAGCGGGTTGAACGCGCCGGGGAACCGCAGCAGCTCCCCCGTCGCGAGCCGCTCGCGGAACGCCCGCCGCTTCTCGGCGGCGTTCACGGTCGAGTACAGCATCAGCGCCCCCCTCCCGCCCGTTGACTTGCGCCCAATGCCGACGACACGCCGCGCGCGCCGGGCACAAGGCGCAAGTCAACAGACGGGGCGCGGTGCGCAGCGCGCGAGCCGGCGAGCGAGCCGGCGAGCGGGAGGACGCGCATCAGAAGAGGCCCTTGGGAGCGGGCGCCGAAGCCAGGATGCCGGGCTTCGCGACGATCGTGAGCTGCTGCACCTCGGCCGGCGTCAGCTCGGGCAGGCGCTCGGCGAGGTCGAGGAAGCGCTCGATCTCGGCCGCGTCGAGCACGGGCTCGGCGAGGATCCGGAACTTGCGCACGTAGTCGGCACGGGCGAACGGCCGGGCGCCGAGCGGGTGCGCGTCGGCGACGGCGATCTCGTCCTCGATCACGGTGCCGTCGGTCAGGGTGATGACGACGCGGCCGCCGAAGGCCTTCTCGTTCGGGTCGTCCGAGTGGTAGCGGCGCGTCCACTCGGCGTCCTCGGCCGTCGTGACCTTGTGCCACAGCGCCACGGTGTCCTCGCGGCCCGCGCGCTCGGGAGCGTACGAGTCGACGTGGTGCCAGCCGCCGTCCTGCAGTGCGACGGCGAAGATGTACGGGATCGAGTGGTCGAGCGTCTCGCGCGACGCCGTCGGGTCGTACTTCTGCGGGTCGTTCGCGCCCGAGCCGATGACGTAGTGCGTGTGGTGCGACGTGTGCAGCACGATCGACTCGACGTTCGCCGGGTCGGTCGCCTCGGGGTGCTCGCCGTTCAGCTTGCGCGCGAGGTCGATCCACGCCTGCGCCTGGTATTCGGCCGAGTGCTCCTTCGTGTACGAATCGAGGATGCCGCGCTTGGCCTCGCCCGCAGCGGGCAGCGGCACGTCGTATGACGCGTCGGGTCCGTCGAGCATCCACGCGACGACACCGTCTTCGCCTTCGTAGATGGGCGACGGCGAGGTCTCGCCGCGCATCGCGCGGTCGACCGCCTCGACGGCGAGCTTGCCGGCGAACGCGGGGGCGTGGGCCTTCCACGTCGAGATCTCGCCCTTGCGCGACTGGCGGGTCGCCGTCGTCGTGTGGAGCGCCTGGCCGACGGCCTGGTAGATCGTCTCGACGTCGAGGCCGAGGAGCGTGCCGATGCCGGCGGCGGCCGACGGGCCGAGGTGGGCGACATGGTCGATCTTGTGCTTGTGCAGGCAGATGGCGCGCACGAGGTCGATCTGGATCTCGTAGCCGGTCGCGAGGCCGCGCACGAGCGCGGCGCCGTCGGAGCCGACGTGCTGGGCGACGGCGACGATCGGCGGGATGTTGTCGCCGGGGTGCGAGTAGTCGGCCGCGAGGAAGGTGTCGTGGTAGTCGAGTTCGCGCACGGCCACGCCGTTGGCCCACGCCGCCCACTCGGGCGACGTGCGACGCTCGAGCGAGCAGCCGAAGATGGTCGCCCCGTCGCCCGAGACCGACACGGCGTGGTCGAGCGCCTGCTGGCGGGCCGCGCTCACGGGGCGGCGCGTGAGCGACGCGGCGGCGACCGCGGCGTTGTCGATGACGCGGTTGATGATCATGTCGACGACGTCGGCGTCGACCTCGACGGGGTCGGTGGCGACCTCGGCGATGTGCCAGGCCAGCTGGTCTTCGCGCGCGAGGTTCTCTTCGCTGCGGTGGACGCGGAGGTGGTGGGTGACGGTCATGATGTGCCTTTCGGGAACGCGATGCTCAGGCCGATTCGGCGACCGCGATGACGGGTATCCCCGCGGTCGTCGTGCCGATCGAGGCATCGAGGATGGTCGCGAGCGCATTGTGCAGGTGCACGTGCGTCGCATGCGCAGCGAGTTCGGCGTCGCCCGACGCGATGGCCGAGGCGATCAGGCGGTGCTCTTCGACGGATGCCGCGAGCCTCGCCGGGTTGTCCCGCGCAAGCCGTCGGACGCGCACGAGGTGGGTGCGGATCGTCCGGAGCGCGGAGGTCAGATAGTCGTTGGCGACCGAGGCGTCCAGCGTCTCGTCGAAACGGCGGATGAGCGCGTAATACGCGTCGCGGCCGTCCTCTGCGCGCAGGCTCGCGTGCGAGAACTCATCGGCGAGGGCGGCGAAGGCGGCGGCATCCCCCCGTCTCGCGGCGAGACGGGCGGCGGTCTCTTCCAGCGCGCGGCGGACCTCGAAGAGTTCGAGGATGTCGTCGGCGTCGATGTCGGTCACGACCGTGACGCGGGGCGACTGCTGCGCGACGAGCCCGTCGGCGGCGAGGCGCCCCAGCGCTTCGCGCAGCGGCGTGCGGCTGACACCGAGACGTGCAGCCTGATCGACCTCGCCGAGCACGGTGCCGGGGGCGAGCACGCCCGACTGGATCTCGTCGAGAAGGGTTGCGTACGCGCGGTCACTGGCTCGCATCGTCGCCCCCTTTCCTTCCGCCAGTGTATACAAACGGCACCCGGAAGACCAGTTGAGCCCCTCGCGCCGCGCAGAGCGTATACAAAAGCTCAGGATGCCGCGGCGCCGGCGGCCGCGTGGCGGGGGCGCACGAAGAGGTTCACCGCCGCGACACCCACTCCGCACACCGCGAGGAGGATCCACAGTTCCGAGCCGCTGCGCTCGAAGTGCGGTGCGAGGTCTCCCGCGGCCGAGCCCAGCACGATGCCCACGAGGGCGATGCCCAGCAACTGTCCGAACTGCTTTCCCGTCGAGAAGAGGGCCGACGCGAGCCCCGCCTCGGCCTCGGGGAGGGCCGACAGCGCCGAGACGCTCAACGGATCGCCCAGCAGGCCGTAGCCCGCGCCGAACGCGACCGACGCCGCGATGAGCGTCGGAAGCGACCCCGAGCCCAGGGCGATGCCGAGCGCGCCGAGCGCGAGCAGGCACCCGGCCAGCACGAGGTCGAAGCGGCTGCGCCCTCGATCGACGATCCACCCCGACACGATCGCGGCGATGAGCGCGGCGCCGGCCAGCGGCAGCATCGTGAACGCCGCGTCGACCGGCGACAGCCCGCGCACGGACTGCAGGTACAGCGGCAGCGCGAAGAACATCGCCCCCGCCGTGGCGAAGCCGAGGAGCGCGCTGGCCGATGCCGCCACGAAGGGCACGTTGGCGAAGAGGGCGGGCGGGATGATCGGGTTCGCGGCACGTCGCACGTGCAGCACGAGCGCCACGAGGGCGATCATCGCGACAGCGCCCGCGCCGACGACGATCGCGCTCCCCCACCCCTGCCGCGGACCCTCGATGAGCGCGACCGACACGGCGACGAGGAGCGTCGAGACGAGCACCTGTCCGACGACGTCGAAGCGACCCGGGGCGGTCGCGCGCGACTCGGCGAGCGTCGTGACGATGAGCACGGCCGCGACGGCGCACAGTCCGACCGACAGCCAGAAGACGGCACGCCAGCCCGCCGCGCCGACGATGACGCCGCCGAGCGCGGGACCGGCGACGAGGGCGACCGTGCCGACGCCGGCCCACCACGCGACGGCGGCGCCCCGCGCCTTGCGGTCGGTGTAGATCCCCGACGCCGCGGCCAGTCCCGCCGCCGACAGCGCCGCCGCTCCGACCGCCTGCACGACGCGCCCCGCGATGAGCATCAGGGCGTCGCCGCTCAGTGCGCACAGGATCGACCCCGCCGCGAGAACGGCGGCTCCCGCGAGCAGCGTCCGCCGGCGGCCCACCCGATCCGACAGCGATCCGAGTGCCGTGAGCAGCCCGGCGAGCGTCACGATGTAGGCGCTCACAACCCACTGCAGCGTCGTGAGTCCGACCGAGAAGTCGTGCTGGATGGCCGGCAGTGCACTGTTGACGATGGAGCCGTTGAGGTTCAGGACGAACTGCACGAGGCAGCATCCGATCAGCGCGATTCGGGAACGCGTCGCGGATGCCGGCATGTCGGCCGCCTCTCTGTCTCGTCGGCGTTCAGCCTAGAGCCCGCGTGCCGGAGGCGCCGCGAGGGCCGGGTAGCCTTGCCCGAGTGACCGACGCATCCCGCTACATCGTGGCCACCGACGGCGCCTGCAAGGGCAACCCCGGCCCCGCCGGCTGGGCGTGGGTCGGCGAGGACGGCCACTGGGCCGCCGGCTCGTTGCCGGTCGGCACGAACAACATCGGCGAGCTCTTGGGCCTGCTCAAGGCCATCGAGGATCATCGCGACGTCGCGAACCTCGTCGTGCAAGCCGACTCCCGCTACGCGATCGACACCTACTCGACCTGGATGGACGGGCACCGTCGCCGCGGCTGGAAGACGTCTAGCGGGGCTCCGACGAAGAACGTCGACCTGCTCGAGCGGCTCATCGTGGCGCGTGATGCGCGCCGCACGGCGGGCCTGCCCGACGTCGTCCTCGAGCACGTGCGCGGCCACTCCGGTCACGTGCTCAACGCGTGGGCCGACGAGCGCGCCGTGCGCGCGTCGGAGCACGCGGCGAAGGGCGTCACGAGCGAGTGGTCCTCGCTCGGCGCGCAGGAGCGCATCGACGTCTCGGCGGCGCCGAAGAACGGCCGCTGAGCCGCTACTTCAGGAGGGCGTCGAGCTCGTCGTCGAGCTGCTCGGCGGTCGCGCCGCCGGGCCACATGCGCACGATGCCGCCCGTCGAGTCGAGCACGGCCGTCACGGGCGGCTCGACGACGGCGTAGCGGTGGAAGAGCTGACCGTCCGCGTCCATGACGACGGGGACGTCGTCGGCATTGTCGCGCAGGAACTGCTGCAGCGCCTCGTCGTCCTTGTCGGACGACACGAAGACGACGTGCACGTCATCGCCGAGATCCGCGGCCGTCTCGGTGAGCAGCTCCGCCTGGCCGACGCACTGCGTGCACCAGCTCGCCATGAACTGCACGAGGGTGACTCGGCCCGTGAACAGGTCGGCGGAGTCGATTTCGGTGCCGTCGGCGAGGGCGGCCGTGAACGACGGTGCGGGAACCGCCTCGGGGGCCGTCGCCTGCGACGAGCCGGTGCCCGCCGGGAGCGCGTCGGCGCCGCCGAGCGTCGAGGTCGAGGTGCAGCCCGTCAGGGCGAGCGCGAGCGCCGCCCCGGCGGCGAGGAATGTCAGTCGCCGCTTCATGGCGTGCCCTTCGTGGCGGGTTCGGGAATGAGGATCGTGGGGATGCCCTCGGCCTCGGGGCGGTAGGTGAACGAGCCGTGTGCCTTGTCGCCGATCACGACATCGTAGGTCTCATCGCCGGCCAGATCGCCCGCATCGAGCGTGAAGACGCAGATCGTGGGGATGCGGGGAGTCTGCTCGAAGTCGATGTCGCTCGCCTCGCTCGCAGTGCCGGGCGCGAGCGTGGCTCGGAACGCCTCGTTGCCCGCGGCATCCGTCAGCACGACCTCTGCACCCGCGTGGATGTGCCGGTAGGGGGCCGTTCCGGCGCAATCGTCGCCGACGGCCCGCAGCGAGCCGTCGCCGACGGCGACCTGCAGCGGCCGGTCAGGGTCGCCGGAGCCGCCGGAGCATGCTGCCAGCAGCGGGAGCACCATGAGCGCCCCCACGATCGCGGCCGTCGTTCGCCTCATCACCATCGTTCCTTCGTGCCTCGGTCCTTCAGGATGTCATCGGATCCACGCGGAGAGGCCGCACCCGCGGGCACGGCCTCTCGCGTGAAACGGTTTACTCGAAGAGCGACAGCGTCATCACCGAGGTGTAGCTGCCGGTGGCGGCAGCAGACGCGGCGACCTTGAGGGTCAGGTCGGCGGTGGCCGACCATGCGCCCTGGTCGTAGGTCTCGCCCTGGTCGGTGTTGACGTAGAGCAGTTCGGCGTCGACGAGTCCCACGTCACCGTCGAGCACGCCATCGACGTCCCCACCGGGCTGGACGACACCATCGGTGTCACCGGTGACCTGAGGCGACCAGCCGAGGTGCTCCGAGCCGATCGTGTTCGTGCCGGAGGTGAACGCGCTGGCGGTGCCGAGCACGAACCACTCGGCGTCGGGCACGACGGCGCGGGTGTCGGTGACGGTCACGGTGGGCAGGGTGCCGGTGAACGAGCGGACCAGCGGGTCGCCGGAGTCCTGCTCGGTGAGCGAGGTCTCGTTCGCGGCGACGCTCATGGCGAGCACGCCCGAGGGGTAGCGGTCGGTGACCTCGACGTTGATGTTCACCGAGCCGTCATCGACGACCTCGTCAGCGGTGGCCACAGCAGCACCGGCCGAAGCCAGCAGCAGCGTGCCGAAAGCCATCGCGCCCACACGGGTGGCAGTCATCTTCTTCATTGCGGATTGTTTCCTCTTCTTTGAGCGGAATTCCGACCCTCGGGTGAGGGCCGGCTTCTTCGGATAGAGATCTGTTCCCGCGTTCGGCTATCGCGCCGAGCGGGTACCGCTCCGGGGTGGGGTGCGATCGCACCCCACCCCGAAGACGGCTAGCGGGTTATCAGCCCGCCGGGTACGCGGCGTACGGAGCCGTCGCCGTCTTGACGACGATCTGACCATCGAAGTCGAGGGTCGAGGTGACCGTCGCCTCTCCGGCCGGGACCGAGGCCAGGCGCGAGTTCACCGAGACCGACACCGTCTTGCCGGGCGCGACGTTGGTGAACGTCTTGCTGCCGTAAGCAGTGGTGATCTCGATGTCCGCAGGCACCGTCGCGTTGTTCGTCGCCGACACCGACAGGTAGACCTTGCCCGCGAGCGTGCGAGCGGTCGTCTCTGCCGTCACGGCTTCACCGATGGTGAAGGCGTAGTTCTTCGTCTCGGAGATGTTCCCCGCGATGTCGTGCGCGTTGTAACGGAGCGTGTAGGCGCCGTCGGGCAGGCTCACGGTCGACGTGTGCGTCGCCGAGGTGGCGCCGTCCACGTTCGTCTGCGTGCCCTTGACGATCCGACCGTCCTGGTAGACGTTCGCGACGATCGTCTTGAGGCCCGTGTCATCGGTCGCCTCGAGCTCGATGACGAGCTCGTCGTGCGGGCCGACGTACGACGGCGAGACGAGGTTCGTCTCGGGACGCTGCGTGTCAATGACGCACTCGACGGTCGACGTCGCGGCCGAGTTGTTCTCGGACGTGGCCGTGATCGAGATGCGAGCACCCTGCGTGCCTGCACCGTCGCGGTAGGCGTAGACGGGCACATCGACCGTCTCGCCGGCCGTCGCCGTCACGATGGCGCTCGGGGTGTGGACGTTCCAGCCCTCACCCGCGACCGTCGTCGAGATGCGGTAGATGTCGCTGTTGGCAGCGGCATCCTCGACAGCGGAGCCCGTGTTCGTCAGCGGAACGACGCACTGCGCGATCTGACCCTGCTCGACGGCTTCCTTGCCCGCCGTGAGCGCCGGCTGAGCGAGGCTCACGCCGCGCTGCTGCGGACCGGCGTTGCCGATCGAGCGGACGGCCACGTCGTACTCGAGGAGGCCGTCTTCGTCGCGACGCATCTCTTCGATGTAGAAGTGCAGGCCGTTGTACTCGTCGACGTACTCGTACTCCGAACCGGAGTTGACCCCGGCGTGGAAGAGGGCGTCGTTCAGCTGGCGCTGGTCACCGCGCGTGATCGGAATCGGCGTGCCGTCACCACGGATGTAGTCGAGCGTGTCGATGTCCTGCGGGTTGGCGTCGATCGTCCAGAGGAACGGGTTGCGGTCGGCGACCTTGGTCTTCGAGATCATGACGCCGGCGTCGGGCTGGTACGAGTCCGTGCCCATGCGGTCGATGACTTCGAGCGTGTAGTGGTTGAAGCCACCACCGTCGCAGTCCCACTGCGCGCGGCGCGTGCAGGTGCCGTTGGACTTGTCGCCACCGTCGAGCGCGAGGTTGATGCCCGTGAGGCGACCCTCGTGCGTGACGGCACGCGTCAGCAGGTTGGCCGTGATCGAGCCCTTGGCGGCGATCTCGGTCGTCGAGGTCTGCAGCACGTTGTCCTCGCCGATGATGCCGAGGTTCAGACGGTTGCGCAGCGCGACGCCGGCGGGGCCGGATCCACCCTGCACCGAGGGGATGTTCCACCGCGTGTGCGTGCCACCGGGGCCGTTGAACGAACCGCGGGCCATGATGTCGAACGGGCCGGAGGTGTCGCGGAGCGGGCCGCCGTCTGCAGCGTCCGTGCCGTACGGGTTTCCGTAGTTGTCCGAGATCTCGAGGATGTGCGCGAACTCGTGCGCGAACGTTCCCATGCCCGACGACTCAGCCTGCGTCGAGTTGCCGGCGCGCGTCGCGGTCGGGAAGTTGGCGTTCGGCCAGTGGCTGATCGCTGCCTTCCACGACGTCCACGGGATGTAGCGCGTCTTGGCCCAGTTGGCCATGTTGTTGCCGTTCTGGTCCGGCGCGAAGCCGTTCTCGTCACGCGGCGGGCCGAATGCGTCCGGCACGTCCTCGGGAGCGGCGAACATCATCTGACCGAACTCTTCCCACGTCGACGACTCGTCCTGGCCGGCCGTGATGTAGAAGACCTGGTCGAACTGCGTCAGCGGGTCGGCGATCTCGAGGTCGGCAGCCCACAGACGGTTCGCGTCGGTGCGGATGACCTTGTTACACGTGTCGCCCTGCGGGCAGAACGCCGCATTCGGACGGTTGAAGCTGTCGTTCAGACCGTACTCGTGGATCTTGCCGGGCATCTCGTA
The DNA here is from genome assembly GCF_053644215.1 of Microbacterium sp. NPDC055442. Lineage (NCBI taxonomy): Bacteria > Bacillati > Actinomycetota > Actinomycetes > Micrococcales > Microbacteriaceae > Microbacterium > Microbacterium sp. NPDC055442. The sequence continues at coordinate 443,441 of NZ_JBSHLF010000003.1, read as the reverse complement.
GGGGCCGAAGGCCTCCATCTGCACGCTCAGACGACCGCCGGACTGCTCCATCCAGTAGTCGTTGAGCGTCTGGCCGTTGTTGAGCTCGCTCGGCGTGTTCAGCAGGTCGAGATAGAACTGCGGCACGTCCTCGCGAGCGACGGGCTCGAAGCCGGCCGTCGGGTTCTTGAACGCGTCGGATTCCGGCTCCTGCGTCACGACGAAGGGCTGGTTCGGGAAGTCGAGCAGGACGATGGCACCGTTGAAGGTCTGCTGGCTGCCTTCGGTGTCGTTCGCCCAGTCGGTGTTGGGCACGGGGACGTAGTCCGCGTGCGTCATGTCGTCCATGTTGACCCAGTTCTGCGGGTCGACCGGCTCGAGCACCGACGGATCGATGATCGGGTCGGCGGGCGCTGCAGTGGCCGCCTGACCGGCGATGGCACCGGTCATGACGACACTCAGGGCAGCCGTGGCGGCAAGCCCTGTGCGCCAGCTGCGCGAACGCATTCGGCGTGGTGATGTCAAGAGATCACTCCTCTGATTCTTGTTGCATGCGCCTCGGCACCCGTGGGCAGCGTTACCCCCAGCAAGGCACACACCTGTGACTTGTAGCATGTCACGCACTCATAGCGCGTGGGGATCGGGAAAAGTGGCCTGTACTCTTCGGAAAGAGTGATGAGTGCGGGCGATGCCCGCGAATTCCGCGTCGTTACGCGGCAGACCGGCATTTACCCCCCCTTGTTCTGAGCGGGTGTCCGGAGAGGGCGATGTTACGGTTCCGCATACGTCCGAAACCGCGAGAAATCGCTGTGATAGGACTGATACGTCACACAGCGCGAGGCTGCTTCTGTGGTCTCGTCATTCAGCGCTGAACCCTTGCAGACAGGAGAAGCATGGCTACCGCTACGACTACTGGTCGTCGCATCGTCATCGGTCTCGGTGGAGCGGCGGCATTCGCCCTCGTTCTCGCCGGATGTGCCGGTGGCTCGACGTCCGACGGCACCGACGAGGGCACCACGGGCGGTGAGGCCATCATCATCGGTACGACCGAGCAGGTGACGGCCCTCGACCCCGCGAACGCCTACGACAACGGGTCCTTCACGGTCATGAACCAGATCTACCCGTTCCTCATGAACTCCGTCCCCGGCGACGCCGAGGTCAAGCCCGACATCGCAGAGTCGGCCGAGTTCACGGCGCCGAACGAGTACACGGTCACCCTCAAGGAGGGCCTGACCTTCGCCAACGGCAACGAGCTGACGTCGTCCGACGTCAAGTTCTCGTTCGACCGCCAGCTGGCGATCGCATCCGAGACCGGACCGTCGTACCTGCTCGGCGCGCTCGAGTCGGTCGAGGCTCCGGACGACCTGACGGTCGTCTTCACGCTGACGTCCGAGAACGACCAGACCTGGCCCCAGGTGCTCTCGAGCCCCGCCGGCCCGATCGTCGACGAAGAGGTCTTCCCGGCCGACGAGGCACTGTCGGACGACGACATCGTCGCGGCGCAGCCCTTCGCCGGTCAGTACGTCATCGAGAGCTACGACTTCAACAACCTGATCTCGTACAAGGCGAACGACAGCTACGACGGCCTCCTGGGCGCACCGCTCACCTCCGAGGTCAACGTCAAGTACTACACCGACGCGTCGAACCTCAAGCTCGACGTCCAGGAAGGCAACATCGACGTCGCGAACCGCACGCTGTCGGCTACCGACATCGATGACCTCCGCGGCAACGACAACGTCAAGGTCGTCGACGGCCCCGGTGGAGAGATCCGCTACCTCGTGTTCAACTTCAACACGATGCCCTACGGCGCCACGACGCCCGAGGCTGACCCGGCGAAGGCTCTCGCCGTCCGTCAGGCCATCGCCGACGTGATCGACCGCGAGGCCATCGCCGAGCAGGTCTACAAGGGCACGGTCGAGCCCCTGTACTCGTACCTGCCCGAGGGTGTTCCCGGCGCCACCGTGTCGCTGCGCGACGCGTACGGCGACGGCAACGGTGGACCCGACGTCGACAAGGCCACGGCAGCCCTCGAGGCCGCCGGTGTCGCGACGCCCGTCGAGCTCAACATCCAGTACGTCGCTGAGCGCTACGGCCCCTCGTCGGGTGACGAGTACGCCGTCATCAAGGACAGCCTGGACTCGAGCGGTCTGTTCACGACGAACATCCAGTCCACCGAGTGGGTCACCTACTCGAAGGACCGCGTCGCGGACGCGTACCCGATCTACCAGCTCGGCTGGTTCCCGGACTACGCCGACTCGGACAACTACCTGACGCCGTTCTTCGCGACGGACAACTTCCTCGCGAACCACTACTCCAACGCCGAGGTCGACGCACTGCTCAAGCAGCAGGGCTCGACGGTCGACACCGACGAGCGCGTCGCGCTCATCGAGGAGATCCAGGGAGTCGTCGCGGGCGACCTGTCCACGCTCCCGTACATCGCGTTCAGCCAGAACGCGGTCACGGGCACGGACGTCTCGGGCGTCGAGAACACGCTCGACCCGACGTTCAAGTTCCGCTACGGCGTCATCACCAAGGGCTGATCGCTCCGCGTTCAGTCTGAGAGGAGGTGGTCCGACCACGTCGGACCACCTCCTCATTTTCTTGCCAGCCCCATCCGACCCGAGGATCCGACCCCATGACCACGACGGCAACCCCGCAAGAGGCGCCGGCGTCTCCACGGAGCACACGCCAGAAGAAGACTCGTTCCTCCGGTGGCAGCCTGTGGCGCTACATCCTGATCCGCTTCCTGCTGATCTTCCCCACGATCTTCATCCTCGTCACCCTCGTCTTCGTGCTCATGCGCACGACCGGTGACCCCATCACGGCAGCTCAGGGCGGACGCCTCCCCCCGGACAAACTCGCTGAACTCATCGCGGCTGCCGGCTACGACCGTCCGCTGTGGCAGCAGTACATCGACTACCTCGCTCAGCTGCTGCGTTTCGATCTCGGAACGACGCTGACCACGAACCGCCCCGTCGCCGAGGTTCTCATCACCTACGGTCCCGCGACGTTCGAACTCGTCTTCTTCTCCGTCATCGTGGCCCTGATCGTCGGCATCCCGCTCGGCGCGGTCGCTGCCTACTACCGTGACCGCGGCCAGGACGCCATCCTGCGAGTATCGGCGATCCTCTTCTACGCCACCCCCGTCTTCTTCTCCGGTCTCCTGCTCAAGCTCGTCTTCGCCGTGTGGCTGAAGTGGCTCCCGGTCGCCGGCCGGGCCTCCACGGGGGCGGAGCTGCAGATGATGCGCCTGGACAACTCCTCGGGCTTCTACACGATCGACGCCTTCCGCACCGGCAACCCCGCCGTCATCATGGACGTGCTCTCGCACGCCGTGCTGCCGGCGATCGCCCTCGGTCTGCTCACGGCCGGCGTCTTCCTCCGGCTCGTGCGCACCAACATGATCGGCACGCTGTCCACCGACTACGTGGATGCTGCCCGCTCGCGCGGCGTGAGCGAGTTCCGCCTCGTGCGCAAACATGCCTTCCGGCCGGCGCTCATCCCGATCATCACCGTCATCGGCATGCAGATCGCGCTCCTGCTGGGTGGCGCCGTCCTCACCGAGACGACGTTCGAGTGGAAGGGGCTCGGGTTCATGCTCGCCCAGTTCCTCCAGTCGCGTGACTTCGTCGCCGTGCAGGGCATCGTCGTGCTGCTCGCGGTGATCGTCGCCCTGACCAACTTCCTCGTCGACATCGTCGCGGCGATCATCGACCCGCGAGTGAGGTACTGACATGACGACCACCACCACCGTCACCCTCCCGCCCATCCAGAAGCAGTCGTGGCTGAGCCGGCTACCCGTCGTGCACCAGCTGCGGCAGTCGGTCGGACTGCAGCGCGGCATGCTCATCGCGGGCCTCGTCATCACGTTCGTCTTCATCCTGACGGCGCTGCTGGCCCCGTACATCTCGCCGTTCAGCTTCAACCAGCGCCGCGGTGAAGACGGCGTCTTCGGTGCGCAGCAGCCGCCGTCCGGCGAACACCTGCTCGGAACGACCGTCGGCGGCTACGACGTGCTGTCGCGCGTCATCTGGGGTGCCCAGACCGCGCTCCTGGTGATCGTCGTCGCCGTCGCACTGTCGATCTTCGTCGGCGTGCTCCTCGGGCTCGTCTCCGGCTACCTCGGCGGCTGGGTCGACCGCGTCCTGGTCGTCGTCTGCGACGCCATCTACGCGTTCCCCTCGCTCCTGCTCGCCATCGTCATGTCGATCGTGATCTCCGGTGGGCAGTCGAGCCTCATCGGCGGCGTGCTGGCGGCGGCGATCTCGATCACGGTCGTCTTCATCCCGCAGTACTTCCGGGTCATCCGCGCAGAAACCGTCCGGATCAAGGCCGAGGCGTACGTCGAGTCGGCCAAGATGCTCGGGGCTTCGAACCGTCGCATCATGTTCCGGCACGTCCTGCGCAACGCGACCCGCACGCTGCCGCTGATCATCACGCTGAACTCGTCCGAGGCGATCCTTACCCTCGCGGGCCTCGGCTTCCTCGGCTTCGGCATCGAGCCGACGGCAGCTTCGGAGTGGGGATACGACCTCAACAAGGCGATGTCCGACGTCACGAGCGGCATCTGGTGGACGGCCCTCTTCCCGGGTCTCGCCATCGTGCTCGTCGTCCTCGGCATCACGCTGGTCGGTGAGAGCCTCAACGACCTGGCCGACCCGCGTCTGCGCGGACGCCGCCGCGTCGCGAAGGCCGCCGGCCTCGTCGCCGAGACCTCGGTCGTCCCCGGTGGCGAGCTCACCGCGGGCCCCGGTGGACTCAAGGGCCTGGAAGACGGCGAATCGTTCGAAAACCACGGAATCGGAGAACGCTCGTGAGCAACAGCGTCGTCGACATCACCAACCTGGGCGTCTCGTTCGCCACGGACTCCGGTGCCGTCAAGGCCGTCAACGACGTCTCGCTGACGGTCGAGCGCGGCGAAGTCGTCGCCATCGTCGGCGAGTCGGGCTCGGGCAAGTCGGTCACGGCCAAGACGATCCTGGGGCTGCTGCCCGAGACGGCGACGGCTCACGGCACCGTCGTGCTCACGAGCAAGGACGGGTCGTCGAACACCGAGATCCTCGGCGCCGACAAGCAGACGCTGCGCAGCGTCCGCGGCACCGATGTGGCGATGGTCTTCCAGGAGCCCTCGACCGCACTCAACCCGGTCTACACGGTGGGATGGCAGATCATCGAGGGCCTGCGCGCGCACACGCGCATGAGCTCGAAGGAAGCGCGCCGTCAGGCGATCGACATCCTGCGCCGCGTCGGCATCCCCGATCCCGACACCCGCGTCGACTACTACCCGCACCAGTTCTCGGGCGGACAGAAGCAGCGCGTCGTGATCGCGATGGCGCTCGTGCTCGACCCCGGCCTCATCGTCGCCGACGAGCCCACGACGGCGCTCGATGTGACCGTGCAGGCGGAGATCCTCGATCTGCTGCGTCGCTGCCGCGACGAGTTCAACACGGGGATCGTGCTCATCACGCACAACATGGGCGTCGTCGCCGACCTCGCCGATCGCGTCGTGGTGATGTACCAGGGCGATGTCGTCGAGCAGGCCACGGTCCACGAGCTGTTCACGGCGCCGAAGGCCGACTACACCAAGAAGCTCCTGGCCGCGGTCCCCCGCATCCGTCCCGCCGAGGTCAGCGAGCGCGAGCGCTTCGTGCCCGACCCTGCCGCCGAACCGGTCGTCGTGGCCGAGGACATGCGGATCGAATTCCCCGGACGCATGGGCAAGCCCCCGTTCGTCGCCGTGGACGGCATCTCGTTCGAGATCCGTCCCGGTGAGGTGCTCGGTCTCGTCGGCGAATCGGGTTCGGGCAAGACGACGACCGGTCGCGCGATCGGCGGGCTCACCAAGATCACGGGCGGCTCGCTCAAGGTGCTCGGCACCGAGATGTACCGTGTCCGCGAGCGGACGTTCAAGCCGCTGCGCAGCCGGATCGGGTTCGTCTTCCAGGACCCGGCGTCCAGCTTCAACCCGCTGCTGACGATCGCCGAGTGCGTCGCCGAGCCGCTCGTCATCCACGGCCGCGCACGCAACCCCGAGGCCGCGCGGGCACGTGTGGACGAACTCCTCGAGGCCGTGCAGCTGCCGCGTTCGTACGGCGACCGCTACCCGCACGAGCTGTCCGGAGGACAGCGTCAGCGTGCGAGCCTGGCCCGCGGACTCGCGCTCGAGCCCGAGCTGCTGATCGCCGACGAGCCGACCTCGGCCCTGGACGTGTCGGTGCAGGCCCGCGTGCTGGACCTGTTCACCGACCTGCAGCGGGAGTACAAGTTCGCGGCGCTGTTCATCAGCCACGACCTCGCCGTCGTCGACCTGCTCGCCGATCGCATCGGGGTGCTCCACCGCGGCAAGCTCGTCGACGTGGGACCGAACGCGCAGATCCTGCACGCACCGAAGGCTGCCTACACGCAGCGACTGCTGGCATCCCTTCCCGTTCCCGACCCCGACGAGCAGCGCGAGCGCCGCGAACTGCTCGCCTCGCTCACGTCGTCCTAGCGCGACGCGAAGCCCCCGGCACCGTGAGGTGGCCGGGGGCTTCGCCGTTGACGGAGCGGATGCCGCGGCATCCGGATCGTCACGCTTCAGCGGGCGTCGCCGCAGCGATCGTCTGGTCCTCCTCGGTCGCGACGAGCTGCCCGCAGGCGCCGTCGATCTCTTTGCCGCGGGTGTCGCGCAGCGTCGTGGGGATGCCCTTCGCCTCGAGACGGCGGACGAACTCCTCTTGCGCGGCGCGGGTCGACGACGTCCACACTGAGCCGGGCGTCGGGTTGAGGGGAATCGGGTTGACGTGCACCCAGCCGCGACCGCGCTCGTTGAGCTTGTCGCCGAGCAGGTCGGCGCGCCAGCCGTGGTCGTTCATGTCCTTGATGAGGGCGTACTCGATCGACACCCGGCGTCCGGTCCGGTCGAAGTAGGCGCGGGCGGCGTCGAGGGCTTCGTCGACCTTCCAGCGCGAGTTCACCGGGATGAGCTCGTCGCGCAGCTCATCGTCGGGGGCGTGCAGCGACAGCGCGAACGTCACGGGGATGTTCTCGTCGGCGAGCTTGCGGATGGCCGGCACGAGGCCGACGGTCGAGATCGTGATGCCGCGCGCGCTCATGCCCAGGCCGTGCTTCTTGTCGACCATGACGCGCACGGCCTGCATGACGCGTGCGTAGTTGGCGAGGGGCTCGCCCATGCCCATGAAGACGATGTTGGTGACCCGCTCGTCGGCATGCTCGCGCGGGCCCAGGCGGCCGTCTCGGATGAGCCGGTTCGCGCGGATGATCTGCTCGATGATCTCGGCGGCGGACATGTTGCGGGTGAGCCCGGCCTGACCCGTCGCGCAGAAGGGGCAGTTCATGCCGCAGCCGGCCTGGCTCGACACGCACAGCGTGATGCGGCCCGGATAGCGCATGAGCACCGACTCGACGAGCGCGCCGTCGTGCAGCTTCCACAGGAACTTGACCGTGTCGCCGCGGTCGGTCTGCAGACGCCGCACTTCGGTGAGCAGCGGGGGCAGCATCCCGTGCACGAGCTCTTCGCGACCGGATGCCGGCAGGTCGGTCATCTCGGCGGGGTCGTGCGTGCCGTGGGTGAAGTAGTGCTTCTCGAGCTGCTTGGCGCGGAAGCCGGGCAGGCCGAGCTCGACGACCTTCTCGACGCGCTGCTCGGGAGTGAGGTCGGCGAGGTGCACGGGCGGCTTGCCGCGCTTCGGAGAGGCGAACTGCAGCAGGGGCCGGCCCGCGGCATCCTTCTTCTGCGTCCACCCCTCGGTGCGCGGTCGCACCTGCGTCGTGTCGCGCGGGGTCGTCGAGCGCACGGGGGTGTCCCGCGGTGTCGTCGAGCGCACGGGGGGCTGAGTCGTCATCCCTCGAGCGTAGGCGACGCACCTGGACGCCCGTCGACCGTCGCCGGTCGCACGGGTCGCCGCCGGTCGCCGCCGGTCCCCCTCGGCCGCCCTCGATTGACCGCGAGACTGCAACGGCGCGCCGAGACTGCGGGTAGACCCCACGGTCTCGGCGCGCCGTTGCAGTCTCGCGGTAAGAGGGGGATGCAGGGTGGGCGGGGGAGAATGGGGGGCGTGACCCCTCACCGCACCGGCCGCATCGTGTTCATCGACGTCGACGGGACGATCATCGACCACGACGAATACGTCGCTCCGTCGACCGTCGCCGCAATCCGCGGGGCCCGCGAGGCCGGACACCTCGTCTACCTGTGCACCGGACGCGCGCGCGGCGACCTGCACCCCGCCGTCCGGGCGATCGGCTTCGACGGCGCGATCACCAACGGCGGCGCGACGGCCCACGTCGCCGACGAGCAGATCGTGTCACGGCTCATGCCCGCGGCATCCGTCTCACGGCTCGTCGGGTCGTTCGAGGCACGCGGCATCCACTACTTCCTGCAGACCGACGACGAGGTGTTCGCGAGCCCCGGCATGCTGGCGCTCGTGCGCGAACGCGTGCGCGCGGCGCGGACCGCCGCCGTCGAGGGGCCCGAGGACTCGCTCGCCGGCATCGGGCACCGCACCTACCGCGACGTGTCCGATGCGCCCCGCGACACCGTCGCCAAGGCCGTGTTCGTGAGCCTCGCCGACGACGCCGTCGAGGTGCTCGACCGCGAGCTGGGCGACGAGTTCCATGTCGTGAACGGCAGCATGCCGCTGCCGGGCGGCACGAGCGGCGAGATCTGCATGCTCGGCACGAACAAGGGATCGGCGATCGAGCTCGTGCTCGAGCACCTCGGACTCGAAGCGAGCGACGCGGTGGGCGTGGGCGACAGCTGGAACGACGTCGAGATGTTCGAGGTGTGCGGCACGGCGGTCGCGATGGGCAACGCCGAACCGACCCTCAAGGCGCTCGCCGACCACATCACGACGACCGTGCGCGACAACGGCGTGTGGAACGCCTTTCGCGCGCTCGACCTGGTCGGCTGAGCGGCCGAACTCACCGAACCCGACCATCCCCGTCAAACCGCACGTCGACGACGTCGGGTTCGACGCGATCGGTACGGTTCGGCGGCGAGCGGGCGGCTACAGGAAGATGTCGGGGAAGAGCGCCGAATCGGGCGTGCCCGGCACCGCGGCGTAGCCCGAGAAGTCCGTCACGCCGGCCGCCTCGAGCACGTCCTCGACGATGAGCGTCTGGCCCGTGTACGCGCGGGCGGGCTGCAGCATGACCTCGAACGCCGCGTCGGCGTAGATCTCGGGCGTGCGGCTGACCCGCATCATCTCGTCGCCGCCGAGCGCGAACTGCACGGCCGCCGTCGCGATCGTCGTGCGCGGCCACAGCGTGTTCGCCGCGATGCCGAACTCGGCGAACTCCGCCGCGATGCCCAGCGTCGCCATCGTCATGCCGTACTTCGCGAGCGTGTAGCCCGTGTGCGCACCGAGCCACTGCGGCGTGAGGTTCAGCGGCGGCGAGAGCGAGATGATGTGCGGGTTCGCGGCCTCCTTCAGGATCGGCACCGCTGCCCGCGAGAGCATGAAGGTGCCGCGCACGTTGACGTCCTGCATGAGGTCGTACTTCTTCGCCGACAGGTCGAGCGATCGCGACAGGTCGATGACGGAGGCGTTGTTGACCACGATGTCGATGCCGCCGAACTCGCCCTGCGTCGTGAACACGGCCTCGGTGACGTCGCCGTCGTTGCGCACGTCGCCGACGATCGGCAGCGCCTGCCCTCCGGCCGCACGGATCGCCTCGGCCGCCGTGTGCACCGTGCCCGCGAGCTTCGGATGCGGCGTGTCGGTCTTCGCCATGAGCGCGATGTTCGCGCCCTCACGCGCCGCACGCAGCGCGATCGCGAGCCCGATGCCGCGGCTGCCGCCCGACATCAGGATCGTCTTTTCGGCGAGTCGTCCGCCCTCGGGGGCGGCGGGCGTGGGGGTCATGGGGTCTCCTTCGACGAGGTCTTGGGCCGTGATCGCGCCGCGAACGCCGCGACACGGGCCTGCGCTTCGGCGGTGTCCAGCGCCGCACCGATCGTGCGGGCCTCTTCGGCGAGCTGCTCGGCGACGGTGCGGCCGGGCTGCGAGCGGATCAGGCGCTTCGCCTCGCCGTACGCGCCCGCGGCGCCCGCGAGCCAGAACCGCGCGATCTCCTCGGCCCGCGCCCCGACGCGTTCGGGGTCGACGACCTCGGCCACGAGGCCCCACTCGAGCGCCTCCTGCGCCGTCAGCAGCCGGTCCTGCAGCACGAGCTGCAGCGCCCGCCGCTCGCCGACAGCGCGCGCGAGCTTCGTCGTGACGGACAGGTCGGGCGTCAGGCCGATGTTGGCATACAGGCTGCCGAGCTTCGAGTCGGCGCCCACGACCGCGTAGTCGCTCGTCAGCAGGATCCCCAGGCCCCCGCCCGCCGTCGTGCCCTGCGCCGCGGCGACGACGGGAACCGAGGATTCGAGAAGAGCCAGGATGCCGCGATTGATGACGCCCGCGAGCTCGACGATGTCTGCGCCGGCGTACGCGTCCTGCGCCATCGCGAGCACGTCGCCGCCCGCGCAGAAGGCGCGTCCGGCCGCGTCGAGCAGGATCGCTCCGACATCGGAGCGCGACGTCGCCTCGGTCGTGGCATCCACCCACGCGTGCGCCATATCGGCGTCGAAGGCGTTCAGCCGGTCGGGGCGGTTCAGGGTGATCCGCGCGAGGCCCTCGTCGACCCGCAGCAGGACGCCGCTCACTTGGGCGCCATCCGGATCGCCCCGTCGAGGCGGATCGTCTCACCGTTGAGGTACTCGTTGTCGACGATCGCCATCACCAGGCGCGCGTACTCGTCGGGGCGGCCGAGTCGCGACGGGTACGGAACCTGCTGGCCGAGGGAGTCCTGTGCGGCCTGGGGCAGGCCCAGCAGCATCGGCGTCTCCATGATGCCGGGCGCGATCGTCACGACGCGGATGCCGTGGCGGGCGAGCTCGCGTGCGATCGGCAGCGTCATGGCGTGCACGCCGCCCTTGGATGCGGCGTATCCCGGCTGACCGATCTGCCCGTCGAACGCCGCGACGGATGCCGTGTTGACGATGACGCCGCGATCGCCCTCTTCGGTCGGCTCGGTGCGAGCGATCGCGGCCGAGGCCTGCGCGATGACGTTGTACGTGCCGACGAGGTTGACGCGCACGATCTTCTCGAAGGCGTCCAGTCCCGTCGGGTTGCCCTCGCGGTCGAGCACCTTCGCCGGCGGCGCGATGCCGGCGCAGTTGACGACGACGCGCAGCGGACCGGCCGCCGACGCGGTCTCGACGGCGGCGGCGACCTGCTCGGGCGAGGTGACGTCGGCGGCCGCGAACGACCCTTCGAGCTCGGCCGCGATGTCGGCTCCGACCGACCCGGGAAGGTCGACGATCGTGACGGCAGCCCCCTCGGCCGCGAGCCGACGGGCCGTGGCCAGACCCAATCCGCTGGCACCGCCGGTCACGAGTGCCGAAGCTCCGGTCAGATTCATGTGCTCTCCTTCGAACCGATTGCGGCCTGCGCCGCGACGTCGCGTCCAGCATATGGGCGACGCCGTGCCCTCTCTCCGCGAAAGGTGTTGGATGGGGGCATGCAGCTGCAGCTCAAGCGGATCTACGACGACGCGGAACCCGGCGACGGCTTCCGCGTGCTCGTGGACCGGCTGTGGCCGCGCGGCGTCTCGAAGGAGCGCGCGGCGCTGGACGAATGGGCGAAGGATGTCGCGCCCTCCGCCGCCCTGCGCGAGGCGTTCCACCACGGCGGCCTGCCGTGGGAGGACTTCGTGTCGGCCTACCGCACCGAGCTCGCCGGAAACCCCGCCGTCCGCGCGCTGCGGGCGGAACTGGCGCAGCATCCCGTGTGCACGCTGCTGTTCGGAGCCCACGACCCGCAGTACAACCAGGCCGTCATCCTGCGCGAGGTTCTCCTCGCCGAGTGATCACGAGGGGCCGAGGATGAAGTTCCACGTGCCCGCCCACAGCGCCGCGCCGATCGCGATGAGGGCGATCGCGAGACCAATGCCCATGAGCGCCCATTCGCGCGCCCCGAAGCGGGATTCGCGCGCCCACGTGCGCCGTGTCGGCGCCCCGAACCCGCGGGCCTCCATCGCCGTCGCGAGCTTCGTCCCTCGGCGGATCGAGAGCACGAGCAGCGCGAAGGCCATGCCGAGGAAGCGCCGGATGCGGCCGCGATCGGCGACGCCACGGGCCCGGCGGGCGAGCTCGAGCGCCCGCCAGTCGTCGAGGAAGAGCCCGACCATCCGCAGGCCCGCGAGCGCTCCGAGCACGAACCGGGCGGGGAGCCGCGCGATCTGCGCGAGCCCGTCGGCGAGATCGGTGGGGTCGACCGTGACGAAGAGCACGACCGACGGCAGCGCGATCGCCAGCACGCGCAGCAGCGTCGCGAGGGCGAGTTCGAGCGAGCCGTCGCTGATCCGCACGACGAACCACTCGACGTAGATCTCACCCGATGTCTCGCCGTAGAGCGCGATCGTGACGGCCGTGAGGGGCGCGGCGAGCCACACGGGCCACGTCCGCATCCAGAACTCCCGCCAGCGCAGCCCCGCGAAGGGCAGCAGCAGGCACTCGAGCAGCAGCGCGACCGCCGCCGAGACGGGGTCGAGCGTCAGCACGAGCGGGATCGCGATGAGCGCGCTCGCGCCGAGCTTCGCGACGGGGTTGATGCGGGCGACGGCGCCCGTGCGCGCGTGCGTGTCGAGCAGGGTCATGGCAGCGACCCTGCGGCATCCGGATCGGGGCGCGGCATCCGGAACTGCTCGGCGCGCAGCGCCTCGACGACATCGAGATCGTGCGTGATCGTGACGATCGCCGAGCCCTCGTCGCGGAGCCGGGCCAGCAACGCCACGAGCTCGGCCCACGTGCGGGCGTCCTGACCGAATGTGGGCTCATCGAGCACGAGCACGCGCGGCGCCGTCGCGAGCGCCGCTGCGACCGTGAGCCGCCGCTTCTCGCCGCCGGACAGCGTGTACGGATTCGCCCCCGCGAGCCGGACCAGGCGCAGCCGCTCGAGCAGCTCGTCGACGCGGCGGGAGATCTCGTCCTCGGGCAGGCGCAGCGCTCGCGGTCCGATCTCGAGCTCGCCGCGCACGGTGCGTCCGAGGAGCTGGTGCTCGGGGTCCTGGAAGACGGTGCCGATGCGGGTCAGCAGCTGCCGCGACGCCCAGCCGATCGGCGAGTCGCCCGCGCCGTCAGCGAGCAGCGGGTGCGCCCGCAGGGATCCGGATGCCGGTGGCAGCAGGCCCGCGAGCGTGAGGCCGAGCGTGGACTTCCCCGCGCCGTTGGGGCCCGTCACGGCGAGGGCCGCGCCGGCGCGCACGTCGACCTCCAGGCCCGTCGCGACGGCGCGTCCGCGCACGCGCTCGACGGCGAGGTCGCGCGCTTCGAGCAGCACGGCACCGGCGGGTCGCGGCGGCGCGGGCGGGTGCGCGGGCGGATGCCCGGGAACCCACACGCCGCCTGCCGCGAGCTCGACGGCGCGACCGCGCAGCACGTCGTCGACGGGTCCGTCGGCCACGACGCCGCCCGCACCCAGCACGATGACGCGGGTCACCAGCGGCAGCCACACCTGGACGCGGTGCTCGACGACGACGAGGGTCGCGTCGTGCGCGTCGAGCATCGCGGCGACGGCGGCGCGCACTTCTCCGACCCCGTCGGGGTCGAGGTTGGCCGTGGGCTCGTCGAGCAGCACGAGCCCGGGGCGCATCGCGAGCGCGCCGGCGAGCGCGAGGCGCTGCTTCTGGCCGCCGGACAGCTGCTTCGTCGGCCGGTCGAGCGGCACATCGAGGCCGACGGCGTCGAGCGAGCTCGCGACGCGCCGCCAGATCTCCTCGCGCGGGATGCCGAAGTTCTCGCAGCCGAACGCGACGTCGTCGCCGACGCGGGCGAGGATCACCTGCGAGTCGGGGTCCTGCAGCACAAGTCCCGCCCGGCCTCGTACTGCCGCGGCCGGCACGCCGTCGATGAGCAGCTCGCCCTCGGACTCGCCCTCCTCCTCGCCGCCGAGCACGCCCGCCAGGCCGTGCAGGAGCGTCGACTTGCCCGATCCCGACGCCCCGAGCAGCAGCACGCGCTCGCCGGGCTCGATGCGGAAGGTCGCCTCGCGCACGGCCCAGGCGTGACGCGACGCGTGGCGCCACCCCCACCCGCGCGCCTCGACGACGGCGGGGCCGGAGACGGTGCTCATCACGGCTAGACGCGCACGCGTGCCGCGCGCCCCGACGCGAACCGGTCGAGCGCCCCCGTCGCGGCGAGCCCGCGGGCGAGCACCCACGACAGCGCGCCCGCGATCACGGCACCCGAGAGGAGCGTGCTGATCATGTAGATGACCGTGAAGGTCACATCTGCTCCGGGGTACCACAGGAGCAGGTTGTTGATCCCGCCGGTCAGCGCCGCACCCGCGCCCGCCAGCACGGCAACGGGGAACGACCAGCGCTTGTAGAGGAAGAGCAGGAAGATCAGCTCGGCGCCGAGGCCCTGCACGAGACCGGCCTCGATCGTGAGGAACCCGCCCCACGTGTTGCCGACGAGCGCCGAGACGACGGCGGCGAGCGTCTCGGTGTAGATCGCGGCGCCGGGCTTTCGGATGATGAGCGCGCCCAGCACGCCGGCGAAGAGCCAGGGGCCGTCGAGCAGACCCTGGATGCCCGGCGCGAGCGGTTCGAGCAGCGTCTTGGGCCCGAGATAGCCGATGTTCCACAGCAGGAAGATGAGTCCCGACGCGACGCCGATGACGCTCGCGACGACGATGTCGACGACTCTCCAGCGCAGCCTGCGGACGTTCGTGGACCGGGTGGATGCGGACGTGACGGTGTGCATCGGATGCTCCTCCCTGCGCCGGCATGATCCGGATCAGGTTCGACGGTCGAAGCGTGGGTCGCTTCCTCTCAGCCCGGCTCACCGGACTCCCGTGGTTGTGCCGATGAGTATAGCCGCCCGCCGCGCGTTGTACCGTAGGCGGGTGGCCCCCGACATCACCCCACCGCCCTCGCGCCGTGCCCTGCGCAATCAGGCGGCCATGCGCGCGGTGACGGCGACCCTCGAGGCCGATGAGGCGCCGACGGCGTCGGCGACGACGACCGACGTGACGCTCCCCTCTCCTGATCTGCCGCGCACGAGCACGGACGCGCCCGCCATCACCGCCGGCGCACTGTCGGGTCGGCGAGCCCTCGCGTGGGTCGACTCCGCTCGGGTGGGGATGTCGCCGGTGCCCGCCGAGCCCGGCCCCGATCTGCTCGGACGGGGTCCGCGCCGGTCGCCGCTGCGCGCGGGTGTGCTCGTCCCCGCCTCGCTCGTCGCGCTCGTCGTGGGGGCGTATGCCGCCACCACGCTGCTGTGGCCCCTGCACGCCGTCGCGCCGACGATCGAGGCGATCGGCGTGCAGCCCGTCGCCGCGGCGGAGGCCGCTCTGCCCTGGCCCGACGTCGGCGCCGCCGCCGTCGCGGTCGACGGCTTCGACACGCAGCTCGCGTCGATGCCCGAACCGCTCAGCATCGCGAGCATCACGAAGGTCGTCACGGCACTCGCGGTGCTCGAGGAGATGCCGCTCGAACTCGGCGAGGCGGGGCCCGAGTACCGGTTCACGGGGTACGACCGAACGCGATACTGGCAGTACCGCGCCAACGGCGAATCGGCGCTCGATGTTCCCGTCGGCGGGGCCCTGACGCAGTACCAGATGCTCGAAGGCATGCTCATCGCCTCGGGCAACAACTACGCCGACCGCCTCGCAACGACGCTCTGGCCGACCGACGAGATCTTCGCGGAGGCGGCGAACGGATGGCTCCGCACGCACGGCGTCGAGGGCATCGAGGTCGTCGAGCCCACGGGACTGGACCCGCGCAACATCGCGACCCCCGCCGCCCTGCTGACCCTCGCGCAGAAGGCCCTCGCCCACCCCGTCATCGCCGAGATCGTCGCCAAGCGCTCCGTCGACCTTCCGGGCGTGGGCGTCATCGAGAACACGAACCGGCTGCTCGAGGATGCCGGCGTCATCGGCGTCAAGACGGGCACCCTGGACACCTGGAACGTGCTGACGGCGAAAGACGTCATGGTGGGCGAGACCCCCGTGCGCGTGTACGCGTCGGTGCTGGGACAGCCCGACGGCGACGCCCGGGTCGCCGTCTCACGCGCCCTCTATGCCCAGATCGAGACCGAGCTGCAGCCGCGGCCCTCGGTCGAAGCGGGCACGACGGTGGGCCGGGCGACGACCGCGTGGGGCGCGAACGTGCCGATCGTCACCGCCGAGGATGCCGCCGTCGTGCTGTGGAACGGCAGCGCCGCCGCCGTGTCGACCGCGTTCGACCTCGGTGACGCACGCGCGAAGGGCGCCACGGTCGGCGAACTCTCGGCCGTCGGCCCGCTCGATCGCGCCGCCGTGCCGCTGCGTCTTTCCGACGACATCGCAGATCCGGATGCCTGGTGGCGACTGACGCACCCGCTCGAACTGTTCGGGCTGACCAGCTGACCGATCAGGCGAAGCGCACGGTCTGCTGAAGGCGGGTGCGCAGGTCGAAGACCTCGGTCCCGCCGATCGACCGCGCGCCGGCCACGCCGCGGCGCAGGATCGTCGACAGGGCGCTGCGCGACACGATCGCGACGGGAGTGCCGCGCACCTTCCCGAGCTCGTCGATGGGGTGCGCGACGTCGTCGTCGGGAAGCACGACGATCGCTCCGCCGAACCGCACCCCCGCGGCGCGCGCGAGGGCGCGTGTGCGGCCGACCAGGGTCGCCAGGGGCGCACCCGTCACCCCCTCGCCGATGAGCTCGCCCCGGCGCACGCGCACGGGGCCGCCCGTGTCGGCCGACTGCACGGCATACAGTCCACTCGGCCCCAGCACGATGTGGTCGATCTTGGCGTCGGGCCCGTCTCCGCGAGCGGCCGCACGCACGTCGTGCCACACGGTGTAGCCCATCCCGAGATCGGCCACGATGCGGGCCGTCGCCTCTTCGGCGAGCGCGTCGGCGAGGAGTCCGCGCAGGTGGTGGGGCGCGGAGCGCACGAGGGCGGGATCGTAGGGGTCGTCGAGGTCGACGCCCCGGCCGACCCATTCCCGCATGAGTCGCAGATAGCGCTCGCGGTTCCAGCCCCCGGGATGACCGTGCGACCGGGCCCGCGGCCGCGTGTCGGCCGCGGGGCGCGGCGGACGCCAGCCCGCGGCATCCTGAGCGAAGCTCGGCGCGGCGTGCGCCCCGAACCCGTGTCCGCGGTCGTAGGCGGCGCGCGCCTGGATCGTGCCGACGAGCTCCCACGCGCGCTGCACCTGCACGAAGACGGCGGCCTCCCCGCCCGTGTCGGGGTGGGTCTGCCGCAGGCGCAGACGATAGGCGCGGCGCAGCGTCTCGTCGTCGACATCGGGGGCGACGCCGAGCACGTCGTAGGCCGACGCCGAGAGCGGACTGTCGAACACGCACCCTCCCGATCGGCGCCGCGGCCGCGGCGGCTTACAGGTTATGCCACGTCGCCCTCAGCGTCGTTCGTGACGCCGCGCGTAGGCGGCGGCGCCGCGGCTGGACAGCGCCAGCAGGATCAGGATGTCCAGGCTCAGCGACACGAAGGTCGTGCGCAGGGTGATGTCCTGCCCCTGCGCCCACCACGCGACGAACGACGACGTGATCGAGACGACCGAGACGAGCATGACGATGACGCGGGCGATGTTGCGGCCGCGGAAGACCAGCACGCCGAACGTCAGATCGAGCAGCAGCGTGATCGAGCCCACGACGACGATGAGCGCGATCGCCACGGGACCGGTCACGGTGTCCTCTCGCAGCGACGCGAGCTCGTCGCCGTCGGGCAGGATGAGCCAGTCCCATCCGAACGCGACACCCAGCAGCATGACCGCGCCGGCGAGCACGCGCAGCATCACGAGCACGAAGCCCGCCACGATGGGGGCGGGCCGGCGCATGCCCGGGTCGTACCCGGTCGGCACGAGCAGCCGCGAGGCCGGCTCGAAGGCGGGGCGCTTGCGCGGCATCCCGGTCATGTCGTCACCTCGGCGATCGCGCGCACGTCGACGATCGGCAGGTCGCCGTCGGTGCGGATGCTGTCGCCTCCGCCGTTTCGCGAGTGATACCCCGTCGAGAAGTCGCGGATGACGTCGACCGTCACGCGGGGATCGGCGCCCGTCACGGTCTTCACGATGTGGTCCCGCTCGACGTCGGTGTCGGCGTCGATGCGGTGCGTGACCTGCAGCGTGAACAGCGACAGCCCCACGCTCGTGTCGAACGTCCCGGCCGCGAGCCAGTCCACGCGACGGCCGCCCGGCAGGAGCCAGCCGTCGGGGCACCGCCAGAACCGCACGTGGTGGCGCTGCGCGGGATTGCCGTCGACCTCCTGCTGGTACGCGAAGTCCTGCTGACGCCCGAACAGGAACAGCGGGCTGACGGGCGCCTCGTGATAGCTGCGCCGCCGCAGCGTCGACGTGACGATGGTCACCGACGACGCGAGCGTGACGGGGTCGGCCTTCGTCCAGCCCGCCGCGCGCATCGCCCGTTCGATCTGGCCTCCCTCGCCGAGGAACGCGAGGTTGAAGGGGTCGCCCAGCAGGCCGTCGCTCGTGCGCGCGCGTCCGATGAAGTAGTCGGGGACGTAGATCGTCGTGAGGATGCGATGCAGCCGAGGCAGCACGAGATAGGCCAGCAGCAGCCAGAACAGCACGGCGAACAGCACGCCCCACCAGCCGACCTGGAAGGTCTCGGTCAGGCTGAGGTAGGCGAGCCACACCGCTGCGAGGCCCGCGAAGACGAAGAAGAACCCGTCGATCGCGATTCCGATCGACGCTGTGCGACGCCGGGGCGTCAGGCCCACAAAGGCGTGCCCGGTTCGAAGCCGAGGGCGTTCTCGGCGAGATCGGGGGCGATCTCGGCCAGGCTCGGCGGGTTCCAGCGCGGCGAGCGGTCCTTGTCGACCAGCTGCGCGCGGATGCCCTCGAGCAGGTCGGGCTGCGTGTGGGCGAACCACATGACCAGGCCGTACTCCTGCGCGAGCACGTCGCGCAGGCCCGCGGCCTCGCGCGCGGCGCGCACCGAGGCGAGGGTCACGGCGAGCCCCGTCGGCGACAGCTCGGCCAGCACGTCGGCGGCCGCGTGCGCGTCGGGCTCTGCGCGGGCGTGCAGACGGTCGACGATCTCGGCGACGGTGTCGGCCGAGAAGGCGTCGTCGATCCATTCGCGGGACGCCTCGAGGCGCGACGGCCCGGGCGTCTCATCGAACAGCATGACGAGCTCGGTCGGGGTCTCGGGATCGGCCCGCGTCTGGAGGGCGTGGCGCACATCATCCAGGCGGTCGCTCGCGACGACATGATCGGCGAAGCCGGCGTACACCGCATCGGCGGCATCCATCGTGGCCCCCGTGAGCGCGAGGTACTCCCCCGTGCGGCCCGGCGCGCGTGCCAGCAGCCACGTGCCGCCGACGTCCGGGGTGAAGCCGATCCGCGTCTCGGGCATGGCCAGCTTCGAGCGTTCGGTCACGATGCGCACCGCCGCGTGACCTGCCAGTCCGATCCCGCCGCCCATCGTGACGCCGTCGGCGAAGACGACGACGGGTTTGGGGTACTCGGCGATGCGCGCGTTGAGGGCGTACTCGTCGCGGAAGAAGACGGCGGCCTCTTCGGCGTCGCCCTGAGAGATCTGCGCCGCGAGACCCCGGACGTCGCCGCCCGCGCACAGGCCGCGCTCGCCCGCGCCGTCGATCAGCACGATGTCGACGTCGTGATCGTCCTGCCAGGCGTCGAGGGCCGCAGCGAGGTCTCGGATCATGCCGAGATCGAGGGCGTTGATGGCGCGCGGCCGGTTGAGCGTGAGGCGGCCGAGGCCCGCTTCGGCGCGGACGAGGACCTGGGATTCGGAGGCATCGGTCACGATCGCAAGGCTACCGCCCGCCGCCGGATGGACCAGGGCGCACGCGGAATGCGGCGATCGGAGCGGATTTCCGCAAGGATAGGGGCACGGTTCACCACGACGAGGGGTTCGGCATGCCCGAAGGACACGTGCTTGAGTTCGACCGTGTCACGAAGCGGTTCGGCGCGATCACGGCGGTCGCCGGGCTGACGGCACAGGTCGAACCCGGGCGGGTCACCGGATTCCTCGGCCCGAACGGCGCCGGCAAGACGACGACGCTGCGGATCCTCCTGGGTCTCGTGCGCGCGACCGACGGCGTCGCCACGATCGGCGGCACCCCGTATGCCAAGCTCGACCACCCGCTGCAGACGGTCGGCGCCGTCCTCGAAGCGTCGAGCTTCCACCCCGGACGCACGGCCGCGAACCACCTTCGCGTGTACGCGCGTGCCGCGGGCCTGGGCGACGCGCGTGTGGACGAAGTGCTGGGACTCGTGGGACTCGCGGATGCCGCGGGGCGCAAGGTCGGCGGATACTCGCTCGGCATGCGCCAGCGCCTGGGACTCGCCACCGCGCTGCTCGGAGACCCGGGCGTGCTCGTGCTCGACGAGCCGACGAACGGCCTCGACCCCGAGGGGATCCGCTGGATCCGCGGGTTCCTGCAGCAGCTCGCCGGCGAAGGACGCACCGTGCTCGTCTCGTCGCACCTGCTCAGCGAAGTGCAGCAGACCGTCGACGCGCTGCTCGTCATCTCGCAGGGTCGCCTCGTGTTCCAAGGCCGACTCGAAGACCTCGCCGACGCGACGGAGTACGCCACGGTCGTCGACGCGCCCGATCGCGCGGGGCTGACGGCCGCCCTCGACGCCGCGGGCGTGGGATACGACGTGCTCCGCTCGGGCCTGACGGTGCGCGGGCTCGAGCCCGCGGGCGTCGGCCGCATCGCTGCCGAGGCGGACATCGCGCTGTCGTCGCTGCAGCGCCGGGGCCCCGCACTCGAAGAGGTCTTCCTCGAGCTCGTGAGCGGGCAGCGCGTGCACGCGAGCGCGACGGATCACGACGTCGCACCGGATCAGCCCGGCGCCGCTCCCGCTGAGCCGGACGTTGTTCCCGCTGAACCGGACGTTGTTCCCGCTGAGCCGGACGTTGTTCCCGCTGAGCCGGCGCCCGCTGAACCGGCCCCCGCTGAGCCGGACGCCGTCGACGAACCGTCCGACGACGTCGCGGCGGGCGCGGCACCGGCCGATGAGCCGGATCCGCTCGCCGTCTTCGAGCCCGTCGCCGCGTCCGTCGCCGCGCCCGTGCCGTCCTCGGCCGCCTTCAGCGTCGCGCAGACCGGTGTCATCGACATCGTGCCGCCCCGAGACGCCGAGATCGACTCCGAAGACACCGACGTCGCCCCCGAAGACGCCGATCCCGACATCGAGGCGATCGGCGAGATCGACGACGAGCTCAGCGCGCCCGACGAGCGGGTCGATGCCGTCGACGCGCCGGCCGACGAGGGAGGTGACCCGCGATGAGCCTCGCCGCCGCGACCCGGTCCGAGACCACGAAGCAGTTCACGACGTCGATGTGGTGGATCCTCGCGATCATCCTCGTCGTGTACGTCGCCTTCACGGCCTCCGTGCTCGGCGGCGTGTTCGCCGGCACCTCGACCGGTGCGCTGGGCGGTGAGGCGATGCTGCCGTCCGAGGGCTTGTCCGCGACGCTCTACAGCACGGCGACGACGGTCGGATACGTCTTCCCGCTCCTCATCGGAACACTCATCGTGACGGCGGAGTTCCGCCACAAGACGCTCACCCCCACCTTCCTCGCCACGCCGCAGCGCGGCACGGTGCTGTCGGCCAAGGTCGTCGCGGGGGTCATCCTGGGCGTGCTGTACGGCGCGCTCGGCATCATCGCCTCCGTCGGCCCCGCGGCGGGATTCCTCGCCGCCTTCGGGCTCGACACCGACCTCGGCAGCTCCGACACCTGGGCGATGCTGGGGCGGATGCTGCTGGCCTATGTGCTCTGGGTGATCATCGGCATCGGGGTCGGCGCGCTCGTGCGCAATCAGGTCGGAGCGATCGTCGGCGTCCTGGTGTTCACCCAGTTCCTCGAGCCCGTCGGCCGGGCTGCGGCATCCTTCGTCGAGGGCTTGTCGGATGTGACGCAGTTCCTGCCCGGCGCCGCGAGCGACATCCTCGTCGGCGCGAGCGTCTTCTCGATCGGCCCGGCCGCCGACGGCGGACTGCCGTGGTGGGGCGGCGGTCTCGTGCTCGTCGGCTACGCCGTCGTGCTGCTCGTGCTGGCGTACGTCACGAGCTGGCGACGCGACGTCAGCTGACCGAGGACTCGGCGATCGGGATCGCGCCGGTCGCGATGTCGACGACGTCGGCGGGCACCGCGGACACGTCGTCGAGCTGCAGAGCCTGCACGAGCGCGAGCCCGTGACGCGTCGTCAGGATGATGCGGGCGAACTCCGGGTGACCCTCGAGATCGATGACGACGCTGGGCCGTCGGCGGCGCACGATGACGAAGTCCGATCCGCCCGCCGACTTCCACGACCCCATCGCGATCACGCCCCGCACGTGCGTGCCGGGCGCCGGAACGCCGCGCAGCCACGTCCACGCGTCGTCGGTGAGCTGCACCTTCGCGATCTCGGTGCGTTCGACGAACACGTTCGTCTTGCGGAACGACAGCGCCCGCTCGGTTCCCGACAGGGCGATTTCGAGCCGCGTCGAGTCGAGCAGAAGCGTCACCATAGGCCCAGTCTGCCAGCGTCGGGCGCTGGAGCCGGGATCGTTTGCTTACGGTGAAGCAACGATCGGCGACGCCGGGCCTCTCGGGCGGTGCCAGACTGGGACGGTGACCCTGCTCGATCCGGCGCCCGCCAGGCGGGCCGACGCGGCCGCGGTTCTCGACCGCGTCGCTGCGGGCGCGCGCGTCGACGCCGACGCCGCCGAGACGCTGCTCGGCGCGACGGGCGACGACTTCGAGCGGCTGCTCGCCCTCGCCGGCGCGATGCGCGACGCGGGAGGCGCCGCAGCCGGGCGCCCCGGGGTCATCACGTACTCGCGCAAGGTCTTCATCCCGCTCACGACCCTGTGCCGCGACCGGTGCCACTACTGCGTCTTCGTCGACACGCCGGGCCAGCTGCTGAAGAAGAACAAGCCCGCCTACATGTCGCCCGAGCAGGTGCTCGCCGTTGCTCGGCAGGGCGCCGCCCTCGGGTGCAAGGAAGCGCTTCTGACCCTCGGCGACCGGCCCGAGGACCGCTGGCCCGAAGCGCGCGCCTGGCTCGATGAGCACGGCTACGCCTCGACGATCGACTACGTCGCCGCCATGGCGCGGCTCGTCACGGCCGAGACGGGACTGCTCGCGCACGCCAACCCGGGCGTCATGACGCACGACGAGCTCGTGACGCTGCGCGCCGTGTCCCCCTCGATGGGCATGATGCTCGAGACGACCTCTCGACGACTGTTCGAAGAGCCCGGCCAGGTGCACTACGGCTCCCCCGACAAGGACCCCGCGCTGCGCCTCACCGTCATCGACGACGCCGGCCGCGCGCGCGTGCCCTTCACGACCGGCATCCTCGTCGGGATCGGCGAGACGCTGCGCGACCGTGCCGAATCGCTCATCGAGCTGCGCGATGCGCACGAGCGGCACGGGCACGTGCAAGAGGTCATCGTGCAGAACTTCCGCGCGAAGCCGCGCACCGCGATGCAGGGGGCCGCGGATGCCGCTCTGCTCGAGTACGTCGCGGCGGTCGCCGTCGCCCGGCTCGTGATGGGCCCCGACATGCGCGTGCAGGTGCCGCCGAACCTGTCCGACAGCCAGGAGTTCGCCCTGCTCGTGCGCGCCGGCGCCGACGATTGGGGCGGCGTGTCGCCGCTCACGGCCGACCACGTGAACCCCGAGCGCCCGTGGCCGCACATCGACGAGCTCGCCGAGCACACGGCGACGCTCGGCTTCGAGCTGCGCGAGCGCCTCACGGCGCATCCCGAGTACGTGCTCGCCCCCGAGACGTGGCTCGCCCCCGAGATGCGGGATGCCGTCGCGGTGCTCGCGGACCCCGAGACGGGCCTCGCGCGCGACGCGAAGGAACGATCGGTGGGCGCGGAGCCCCGGTCGGTGGGCGCGGAGCACCGGTCGCTGGACGCGAACCCCCGGTCGGTGGACGCGCAGCACCGGTCGCAGGCCGCGGACCCCCGGTCGCTGGACGCGAACCCCCGGTCGCTGAGCTTGTCGAAGCGTCGTAACTCGGCAGACGACCCTTCGACAAGCTCAGGGATCGAGGCCAGCGCAGGCGACGACCCCTCGACGGGCTCGGGGACCGAGACCGGAACCGCCGACGACCCTTCGACAAGCTCAGGGGCCGGGGGCAGGGCAGGCGACGACCCCTCGACAGGCTCAGTGACCGAGACGAGGACCGACGACGACCCTTCGACAGGCTCAGGGACCGGGGGCAGCGCAGGCGACGACCCTTCGACAAGCTCAGGGACCGTGGGTAGGACCGGCCACGACCCCTCGACAGGCTCAGGGACCGAGACCAGGACAGGCGACGACCCCTCGACGAGCTCAGGGACCGGGGACAGGACCGACGACGACCCTTCGACAAGCTCAGGGACCGGGGGCAGGGCAGGCGACGACCCCTCGACGGGCTCAGGGACCGGGGACAGGACCGGCGACGGCCCTTCGACGGGCTCAGGGACCGGGGGCAGGGCAGGCGACGACCCTTCGACGGGGTCAGGGAGCGGGGCGGGAGTAGCGCGGCGGCTCGCGGAGGCCGCGGCATCCGATCCCCTCGCACTCGACGACGACGACTGGACCCTGCTGCTCGAGGCCACGGGAGACGGACTCGACGCCCTCGCGGCGACGGCCGACGACGTGCGGCGATACACCGTCGGCGAGGCCGTCACGCTCGTCGCGAACCGCAACCTGACCTCGTCGGGCTTCCGACGCGGCGGCTCGGACGCGCCCGACGAGTTCGACCTCGCCGAGGCCGCCGCGATCGCCGCGGACGCGTGGGACCTCGGCGCGACCGAGATCTGCGTGCAGGGGCTCGTCCCGCCCGGTGAAGACCCCGGCGCCTACCTCGACCTCGCGCGCGCCATCGTCGGCGCCGCCCCCGGCCTGCACCTGCACGCCTATCGGCCGCAGGATGTGCGCGACCTCGCCGATCGCACGGGGCTCGGGCTCGACCGTGCGCTCGCCGCGATGCGCGAGGCGGGCGTCGGCACCGTGCCGGGCACGGGCGTCAAGGTGCTGAGCGAGCGTGTGCGAGACCTCATCGCCCCCGGCGACCTCGAGATCGACGCGTGGACCGAGGCCATCACGGCCGCGCACCGGGCGGGCTTCCGCTCGACGAGCGTGCTCTTCTACGGGCACGTCGAGACGGCCGCCGAGCGCATCGCGCACCTGCGCACGCTGCGCCGCCTGCAGCAGACGGCCGCGACGGCCGGTGCGGGCGGAGGCTTCAGCGAATTCGTGCCGATCCCCCTGCCCGGCCACGCCGGAGGCGTGCCGCTCGTCGCCGATCGCGCCCCCCTCGACGAGCACCGCGCAATGGTCGCCGTGTCGCGGCTTCTCCTGAGCGGCAGCATCCCGCACGTGCAGATCCCCTGGACCCGCGTCGGTCTCGACGTCGCCGCCCAACTGCTGCGCGCCGGCGGCGACGACCTGGGCGGCACACTCTTCGACGGGCGGATCAAGCCGGCCGCGGGGATCGAGTTCGGGCTCGAGCTGCCCGTGGCCGACGCCACGCGCGTCGCGGCGCGGCTGTTCCGGCCGTTCCGGCTGCGCACGACCGAGTACGGAACCCCCACTCCCGTCGCGCTACCGAAAGCTGCATCCGCCATCAAACGTCCGGTAGCGCGTGCAGGTTTCAGTAGCGCCACCGATCAGATCGGTCGGGCTCAGGGACCGGGGAGCGAAGCTCCGGGGGCGGAAGCGTGACGACGCGCGTCGAGGTCGCGATCGTCGGAGCGGGCTTCGCCGGGCTCGCGATGGCGATGGAGCTGCGCCGCAGCGGCATCGATTCGTTCGTCGTGCTCGAGCGGGCGGCATCCCTCGGCGGAACGTGGCGCGACAACACCTACCCCGGCGTCGCGTGCGACGTGCCGAGCCACCTGTACGGCTTCGCGGCGCACCCCAACCCCGGCTGGTCGGGGCTGTATGCGCGCGGCGACGAGATCCGCGAATACCTCGCCCGCGTCGCCGAGATCGAAGGCATCGCGCCGCGTTTCGAGTCGCCGCTGCTGGGCGCGACGTGGCACGCCGACTCCGAGACCTGGCACCTCGAGGTGGGCGGGTCGGATCCCGCCCTGATCGAAGCCGACGCGCTCGTGCTGGCCTGCGGCCGGCTCACCGAGCCGAAGATCCCCGAGATCCCCGGGCTCGAATCGTTCCCCGGCCCCCTCTTCCACTCTTCGCGCTGGGACCACTCGGCCGATCTGGCGGGGCGCCGCGTCGCGGTCGTCGGCACGGGCGCATCCGCCGTACAGGTCGTGCCCGAACTGGCCAGGATCGCCGACGTGACGCTCTTCCAGCGCACCCCCGCGTGGATCGTGCCGCGCGGAGCGCGCCCGTACACCGAAGCCGAGCGCGTCCGCTTCGCGGCGCACCCCGAAGAGCTCGCCCAGCTGCGCGCCGAGCTCGATGCCGAGGGCGAGGCGCGCTTCGCGTCGCGGTCGGGTGATCCGGATGCCGCCACCGCGGCCGTCGCCGTCGCTCTCGCGCACCTCGAGGCGCAGGTGCACGACCCCGCGCTGCGCGACGCGCTCACTCCGCGGTACGCGTTCGGCTGCAAGCGGGTGCTGCTCTCGGACGAGTACTACCCCGCCGTCGCCTCGGACCGCGTCCGTCTCGAGGCGTCGGCGCTCACCTCGGTGCGCGATTCGACGCTCGTCGCGGCGAGCGGCGCGCGCCACGAGGTCGACGCGATCGTGCTCGCGACCGGCTTCGCCTCGACCCGCCAGCCGTACGCCGAGTTCGTACGGGGCGAGACGGGCACCCTCGCCGAGCACTGGTCCGGCGGCATGACCTCGTTCGGGTCGACGGTGGTCAGCGGCTTCCCGAACCTGTTCGTGCTCAACGGGCCCAACGCATCGCTCGGGCACTCGTCATCGGTCCTCATGGTCGAGGAGCAGGCCGCCTACGCGGCGCGCGTCCTGGCATCGCGTGACGGCGTGCTTCGCGTCGATCCCGACGCCGAACGCGCCTACAGCGCCGAGATCGATCGGCGCGCGGCATCCACCCCCTGGATCGCGGGGGGCTGCCGCAACTGGTACGTCGACGAACGCTCCGGCCGGCTCACGCTGCTGTGGCCCGGGACCGTCGCCGCCTTCCGTGAGCGGCTCGCCGCCGCGGACGGCTCGGAGTTCCTTCCCGCCCCCGTCAAGAGAGGCCACATATGACCCTTCGCACCGCCCAGGACGTCCCCCTGCGATTCGGATACAAAGCGTCCGCCGAGCAGTTCGGACCCTCCGAGCTCGTCGATCTCGCCGTCCTCGCCGAAGAGGTCGGCTTCGACTCGGTCTTCGTCTCGGACCACTTCCAGCCGTGGATGCACGAGGGCGGCCACGCCCCCGCCGTTCTTCCCGTGCTGGGGGCGATGGGCGCGAAGACGTCGCGCGTGCTCCTGGGCACGTCGGTGCTGACGCCGACCTTCCGCTATCACCCCGCCGTCATCGCGCAGGCCTTCGCGAGCCTCGGCGTCATGTATCCGGGCCGCATCATCCTCGGCGTCGGCACGGGCGAAGCGCTCAACGAGGTGACGCTGGGCATGGAGTGGCCCGACTCCCCCGAGCGCTTCCAGCGTCTGAAGGAAGCCATCGCGCTCATCGAGGCGCTGTGGGCCGACGAGCGCGTCACGTTCGACGGGACGTACTACTCGGTCAAGGACGCGACCGTCTACGACCGCCCCGCGCCCGACCAGGCCGTGCCGATCTACATCGGCGCTGCCGGCCCCGCCGCCACGCGCCTGGCCGGCCGCATCGCGGACGGGTTCATCACGACGAGCGGCAAGGACCCCGCGCTGTATGCGGACAAGCTCATGCCGGCGCTGCGCGAGGGACTCGAGAAGGAGGGCCGCTCGCCCGACTCGATCGACACGCTCATGGAGGTCAAGGTCTCGTACCACCCCGACCGGCAGACGGCGCTCGAGAAGACCCGGTTCTGGGCGCCCCTCGCGCTGTCACCCGAAGAGAAGATGGGCATCCACGACCCGGTCGAGATGCAGCGGCGCGGCGACGCGCTGCCGATCGAGCGCGCGGCATCCCGGTTCATCGTGTCGACCGATCCCGACGAGCACGTCGAGCAGATCCTGAAGTATCACGACCTGGGCTTCCGTCACCTCGTCTTCCACGACCCGGGCCACGACCAGCAGGAGTTCCTGCGCACGTACGGCGCCGAGATCCTGCCGCGGCTGCGCGCCCGCCTCGGAGCGTGACGACCGGCTGGACCGTCGTCATCCCGGTCAAAGACCCCGCGCGCGGCAAGTCCCGGCTGGCCGTCATGGGGGTCGACCGGGTGGCGCTGGCGCGTGCGATCGCGCTCGACACGATCGCCGCGGCGGCGGCCTGCCCGGCCGTCGCGCGCGTCGTCGTCGTCGGCGACGACGGGGGCCTGGTGCTGGGCGCCCTCGATGTGCCGCACCTGCGGTTCGTGCCCGAGGGCGACCCGCAGGGGCTCGACGCCGCCGTCGCGACGGGCATGGCTTCTTTCGAACGGATGCCGCGGGCAGCTCTCCTGGGCGACCTGCCGGCCCTGCGCCCCGACGACCTCGCGACGGCGCTCGCTCTGGCGGCGTCCGTGGATCGCGGCGTCGTGGCCGATGCCGAGGGAACGGGGTCGACGCTCGTGACCGCGGCGGCGGAGGTGCCGTGGAGCTCGGCCTTCGGCGACGGCTCGTTCGCGCGCCACGTCGCCCTCGGGTGCACCCCGCTCGACGTCGATGGATCGTCGACGCTGCGCCGCGACGTCGACACGGCCGAGCAGCTGCGCGCCGCGCGGACGCTCGGACTCGGACCTCGCACCGCCGCGCTCGTCGGGCCGTGACGCCGCGGACGGCGCGTCAGAGACCGGCGGCGGCGAGGGCTGCGTCGACGATGTCGGCCGAGGCCGCGGCATCCGTCATCCACAGGGGCGCGACGACGGCGGCGATCCCGAGGGCGTCGACCTCCGCCGCGTGCGCGGCGTCCTCTTCGGCGAGGAGCCACGCATCCAGGATGCCGGCGGCCGAACGCGCGCCGTAATGCTCCGCGACGGCGGCGGCCGAGGTCTCGACGCCGATCGCCGTGAGGCAGACGTCGGCCATGCCGCGCACGACGCGTCCGCCGATGATGGGCGAGACGCCGACGACGGGCGCCCGCGCCGCACGCAGGGCCTCGCGGATCCCGGGCACGGCGAGGATCGGGCCGAGCGAGACGACGGGGTTCGAGGGGGCGAGCAGCACGATGTCGGCTTCGTCGATCGCCGCGACGACGCCGGGCGCCGGGCGGGCCTGGTCGATGCCGGGGTTCTCGAAGGCGAGGGGGGTCAGCGCCGCGCGATGGCGGGTCCACCACTCCTGGAAGTGCAGGGTGTCGCCACCGTCCAGCACGACGCGCGTATCGACCTCGGCGTCGGTCATCGGCAGCAGCGTCGCCCCGAGATCCCACCGCGCCGACATCCGCTCGAGCACCTCGGTGGGCGTGAGACCGTCGCGCAGCCATCCCGTCCGAGCGAGGTGCGTGCCGAGATCGAGGTCGCCCAGCGTGAACCACGGCCAGCCGGCGCCCCACTCCTGCAGCTCGCGGTTGACCCGTTCGGTGTCGCCCGCACGGCCCCACCCGCGCACCGTGTCGTTGACGCCCGCGAGCGCGTAGACGATCGAGTCGATGTCGGGTTGCAGCCGCACCCCCGAGAGCCACAGGTCGTCGCCCGTGTTGACGACGACGGTCGCGGGGGACGCTCCGCGACGTTGCAGGGCCGAGCGCACGCCGAGGGCGAAGCGCGCGCCGCCCACGCCGCCGGCGAGGACGACGACGCGCGGGCTTCCGCTCATCTGCGCGGCCTCAGTCGCGTCGTTCGCGGCCGATGGCGGGGAACAGTCCCGTGCGCGGAGCGACCTCATCGGCGGCGTGCGGAAGCGGGAAGCGCGCGACCGCATCGATCAGCGCGTCGACGGTCTGCGTGTCGGCGACGACGTCGACGGCGAGCCCGGCCCGGCGGGCGTCCTTCGCCGTGCGGGGGCCGATCGCGGCGATCACGGTCGTGTCGGGGATGTCGGGGAACTGCTCGTGCACCTGCTCGGCGACCGAGCCGCTCGTCACGAGGATCGCGTTGATGCGCCCGGAATGCACATCGTGCGCGATGCGCTCGGTGACGGGGACCCCCACCGTGCGGTAGGCCACGACGCTGCGCACATCGTGCCCCGCGTCGGTCAGCATGCGCGTGAGCATGGGCTTGGCCAGTTCGCTGCGCAGGGCGAGGATCTTGCGGGGCTCGGGCTCCATCGCGATGAGCTGTTCGGCCAGTCCCGCGGCGGAGTTGTCGTCGTCGGGGACGAGATCCACGCCGTAGCCGACCGCGAGCATCGCCGCAGCGGTGGTCTCGCCGACGGCGGCGACCTTCGTCGTCGACGGGATCGTGGCACGGAACGCGTAGAGCACATCGACGGTCGTCGCACTCGTGACGGTCAGCCAGTCGAACCGGCCGGCCGCGAGGTCGGCGAGCGCCTGATCGAGCCCCTCGGGGTCGTTCGTCGGTGCGAAGTTGATGAGCGGCGCGATGACGGGCGTCGCGCCCTGTCGCCGCAGCGTCGCCGCGACGCCGTCGCCCCACGGACCGCCGCGCGGAACGAGCACGCGCCAGCCCGCGAGGGGCTTGTCCTGGATGGACGATGTGGGTGTGTTCATGGGGTGGGTGGACTCTCGTGGGACTCAGTCGGCCACCCAGTCGTCGAGGCAGCCGACGCGCGATTCAGTCGGGTTCGCGCCGTCGGCAGCATCCGCACCATTGCACTGCCTGACCCTGAGCATACCCCCCGAACCACATGGAGGGCTCCGCGGGGCGCCCGGCAAGCTCGATCAGCGGGTGTACAGACGCACCAGACCCCACACCGCGGCGCCGACCAGTGCGGCTCCCGCCGCGACCGCCGCCGTCGCCGCGCCGGGGCTGCGACGCGCGAACGCGCGGCTCCGAGCGACGGTCCGTTCGGTCGCCTCGCTCACGCGGCGCGGCAGGTTCGCCTTGATCTCGATGGCCGCCAGCGCGGCCTTCAACTCGGCGCGTGCCTTCTCGACCGGGTCGTCGATGCCGATCGGAACGCCGGTGCGCGGCACCGGCACGGGCGAGCTAGAGCTCATCGCGCACCTCCTTGATGTCTTCGCCGATGGACTGCACGGGGTTCTTCGACGCCGAGATCTTCTTGAAGCGCAGGATGCCCAGAAGCGCGAAGAAGATCGCGATCAGGAGCATCGCGCCGAAGACGACGAGGGCCGACAGCCACGCGGGCCACCACGACGACAAGCCGATGATGACGAATGCGGCGAGCGCCGGGATCGTCCAGAACAGGAAGAACAGTGCGGCGGCGAGCCAGCCCGCGCCGATTCCCGCATCCTTCGCGGTGCGCCGCACCCACGCCTTGCCGGCGTCGATCTCGGCGACCACCAGGTTGCGGATGAGCTCGGGGATCTCGCCGAGCAGCGTCAGAAGGCTGTCGTCGGCACGGTCCCGGAATCCTCGGGGTGTCGTCATCTCAGGCCCCGCCGCGCCCCGACGTCTCATCGACGGCGTCATCGGCGGCCTTCTTCGCGGTCTTGGCGGAGGCCTTGACCGTCTTGGCGACGTCCTCGGCGCTTTCCTTTCCGGCGGCGACGGCCTTGTCGGCCTTTTCGCGCGGCGTGCCTTCGGAGGAGGCGGCCTTGGTCACCTTGACGGCGGAATTCCACAGCGTGCTGGGCAGCGCCATGGCGGCTTCCTTCGCGAACGTGGTCACCTTCTCGACCTGCTTCTGCACGGGGTCGGTGTGCCACACCTTGAGCCACTGCGTCTTGATCTGCTCGTA
Source organism: Microbacterium sp. NPDC055442 (assembly GCF_053644215.1). NCBI lineage: Bacteria > Bacillati > Actinomycetota > Actinomycetes > Micrococcales > Microbacteriaceae > Microbacterium > Microbacterium sp. NPDC055442. Next base: position 411,672 of record NZ_JBSHLF010000003.1, on the reverse strand, counting down.
TCGCTCGCGACCCGCGCGTGTTCCGAGCACGTAGCCCACGGCGAGTCCGACGACGAGTCCTGCCTTGCCCCTCATGGGGTCTCCTCACGTTCGGTGGTGCGCCAGCTGACGTCACCAGGGTAGTCCCGTATTCCATTCCGGGCATCCACCCTTGACAAGCGGGCTCGGGTCGCGCTCACTGCAGCGGTTCGTTGCCGAAGAGGGCGCGACGGCGCACGCGTTCAGCCTCGGCGACGACATCGGGCACGACCTGGGCGAGGCCGCTGCCCGAGACCCACGCGCCCACGACGGCGAGCCCGTCGACGGCGTGCACGACCGTGCGCACGCGCTGCGTCTGGTCCATCCGGCCCCGCGCCGAACGGGGTGGGGCGGTATCGAACCGCTCGCGTCGCGCGGCACGCACGCGCGGCTCGGTCAGATCGAGCAGAGCGGATGCCGCGTGGACAGCCGCCGCGACGGCGTCGTCGTCGCCCGCGGGCGGGGCGGCCAGGGTGACGCGCACGACGCGCGCATCGGGCCCGACGGCGCCCGCGAGCGACGGCCAGCGGGCGGTGACGTCGACGACCGATGACGCGGCGTGGGAGCCCGGAAGCGGATAGACGGCGGCGCGCGCGGAGTCGGGGACACCGTCGAGCACGAGCGTGACGACGTCCGTGGTCCTTGCTTCGGCCTCGTCGACACCCTCGACGTGCCGCGCCAGCAGGAGACGCGCGGTGTGCTCGGGGGTGGCGACGACGACCGCGTCCGCCGCGATCCGGGTCTCCTCCTCGCCGGCGCACACGACGTCCCAGCCGCCGCCGGATACGCGATCGATCCGCACGACCTCGGCCGCGGTGCGCACGTCGGCGCCGAGCTCGACGAGCCGCTGCGCGAGGGCGTCGACGAGCACACGCATCCCGCCGTCGATCGTCTCGTAGCCGGGTCCTGCCGGCGCCGCACCGCGCAGCTGCGCGACAGCGCCCGAGAGCGAGCCCGTGCGCGTGAGCGCCGTGTTGAGGCCCGGAGCGGCCAGCTCGACGTCGACGTCGGCGGGGGCGAGCCCGTGCCGGCCGACGCTCAGCGGCGCGACGAGCCGCTCGACGACGCGCGGACCCATGCGGCCGCGCACGAGGGTGCCGAGATTGCGCTGCTGGCCGATCGTGAGCGGCGGGCGCAGCCGGTCGAGATAAGCCCGCCATGCGCCGCGCCAGCCGATGATGCGGCGGACGGCGGGATCCCACGCGTTGGCGGGGATGCCGAGCACGTTGTCGGGCGGCAGGGGCGCAGCGCCCGCGGGAAGCCCGGCGACCCACGCTGTCGTCGGCGCCTCGGAGCGCACACGGTCGGCGAGGCCCAGTTCGTCGACGAGTGCGCGCACGTGGCCTCCGGTCGGCGCGTAGCCATCGGCGCCGAGATCGAGCTCGGTCTCGCCCACCGCACCGGAGCGCACAGCGCCGCCGGGCGCCTCACGCGCCTCGAGCACCGTGACGGCGAGGCCGACTTTGGCGCACTCGTAGGCGGCGACGAGCCCCGCGATCCCGCCGCCGATGACGACGACGTGCGTGTCACGCGCGTGCGCGGCGAGGTTCTCGAGGGGCGCGGCGTCGTTCACGCCGTCCATCCTCGCACTCCGGCTCGCCCCGATCCCGGTCGCACCCGACCCCACCCCGTGTCGAACCGTACCGAACCCGTCGAACCCGACGTCGTCGCGGTCGGGTTCGACGGGAGCCGTACGGTTCGACGGCAGGCCACGAGCGGGCGGGGCGGGGTGGGAGACTGAGGGGCATGACGCTGCACATCACCGGAGACGTCGCGGCCGACGAACTCCTCACCGACAACTCGCTCGCTCTTCTGATCGGGATGCTGCTGGACCAGCAGATCGCGATGGAGACGGCGTTCGCGGGTCCGCTCAAGATCCAGGAGCGCGCCGGCACGGTCGAGGCGGGTGCCCTCGCGGCATACGATCCCGAGGCGTTCGTCGAGCTGTTCCGCCAGACTCCGGCCGTGCACCGGTTCCCGGGCTCCATGGCCGCGCGCGTGCAGTCGCTGTGCGCCGCCCTCGAGGCGGACTGGGGCGGGGATGCCGCGGCCATCTGGACGCGCGACGCGCCGGACGGCGCGACGGTCCTGAAGCGTCTCAAGGCCCTCCCGGGCTTCGGCGAGCAGAAGGCGAAGATCTTCCTCGCACTGCTGGGCAAGCAGTACGGGTATACGGGCGACGGCTGGCGCGAGGCGTCGGCCCCCTACGGCGAAGACGGCGCGTTCCGCAGCGTCGCCGATATCGTCTCTCCCGAATCGCTCACGAAGGTCCGCGAGACGAAGCGTGCGGCGAAAGCGGCGGCGAAGAAGTAGCCCGGATCTGTCCACAGGCTCCCCGCGCCGCGACGCGGCGTCGGTAGGGTGGGTCAGGCCACGCACACCGCACCGGGAGAGTCCGCCATGCTGCCCTTCTTGATCGTCGGCGGAGTCGGACTCGTCGTCCTGCTCATCTCGCTCATCCTCGGCGACATCTTCGACCACTTCGACATCGGCGACGGTGCGATCTCGGGCACGGCGCTCGGCGTCGCCGCGGTCGTCTTCGGCGCATCGGGCGTGCTCACGACGACGAGCGGGCTCGAGCAGGTGTGGGCTTACGCGCTCGCGGCGGTGCTCGCGATCGCCGCGTACGCGCTCGCCGTCTTCTCCATCCGCCGACTCACGAAGAGCTCCGACGGCGCGCCCGCATCGGCCATCGGCCTCACGGGCGTCAGCCGGTCGCCCATCTCACCCGCGGGCGGCGAAGTGAGCCTCGACGGTCCGCACGAGATCGAGCGCCGCCTCGCGTACGCCGATCAGCAGATCCCCGAGGGCGTGCGGATCCGCGTCATCGAACACTCCGGCACCCGCGTCAAGGTCGTCGCGGACTAGCCACAGCTTCGCTGCCCGACTGCGGTGCAGCATCAGAAAGGACATCATGCCCGCTGATCTCATCCAGGTCGTCGCGATCATCGCCCTCATCGTGGCGCTGCTCGGGCTTCTCGCCTTCATCGCGCGGCGCATCCGGCGCGTACCCCCCAACGAGGCGCTCGTCATCGTCGGACGAGGTGCCGGCCGACCGGCGCCCGGCGAGAGCGGTGTCGGGCAGCGCGTCGTGATCGGCGGCCGCACGTTCGTGTGGCCGATCCTGCAGCAGGGGTTCTCGATCTCGCTCGAGCAGCGCCAGATCGGCATCACGGTCGAGGGCGTCGACAAGAACCGCATCAAGATCGCGATCAAGGCGTCGATCAATTTCAAGGTGTCCGGCACGGAAGAGGGAGTGCGTCGTGCGGCGCAGCGCTTCCTGTCGCAGCAGGACGCGCTGACCGAGATCATCAAGGAGTCGCTCGAGGGGTCGCTGCGCTCGATCATCGGCGACATGACGATCGAGCAGATCATCTCGGACCGCAAGGGTCTGTCGGACCGCGTCGTGGCCGAGACGAAGGCGGATCTCGTCGAGCAGGGCCTGCAGGTCGACCTGCTCAACATCAGCGACATCTCGACGCCGGGCAGCGACTACCTCGCGAACCTCGGCCGCGCCGAAGCGGCGCGCGCCCGCCAGGTCGCCGAAGTGAGCGAGGCCGAGGCATCGCGCGCGAGCGAGTTCGCCCGCATCGAGGCCGCCGAGCAGATCGCCGAACGCCAGAAGGCCCTGAGCCTGCGCCAGGCCTCGATCAAGGCCGAGACCGACCGCGCCAACGCCGAGGCGCAGGCCTCGGGACAGCTCGCGACCGCCGAGCAGGATCGCCTCGTCGCCGTGCAGGAGCGCGAAGCGCTCACCGAGCAGGCCCTCGTGACGCAGGAGCGCCTGGACATCGAGGTGCGAAAGCCCGCCGAGGCCGAGGCGTACGCCGAAGTGCAGCGCGCGACCGCTCAGCGCGACGCGGCCAACGCCGCGACCGAGGCCGACGCGTACAAGCGCACCAAGATCGCCGAGGCGAACAAGGTCGCCGCCGTGCAGGACGCCGAGGCCTCGGCCACCGCCGTCCGGTTCGCCGGTGAAGCCGAGCGCGACAAGCAGGTCGCGCTCGCGGCGGGTGTCCGCGCCGAGGGCGACGCGCGTGCGTCGGCCATCCAGGCCGAGGGTCTCGCCGAGGCCGCCTCGACCGACGCGAAGGCGCTCGCCCTGCAGAAGTACGGCGAAGCCGCGCTCGCACAGGAGATCATCATGCGCCTGCCCGAGATCGTTCGGGCCGCCGCCGAGCCGATCGCGTCGATCGACAAGCTCACGGTCGTCTCGACCGACGGGGCGTCCGAGCTCACCAAGACGGTCGGCAAGGTGCTCGGCGAGGGCACCGAGGTCGTCAAGGGCCTCACGGGACTCGACCTGAACAGCCTGCTGCAGGCGTTCTCGCTCAAGGCGGCCGGGGTGCCGGTCGAGAACGTCGTCTCGGCAGCGGAGTCCGCCGTCGGCAAGAAGGCCTGACCTACGCGAAAACGCCGGGTGCCTCACGCGAGGCACCCGGCGTTCGTGGTCTCGGGTCAGGCGCCCTTCAGGCGCTCCGCGAGGAACGCTGCGAGCCCGTCGACCGGCAGTCGCTCCTGCGACATCGTGTCGCGGTCGCGCACCGTCACGGCGTTGTCGTCGAGCGAGTCGAAGTCGACCGTGACGCAGAACGGCGTGCCGATCTCGTCCTGACGGCGGTAGCGGCGGCCGATCGCTCCGGCGTCGTCGAAGTCGATGTTCCAGCCGTGCGCGCGCAGTTCGTCGGCGAGGCCGCGGGCCAGCGGCGACAGCTTCTCGTTGCGCGAGAGCGGCAGCACGGCGACCTTGACGGGGGCGAGACGCGGGTCGAGCTTGAGCACGGTGCGGCTGTCGGTGCCGCCCTTAGCGTTCGGCACCTCCTCCTCGTGGTACGCGTCGACGAGGAACGCCATCATGGCGCGAGTGAGGCCGAACGACGGCTCGATGACGTACGGCGTGTACCGCTCGCCCGACGCCTGGTCGAAGTAGGTCAGGCTCTGCCCCGACGCCTCGGTGTGGCTCTTCAGGTCGTAGTCGGTGCGGTTGGCGATGCCCATGAGCTCGCCCCACTCCTTGCCGGTGAACCCGAAGCGGTATTCGACGTCGATCGTGCCGGCCGAGTAGTGCGCGCGGTCCTCATCGGGAACGTCGAAGCGGCGCATGTTGTCGCCGTCGATGCCGAGGTCGATGAACCAGTTCCAGCACGCCTCGACCCAGTGGTCGAACCACTCGCCGGCCTCGGCGGGCGGTGTGAAGAACTCGATCTCCATCTGCTCGAACTCACGCGTGCGGAAGATGAAGTTGCCGGGGGTGATCTCGTTGCGGAAGGCCTTTCCGACCTGGCCGACGCCGAACGGGGGCTTCTTGCGGCTCGCCGTCAGGACATTGCCGAAGTTGACGAAGATGCCCTGGGCGGTCTCGGGGCGCAGGTAGTGCAGGCCCGTCTCATCGTCGACGACGCCGAGGTACGACTTCACCAGGCCCGAGAACGCCTTCGGCTCCGTCCACTGGCCCTTCGTGCCGCAGTGCGGGCACGGCACGTCGGCGAGGCCGTTCTCGGCGGGGCGACCCTTGCGCTCCTCGAAGTCCTCGACGAGGTTGTCGGCGCGGAAGCGCTTGTGGCACTGCAGGCACTCGACGAGCGGGTCGGTGAACGTCGCGACGTGACCCGACGCCTCCCACACGCGCTTGGGGAGGATGATCGAGGAATCCAGGCCCACCATGTCGCCGCGGCCGCGGACGAACGTCTGCCACCACTGGCGGCGCACGTTCTCCTTCAGTTCGGTGCCGAGGGGGCCGTAATCCCATGCCGACCGGGACCCGCCGTAGATCTCACCCGCTTGGAACACGAACCCGCGGTGACGGGCGAGGGCGATGACTTTGTCGAGACGGGACTGCTCGGCCACGGTGGCTCCAATGGTCGGGTGGGGAGAGGGCGCGAAGAGGGCGCGGATGCCGCACCGCGCGGCATCCGTCGAGTCTAGCCGCGCAGCGGCAGGCCTCTCAGCTGACGAAGCGGATCGCGATCGGGTACTGGTACCACTCCCCGCGGCCCGCCTTCACGGCCGCGATGATCGCGAACACGATGTTCACGATGGCCGCGGCGATGAGGATGAAGATCCCGATGATGACGAGGGTGAGGACGGCGCCGGCGATGTAGGCGATGAGCAGCGTGAGCTGGAAGTTGAGCGCCGTCGCGGTCTGCGAGCGCACGAAGGGTCCGCGGTCCTTCAGCACGAGGTAGCCGATGAGCGGCACGAGGATGCTCACGAGCGCGCCGCCGAGGTGCACGAGCACGGCCCACATCTTCTCGTCGGAAGGGTTCATCGGCTGCGGTCCGGCACCGTATGCGGGCGGGGGCGGGGGCTGCGGAGGAAGCGTCACGGGTCCGAGCCTAGCGTCCGGCGGGTCGCAGCGATCCGGGGCCCAGCGCGCCGATCGAGGTGTGGCCTGCCAGGCCCAGGGTGATGTCCAGTTCGGCGATGACGTTGCGCACGACCTCGCGCACGCCCGCTTCGCCGGCCAGCCCCAGTCCGTACGCGTAGGGGCGACCGAGAGCGACGGCGGTCGCCCCGAGGGCGAGCGCGATCACGACGTCGGCCCCCTGCCGCACGCCCGAGTCGAACACGATCGGCACGCGGCCGGCGACGCGCTCGGCGATGTCCGGCAGCACGGCGAGGGTCGGCACGGACTGGTCGATCTGCCGACCGCCGTGGTTCGAGACCCAGACGCCGTCGATGCCCGCGTCGATCGCGCGCTCGGCGTCGTCGGGATGCACGATGCCCTTCAGGATGATCGGCAGCGTCGTCCACTCCCGGGCCTTCGCGAGGTCGTCCCAGGTCAGCGCCGGCGTCGAGAACACCTCGAGGAAGGTCTCGACGGCGGCACGCGGAAGCGGCGAGCGCAGGTTCTCGCGCACCCCCGTCCCCGTGAGCGCCCGCCCCTTCCGGGCGATCGTGAGGCCCGCGGCGACCGCCGTCGGTGTGAGCCTGACCGCCGGCGCGTCCGTCGCGGCGCTCCGCCGGGCACGATCGCGCACGAGCTGCTGGAAGACGGGGTCGCTCGTGTACTGCGCGATGCCCATGGCCCGCGTGAACGGCAGGTAGGCGAGGTCGAGGTCACGCGTGCGCCAGCCGAGCAGGTGGGTGTCCAGCGTCACGACGATCGCTTCGCATCCGGATGCCTCGGCGCGCCGCAGCAGCGACGCGTTGAGTTCGTCCGAGGCCGACCAGTACAGCTGGAACAGCCGGGCGCTCCGGGGTGCGGCATCCCGGATCTGCTCCATCGGGAACGAAGCCTGGTTCGAGACCGTGTACGGCACGTCGATGGATGCCGCCGCCCGCGCGACCGCGAGGTCGGCCTCGTCGTGGGCCAGCTCCATGACGCCCAAGGGTGCGAGCAGGAGCGGTGTCGCGCGGCGGCGGCCGAGGAAGTCGATCGACAGGTCGCGCTCGGACACGTCGCGCAACGGCCGGGGCCAGACCTGCCACCGCTCGAACGCCGCGCGGTTGGCGGACATCGTGCGCTCGGCCCCCGCCGCGCCGGCGATGTAGGCGAAGGCCTCGGGACTCAGCGCCTTGCGCGCGCGACGCTCGAGTTCAGCGGCGTCGACGGGCACGAGCGGGCGGGTTCCGCTGATCCCCGCGCGGTAGATGTCGGACTGGGCCCGGCGGCCCGCGCCGGACGACGAGGGAGCGGCGATGCTCTCGGACATGCGGTCAGCCTAACGAGCGGTCACAATGGCGGCATGGACATGACTGCGATCGACGACCTCGGCGCCCTCGTCACGGTCGAACCCGGAACCCGCGTCTCGCACGCCGCGCTGGCCGCCGACGGTGTGCGCGTCGTCGTCTTCGCGTTCGACGCGGGCACGGAGATGACCGAGCACACCGCCCCCGGGCCCATCCTGCTGCAGGTGCAGAGCGGGCACCTGCGGATCACGACGCGGGACGAGACGGTCGATCTGCGGCCGGGCGGTCTCGTGCACATCGCGGCGCGCGTGCCGCACGCCGTCGTCGCGGTCGAGCCGTCGGTCATGCAACTGACGCTCATCCGCCGCACCACCGGCTGACCCACGTCAGAAGGCGCGCGCGCAGGTCGGCCGGCGCCGCGAGCTCGACCTCGCCCGGCTCGCCGTCGAGCTGCACCTCGAGCGTGAAGACCGTGCCGCGCTTGTCCTCCTGCACCGCGTGCGGGTCGCAGCGCGACGGCACGAGCGGCAGCGGAACGAGGACCGGGCCGGTGCCGACGAGGACGTCGAGGGGCAGGGTGTCGCTGGATGCGCGCGTGCCGTCGAACCGCAGCAGGTTCGTCGGCTGGATGCCGACGATGACCGCACGGGCGCGGCCGGTCGGCACGATCTCGAGGCCGAGCACGGCGGGAGCCGGGTGCGCCGAAGGCTGGAACGACGCGAACGAGACGTCGGCCGAGTCCGCGAGGCGCTCGGCACGGCACTCGCGCTCGTGCAGGGGCGTGATGACGTCGAGCGGATCGGCGGCGGGCGTCTCGACCAGGGGCCCGGATGCCGCGAGCTCGAGCCGCACGCGCGGTTCCCCGTCGGACGACGCGCAGTCCACGGCGGGCAGCGCGACGCGGATGTCGACCGTCGCTCCGGGCCGGACCGATGTGATGCGCTCCGGATCGGTGCGCTCGGCGGGCGCCGCGAAGCGGGCGTCGACGACCTCGACGGCGCCGATCTCGACCGTCGCGCCGGTGTCGTTGCGCACCCGCACCTGTGCGTGGCGGTCGGCGACGTCGGAGCGCGACTGCACGACCGTGATCTCGAGCCCCTCGACGGACGGCGGCTCCGGCTCGTTCGGCGCGCACCCGGCGAGCAGCACGGCGCAGGCCGTGACGGCCAGCATCCCGCGCGCGGTGCGCATGCGATCAGGGTAGACCCGGGACGGCCGGGATTCAGGTCGTCATGTGGCGGATGACCTCGATGTCGGTCACGGGGCGGTAGGTCGACCGGGCCGCGTGCGGGCGCAGGGCGCGCGGCAGCCGCGGCGTCTTCGTCCGGTCGGTCGACCGGTTGCTCGTGAATGCCTGCACGAGCTGTTCGAATGCGTCTCGCACGGTGGACTCCCTCATCGCCTTCTTCCCTCGCTCGATCAAGAGACCGCGGGGGCCGCGTTCCATGACGCGGGTTTCAGAAAGAGAGAGCGCCGACATCGACGCCTGATACCTCGGGTCAGCGGGTCGGTGCGAACTCCGATGCCTCGCCGGGGCGTTTCGGGCGCAGCTCGGGCGGGGCGGGCCAGGGCAGCTCGATGCGGGTGAAGGGCACGTCGATCGCCCCGAAGTCGTCGGTGTGCACGACGACGCAGCCCGCCTCGCCGGCCGTCGTGGGTGGCATGACCTCGGCGATGCGCACGCGCACAGCCTCGGCGTCGGGCTTGTCGAGCATCCAGACGTCGGCGAGCCAGGCCAGGCCGCCGGCTTCGAGCCGCTCTTCGGCATCGAGCCACTCGACGGCGGCCGACACGTCGCGCCCCAGCAGATCGACGGCGACCCAGCTCTGACCTTCGGGGCGGATCCATCCGAGCAGCTCGCGGTCTTCGCGGCGGTGCGGCGTCCAGTCGGCGTTGATCACGTCCGCCAGGTTAGTCGCGGGGCTACCTCACGCGCCGCTCGCGGGCAACCCCGTCCGCGTGGACGCCGAGCGCCCGTAGCCTCGATGCAGCGGCGGAAGGAGCGGACATGGCAGCCGACGGGATTGGAATGACCGACGAAGAGAAGCGGCGCGATCAGCTGCTCTCGGCTCCCGATGCGGTCGAGGAAGACGCGGCTCCGCGGATCGATGTGACCCACCGCGAGGGCGTCACGAGGATCGATGTCCGCGACGACGCGCCCGTGCGGCCGGGCAATCCCTACGACGATCCTGAGGATGACGCGGACACCAGCAGGTAGCCGCGTTCGTCGAAGCCCGCGATGACGAGGCCGTCGGCGAGGTGTGCCACGAGCTCCTCGCGCACGCGCAGGCGCCAGGAGGCGGCATCCGTCGGTGAGGTGCGGCGGACGGCGGCGATGTCGGCCGGCACCTCGACCGTCGCGGCGACCCGGTCGTCGGGCGGGGTCGGCGCGGGCGGAGCGGCGAGCGCCCACGACACCATGATCCGGTCGGACTGGTCGCCGCGGTTGACGCCGTCGTCCATCGCGCCGTAGTGCTGCACGAGGTACTCGGTGGCGCGCGCACCGAGCACGCTGAGGTTGAAGCGGGCGTTCCGGGCGACGAGCGGGTCGAAGGTCCACGTGATGTGCCCGACCCCGCGGGCGAGTGCCCACTGGCGCTGATGCTGCTTGAGCAGGCGCTCGAGTCCCCTGCCCTGCAGCTCGGGCAGCACCCCGGTGATGTGGCTGTGCATGGAACGTTCGGCCGGGGCGGCGAAGAAGGCCGCGGATGCACCGACCATGCGCTCGTCCTGCCAGAGGCCCACGGCGTAGTTGCCCGAGTGGGCGAGTGCACGCAGCAGGCCGACGGGCATGCCGGAGGGGTCGCCTTCCCAGACGTCCGAGAGCACGTGGCTCGCGGCGACGACGTCGGCGACGGTGTCGAGCGGACGGATGTCGACGCGCGGTGTCATCGGTCCAGTGTGGCACCGGTGCGCCCCGGGTCGCACGGGGGCCGATAGCCTGACGAGTGATGAATCGGGATGAGAACGCGCGCAGAAGACTCACCCGGATGCCGTCGCAGGGCGCGATCATCGCCGTGCTGGCCGTCGCCGGTCTCGCCTCGTCGTTCATGTTCACGCTCGTCGTGCCGATCCAGTCCAAGCTGCCCGAACTGCTCGACGCGAGTCGCGAGGACACCGCGTGGGTCGTCACCTCGACGCTGCTCGCCGCCGCCGTCATCACCCCCATCGCCGGCCGGCTCGGCGACATGTACGGCAAGCGGCGGATCCTGCTCGCACTCGTCGCGCTGATGGTCGCCGGCTCGGTCATCGCGGCACTGTCGACCGACATCGTCGGAATCGTCGTCGGCCGCGCACTGCAGGGCGCGATGACGGGCGTCATCCCCCTCGGCATCTCGATTCTGCGCGACGTGCTGCGCGCCGACCGCGTCGGTGCGGCGGTCGCGCTCATCAGCGCGACGCTCGGCGTCGGCGGCGCGGTCGGGCTGCCGATCAGCGCCCTGGTCACCGAGTACGCCGATTGGCACCTGCTGTTCTGGGTCGCCGCGGCGCTCGGCGTCATCGTCTTCGTGCTCGTGCTGTGGATCGTGCCGGTCAGCGTGCTGCGCACGGCGGGACGCTTCGACTACGTCGGCGCGGCAGGCCTCGCGGTCGGTCTCGTCGGCATCCTGCTGGCGGTCTCGCGCGGCAACGAGTGGGGCTGGGTGTCGCCCGCGACTCTCGCGTGCGGAATCGGCGGCGTCGTCGTGCTCCTCGTGTGGGGCTGGTACGAGCTGCGGATCGACGACCCTCTGCTCGACCTGCGCATCGCGGGCCGCCCGGCCGTGCTGCTGACGAACCTCGCATCGGTCGCGCTCGGGTTCGCGCTGTTCTCGTCGAACGTGAGCTACCCGCAGATGCTCGAGCTGCCGCAGGCGGCGGGAGGTTTCGGCCTGTCGTTGCTGGCGGCGAGCCTCATCATCATGCCGTCGGGCCTGGTCATGATGGTGCTCTCGCCCGTCTCGGGGCGGCTGGCCGGCACGATCGGGCCGAAGCCGCTGCTGGTCATCGGTGCGGCGGCGCTCATCGCGGCATACGGGTTCACGCTGCTCTTCTCGTCCGAGGTGTGGCATCTGCTCATCGCCAACCTGCTCATCGGCGTCGGCATCGGCTTCGGCTACGCCGCCATGCCGATGCTCATCATGCGCTCCGTCCCGCAGAGCGAGACGGGCGCCTCGAACGGCCTCAACGCGCTGTTCCGTTCGTTCGGCACGAGCGTCGCGGCGGCCGTCGTCGGAGCCGTGCTCGCGACGTATTCGCAGCCGTTCGAGGGTGTGCCCACGCCGACGCCCGAGGGGTTCCAGGTCTCGTTCCTGCTCGGCGGCGCCGCCGCCGTCGTCGCTCTGGGCATCGCCGTGTTCATCCCGGCGCGTCCGGACTCGCACGAGCGGCATCCGTCACTTCGCTGATTCGCTTCGCTGTACGCGCGGCTTCCGGGCGATAGCCTGGCGAAATGAGCGCGAACGACGGCACCGAGCCGGAGCAGATTCCCGTCGGGCCACCTGAAGGAGCAACGGCCGCGGGGGATGCCGCGGGCACGACGCGTGCGGGAGCGAAGGCCGCCGCCGCGAGCGGCACCGACGACGCCGCCACGACCGGCACGGGTGATTCCGACACCCGCTTCTTCGGCCAGCCGTGGGCGCTCGCGCACGTCTTCGGCGTCGAGATGTGGGAGCGGTTCAGCTTCTACGGCATGCAGGGGATCCTGCTCATCTACATGTACTTCTCGGTCACCGAGGGGGGCCTCGGAATCGACCGGGGCGTCGCGGCGGGCATCGTCGGCGCATACGGCGGCACCGTCTATCTATCCACGATCCTCGGCGCCTGGGTCGCCGACCGCCTGCTCGGATCGGAGCGCGTGCTGTTCTACAGCGCGATGGTGATCATGGCGGGACACATCGCCCTGGCGATCCTGCCGAACGTGTGGGGGCTCGGGGTCGGTATGGTCCTCGTCGCGCTGGGGTCCGGCGGCCTGAAGGCGAATGCGACCTCGGTCGTGGGCACGCTGTACGCCCCCGACGATGTGCGGCGGGATGCCGGTTTCTCGCTGTTCTATCTCGGCATCAACCTCGGGGCGTTCGCCGGTCCGCTGCTGACGGGTCTGCTGCAGTCCACGCTGGGGTTCCACTGGGGCTTCGGGCTCGCCGCCGTCGGCATGGCGGCGGGACTCATCCAGTACTCGTTCGGGCGCAAGCAGCTTCCCGAAGAGGCGCGCGCGGTGCCCAATCCGCTCCCCCGCAACCGCCGCGGTCTCGTGGTCGGCATCGCCCTCGGCGCCGTCGCGATTCTCGTCGTGCTCGTGCTCGTCGGGGTCATACGTGCCGACAACCTCGCGATCATCGTCATCCTGGTGACGATCGCCGCAGCCATCGCCTACTTCTGGGTCATCGCGGGCTCGCGTGTCGTGACGAAGATCGAGCGCTCCCGCGTCATCGGATTCATCCCGCTGTTCATCGTCAACGTGGGGTTCTGGTCTCTGTACCAGCAGCAGTTCACGGTGCTGACGATCTACTCCGACGAGCGGCTCAACCGCGACATCTTCGGCTGGGAGATGCCGATCCCGTGGATCAACTCGATTCCGGCGATCTTCGTCATCATCCTGTCCGGCGTGTTCGCCGCCGTCTGGACCAAGCTCGGGCGACGCCAGCCGACGACTCCCGTCAAGTTCGCCCTCGGCGCCATCATCATGGGTGCCGCGTTCCTGCTGTTCCTGCCGTTCGCGAACGGGCCCGCGAACTCGACGCCGCTGCTCGCGATCGTCGGCATCCTGCTCGTCTTCACGATCGCCGAGCTGTTCATCTCGCCTCCCGGCCTGTCGGCGTCGACGAAACTCGCGCCGCAGCGCTTCCACACCCAGATGGTCGCCCTGTACTTCCTCTCGATCGCGCTCGGCACCTCGATCGCCGGCTGGCTCGCGGGCTTCTACGACCCGCACGACGAGGTGCCCTACTTCTCGATCCTCGGTGCCATCGCGATCGTGCTCGGCATCGCCCTGTGGGCGGCGCTCAAGCCCGTGCTCGCGCTCATGAAGGGTGTGCGGTAGCGGCATCCCCGGCCTCGACGAGCGCGGGGATGTTGCGCGCACGAGGGGAGCGATACGGTCACGGGCAGCTGAGACGCCAGGTGGACGGGGTGTGGGACGACTTCTGGTCGGGCGGTCGCCATCGCGACGACGACCGCCCGAGCGCTGTCAGTAGCCGACCGCGGTGAGACCGTGTTGGATCTCGGCGTCGGTGAACCCTTCATACGCGAGTTGGTCATACAGGCCCTCCCGCGAGAACGCCATCATGTCGAGGTAGCTCTTGGCCTTCTCGGCCGCCTCTGCCAGCCAGTCGGCGCCCGCGTTGTCGGCGCCGAACGTGGCGTCTTCGGCCGAGTAGCCCTCGAACTCCAGCTGCTCGATCAGCCCCGTCCGCGAGAATCCCATGAGCTTCAGGTAGCTCTGCGCTTTCGCGATCGCGTTCTGCTGCGCAAGCGTGTAGACGCGCTTGGGCGCCTCGCTGGTGACGCTCAGCTCGAGCCCATCGAGCGGATGCGACCCCGCCGTCGGCTGCTGCGTCACGACGACCCAGTCGTCGGCGGCGTCACCGGGAGCGAGCGTCAGCCCGACCGCGTCGAGCTTCGCGCGAGCCTCGGCGACCGTTGATCCCACCAATTGCGGCACCTCCACCATCTCAACGGGTTTTTCCGCGGCGACGGGCTCCTTCGTCTGCTCGACGGCAGCGGTCGGCTTCGGGGCCGCGGCGTCGCTCGATGCGCGCTGCCCGCTCACCCCGTTGACGACCATGCTGACGAGGACGATCGCGGCGATCGCGATCAGTGTCCACTGCCACCACTTGAGCTTCGGCAGACCGCGCTTGACCGCCACTGCCCCACCCGGCAGCGTCTCCGCGCCGGCGTCGGCCGCGGGAGTCCCGGGGGTCGCCGCACCGAACGGGGCGGTTCCCGCCGTGTGGGTGCTCCATTGCGCGCCGTCCCAGTAGCGCTGCGCGGCAGGATCCTGCGGGTCGGGATACCAGCCGGCGGGCGGTGTGAGGGGAGGGACCACCGCGGCGGGCTCGGTGGGCTCGAGGTGAGTGGCGCGGCGCTCGTGCGCGCCGTCGATCGAGTTGTCGGACATGACGGAACCTTCTGGTCGTTCGAGGCACGCACCCCCAGGTGTGTGCCACCGGCCGATGGCCAGTGGTACAGGACACACCACACCTCCGACATTGGCGGCGATCAGGCGCTTCGGACGACCAGACCCGCCAGGCAGGTGAGCGAGATCGCGTGACCCGTCATCATGTATCGCCCGCGTCTTTGCACGTGATGCCCGCACTGCGGGACACCTTCGGTTGCTCGGAGGTGACTGCCGAGCGGCAGCGGGTCATGCCGCGTCGGCCAGTCAGCGTCGTCGTTAGAAGGGTGGGGGTTCGGTGGAGGTGAATCCGGTGGGTGTGGTGACTTCGACGGTGCCGTTGTCGCGGGTGCGGTAGGCGAGCTTGGTGCGATGTCGGTGGGTGTGATCGGGCGGGCAGAGGGGGCGGAGTTGGCGGATGTTGGTGGGTCCGCCGTGTGCCCAGGGGGTGGTGTGGTCGATGTCGGCGTCGAGGGCGAGGCGGGTGCAGCCGTCGCGGGCGCAGGTGCCGTGTTGGAGGGTGAGCCAGTCGCGTTGGGCGGTGGTGGGTCGGTAGGTGCGGCGGTCCATGTCGAGGATGACGCCGGAGATCGGGTCGGTGATGATCCGGTGGAAGGCGTTGGTGTCGAGGAAGATCTGTTTCGCCGCGAGGGGTGCCAGGGGCCCGTGTCCGACGATGGTGGCGCTCTCACCGAGGCCCGCGCGGACATCCGCGCCGGCTCCCGTGCTGGCACCGGCCTGGTCGACGCCGCCGGCGCTGCCGCGGCCGGGCTTGCTGCTGCTGGCGAGGAGGGTGGCGGGGATGGTGACGAACACTTTGGTTTTCACGGCGGTGGGGGTGCCGATGCCGCGGGCCCAGGCGGAGAGCAGGTCGGCGCGGATCTGGTCGCGGGATCGGGTTTCGTGGGGGTGTGTGGCCAGGTGCTTCGCGGTCGCTGTCAGGCGGCGTTTGATCGCGACCGCATCGATCGACGGCACCAGGGCTGACACCCATGCCATGCCGTCGCCGACGTGTTCGACCAGGACCTTGCGATCCCGCAGCGCCGCGGTGTGCCGGGCGTCAGCGGTGCGGGCATCGAGGGTGTCCAGCAGGCGGGCCAGGCGGGACCGGAACCCGGCCGGTGTGACCGTGACCGCCCACTCCTCGGCCCGGGAGTCCAGTTCGCGCAGCGCCGCAGCGGAGACGGCCCGTTCGTCATCGCAGGCCCCGAACGGGGGGAGCAGTCGGGCGGCGCCGGTGACGGCGGACTCCACGAGCGAGAGCGAGAGGAAGCCCTCTTCGGCACGCTGCCACAGCATCGGCAACCGGGCACGCGCGTCACGGACCAGCCGTGCCACATCCTGCACCGCCCGCTCGGACAACTGCAACCGCAACGCGATATCGACGATCACCGCACGCTCGGCCAGATTCGACCCCGCCCGACCCTCGACCGACGTATACACGTACGGGTGCCGCACCGCGGTATCGATCGCCTCGACGATACGACCCGCACGAAGAGCCAGACGACGATTCGCGTCCATATGGTCGGCCAGCGCAGCATCCAGAAGATGACCCAAGATCTCTTCGGCGGGCAGGCGCACCGGTGTCACTTCTTCGGGATACCGGTCCTCCGCCATACCCTCAAGCATAGTACAAAGATACGACACAAGGAAGACGGTACTCAGAATAGATGTTCGACCTAACGCGACCGGCTGCACATGCCGGCGTCGCGGATGCGCGCTCGAGACGGCACCGGCCGGCTCCAGCAGATCGAGGTGGCCGCGGATCCCCTCGCTTCGGCGAGCGCCTGAACACCGCCGGCACGTGCCCGTGGCCGCGGCATCCGTCAACTCACGGCAGAATCGAGGGATGTCCGCGCCGTCCTCACCGCAGCTCCTTCCCGAACACGCCTGCCTCATCGTGCACGGCAGCGACCAGCCGGGGATCGTCGCCGCCGTCTCGGCGCTCATCACGCGCAACCGCGGCAACATCGTCGCCTTCGACCAGTACTCCGATGACCCGACGGGGGGCGCGTACTTCCAGCGCGTCGTGTTCCACCGGCCAGGACTCGACGCCGCCCTGCCCGAAATCAAGGCCGACCTCGCGACAACGCTCGGCGGGTTCGACCTGGAGTGGTCGCTCACCGACCAGTCCGTGCCCAAGCGCATGGCGATCCTCGCCTCGAAGCAGGACCACTGCCTGCTCGACCTGCTGTGGCGGCACCGCCGCGGCGACCTGCCCGTCTCGATCCCGATGGTCATCTCGAACCACACCACCGCGGCCGATGACGTGCGCTCGTTCGGCGTGCCGTTCTTCCACGTGCCCTCGACCCCCGGTCCGGACAAGAGCGCGTCCGAAGCCGAGATCCTCAAGCTCCTCGTCGGCAACGTCGACTTCATCGTGCTCGCGCGCTACATGCAGATCCTCTCGAGCGACTTCCTCGCGCAGGTCGGCGTGCCCGTCATCAACATCCACCACTCCTTCCTGCCCGCCTTCATCGGCGCTGAGCCGTACAAGAAGGCCAAGGAGCGCGGCGTCAAGCTCATCGGCGCGACGAGCCACTACGTCACCGACGACCTCGACGAGGGGCCGATCATCGACCAGGACACCGTGCGGGTGACCCACGCCGACGGCGTCGCCGAACTCGCGCGCCGCGGCGCCGACGTCGAGCGTCAGGTGCTGTCACGTGCCGTGCTGTGGCACGCGCAGGACCGCGTCATCCGCCACGGGAACCACACGATCGTCTTCTGACGGCTCCGCCGCCCGGTCAGGTCACCAGATCGTGACGCGCTCGTCCTCGTCGAGCCACAGCGCATCCGCTGCGGTCACACCGAAGGCGTCGTAGAACGCGTCGACGTTGCGCACGATCTGATTGCACCGGAACTCGTTCGGTGAGTGCGGGTCGATCGTGAGCAGCCGGATCGTCTCGGCATCCCGGCCCTTCTGCTGCCAGATCTGCGCCCATGACAGCAGCACGCGCTGGACGCCCGTGAGACCGTCGATCTCGGGCGCCTCGACGGGCTCACCGGCCGAATCCGTGCCGAGCGACAGCGCATACGCCTTGAGGGCGATGCCCAGCCCGCCGAGGTCGCCGATGTTCTCGCCGATCGTGAGGGCGCCGTTGACCTTGTAGTCCCCCGAGATGCCCGCGGGCGTGAGCTCGTCGTACTGCGCGATGAGCGACGCCGTGCGCTGCTCGAACGCGGCACGGTCCTGATCCGTCCACCAGTCGCGCAACGAGCCGTCGCCATCGAAGCGGCTGCCCTGGTCGTCGAAGCCGTGTCCGATCTCGTGCCCGATGACGGCTCCGATGCCGCCGTAGTTCGCGGCCGCGTCGCGCTCGGCGTCGAAGAACGGATACTGCAGGATGGCCGCCGGGAAGACGATCTCGTTCATGAGCGGGTTGTAGTACGCGTTGACGGTCTGCGGCGTCATGTACCACTCGTCGCGGTCGATCGGCTGGCCGACCTTGCCGAGCTGACGGTCGTGCTCGTGCACGTGTGCCCGGCGGACGTTCCCGACGAGATCGCCCGCGTCGATCTCGAGGGCGTCGTAGCCCTTCCACTTCACGGGATAGCCGATCTTGGGAGTGAAGGCGTCGAGCTTCGCCAGTGCCCGCTCGCGGGTCTCCGGGCTCATCCACTCCAGACCCGTGATCGACTGCCGGTAGGCCTCGACGAGATTCGCGACGAGATCGTCCATCGCCACCTTCGCGGCGGGCGGGAAGTGACGCTCGACATACACGCGCCCGATCGCCTCCCCCATCGCCGCTTCGGCGAGGCCGACACCGCGCTTCCACCGTTCGCGGTTGACGGGAACACCCGTCAACTGCGTGCCGTAGAACGAGAAGTTCTCATCGACGAACTCGTCGGACAGGAACGACGCCGCTCCGTGCACGACGGCGAACCGCAGCCAGGCCTTCCAATCCTCGAGCCGCTCTTCGGTGAGCAGACCCCCGAGACCTTCGAGGAAGCTCGGCTGATACACGTTGATCTCGCCGAACGCGTCTTCGTGCGCCGGCGCGACGCCCTCGCGCCACGGCGTCAGGTCGACGCCGATGAGCGCCTGCACGTCGCCCCACGTCTTGAGGTTGTAGGTCGCGACGGCGTCGCGGCTCTTGACGTTGTCCCAGTGGTGCGTCGCGAGCTCGGTCTCGAGCGCGACGATGCGATCCGCGGATGCCTCGGGGTCGGCGACCCCCGCGAGCTCGAGGATGCGGTGCACGTGGGCGCGGAACGCGGTGCGCGTCTCAGCGAAGCTGTCGAGTCGGTAGTAGCTCTCGTCGGGCAGCGACAGTCCGCCCTGCAGGAAGAACGGGATGTAGCGCTGCGGATCGCCCGGATCGGGCTCGATGTAGAGGTGGAACAGCCCCGCGACGCCGTCACGCTCGAGCTCGCCGACGACACGGAGCAGCGCGGGGATCGAGTCGATGCGGTCGACCTCGGCGAGCTGGTCGCGAAGCGGCTCCGCACCGAGCGCGGCGATGCGGTCGACGTCCATGAAGCTCGTGTAGAGGTCGCCGATCTTGCGAGCCTCGGTGCCCTCGGCGGCATCCTGCGACTCTTCGACGATCGCGTGGACGTCCTTCTCGGCCTGCTCGGCGATGAGGTGGAACGACCCCCAGCGCGCTTTGTCCTCGGGGATGTCGGTGCGGTCGATCCACGCGCCGTTGACGTGACGGAACAGGTCGTCCTGGGGGCGGATGTCCGCGCTGAGTTCGTCGAGCGCGATACCGGACGGGAGAGCTTCGGTCATGCGAACCAGGATAGGCGAGCGGTGCGCCGTCAGGCTCGGCCGGTGTTCGCTCATAGCATCGGAACATGCCCCCCACGAGTGCGCTGAACCGCGACATCCTGCGCCTCGCGGTCCCCGCCCTCGGCGCCCTCGTCGCCGAGCCCCTGTTCCTCATCGTCGATGCCGCCATGGTCGGACACCTGGGCATCGTGCCCCTCGCGGGACTGGGCATCGCCGCCGCCGTCCTGCAGACGATCGTGGGGCTCATGGTGTTCCTCGCCTACGCGACGACACCGGCCGTCGCGCGCCGCTTCGGCGCGGGCGACCCCGGCAAGGCCGTCTCGGTCGGTATCGACGGGATGTGGCTCGCGCTCGGTCTGGGCGCCGTGCTCGCCATCGCGGGGTGGTTCGCGACGCCCCTGCTCGTCTCGCTCTTCGGCGCGACCGCCGACGTCGCCGAGCAGGCGCAGATCTACCTCGGGCTGTCGATGTGGGGGCTGCCCGCCATGCTCATCGTGTTCGCCGCCACGGGGCTGCTGCGCGGGCTGCAGGACACCGTGACGCCGCTGTGGATCGCGGGCGTCGGCTTCGCGGCGAACGCCCTGCTGAACTGGCTCTTCATCTACGGCTTCGGGTGGGGCATCGCCGGGTCGGCCGCCGGCACCGTCGCAGCGCAGTGGGGAATGGTCGCCGCGTTCGCCGTCGTCGTGGGTCGCGTCGCGCGTCGGCACGCGGCATCCGTTCGTCCGCAGCGCGCCGGAGTGCGCGGCTCGGCCCGCTCGGGCGGGTGGCTGTTCCTGCGGACGGTGTCGCTGCGCGCCGCGCTGCTGGCGACCGTGGGGGTCGCGACGGGTCTCGGCACCGCCGAGCTCGCGGGATGGCAGGTCGCCTTCACGCTCTTCTCGACCACGGCGTTCGCGCTGGATGCCCTCGCGATCGCGGCTCAGGCCCTGATCGGCAAGGGGCTGGGCATGGGCGACGAACCGTATGTGCGGCGGGTGCTCGCGCGCACCCTCGCGTGGGGCGCATGGTTCGGCGTGCTGGTCGGGGCGGTCGTGGCGGCGCTGTCGGGCGTCATGGGGCTCATCTTCACCGGCGACCCCGCCGTCGCCGCCCTCGTCATGCCGGCGCTCCTCGTGCTCGCTGTCGCGCAGCCGGTCTGCGGCATCGTCTTCGTGCTCGACGGCGTGCTCATCGGAGCGGGCGATGCGAAGTACCTCGCGATCGCGGGCGTGCTGAACCTCGTGCCCTTCCTGCCCGCGCTCGTGCTGATCGCCGTGCTGCACCCGACCGGCGCGGCCGGGCTCGCCTGGCTCGCCGGCGCGTTCTTCGGCGTCTACATGCTCGCGCGGCTCGCGACCCTCGGCTGGCGCGTGCGCGGCCCCGCGTGGCTCACGGCCGGATCGTGATCGCGATCACGCCCAGCGGCGGCACCACTCGTACATGACGACGGCGGCCGCCGCGCTCGCGTTGATCGAGCGCGTCGAGCCGTACTGCGCGATCTCGACGACGCCGGATGCCGCGGCCACGGCCTCCGCCGACAGTCCCGGCCCCTCCTGGCCGAACAGCAGAACGCACCGCTCGGGCAGATCGGCGTCAGGCAGGGGCGCCGACCCCTCGACGTTGTCGATCGCGATGACGGGAATGCCCTCGCCGGCGGTCCATGCGGCGAACGCGGCGATGTCTTCGTGATGCCGGACGTGCTGGTACCGGTCGGTCACCATCGCGCCGCGGCGGTTCCAGCGGCGCTTGCCGACGATGTGCACCTCGGCGGCGAGGAACGCGTTCGCACTGCGCACGATCGAGCCGATGTTCATGTCGTGCTGCCAGTTCTCGATCGCGACGTGGAACGCGTGGCGCCGCGTGTCGAGGTCGGCGACGATGGCATCCATCGTCCAGTACCGGTACTCGTCGACCACGTTGCGCCGGTCGCCGTTCGCGAGCAGGTCGCGGTCGTAGCGGGGGTCGTCGGGCCACTCGCCCGGCCACGGCCCGACACCGTGGGACGGCTCGGGCTCGGCGGGGACGGTCGGCTCGGTCACCGGCCCAGGCTACCCGCGGCCGTCGGCGCACGCCGCCGGGTACTCTGAACCCGTGGCCTCTCCCGTCGTCGACGACTATCTCAAGACGATCTACAACCACACCGAGTGGCAGGACGCCCGCATCACGCCGTCGCAGCTGGCGGCCGAGCTGGGACTCGCGCCCTCGAGTGTGACCGAGATGGTGCAGAAGCTCGCGGCGCAGGGCCTCGTCACGCATCGGCCCTACGGCCCCATCGCCCTCACCGACGACGGCGCGCGGCGCGCCGCGGCGACCATCCGCCGGCACCGGCTCATCGAGACATGGCTCGTGCGGGAGTTCAGCTACGCGTGGGACGAAGTCCACGACGAGGCCGAGATCCTCGAGCACGCCGTGAGCGACCGCCTCCTCGAGCGCATCGACCAGCGTCTCGGCCGACCGCGGTTCGATCCGCACGGAGACGCGATCCCCGACGCCGAGGGTCGCGTCCAGAGGACGCCGTTCGTCCTGCTGTCCGATGCGGCACCGGGACATGCCGGGCACGTGCTGCGCGTGAGCGACCGCGACTCCGAGCTGCTGCGCGCCGTCGAGTCCGCCGGGGTCACGGTCGGCATGCCGGTCACGGTCGTCGACGCCGTGACGCTGCGCTTCGCGCACGGCGAGGTCGCGCTTCCTCCGGGCGCCGGCGATGCGGTCTGGCTGAGCGACTGATCCCGTTCAGCGCGCGCTCTGGGCGGCCCGCTCGAACGACCAGCGCACCCCCGTCGCGTCCTCGGCGACCGACCACAGCCGGGCGCCGAGCTCGGGATCGCGACCCAGGCGCGACGGCCGTGCACGCCGCGGCGTGCCGTGCAGCACGTACCGCGGACCCCAGAACGAGCCGCCCTCGACGCCCTCGCCGGCCAGTGCGTGCACGAGCGCCTGCGCGCCGGCCTCTTTCGACTGAGTGATCGGCGTCTGCAGATTGTCGACGAACCGCGTCGTCCGGGTCGGTTCGTTGACGCCGCCGATGCCCGGCGTGCGTCCGCTCGTCGAGTACCCGGGGTGGGCGACGACGCTCGAGACGGGCACACCCGCCTCGCGCAGCCGGCGATCGGCTTCGAGCCCGAGCGACGTGGTCGCGACTTTGGACTGCACGTACGCGCGCCACGCCGTGTACCCCTCGACGAGGTGCGGGTCGACGGGGTTGTAGGGCCACAGCGACGTCGACATGCTGCCGACCCACACCATGCGCCCCGCAGAAGCGGCGAGCGTCGACAGCAGCGCGCCACCGAGCGCGAAGTGACCGAGCACGTTCGTCGCCAGAACGCGTTCGTGGCCGTCGGCGGTCGTCTCGCGGCGGGTCGGAGGGTGCACGATGCCGGCGTTGAGCAGCACGCCGTCCAGCCGGCCGCGCCCCCGCACGCTCGCCGCCGCGGCGCGCACCGAACCGTAGTTGCTCGTGTCGAGGAGCATCGTCTCGACACGGTCGGGCGTGAGATCCGGGATGCGACGGCGCAGCGCCGTCCGCGCCGCGGCGAGCCGGTTCGGGCTCCGGCCTGTCATCAGGACACGGGCGCCCGCCCGCACGAGATGTTCGGACGAGAAATAGCCGAGGCCCGCGTTGGCCCCCGTGACGAGATACGTGCGGCCGGTCAGATCGGGAAGGCTCCAAGACGGCACGTGTCCGACCCTACGCCGCGTGCACGGCCGGCGGGGCCGGACGCGCGGTCGGCGGGCATTCACCCGGGATAGGCTCGGCGCATGCGGACCCGCGCCGACATCGAATGCTGGCTGACCGACATGGACGGCGTCCTCGTCCACGAGAACACGCCCATCCCGGGGGCCGCCGAGCTGCTCGAGCATTGGCGCGACACGGGCACGCCGTTCCTCGTGCTGACGAACAACTCGATCTTCACTCCCCGCGACCTCTCCGCCCGCCTGCGTGCGTCCGGCCTCGTCGTCCCCGAGGCCTCGATCTGGACGTCGGCGCTCGCGACGGCGGACTTCCTGCGCAGCCAGATGCCCGGCGGCACGGCGTTCGTCATCGGCGAGGCGGGCCTGACGACAGCGCTGCACGAGGTCGGATTCATCATGACCGAGACCGCCCCCGACTACGTCGTCGTCGGCGAGACCCGCCACTACTCGTTCGAGGCGATCACGAAGGCGATCAGGCTGATCGGCGCAGGGTCGCGATTCATCGCGACGAATCCGGATGCCACGGGCCCCTCGATCGACGGAGTCCTGCCGGCGACCGGAGCGATCTCCGCACTCATCACGAAGGCCACGGGCATGGAGCCCTACGTCGTCGGCAAACCGAACCCGATGATGTTCCGCTCGGCGCTGAACCAGATCGGCGCGCACTCCGAGACGACCGGCATGATCGGCGACCGGATGGACACCGACGTCGTCGCCGGCATCGAGGCGGGCCTGCACACCGTGCTCGTGCTGACCGGGATCAGCGACCCGCTCGCGATCCAGCGTTTCCCCTTCCGCCCCGATGAGGTGCTCGGCTCGGTGGCCGACCTGCTGCCGGTCGAACCCGTCGAATCCGAACTGCCCGAGAACCTGTGAGCGCCCCGTGATGAACGAGTTCGAGCAGACGCTGCTGTTCGCGACGACGGGCATCGTGCTGCTGGGCACGCTCATCGCCTTCGTCTGGCAGTGGTGGCACGGCCGCGACGACGACGAGGACTGACCGGGCGCCGATCGCGCACGACGAACGATGACCCCCGGAGATCGCGGGAACTGCGCGTCTCCCGGGGGCCATCGTTCGTCCGGCTACTCGGTCGGCGCCGCCGGGTAGGCAGCCGTCTTGGTCACCGTGACGGGAGCCCCGTCGACCTCGCCGGTCACCGTCACCTCGACCTCGCCCGCGGCCACGAAGGCCGAGCGCGAGTTGAGCGAGACCGAGACGGTCTTGCCCGGTGCCACGTTCGAGAACGTCTTGCCTCCGAAGGCCGAGCCGACGGTCACATCGAGAGGAGCGGCCTCGTCGTTGGTGACCGACACCGACACGTACTGCCTGCCGCCGAGCGTGCGTGTCACGGCCGACACCGACACGTCCAGATCCGCGACGACCTCGATCTGCGCCGTCGCGGTCTCGCCGTTGACGGTGACCGCGATCTGCGCGTCGCCGACGGCGAGCGCCGAGACCGTGCCGTCACGGGGATCGACGGCGACGATCGTTCCGGCCGGCGCATCCTCGGCCGCGCCGATGTGAACGCCCTCGCCACCCCACCGGCTCGAGACCGGCCAGGCCACGGGCACGGTGCGCGCACCCTCGTCCTGCGCGAACTCGGCCGAGATCTCCGCAGCCCCGCCGAGGCCGAGCGTGCCGGGTGCATCGACGGTGAGTCCGCCCTCGTCCACGCGCGGCTTCGTCTCGACCTCGAGCCAGGCGTCGGTCGCGTCGCGCCAGGTGCCCTGATCCGGGTCGATGCCCAGCATCGTCCAGCCGGTGAACCCGCCGTCGGCGGGCGTGGAGGCCGGGCTCTTGCCCGAGTTCCCGTTGACGACGTACGGGACACCGTCGACGCTCGACGCGTGGAATGCGCCGACGTGGCCGGCGATGTACGCCGCGGACTTGCCGGACTCGGCGCGGAACTGCTGGATCCAGTCATCCACGAGGGCCGCCTCGTTCCGATCGCTCAGCTGGCTGCCCTTGGTCGGCAGCGGGTCGTTCGTCGGCATGTGCGAGACGACGAGCACGCCCGTGACGGCGGAGTCGGATGCCGCGGCATCCAGCTGCTGACGCAGCATCTGCACCTGGGCGAACTCGGTGGCGAGCTTGCCGCTGGCGGAGTTCAGCATGATGAGCCGCGTGCCGTCGATGTCGACCGTGCGGTTCGTCTCGCCGAACGCCGCACGGAAGTTGTCGATGGACGCGCCCATGATCTCGTGGTTGCCCGGCAGGTAGAACCAGGGGAAGTCGACGTCCGCGAGCTCCTCGTCGAGGATCCGCTTCGCCAGCTCGAAGTCGGCCGCGGATGCCTCGTCGACGAAGTCGCCGTTGAGGAGCATGACGTCGGGCTCGGCCGCGACGATTTCGCGCAGCGCGTCGCGCGCCCCCTGCACGGCGCCGCTGTCGGGATCGCGGGCGACGAACTGCGCGTCCGAGACGACGGCGACGCGGAGCGCGTCGTCATCCGTCTCACCGGCGTCGACGACGATCGGATCCTCTGCGCGCCCGAGCGCAGGCGACTGCGTGCCCTCGGGGGGCAGGTAGGCGTAGATCTTCGAGAACTCGAGCGAACCCGTGTACTGCTTGGCGGCGACCGTCTCGAGCACGCGGATGCGCTCGAGCTTGAGCGGGAAGGCGAACGTCTCGGGCACGAGGAAGTCGACACGCTCCCAGCCGGTCCACGTCGCGTGCAGCGACTGCGATCCGCCGGGGCCGTCGATCCAGTTGCGCACGCCGTTGGCCTGCATGACCTGCAGCCGCAGCAGCGAGCCGTTGCCGTCGCCCTTGATCCACACCGACAGCTTCTGTGGGATGCCGGGGATGTCGATGCCGCCGGAGCCGCCCGTCACGGCGCCCGGGGCGACGGCGTAGCGACCGCGCGTGCCCGTCGACTCCGTGAAGTCGTAGTCGATCCGGATGCTGGGGTCGCCGTCGTGGCCTTCACCCGGCGCGATGCCGCCCGTCGGCGCACGGTCGTGCGCGGTCGTCCAGCCCTCGATCGTGCTGAAGTCGTCGATGAGGCGCACCTCGAGCGGCACCGCGACGGCGACCTCGGTGCGCTCGCCGGCGACCTCGAACGCGAGCGTCGTGGTTCCGACGTCGCCGATCGCGGTCACCTGGAAGCGGCCGTCGGCGGTCGGTTCGACCGAGAACGTCTCGGGCGCGGGGTTGACCACCGTGACATCGCGCGCCTCGATCGGCGCGGCGAAGCCCTGCGGGTCGTGACCGGTGAGGGTGACGACGGCCGTCGCGTCCTTCGCCTCGAGGTTGATGGTCGTCAGGTCGGTCGTGATCCGGTCGAGGTCACCGAGCACCTGAGCTTCGGCGGAGCCGTCCGCCGCACCCGTCCGCGCCGTGACGGTGGTCTCGCCGGGGCTCACGCCATGCACGACGCCGTCCGCGACGGTCGCGATCGCGGAATCGGCCGAGGCCCACTCCCCGACGGACGCGGCGACCGCCGTGCCCGCCTCGTCGTGTCCGTGGGCGCTCAGCGTGCGCGAGAGACCGGGGAACACCCGCAGGCCGCCCACGCCGGCGAGCGCCGGCTCGAGCCGGTACCCGGCGAGTACGCCGGAGCTCGGCTGCGCGAGGAAGAACCCCAGGCCGTCGCCGTCGTGACGCTCGAAGCCGTCGGACGGCGTGTTGACGATGCGCGACGTCCGCTGTCCGGAGTCGCGCACGTTCATCTGGCTCGAGCCGCCGCCGTCGGCGTTGGTCGCGTCGTGCGCGCCGAGGTCCTTCATGAACCGGCCCTGCTCTGTCAGCGTCATGCCGCGCGCGATCGCGCTGCGGCCGTCCAGCTGCACGAAGTACGCCGTCGCGCCGTCCTGGCTGAAGCCCACCATGGTGCGCGGGTGCAGGTCGGGGTTGCCCGCGTCGACGACGACACCGTCGCGCAGGATCCGGTGCCACGCACCGCCGGCTTCGCGCACGTCGAGTGCACCGGCGTCGATCGAGTACGCGATGTCGGCGGCGTCACCCGGCTCGAGGGAACGCAGGACCGCGGCCTCTGGCCCGTCGGCCTTCGTGACGAGCGCGCGGACGCCGGGCTCGAGCGTGCCCGCCCCCGGAGCCTCCGAGACCGACAGCACCGTGTCGTCGGCGCCGATGAGCACCTCGACGCCCGCCGCGCCGTTGAGGGCGCGGGCGCGCGAGAAGGCGCCCCACTGCGACGTGTACAGGCCGACGCCGCCGTCGAGCGCGAAGGTGTTGATGCCGCGGATCGCGACGCTCTGCTCGCCGAACCCGGCCGCGCCGACCAGCAGCAGGTTCGCGAGCGAGCCGAGGCCGTTCTCGTCGATGACGATCGACGCCGAGGCATCCGGATTGCCGCTCTTGATCAGCTCTCCGCCGCTCACGCCCCACCCCGCGGCGGCGTTGGAGTTGTTGATGTCGAACCGGTCGAGGTTGACGCCCGCGATCGCGCCGGAGCCGTCGACGAGCTCGGTGACGGTGGCGCCGGGGCCCGACACGGTCTCGGGCGTGAGGTAGCCGACCCGCACGGTGTCCTCGCTCAGCTCGGCCCGCAGGATGTCGACCTGCTGCCAGCCGGTCGCGTCGAGGCGCTCGTAGGCCACGTGCACGAGTCCCGGAGCGACGTCGGTGCGCTGCAGATCGTTGATGACGGCGGTGCCGCCGGAGTCGAGGTTCATGCCATCGACGTAGACCGGCTCGAGTGGCGCGGCGTGGACGGGCGAGGGCACGACGGCGACGGTCAGCGCGAGCGCTGCGACCGCTGCCGCGATGCCTCCGGGCCACGTCCTCTGGGAAATGCGGGACACGGAGTGCTCCTTCGGGGGAATCACGGGTATGCCGAAGGATCGATCGATCCCGGGCCTCTCGATCGTGGAGGCGCTCGGTGAACCGGTCGTGCCCGCGCGGTTGCGCGCCGGCTAACGCGCGTCTTCGCGACGCGTCATCTCGGTGTGCTATGCCGCGCTACTGCGGCTCGAGCCCCAGGTCGTCGAGGTCGACGGCGGCGAGCCACGTCAGCCCTTCGGCTTCGATCGCGGCCTGGGCGCCGGTCTTGCGGTCAACGATGACGGCGACGGCGACGGGCTCGGCGCCCTCTCGGCGCAGCGCCTCGACGGCCGCGAGCGCGGACTGACCCGTCGTCGAGGTGTCCTCGACGACGACGACGCGCTTGCCCACGACATCCGCGCCCTCGACCTGACGACCCCGGCCGTGGTCCTTGGGCTCCTTGCGCACGACGAACGCGTCGAGCGGGCGGGGGGTGCGGACGGATTCGTGCATGACGGCGTTCGCGATCGGGTCTGCACCCAGGGTCAGCCCGCCGATCGCGACGATCCCGTCCACATCGCGGATGAGATCGAGCATGATGCGACCGATCGCCGGCGCCGCGCGGTGGTCGAGGGTGAGCTTGCGCATGTCGACGTAATACGTCGCCTGCTTGCCGCTCGAGAGCGTGAAGTCGCCGTGGAAGACCGCCTCGTCCTCGATGAGGGCGATGAGGTACTGGCGGTCGGCTTCGAGTTCGGGTGTGGACGCGACGGTCATGGATGAGAGTCTAGGGAACCACTCGTCTTAGGCTGGAACCCATGCGCCTGGCCACCTGGAACGTGAACTCCATCCGCGCCCGCGTCGACCGGATCGTCGACTTCGCGGTGCGCGAGCATATCGATGTCCTCGCGATGCAGGAGATCAAGTGCAAGGTCGAGCAGTTCCCGTTCGCGGCCTTCGAAGACGCCGGATTCCACGTCGAGGCGCACGGGTTCTCGCAGTGGAACGGGGTCGCGATCGCGAGCCGCGAGCCGATCGAGGACGTGCGCACATCGTTCCCCGGCATGCCCGGCTTCGAGAAGGGCTACGAGGGTCCGGATGCACCGCACGAGGCGCGCGCGCTCGGCGCGACCATCAGCGGTGTCGAGGTGTGGAGCCTGTACGTGCCCAACGGGCGTGCGCTCGGCGACCCGCACTACTACTACAAGCTCGACTGGCTCGCCCAGCTCGCCGGATACACGCGCGACGCGCTGGCACGGAACCCCGACCTCGCGCTCGCCCTCACCGGCGACTTCAACATCGCCCCGACCGACGCCGACAACGGCGTCCCCGAGATCGTGCAGGGGTTCTCGACGCACGTCTCCGCTCCCGAACGCGAGGCGTTCGCGGCGATCGAGGCCGCCGGCGTGCAGGACGTCGTGCGTCCGCTCGTGCCGACGGGCTTCACCTACTGGGACTACAAGCAGCTGCGGTTCCCCCGCAATCAGGGCATGCGGATCGACTTCATCCTCGGCTCGCACGCCTTCGCCGACGCCGTCGCCGGTGCGGCGATTCACCGCGATGAGCGCAAGGGTCAGGCCCCGTCGGATCACGTCCCCGTCGTGGTCGATCTCGACCTCACCGGTCCCGACGACGACGATCGGCCGATGATCTTCTAGATCCGGAACGACGCGGCGAATCGCTCGAGCAGCGCGGCATCCCCGGGCGGGACCAGCTGATCGACGATGAGGTGCGTGCGGGCTACGGGTCGCCCATCGCCCGGATCCCTCTCGCGGGGGAGGTCGCGGCCTCTGCTGCCGCGTAGCGTGGACGCATGGCCACACCCGAAGCGTCCACCGGCGTGCGCCCGCCCCTGTCGCCGGGCGACCTTCGCACGGATGCGTGGCTGGCCGCCGGGCTGCTCGTCGCCGGCATCCTCAGCACGGCCCTCGGCTCGGTGGCCGGGGTCTACGGGACAGACTCGCCGCCCCTCGCGTGGGGCCTCCTTTACGCCCTGGCGCTGGCGGCGCCCCTGGCGCTGCGCCGGCGCTTTCCCGAGATCGTGGTGCTCGTCGTCGCGGCCGCGTTCTTCGTCGGTGTCACGGTGCAGATCCCCGAGCTCTACGTGGGCAACGTCGCCATCTTCATCGCGATGTACACCGTCGGCGCCTGGGTCGAGAACCGGCGCCGGGCGACGATCGTGCGCGTCGTCGTCATCGTCGCGATGTTCGTGTGGCTGCTCGTGACGATGTTCCAGGCCGCGACGGCCCCCGCCGACGAGGGCCTGTCGCGCGTGGGACTGTTCTCGCCGTTCGTCGCCTTCATGCTCATGCAGCTGCTCATCAACGCCGCGTTCTTCGGCGGCGCGTACTACATGGGCGATCGCGCGTACGCCGCGGCGCGGGAACGCGCCGCGCTCGAGGAGCGCACCCGCGAACTCGAAGCCGAGCGCGAGGTCACCGCGGCGCAAGCCGTCGCGCTCGACCGCGTGCGCATCGCGCGCGAACTGCACGACGTCGTCGCGCACCACGTGTCGGCGATGGGCGTGCAGGCAGGAGCCGCGCGGGCCGTTCTCGACCGCGATCCGGATGCCACGCGCGCGGCCCTCGTCACGGTCGAGGAATCCGCCCGCTCGGCGCTCGGCGAACTGCGCCACCTGCTCGAGACGCTGCGCACGTCACCCGGCGACACCCCCGACGCCTCGACGCTGAGCCTCGACGCGCTCGCCGACCTCGTGGTGCACGCGAACGAGAACGGCCTGCCCACGACCCTCACGGTCGTCGGCGACGCCGTCGCGCTGCCCGACGTGACGCAGGTGAACGTCTACCGCATCGCGCAGGAAGCGCTCACGAACGTCCGCCGTCACGCCGGACCGGATGCCACCGCCGACGTGCGCCTGCGCTACAGCCCGGACACGGTCGAACTCGAAGTCGCCAACACGGGGCGGGGGTCGGCCCTCATCGCGCCGGGTCTCGGACTCGTCGGCATGCGCGAGCGTGCGGCCGCGTCGGGCGGTACGCTCGAGTACGGTCCCCGCAGCCGTGGCGGGTTCCTCGTGCGGGCGCACCTGCCGACCGGGGCCGTCTCGTGATCGGCGTGCTGCTCGTCGATGACCACGCCGTCATGCGCGCGGGGTTCCGGATGATCCTCGAAGCAGCCGGCGACATCCGGGTCGTCGGTGAGGCCGCAGACGGCGTCGAAGCTGTGGCCGCGGCATCCGCTCTTCGTCCTGATGTGATCTGCATGGACGTGCAGATGCCCACGATGGACGGCCTCGAGGCGACGCGGCGCATCGTCGCGGATGCCGCCGTCGACGCCGCCGTCGTGATCGTGACGACGTTCGACCGCGACGACTACCTGTTCGCGGCGCTGAGCGCCGGGTCGAGCGGGTTCCTTCTGAAGAACGCGGGGCCCGAGGAGCTCGTCTCAGCCGTGCGGGTGGCCGCCGCCGGCGATGCGCTGCTCGCCCCCGAGGTGACGAAGCGGGTGATCGAGCGCTTCGCGTCGGCGGCCGATCCGGCTGCCGCCGCGGCGCCGGAGCCCGAGGTGCATGCGGAGGGGTTGACCGAACGCGAAGGCGAGGTGCTGCGGCTCGTCGCGCAGGCGATGAGCAACGCCGAGATCGCCGCACGGCTCTACATCGGCGAGGCGACCGTCAAGACGCACGTGTCGAACGTGCTGCAGAAGCTCGGCGCCCGCGACCGGGTCGCCGCCGTCGTCTACGCCCACCGCCACGGCCTCACCTGAACCCGCCCCGAAGACCACTGGCCGCGAGACTGCATCCGACGGCCGAAACAGCGGGTGAACCCCGCAGTCTCGGCGCGCGGATGCGGTCTCGCGGCCAATCAACCAGTCAGTGCCGACGCGCTCAGGCGGCGACGGCGACGCGCGCGTAGCGGTCGACGAGGGCGTTGAACGCCTCGAGGTAGCTCACGAGGAACTCGGCGGTCTGGTCGTTGGTGACCTCGCCGTCCTCGGTGAACAGGCCGGGGAGCGACTGCACGTAACCCTCGGGCTGGCCGAGGGTCGGAGCGTTGTAGTGGCTCAGGATGGCCTTCAGGTGCTGCTGCGCCGCGGCGGTCGCGATGCCGCCGCCGGACGTGCCGATGACGGCGGCCGGCTTGCCGTCGAACGAAGCCTGACCCCAGGGGCGCGCGGCCCAGTCGAGGGCGTTCTTGAGCACGCCGGGGATCGAGCGGCTGTATTCGGGCGTGACGATGATGACACCGTCGACCTCGTCGATCGCCTTCTTGAAGTCCAGCGCGACCTGCGGGTAGTCCGCGTCGTGGTCGGGTGAGTAGAAGGGCAGATCCGCGATCGGGATCTCGACGAGCGTCGTGCCCTCGGGAGCGAGACGCTCCAGCGCCTTGGCGAGGCGACGGTTGATCGAGGTCGACGAGATGCTGCCGACGATGTAGCCGATGGTCCGATCGGTCATAGCGGGATTCCTCCGTGAAAAAAGAAAGGCGTCCCCGGCGGGGACCACCGTGGACGTTCCACAGACAGCCAACCAGACATCGACCTCGTTCTATTCCCGCGCATGAAGAATTTCGCCCGCTCCTCCTTCGGGGGGAGCGGCAAGACCCACCCGCCGGGGGAGGTCGCCGCCGCGACCGATCCGTAGCGTTGATGTCGTTCGACGATCGAAAGGCGGATCATGCTGAGCCTCAGCGGCATCACCAAGAGCTACGGCACACGCCGTGTGCTCGACGACATCACGTTCGACGTGCGCCCAGGCCGGCTCACGGGATTCGTCGGCGGGAACGGCGCCGGCAAGACGACGACGATGCGCATCATCCTCGGAGTCCTCGCGAAGGACGACGGCACCGTGTCTCTCGACGGCGCCGAGCTGACGGCATCCGATCGTCGCTCGTTCGGCTACATGCCCGAAGAGCGCGGGCTCTATCCGAAGATGAAGGTGCTCGAGCACATCGTGTACCTCGCGCGCCTGCACGGCTTCTCGAAGACGGATGCCGCGGCCCGCGCGCGCGCCCTGCTCGAAGAGCTGGGGCTCGGCGAGCGCCTCGAAGACAACGTCGAGACGCTTTCGCTGGGCAACCAGCAGCGCGCCCAGATCGCGGCGGCGCTCGTGCACGACCCGAAGGTGCTGATCCTCGACGAGCCCTTCTCGGGCCTGGACCCGCTCGCGGTCGACGTCGTCGCGAACGTGCTGCAGCAGCGCGCCGCGGCGGGAGCGTCGGTGCTCTTCTCGTCGCACCAGCTCGACGTCGTCGAGCGCCTGTGCGACGACCTCGTCATCATCGCCGGCGGCGCGATCCGTGCGTCCGGTGCCCGCGACGCGCTGCGCGCCGAGCACTCCACGCGCCGCTTCGAGCTGGTCTCGGCCGGCGACGCGGGGTGGCTCCGCGACGAGCCGGGCGTCGAGGTGCTCGACTTCGACGGCGGGTACGCCGTGTTCGACGCCGACTCCGACGAGACCGCCCAGCGGGTCCTGCGCCGCGCCGTCGCCGAGGGTGATGTCGCGAGCTTCGCCCCGCAGCATCCGTCTCTCGCCCAGATCTTCAAGGAGGTCATCCAGTGACCACGCAGACACCCGCCCGCCGCACGGCGGCCGTCACCGCACCCAGCTTCGCGCAGAGCACGTGGCTCGTCGCCGAGCGTGAGATCGGCTCGAAGGTGCGCAGCAAGTCGTTCATCATCTCGTTCGCGATCCTGTTCGCGATCGCACTCGCCGGTGTGCTGTGGGCCGGCTTCGCCGCGAGCAGCGGCGGGGGCACGCCCGTCGCCGTGACGGCCGACGCGCAGCCGCACCTGCCCCCGACGACGGGGCTGGAGGTGACCGAGGTCGCCGACCGCGCCGCGGCGGAAGACCTCGTGCGCGCCGGCGATGTCGACGTCGCCCTCGTGGGCGATGCGTCGTCCCCCGTCGGGTTCGTCGTGATCGCCGAGAACGACGTGTCGTCGACGCTGCTGCTCGGACTGTCGGTGCCGCCGCCTGTCGAGCTGCTCGACCCCGAGAACGCACCCAACTTCCTCGGCTACATCGCGGCGATCGGCTTCGGGGTCATCTTCCTGTTCTCGGCGCAGCTGTTCGGTGCGACGATCGCGCAGTCGGTCGTCGAAGAGAAGCAGACGCGCGTAGTCGAACTGCTCATCTCGGCGATCCCCGTGCGCGCGCTTCTGGCGGGCAAGGTCATCGGAAACACGATCCTCGCGATGGCGCAGCTGCTGATCCTGGCGGCGATCGCGGTCGTAGGACTGACGATCACGGGGCAGACCGAGTTGCTGCAGGGGCTCGGAGCACCGATCGCCTGGTTCGCGATCTTCTTCCTCTTCGGGTTCATCCTGCTCGCCGCGCTGTTCGCCGCGGCCGCGGCGATGGTGTCGCGTCAGGAGGACATCGGCTCGACCACGACGCCGCTGATGTTCCTGATCATGGCGCCGTACTTCCTGGTGATCTTCTTCTGGAACAACCCCATCGTGTTGTCGGTCATGTCGTACGTGCCGTTCTCGGCGCCGATCGGCATGCCCATGCGGATGTTCCTGGGCTGGGCCGAGTGGTGGGAGCCGCTGCTCTCGCTCGCGATCCTGCTCGTGACCTGCATCGCGGCGATCCTCGTGGGCGCGAAGATCTACCAGAACTCGCTCCTGCGCATGGGCGCCCGCGTCAAGCTCACCGAGGCCCTGCGCGGCTGACCCTTTGACGGCGAGACTGCAACGGCCCGCCGAGACCGTGGGTATCACCCGCAGTCTCGGCGTGCCGTTGCAGTCTCGCCGTCAGGGGCGGGCTAGTCCTCGAGCACGGCCAGGACGTTGCCGGCCGGGTCGCGGAACCAGGCGATCGGCGGCCCGCCCTCCCCGCGGACGATGCCCTTGGCATCGGAGGGGAACTTGTCGTCGCCGTAGATCTTCGTCTGCACGCCCTTCGCGATGAGCGCGTCGACGGCCGACTCGATGTCACCGACGGGGAAGTTCAGGATCGTGAAGCTCGCCGGCGTGTGGTTCGGCTTCGCATAGACGAGGATGCTGCCGCCCGAGCCGAGCCGCAGCTCGAGGAATCCCATCTCGTTGTCGCGCACGTCCAGACCGAGAGTGTCGCGGTAGAACGAGCGGGCCGCATCGATGTCGTCGACGGAGAAGCCGCTGAAGGCGCCGTCTGTCGTGAATCCGGTCATGCTGACAGCATCCGCCCGTTTCCACCCCGTGTCGAGGGGCTACTTCTCGACGAGGACGCCGTCGGCGTCGGCCCAGACGTGCTTGCCGGGGGCGAAGACGACGCCGCCCACCGTGACGTGCACGTCGACCTCGCCGACGCCGACCTTGGCGCTCTTGCGCGGATTGGAGCCGAGCGCCTTGACGCCGAGATCGAGGCCCGCGAGCGCTTCACGGTCGCGGATCGCGCCGTGCACGATGAGCCCCGACCACCCGTTCTCGACCGCGGATGCCGCGATGAGGTCGCCGACGAGCGCCGATTCGAGCGAGCCGGCCCCGTCGATCACGAGGACGGCACCGTCACCGGGTGTCGCCAGGAGCTCCTTGACCAGGGCGTTGTCACGGTGGCAGCGGATCGTGCGCACGGGGCCGTCGAACGCCGCGCGCCCGCCGAGGTCCTGGAACTGCAGCGGGAGCGAGTCGAGCTCGTCGCCGCGGTCGTCGTAAAGGTCTGCGGTCGCGATCGTCATACCCGCCACGCTACGCGGATCGCCGCATCCGGTCGAGGAATCGACGCGCGGCACAATAGACGCCTTCCCCGGCATGCGCCAGGGAGCGCGCCGAGGACGGCATCCGGCATATCCTGAACCATGCTTCCCAGCATCCTGTCCATCGGCACCGCGGTCCCGCGGACCCTTCTCGCGAAGGATGCCGTGCGCGATCTGTTCGCGAGCCAACCCGGCCTCGACCGTCGCGCGCGGCGGCTCATCCATGCCGCGTTCGGCGCCTCCGCGATCGACACGCGTCACACCGTGCTGCCCGATCTCGCGGGCGAACCCGCGAGCGGACTGCCCGTCGTGGCCGCGGACGGCGCACTGCTCGCTCCGCCGACGGGTGCACGCAACGACGAGTACCGCCGGAGCGCGCCCGCGCTCTTCGCCGCGGCATCCGCCTCCGCGATCACGCGCGCGGGCCTCAGCGCCCGCCGCATCACGCACGTCGTGACGGTCTCGTGCACGGGCCTGTATGCGCCGGGACCCGACATCGAGCTCGTGCGCGACCTGTCGCTCGATCCGGGGGTGCAGCGCTACCACCTCGGCTTCATCGGCTGTGCCGCCGCGCTTCCCGCGCTGCGCCTCGCGGGCCACATCGCGGCGAGCGACCCCGCGGCGATCGTGCTCGTCGCGACCGCCGAGCTGTGCTCGCTGCACCTGCGCAGCTCGTCCGACCCCGAGCAGATCGTCGCGGCGTCGGTCTTCGCCGACGGCGCCGCCGCCGCGATCGTGACGGCCGACCCGGCATACGAGGCCGCCGAACGCCTCGAGCTCGACGGCTTCCAGACCCAGCTGCTCCCCGACGGCGAGAAGGAGATGCAGTGGACCATCGGCGACACGGGGTTCGAGATGACGCTGACGGCGCAGGTTCCCCGTCTCGTCGGGGCGCACGCGCACTCGTCGCTGCCCGCCCTGCTGGCCGCGGACGGCATCGACGCGTGGGCGGTGCATCCAGGCGGGCGCAGCATCCTCGATCGCGTCGAAGAGGCGCTCGGCGCGCCGCCTGACGCGCTGCGGGCCTCGCGCGACGTGCTGCGCCACTACGGCAACATGTCGAGCTCGACGATCCTGTTCGTCCTCGATGAACTGTGGTCACGGGACACCGCCGACGGCGCGCGCATCGGCGCGATGGCGTTCGGCCCCGGACTCACGGTCGAGGCTGCCCGGCTCGTGCGGCACGCGGCGCGTGTCGATACCCCGGCGGTGACCGCGATGCGCGACCTCGAGACGGTGGCCGGGTGACGGTGGTCGACCTCCGTCGGCGGGACCGGGACGTCCGCGAGCTCATGGACGACCCGGCGTGCGACCCGCGACGGCTCGCCGCGACCTACGCGCGCTTCGGGATCGTGAACCGGCTCGTCTCCGGCTGGGGGCGGGTGTATCGCGACCGGCTCCGGCCGGCGCTTCGCGCGCTCGATCGGCCCGCCCGGGTCCTCGACCTCGGATCGGGCGGCGGCGACCTGCTCGGCCGCCTCGCGCGGCTCGCCCGCGCCGACGGGCTGAGCGTCGAATGGGTCGGCGCCGATCCCGACGCGCGGGCGATCGCGGCATCCCGCGCCGCACCCGGCATCGCGCACGTGCGGGCGACCTCCGGCGATCTGCGTCGCGCGGGAGAGCGCTTCGACGCCGTCGTCTCCAACCACGTGCTGCACCACCTCTCCGACGACGAGCTGCAGCGTTTCGCGGGCGACTCGCTCGCCCTGTCGTCGGGGATCGTCCTGCACGCCGACATCGCGCGCAGTCGCCGCGCCTACGGTCTCTTCGCCGTCGGCATCACGCCGCTCGCGCCGGGCACGTTCCTGCGCACCGACGGGCTGCGCTCGATCCGGCGCAGCTACACCCGGTCCGAGCTGCAGAGCGCACTGGGCGCGCCGTGGCAGGTCGAGTCGCCCGCCGCGTTCC
The DNA here is from genome assembly GCF_053644215.1 of Microbacterium sp. NPDC055442. NCBI lineage: Bacteria > Bacillati > Actinomycetota > Actinomycetes > Micrococcales > Microbacteriaceae > Microbacterium > Microbacterium sp. NPDC055442. The sequence continues at coordinate 374,242 of NZ_JBSHLF010000003.1, read as the reverse complement.
GGCTGCTCGCAGTCGGTGACGGGCGTGGCTGACGTCGTCGTCGTGGGAGCCGGTCCCGTCGGCCTGCTGCTCGCGGGCGAACTCACCCGACGCGGCGTCGACGTCGAGGTGCTCGAACAGCGGGCTTCGGCGTCGTCCGGATCGCGGGCCATCGGGGTGCATCCCCCCGCGCTGGCCGCGCTCGAGGCCGGCGGTGTCACCGAGCGTCTCCTCGGCGACGCGACACGGGTGAAGCGCGGCGAGGCTCGCTCGGGTGATCGCCTCCTCGGCGTCGTGCGCTTCGATCGGATCCCGGCGCGCTTCCCCTTCGTCGCGACGCTTCCGCAGTCGGCGACCGAGGCCGCACTCGCCGCGCGCACCCCGGCTCCGGTGCGCGGTTCTCGTGTGACCGCGGTGCTCCCCCGCGGTGACCGGGTGCTCGTGCGCTCGAGCGTCGACGGCCGCACCGTCGAGCGCGAACCGCGGATCGTCGTCGTGGCGACGGGTGCCGGCGGTCGCGACCTCGTCTTCCGGCAGAGCGCCGCGCGCGTGCACGCGTACCCCGACCGGTACGTGATGGCGGATGCCGCGGCCCCCGGTCCGCCGGATGTCGCCGTCGTGCACCTCGACGCGGGCGGTGTGCTGGAGTCGTTCCCGCTGCCCGGTGGCCGGCGCCGCTTCGTCGCGTCGGACGCCGCCGACGCCGACCCCGAGCCCGGGGCCCGTCTCACGCGCCTGCGGGCCGCGGTGGCGGCGCGCGGGCTCGACACGACGGACATCACCGCGGCGACGGGATTCGGCGTGCGGCGGTTCGTCGCGCCGCGGCTGCGCAACGAACGGGTGCTCGTCATCGGCGACGCCGCGCACGAAGTGAGCCCCATCGGCGGTCAGGGCATGAATCTCGGCTTCCTCGACGCGGCGACGCTCGCGCCGCTCCTCGCGGAGTGGATGCACGCGGGCATCGCGCCCGACGCCGGCCTCGCCCGGTGGGAGCGCCGGCGCGTGGCATCCGCTCGCACCGCCGCGCGGCTCGCCGCCGCGAACACCGCCGTCGGCAGGTCGCTCGGCCGCGCCGACGCCGTGCGGCGCGGCGGGGTGCGCGCGATGCTCGCGCCCCCGCTGCGCCCCGTGCTCGCGCGGACGTACGCGATGGGCTTGGACCGCGACGCGCGGTCCTTCGGCTGAGCCGCTCAGCCCGACAGCGCCGACCCCGAAGCGACGAGCTGCGCCGCGAGCAGGAGTGCCGCGAGCATGACGAGGCGGAAAAGGATGCGCGCCGGCGGCCTCACGAGCGCGCGGAGCACCGTCGCGGCCGCGACGACGAGCACTCCCGCGAAGAACACCCACGACAGCGGTGCGACGGCGGCCGGATCGCCCGCCGCCGGGCCGAGCAGCACGGCGACGGCTCCCCCGCTCACGGCCACGGCTGCGAGGACGGCCGACCAGCGCGGGCCGATCCGGTGCGGGAGCCCTCGCACGCCCGTGCGCGCGTCGTCGTCGAGGTCAGGCAGCACGTTCGTGAGGTGAACGGCGACACCGAAGGCGGCTCCGGCGATCCACGCCCATCCCGCGGCGAAGGTCGGCTCAGGCGCCGAGAGCGGCGCGAGCGAGGGGAAGACGCCGAAGCTCACGATGAACGGCACGACCGAGACGGCGGTCGCCTTGAGGCCGGCGTTGTACGACCAGCCCGAGCCGAGCAGGAGAGCGTGAGCTGCCAGCATCCGCCAGTCGAGAGCTGCGGACAGCACCAGGGCGATGACGAGGGTGCCGGATGCCGCGACCCACGCGGCTCGAAGGCTCACGTCGCCGCGGGCGAGGGGCTTGTCGGTGCGGCCGACGGCGCGATCACGGGCCGCGTCGAGCGCGTCGTTGGAGATGCCGATCGACAGTTGCCCTGCGAACACCGCGAGCGTCAGCAGCGCGAGGCGCCACGGGTCGAGCGAGACGGCGAGCCCGAGGGCGAGCGCGAGGGCGCTCACGACGAGCGTCGGCCCGGGGTGGGACGATCCCCACAGTCCTCGCACGACGCCCACGCTCGATACTCTCACGCCCCCGGCACCCACCCCGCGAGCCCGCCCTCACCCGCGCGCCCGCCCTTACCCGCGAGACTGCAACGGGAGGCCGAGACCGTGGGGTTCACCCGCAGTCTCGGCGTGCCGTTGCGGTCTCGCGGTCACAGGCCCGGTCACAGGCCCGGTCAAGGACGAGCGGTCAGCGGGTCTGGCGGCGGCCGCGGATGATGCCGGCGATAGCGAAGGCGAGCGCGGCCACCAGTGCCACGAAGCCGACGAGGGCGGCGATGAGAGCGATGAGGTTCGAGGCGTCGTCCGACACGGCGTCGCCCGTCCACACCGTGAGAGCCGAGCCCGGTTCACCGTCATCTCCGCCGTCGACGAGCGTGAGGGCGAACACGACGAGCGCGACCCACAGCACCCATGTCGCCGCCGAATACACCACGCGCGTCGCCTTCGCGGCACGCACCTCGCGGTCGAACAGGGTCAGCACGGGCGGCACGTACAGCGCGACGATCCCGAAGAGGCCGAACCAGATGCCGATCACCATCATCCAACCCAGCGGCGAGCCGACGAGGCCGCGCCCGATGACGACGAACAGGGGCAGGAGGAGCGCGAGTATCCACTGCGCGACGAACACGAAACGGCCGGAGGGTGCGATATGCATCCCCCGACCGTATCGGCTCCCGCGAGACTGCATCGGCACCGCGAGACGTCGGGGTTTACCCGCTGTCTCGGCGTGCCGATGCAGTCTCGCGGTCAGGGGTCACGGGCACGGGCCGGGGCCGGAGGTCGAGGTCAGTCCTCGACCAGCTCGGCGTCGACGATGTCCTCGGGCGCCCGCGACGGCTCGGTGCTCGTCAGCACGAGCGCGGAGCCGTCGGCGGCGACGTCGACCCGGACGGTGTCCCCGTCGCGGGCCCCGCCGCCCAGGATCGCCATCGCGAGACGGTCCTGGATCTCGGACTGGATGAGCCGGCGCAGCGGCCGCGCTCCGAAGAGCGGGTCGTACCCGCGCTCGGCGAGCCACGCGCGCGCATCCGGCGTCACGGCGAGCGTCAGACGGCGGTCCTTGAGGCGCCGCTGCAGCGCGTCGACCGACAGCTCGACGATCTGCGCGAGATCGTCCTCGGTGAGGGCGTGGAACACGACGGTGTCATCGAGCCGGTTGACGAACTCCGGGCGGAACGCCTGACGCACCAGCGCCAGAACCTGCTCGCGCTTCTGCTCGGTCGTCAGGGCGGGATCGATCAGGATGGGCGAGCCGAGGTTCGACGTCAGGATCAGGATGACGTTCGTGAAGTCGACCGTCCGGCCCTGGCCGTCGGTCAGGCGCCCGTCGTCCATGACCTGCAGCAGCACGTCGAAGACTTCGGGGTGGGCCTTCTCGACCTCGTCGAGCAGCACGACCGAGTACGGACGCCGGCGCACCGCCTCGGTCAGCTGGCCGCCCTGCTCGTAGCCGACGTACCCCGGAGGGGCGCCGACGAGCCGCGAGACCGAGTGCTTCTCGCCGTACTCCGACATGTCGATGCGCACCATGGCGTGCTCGTCGTCGAAGAGGAACTCGGCCAGCGCCTTGGCGAGCTCCGTCTTGCCGACGCCGGTGGGCCCGAGGAACAGGAATGATCCGGTCGGCCGCTGCGGGTCGCTGATGCCGGCGCGCGAGCGGCGCACGGCGTCGGCGACGGTCTTGACGGCGTCCTTCTGCCCGATGAGCCGTTTGCCCAGCTCACGCTCGAGGTGCAGCAGCTTCTCGGTCTCGCCCTGCAGCAGGCGCCCGACCGGGATGCCCGTCCACGCCGCGATGACCTTCGCGATGTCCTCTTCGGTCACCTGGTCGCCGACCATCCGGTCGTCGCTGCTCTCGGCCTTCTCGGCGTCGATGAGCTTGCGCTCGAGCGCGGGGATGTCGGCGTAGAGCAGCCGCGATGCCCGCTCGAGATTGCCCTCGCGCTGTGCGCGGTCGGCCTCGATGCGAGCAGCATCCAGCTGGGTCTTCAGATCGCCGACGAGGTTGAGCGATGCGCGCTCCTGCTCCCACCGGTTCTGCAGCTCGCCGAGGCGCTCCTGCTCGGTCGCGAGCGTTGCGCGCAGCGTCGCGAGACGTTCCTTCGACGCGTCGTCCTTCTCGCGCTTGAGCGCCATCTCCTCGAGCTTGAGCCGGTCGACATGCCGGCGCAGCTCGTCGATCACGAGGGGGGCCGAGTCGATCTCCATGCGCAGCCGCGAGGCGGCTTCGTCGATGAGGTCGATCGCCTTGTCGGGCAGCTGCCGCGACGGGATGTAGCGATTCGACAGGGATGCCGCGGCCACGAGCGCGCCGTCGGCGATCGCGACCTTGTGGTGCGCCTCATAGCGCTCCTTGAGCCCGCGCAGGATCGCGATCGTGTCCTCGACGCTGGGTTCGCCGACGTAGACCTGCTGGAAGCGGCGCTCGAGCGCGGCATCCTTCTCGATGAATTCGCGGTATTCATTGAGCGTCGTGGCGCCGATGAGTCGCAGCTCACCGCGCGCGAGCATCGGCTTGAGCATGTTGGATGCCGCGACCGATCCTTCGCCGCCGCCCGCGCCCATCAGCACGTGCAGCTCGTCGATGAAGGTGATGACCTGTCCTTCGGACTCGGTGATCTCTTTGAGGACGCTCTTGAGGCGCTCTTCGAACTGACCGCGGTACATCGCGCCGGCGACGAGGGCGGACATGTCGAGGCTGATGAGCTCCTTGCCCTTCAGCGACTCGGCGACGTCGCCCGCGACGATGCGCTGGGCGAGACCTTCGACGACGGCGGTCTTGCCGACGCCGGGCTCACCGATGAGGACGGGGTTGTTCTTGGTGCGCCGGGTCAGCACCTGGCTGACGCGGCGGATCTCGCTGTCCCGCCCGATGACGGGGTCGAGCTTGCCCTGACGGGCGCGGTCGGTGAGGTTGATCCCGAACTGTTCGAGGGCGCTCTGCTCCTCCTGCCCGGGCTGGGGCTGTGCGTTCATTCGTGCTCCTGAAGTCTGAGCGACTCAAGGTTGAGCCGTGTTGACTCAAGTTTAGCGCAGGAGCCTTCGTGGCGGCAAGAGGGTCAGGCGACGGGGTCGAGCATCGCGGCATCCGCCATCTGGCGCGTGCAGCTGAATCGATCGCGATAGGCGGTCGGGGTCGTGCCGAGCACACGAGCGAAGTTCTGCCGCAGGACGGCGGCCGAACCGAACCCGCTCTCGTCGGCGACGCGGTCAAGGCCGAGCTCCGTCGTCTCGAGCAGCCGCTGCGCGTGCATGATCCGCTGCCGCGCGAGCCAGGCGGCGGGAGTCGCCCCGAAGTCCGCCTTGAACCTCCGCGCGAACGTGCGCGGCGACATGTGCGCCCTCGCGGCGAGCTGATCGACCGTCAGGTCGAGTCGCAGATTGTCGAGCATCCAATCGCTCACGGGCGCGAGCGACAGCGACGTCGTCGCGGGCAGCGGCCGATCGATGAACTGCGCCTGCCCGCCGTCGCGCTGCGGCGGCACGACCATGCGCCGCGCGATCTTGTTCGCCAGTTCCGCGCCGATCTCCTGCCGCAGCAGGTGCAGGCATGCGTCGATCCCCGCGGCGGTGCCGGCGCTCGTGATGATGCGGCCGTCCTGCACGTAGAGCACGTCGGGATCGACGTCGACAGCGGGATACATCCGAGCCATGGCGTCGGCGTACATCCAGTGGGTCGTCGCTCTGCGCCCGTCGAGCACGCCGGCCGCGCCGAGGATGAACGAGCCGCTGCACACGCTCAGCACCCACGCATCGCGGGCGACGGCATGGCGCACGACATCGAGCACGCGCTCATCGGCGTGACGCCAGGAGGCGCGGGGGGTCGGCGAGACGACCACGAGGTCGGCCTCGTATGCGAACGCGAGATCCAGATCGACGTTGATCGAGAACCCGATCTTCGACACCACGATGCCGGGATCGGGCGTCACGATGCGGAAGTCGAAGTTCGGGATGCCGTCCTCGGAGCGGTCGAGCCCGAAGGCCTCGCACGCGAGACCGAACTCGAAGGGCGCGAAGCCCGGCTGGACGATGACGGCAACGGTCTTCATGGCGCTCCAGGTGGCAGTATTCGTGCGACAGGTGACCATCCTGCCACTCGCAGCAGTTCGAGCGCAAGCGTAGGTTTCCTGCCATGATCCTTCTCGCTGCCATCATCACCGTCACGACGTTGGCGATCATCGGCACGGTCACGGTCGTCGCGCACGACGGCTATCGCCAGGTGCCGACCGATCCCCGCCGTCTCCCCTGAACCGGTCAGGCGCGCACGCGGCCGTAGACCTCGACCATCGCCGCGGTGCGCGACGACTGGCGGAAGCGCTCGCGGATACCGGGGTCGGGCTGCACCGCCGATCCCGCCGCGATGTCGCCCGCGGCCTGCCGCAGAGCCGCCGCCAGCGCGCCGACCGAGGCGTCCGCGACCGCGGGCGGTGCGTCGACGTCGCCCCCGACGGCCCAGAACCCGGTTCCGAGCTCGCGCGCGAGGTCGGGGTCGCTCACGACCGCCGGCGTGCCGAGCGACGCGGCCTCGAAGATCGTCATGCCCTGCGTCTCGAAGCCGATCGAGGTCTGCACGACCGCGTCGGCGGCCTGGATCCGGCGCAGCGTCCGGGCGTACGGCATCGGGCCCGAGAAGACGACGGATGCTGCCGGCGCCAGCCTGTCGACGAGGCGGCGGGCAGCGCCCAGCTGACCGCCGCCGCCGATGATCTCGACCTCGGCGTGCACGTCCGCCCGTCCGAGGGCCTCGAGGAACGGCAGGAGCCGCTTCTCGGGGCTCATGCGTCCGAGCCACACGAACCGCGGCGGCCCGGGCTCGCGCTCGGGCGCCGTCGCGGCGAGCACGCCGTCGAGAAGGTCGTCGTCGATGCCGTTCCACACGACGTCGACGTCGGCGAAGACGCCGTGCCGCTCGAGCCGCTCGGCGAAGTGGTGCGACGGGGCCGTGACCGCCTGGGCACCCGCCGCCAGCCGCCGCAAGTACGCCCACCCGTCACGTCCGGGCGTCGGCACACCGAGGGTCCGCCTGCTCCACGCGTTGAGCGCACCCAGCACCAGCCCGGGGAGGGGCGCCGTCGCCTCGATGCCGACGTCGACCCGGTTGTGCATCGTGTGCACGACCGGAAGACGGTGGCGCTGCGCGAAGCGATACCCGATGAACGCACCCCAGAAATCGGCCTGCACGTGCACGACATCGACGGGAGGACGACCCGCGAACGCGGCATCCACTCGGCGATCGGTCCGCCGTCCGGGCCACGCCATGGAGTACTCCCGGTCCACCGTGATGGGGATCGACGGCAGATCGACGTAGCCGGTGTCGAAGGGCGTCGCTCGCGCACGCGGCCCGTGCATCGCGGGAGCGACCACCGTCACGGTGTGTCCGGCCTTCTCGAGGAACCGCCGCTGCAGGCGCATCGACACCTGTGCTCCGCCGAGGGTCTCGACGTGCTGATCGCCGAACATCACGACGTGCACGAGCGCGTCACTCCGGCAGGGGCTCGTCGCGGTACAGCGCCTCGAACGTGTCGAGAGTGCGCTGCATGTCGTGGATCTTCACGCCGTCGAGCGACGCCTGCTGCATGCGCAGGCGCTCTTCGGGAGACTGCGTCAGCACGGTCGTGAGCTTGGCGGCGAGGTCGTCGACGTCTCCCGGCTCGAAGAGGTAGCCGTTCTCGCCGTCGTGCACGAGGTGCGGCAGCGCGACGGCGTCCGCGGCGACGATCGGCAAGCCGGATGCCATGGCCTCCATCGTCGCGATCGACTGCAGCTCGGCGATCGACGCGATCGCGAAGACGCTCGCACGGGTGAGCAGGCCGCGCAGCTCCTCATCGGTCGTGTAGCCGTGGAACGTGACCCGGTCGGTGAGCCCGAGCTCGCGCGTGAGCTGGTCGAGGTTCCGACGCTGATCGCCGTTGCCGACGATGTCGAAGGTGACCTCCAGCGCGGGATCGAGCTTCGTGATCGCCCGCAGCACGACGTCGATCTGCTTCTCGGTCGTGAGCCGGCCGACGAACACGATGCGATGCGCGTCGCGGGGCGTGAGATCAGCCGTGTAGTTGCGGGCATCCAGACCGCAGCTGATGGGAACGACCCCCCGGATGTCGATCGTCTTCTCGAGGAAGTCCGCCGCACGACGGGTCGGCGTCGTGACGGCGCGCGTCATGTCGAACGTGCGTCTGGCGTCGTTCCACGCGAGCTTCACGACGACCTTGTCGAGCACGGGAGGCAGCGTCGTGAAATCGACGATGTTCTCGGCCATGACATGGTTGGTCGCGACGACGGGGATGCCGCGCTTGCGGGCTTCGCGCGCGAGTCCGCGGCCGATCACGATGTGCGACTGGATGTGCACGACATCGGGGCGCACCTCGTCGAGCACGCGGCGCGCGTAGTGCTTCGACATCCACGGCAGCACGAACGTCAGCCAGTCGTGCGGAGGCCAGCGCCACGCGGGCAGGCGGTGCACCGTCATCTCCCGACCCTCGATGACCTCCCGGAACGTGCCGTGGTTGCGGTGGCCGGCGCTGGGCGCCATGACGTGCACGTCATGGCCGCGATCGACCAGGCCCGCCGCCAGACGCTCGGCGAAGCGAGCGGCACCGTTGACGTGCGGCAGGAAGGTGTCGGCACCGATGAGAACGGTCAGGGGCCGTGCGGCGGCGGCGTGGTCGTCGGGCGTCGCGGGTTCGGTCACGAAGAGAGCGGCCTGTCTATAGTGCGGAGCGGCACGCCGTGGGGAGGTCGCGCGCCGGTCCCACTGTAACCCGAGGGCCTGCTTCGTCCCCGGGAACACGCCTACGCTGGATTCATGCCCCGACTGCAGGCCGACGCCGACGTGACCCTGTGGGTCCCCGTCACCGAGTCCCTCGGCTGGCGGGGGCGACGACACCGCAAAGCCGCGATCCGGATGCTGCTGGCCCAGGCCAACCGCGCGATGGGGGCCACCGAGCGACCCGGCGGCGGGGTCGCGGCGTGGGCCATGAGTCAGGCCGCCCCGTTCCTCATGCGCAAGGCGGCAGGCCGCGTGCTGGTGTGGGTGTGGAAGGCGGACCCGCAACTGGTCGTCGTGATGGCGCAGGTGCAGGCGGCGACGGCGCAGCTGCGCGCGGCGCGGGCCATGATGCCGATGGAGTACGACGACACCGAGACGTTCCGCGGAACGTATCTCGGCGCGGGAGAGAAGCTCGCGATGCCGCTGCCCGCGGATCCGCGCACCCCGCCGTTCGCGACCTATACGTGGGACACGGGCACGCACTTCGTGACCGTGACCGCGGTGTTCGCCGACCGTGAGCGTTTCGGCACCGTCATCGGCTCGGTCGACGACCTGGCGCGGAGCCTGCGCGTCATCGACGACCTCACGGTCGGCGAGCGCCCCGGCGTGCTGCGCATCGATCCGGTCTGATCACCCCTGCCCGTCGATCACGGGCACGGCGCCCGTGCGCGTCGCGTCGAGAAGCGCCTCTTCGGCGTCCGGATCCTGCGCGGCCTGCTCGAACTGCGATTGGTAGAGCCGCCAGTACGCACCCTCGGCCGCGATCAGTTCGTCGTGCGTTCCCTTCTCGACGATGTCGCCGTGCTCCATCACCAGGATGAGGTCGGCATCGCGGATCGTCGAGAGACGGTGGGCGATCACGAACGACGTGCGCCCTTCGCGCAGCGCCGCCATCGCGTGCTGAAGGAGCAGCTCGGTGCGGGTGTCCACCGACGAGGTCGCCTCGTCGAGGATGAGCACCGACGGCTGTGCCACGAACGCCCGGGCGATCGTGATGAGCTGCTTCTCGCCCGCCGAGACGTTGGACGCGTCTTCGTCGAGCACCGTGTCGTAGCCGTCCGGGAGCGAGTGCACGAAGCGGTCGACGCGCGTGGCGATGGCGGCTTCGACGATCTCGTCATCGGATGCCGACTCGCGTCCGTAGCGGATGTTCTCGCGGATCGTGCCGGCGAACAGCCACGGGTCCTGCAGCACCATGCCGGTGCGGGAGCGCACGTCGTCGCGGGTGAGGTCGCTGATGTCCTGCCCGTCGAGCAGAATGCGCCCGCCGTCGAGCTCGTAGAACCGCATGATGAGGTTGACCAGCGTCGTCTTTCCGGCACCGGTCGGACCCACGATCGCGACCGTCTGGCCCGGTTCGACGCGGAACGACAGGTCGGTGATCAGGGGCCGGTCGGGGGTATACGAGAACTTCACGTTCTCGAACTCGATGACGCCCTCGCCGTCGACCGGCTCCGGGGCGTCGGGGGCGTCGGGCTCTTCTTCTTCGGCGTCCAGCAGCTCGAAGACACGCTCGGCCGAGGCGGTGCCCGACTGGATGACGGCGGCCATGCCACCCAGCTCCGACAGCGGCTGGGTGAACTGCTGCGAGTACTGGATGAAGGCCTGCACGTCGCCGAGGCGCAACTGCCCGCTGGCGACCATGAGACCGCCGAGGACGGCGATGCCGACATACGTGAGGTTCCCGATGAACATCATGCCGGGCATGATCATGCCCGACAGGAACTGCGCCTTGAAGGCCGCCTCGAAGAGCTCCTCGTTCTCTTCCTGGAACTTCTCGCGCGAGTCCTTCTCACGACCGAAGACCTTGACGAGCGCGTGACCGGAGAACGACTCCTCGACGCGCGCGTTCAGGCGCCCGACCTTGCGCCACTGGATTCCGAACGCCTTCTGCGACTTGGGTCCGATGATGCCGAAGATGACCGCCATGAGCGGGAGCGAGACCAGAGCGACGAGAGCCAGCTGCCACGAGATGGTGAACATCATGAAGAGCACGCCGATGACCGTCAGGACCGAGGTCACGACGGTCGACAGCGACTGCTGCATCGTCTGGGTGATGTTGTCGATGTCGTTCGTGACGCGGGAGATCAGCTCGCCGCGCTGCACCTTGTCGAAGTACGACAGCGGAAGACGGTTGATCTTCGCCTCGACCGACTCGCGCAGGCGCCACATCGTGCGCACCATGATCACGTTGATGACATAGCCCTGCACCCAGTTCAGCAGCGACGAGGCCACGTAGATCGCCAGCACGCCGACGATGACCATCCGCAGGCTGTCGAAGTCGACCCCCGCGCCGACGGCGAAGTCGTCCATCGCGCGCACCATGTTCGCGATGTCGCCCTGACCAGCGGCATCGAGCGCGGCGACGACGTCGGCCTGCGGGGTGCCGACGGGGAACTGCCCCGCGAGCGAAAGCGACACGAAGCCCTCGAAGATGAGGTTCGTCGCCTCGCCGAGGACCTTGGGTGCGATGACGGCGAGGACGACGCCGACGGCGCCGAGGAACGACACCAGCGTGAAGGCGACGGCATGCGGACGCAGCAGCCCGATGAGGCGCGCGAAGCTCTTGCCGAAGTTCGCGGCCTTGCCGGGGGCGACGGCATCCCAGTCGCCGGAGGTCTGGCGCGCCTGCTCGGCGAGTTCGAGCTCGAGGCGCTCTTCTTCGGTCAGCACGTCGGGCGCGCTCATGCTTCCACCCCCAGCTGCGATTCGACGATCTCGCGGTAGGTCTTGTTCGTGGCGAGCAGCTCGTCGTGCGTGCCGAGCCCCACCATCTGCCCGTCTTCGAGCACGACGATGCGATCGGCTTCGGTGATCGTCGAGACGCGCTGCGCGACGACGATCTTCGTCACCTCCGGCAGCTCGTGCCAGAGCGCCTGGCGCAATCGTGCGTCGGTCGTGAGGTCGAGGGCCGAGAAGGAATCGTCGAAGACGAGGATGTCGGGCTGATGCACGATGGCCCGGGCGATGGCCAGGCGCTGTCGCTGACCGCCCGAGACGTTCGTGCCGCCCTGCGCGATGCGGGCGTCGAGCTGCCCGTCCATCTCTTCGACGAAGTCCTTGCCCTGCGCGATCTCGAGCGCGTGCCACAGCTCGGCGTCGGTGGCCTCCTCGCGGCCGAAACGCAGATTCGAGGCGACCGTGCCCGTGAACAGGAAGGGCCGCTGCGGCACGAGACCGATCGTCTTCCACAGCCGATCGAGGTCGGCCTCGCGCACGTCCACGCCGCCGACGCGGACGGCACCGCCGGTGACATCGAAGAGCCGCGGGATGAGCGAGACCAGCGTCGTCTTGCCCGCGCCCGTCGAACCGACGATGGCGACCGTCTCACCGCGCGCCGCACCGAAGCTGATGCCCTGCAGGACGGGCGCCTCGGCGCCGGGGTAGCTGAACTCGACCCCGTCGAACTGCACCGTTCCGGGCGCGTCGAAGACGCTCACGGGGTTCTCGGCGCGCGTCAGCGTCGATTCGCTCGCGAGGACTTCGCCGATGCGCTCTGCCGAGACGGCGGCGCGGGGGATCATGATCGTCATGAAGGTGGCCATGAGCACACCCATGAGAATCTGTCCGACGTACTGCATGAACGCGAAGAGCGTGCCGATCTCGACCTCGCCGGCATCGACCTGGATTCCGCCGAACCAGATGACCCCGACGACCGTGACGTTGAGCACGAGCATCGCGAGCGGGAACATCAGCACGAACAGCGAGCCGACCTTGCGGCCGACCACCATGATGTCGGTGTTCGCCCCGCGGAACCGCTTCGCCTCGATGTCTTCGCGCACGAACGCGCGCACGACCCGCACTCCGGTGAGCTGCTCCCGCATGATGCGGTTGACGGCGTCGAGCTTGAACTGGAACGCGCGGAACAGCGGCACCATGCGGCTGATGATCAGCGCGACGAGGACGAGCAGGACGGGCACCGACACGCCGATGAGCCAGCTCAGCCCGACATCCTGCTGCAACGCCATGATGACGCCGCCGATCGCCAGCAGGGGCGCGCTCACGAGCATCGTGGCGCCCATCATCGCGAGCATCTGCACCTGCTGCACGTCGTTCGTGTTGCGGGTGATGAGCGAGCCGGGCCCGAACCGCGACACCTCGCGTTCCGAGAAGCCGCTCACCTTCTCGTAGACGTCGCGGCGGATGTCTCGGCCCGTCGCCATCGCCGCACGCGCGGCGAAGTACGTCGCGATGATCGAGGCGACGATCTGCCCGAGCGAGATCGCGAGCATGAGCGTCCCGGTCGACCAGATGTAGGCGGTGTCGCCTCTCGCGACGCCCTCGTCGATGATGTTCGCGTTGAGGCGCGGCAGGAAGAGCGAGGCCATCGCCCCGGCGAACTGGAAGACGAGCACGCCGAGCAGCAGCCAGCGGTATCGCTTCAGGTAGCGGATGAGGAGTCTGCCGAGCACGTGTTCTCCGGATGTGAGAGAGCGGAACGATGCGACGGGGCGAGCGGATGCCGCAGGCGAGCCCCCGATAGCGCACTACAGGCTACGACCTGCCACCGACACGGATGAAGTCCCATCCGTACGCCCTGAGCGAATCCGTGCGTTTTCCGGCTCCGACCACGGCGCCGTGATCGGTCATGCGGCATCCGTCACGCGGTGCTGCCACCGTCGCTGCGATGAGCATCACGGTGATGCAGATGCGGATGCGGCAGGTGGCTGTCGTGCGTGGTCTTCGCGCGCGTCGCCCGTTCGACGACCGCCGACGAGATCGTCGCGACGATCAGCCCGACGAGCACGACGCCGCCGCCCATGAGCACGACCGCCGCGATCCGGCCGGGAACGGTCACGGGCGCATAGTCGCCGTATCCCACCGTGGTGATGGTGCAGAACGCCCACCAGACCGCGTCGCCGAAGGTCGTGATCGATGCGCCCGGCGCATGCCGCTCGACCTGCAGCACGACGAGCGAGATGTACCAGACGAGCAGCAGCGCCGACCCGCCGCCGTAGATGAGCAGGCGAGCGCGCAGCGTCGCACCGGCGGAGTGGCGGAAGGCCGCGAGCCGCGTGAAGGTGTCGAGCAGGCGGACGGGACGCAGCGGCGGCATGATCGCCATGGCCAGCGATGCGAGGTGCGCACGCAACCACGCCCCGCGCGGGCGCGACAGCATGAGCCGCGCGAGGAAGTCGACGATGAAGACGAACCACGTCACGCCGATGATCGTCGTCGTGACCAGCGCCGCCGTGCCGCGGACGTCCCCGATGACGTGGATCGTGAACGTCACGAGGAAGACGAGGGCCGACACCGTGAGCGGCCAGTACATCGCGTCCGACCAGCGGTGCGTCGCGGCGGTCTCCCCGGGGAGATAGTCGCTCATGCGGGTCAGTCTTCGGCGTCGTCTGCGGAAGCGGGGCCGGGGTGCCGCGGCCGCCAGACGACGATGTCGGTCGCGCGCCGGGCGCGTGTGCCTCGGCGCAGCGACACGACGGCGCCGGTCGTCCCGGCCGCGAAGACGCGTGCACCGGGCCGGGACTCGGCTGCCGCGCGCACGCGATCCTCGAGGTCGCGCACGCGCGTGTGGAGCTCGCGCACGCGACTCTCGAGATCGAGGATCCGCATGATCGCGGGGAGTCCGATGCCCTCTGCCGACATGCGAGCCACTTCGCGCAGCTGCTCGACGTGTCGCAGCGAGTACCGCCGCGAACCACCCTGCGTGCGCGCGGCGACGACGAGGCCGAGCCGGTCGTACTGCCGGAGCGTCTGCGGGTGCATGCCCGACAGCTCGGCGGCCACCGCGATCGCGAAGATCGGTGCCTCGGCGTCGATCTCATCGTGACTCATGTCAACCGCGCGCCTTCGCCATCATGTCCGCGCGCGGGTTCTCCTTCGGTTCGAGCGACTGGAACCGCTCGAGCGCCTCGCGGGCGGCATCGTCGAGGTGCGCCGGCACGGCGACCTGGACTTCGGCGAGCAGGTCGCCCTTGCCCTTCGAGGTCTCGACGCCGCGACCTTTCACCCGCAGCACGCGACCCGAGGGCGTTCCCGGGGCGACGCGCAGCTTGACGGGATCGCCGCCGAGCGTCGGCACCTCGATCGTCGCGCCGAGAGCCGCCTCGGTGAACGTCACCGGCACCTTGACGCGCAGATTGAGTCCGTCGCGCTCGAAGACGGGGTGCGCTCGCACGGCGACCTGCACGACGATGTCGCCGCTCTCGCCGCCGTCGGGCGAGGGGCGTCCGCGTCCGCGGAGCCGGATCTTCTGCCCGTCGGAGACCCCCGCGGGGATCCTCACCTTGAACGGCTTGCCGTCTTCGCCCTGCAGCGAGATGGTCTCGCCCTTCGTCGCGGTGAGGAAGTCGATCGTCGTGCGGGCCGTGACATCGGCCCCCTTCGAAGGGCCGCCGTAGCCGCGGTACCCGCCCGTCGACTGCCCGAAACGTCCCGAGCCGAAACCAGCGCCCTGCTGCCCGAACATCGAGAAGATGTCATCGAAGTCGGCCGCGGAGGCGTACCTGCCACCGCCGCGACCCTGTCCGAACTGCGAGAACACGTCTTCGAACCCGCCGGCGCCCTGGCCGCCCGCCGTGAAGCGGGCGCCCGAGCCCATGGCGCGGATCTGGTCGTACTCTTCGCGCTGGGCCGTGTCGGACAGCACCGCATACGCTTCGCTGACCTCTTTGAACTTCGCTTCGGCCGCGGCATCCCCCTGATTGGAATCGGGGTGATACTTGCGCGCGAGCTTGCGGTACGTCTTCTTCAGGTCGGCGTCGGAGACGTCTTTGGAAACCCCGAGGACCTGATAGAAGTCCTTGTCGAACCAGTCCTGACTGGCCATCTGAACTCAGGTCCCTGAGCTCGTCGAGGGGTCCGCCGGGACGGCGACCACGACCTTCGCAGGACGCAGCTCGACATCGCCCAGGCGGTAGCCCACCTCGGCGACATCGACGATCGTCGGCGCGGTCTGACCCGGCGTCGGAACCTGGAAGATCGCCTCGTGCTGCTGCGGGTCGAAGACGTCGCCGGCCGCACCGTAGGCGGTCACGCCGAGCTTGGCCACCGCGCCGCGCACCTTCTCGGTGATCACGGTGAAGGCCGAGCCCTCTTCGAGATCGCCGTGCTTCTCGGCCCGGTCGAGATCGTCGAGCACGGGCAGCAGGCTCTTGGCCGCCTCACCCCTGGCCCGCTCGATCTCGAGCTGACGCTGATCCTCGGTACGACGGCGGTAGTTGGCGTACTCCGCCGTCAGCCGCTTCAGGTCGGCGAGGTAGCCCGCCGCCTCGGGCGGGAGGTCCACCGCGTCGTCGCCCGTGAGCGCATCGTCGGTCTGGTCCGCGCCGAGGATGTCATCGACCGTCAGGTCGTCCTGGTGCGACGCGGGGTCGGAGACGTGTGCCTCCGACCCCCCGCCGTCCGGACGGACCTCGTCGTTGTCGAAGTCCTTATCCGTCATGTCCCCTACTTCTTGTCTTCTTCGTCGTCGACCACTTCGGCGTCGATGACATCCTCTTCGGCACCGCTCGTCTCCTCAGCCGCCTCTTCGGCGGCGCCGTCGGCCGCAGCGGCCTGGTCCTGCGAGTAGATCGCCTCACCGAGCTTCGTCTGGCTCTGGCTGAGCTTGTCGAACGCTTCCTTGACCTTGTCGTCGTCGTCGCCCGCGATGGCGGACTTCAGCTCGTTGACGTCGGCCTGGACCGATTCCTTCACGTCGGCGGGGATCTTGTCCTCGTTCTCCGAGATGAGCTTCTCGATCTGGTAGGCGAGGGTCTCGGCCTGGTTGCGGGTCTCGGCGCCCTCGCGGCGCTTCTTGTCCTCGGCGGCGTGCTCCTCGGCCTCGCGCACCATGCGCTCGATGTCGTCCTTGGGCAGCGACGAGCCGCCCGTGATCGTCATCGACTGCTCCTTGCCGGTGCCCTTGTCCTTGGCCGACACGTGCACGATGCCGTTCGCGTCGATGTCGAAGGTGACCTCGACCTGCGGCACGCCGCGCGGAGCCGGCGCGATGCCGGTCAGCTCGAACGTGCCCAGCGGCTTGTTGTCGCGGGTGAACTCGCGCTCGCCCTGGAAGACCTGGATCGCGACCGATGGCTGGTTGTCGTCGGCGGTCGTGAAGGTCTCGCTGCGCTTGGTCGGGATGGCCGTGTTGCGCTCGATGAGCTTGGTCATGATGCCGCCCTTGGTCTCGATGCCGAGGCTCAGGGGTGTCACGTCGATGAGCAGGACGTCCTTGCGCTCACCCTTGAGGACACCGGCCTGGAGCGCGGCGCCCACGGCGACGACCTCATCGGGGTTGACGCCCTTGTTGGCGTCCTTACCCGTCTCCTTCTTGACCAGCTCCGCGACGGCGGGCATACGCGTCGATCCGCCCACGAGGACGATGTGATCGATCTCGGAGACCTTGATGCCGGCTTCGCGGATGACGTCCTCGAAGGGCTTCTTGGTGCGGTCGAGCAGGTCCTTCGTGAGGTCCTCGAACTTGGCGCGCGTGATCGTCTCGCTCAGCGACACCGGGCCGCTGTCGGTGAGCGACAGGTACGGCAGGTTGATGCTCGTGGACGTCGAGCTCGACAGCTCCTTCTTCGCCTGCTCCGCCGCTTCCTTCAGACGCTGCAGCGCGATCTTGTCGCCCGAGACGTCGACGCCCGTCGTGTCCTTGAACTGCTTGATGAGGTAGTCGACGAGGCGCTGGTCCCAGTCGTCGCCGCCGAGGCGGTTGTCGCCCGAGGTCGAGCGGACCTGGATCGTCGAGAAGTCGTCGTCCTTGCCCACTTCGAGCAGCGAGACGTCGAACGTTCCGCCACCGAGGTCGAAGACGAGGATGAGCTCGTCCTCCTTGCCGCGGTCGAGCCCGTAGGCCAGCGCGGCGGCGGTCGGCTCGTTGATGATGCGCAGCACGTTGAGGCCCGCGATCTCGCCGGCTTCCTTCGTCGCCTGACGCTCGGCGTCGTTGAAGTACGCCGGCACCGTGATGACGGCATCCGTCACCGTGTCGCCGAGGTACTCCTCGGCGTCGCGCTTGAGCTTCTGGAGGATGCGCGCAGAGATCTCCTGCGGCGTCCACTTCTTGCCGTCGACATCGAAGCCCCAGTCGGTGCCCATGTGGCGCTTGACCGAGGCGACCGTGCGGTCGACGTTGGTGACGGCCTGGCGCTTCGCGGTCTCGCCGACGAGCACCTCGCCGTCCTTGGTGTAGGCGACGACGGAGGGCGTCGTGCGGAAGCCCTCGGCGTTCGCGATGACCTTCGGCTCGCCGCCCTCGAGGACGCTGACGACGGAGTTCGTCGTGCCGAGGTCGATTCCCACAGCTCGTGCCATGTGCGTTTCTCCTTCTGTCTGGGTGGCAGCAGCCACCCGAGGTCATTGGTCGGTGAAGTTGGTGGTCGGCCCATCCGAGCGAGGTTGAGCCTAACTGACTCAACCCTACTGCCGCCCCACCGTGACTGTCAACTCAAACTTGACACCCCTCGACTCAACCCCGCTAGACCGCGAGACTGCAACGACAGGTCGAGACTGCGGGTATTACCCTCGGTCTCGCCGTGCGGATGCAGTCTCGCGGGTAGAGGGCGGTAGCGTGACGGGCATGTCGCTTCCGGATCAGCCCGCTCCCGAATCCGAGGTCGCCGCGGCGACGATCGGCGCGGCCGACGCCACGCGCAAGCGCGGCGTGCTGGCCTGGGCGCTGTGGGACTGGGGCTCGGCCGCCTTCAACGCCGTCGTCACGACCTTCGTCTTCTCGACCTACCTCGCCTCGACCCTCTTCGTCGAGCAGTCCGTCCTCGACGCGGCGGGCGGCGACGCCAAGGATCCCGCGCTCGTGCGCGCCCTCGCCGACAACGCCTCGCTCGTGGGGATCGCGCTCATGATCGCCGGCATCCTGATCGCGGCGCTCGCCCCGGTCATGGGCCAGCGCTCCGACGGCACGGGCCGGCGCAAACTGTGGCTCGGAGTCAACACGATGCTCGTCGTCGCCGCGATGGCCGCGATGTTCTTCGTCGAGGGGTCGCCGGCGTTCCTCGTGCTCGGGGCGACGCTCCTCGCGATCGGCAACGTCTTCTTCGAGTTCGCCGGCGTCAACTACAACGCCATGCTCGTGCAGGTGTCGACGAAGCAGAACATGGGCCGCGTCTCGGGCTTCGGCTGGGGCATGGGCTATGTCGGCGGCATCGCGCTGCTCGTGCTTCTGCTCGTGCTCTTCATCGGCCTCGTCGACAGCCCCGGCCCCCTCGGCATCACGACCGAGAACGGCATGAACATCCGCCTGGCGATCGTCGCGTCGGCGGTGTGGTTCGGGGTCTTCGCGATCCCCGTGCTGCTGCGGGTGCCCGAGGTCCCCGTTCGCGAGCGCCAGGTGCGCGTCGGCTTCTTCCGCTCCTACGCCGTGCTGTGGGGGACGATCACCAAGCTCTGGCACGGCAACCGCCAGGTGCTGATGTTCCTGCTCGCGAGCGCCGTCTTCCGCGACGGCCTGGCCGGCGTCTTCACCTTCGGCGCGATCATCGCGGCCCAGGTCTTCGGCTTCTCGTCGTCGCAGGTGCTCTACTTCGCCGTCGCCGCCAACGTCGTCGCCGGCATCTTCACGATCCTGGCCGGCCGCTTCGACGACCGCTTCGGCCCGAAGGTCGTCATCATGGTCTCGCTCGTCGGACTCGTCGTCGCCGGCAGCGTCGTGCTCTTCATCGGCACGGCGCAGATCGGCTTCTGGATCGCCGGGCTCGTGCTGTGCGCCTTCGTCGGGCCGATCCAGTCCGCGAGCCGCTCGTTCCTCGCCCGCATCACCCCCGTCGGCCGCGAGGGCGAGATCTTCGGCCTCTATGCGACGACGGGGCGCGCCGTATCCTTCCTCGCCCCCGGCCTGTTCGCGCTCTTCGTCGGCATCTCCGGCGACACGCGTCTGGGCATCCTCGGCATCGTGCTCGTGCTGCTGGCGGGCCTGCTGCTCATGCTGCCGGTCAGGGCGAAGCAGGCCGTCATCGAGTAGCGAACGCCGCCGCGTCAGCGCGGCCAGGCCGCCGCGAGCTTGGACAGCAGCGCCGCGAGCTGTGCACGCTCGTCGGGCGTGAAGTCGGCGAGGGCGGTCTCGGCGGCGTCCACGCGCGCACTGCTCGCCTGTGCGATGAGGGAGCGCCCCGCATCCGTCAGCACGATGTCGGTGCGCCGCGCATCGTCGGGATTCGCCTCGCGACGCACATGGCCCTCGGCCACGGCGGCCTGCACGAGCCGGCTTGCGCGCGGCTGGTCGACGCCGATGCGCTCGGCGAGCTCGCTCACCGACAGGGGCTCGCCCGTCGCCGCGAGCGCTTCGAGCAGCCGGAAGCGGGCCGCGAACCGCCCCATCGGTCCGTGCCCGCGGCCGGCGTGATGGCCGCCGCGGTGCCCGGCATGTTCCGGATGCTGCGCCTCGAGCCGAACGGACCTTGCCCGAACCCGGGTCCGGGCGGGCGCCCCGGACGCGCGCCGCGCAGCTGCGCGAGGGCGGCGGCGATCTGCTCGGCCTCGCCGGGTTCCTGCGAAGTCACCACGCCTACGAGCGCGGCTTCGACGCCGGGTTCGTGCGCGGCCGCGAGGCGCCGGCGACGTAGCCGCGGCATCCGCTGTCGTTTCCTGGCCGTGCGTCGCCGGGAGACGGCAGCGCGGGCCGTCAGTCCGCCCCGCCTCGCCCGCGCGGCCGCAGCCACGCCGGCAGTCGCACGCCGCTTTCGTTGGGCTCTTCGACCTCGAGGCCGTAGTGCGCGCCGATCTGCTCGACGAACAGGCGCCGCCGCGTGCGCTCGTAGAACCGTCTCTCCCGTTGGAAGGCGACGATCGTCGCCCAGCAGATCAGCAGCATGACGACGCTGAACGGCAGCGCGATGAGGATCGCCGCCGTCTGCAGGGCGAGGAGCCCGCCCGCGATGAGCAGCGCGAGCGCGAGCACGGCCGTGGCGAGCGTGAAGAACGTGCGCACGGGGCGCGAGGGCTCGGGATTGCCGCCGGTCGCGATCATGCCCATGACGAGTGCACCGGAATCCGCCGAGGTCACGAAGAAGATCGCGATCAGGATGATGGCGCCGATCGTGAGCAGCGGAGTACCCGGCAGGAACGTGAACAGTTCGAACAGCGCCGCCTCGACGTCGACCGCACCGTCGGTCGTGAGCGAGCCCGGGTTGTCCATCTCGACCTTGATCGCCGATCCGCCGAGGACCGCGAACCACAGGATGCCGACGAGGGTCGGCACGAGCAGGACGCCCAGGACGAACTGACGCACCGTGCGGCCGCGGCTGACCCGCGCGATGAAGACGCCGACGAACGGCGCCCACGAGATCCACCACCCCCAGTAGAACGCCGTCCACGTCGCCTGCCACTCCTGACCCGCGGCCCCTTGGAAGGCGCTCACCGAGAAGCTGAGCCCGACGAAGTTCTGGATGTACGCCCCGATCGACTGCACCCATTCGCGCAGAAGGTACGTCGTCTCGCCGGCGAAGAGCACGAACAGCAGCACGAGCCCGGCCAGCACGAGGTTGAAGGACGACAGCCATTTCATGCCGCGCGCGACGCCCGACAGCACCGAGAACAGCACCGCCGCCGTGATGACCGTGATGATCGCGATCTGCACGATGAGGTCGGGCTCGTCGATGAGGCCCGCGGCATTGAGGCCCGCGCCGATCTGCAGCACACCGAGGCCGAGCGATGTCGCGACGCCGAACAGCGTGCCGACGAGGGCGACCGTGTCGATGAGGTGGCCCCACCCGCCCTTGACCTTGGCGCCGAGGATCGGCTCGAGCGCGTAGCGGATCGACAGGGGGCGTCCGCGGCGGTGGATCGCGTACGCGAGGGCGAGTCCGACGACGACGTAGATGGCCCACGCCTGCACACCCCAGTGCAGGTAGGTCTGCGTCAGCGCCGACTGTGCGAGCTGCGCGGGGGTTCCCTCGACCCCCGGCTTCGGATCGACGAAGTGGCTGAGCGGCTCGCTCACGCCGTAGAAGACGAGGCCGATGCCCATGCCGGCCGCGAACAGCAGCGAGAACCACGCGAGCATAGAGAACTCGGGTTCGTCATCGTCACGTCCGAGTTTGATGTCGCCGAACCGGCTGAAGCCGAGGAAGAGCGCGAAGGCGACGAAGAACGCCGTGATCAGCACGTAGTACCAGCTGAACGTGTTCACGACGGTGGTCTGGATCGCGCCGAAGGCCGACTCGGCGGCATCCGGAAAGATGATCGCGAACGCGCTGAAGACGACCACGATGACGGCGGCGGGCCAGATGACCCACGGCGCCGGGCGGAACCGGCGCGCCGTCTCTTCGGTCGGACCGGATAGGGGCGCGGGCTGGCTCGTCACGCGACCCACGCTATCGATGCGGGCCGCGCCTGCCCAGAGTGTGACCGATCAGGCGCCGCGGGATCCGGCGTCGGTCGTGGCGACGTCCGAGCGGTGGAAGTTGAAGAACGATCGGGATGCCGTGGGGCCGCGCTGCCCCTGGTAGCGGTTGCTGTACGGCCCCGTGCCGTAGGGGTTCTCGGTCGGCGACGACAGGCGGAAGAAGCACAGCTGCCCGATCTTCATGCCGGGCCACAGCTTGATCGGCAGCGTCGCGACGTTGGACAGCTCGAGGGTGACGTGCCCCGAGAATCCGGGGTCGATGAACCCCGCCGTGGAGTGCGTCAGCAGGCCGAGCCGCCCGAGCGAGGACTTGCCCTCGAGCCGCGCTGCGACGTCGTCGGGCAGGGACACCTGCTCGAACGTCGACCCGAGCACGAATTCCCCCGGGTGCAGGATGAACGCCTCGTCGGGTGTCGTCTCGATGAGATGCGTCAGTTCGGGCTGGTCTTCCGCCGGGTCGATGAACGGGTACTTGTGGTTGTCGAACAGCCGGAAGTACCGGTCCAGGCGCACGTCGACACTCGACGGCTGGACCATTCCGGGCTCGTACGGATCCAGGCCGATACGGCCGGATTCAAGCTCGAGCTTGATGTCACGGTCGGAGAGCAGCACGCGACCAGCCTAGAGGCTCCGGATGCCGCACCTCGCGCTGCTTTGTTATGCTGGCCGGGCACCTCCGGGTGCAGGGGGATGTAGTTCAATGGCAGAACTTCAGCTTCCCAAGCTGATAGCGCGGGTTCGATTCCCGTCATCCCCTCAAGGTCCTGATGTGCCGCCATAGGCGGTGCAGCAGGACCTTTGTGCGCATGCCGTCGGAACCGAAGCCGCTTGCGGGTGGGCCCCTGCCGCCGAGGCTCCGCGCAGCGCGTAGCGATGCGTGGAGAGCGGTAGGGACGATTCCCGTCATCCCCTCAAAAGGTTCGAGATGGCACCACGGGTGCCGACTCGGGCCTTCGGTGAATGCTCCCACGCCCGCCCGACGCGCGCTTCACCCCGGGACGACGCCGCCCCAGATCGATCCCGCCCACTGCAGCTGCGCACCCGAGCACGAGACGTTGCCGCTGCCGTAGCCGCGCTGGGCGGCCATGCAGTTGGCGAGCAGCTCGATGTTGCCGCCGAACAGCGACGCGTACCCCGACGATGCGACGAGCGGGCCCCAGACGTTGAACTGGTAGGTGTGGGCGAGCTCGTGCGCCATCGCCCAGTGCAGGCGACCGTCCGACCACGAGGCGAGGCCCGGCGTGAAGCGGATGACCCCGGGCGACGCGCAGGCAGCCGCGGCACCGCCGCCGCATGCGCCGGCGAACTCCTCGAGCCGCACGTGACCGCCGCCGACGTTGTTGAGCGCAGCGCGCACGCGCGCGTAGCCGCCCGCGACCGGCGCGGCACCGCCTCCGCCGCCGCCGCCCGCCGAGGCGCCACCGGAATACCCGCCCCCGCCCCCGCCGGATCCCCCGGAGTAGCCGCGCGATGCCGCCGCCGCCCGCTCGGCCGCGATGCGGGCCTGTTCGCGGTCGTACTCCTCGACGGCCTTCGTGACATCGCCGGCGTACTCGTCGACGTCGGCGCGGGCGCGGGCGACGACGGCGACGTCGGTGCGTTCGGCGAGCACTTTCTGCTGCAGTTTCAGGATGCCGGCACGCTCGGCCGCCGTCTCGAGCTTGCCGTCGGCGGCCGACAGGGCGGCATCCGCCTTCTCGAGCGAAGCGACGAAGCCCTCGCGCGCGTCGATGAGCACGTCATAGGTCGACGACGTCGCACGCAGACCGCCCGCACGCTCGGCGAGCACGACGGCTTCGCCGCGTACGAGGGCGCTCTCGGCCTGCAGCGCCTCGAACTCGGCGGCGACCGTGTCCCGCTCGTGCCGCACGGCCGATCCATCGGCGATCTGCGCGCCCATGACGACGACGGCGCACGCCGTCAGCACCACGAGCGAGCGACGGGTTGCGGGGCTCACTTGAGGAACCCCGACGTCGAGGCGAGCGTCCTTCCCTGCTCGGCGAGGCGCACGCGCAGGTCTGCTTCGCGCACTCGCGCGAGCGCGTTCGCGTTGCGTGCCGCAGCGAGGGAGTCCTGCACCAGGATGCTCTCGGCAATGAGGACGTCGCGTTGGCGGGCGAGATCCTGCTCGGCCACCTCGACGAACAGCACGCCGGCCGCCGTGGCGGCGACGATGAGGGCCGCGGCGAGCCAGCGTGGACGCACGAGGAGCGGTACGCGACGCAGCGCGACGGCGGACGGTGGACTCCAAGCCGGTGACGGGATGGACTGGGCCATTGGCGTGGCCTGCCTTCGACGAACCCAGTGGCGGCGCACAGCGGGTGCTCCGCTCCCGCGGCGTTGGGGACCGCCCCGGAACCGGTGGCCGGCGAGCCGACCACGCCCCCCTGTGCATGGGTACAGCCCAGCCTAGAGCCCGACGCGTTCGGGCGCGAGTGTCACTCCGCGGGCGGGGCGCAGACGGCCTTCGCGGTGAGCTGTTCGCGATACTGCTCGGGTGTCCACGGCAGTCCTGCTTCGGGGGCGGTTTCCCCGGATGCCGCGGGCGCTTTCGATGCGATCGCGGCGAGCTCCCACGCGAGCTCCTGGGCAGGTGCCGCGCCACGCACCGAGTTGTTCAGCGCGACGACGACCGTGAGACCCGTTTCGGGATCGGCGAACGCCGCCGTGGCGTACCCGGGCATCGAGCCGTAGTTGCCGACGAGCGATCCGGCGATCACCGCGCCGCCGGCCGTCGTGAGCCACGAGGGCGCCGAGTCGCTGAGCGGCTTGGCGTCGGCGAAGCGGCTCTCGGCGAGCTGCTCGGACAGCAGCGCGCCCGTCGCGAGGGCCTGCACGTACTGACGCATGTCATCGACCGTCGACACGGCACCCGCGTCGGTGAACCCGATGCTCGCGGAAATCGCCGAGACGTCGACAGGCTCGGCGCACATCCACGCGCCGGCTTCGTCCTTCTCGAGGGTGAGACCCGTCATGCCGCCCGCGACCGGAGCAGCAGCACCCGCCGGCAGGCGGGTCGCCGTGAGATCGAGCGGTTCGGCGACGTGCTCCTGCAGCAGGGCACGGGCGGAGCCGCCCATCACCCGCTCCATCGCGAGCCCGAGCAGAACGTAGTTGGCGTCGGAGCTGACGAACTTCTCGCCCGGTTCCGTCGACCGCGGCTGACCCAGGCCGTAGCTGGCCAGCTCACGCGCGTTCCACACGCGTTGCGGGTTCTTCGTCCACACGGGTCGCAGCTTGCCCGCGTACGAGCCGATGCCCGACGTGCCGTCGCACAGCTGCTCGAGGGTCACGTCCTTCAGGTCGGCGACGCCCGAGACGTACTGAGAGACGGATGCGTCCAGTTCGACGAGCCCGTCATCGACGGCGGAATACAGCAGATCGCACGTCATGGGCCGCGTCAGCTGCCCGATGCGGAAGGGCATGTCGGTCGTGACGGCCGCACCCCCGGGGGTCTGGGTGCCGACTCCGCTGACCCATGAGCCGCTCCACGGCGCCCACACGCCGACGACGGCGCCGGTCGCGCCGATCGTGCCCATCGCGTGAGTGACGGCATCGCTGAGCAGCTGCTGCGTCTGGTCGGCGAAGGCCCCTTCGACCTGCGTGGGCAGCTCGACGGTCGGTTCGGGCGCGGAGCAGCCGCTGAACGCGACGGCGAGCACGAGCGCGGCCGCGACCGCACCCGCGGCGCGCCGCGGTTTCCTGACTGCCCGCATGGCCACCCCCGACAAGAGATTCAAACACACCCAGGTCACGAGGATGTCACGCCGATCCGTAGGCTGTGACGCATGACGCACACCTTCGACGATTCCGTGCGCACTGCGGTGCTCCACCACATGAACGACGACCACAGCGACGACAACCTGCTCATCGCCCGCGCGTTCGGACCGGCAGGTGACCCCGCCTCGGCGACCATGACGGGCCTCGACGGCGACGGAGGCGAGTGGATCGCCCGGCTCGCCGACGGCACCGAGGTCTCCTTCCGCGTGCCGTGGCCCGGCGGCGCCATCAGCGAGCGCCCCGAAGTGCGGCGCGAGATCGTCGCACTGTACGACGCCGCGTGCGAGCGCCTGGGCATCGAACCGCGTCCGCACGCGTGACCGCGGGAGTATCATCCCGAGCCCTCCGAGTAGGTTAGGCACGCCTCACCGGCCTAGACTGGGGAGCATGAGCGACGTCATCCCCTTCTCGAAAACACTCTGGGAACGCTCCACGAGCGCACACTCGGGAAGCGAGCACTCCGGCTTCATGGCCGACCTGCTCAAGGGCGACGGCACCCGCGAGGACTACACGGCCCTCGTCGCGCAGCACTGGTTCATCTACGAGGCCCTCGAGCGCACCGCAGCGCAGATGCGCAACGACCCCGTGGCATCCGTCTTCATCAGCGACAAGCTGACGCGCCTGCCCGCCCTCGAAGCCGACCTCGAATTCCTCGTCGGCAGCGACTGGCGCGACCAGATCGAACCGCTTCCCGCCACGAAGCGCTACGTCGACCGCATCAACGAGGTCGGTGCGACGTGGGCGGGCGGTTTCGTCGCGCACCACTACACGCGCTACCTCGGCGACCTGTCGGGCGGCCAGTTCATCGGACGCCTCATGGCCCGGCGCTTCGGCTTCGGGACGAACGGCATCGGCTTCTACGTCTTCGACGACATCGCCGACCCCGCCGCCTTCAAGGACGTCTACCGCGAGCAGATGGACCAGGCGCCCTGGGATGCCGCCGAGCAGGAGCGCGTCATCGACGAGGTGCTGCTCGCATACCGCTTCAACACCGAGCTGTTCGAAGACCTCGGCGCCGCCAAGTCGACCGCCGTCGCCTGACCCCCCCCTTCGACAGGCTCAGGGACCGCGACAGGCTCAGGGACCGCGACAGGCTCAGGGACCGCGACAGGCTCAGGGACAGCGACAGGCTCAGGGACCGGTGGGGAGCGTCGGCGTCGATGCCTGGCGCCGGGCGCCGGCGATGAAGCGCCGCACATCCGGGTCGACCCGGATGTCGCTCGGGCGCAGCGGCCGCGTGAGATAGAGGCCCTCGAGCGACGTCAGCCGTGAGAGCGCGACGTAGGTCTGGCCGGGGGCGAACGCCCCGGATCCGAGGTCGACGATCGCGCGGTCGTAGGTCTTTCCCTGCGACTTGTGGATCGTCACCGCCCACGCCAGGCGCAGCGGGAACTGCGTGAACTCGGCGACGATCTCGCGCGTGAGCGCCTTCGATCCGGGGTCGTACGCGTAGCGGTACTTCTCCCACACCGCCGGCTCGACCTCGACCTCGTCGCCGTCGACGTCGACGCGCACCGTGCCGCCCGCGATCCGGGTGACCCGCCCGATCGTGCCGTTGACCCACCGCGGCGGATCGGGGAAGGCGCCGCGGTCGTTGCGCAGGAACATGACCTGCGCGCCCACCTTGAGCTTCAGCTCGGGGTCGGCGGGGTATCCGGCCTCGCCCCGGCCGAAGTCGCCGCTCACGTCGGCCTGTGCCGTCTGCTCGCGGCCGCGCAGTTCGGCGAGGTGCCGGCGGTTGATGTTGTTGACGATGTCGTTGCGGGTGGCGAGCGTGATGATGGGGGGCTCGTCGTCCGAGGGATCCGGCGGTCTGCGGGCCCCCGTGTCGTTGAGCGCCTGCGCGATGTCGGCTGTCACGACGCCGTGCCGGACGGCGTTGAGCATCGCCTTGAACCCGTCATCGGACTGCCGGTGGATGTCGACCAGCTCGCGGATGTGCAGCTCGGCGCCGTGCCTGCCGAGATCGATGAGCCCGTCGAATCCCTCACCGGTTGCTGAGCCTGTCGAAGCACCCGCCCACACGTGCGCGTCGAAGAACCAGAACGACCGGTAGTGATCGCGCACATAGCGCAGCTCGTCGCCGCGCGGCGGCACGGGAGCCAGCTGGTACGGGTCGCCGAACATGACGATCTGCACCCCGCCGAACGGCTCGTGCCGGCGCCCCCGCGCGAGGCGCAGCGACCGGTCGATCGCGTCCATGAGGTCGGCGTTGACCATCGAGATCTCGTCGATGACGAGCGTCTCGATGGCGTTGAGGATCTTGCGCGTGGCATCCGTCTGCTTCTCGTCGCTCGACCCGATCAGGCCGATCGGCAGCCGGAAGAGCGAGTGGATCGTCTGCCCTTCGACGTTGAGCGCGGCGACGCCCGTCGGCGCACAGACCGCGATCTGCTTCGACGTGCTCCATGCCAGGTGCTGCAGGAGCGTCGATTTGCCCGTCCCGGCGCGGCCCGTCACGAACACGTGCTCGTTCGTGTCTTCGATCAGACGGAACAGCGCCTCTTGTTCGGCAGACAGGGGCGGCGTGGTCACCGATTCATGGTAGCCATCGGATGCCGCACCCCGGCCCGGCAGCCGCTCATCTGTGCACAGATTCCGCGGGGGAAAGCACTCTTCCTAGACTGGGTGTCGTGAACGAAGCGGCCGGCAGCACACGAGCGCGGCGATCCCGCAACCGCCTCGCGGTCGACCTCACGCTGCTCGGTCTGGTCGGGGTGCTCCTCGTCGCGGCGGTCGCGGCGGGCGTCGCGACGCTGTACCGCGAGTTCTACTCGCCGACGGCGTTCGTGGAGCGCTACCTCTCCCTCCTCGCCGACGGCCACGCCGCCGAGGCGCTGGCTCTTCCGGGCGTCGCCGTCGACACCCCCGACCTCGAAGGCGCCGGTCTTCCGCCCACCGCGTCGGACGCCCTGCTGCGCCGTGACGCCCTGGCCTCGCTCAGCGATGTCGAGGTCGTGTCCGAGACCGAGCAGGACGGCGTCTCGCGCGTCGCGGTGACCTACCGCGCGGGCGGCGTCGACGGACGCACGACCTTCTCGATCGAGCGCGACGGCACGATCGGCGTCGCCCCGACGTGGCGGTTCGCCGAGAGCCCGCTGGCCGTGATGGACCTCGTCGTGCGCGGGTCGATGTCGTTCGACGTCAACGGCTTCGAGATCGACAAGCGGCAGGTCTCGCCCGACGGTCTCGACGCCGACCCCCTCGCGCCGGTGTCGCTGCTGGTCTTCTCTCCCGCGTTCTACTCGGTGTCGGTCGACACCGCGATCTCGTCGACCGCCGGCGTGGGAGTGCTCTCGGACAGCCCGTTCTCGGCCGTCGCGGTCGACGTGCAGGCCGAGCCCACCGAGGAGTTCGTGGCGGTCGTGCAGCAGCGCGTCGAGGAGTTCCTGACGTCGTGCGCGACGCAGCAGGTGCTGCAGCCGACGGCATGCCCCTTCGGGTTCTATGTGCAGGAGCGCATCGCGTCGGAGCCGGTGTGGTCGATCGTCGCGCAGCCCGTCATCACGCTCGTGCCCGACGGCGCGGCGTGGGTGATCCCCGACACCGAGGCGATCGCGCACATCGATGTCGACATCCGCTCGCTCTTCGACGGATCGGTCAGGTCCGTGAGCGAAGACGTGCCGTTCGTGCTGACGGCGCTCATCACGGTGCTGCCCGACGGCACCGCGACGATCACCGTCGGCGGGCCTGGTCTTCCCTGACGCTGCGGCGGGCGTCGCGCTCGGCCAGCTGCGCCAGCTGCGCGTTGTAGGCCTCGAGCTCGGCGTCATTCGTGCGGTCGGCGTGCCGGTCGCTGCGCTTCTGCACCCGGGCGTCGGAGCGCGACCACTGGATCGCGACCGTGACGGCGAGGATGAGCGTCGGGATCTCGCCGACCGACCACGCGACGCCACCGCCGATGTACTGGTCCTCGAGCGGTGTCGCACCCCATTCGCGGCCCATCGACCCGTACCATTCCGCGACCATGAGCCCGGACTGCATCATGATCGAGATGCCGAAGAACGCGTGCATCGCCATGACGCCGACGAGCAGCAGCAGGCGGCCGGGGTACGGCAGACGCCACGGCACGGGGTCGATGCCGATCAGCGTCAGCACGAAGAGGTAGCCCGAGATGAGGAAGTGCGCGACCATCCACTCGTGGCCGAGGTGGTCGTACAGCGCCCAGCGGAAGAGGTCGGTGTAGTAGAACACCCACAGCGACACGACGAAGATGCCCGCGGCGACGAAGGGGTTCGTCAGAACGCGGGACACCGGCGTCTGCACGGCCCACAGGATCCACTCGCGGCCGCCTCGCGTGCCGTCCTCGCGCTTGCGGATCGCCCGCGCCGCGAGCGTCACGGGGGCGCCCACGACCAGCAGCAGGGGAATCGCCATCCCGAGCAGCATGTGCCCGATCATGTGCACGCTGAACAGGTAGTCCTGGTAGACGTTGATGGGTCCCGCCGTCACCCAGAACAGCAGCAGCAGTCCGAGCGTCCAGGACACGGATCGCAGGAGCGGCCAGCGGTCGCCGCGCACGTGCAGGCGTCGCACGCCCGCCCAGTAGAAGAAGAGGCCGAACGCGACGGCGAAGACCCAGATGAGGTCGGGGTTCCACGACGTCAGCCAGCGCTCGGGGGTCAGTTCCGGGGGCAGCGGAGCGAGTGTCAGGATCTGCGCCGGCGTCGGCACGGCGGGGATGACGGGCTCGACGGGCGGAGGCGTGCGTGCCAGTGCCGCGGCGGCGCCGCTGGCGATGCCCATGAGGGCGAGCTCGAAGGCGATGAGCCCCCAGAAGCGCCGTGACGCGCCGTCTTCGCGCAGCCGTGCGATCAGCCGCTGCCGGTACCAGGCACCGAGCGCGCCGATCGCGATGAGGGCGACGATCTTGACGATGAGGATGACGCCGTAGGCCGAGGCGAGCATCGACCATTCGCCGAGCCCGATCATGGCCCGCACCGTGCCGCTCGCGGCGACGACGATGAAAGCCGCGAGCGCGATGCTCGAGTAGCGGCCGAGCACCGTGGCGACACCGTCGCGATCGAGGAGCGGCCGCACGAACACCATGAGCATCAGTCCGCCGAGCCACACGGCGGCGCCGATGATGTGGATGATGATCGCCGTCATCGCCTCGTGGTGGAACGCCGCCTCGCCGGAGTGTCCCTGCGTGCCCATCGGCACGAGCGTGGCGATCGACAGTGCCGCGACGAGCAGCGTCGCCGTCCACGACCGGACGGCGAAGGTCAGCACCGTCAGCAGCGCTCCCGCGACCGTCGTGATGAGCCACGTGCGGCCCACTTCGGTCTCGGTGAAGAAGCGCCCCAGCTGGGCCCCGAATTCGGGGCTCGCGCTGATCGCCGGGTTGAACGCGTCGACGAACGTGAAGAAGCCCGTCGCGCCCGCGGCCACGGTGAAGACGGCGGCAGAGACGGATGCCGCATCCAGCGCCGTGTCGAAGGGGCGCTCGCCCGCCTTGAGCGCGAACAGCGCCGTGACGAGGACCCCGACGACGCCCGCGGCGGAGAGGTTGACGAGCAGCTTCGAGATCGGAAGCCCCCAGCGCACGATCGGACCGGGGTCGGCGATCGCGAGCGGCTCCGCGCCGCCACCGAAGGCGAGCGCCCAGGCGAGGGTGACGAACGCGGCCACGACGAGGATCGCCGGGCCGACGGAGCGCAGGCTGCGCGGACGCGCTCGCCGCGCGGCTCCGGGCGGCGCAGCAGCGACGTGGGAAGAAGGCGCGGGGGTCACGATCCCAGCCTAGGCGCGCAGAAGGGGGATGCCGAGCGTTCGGCATCCCCCTTCGAGAGACAGAGGTCTCGATCCGCCTCGACGCTGCCCGCGGCAGCGTCGACCCGGGATCGCGGTTACTTGACGGCGGCCTTCAGCTTCGAGCCGGCCGTGACCTTGACGCGCTGGCCCGCGGGGATCTTGATCTCTTCACCGGTCTGCGGGTTGCGGCCCGTACGTGCCGACGTCTCGACGCGCTCGAACGAGATCCAGCCCGGGATCGAGACCTTGCTGCCCTTGGCGACGGCCTCGGAGACGGTCGAGAAGAGTGAGTCGAGCATGCCCGACACGGCGGACTGGCTCTGGCCGGTCGCGCTGGCGATGCTCGCGACGAGTTCGGTCTTGGTGATGGACTTGTCAGCCATTTGGGTTGTCCTCCAAGGCGGCTTGAGCACCGCCCCTATTGCTGGGACCGGTTGGCGAGCGCCTTCCGGCTGGTCGGATCGACCGCCTTGACTATAGTCACGAATCCGCGGAATCACGCGGATTTCTGCCGCTTTTCGACGTTCGTGACGGCGTGTCGGGGTCTTCTGTGGCTGTTGGGGCCGCTGTGGCGACCGTTTCGGGGGTTCCGGCGTGCAGACGGCGCAGCGCCGCGACGACGTCGTCGTGCCAGCGACGGGCGGCCGGGAGGGCACCGGTGAAGAGGGGAGTGTCGTGAGTCACGCCGAGATACTGCGCCACGCTCGCGTCGACGCCGGCCGCGCGCAGCGCCGCGCCATAGGCCGCCCCGTCGCCGCGCAGCGGGTCGTATTCGGCGGTCAGGATGACGGCGGGCGGCAGCCCCGCGTGCGACGGTGCGCGCAGCGGTGAGGCGTACGGTTCGCGCGCGTTCCCGGCCTCGCCCAGGTAGGTCCGGGCGACCGAGCGCAGTTCGCGCAGCGCGATGATGCTCGGGATGCCGAGCGCCCGGGTCGCGCGCAGGTCGAGGTGCCTTCCGGTGAGGTCGGTGACGGGGACTTCGAGCAGCTGCAGTCGCAGCGGCATCGCGGCGCGGTCACGGTTGACGAGCGTGAGCGCCGCGGCGAGGTTCGCTCCGGCCGACGTGCCCGCGACGGCGATCCGGTCACGGTCGATGCCGAGGTCGTCGGCCTGCGCGAAGAGCCACTCGAGCGCACGATAGGCCTGCTCGACCTGCACGGGGTAGCGCTGCTCGGGGGCGAGCGCGTAGTCGACGGCGACGATGACGACGCCCGCATCCTGCGCACGGCGGCGGAACGCGGCATCCGTCGTGGGATAGTCGATGCCGCCGATGCGGAACGCCCCGCCGAAGAAGGCGAGCACCGCCGGCAGGGGGTTCTCGGCGAGGGTCGGCCGGTATACGCGCACACGGAACGACGGCTCTGCCGCGACCTCGTGCTCGCTCGTCGGCAGATCGGGTCCGGGGGTGCCGACCGTGCGCAGCTCGGTGCGGTCCCACGCGAGTGCGGCCCGGCGATGACGCGCGCGCGGGCTCAGCGGCGCTTTCGGACTCGGGGGTGCCGATGGGCGTGAGAACGGCCAGAGCGCCGCCAGCCGCGAGCGCGCCGAACCGACCGCCTGACCGAGCAGGTACCGGCGGTGCACTCGAAGTCGCTCGGCGAAGAAGGGATCCAGCGGCACGCGTCCATTCGACCACGACGCGCCCCGGGAAAGGCGAAAGGCCCGGAGCGGACTCCGGGCCTTTCTGCTGCGGTGGTGCTTACCAGCTCGACTTGGTCACGCCGGGCAGCTCGCCACGGTGCGCCATGTCGCGGAAGCGGACACGCGAGATGCCGAACTTCGTCAGCATGCCGCGCGGGCGGCCGTCGATGACGTCGCGCGAGCGCAGACGCACGGGCGACGCGTCGCGGGGCAGCTTCTGCAGACCCAGGCGGGCGGCTTCGCGCTCTTCGTCGGTCGAGGTCGGCGAAACGAGCGCCTTCTTCAGTTCGGCGCGCTTCGCGGCGTAGCGGTCGACGACCGCCTGGCGCTGCTGGTTGCGCGCGATCTTGCTCTTCTTGGCCATGCGATCAGCGCTCCTCTCGGAAGTCGACGTGCTTGCGCACGACAGGGTCGTACTTCTTCAGCACGATGCGGTCGGGGTTGTTGCGGCGGTTCTTGCGCGTCACGTAGGTGTACCCCGTGCCGGCGGTCGAACGCAGCTTGATGATCGGACGGACGTCCTGAGACTTCTTGGCCATCAGAGCTTCACACCCTTCGCGATCAGGTCCTTCACAACCGACTCGATACCGCGCGCATCGATCACCTTCATGCCCTTAGCGGACACGTTGAGGGTGATCTTGCGGCCGAGCGAAGCCACGAAGTAGGTCTTCCTCTGCACGTTCGGGTCGAAGCGGCGCTTCGTCCGGCGGTGCGAGTGCGAGATGTTGTGACCGAAGCCGGGAACTGCTCCAGTCACCTGGCACACTGCTGCCATAGTGATGTCTCCTTAGTACCGTGACACCGGACGGTGTCACCCAAGATCCCTTGTCTGCATCCTCGTGAGGATACGTACTGCGTACTGGAGTGCACGCAGACAAAGAGTCAGCCTAGCACAGGGCCGGCGCCGCGCCCCCACCGGAAGGCGGACACGGTCGGGTCCCCCGGGATCCAGAAGCGCCACGGAAAGACGGCCGTGCCCGCGACGCCCGCGACGCCGACGCGCGGCCCCGTCGCGACCTCGGCGAGGGGCTCGTCGCGCAGGGCGAGGCGCGCGACGGCTCCGTGCAGCGCCGCGCCGGTGACGACGTCGATGCCGTCATGCAGCGGATGCCGCAGGCCGACGGCGTCGCCGAGCCGGCCGGGACCGCGGGCGAGGTCGCGCGCGACGCGCGCGGCGGGGCGACGCCGGGATGCGGCATCCGCTCCGTCGATCACCTCTCCCCCGCGCAGCAGGACTCCGCCGGCGAGGCCGTCGGGTCCGCACACGACGTTGACGCACGAATGGATGCCGTGGCTCAGGTAGACGTAGAGGTGCCCGGGCTCGCCCCACATGGTCGCGTTCCGCGCCGTGCGCCCCATGCGCGCGTGCGAGCCGGGATCGGGCACGTCGCCCGTGCCGCGACCGTGGTAGGCCTCGACCTCGGTGATGCGCACGGCGACCTCTTCGCCCTCGACGACCGTGCGCAGCACTCCGCCGAGCAGACGCGGCGCGACCGCGAGCGGAAGGGCGGCCAGCTCGTCGCGAGCGGCGGGATGCAGCGCCGCCGTCATGAGGTCGGCACCCGGCACCACGAGAGCGCGAAGCCCTCCAGCGACACGACGGGCTCGGCGTCGTCGAGCTGGAAGATCCGCGTCTCGAGCCGTTCCGGCAGGGGCAGCAGGTAGCCGTCGTAGGGGTTGTCAACGGCGTCGGGGGCGACGGTCACGGCGGCATAGCGCCCACTGGGCGAGACGCACGTCTGCATGAGCGCATCGGTGGGGCCGATGTCGGCGATGCCGCGGCTCGCGCCGTCGCCGTCCACGAGCGCGACCGACGTGCCGAGCGAGCGCGTGCCCGTCTCGTCGAGCACGACCGACGAGCGCAGCGTGCCGCCCCCGGGCACGGGCAGCGCCGTGCCGAGGAGGCCGAGCTCCTCGTCGGGCGTGACGAGCGGGCGCTGGGTGCCGTCGGTGAGGTCGAGCACGACGATGCCGTCGAGTCGCTCGACGATCGCCGCGGTGCCGGCGACGCCGTCGATCGAGATCGCGGTGCCCAGCGAGGTCGCCTCGCCGCCTTCCGCGCCCGTGAGAAGCAGGTTCCCGTCGAAGGTGAGCAGCAGGATGCTGTCGGTCTCGGGCACGAACCGCCACTGCGCGATCCGCGCATCGGTGCCGGCGACCTCGATCCGGGTGGGTGTGTCGCCCGCAACCGTGAACAGGGCGCTCTCGAGGCCGCCCGCGTCGCTGAGGGTGGCATCCGAGTAGGTGAAGCCGATCAGATCGCCGCGGTCGGCCGCCTGCAGGTGCGTCACGACGCCGTCGTCGCCGGGGAGCGGCAGCGCGCGCTCGCCCGAGCCGTCGAGGTCGGTCACCAGCAGCGCGGGGCGATCGTCGGCCGTGCGCACCGAGACGACGAGCTGCGATGCCGTCGCGCGGAAGTCCTCGATGTCGGGATGACTGAACACCGGCACCGCCTCATCGCCCGTGAGGTCGGTGCGGAAGATGGTGTCGTCGCTCGGGCCGCCGCGCTGCAGCAGGTGCACCGCGATGGGCGGTGTGCGGAACGTCTCGACGATCGATCCGTCGGGACCGCCGCCGAGGCCCCGCACCCCGTCGATCGTCACGGTGTACTCCGTGTCGTCGCGCAGCGGCACGCCGAACCGCACGCCCACGCTGCGGCCGGACGTGTCGACGGCGAACGGCGTCTCGGGCGTGACGGTGACCTGTGCGGGGTCGACCTCGGCGAGCGACTGCGACGTCGTCACGATGATCCGCGAGCCGGATGCCGCCACCGAGGCCGCCGGATCCACCTGCACATCCGTGATGCGCGGACCCTGCACGACGCCGATCGCCGCGGCTCCGGCGCCGGCGACCGCGAGCGCCGCGACGACCGCGACGAACGAGACCAGGAACGCCCGGCCGCGCCGCGCGCGGGAGCGGCCCCGACGCGTGTCAGTACTCATAGGGGTCACCGGGTTCGTCGATCGCCGTCACGTCGCTCGCCGCGATCGCGAGCCGCCCGTCGCCGGTTGCTCTCACCGTGCCCGTCACGGTGACCCACTGGCCCGTGTCCGGCACGCTCCCGGTCGTGATCGGCACGTTCGCCGGCTGCGCATCGATGACGCAGTGCGTGATGACCAGGCGCGTCAGATCGAAGCCGTCGTCGCCGGGGGTGACGAAGCCCGTCAGGGTGACCGGGTCGCCGTCGAACGCGTCGGGGTTCGTCGCGGTCGCGAACACCGCCGACCACTCCCCGACCCCGAACGTCGAGGTGTCGCCCGTCTCCGCGAGCGTGACGGCGTCGGCTCCCGCGAACAGCGGCGGCGCTCCGATGTCGCGGGACATCGCGAGTTCGGCGCTGAGGGATGCGGGAGGCAGCACGAGCGTCAGCAGCACGACCCCCGACGCCGCGACGCCCCCTGTCGCGATGGCGACCCGCCCCGCGGCGGCACCGGCGCGCTGCCGCGCGGGTCTCTTCGGGTGCGCGGACGACGGATCCGCGTGGTCGTGACCGTGGTCGTGACCGTGGTCGTCTTCGGCGCCGAGCGGCAGCGCGAAGCTCGCGACCGCGCCGATCAGCACGATGACCGCCATCCCGACGGCGAACCACGCGGAATCGGGATTGACATACAGGGCCAGGCGATCGGTCGCCGCGAGCGCGATCGTGACGACCGCGAGCACCGAGGCGAGGCCGACGCCGAGCCAGCGGGTCAGGAGCGCGCGAGAGGGGTCAGCCAATGAGGTTCACCCCCGCCCCGATCGCGAAGGCCGCGAGCACGACGATGACGACGATCCCCGCGAGGGCGCGCGTCGTGAAGGTCGTGCGCAGCAGCGCGAGCATCTTGACGTCGACGAGCGGCCCGACGAGGAGGAACGCGATGATCGAGCCCGGCGTGAAGGTCGACGCGAACGACAGCGCGAAGAACGCGTCGACGTTCGAGCAGATCGACACGACCATCGCGAGCGCGATCATAGCGACGATCGACAGCGCCGGATTCGACCCGATGGCCAGGAGCGCTTCGCGCGGGATGAGCACCTGCACGGCGCCGGCGAGCGCCGAGCCGATGACGAGGGCGGGCATGACGGCGCGCAGCTCGACGATGAACTGGCTGAGGGTGCGACGGCCTCGCTCGGCCGCGCCGTGCGCGTGTGCGTGCTGGCGGGCGCACGTGCTGCGGAAGCGGTCCGTGAGCAGTCCGTCCGGCGACGGATGCCGCGAATACAGCCAGCCGATGAGGTTCGCGATGAGGAATCCGCCGACGAGCCGGACGACGAGGATGCCGTCGGAGTAGCCGAACGCCTGGTGCGTCGTGATGATGACGATCGGGTTCACGATGGGCGCCGCGATCAGGAACGTCAGCGTCTCGGGCACCGTGAAGCCGCGCATCATCAGTCCGCGCGCGAACGGCACGTTGCCGCACTCGCACACCGGCACGACCATGCCCAGAAGCGACAGCACAGCCCGTCGCGCCCACGCGCGCCGCGGCATCCATCGCTCGATCGCACCGGGCGGGATCCACACCTGCACGACGATCGAGAGCACGACGCCGAGCGCGACGAACGGGAGCGACTCGATCAGGACGCTGATCGCGAGGGTCAGGCCGTCCTGCGCGCGGGCAGGCAGGCGCGCCGGGAAGAGCTCGGGCACGAAGAGGTCGATCGCGAACAGGCCCACGACGACGGCGGCGCCGATGACGAGGGGGACGAGAAGGCGTCCTGCGCGCGGGCGATCCGTCGAACCGCCGGGGCGCAGCGCGAAATCAGCCCGCGACACGCTCGCTCGTCCGCGACCGCGCGCAGGTCGCGCACAGCCCGAAGATGTCGACGACGTGCTCGGCCTCGGCGAAGCCGTGGCTCTCGGCGGTGCGGCGGGCCCACTGCTCGACGTCGGACGCCTCGATCTCGACCGTGAGTCCGCACGAACGGCAGATCAGGTGATGATGGTGCGCCGTCGTCGTGCACGCGCGGTAGAGGGCTTCGCCCTCGGGGCTCTGCAGCGAATCCGCTTCGCCCTGCGCGGCGAGACCCGCCAGAGCCCGGTAGACGGTCGCCAGGCCGATGCCGGTGTTGTCTTCGCGGAGCGTCGCGTGCAGCGTCTGCGCGCTCACGAAACCCGGGGTGTCGGCGAGGGCTTCGCGCACGCGCTCGCGCTGCCACGTGTTCCGCTGGGCCATGCCGGGGAGTCTACCCGCGGGCTCTGAGCGGTGCCCGGGAGCCGCGGAACCGGCACACGAGGTAGATCGCGAACGAGATCGTCGTGATGTAGGGGCTGACGGGGAGCGTGCCCATGATCGCGAGCAGGATGCCGCCCACGGCCGAGACGAAGCCGAAGACGGCGGCGAGCACGGGCACCGCGACGGGTCCCGTCGCGACGCGCATCGCGGCGGCGGCGGGAGTCACCAGGAGCGCCATGACGAGCAGGGCGCCGATGATGTGCACCGCGACGGCGACCATGAGGCCCAGCAGCAGCATGAACGCGAGCGACACCGCTGTCGTCGGCACTCCGCGTGCGGCGGCGGACTGCGGGTCGAGCGAGTCGAAGCGCAGGGGCCGCCAGATGAGCAGCATCCCGACCAGCACGAAGACGCTGATGCCGATGAGCCAGCCGAGCTCACCGGTCTGCACCGACACGATCTGACCCGTCAGCAGACTGAAGCGGTTGGCGCTGCGGCCGTCGTAGAGCGAGAGGAAGAGGATGCCGAGCCCCAGACCGAACGGCATGAGCACGCCGATGATCGAGTTGCGGTCGCGCGCGCGGGCGCCCAGCCAGCCGACGATCGCGGCGGCGAGCACCGATCCGACGATCGAGCCCGTCACGACGTCGACGCCGATGAGCAACGCCGCCGCGGCGCCCGCGAACGACAGCTCGCTGATGCCGTGCACGGCGAAGGCCATGTCGCGCTGCATGACGAAGACTCCGACAAGACCTCCGACGAGGCCGAGGACGGCGCCCGCGATGACGGAGTTCGACACGAGCCCGAGGATCTCGGCGTAGTCGCCCAGACCCCCGAACATGGCGTCGGCGATGTCGGACCAGCTCATTCGTGCTCTCCGTCGTGGTGGTGGTGAGCGCTCTCGGCGTCGGGGGCCCCGACGACGACGAGCCGGTCGCCCGCGCGCAGCACGAACACGTGTGCGCCGTACAGGTCGGTGAGCACGTCCGAGCGCAGCACCTCGCCGGGTGTGCCGAGCATGAACCGGCCGTTCGCGATGTACAGGATGCGATCCACCTTGCCCAGGAGCGGGTTGATGTCGTGCGTGACGAGCAGGACGGCGGCACCGGCGTCGCGGCGGTGGCGGTCGATGAGCCCGATGACGGCTTGCTGATTGGCGAGGTCCAGACTCGTCAGCGGCTCGTCGCACAACAGCAGTCGCGGATCGTCGGCGAGCGCCTGGCCGACGCGCAGGCGCTGCTGCTCGCCCCCCGACAGCAGGCCCACGGGCCGGTCGGCGAACGCGCGCGCGCCGACGGCGTCGACGAGCGCGTCGATGCGCGCGCGATCGCCGCGACGCGGGAAGGGCAGGCCGAAGCGGTGCCCGTCGACGCCGAGGGCGACGAGGTCGCGGCCACGCAGCGACGTCTCGGGCGGCAGCGGTCGCTGCTGCGGGATGTATCCGACGCCGCGGTTGCCGCGGTGGTGCACGCGCTGGCCGAACACCTCGATCCCACCGCCGCTGAGCGGCTCGAGCCCGAGGATGGCGCGCAGGAGGGTCGTCTTGCCGGTTCCGCTCGGCCCGAGCACCGCGATGAGCTCGCCGGGCGCGACGTCGAGGTCGAGACCCGACCACAGTTCACGGTCGCCGCGGTGCAGCGACGCGTCGCGGATGACGAGCGGGTGGGTCATCCGCGCAGCGCCTCGCCGAGCAGGGTGACGTTGGCCTGCATCCACTCGAGGTACGTCTGGCCCTCGGGCAGCGTCTCGCTGAACTCCACGACCGGGATGCCGAGCGACGCGGCGTCGTCGGTGATCGCGGTCGTCTCGGCCCCGCCGGTCTGGCGGTTGACCACGACGGCGGCGACCTGCCCGGTCTGCAGGAGCTTCGTCGCAGCCAGCAGCGTCGCCGCGGGCACATCGCGCCCGTCTTCGACGGCGTGCGTGAAGTCGTCGGGTGCGATGTTGACGAGGCCGGCCGCCTCGGTCAGGTACAGCGAGACGGGCTCGGTCACGAAGATCTCGGCGCCGCCGAATTCGGTCGACAGCGTCCCGAGCGTCGACTCGATCTCGTCGATGCCGTTCGTGAACTCGGCCAGGTTCGCCGCGAACGCGTCGGCGTTGTCGGGATCGAGCGCGCTCAGCTCCATCGAGATGGCCTCGGCCAGGTGCGCCATGACGTGCGGGTCGTACCAGACGTGCTCGTTGACCGAGTGGTCGTGGTCGTGGTCGTGATCGTGGTCGTCGTCGCCGTGGTCGTGGTCGTGGTCGCCGTGGTCGGCGGGGGGCGTCGCCTCGGAGAACTCGACGGCGGGCACGACGGGCCGGACAGCTCCCGCCCCGTCGACGAGGGCGTCCATGAACGCGTCGTACCCGCCGCCGTTCATCACGACGAGATCGGCGCGCGACACCGAGAGCTGGTCGCGCGCGCTCGCCTCGAACGAGTGCGGATCCTGCGAGGCCGACGACACGATCGACACGACGCTCACGGCGTCGCCGCCGATCGCCTCGACGATCTGCCCGTAGACGTTCGTCGAGGCGACGACCGAGATGCGACCGTCCTCGGCCTCGGCGCCGGTCGAACAGCCCGCGAGGGCGAGGGTGGCGGTCAGGGCCACAGCGGTCAGGATGCGTCGCGTCGAAGTCACTCGCAGACTCTAACAGCTAATGAGAATCGTTCTCAACACGGGTGCGGCCGCGCGGCCTCAATCGAGCAGCAGCGCGGGCTCCTCGAGCACCGAGGCGACATCGGCGATGAAACGCGACATGCCGTCGCCGTCGACGACACGGTGATCGAAGGACCCCGCGACCGTCGTGACCCAGCGCGGGCGGACCTCGCCGTCCACGACCCACGGCTTCTGCCGGATCGTGCCGAGGGCCACGATCCCGGCCTCACCGGGGTTGATGATCGGGGTGCCGGCATCCATTCCGAACACGCCGATGTTCGTGATCGTGATCGTGCCGTGCTGCTGATCGGCAGGAGTGGCGCGACCCTCGCGCGCCGTCGCGGTGAGCTTCTCGAGGGCGCGGGCGAGCTGGCGCAGGTTGAGGTCCTGCGCATCTTTGATGTTCGGCACGAGCAGGCCCCGCGGCGTCGCGGCGGCGATCCCGAGGTTGACGTAGTGACGCACGCGGATCTCGGCGCCGCCGTCGACCTCGACCCACGCCGCGTTGACCATGGGCGTGCGGCGGACGGCCCAGATGACGGCGCGCGCCATGATCAGCAGCGGCGAGACCTTGACGTCGGCGAAGTCGGGCGAGGCCTTGAGCCGCTTGACCAGTTCCATCGTGCGGGTCGCATCGACGTCGGTCCACACCGAGACGTGCGGCGCCGTGTACGCCGACCGGACCATGCCCGACGCCGTCGCCTTGCGGACGCCCTTGACGGCGATCGTCTCCTCGCGGCCGGCGCCGTCGTCGCCGACGGCGATCGTCTCTTCGCGCACGGCGCTGCGCTCGGGCGTCGCGATGTTGCGGAACACCGAGGCCTGCGACGCGTGGGTCACGACGTCGTCGCGCGTCACCTCTCCGGCGGGGCCCGTCGCCGTGACGGTCGACAGGTC
Organism: Microbacterium sp. NPDC055442; assembly: GCF_053644215.1. Classification (NCBI taxonomy): domain Bacteria; kingdom Bacillati; phylum Actinomycetota; class Actinomycetes; order Micrococcales; family Microbacteriaceae; genus Microbacterium; species Microbacterium sp. NPDC055442. The sequence continues at coordinate 332,297 of NZ_JBSHLF010000003.1, read as the reverse complement.
GACGTCGAGATCGCGCGCGAGCTTGCGGATCGGCGGCCTCGCCACGACCCCGGTCGACGCCTCGATGCGCTTCGCCTGGTCGGCGGGCTTCTTGCGCCGCGACGTCACCTCGCCGCCGGTCCCGTACCCGACGAGGACCGAGCCGCCGTCGTCTGCGGGGGACGGCGCCGCCGCCGGCGGTGCGGGCGGGGTCGCAGCATCCGTGATCGTGATGATCGCGGCGCCGACCTCGACCGTCGCGCCCTCGGCCGCGAGCAGGTCGCCGACCGTGCCGGCGAACGGCGACGGCAGCTCGACGAGCGACTTCGCCGTCTCGATCTCGACGATGACGTCGTTGACGGCGACCGTGTCGCCCGGCGCGACGCGCCACGAGACGATCTCGGCCTCGGTCAGTCCCTCGCCCACGTCGGGCAGCGTGAAGGTCTGCATGCTCATGCTCATTCCTCTCCGAACCCGCGAGACTGCAACGGAGCGCCGAGACTGCGGGGTTCACCCGCTGTCTCGGCCTCCCGGTGCAGTCTCGCGGTCATGGGTGGGGGTCAGTAGGCGAGGGCGCGGTCGACGGCCTCGAGGATGCGGTCGGCGTCGGGCAGGTACGTGGCCTCGAGCTTCGCGGGCGGGAAGGGCGTGTCGAAGCCCGACACCCGCAGCACGGGCGCCTCGAGCGCGTAGAACGCCCGCTCCATGACGGTCGCCGCCACTTCGGAGCCGAGCGACGTGAAGCCCGGCGCCTCCTGCGCGTAGACCATGCGGCCGGTGCGGCGCACGGAGTCCAGGATCGGGCCGTAGTCGATCGGCGACAGCGAGCGCAGATCGATCACCTCGCACGACGTGCCCTCGGACTCGGCGAGCGCCGCCGCCTGCAGCAGCGTCGTCACCATCGCGCCGTGCCCGACGAGCGTGACGTCGGTGCCGGGGCGCACGAGCCGCGACGCGTGCAGCGGCAGCGGGCGGGTCGTCGTGTCGACCTCGCCCTTCTGCCAGTACTTCGCCTTCGGTTCGAGGAAGATGACGGGGTCGGGCGAGTCGATCGCATCCTGGATCATCCAGTACGCGTCGTTCGGCGTCGACGGGCTCACGACCCGCAGGCCGGGCGTGTGGGTGAAGTACGCCTCGGGGCTCTCCTGGTGGTGCTCGACGGCGCCGATGTGCCCGCCGTACGGGATGCGGATGACGACGGGGAACGACATCGCGCCCTCGTGCCGGTTCGTGATCTTCGCGAGCTGCGACGTGATCTGATCGAACGCGGGGAACACGAAACCGTCGAACTGGATCTCGCACACGGGCCGGAAGCCCGCCATCGCGAGGCCGATCGCCGTGCCGACGATGCCGGACTCGGCCAGCGGCGTGTCGATCACGCGGCGGTCGCCGAACTCGGCCTGCAGCCCCTCGGTGACGCGGAAGACGCCGCCGAGCGGACCGATATCCTCGCCCATCAGCAGCACGCGGTCGCTGTCGGCGAGCGCTGCGCGCAGTCCCGCATTGAGGGCGCGGCTGAACGCCATGGTGGTCGTCTCGCTCATGCGCCGGCCTCCTCGAACGATGCCTCGTAATCGGCCAGCCACGCCCGCTGCTCGTCGATGAGCGGATGCTGCGCGCTGTAGACGTGCGAGAACATCACGTCGTTCGGGATGCTGCCCAGCTCGGTCGTGCGCACCCGGATGTCGTCGGCCGTCGCCTCGGCTTCGGCGTCGACGTCGGCGAAGAAGGCGCTCGATGCACCCCGGCCCTCGAGATACGTGCGCATCCGCGCGATCGGGTCGCGCTCGGCCCAGGACTGCTCCTGCTCGGACGTGCGGTACTTCGTGGGGTCATCGCTCGTCGTGTGCGCGCCCATGCGGTAGGTCAGCGCCTCGATCACTCGGGGACCGGCGCCCCTGCGCGCCTCATCGAGTGCCGTGCGGGTGACGGCGTAGCTCGCGAGGACGTCGTTGCCGTCGATCTGGATGCTCGGGATGCCGTAGCCGTGGCCGCGGCGCACGAGCGGAACGCGCGACTGCGTCGAGACGGGCACCGAGATCGCCCACTGGTTGTTCTGCAGGAAGAACACCTCGGGAGTGCGATAGCTCGCGGCGAACACCATCGCCTCGTGCACGTCGCCCTGACTCGAGGCGCCGTCGCCGTAGTAGACGAGGACGGCCTCGTCACGGTCGGGATCGCCCGTGCCGCAGCGGCCGTCGAAGACGAGTCCCATGCCGAAGCCCGTCGCGTGCAGCGTCTGCGCACCGAGCACGAGCGTGTAGATGTGGGTGTTGCCGTTCGCAGGATCCGTCGGGTCCCACCCGCCGTGCGTCACGCCGCGCATGAGGCGGATGATGTCGATCGGGTCGACGCCGCGGATCTTGGTCACGACGTGCTCGCGGTAGGACGGGAAGAGGTGGTCGTGCGGCCTGGCCGCGCGCGCCGAGCCGACCTGTGCGGCCTCTTGCCCGAAGCTCGGAGGCCACAGGGCGAGCTGCCCCTGACGCTGCAGGTTCGTCGCCTGCCGGTCGAAGGCGCGGATGACCGCCATGTCGCGGTAGAGACGCTCGAGCTCTGTCTCGGGGAGCGCGTCGATGAGCGCCAGGTACGGTTCGGCGGCGGCGGTCGGGGCGAACGTTCCGTCGGCCGCGAGAACGCGGACGACCTCGGACTCCTCGCTGAGGGGCGTCGTCATCGTTCTACGCTATCGACCGGCCCGAGTGCCCTTCTGGGAGGTCCTTCACAACGGATGCCGCAATCCGTAGGACGTTCTCGACAGAGGCTTCCTCGCCGACCGAGATACGGATCCCGTCGCCCGCGAAGGGTCGCACGATGAGTCCGGCCGCGTCGAACGCCTCGGCGATCGCGAGCGTCTCGTCGCCCGCAGGCAGCCAGACGAAATTGCCCTGCGCCTGCGGGACGGCCCAGCCCGTGTCGCGGAGCGCCGCCGCGAGGCGATCGCGACGCTCGGCGATCGTGCGCACACGCTCGAGCAGGTCCGCCTCGGCGTCGAGGCTCGCGAGCGCGGCTTCCTCGGCGTGGTTCGTGACCGACAGGGGGATGGCGGTGCTCCGTGCCGCATCGAGGATGCGCGGGTGCCCCACGGCGTAGCCGACGCGCAGACCCGCGAGACCGAACGCCTTCGAGAACGTCCGCAGCACGACGACGTTCGGGCGGTCGGCGGCCCGAAGGACGCGCTCGCCGTCGACGGCGTCGGGGTCGGTCACGAACTCGGCGTACGCCTCATCGAGGACCACGAGCACGTCGGCGGGCACCTGCGCGACGAACGCGTCGAACTCCGCCTGGGTCACGATGGGGCCCGTGGGGTTGTTGGGGCTGCACACGATGATGGCCCGCGTGCGGTCGGTGATCGCGGCGGCCATCGCCGGCAGGTCGTGGCGCGCATCGGCGGTCAACGGCACCTGCACGGCGGTCGCCCCCGCCACGACGGCGAGCCACGGGTAGGCCTCGAACGAGCGCCACGCGTAGACGACCTCGTCGCCGGGACCCGACGTCGCCTGCACGAGCTGGGCGAGGATCGACACGCTGCCGGCGCCGATGTGGACGGAGTCCGGCCCGACGCCGAAGCGCTCGGCGATGCGCTCACGCAGACGCGCCGCCGACGCGTCGGGGTAGCGGTTGAGCGAGGTCGCGGACTGCACGGCCTCGAGCACGCCCGGCAACGGGTCGAACGGGTTCTCGTTGCTCGACAGCTTGAACGCTTCGCCACCGGCCTGCCGGCCCTGCTTGTACGGCGGCAGGGCGGCGATCTCGGCACGGACGCGGATGGGGAGGTCGGAGGCTTCGGTCACGATGCAGAGTCTACGAGCGAGAGCGGATGCCGCGTCAGTCGGCCGTTGATACCATTTCGGAACCGGGCGGCAGCGCTGTTCTCGCTCGCGCGGGTGGAGCGCGTGCGAGACTGCCGGGTATGCGCTTCATCATCCGCGTCGTCATCAATGCGTTCGCCATCTGGATCGTGACGCTCATCCCCGCGTTGCAGGTCAGCGTCATCGCGTTCCCTCCCGGCGAGACGCTCCAGCTCGTCCTGACCCTGCTGCTCGTCGCGGCGATCTTCGCGATCGTCAACACGATCATCGGCACGGTCATCAAAGTGCTCGCCTTTCCCCTCTATGTCCTGACCCTCGGACTCATCGGGCTCATCATCAACGCCTTCCTCCTCTGGCTGACGGGGTGGATCACGTCGTTCTGGGACTGGGGCCTGCGGGTAGAGAGCTTCTGGTGGGGTGTGCTCGCGGCGATCCTCATCTCGCTCATCAACTGGCTCTTCGGAATCCTGCTGCGCCCCCAGCAGAAGCGGCGGGACTGACGGCGCGTTCCGCACCGAACTCGACGACGTCGACCCGCTCGGCCGTGCCGAGTTCGGCGAAGACGGCACGCACGGCCTCGACGCGCGGATCCGTCGACGCGTCGACCATCGCCGCCGTCTCGGCGTAGTACCTCATGCCGTGCGACGGCGTCGCGGCGTCGATCACATCGGGCGTCGGGTCGGTCGAGCGTTCGACGACGAAGCTGCCGGGAGCCCCGACAGGCGCCATACTGCCGCCGCCGGCGAGCCCGGCGATCGGGTCATCGGTGTGGCGCAGCGCGACGCTCAGCGTGCGGTGCCCCACATCGGCCTCGACGGGAGAGCCGAACGAGACGAGCGTGCGCGTGTCGTACCCTCCCTCGAGAGCGAGGTGCGACGTGATCATGGCGCCCTGCGAATGCCCGAAGGCGTGCACCGTGTCGCCGGGGCGCGCTCCGGCGGATTCGAGCGCGGCGAGGGTCGCCTCGTAGGAGGCCGACGCCCGTTTCGCCGCGAGGTCGACGTTCGACCGCGCATCCCACGCCTCCGGCCCCCCGGCGCCGGCCGACTTCGTGCCCGACACGTAGACGGCGTACTGCGCCGATCCGCCCGGCATGGCGTACCGCTCGACCCGCACGCGCGTCGCACCGTCGCCGGGCATGCGGGATGCCGCAGCAGCGAGGCTCGCCGGAGCCGTCGTCGTGCCGGTGGACACGCGCTCCACCGTGACCGCGTCTCGCGCGGGAGCGAGTCGCTCATGCCGGCCGATCTGCCCCCAGCGGCTGAACCCGACGACGCCCGCTCCGAGGATCGTGCCGAGCCCGCCGACGACTCCTCCGACGACGGCAGCGGGAGCGCTGAAGATGCCGCCCAGATCGAAGCCCGTCTCGGTGGCCTGGCGTACGAGCTCGGACGGCCACATGATCGCGCGCTCGAACGCGAGCAGCGACGCCTGCTCGCCGATGCCGGAGTACTCCGCCCCGAGCGCGGCGCGACGGCGGGCGATCCGGTCCAGCGCGGCCTCGTCCCCCGTCGCGACGGCTGCCGCGTGCTGCGCATCGAGGTCGACGAGCTCGTAGATCGCCGCGGCCGCCCGCAGTTGCTCGGCGATCGCGTCGGCATCGAACTGCACGTGCAAGAGCCGCCTCGACAGCACGGATGCCGCACTCTGAGCCCCGGCATGACGCTCGGCGAACAGCATGTTCTGCACCGCACCGAGGCGTGCCGCCAGCTCATCGAGCTCGACGCGGGCACCGACGAACCGTGCCGCCGTCGCACGCAGCGTCTCGGTGTCGACGGCGACGGCACCACCGCCGCGGATGTCGAGCTCGCCTGTCACAGCGGGCCTCGATCGAGGCGCGCCCACTCGAGCGCGCGAGCGTGGACCGCCGCGGCTCTCGCCGTGTCGGCGAGCGCCGCCAGGCTCGCGACGTCGCCGGCCCAGCGTTCGGCGCGCTCGTGGAACGCCGTCGCCGCGCTCGACTGCCAGTCGGTGAGGCCCGAGAGGGTGCGCGCGTGCTGTGCGGCGTCGACGAACCGGCGGGCCAGCGCGTCGAGCTCCCGGATGATGATGTCGAGCTGCGTCACCCAGCCATGATCGGCGCGTCACTCATCGCACGACCGGCGCCCACCGGCATCCGTGCACTCCCGGGCTGTTGCCCCGGCTGGGGAGGAACCGGGTCAGCGGCGGAAGATCGCGGTTCCCACGTAGACCTTCGCCGTGGCGGTCGAGCTGTTGCCCGCGGCATCCGTGGCCGTATAGGTGAACGTGTAGACGGCGTCGTTCACGGCGCGGACGCGGAACGACGTGTCGCTGAGCGTGGTGATCGCCGCCCTCTTGGCGCCGGTCGCCGTCGCCGAGGTGAGCGTCACCGTGACGTCGCCGCTGTCGTCGGTCGCGCGCACCGTCATGTCGACACGGCGGTCGCCGATCGGCAGGACGATCCACCGCTGCGACGGCGTGACCGTGATGCTCGGCGCTGTCGTGTCAGGCGCCTCGAGGTCGAGCCCCACGACGACGGGGTCGTGGTCGCTCGAGCGGTAGACGTCCGGTGCATACAGGGCATCCTGCGCGTCGGCCTTGAACGTCATGTCGTAGTCGATGAGGCTCGGCTCGTCGGCGTTGACGTTCCACACGGCGGCGCCGGCGACCTCGTCGACGATGTCGCTGCCGGCCAGCGCGTGGTCGAGCGAGCCGAGCTGCCCGTCGAACACGTACGTGTAGCTGTCACCTCCGACGACGTCGCTATAGCCCGCGCCGTAGAGCACCTGCAGGGGGTCTTCCTGCGCGTAGGCGTTCAGGTCGCCGAGGATCAGCTCGCGCCCCGCGCCCTGACCGGTCGGATCGGTCGCGAGCCAGTCGGCGAGCGCCGCGGCCGCCTGCGTGCGCACGCCGTTGCAGTTGCCCTGCCCGTTCGGATCGGTCGGATCGCCGACGGCGGCGCAGGTCGAGCCCTTCGACTTCAGATGGTTCACGACGACCGTGAAGGATGCACCGTGCGCGTCGGTGAAGCTCTGCGTGAGGCCGGGCCTGTTGAAGTCGTCGAGCCAGCGCGAGTCCTGGGACTGGTCCATGAGCTGGAACGCGCCCGCCGGGGTGACCGATGCCGGCTTGTACAGGATCGCCGTCGCGATGACGTCGGTGCCGATGACGCCCGTCTCGATGTGGTCGTAGACGTCGGCGCCGAGCCGGGTGTTGAGCGCGGCGGCGAGGGCGGCGACGGCGGTGCCGTTGTTCTCGATCTCGACGAGCCCGAACACGTCGGCGTCGATCTCGGCGAGCGCCGTGACGATCTTCGCCTGCTGGCGTTCGAATTCGACCGGGTCGTCGGCGCCGCGCGCGTCGGGACCCGTGAGCGTCGTGAAGTAGTTGAGCACGTTGAAGCTGGCGACCGTCAGATCACCCTCGACCTCGGGCGCGGGCGGGCGCGGGTTCGCGACCTCGACGTCGGCTCCCTGCGTCGGCTGGACCGCCCACGTGTCGAAGCGGTAGTCGAGCACGCCCGTCACGTTCGCGACGAGGTCGCCGCCCCGGAAGCTGTTCTGCAGCGTGAACTCGGCGCCGTTCGGGTGGATCGCGGGGTCGGGGTTCTGTATGCCGCGGCCGTCGTCGACCGTGATCGACTCGGCGGCGTTCCGCGCGGCGAGCGCGACGGCTTCGGGTGAGCCGGCGTCGTACAGCTGCGTCGGCTGCATCTGGCGGCCGAGCGTCAGGGTGATCGTGCCGAACCGGCCGAACTCGAAGTGCTCGCCGATCGCGAGCTGCTGCGGCAGCGTCACGCGCATGCCCTCGAGGGCTTCGCGCTGCTCGGGCGTCGCGGGGAGCGTGAGCGGCGTCGCCGCCGGCAGCTCGGCCGTGCCGCACACCTCGATGCCGCCGGCCGTGATCTGCGTCATCCCGAACGCCTCGTCGGCGACGCCCGCGACGCTCACGACGTCGCCCGCCGCGACGTCGGCACCGCCGGGAGCGTAGACGAAGATGCCGTCCGAGGTCGCGGGGTCCGCATCACCGGCGTCCTGCACGTAGTAGCCGTCGAACCCGCCGACCTGGAAGTCGCCGACCACGGTTCCCTCGACGCGCACCGTCGTGCCCGGCACGGGCGTCGCCGAGCCCGCGCCCTGGATCGACCCGATCGTCACGGCGTCGAGGTCGCATCCCGCCTCACCCGGACCCGGCTCGGTCGGCTCGAGCGTCGTCGTGTTCGCCGCACCGGGGGTGTTGACGGCCTCACCGGCCACGAGAGTGCCCGTGAACCCCGGGATGCCGGCGAGATCGAAGTCGTTGCGCACCCAGTCCGCGGCGCCGTCGGGCATGCGCGACGCCCCTCCGGGAGCGAAGGCGAGACCGTCGTACGCGACGCCGAGCGTCACACCGCCGTAGGTCAGGTCGGTCGCGCCGCCGTCGTGCACGGCGACGGCGTCGACGACCTCGAATCCGAACCCGTCGTCGATGACGCCGTCGTCGTCGGCGTCAATGTCGGTGCCGACCGCCGGGATCGTCCCTGTCACGAGCAGCAGGCTCAGGCTGCCGTTCTCGAGCGTGTTGGCCGCGAGTTCGGCGAGCGACCGGCCCGCGGCATCCGGAGCGGGGAACGTGATGACGTTGTCGACGACGCCCGTGGCCGGAGCGTCGCCCTCGACGCCCAGCAGCGCGTAGCCGACGAGGTCGACGCCCGCGGGAACCAGCAGCTCGACGTATTCGACGTCGGCGCCGGCCGTCGATGCCGAGAACTCGTTGATGACGAGTTCGGGCGGCGGCGCGGCCGACGCGGGGGCGGAGCCGACCAGCACGAGTGCGACAGCGGCGATGAGGGCGGAAAGACGACGCACGGCAACCTCCAGCAGAGACGCGGGGAGCGGTTTTCAGGGGTAACGCTAGGGGAAGCGGCATCCGCGCGGAAGACCCTGCGGCGGAACATCCGTCGTCGAATCGGATGATGCGTGCGCGCGGACGGCACGCCACAATGGAGGCCATGACTGCGACCGCCGTGGATCCCTTCCGCGTCGTCTTCGTCTGCACCGGCAACATCTGCCGCTCCCCCATGGCCGAAGTCGTCTTCCGACGATTCGCGGATGCCGCGGGCCTGGGCGCCCGCGTCGGCTCTGCGAGCGCCGGCACGGGCGACTGGCACGTGGGCGAGCGCGCCGATCACCGCACTCTGGCGGCCCTCGAGCGCCGCGGCTACGACGGCGCGCGGCACCGCGCGCGGCAGTTCGCGCACACCGACTTCGAACGCAGCGACCTCATCGTCGCGCTGGATCGTTCGCACGAGCGGATCCTGCGGGGGTGGGCGCGCTGCGAGGCCGACACCGACAAGATCGCGCTGCTGATGTCGTTCGATTCGTCGCCGCACGTCATGGACGTGCCCGACCCCTACTACGCCAGCGCCGGAATGTTCGATGACGTGCTCGGTATGATCGAGACTGCGAGCCGGGCGCTCTTCCGGCAGCTCGAACCCGCGATCCGCCCGGCCGTCTGACGTCCGCGCTGTCGCCGACGGGAGACCCGTGACCTCTCTGCCTCCCCAGCCGCTCAGCCCCCTCGACGGCCGCTACCGCGCCGCCGTCACGGGGCTCGCCGACTACCTGTCCGAGGCCGGCTTGAACCGCGCCCGCGTCGAGGTCGAGGTGGAGTGGCTCATCGCCCTCACCGACCGGTCGCTCTTCGGCACGTCGCCACTGCCGGACGACGACAAGGCGCGGCTGCGCGCGCTGTACCTCGAGTTCGGGCAGGCCGAGATCGACTGGCTGGCCGAGAAGGAGGCCGTCACCCGCCACGACGTCAAGGCCGTCGAGTATCTCGTGCGCGATCGCCTGTCGACGCTGGGACTCGACGCGATCGCCGAGCTCACGCACTTCGCGTGCACGAGCGAGGACATCAACTCCGCCTCGTACGCCCTCACGGTGCAGCGTGCCGTCGTCAACGTGTGGCTGCCCAAGCTGCGCGACGTCATCGCGCGGCTCGGAGAACTGGCGATCGAGCACCGGGATGCCGCGATGCTGTCCCGCACCCACGGTCAGCCGGCGACGCCGTCGACGATGGGCAAGGAGCTCGCCGTGTTCGCGTGGCGCCTCGAGCGCGTCGCCCGCCAGATCGAGGGCGGCGAGTACCTCGCGAAGTTCTCCGGCGCGACGGGCACGTGGTCGGCGCATCTCGCCGCCGAGCCCGACGCCGACTGGGTCGAGATCTCGCGTTCGTTCATCGAGGGACTCGGCATCGGGTTCAACGTGCTGACGACCCAGATCGAGTCGCACGACTGGCAGGTCGAGCTCTACGACAGGGCGCGCCACGCCGGCGGCATCCTGCACAACCTCGCGACCGACGTGTGGACGTACATCTCGCTGGGCTTCTTCTCGCAGATCCCGGTCGCCGGTGCGACGGGGTCGTCGACGATGCCGCACAAGATCAACCCGATCCGGTTCGAGAACGCCGAGGCGAACCTGGAGATCGCCGGCGGGCTGTTCCAGACTCTCGCGCAGACCCTCGTGACCTCACGCCTGCAGCGCGATCTCACCGACTCGACGACGCAGCGCAACATCGGCGTCGCGTTCGGCCACTCGCTGCTCGCGCTGGACAACCTGCTGCGCGGCCTCGGGGAGATCTCCCTCGCGCAGCCCGTTCTCGACGCGGACCTCGACGCGAACTGGGAGGTCCTCGCCGAAGCGATCCAGACCGTCGTGCGCGCCGAGATCGCGGCCGGGCGCTCGCAGATCACCGACCCGTACGCCCTCCTGAAGGACCTCACGCGGGGCCGCCGGGTGGGCGCGGTCGAGCTGGCGGAGTTCGTGCGCGGCCTCGACATCGGCGACGCGGCGAAGGAGCGCCTGATCGCGCTGACACCGGCCGGCTACACCGGCATCGCCTCGCGCCTCGTCGACGAGCTGAACTAGCTCTTCGCGTCGTCGTCCTGCTCTTCTTCGGGCAGCAGGACGGCGCGGTCGACCGTCTTGGTGATCTGGGCGGGATCGATCGCGAGCAGCAGCAGCGCGACGACGACGAGCACGACGACGAACGTGATGCCCGCCACGACGGCGGCCACGACGAGCGCGTGCTCGGACTGGCCGTCGAAGCGCTGCTGGAAGAAGCCCATCGAGACGAGGGTCACGACGCCGGCGAACAGCGCGGACCCGAATGCGAGGCCGAGGAGCTGAATCGGCTTCATGAGGTCACGACGAGTGGGGCGTTCAGTCATGACTGATCCTCCGATTCGGGGCGGTTCGCGGCGTCCACCGGCGTGCGACGCGGCGAGAACCCGGCGATGCCGAGATAGACCGCGACGATCGCCGCGTAGACGCCGAAGAGGCCGACGGCGATCGTGATGCCGGTGAGGGTGTACGACGCGTTCGCCTCTTCGACCGTATAGGGCAGGGCGTATTCGGCGGGCACGAGCAGGAGCGCGACCGCGAGGGCCACGCCGGCGATTCCGACGACGATGGATTCGCGGGCCGCGAGCGGCGAGACGGATGCCGCGGGCGTGCCGTCCGACCACGGCGCGACGTCGCCCGGCTTGAGCGCGCGCGGACCGCGACGGGCGACGAAGCCGTCGATCGCCTCGACGAGTCCCGTCGTGAACGCCCACGTGATGACGATCGCGAAGAAGCCGGTGGAGGTGCGCAGATCGCCGACGCTCGCGACCATGCCCGCCGCGATCGTCAGCGCCGCGAGGATGATCGAGGGCCAGCGCCGGCCGGTGGGCTGGACGAGCCACGCCGCGAGGACGTGCACGATGCCCGTCGCGAGGGCGAAGCCCCCGAAGACGGCGAGGCCGACTCCCGCGGAGTGGTCCTGCGAGAAGGTGACCATGATCGCCGCGATCGCCGCGAAAGCGGCGCGCGCGAGCTGAACGTGGCGCGCGTCGAAGACACGGGAAGAATTGGCGGTGGTCACGGGGTTCCTCAGAAAGAAGAGCGGCGTGTCCAGTCTAACCGGGGTGCGCCGCGCGGTCGCCCGGCGGCAGCGGTCACGCCGCGCGGTCACCCGGCGGCAGTGGTCACGCCGCGCGTGCCCAGCCGTCGGGATCGAACCGTCGTCGGCCACCCAGTCGTGGGGTGCGGGTCGCGTCGAGGTGGGACGGGGGAATGAACCAGACGGTGCCGCCGGTCGGATCGCCGCCCGGTGGCGGGTCGATCCGGATCTCCCAGCCGTCGGCGTGGACCCGGTGATGACACGACGCGCACAGCAGAATGCCGTTGCCGAGATCCGTCGGGCCTCGGTCGCGATCCCACCAGAGGATGTGGTGCGCTTCGGTCGTCGACGGTGGCAGGTGGCAGAACGCGCAGCCCCCGTCACGCTCGGCGAGAGCAAGACGCTGTGCCGTCGTGAAGAGGCGCTTCGCGCGCCCCATGTCGAGGATCTCACTGTCGCCGCCCAGCACGCACGGCACGATCGAGGCCGCGGCCGCCATGCGGCGCGCTGTTCCCGCGTCGATCGGCTGATCGATCCCGTCGATCTCGCCGATTCCCTCGCCCGTCGTCAGCGCGCTGAGCGGCATGCGCACGACGACGGTCGTCGCCGCGGCCGGTACGCGGTCATCGGTGCACCCGAGCAGGTGGCGGCAGATCATCGCGAGCGCGTCGGCCTGCATCTGCGGGATCGAACGCGTCTCGGGCGCGACCGCTGCCGGCCCGACCGCGACGCCACCCGCGCCGTCCTCTGGGCCCGCCGCGACGCCTGCCGGACCGGCCGACTCGCCTGCCGAGCCGACCGACTCGCCTGCCGGACCGCCCGCGTCGCCGACCGCACGGACCGCACCGACCGCACCGACCGACTCGCCGACCGCCCCGACCACGCCGCCGGCCACGCCGCCCGCGACGCCGGCCGGACCGGCCGACTCGCCCGCCGGGCCGCCCGCGTTCGAACCGCGACTCGTGCGCAGCTGATGCGTCACGATCGACTCGATAGCCGCCTTGATCGGCGCCGCTGTCTCGGGGTCGAGTCGAGCGGTCATCACGACCATGCCTGCGCGGTCCCGCGAGATCCGCAGTGACCGCTCCGCGTGCATCTCTTCGATGACCGGCTCGAGTCCGTCGGGGTCGAGCAGCGCTTCAGCGCGCCGCAGCACGACCGCGAGCTCATCGAGCGTCAGCAGCGGCGCCTGCGCGACGACCGCCGCCTCTGCCTCGAGGATGCGTTCGAGTCCGGCCCGCAGGCTCACGCGGTCGAGCATGGCGATGATCGCTGCGGCTGCGGCGATGCTCACCCGGCCGTCTGAGACGGCGGCGGCGACGTGGGGATGGCGGGCCGGCGCACGCTCACCGGACAGCTGCTCGCGTTCGCGCGTGGCTTCGCCGACCTGAACGAGCCGAGCGGCGTCACCGGCGTGGCCGCCTGTCGCGGCGGCGATGAGCTTCGCGGCCGTGCGGTGCCCTGTCTTGCGCGCGAGGCCTTCTTTGCCGAGCTCGGGTCGTGAACGCCGCGAGATACCGGCCGCAACGCTCGCGTGGAGGCCGTCGACCTGTCGCCGCAGGGCGGCGAGCGCGTCGTTGACCGCGAGAAGGCCCGGTTCGGACATCGCGTCGACGGCGGTCTGCACATCGGCGGGAGCGAGGCCGGCAGGAAGGGCCGCGTCACTCCACGCTCGCGCGAGAACGGCGACGGCCGCCTCGAGCGCTGCGGTGGGAGAGGACATCGGCGCACTCCGATCAGTGGAGAATGATCCGCCCCGTCAACTCCGTCGCCGTACACCCGTGGATCGAGACTCCGCTACTCACCTGACACGCTGTCCTGAACACAGGATAGTACATCCGTTCCCCGGAGCGCAAGACTTTCTCGAAGATTTCTCCGATCAGATCGACGGGAAGATCTGCCCCACCGGTTCGCGCTTCTCGGCCTGGAAGCGGTCTTCCGCACGGCCGCGCGCCCAATAGCCCGACAGCGACACCTGCGTGCGCTCGAGCGCCCGCTCGTCGAACAGCACACGCCGCAGAGCCTTCATCGATTCGCGCTCACCGTGCGCGAAGACGTCGACGGGCCCCTCGCGCCAGTCGATCCGGCCCACGGCGGCGGCCAGCAGATCGACCGTGTGCGCCGGGTCGACGATCCACTGCACGTCGACGCCGTCCGGGGCCGTCAGCTCGATGACGGCGTCCTCGGTGTCGACCTCGATGAGCACCGTGCCGACGGCGTCGGCGGGCAGGGCCTCCAAGGCCGCGGCGATCGCGGGAACCGCCGACAGGTCGCCGACGAAGAGGTACCACGCGGCATCCGGATTCGGGGAGTATCCGCCGCCGGGCCCCGTGAGGCTCAGCGCGCTTCCGGGCTGGACGGAGTCCGCCCAGGGACCGGCGATGCCCTCGTCACCGTGCACGACGAAATCGATGTCGAGCGTGCCGGCGGCGACGTCGACGCTGCGCACCGTGTAGGTGCGCGTGACGGGATGCCCCTCGGGAGCGGTGAACTTCAGCTTGACGTACTTGTCGGTCTCGGGCCGGTTCTCGAACGCCGTGAAACCCTCACCGCCGAGGCGCACGCGCACGAGCTGGGGGCTGAGCCGCTCGGTCGCGACGACGACGAGATCGACCGACGGACGGGGAGGACGCGGAGACGTACGGGATGCCAGGGCCACGATCCCACGCTACCCGCGCCTACGTGGCGCGGCTCCGAACCGTGAGGATCTGCTGCGCCGTCCCGACCGGACCGTCGAGATCGTGCAGCACGGTGCTCGTGAGCCCGAGCCCCGCCGGCCCGTAGGTCACGGTCGTGTCGAGCCCCACCCATGCGCCGGACGGCGAGCGGAAGAAGTGCAGCGTCAGGTCGAGGTTCGGGAAGAGCCACTCGTCGGGACTCTGGCGCACGGCGATGCCGTTGGCCGTGTCGACGAGCGCGACGAATCGCGCCAGCTCGCTCGTCTCCTCCCCCGCCACGAGATCCAGCTCCGTCGTGAGCCAGGCCGCGGCACGACCGGGCCGTCGCGGCCCGACGGCGAGCGCGCGGATGCTGCTGATGTAGCCTCCGCGCCAGAGTTCGGCGATCGGGTACACGGCCTGCGCGTCGGGCGCGGGGAGCGGCATCCACTCTCCACCGGCGACCTGCTGCGTGTCCTCGGTCGCCAGCAGCCACGCGCGAGCAGCCAGGGTCGGCCGTCCCGCGATCGTGGCCGTCGTCTCGAGCAGTTCGATCGTGCGCCCCGGCCGGATCAGGCGCGTCTCGAGCTCGATGTCGCCGCGGGTGAGTCTGCCCAGGATGTCGATGCTGATCCGGCCGAACACCTTGTCGGCGTCGCCGTGCTCTCGGCGCCACCGGTCCATGTGGTGCACGAGAAGGCCCGCGACGGTGGCGACGTGGAGGTCCTCATCGCTCCACGCGCCGCCGACGTGATCCGTCGGCAAGTAGCGGTCGGGTCCAGCGGGGACGAAGTAGCTGTCGCGCGGCATGCGGTCTCTCTCGAGTCGGGGGCTCCTCCCAGCATGGCGCAAGCCCAGCGCTCAGTCGCGGGGCAGCACCGTGAGCACCCGTTCGATGTGGTCGCGGAACTCGTTCATGAAGTCGCGCAGGAACCCGGCGGTCTCTTCCGAGGTCACCTCGCCCTCTTCGGTGTAGTCGTCGGGCTTGAAGTAGATGTACGCCTCGGGAGCGGTCATCTGCCGCGCGTTGCAGAACGTCAGCACACCGCGCAGGCTCTGCTGGGCGACGGCCGTGCCGATCTGCCCGATCGAGGCGCCGATCACGGCGGCGGGGATGTGGTCGAACGAGTTCTGACCCCACGGCCGTGAGGCCCAGTCGATCGCGTTCTTGAGCGCGCCGGGGATCGATCGGTTGTACTCGGGAGTGACGAACAGCACCGCGTCCGACGCGGCGATCGCCTCTTTCAGCGCGGTCGCCTCGGGCGGGTAGTTCTCGTCGTAGTCCTGGCTGTACAGCGGAAGGTTGCCGATCGGGATCTCGGTGAACTCGAGGCCGTCGGGCGCCAGACGGATCAGGGCTTTCGACAGTGTCCGGTTGATCGACGTCGACGACAGGCTGCCGACGAAGTAGCCGACTTTGTGCGTGGCCATCACTGCTCCATTCGTTGCTGCGACTCGGCACGATGACGCGGGGGTGCGGTCACCGACGAGTTCGCCTGAGTGCCAGCATCCGCCGCGGCAGCCGCGCAGGGAACCCCCTTGCGCTTCGGCGTCTGCCCACTCGGATGCCGCGGACCGGCGTGCGTCAGTCCTTGCGGATCCAGCGGAAGGTGAGTCGCGTCACGATGAGTCCGGCGACGAGCCAGATGCCGCAGACGATCGCGACGCCCCCGAGGTTCCACACTTCCCCCGCCTCGAGCGAGGCGTAGCTCTCGGGCAGGAAGACGGCACGCATGCCGTGCGCGAGCCACGCGAGCGGGAAGATGTTCGCGATCTGCTGCAGCCAGTCGGGCAGCAGCGAGAACTGGATGTAGACGCCCGAGATGAACTGCAGCACGAGCACGGTCGGGATGATGACGGCCGTCGCGCTCTTGCCCGATCGGGGCAGGGCCGACATCCCGATCCCGAGGATCGCGCACGTGGTCACCCCGAGGAGGAAGACCCAGGTGAAGGTCAGCCACGCCGAGGGCTCGGTCGGCAGGGGCACGTCGAAGGCCGTCGCCGCCACGACGATGAGCACGGCCGCCTGCAGGATGCCCGTCACGAGCACCTGCCCGATCTTGCCGAGGAAGTAGCTGACCGGCGACAGCGGGCTGCCCGCGAGTCGCTTGAGCGTGCCGTCGCTCTTCTCCATCGCGATGTCGGTCGCCATGTTCTGCAGCCCCGACAACAGCACACCGGCGGCGAGCATCGCGGGCAGGTAGTACTGCGCTGCCGTCATCTCGTCGCCGTCGGGCGTGCGGCCGAACTCGGCGTCGCTGAAGGCGACGGCGAAGATCGTCAGCATCAGCAGGGGGAACAGGAACGTGAAGAAGACGGTGTCGCCTTGCCGGAAGTACGAGCGGATCTCGTAGCCGGCGCGCCTGACGCCCAGCCGGACCGTGCGCAGCGGTCCGAACCGCACCGCCGTCGTGCTCACGAGATGACCGCCTCGACATCGGCCGCCGTCTCTCCGACGAGCTCGAGGTAGATGTCTTCGAGGCTCGGACGGATGACCTCGAGT
The DNA here is from genome assembly GCF_053644215.1 of Microbacterium sp. NPDC055442. Lineage (NCBI taxonomy): Bacteria > Bacillati > Actinomycetota > Actinomycetes > Micrococcales > Microbacteriaceae > Microbacterium > Microbacterium sp. NPDC055442. Next base: position 315,462 of record NZ_JBSHLF010000003.1, on the reverse strand, counting down.
CGCTCGGGTTCGCCGCGCGCCAGGAGCTCGGCCACGAAGCGCCCGGGCTCGGTCGTGCGTTCCTGGCGCGGCATCCCGTCCTGTCTCCATCGGACGATCGGGATACGCGCCTGTGCTCCGCCCAGTTCATCGATCGCGCCGATCGCGACGAGTTCGCCGCCGGCGATGATGCCGCCGCGGTCGGAGAGCTGCTGGGCTTCGTCGAGATAGTGGGTCGTGAGCAGGATCGAGGTGCCCTCGTCGCGCAGCAGGCGGATCAGCTGCCAGAAATGGCGGCGGGCCTCGGGGTCGAAGCCGGTCGTCGGCTCATCGAGGAACAGCAGTTCGGGGCGGCCGATGATGCCGAGCGCCACATCGACGCGGCGCTTCTGACCGCCCGAGAGCTTCGAGATGCGCGTGTCGATCTTGGCCTCGAGCCCGACCGCCGCGATGACCTCGTCGACGTCGCGCGGGTTCGGATAGTAGCCCGCGAAGTGGCGGAGCTGCTCGCGCACCGTCGTCGTCCCCGTCTCTCCGCTGGACTGCAGCACGATGCCCAGACGGGACTTCCAGGCGAGCCCGCCGCGGCGCGGATCCGTGCCGAGGACGCTGACCTCGCCCGCCGTGCGGTCGCGGTATCCCTCGAGGATCTCGATCGTCGTGGACTTGCCGGCGCCGTTCGGACCGAGCAGCGCGAAGGTCTCGCCGCGGCGGATGTCGAAGTCGATGCCGCGCACGGCTTCGATGTCGCGATAGCTCTTCCTCAGCCCCCGCACCTCGACGACATTGCCAGCCGTCATGCGACGCCTCGCACCCGCCCGTGTCGATTTCGCGTGCGGGTCATGGCGCAAGGATACGCGACCGTCCGAAATCGACCCTGTGCGGGCGTCAGCGGTAGCGGCGTCCTTCGTCGCGACGGAACAGCGTCAGCGCCGCGACGAGCAGCACCACGGTCCAGACGAGGATGCCGGTCCAGACCCACCACGGCAGCTCACCGCCCTGCACGGCCCAGATGACCAGCTCGCGCGCCTGTCGCGAGGGGAACCACATCGACAGCGCGTTCAGCCAGTCCGCGAACATGAGGGGCGGCAGGAACAGCCCGCCCGCGAACGCGAGGCCGAACATGACGACCTGCACGACGGCGATCGCCCCCGCCATGGGCAGCGCGTAGCCGATGCAGATGCCGATCAGCATGAACGGCAGCGCCGATACGGCAAGGGCGACGAGTCCGAGCAGGATGCCGCCGGCCGACGCCTCGGCGGCGGTGAAGAGCGCGCCGATCACGATGACCGGAAGGATCGCGACGAACCCCATGAGGCCGGTCGAGAAGATCTGCGCGAGCACGCGCACGATCCCCGGGGCGGGCAGCGTGCGCAAGTACGGGTCCCACGGCTTCTGCCGGTTCTCGGCGATCGTGAGCCCGAAGCTGAACAGCCCGTTCGCCATGACGGCGAACACCGACAACGAGATGACCGCCTGCGTCGCGAACGCGGGGTTCGAGGCGACCGTCGAGTTCGGCACGACGAAGAACAGCAGCGCGAGCGACGGGAACGCGATCGCCCCGATGATCGCGATCGGCGTGCGGGACAACTCGACCAGGGTGTATTTCGCGTGAAGCGCCGTCAGTCGCGCGACTGCGGGCGCCCGTGGCGCATCGGCGACCCGGGTGGCGGCATCCATCGTGGTGGTCATGCTGCAGGCCTCTCTGTCGTCGTTGCGGTGTCGGCCGTGCGCGTGAGCGCGAGGAACGCCTCTTCGAGGGTCGCGCCGCGTACGGTCAGATCCCGGAACGGGATGCCGCTGCGCACGAGGTCGCCGATGAATCGGTCCGAGTCGGTGGTCGTGAACACCTCGGTGTCGCCGTCGGTCTTGTGGAAGCCGGAGGTGTCCAGCCGTGCGATGGCCGCGGCATCCGCGGTCTTCATCGCGACCCGGCTGCGCCCGACGTGCCCCAGCACGGCGTCGAGCCGGTCGTCGGCGAGCACGCGGCCCTCTCCGATGACGACGACGCGTTCGGCGAGCGCTTCGATCTCTTCGAGGTAGTGACTCGTGACGATGACCGTGACGCCGGTGTCGTGCTGGGCGCGGATGGCGTCCCACAGGGCCCGGCGCCCGTCGATGTCGAGCCCTGTCGTCGGCTCGTCGAGGAGGACGAGGTCGGGGGTCCCGGCGAAGGCGAGCGCGACGCCCAGCCGCCGCTTCTGGCCGCCGGAGAGGGACCCGGTCTGGCGGCGCAGCAGATCGGTGAGACCGAACTGCTCGGCGAGGGCGGCGGGCGGCGTGCGTCGATCGAAGTGACGCCCGACGAAGTCGATGACTTCGCCGACGCGCAGCGCATCGGGCAGCGCCGTCTCCTGCGGGGTCGCGCCCAGACGCATCCGGTTCGGCGCATCGCGCGGGTCGCCGCCGAAGAGCGTCACGCTGCCCGCGCTCGGGCGGCGAAGGCCCTGGATGAGCGAGAGGATCGTGGACTTTCCGGCACCGTTCGGGCCCAGCATGCCGACGATCTGCCCCGGCTGGATCTCGAGGGTGACATCGTCGACGGCGATCGTGTCGCCGTAACGGCGGGTGACGCCGCGCAGCGATGCGAGCGGCGGTCGCGAAGCGCTCATTTCATCTCTCCCAGCATGGACCGCAGAGCGTCCATATAGTCCTCGAAGGCGCGCCGGCCGGTGCGGGTCAGCGCGATGTACGTCACGGGGGTGCGCCGCTCGTGCGTCTTCTCGACGGCGACGTAGCCGGCGTCCTCGAGCTTGCGCAGGTGCGTCGAGAGGTTGCCGGCGGTCATGCCGAGCAGCTCCTGAAGGCGCGGGAAGGCGATCTGCTCACCGGCATCCAGAGTCGCCAGCGCCGAAGTGATGCGCAGTCGCGCCTGTGCGTGTATGACGGGGTCGAGCTCATCCACGACGCACCTCACCCGCCCTGGCGATCGTGCGACGCAGTCGCGCGAGATGGATGAATGCCGCCACGGCGAGCGCGATGAGTCCGAGCCCGCCGGCCAGCGCCATGAAGAGGTAGTGCGTGGGGTAGCCGAAGAACGGGGCGACCAGGCCCACGATGATCGTCCAGACCCCGAGGATCAGAGCCGGCACGGCGCGCCACATCGCACCCGAGACCACGTACATGAGCCCCGCGAAGAGCACGTAGGCGACGGGGTAGTAGATGTTCGCGACCTCAGGATCCATGCCGTTGACGATCAGACCCTGTCCGAAGACGGCGATGGCGATGCCGCCGAGCATCCAGGCGCAGCCGTAGACGATGCCTTGGAAGGCGTCGCCCGCGTTGCCGCGCATGCCCCGGCCGGAACGGATGCCCAGTATCGCCGAGAGCACGATGGCTCCCACGATCAGGATCGCGAAGATCGTGGCCGCGACGGGGAGCGGGATCGAGAGATCGGGCTTCAGGCCGTCGATCATCCACAGCACGCCGAACCCGGCGAGCCAGGCGATGCCCCACGTCAGGATGATCGTCGGGACGAAGCTCGCGACCTGGCCCTCGACGCTGCGCCGCTGGTTCTCCAGAAGCGCCAGCATCTGCTCAGGGGCGAGCGGTGCGTCCTCGTCTGTGCCTTCCGTGTGTGCGTTCATACCTACTTTGTACTGCAAAGTAGTTGGTGAGCGCAAGGGGTTTGGATTCACGGCGGGATTCGCGGATGCCGCGAGAGAATGGGCGGATGACTTCTCTCGCCACCCTGACCGACGACGGACGACGGTTCTTCACCGAATACCACCTCGCGACCCTCTCGACGCTCGGCCCGGATTCCGGCATCCATGTCGTCGCCGTGGGCTACACGCTCGACGACGCCGGCGTGATCCGCATCATCACCTCGGACGGCAGCCAGAAGGTGCGCAACATCGAGCGGGACCCGCGCGCGACGGTGGCCCAGGTGGCGGGCCCGCAGTGGGCGAGCATCGCCGGCACGGCCGTCATCGAGCGCGAGCCGGACGCGGTCGCCCACGCGGTCGCGCTCTACGCCGCCCGCTACCGGCAGCCGCGTCCGAACCCGCTGCGTGTCGTCATCCGCCTGACGCCCGCGAAGGTGCTCGGCTCGGCCGGGCTGTGGGGGTGACGCGCGTCAGGGAAACCCACTCATTGGTGTGAGAATGCCGCGTCGAAGGATGCGTCCGGTCTCTTCCACAGCAGAGACCGCACGAATCGCACGGCTTCGGCTGCACCGTGCAGACGGTCCATTCCGGCGTCTTCCCACTCGATCGAGATCGGGCCGTCGTAGCCTATGGCGCGCAGCGCCCGAAACGCGTCCTCCCACGGGACATCACCATGGCCCGTCGAGACGAAGTCCCACGGACGCCGCGGATCACCCCACGCGAGGTGTGAACCGAGCACCCCCGCACGCCCATTGGGTGCTCGGAGCCGCGTGTCTTTGCAATCAACGTGGTAAATGCGATCGCGGAAGTCGCTGATGAAGCCGACAGGATCGATGTTCTGCCACATCATGTGCGACGGATCCCAATTGAATCCGAATGCATCGCGGTGGTCGATCGCCTCCAGCGTGCGCACCGATGTCCAATAGTCATAGGCGATCTCGCCGGGATGGACCTCGTGCGCGAACCGCACGCCCTCCCCGTCGAAGACGTCGAGGATCGGGTTCCACCGCTCCGCGAAGTCCTCGTAGCCGTGGTCGATAATCTCCGCCGACACAGGAGGGAACAAGGCGAGGTACGGCCAGATCGAAGATCCCGTGAATCCGACCACCGTGTCCACGTCGAGCTTGCGTGCCACGCGCGCCGCGCGCTTCATGTCCTCGGCGGCCCGCTGGCGCACGCCCTCAGGTTCGCCGTCACCCCACACGTACTCGCGCAGGATGGCCTGGTGTCGGAAATCGATCGGGGCATCGCAGACGGCCTGACCTGCGAGGTGGTTCGAGATCGCGAACACCCGCAAGCCGTGCCGATCGAGCACGTCCCGGCGCGACCGGAGGTAGGCGTCGTCCTCGTCGGCGCGGCGAAGATCGAGATGATCTCCGGATGCCGCGATCTCGAGCCCGTCGTAGCCCCATTCGGCGGCGAGGCGGGCCACCTCTTCCAAAGGCAGGTCGGCCCACTGTCCCGTGAACAACGTCACCGGGTGCGAAGTCTGAGTCACGCGATCCTCCCAAGCGCGGCGATGTCGAGATCGGCCCACCCCCCCTGGCGCGAAGAGGCGATGACCGCGTCTGTGATGCGCGCCGCACGCACTCCATCGGCGAAGGTGGGCATGCCCCCGACTGCGTGTCCGCGCACAGCCGAGATCATCTCACTCATAAGCAACGTGAAGGCATCCTGGTATCCCTGCGCGTGTCCCGATGGAGTTGTGATGTAGCGACCGACCTCGGGATCGGGCATGGTCTCTACGCCCTTGGGAACAATGAGGGTGCCCTCTGCCGTGCCGATCTCAAGTCGGTCGGGGTTCTCCTGATCGAACGCATACGACGAACCCGCACCGTCCAGCTCGATCCAGAGGCGGTTCTTCCGGCCGCGGCTCGCCTGTGAGATCACCACACTGCCCGAAGCGCCCCGATCGGTCTCGAAGAGCATCGTGACGGCGTCCTCCGTTTCGACGGGAACCTCACCGTGTGGAGCGGTACGGGCGTCGTGAAGGCGAGTGGACCTCGCGGACAGCCGTGAAATTCGGTGACCGCTCATGAACTCGAACAGATCGCACCAGTGCACGCCGATGTCGGCAAATGCTCGAGACTCACCCTCCCCCACCCGCCAGTTGTAGGCGTCGCGGTCGGCGAGCCAATCCTGCAGGTAGTGTCCGTGAGCGAGCCAGATGCGGTCATCCGTGCGGGCGATTCGGGCACGAGCCTCCCGCACCGCCGGATAGTAGCGGTAGACGAACGGAACGACATTGACGACGCCGGCCGCCCGCGCCGCTCGGTCGAGAGCGATCGCGTCGTCCGCGTTCAGCGCGAGGGGCTTCTCGCACACCACGTGCTTACCCGCAGCGATCGCCGCAGCCGTGAACTGAACGTGCTGCGAATTCGGTGTGCACACGTGCACGACGTCGATGTCGGGGTCGGTGATCAGTGCCTCCGGTGTCAGCACACGCTCGATGCCGGCGCGCCCGGCGGCATCCGCAACGCGATCAAGGTCGCGGCCCGCATAGGCGGCCACGGTTCCACCGGCCGCACGTACGGCGCGGGTGTGCACGGCGCCCATGAATCCTGTCCCGATGATTCCGCTGCGCACGGGACGCACAGCCGTCACTTCTTCCTCGACAAGGCGACTGCCGCGATGATGATCCCACCGCGGACGACTTGCTGCTGTGCGACGTCGAGACCCGCGAGAATCAGACCGTTGTTGACGAGGCCCATGAATAGCGAACCGAAGAGCGTGCCGATGATCGCACCGCGACCGCCGAACAAGCTCGTCCCACCGAGGATGACCGCGGCGATGACGGTGAGTTCGTCACCCTGGCCCCACTGGAAATGGCCGGATTCCAGACGGCCGGCGTAGAGCATTCCCGCGAGCGCGGCCACCACGCCCGATGTCAGCAGGACCGTGAACTTGATCCTCGCCGTGCGAATGCCCGTGTAGGCCGCAGCCGTCGGGTTGCCGCCGGTCGCGAGCACCTGCCGCCCGTAGCGGGTGCGGTTCATCACGATCCAACCGACGGCGACGGCGAGCACCGTCCAGACCAGAAGGCCGGGCACGGGTCCGAAATCTCCGCCACCGAAGATGAGGACGTAGACCGGGTCAGTGATCGGCTGCGGCGCTGACCCCGTGATCCATTGCGCGAGCCCAGCCGCGAGCCCCAGCATCCCGAGCGTCACCAGGAAGGAGGGGATCTTGAGCCACGCCACGAGACCGCCGTTGACCGCGCCGATGACGGCACCCGAGGCGAGTCCTGCGAGGATGCCCGGAAGCAGTCCGTAGTGCGTGACGGCCATGGCGGTGACGACCGATGAAAGACCTGCGACAGAACCGACGCTGAGGTCGATCTCGGCGTTCGCGATGACGAATGTCATCGCGACCGCCATGACCGAGATCGTCGCCGTCTGGCGAACGATGTTGAGCAGGTTCGTGCCGGACAGGAAGCCGCTGTCGCCGAGTGTCACCGCGAAGAGGATGAACACGAGGATGAATGCGACGTAGATGATGTTGCTACGCCAGTCCATGCGCGCGGTGATCCGGGTGATGAACGACGGCTTGTCCGTCGTCACGGTGCTGCTCATGCGGCTTCTCCTTGGATGATGAGTTGAAGTTGCTCTTCGCTCTCGACCTCGGTGCGATCCAGCACGCGGTACGTGCGGCCCTCACGGAGGACGACGATCCGGTCGGCCACGGCGAGCAGCTCGGGGAGCTCCGAGGAGATGAAGACGACGGCGTTGCCCTGAGAGGCGAATTCGCGGACCATGTCGAGGATCTCGGTCTTCGTGCCGATGTCGACGCCGGCCGTGGGCTCATCCATCACGAGCAGTCGGGGGGCGGTGTTGATCCACTTCGCGACGACGACCTTTTGCTGGTTGCCGCCCGACAGCAGGCTCACGGGCGCATACGGATCAGCCACCTTCACCTCGTAGGTTCTCACCAGACGCTCGGTGAGACGTGCCGTCTTCGACGGGCTGACGAAAGGTCCCGTCATGATGGTGTCGAGGACAGGAAGCACAAGGTTGTCGGAAACCGAGTGATCCAGCACGAGACCCTGTTCTCGCCGATCCTCGGGGATCAAGGCGATACCCGCGCGCTGCGCAGCACGCGGGCCCGAGAACACGGTTTTTTCTCCGTCGATCCGCAGCTCCCCACGCGTGGGCTTGTCCATCCCGCTCAGAACGCGGGCGAACTCGGTCCGGCCACTGCCCATCAGTCCCGCGAGACCGACGATCTCGCCTGCGCGGACGGACAGGCCGACGGAGCGGAGGACGCGGTCGCTGGCAACTCCCTCTGCAGACAGCACCACCGGTGCGTCCGGATCCCGATCCCGCTCGCGATACACCAGGTCGCTGGCCAGTCGACGACCGATGATGGCTTCGATGATCTGCGGCGAGGTGAGTTCGGACAACCGCTCGCTGAGCACGACGCTGCCATCGCGCAGCACTGTGATGCGGTCGGCGACCTGCCGGATCTCGTCCATGCGATGGGAAATGTAGACGATCGCGATCCCTCTGCTCTTCAGCCGCTCGATGAGTCCGAAGAGATTCGCCACTTCGTGCTTGGCCAGACTCGCGGTGGGCTCGTCCATGACAAGCACCTTCGCGTCCTTCGCGATCGCTTTCGCGATCTCGACGAGCTGCCAATACGCGGTGCCGAGATCGCCGACCGTCACCCGCGGGTCGAGGGCCACGCCGAGGTCGTCGAAGATGCGGCGGGCCTCCGCTTCACCGGCGCGGTCGTCGACCAGTCCGAAGCGTCCGCGCTTCTCCCTGTTCAGCGAGATGTTCTGCGCAACCGTCATCGACGGAATGAGGCTGAACTCCTGGAAGACCATACCGATGCCGGCACGCTCAGCGTCTGCGGTGTTGCGGATCACGACCTCTCGACCGTCGACCTCAATGGTGCCCGACGTGATGGTGTAGACGCCCTGCAGGATCTTCATGAGCGTCGACTTGCCGGCGCCGTTCTCGCCGGCGAGGGCGTGAACTTCGCCGGCGCGGATGTCGATGTCGACCTTCTTGAGGACGCTGACGGGACCGAAGTTCTTGACGACGTTCCTCATGCGGACCGTCGGCACGGACTCCTCGACGTCGGACACCGTCATCATCGTCCCCGGATGTGTTCCGTGACGGCAGTCCACGCACCGGTGCGGCCGGAGTCGAGGATTGCCTCGTCGACGAGGGCGGTCTGGTAGCCGTCGGCGAAATCAGGCCGGACCGCGCCACCCTCGGCGATCGCCTTCATGAACTCGTAAGCCTCGATGATCTTCGTCTCGCCGTAGCCGATACCGATCGCAGGGATCGGCCACAGGGCGTCCCCGTACGGCGTGTTCGGCCCCGTGTACACGGTGCGGAATCCGCGACGGTCCGCAGGATCGCTCTTGAACACGACCTGTAGTTCGTCACGGTTCTCGTAGTTGAAGACGATCGATCCTTCCGTCCCGTGGATCTCGAACGTCAGGAAATTGTTGCGACCCCAGGCGTTGCGGGTCGCCTCGATCGAGCCGACGGCGCCGTCGCGGAACTTCACGAGAGTGATCGCCTCGTCATCGACGTCGACTTCACCGCGCGGTCCGCCCGACTTCGAAGCTCCGCCCAGTGCGTCGAACCCGCCCGACTGCAGCGGGCGGTCCTTGATGAAGGTTGAGACGACGGAGTTCACTTCGCTGATTTCGCCGACGAGGTAGCGGGCGAGGTCGACGACATGCGAACCGATGTCACCGACGGCACCCGATCCGGCGATCTTCTTCTCGAAGCGCCAGCTCAGCGGAGAGTCGGGGTCCGCACTCCAGTCCTGCAGGTACGTGCCGCGGAAGTTCAGGATGCTGCCGATCGCGCCCTCGTCGATGTACTTCTTCGCGAGGGCCACGGCGGGCGTTCGACGGTAGTTGAAGGCTACGGCGCTCACGACGCCGGCCTTCTCGACAGCATCCAGCATCCGCTTGGCGTCCGTGGCGGTGGGAGCCAGCGGCTTCTCGCAGATGATGTGCTTGCCGGCCTCGGCCGCCGCGATGGCGATCTCGGCATGAAGATGGTTCGGCGTCGCGATGTCGATGACGTCGATTGTCGGGTCGGCGACGACGTCCTGCCACGACGTGGCATAGCCTTCCCAGCCGTAGCGCTCCGCTGCTGTGGAGGCGAGCTCCTCAGTGACATCGACGATGGTCTTGCGAACCGGCCGCGCGGGAGCAGGCCAGAAGAACATCGGCATGGCCGCGTACGCGAGCGAGTGGGCTTTACCCATGAAACCGCCGCCGATGAGAGCGATGTTGACGTCCTGCATGTCTTTCTCCTGTGCGAGGTCGAGGGGCGGCCCGCGGCGTCCACGGCCCGCCCCCAGGGGGGTGATCAGTCGGTGAAGGCGTCCTTGACGGCTGCCGGGGGCTCGGCGTGGTACACGGTCTCCCATGCCTCGAGCACGTTGTCGTGGTCGACAGGGAGGGAGCTCAGCGCCACGTACGGCGGCACCTCGACACCCAGCATGCTCAGCGCTGCCAACCGGGCTTCGGCGACGCCCTGGTCGTACGGGAGCTGCGCGCCCAGACCGACGATCATCTGGTTGCGAGCGAGTGCGATGGCGACATTGGTGCCGAGGTCTTCGGTGGCGATCTTGATGTCGGTGCGTCCCGTCTCTCGCGCGGCCGCCATCACACCCTCGGCGGGAACATCCCAGACGGCCCAGATGCCGTCGAGGTCCGCGTTGCGGGTGAGCATCGCGTTGGCGACACCCTGCGCGTCACCGGCGAAGTCCGGACCGGCGATGCCCTGTTCCTGCACGATCTCGATGTCGGGGAACTCTTCGGTGATCGTGGCCATGAAGCCGTCGTACCGCTGCTGCGTGACGAAGAAGTCCGCTTCGTGATAGATGACCCCGATCGTTCCCTGCCCGCCGAGTGCGCGGGCGAGCAAGTAGGCGGATGTGACGCCGTTGCCGTAGTTGTCTGCGGAGACCATCGAGACGTAGTCCTCACCGGCGACGAACCCATCTGGCACGTTGTCCATGAAGACGAGCTTCACGCCCTGCTCGGCAGCGCGACGGTATGCGCCCGCGGTCGCGATTGGATCGGTGGGGATCGAGATGATGATGTCGGGGTTCTGCGCGAGCACCGTCTCGATGTCGGACACCTGCTTCGCGGGATCGAAGTCGGCGTCAGTGGTCGCGATGACCCTGATGCCGAGTCGGTCGAATTCGGCGTTGAGGCCGGCGATCTGCGCGTTGGCCCAGTCGTTGCCGCCGTAGTGCATGACGATTGCCGCGGTGAGGCCCATGCCGGCGACTTCAGCGACCTGTTCGTCCGTCATCTCCGTGACGGAGAACGGCGAGGGCTCCTCCCCATTGGGACCGTCGCTGAGAACTTGTCCGGTGACCTCTTCGAGGGCGGCATCGATCTGTGCCGCGACATCCGCATCGACCTCGGCCTGTCCGCCTTCGCTGGCAGGGGTGCAGGCTGCAAGGCCCAGCACCGTCGCGAAGGCCGCGATCGCGATGAGCGGCTTGGTGAACTTTCTCATTCACATCTCCTTTGCTGTGTGAGCTGGCGTGAGTACGCCGCTCGGTGTGTCCGGTGCGTCAGTCGGCGAGCCCGTGCTCCGTGAGGAAGGCACGGCTGGTGGCAGCGGCGGCATTCAGGTCGCCGTCGTAACCGTCGAGTTCCACGGTGATCCAGTCGTCATAGCCGGCTGCCCGGACGGCTTCGACGACGGATGCGAGGTCGACGTCGCCGGCGCCGAGCGGGAGGAAGCCGCCGGCTGTGAGGTCGGCGTCCTTGAGGTGGACGTAGTCGAGGCGATCTGCATACCGACGGATGATCTCGGCCGGATCCGAGCCACCTGCCGCCAGGTGCGCTACGTCGGCGCAGAGGCCGATGTCCGACGCTGCGAAGAGTGCGTCAACCTGCGCTCCCGTCTCGGCGAGGCTACCGAGATGCGGGTGGTAGCTCGGCACGAGGCCTTCCGAACGCGCCTTATCGGCGACACGGTCGAGCAGTTCCCCCATCACGAGGAAGTCGTCGTCACGACGACCAGTGCTGCGAATCGCTCCGCCACCAATGACATAGTGGCGCGCGCCTGCGTTTGCAGCCAGCGCTATCGAGCGTTCGAAGCGGGCGTACTCGTCTTCGTGTGCGTCCCGGTAGATGAAGTGGCCGCCCGAGTAGACGCCCGCGAGTTCCAGGCCGTTGTCGGAAAGCGCCTTGCGAAAGCCCCCCAGATGGCTCTCGACAGCAAGGAGGTTCCCGTCGAAGAGTTCGACACCGCTGAAACCGTTTCGGGCGATCGCCTCGAGCGTAGGGCCGATCTCGCCGGGAGTCAGATAGAAGCCGGTCGGCAGGTCGGTCACCGAGCTGGGCGTTCCGACGACGCCGCCCCAGGCATTCGCCTCGTATGCGAGCTTCATGGTTTACCTACCTCCTCGTAGTGAATGGATCCGACCATACTCCTTTTGACTTTTGTAAGTCAAATGTTGCCTTCTCGAGAATCGCAAGTCCTCAGTCCGGTAACGTTTCACGCACCAGAATGCGTCGGAACGATCCGGAAGGTACGAGCAATGTCGCTGCCCCCGATGACTGGAGTGGGTGACCTGTTCCAGATCCTCCGAGACGGACGCGCGCGAACCCGCGCCGAGCTCGTCCTCGAGACCGGGCTTGCGCGAACGACGGTGGTCGTTCGGATGGCAGCGCTCGCACAGCTAGAGCTCATAGCTCCAGCTGGCACCGCTGCGTCATCCGGAGGACGCCCGCCGAGCCGGTTCGCCTTCGACGCCCGATCGCGATCGATCGTGGGCATCGACCTCGGCGCGACTCACGGCACGGTCGGACTCACCGACCTGCGGGGCAACGTCGTCGCGCAGCAGCAGCACGTGCTCGACATCGCGTCCGGCCCCGATGAGATCCTCGGGCTCGCGCTCGATTCCGCGTCACAGCTGATGGCGGAGTGCGGGACGGATCCGGTCTCACTGCTCGGCGTCGGCGTCGGGGTCCCCGGTCCCGTCGAGCACTCTTCGGGGCGTCCGATCAGACCACCGATCATGCCCGGGTGGGATGGATTCGACATCCCGGCCTTCGTCCGTCGCCGATTCGATGTCCCCGTGCTCGTCGACAACGACGTCAACCTGCTCGCGCTCGGCGAGCGCGCGACCGCATGGCCCGACGTCGACGATCTTCTCTTCATCAAGGTATCGACGGGAATCGGTGCGGGAATCATCTCGGGAGGTATTCTGCAGCGCGGCGCTCGCGGATCGGCCGGTGACATCGGTCACGTCCAGGTACCGCATGGACGCGGAGAGAATGACCTCGAGGCGACGGCGAGCGGACCCGCCATCGCGCAAGAGTTGAGCGAAGCGACCGGAGAGTCGGTCGATCCCGCCAACGTCGTTGATCGCATCCGGGTCGGCGATCCGAGCGCGATCGCCGCAGCACGCGAGGCGGGCCGAGCGATCGGTGAGGTCGCTGCCATCTGTGTGAGCATGCTCAATCCTTCGACGGTCGTCGTGGGTGGGCGGCTCGGCGTCCATGTGCAAGAGATCATCGCGGGTGTCCGCGAGGTCGTCTACCGGCGGTCCATACCTCTCGCGACGCAGCACCTGAGCATCGTTCCCGCGCAGGGCGGCGTCGACGCGGGTGTCCGCGGCGCCGCGCTTATGGTCATCGAGGACAGACTTGCTCCGAGCGCAATCGACGCGCTGGTTTCGGAAGCCGCGAGCGTTTGACGCGCGTCCAGCCGCAGCTCCTGTCGTCGAGGCCCGTGCCCGCGCCAGGGTTCGGGCACGGGCACGGCAGGACTAGACCGCAGCCCGCCGGTAGCCCACGAGCTTCGCGATGACCGGCTCGATGTCGAGCTCGTTGACGCGCACGAGCTGCTCGCTCATCTCTTCGGGGATGGCGCTGTATCCGGCGATCGCACCGCACATCCCGCCGGCCATCGCGCCGACGGTGTCGGTGTCACCGCCGAGGTTGGCCGAGAGGACGGCGACCCGGACCGGGTCGCCGTCCGCGCGCACGACGAGACCGAGGGCGGCGGGCACCGACTCGGTGGTGTCGGTGTTGGCGCCGACGACGTCGTAGACGTACTGCAGGAAGTCGTCGTCGCTGCGGTCGCTTCGCGCGGCCTCGACGGCGAGCTCGGTGCGGCGAAGAAGCGACGCCGCCGCTTCATCCTTGCCGCGCGTCATGCCGATCGCGCAGGCACGGTACGCGGCGTCGATCGCGGCGGCAACGGTCTCGTCGCGGCTCTGGCCCTCGGGTGCGTCGATGCCGGTCGAGACGACCGCCGCGATCATCGCGGCACCGGCGATCGCGATGTTGGTGAGGTGGGCGATGACGCAGGTCGCCTCGACCTGATCGACCAGCTTCTCGAGGTCGTCGCTGGGGCACAGCACTCCGACCGGCGCGATGCGCATCGCGGCGCCGTTGGTGAGGCCGGCCACTCCCGTGTCGAGCGGATCGGCACCTTCGCGCAGCGCGTGGATCACGCGCGCGCTCGTCGGCCCGAGAAAACGGCCCTCGGTCGCGCCGACGCGGTCCGCCCAGGCGACGAGATCGCGGGCGAGCGTGCGCACGTCGACCGTGCCACCGGCGTTGATGATGGATTCCGCGAGCATGACCATCTGCTGGGTGTCGTCGGTCACCTGGCCGGCGACCCACCCGTCGACGATGGGGTGCCCCTCGGGTGCATCCAGGAACCGATCGATCCAGCCGAACGTGTCGACGACCTTCGCGCGGGACCAGAGCTCTCCGGGCATTCCCATCGCGTCGCCGAGCGCGACCCCGTAGAGCGCGCCACGGGCTCGGTCCGTCACGATGGCCGCCGTGGTGAGTGTGGATGCGGTCATGAGTGGTGCCTTTCACTGGGACTGTCGGTGCTGAGGGTCGCGACGAGCTCGATCGGGAGATCGTCGCGAAGAGCGAGCGTGCCGGCGGCCTCTGGCGCGACGGCGACGAGGACGCAGGTGGAGGGGCCGGAGGTGACGGCCCGGTCGATGCGGTGGGGCCCGGCGGCCGTGACCACGAGGCCCTGCGCGAGCTGTGCGATCTCGTGTGCGATGCCCTGCGAGCCGACGGGCAGCAGTTCGTGCACGCCGTCCATGCCGGCCAGCAGAGCGACCTCGGCGATACCCGGCATCCGCGGGTCGCCGGGGATCAACCGGTCCTGCGGGGCCGACAGCGGCACCCCGACCGCGTAGACGTGGTCGCCGGCTCGGGCACGCGTCGCGCGGAAAGCGCCCGCCGGGGCGATGCCGATCACGGTGACGCCGATGCCCGTCGCGATCGTGGCGACGTTGTCTTCCGTGCTGCCGGTGACGCTCACGTCGGGGTCGAGTCCCAGCTCGAGAGCCATCGCCCTGATCTCGTCGATCATGTCGATCGCCGAGGGGTCCTTCTCGACGCTCAAGGTGTCCACGATCACCGTCGGGGCGGCGCCGGCGGCGAGCACCTCGAGCAGCGGCACGCGAGCGGCGAAATGGGTCACGGCACGTGCATCCGTCGTGAACGTGTCGCACGATTTCGATCCGATGCCGCCCACCGAGTCGCAGGCGATGACGATCGTGCTGCCGTCGGGCGAATCGATCAGGGTGAGGTCGCGAAACCGGCGGACGGGCCACATGCTCATCGGGTGTCCACCGCGAGGGTCTCGAACTGGCTGAGACGTTCGGATGCGTCGGGCAGCCGGTGCGGTGCCTCGAGCGTCGTGGCGTAGAAGTACCGGTCGCCGCGCAGCAGGGTCTCGACGTACTCGATGGGCGCACCGTCGGCGTCGTACGTCGTGCGGTTGACGCGGAACGCGGGCGCACCGGCGTGCGTCTCGAGCTGCTGCGCCTCCTGTGCGTCCAAGACGGTGCTGCGCAGCCGTTCCGTGGCGTGATCGGGAACGATTCCGCGGGTCTCGGCGAGCAGGCGGAACAGCGAAGCATCCGTGAGGTCCTGCCCCAGCAGATGCGCGGCGATCGGCGACGGCAGCCAGGATGTCTCGAAGGTCGAGGCGATGCCATCGACCGAGCGCACCCGCACGAGCCGGATGACGGCGAGCGCGTCGGGCCCCACCCCGAGCGCGTCGCGCACGGCGGTGTCGGCGGCGCAGTAGCCGAACTGCAGCACGCGGGTCGTGACCGTCCGCTGCGCGCTGCTCAATTCGTCGGAGAGTCCGCTCAGCAGGTGCAGGTTGCCCTCGATGCGCGCCGACGACACGTAGGTTCCCGAGCCCTGCCGTCGCTCGACGGCGCCGCGCGCCTGGAGCGCCTCGAGTGCCTGCCGCACCGCGAGCCGCGAGATGTCGAGCGTCTCGGCGAGGTGCCGTTCCGTCGGCAGGCGGCGGCCGCTCTCGAGAGTGCCGTTGTCGATGAGCGCCTCCAGGGCATCGCGCAGCTGCGTCGCGGGGGTCCCCGCGCGCGCGGAGTCGGGGCGCAGAAGGGCGATCAACTCGTCGTCGGTCATCGTGGTCCTCGCGGGTGTGGGGGTCTGGTTCATGCGGTCACGTAGGGTTTGCCGGCCGCGGCGGGTCCGCGGACGTGTCCGACGAGACCGGCGACGGCGAAGATCGTGACGACATAGGGCAGCATCAGCATGAGCTCGCTCGGCACGGGAGAGCCGATGATGCTGAGAACGTATTGCAGGCTGCTGGCGAAGCCGAACAGAAGCGCCGCCAGGGTCGAGCGGATGGGGTCCCACCGCCCGAAGATCACGGCGGCGAGCGCGATGAACCCCGCGCCGGCAGTCATATCGATGTTGAACGAGCCGACCGACCCGAGGGTGAAGTACGAGCCGCCGAGACCGGCGACCAGACCCCCGAGCACGACGGTGCGGAACCTCGTGCGATTGACCGGGATGCCGACCGTGTCGGCGGCCTGCGGGTGCTCGCCCACAGCGCGGACGCGCAGACCCCACGTCGTGTGGAACAGGGCGTACCAGACCACCGCGACGGCGACGTACATGACGTAGACGATGAGTGTCTGCTGGAACAGCACGGGCCCGATGATCGGGATGTCGGCGAGGAACGGGATGGGAAGCGCCGCGAACCGGGGCGGCGAGTTCAAGGCCGCGGCGTTGGGGCTCAGCACCTGCGTGAACAGGAAGGCCGTGAACCCCGTGACGAGCACGTTCAGGACGATGCCGACGATGACCTGATCGACGACGTAGCGGATCGAGAACACCGCGAGCACCGCGCCCACCAGCATCCCCGCGATCATGGCGGCGACGAGGCCCGCGAAGAGGTTGCCGGTGAGGGATGCCGCGACGGCACCCGAGAACGCACCGGCGAGGAACTGCGCCTCGATCGCGACGTTGACGACCCCGACGCGCTCGGAGATCACGCCGCTGAGCGAGCCGTAGATCAGCGGCACCGAGACGCTGAGGGTTCCGACGAGCAGACCCGTGAGCGGGAGGGTCGCTCCGGACCCCGCCCAGATCAGGAAGCCGTTGACCAGGACGACGCCGAACACGACGCTGACCCACAGGGGCGTCGGTCGGTGCCGATACGCCCGCACGGCTGACGTGCCCGCCCCGATGAGGAGCAGCACCGCAGCGACGACGGCGGCGGAACCGGGCACGACGAGGTCGGGGAGAGCGATGACGTCGGTGTCGGTGGAGAGCCGGAACGTCGTCGCCTGCGTGCGCGGGATGCCCAGGAACAGCGCCGTCGCGGCGAGGGCGAGGGTCGCGAGGATCGTCGGGGTGCGCCAGCTGCGGGGCGTGGGGATGTCGTCGTCTTCGGTCGGGACGAGCGGGGTGATCGTGGGGACCGTCATGACACCGCACCCTTCGCGAAGGTCGTGCTGGGCTGGGGCAGGTGGAAGATGGCCCGGACCAGCGGCGGTGCGGCGATGAGCAGCACGATGATCGCCTGCACGACCACGACGATGTCGGCGGACACGCCCTCGGAAGCCTGCATGACGAACCCGCCGGCTTTGAAGGCGCCGAAGAGGATGCCGGCGGCGAAGACGCCCCAGGGGCGGGAGCGTCCGAGCAGGGCGACGATGATCGCGTCGAACCCGATTCCGGCGTCCACCCCGCCGGTGAAGCCCGAGGTGTTGGTGCCGAGCACCTGGCTCGCGCCGGCGAGGCCGAGGAGGCCGCCCGAGACGAGCATGGCGAGCACGTAGGTGCGGCCGACGTCGATGCCGGCGACCCGGGCGGCGTGCGGGTTGAACCCGACGGCGCGGAAGCGGAAGCCGATCGAGGACCGGTTGATCAGCCAGGCGCCGCCGATCGTGACGACGACGGCGAGGACGAAGCCGAAGTGCAGGTTGTAGCGGTCGCCGAGGAGCAGCGGGAAGACGGCGGTGTCGTCGATGGGCGGCGACTTGGCGTTGTTCTGACCCGGCGCCTGCAGCAGCGGCGTGCGCAGCAGGTACGAGATCAGGTAGAACGCGACGTAGTTCAGCATGATCGTCGTGATCACTTCGTGCGCGCCGGTGCGTGCCTTGAGCAGGCCGACGAGACCGCCCCACAGTGCTCCGCCGATGATGCCGGCGACGACGGCGGCGAGCATGTGCAGGCCCCACGGCAGGTCGAGGGTGAAGCCGACCCAGCCGGCGGCTCCCGCGGCGATGAGCATCTGTCCGCGGCCGCCGATGTTGAACAGGCCCGCGCGGAACGCCATCGCCACGCCCAGCCCCGCGATGATGAGCGGGGTCGCGAAGGTGAGGGTGTCGGTCAGCGGCTTGATCGCCGAGGGGAAGTCGGGTGCCGAGAAGTTGATGACCGACCCGCGGAACAGCGCGCCGTAGGCACCGGTCACCGCCTCCCAGATCGCGACGAGCATGTCCATGGGGCGCCCGAAGAAGTAGGCGGATGCCGCGATGACGTCGTCGTTCGTCGCGGCGATCAGGACCGCGCCGATGAAGAGGGCGACCACGATGGACAGCACCGCGATCATGGCGCTGCCCGTCGTCGCGGCGCGCAGCGCGCCGTGCCAGTCGACACGGCGCCGCCGGTCTCGACTGCCCGATCGGGTCTGCTCGGAGGCAGGCATGGTCATGCGGTCGCCTCCTGGGCGTCGGGAAGGATGCCGGCCATCATGAGGCCGAGGTCGTCGCGCGGGGTGTCCGCGGGCACGATGCCGACGATCTGACCGTGGTACATCACCATGATCCGGTCCGCGAGGGCGGCGACCTCGTCGAGCTCGGTGGATACGACGAGCACGGCGACGCCGGCGTCGCGCGCGTCGACGATGCGGTTGTGCACGAACTCGATCGATCCGACATCGATCCCGCGGGTCGGCTGCGAGGCGATGAACACGCGCAGGTCGCGGCTGAGCTCGCGCGCCAGAACGACCTTCTGCTGATTGCCGCCCGAGAGCGTGCCGATCGGGCTGTCGATACCGCCCGCACGCACATCGAACTCGTCCATCCGATCTCGACTGAACTGATCGAGCGCCTGATTCTGGATCGTCGCGTGCGCGACGAAGGGTCGGTCGTGCGACCGGTTGAGCATCAGGTTCTCGGCCAGCGTGAACTCGGACACGATGGCGTCGTGGTGCCGGTCTTCGGGCACGTATCCGACACCGGCAGCGATGATGTCGCGGACGTCCATTCCCGTGAGCGACGTGTCATCCAGACGGATGCTGCCGCTCGTCGCCTCGCGCAGACCCATGATCGCCTCGACCAGTTCGGTCTGCCCATTGCCCTGCACCCCGGCCACGGCGAGGATCTCGCCGGCGCGAGCGTGGAACGAGACCCGGTCGACGGCACGGTGCCCGTTGGCATCGAGCACCGTGAGGTTGTCGACGACGAGACCGCCGTCCTGCTGCGGCTGCGCCGGCTTCTTGTCGACCGTCAGCTGCACGGGACGGCCGACCATCATCGTCGCGAGCTCCGCGCTGCTCGCCGTCGGAGCGGCCTGGCCGACGATCTTCCCGTGGCGCATGACGGTGATGGTGTCGGCGACTTCGCGCACTTCGCGCAGCTTGTGCGTGATGAACACGATCGCGGTACCGGCATCCCGCAACTGGCGCATGATCTGCATGAGCTCGTCCGTCTCCTGCGGCGTGAGCACGGCCGTCGGCTCATCGAAGACGAGCACTTTCGCCTGACGCGAGAGGGCTTTGACGATCTCGACGCGCTGCTGCACACCGACCGGCAGGTCTTCGACGAGGGCATCCGGGTCGATCTCGAACCCCAGCTGCTGCGAGATGCGTCGCACGGTCTGCCGCCCGGCATCCGTGTTCAGCCGCCCACCGCGCCGGGAGTTCTCGTGGCCCAGCATGACGTTCTCGGTCACGGTGAAGACCGGGATGAGCATGAAGTGCTGGTGGACCATCCCGATCCCGGCCTGCATCGCGTCGCCGGGTCCGCCGAAGTGCTGCGGCACACCGTCGAGGAGGATCTCGCCCTCTTCGGCGCGGTACAGCCCGTAGAGGATGTTCATCAGCGTCGACTTGCCGGCGCCGTTCTCACCGAGCAGGCAGTGGATCTGCCCGGGAAGAACCTCGAGGTCGATGCGGTCGTTGGCCACGAGCGGTCCGAACCGCTTCGTGATGCCTCGCAGCTCCAGTTTCATGCGCGCGCCTTCTGCGTGAGGAGCCGGGCTCAGCCGAGGGTGTCGAGGGAGCCGTCGATGATCTGCGTCGCGAGTTCGTCGAGGGCGTTCTGCAGTTCGGGGCTCACCGCCGAGGCGAAGTCGTGGAAGGCCGAGAGTCCCGTGCCCGCGTTGGCGAGCGTTCCGACGTATGCCTCGGGGGTGAACTCGCCCGCGCTGGCCTGCGCGATGATCTCGAGCACGGCCGCGGTCGTGCGCTTCTCGACCGAGGTGAGGATCATGGCGGCATAGTCGGGGGCGGTCACCGCGACGTCGGAGTCGACGCCGATGAAGACGACGTCCTTGCCGGAGTCCTTGATCGCCTCACCGGTCGCGGCGAAGAGAGGGCCGGCGACGGGGAAGAGCACGTCGGCTCCCTGATCGAGCTGCGCGGCCGAGATCGACTTGGCGGTCACCTGGTTGACGAAGTCGCCGACGAAGACGCCCGTCTCGGTGGCCGGATCCCAGCCGAGCACCTGGGTGGGCGTGTCGTTGTCTGCCGCCCACTGCTGCGCGCCGTTGTAGTACCCGGTCATGAAGTCGGTGATCGCACCGTTCTGGATCGCGCCGAACGTGCCGATCGTGTGCGTCTCGCTGTGCGCTGCCGCGAGGTAGCCGCCCAGGAACGCCGACTCGCTCATCGCGTAGGTGACGGCCTTCAGGTTCGTGGTCGCCTCGTCCTTCACGAAGCCGTCGACCGTGACGAAGTCGATGTCGGGGTTGGCTGCGGCCGCGTCGTTGACGGCGTCGTTCGCGTCGAAGCCGATGCTGAAGATGAGGTTGCAGCCCTGGTCGACGAGCGATTCCAGGCCGGGGCGGAAGTCATCGGCGGTCTTCGACTCGAAGGGGATGACGGTGACGCCGAGATCGCTCTTCGCGGTCTGCAGGCCCTCGTAGACCTGCTCGTTGAAGGACTTGTCGTTCCATCCGCCCGATCCCGAGACGGCGCACGCGATGAAGTCGCTGTCTCCGGATGCACCGCCCTCGTCGACAGGCGGCGGAGTGGAGCATCCCGCCAGCAGCAGGGGCGCGGCGAGGAGGGCGGTCGCCGAGGCGATGAGGGACGTGCGGGTGCGGGAACGCGTGGTCATGTCGGGTGTGTCCTAGGGATGAGGAGAAGCACCGAGAAGAAGCTAAGGGTGCGGGTCACGACGAGAGTCGCTCCTCGATAGAACCAATGGCATGATTGGTTTGTCAAGCGGCGCCGGTTCTATGAGCACTTGCGTCGATTGGTACCGATGGCCTGGGTTGGATCCTGAGGAGACTGATGTCGGCGGCAACGCTCGAAGACGAGACCGGCAGCCTCGCGAAGGCGGAGCTGCACCTGCACATCGAAGGCACGCTCGAACCCGAGCTGGCCTTCGAGCTCGCGGCGCGAAACGGCGTGCAGCTGCCGTTCGCAGACGTCGAGGAACTGCGCGACCGGTACGACTTCACCGACCTCGGATCATTTCTCGACCTGTACTACGTCTGCATGACCGTGCTTCGCACAGAAGCGGACTTCACCGACCTCGCGCTGGCCTACTTCGCGCGCGCGCACGCCGATGGCGTGCGCCACGTGGAGATGTTCTTCGACGCGCAGGTGCACCAGC
Organism: Microbacterium sp. NPDC055442; assembly: GCF_053644215.1. Lineage (NCBI taxonomy): Bacteria > Bacillati > Actinomycetota > Actinomycetes > Micrococcales > Microbacteriaceae > Microbacterium > Microbacterium sp. NPDC055442. The sequence continues at coordinate 293,788 of NZ_JBSHLF010000003.1, read as the reverse complement.
GCAACGGTGTGTCACCGGGCGTCGTCATGGACGGTCTTCTCGCAGCGTTCCGCGAGGCTGAGCGCCGATGGGACATCACCGGGGGGCTCATCCTCTGTTTCGTCCGCGACCTTCCGGTCGAATCGGCAGAGGCGCTCTTCGACGAGATCGCGCCGCGTGCGCACGAGCTGCTGGGGGTCGGGCTGGACTCCGCCGAGGTCGGCTATCCGCCGGCCCTCTTCGCGAGCCTCTTCGCGCGCGCCGAGAGCCTGGGGCTTCGCCGGGTCGCTCACGCGGGCGAGGAGGGTCCGCCCGCGTACATCTGGGAAGCCCTCACCGACCTGCAGGTCGACCGCGTCGACCACGGCATCCGCGCCATCGAAGACGCCGACCTGGTCAACTACCTCGTCGAGCACCGGATCCCGCTCACGGTCTGCCCGCTCTCGAACGTGCGGCTGCGCGCCGTCGCCGACATCCGGTCGCACCCGCTTCGCGCACTGTTCGACGCGGGGGTGCTCGTCACCATCAACTCCGACGATCCGGCCTACTTCGGCGGCTACGTCGGCGCCAACTACGACGCCGTCGCCGCCATCGGGTTCGACGCCCACGAGCTCGCCACCCTCGCCGAGAACTCCATCATCGCCTCGTTCGCGACGGACGCGCGCAAAGACGAGCTTCGCCGGCTGATCGGCGACTGGAGGGCGGCGAACGGCGCGTAGGGTCTGCGCGTCGATGCCGTGGAGCTGAAACCGGTCGCGCCCTATCGTGAAGAGATGACCGAGGACCCGCGACCCTGCTGAGGGTTATCGTCGCGGGGCAGCCGCGTCAGGATGGTCATCACCAGCGAACGGACGGACTCGACATGAGCGAGAACACAGGATCCGCGAAGAAGTCGCCGGCGATGTCACCGTCGGACGTTCCCGTCGAGGTGGCTCTCGAGAAAGCGACGGGTGCCCGCCGCGACGAAGCCGACGAGCTGCTCGAGCTGTTCGGCGAGATCACGGGCGAGCCGCCGGTGGTCTGGGCCGGTCGCATCGTCGGCTTCGGGACATACGAGTACCGCTACGAGAGCGGGCACAGTGGACAAGCGCCTCTCCTCGCCTTCGCCTCGGGCGCGGCGCACCACACGATCTACTTCCTCACCGATTTCACGACGCGGTGGCCCGATCTTCTCGACCGACTGGGCAAGCACCGCGCCAGCAAGGCGTGCCTGTACGTGACGCGACTGTCGGGTGTCGACCGCGACGTGCTCCGCGAGCTGCTCGAACTCTCGCTCGCGGCGACCGGGGTGTCGGAGGCGCAAGGATCTCATCCCCCCGCTCCGCGCGTCGAGGCCGCAGGCTCTCAACCGCCCGCGAGAGATGGCGCCGCGGCATCCAGATGACGGCGTGACGCGGCGATCGCGAGCCGCGCGTGCTCCTTCGCTCCGACCTGGGCGACGAGGGTCGCACGGGGGATCTCGAGCGCCAGGGGCAGGTTCGGTGGAAGCGCGTCGAGGATGCCGGCGATGTCGAGGTCGCCTTCGCCCGGAAACAGCCGTTCGAACCGGGCCGTGTGGATGAGCCCTTCGGTCGTTGTGGGGATCTCTCCGGGTGCGTCGCACACGTGCACGTAGTGGAACCACTCGCGCGGCAGCGCGCGCAACTCGTCGAGCGTCGATCCGGATCGCCAGAAGTGCAGCGCATCGATGAGGAGCCCCGCGTTCGGCTGATCAGCGGCGCGCAGCACGCGAACGGCCTCAGAGAGGTTCGGCGTCTCGGTCCACGAGGGGAACTCCAGATCGAGCGTGAGCCCGAGGGGTCGCGCGAGCTCGCACAACTCGGCGAATCGGTCGGACTTGCGCGCGAAATCGGCGTCGGGGAGCTGCGTGATGACGTGGCGGGCGCCGAGCTCGGCGCCCGCTTCGAGAAAGCGCAGGTAGTCGCGTGGGCTGTCACTCGAGGTCATGCGGGCGAGCTCGATGTCGAGCACTTCGACCCCCATGGCCGCCAGGTGCGTCTTCGTGGCCCGCATCAGCTTCGGGTCGTACGAGAGGGGGTAGTTGGGCTCTTGCGCCGTCACCTTCGTCATGCGCAGGCCGACGTAGCGGTAACCGGCGGCGGCCGCTGCGTCGACGAGTTCGGGTGGCGTCAGGCTCAGCGCGGTCAGGTGCGCGAGCGAGTAGTCGTAGCGGTGGTCGGTCGGAACCTCCGATGACGTGACCTCGAGCATCCGCATCCGCTGGCGGCGATGGGCCGACATGCGGAGGGGGACGCTGTGCGGATCACCGAAGCCGTCGTAACCGTCGATGCGCTGCACGATCTCGAAGAAGACCCGCGATCCCACCATCTCGGTGAAGAAGTGCAGGTACTCGCCGTGTCGATCGCGGTCGTAGACGATGTCGTTCTCGCGAAGCACGGCGATCATGTCAGCCGGAAGGCCGACCCGCGCCTCGAGATCGTCGTAGTAGTTGCCGGGGATGCGCAGGATCGATGCTCCACTGTCGTGCAGCGCCCGCGCACACGCGACGACGTCGTCGGTGCGGAACGCGATCGACTGCGGGCTCGAGATGCTCGGAGCCCAGTCCCCGCGGCGCAGCGGAGATGTGCTCAGCGCGATTCGAACGCGGTGAGCCGGGTCGGTCGCAGTCCACCGGTGCACGACGCCGAACGGCGCATTGACCTCGGTCGGCTCACCCGCCGACAGGCCCAGCACGGTACGGAGGAAGAGAGTCGACGGCTCGAAGTCGTCGACGGAGTCCGTCATCGACACATGATCGATGTCGTGCAGGAGCGGTGACGTCGATGCGGAAGCGCCCGTCGGCTCGAAATCTGCGAGCCAATCCCCCTCGCAGAAGAACAGCGCCGTGCCGTCGGGAGTGGCGACGGAGTTCAGGTCGGCTTCGCCCTCGCCGAGCTTGCGGGCGAGCTTGGGCGCGAGCAGGCTCTGCGCTCGCCGGAAGGACGCGCGCGCGTCTGACGTGTCGACCCCCAGCGCGATGATCGACGCCGTCGCGGGGTCGATCGATCGGTCGGGCGCGAGGTCGAGAAGGACGCGCGCGTCTCCCTGCTCCCACAGCTCGACAGGCTTCGAGCGGTGCTGCCCGGTGTGGGTGAAGCCCAGCCTGCCCAGCAGGCGCGCGAGGAGGGGGCGCGACAGCGCATCGACCGCGAACTCGACGAACGCGTACCCGTCGAGGCGCGGAGCAGGTGGAAGGGTGCTCGATGCGGACCGGAGGGCGGCCGGGCCGCGCTCCCCCACAGCTTCGGCCAGCGCACGCACCGACCGCATGGCATCGATCGCGGCGTGGCGTGGATCTTCCTGCTGATAGACGTCGTTGAACACCTCGAGCGCGATCGAGCCTCGATACCTCTTCACCGCGAGCTGCTCGAGGAATCCGTGGACGTCGAGCACGCCCTGCCCCGGGAACACCCGTGAGTGCAGACTCCATTCGCGCACGTCCATGCCGACGCGCGGCGCGTCGGCGAGCTGCACATGGAAGATCTTCGCGGGATCGAAGGCGGCAAGCTCCACCTGCGGATCGTTGGCGTGCGAGAGCACGTGGAAGCTGTCCAGGCACATTCCAAGAGCGGCATGATCGGCCCGCCGGACGATGCGCCACGCGTGCTCGTGCGTGCGGACGCGGCCCCACGGCACCGCCTCGAGCGCGAGTCGAACACCCCGCTGCGCGGCCAGGTCGGCGATGCGCGACAGCTGCTCCGCGGCGAGCTCGTCGTCGTCGATTCCGTCGTCCGAGGTCGTCGAGCAGCAGACGAGCACGCGCGCGCCGAGCTCGCTCACCAGATCGAGCTTGCGTTCGGCATGGCGCAGGCGGGCATCGAACAGGCCGGGCCGGACGGCTTCAACATGCAGCGGCTGGTATACATCGATCGAGAGACCGAGGTCCGCGGCCTCTTCGGCGACGCGCCGGGGCGACCACGGTGACACGAGGAGGTCGTATTCGAGCAGTTCCACCCCACCGAATCCGGCCGCGACGGCAGCCCGCATCTTGTCCTGGAGCGTGCCCGCCAGCGACACCGTGGAGATCGAGACAGAAGACTCGTCACTCATGGGCGTCACCGGTCATCCGACGTGAGCTGGGCATGTCACGAGGTCGCGACGTGTTCGATCTTCTCGTCGGGCGAGTAGATGTCGAGGATGTTCCAGTGGCCGGTCGTCGGTGTGGGGACGTTGACCATCGACACGTCGATCACGACGGGACCCTCATGCGCGATCGCACGCTCGAGCGCCGGTCTGAACTCCGCGGCTGACTCGACCTTGATGCCCGTGACGCCGTATGCCCGCGCGATCGCCGCGAAGTCGGTATACATGGGGTCGTCCGCCGTGCCGAAGACCGTTCCGTACGTCGTGCCGAACGCCGCCTTCTCGAGCCCGGCGATCGTCCCATACGCGTTGTTGTTCATCACGACCCACACGACGGGCGTGTTGTGCTCGCGGGCCGTCGCCAGGACGGAGGGATTCTGCCCGAAGCCGCCGTCGCCGACGAGAGAGACGACGACGCGGTCGGGGCAGGCCATCTTGGCTCCGACGGCGGCCGGACCGCCGAACCCCATCGTCGCGAACCCGCCGGGTGTCAGGATCGAACCGGGCGTCAGGATGTCGAACTGCTGACCGACGCCGTTCTTGTTCCAGCCGACGTCGGTCGTGATGATCGCGTCGGCGGGCAGCACGGCGCGCGCCTCGGCCAGGATGCGCTCGGGCCGCATGGGCCACGCCTCCGACACCTGCGCCGCCGCATTGCGGCTCTTGAGATCGTCGCGATTCGCGGCGATCCTGCCGATCAGCTCGGCGCGATCGATCGTTTCGGGAGCGAGCCGGCGCGCGATGCGCACGAGCGTCTTGAGCGCGGACTTCATGTCGGCGAGCGCGCCGATCTCGAGCGGATAATTGCGCCCCAGCTCGGCGGGATCGATGTCGATCTGCATCAGCTTGGTCTTCGGGATGTCGAATGTGTACTCGGGATACCACGAGCTCGAGTCCGCTTCGGCGAAGCGCGTGCCGAGAGCGAGGATCCAGTCGGCCGTTCGGGTCATCTCGTTCGTGAACGCCGTACCCCAGAATCCGGTCATGCCCAGCACGAGCGGATTGTCGTCGGGGACAGCGCCCTTGCCCATCAGGCTGTGCGACACGGGCAGCGAGAGCAGCTCGGCGAACTCCAGCAGCTCGTCGGTCGCGTCGGCGCTGATCACGCCGCCGCCGACGTAGAGCACGGGGTTCTCCGCCTCCAGCAGATTGCGCACGATCTGTTCGGCGACCTCTTCGTCGAGACCGGGCTTCGCGAGCGTGCGCGTATTGCTGATTGCCTTGTCGAACGTCGCGACGTCGACCTCGGCCGAGAAGACATCCATCGGCACATCGACCAGGACGGGGCCGGGTCGCCCGCTCTCCGCAAGCGTGAACGCCTTGTCGAGCACTTCGGCCATGAGGTGCGGCTGGTCGACCCGCCACGCCCGCTTCACGAACGGGCGGTAGATCTCGTATTGGGCCGCGTCCGCGTGGAGATTGACCTCCTGATGCGGATGCTTCCCGTAATAGTGCGTCGGGATGTCGCCGGCGATGACGACCATCGGAATCGAATCGAGTGCGGCGTTCGCCACCCCCGTCGCGGCGTTCGTCAGGCCCGGCCCGAGGTGCGACAGCACGACACCTGTCCGCTTGCCCGCTCGCGCGTAGCCGTCGGCGGCGTGCGAGGCGATCTGCTCGTGACGCACATTGATGAAGGAGATCTGCTCGCTCTTTTCGAGGGCAGCCAGAAGTGCGATGTTGGTGTGCCCGCACAACCCGAACACGTGCTCGACGGCACGCGCCTCCAGGTACCTGATGATCTGGTTCGACACCAGGTCTTTCATGTCGTTCTCCTTCATTGGTCGGTCTCTTTCGGGACGGCACGTCGGGCCGGTCCGGTGTAGGTGTATCCGAGTGATTTCGGCAAGGGTCCCTTGATCCGCACGCCCTGCGTCATCTGCTCGTAGGCATGCGCGAGGATGCCGACCGACCGCGCCAAGATGAAGACACCTCGACCCAGCTCCGGCGGAAGACCGAGCTCGCAGTAGATGACGGCGGTCACTCCGTCGACGTTCATGGGGATGCGTCGTGTCCGGCCGTGGCTGATCTCGTCTTCGACGGCCCGGCCGATCTCGGCGAACCGCCCATCGATCTCGCCCTGCGCGACGGCGTCGTCGACGAGCGAGAGAAGGCGCGGAGTGCGCGGGTCGAGGGGGTGGAAACGGTGCCCGAACCCCGGCACGTACGTGAGTCCCGCATCGCGGTGTCGCTGCAGAACGCGGCGCGTCGCTTCGCGGACGTCGCCCGCGCTGTCGAGCTCGGCGTCGATCTCGAGGTAGATCTCCATGCACTGCTGTCCGGGTCCGCCGTGGATGTCGTCGAGAACGTTGATCGCCGACGCCATCGCGCCGTTCACGGGCGCTCCGCACGTCGTCGCCATCCGCGCGATCGCGATCGACGGCGCCTGCGGACCGTGATCGACGGATGCCACGAGTGCGGCCTCGAACAGCGCAGCGCGAGCCCGAGTGGGCAGTTCGCCCTGAACCATGAGCCAGATGGTGTCGACGAAGCCGGCGTTGCCGATCAGGTCCTGAATGGGATACCCGCGCAGCGCGATCTCGCCGGGATGGATGTCGATGATGTCGGTATGCCACCACCCGCGCGCTTCGGCGACGAGGGCCTCGGCGGATTCGCCCGTGGTCGACTCATCGATCGTGCTCACCGAGCGACCGCTGACGGTTCGGCCGCTTCGAGAGCAGCGTCGTAGAAGTCACCGAAGAGCTCCTCGTCTGAGGGCCGGTCTTCGGCGATGACCCGAGAGACCCAGGTCGTGTTCATGTAGTGCTTCAACGACACGTTCTCGGACGTGATGTTGCCGCCCCACGTGCCGCACCCCATCGACGAGGTCATCGGCATCCCATTCGTGAACGCACCGGCGTTCGCCTTCGAGTTGGGCTGCCGCACCATGATGCGCGAGACCGGCATGTGCCGGGCGAAATAGTCGACGTGGGCGTCGTCCTTCGACGCGATGCCGCACGAGTGACCCTTGCCGCCGATGTCGTAGAGACGCTTGGCGACCTCGACTCCGTCTTCGAAGCTCCCCTCGTATGCGTGGACCGCCATGAGCGTCGTCAGCTTCTCTTTGCAGAACGGCCGGTCATCGGCGATGCCGTCGCCCTCGACGAGGATGAACTTCGTGCTCGCCGGCACCTCGAACCCGGCGGCTCGGGCGAGCGCCTGCGGGGACACCGCGACGGTGTCGGCGAGGCGGTGGCCTTCGTCATCCCACATCACCGCCTGCAACGCAGCCCGCTGGTCGGCGGTCGCGAGGTGACCGCCTTCGTCCTGCAGTGCGGCGAGCATGTCCTGGTACCGCGACGCGGGCACGAGGACGTTTCCGTCTGCCGAACAGCCCGAGCCGAAGTCCGATGTCTTGGAGAGCATGCAGTTGCGCGCCGTCTCTTTCAGATCGGCCGTCTCATCGACGAACTCGGTGGCATTGCCGGCGCCGACGCCGTAGGCGGGAGTACCCGAGCTGTACGCGGCGCGCACGAGACCCTGTCCGCCGGTCGCGATGACCAGATCGGAGCGGCGCATGATCTCCTGCGATGCGGTGAGGCTCGGCAGCGTGATGCACTGCAGGATGTCGGCGGGAGCGCCTTCTGCCTCGAGCGCTTCGCGCATGAGACGCACGGTCTCGAAGGTGGTGTCCTTCGAGCGCGGATGCGGCGAGAAGACGACGACATTGCGCGCCTTGACGGCGTAGATCGCGTTCCCCGCGGGAGTGAGATCGGGGTTCGTCGTCGGCACGACGCACCCGATCACTCCGACGGGCTTGCCGTACTTGACGAGACCGCGCTCTTCGTCGGTTTCGATGATGCCGACGGAGGGGCTGCGCAACGCGTCGCGAAGGACACCGCGGATCTTCATGCGCTTGTTCATGCGGCTGTCGAAATCGCCGAGGCCGGACTCTTCGATCCCCATGTCGACGAGTCGGTGAAACGACGAGCGATTCGCGACGGCCCAGGCGATGGCCTGAATGAGGCGATCGACGCGCGCTTGATCGTACGTCTCGATGACGGCGAGCGCCGCCTGTGCCCGCGCGAACACCTCATCGAGTTCTCGAGTCTGTTCGCTCGTGAGGGTTTTGGATGCTGATGCAGCCATGACAACTCCGTCCAGGGCTAGGTGCCGGTCGTCGCATGCTAAGCAGGCGCACTGATCCCGACCAACCGTTGTCCCACTGAGCAGAAAGGCAACGCGGTGTACCACTCGATGGGCCGATCGGTTGCCCCCTCGGAGCGGGCGGTCTAGCGTCCGGAGCGCTGACCGGCGCCGATGCCTCCAGTTCGGCACTTCGGTCGGCATACCCCCAGGGACGTGAGGCGGGCACGCACCGCCCTCCGTCTGATCGATGACGATCAAGGAGCACGCACATGCGCAAGACATTGAGAAAGAGGCTGGCAGTAGTGGGGGTGGGCGCGCTCGCGCTGACCCTCGCTGTCGCCGCCTCACCCGCCACAGCGGTGGGAACGGGTTCAGACCCCGTTCCCCCCGCCGGTCTGACCGGCCTCGAACCCACGGGTGTCGACATGCCCACGGTCGGCGGAAACCTCGGAAACCAGCACTACTCCGGACTGACGCAGATCAATAAAGACAACCTCGACCAGCTCGCGCCGGCGTGGCGCACGCACGTGTCGGCTGTTGCACCGGCGACCAACCACACCGGACAGCAGACGACCCCCATCGTCGTGGGAGGCGTGATCTACCTGGACACGCCCCAGGGCGGCGTGATCGCCGTGGACGGCGCATCCGGCGACCCGATCTGGAAATGGAACGGTGGCGGCTTCGGGCTGTCCGGAACGCGTCGCGGCGTCTCGGCCGGCGACGGCAAGATCTTCACGTTGGCAAGCGGCAGCAACATCATCGCGCTCGACCAGGAGACGGGCGAGCAGGTGTGGGCTGTCCCGGCGCGGGGCCCGGAAGGCCAAAGCCTCGGCGGGTTCGGCAAGGTCGCGACCGTCTACAACAACGGCATCGTCTACGCCCACGCGGCGGACGGCAACCGCGGAGCGGTCGCCGCATTCGATGCCGATGACGGATCGTATCTCTGGCACTTCTTCGGCGGGCCGCAGCGCGGTGAAGAGTTCACCGGCCTCGACGGGATCACCTTCGACGCGTCCGAGACGTGGGGTCCCGTCCTGGACAACGGCACGGACTGCGCCGCTGTGGCCGGTGCCGCTCCCTGGATGCACGGCTCGGTGGATCCCGAGCTGAACATGTACTACATGACCTTCGGCAACGCCCGCAGCTGCACCTCGTCGCAGAACGGCTCGCAGCGTCCTGGAGACAACCTGTTCTCGAGCACGATGGTTGCCGTGGATGCCACGACCGGCGCGTACAAGTGGCACTACCAGTCGATCCGCCACGACGTGTGGGACATGGACAACGTCCACCCGCCGACGCTCGCGGACATGGAGGTCGACGGCGTCGAGCGCAAGGTGGCGTTCTACGGCAGCAAGTCGGGTCACCAGTTCGTGATCGACCGCACGAACGGCCAGCCGGTCACCCCCACGATCGACAAGCCCATGATCGTCGACTCGCGCCAGAACCAGCCTGACACGCAGCCGTTCCCGGTAGAGCGTCAGCTGCCGGAGTGCGTCGTGTGGGAGAAGCTCGATGCCGACAACGTGCCCGGCAACCCGTGGCGCGCGGTGCCGAACTACAACGGCTACCAGGCCGACGCCGAGGGCAACCTCGTCTTCAACCCGGACAGCTACGTCGCCGCCGATGAGCCGTTCCTCACGTACCCCGAGGGTCACTTAGGGCACCGCGAGGGCTGCATGTACGACCCGCAGTGGGATATGCCGATCCTCTCGACGACGAGCCAGAACGGCGGCGGCGACTGGTCGAACCAGTCGTACAGCCACAGCACGAACATGGTGTACTTCCCGTACGGCACGAACCCCGTCGCTCACTACAACGGAGCCGGCTCGAACGGACTCCGCGCGATGGGTCAGTACCAGACCGGCGGCATCCTCGCCTATGACGCCTCGACGGGCAAGGTCGTGTGGACGAACCACCTCGGGACCGACATGTCGCACGGCCAAGGGCCGCTGACGACGGCATCGGACCTGCTCGTGGTCGGGCAGATCGACGGCCGCGCCCTGATCATGGATGCTGTCAACGGTGACGTCCTCTGGGACTTCCAGACGGGGTCGGGCATCGCTGCCGCTCCGGTCACCTACGAGGTCGACGGCGAGCAGTACATCGCCGTGTTCGCTGCCGGGTCGACGAACCCGTACGGCGGATCGGTCACGCAGGGCGACTCGCTGTGGGCCTTCAAGCTCAACGGTGCCTATACGAACGCGACGGGAAGCCAGGAGGGGCCGAACACCTCTCCCTTGACCATGCGTCGCCCCGTGAGCGGTTCCGCCGTCGCGGGCGAGACGGTCGACAACACCGTTCTGCTCGCGCGCAGCAGCCGCACGGCGGACACGGCAGCGGCGCAGGACAGCGTCGCGACGAACGCCATGCAGCCCACGCACCTGCGGGTGCCGGTCGGCACGACGGTCACCTTCCGCAACCCGGGGGCCGAGACGTTCCCGAACTTCCCCAACCTGAAGGAGCACTGCGCGACGCAGTACTTCGAGGGTGAGTTCAACGCCAGGCTGCAGCCGGGCGAGACGTACCAGCACACCTTCACACGTGCCGGTGAGTACTTCTTCAACGACTGCACCGACCCGCGCCCGACCGGCAAGATCGAGGTCGTCCTCGCACCGCAGGATCAGCCGGGCGCTCTGCGATTCACTCCGGGTCACCTGCGATTCGGCACACCCTCGGGCGTGTTCTCGCAGGTCGACGGGACGATCGACGCACAGTTCGACCTGCCCGCCGGGTACACGTACGACAGCGCGGCCGAGCTCATCACTCCGCTGTCGGCGACGCCCGTCGAGCCGTCCGACGTCACGGCCGAACCGAGCCGCGTCACGCTGCAGTTCGATGCGGCCGACGTCGACAACAACGTCCCGGCCGGCGCAGTCGACCTCACGGTGCGATTGAACGTCCTGAACGCCGACGGTGAGCAGGAACAGCTCACCTCGACGGCCACGGTGACCGTCTCGAAGGGTGTCGCAGCGCATACGACACCTCGCACGCTCGCGGGCAAGGCGTACGTGTCGGTGACCGCGACGAACTACACGGGCGCAGCCGCGGACATCACGGTGACGACAGAGTTCGGCAAGAAGGTCTTCCCGAACGTCGCTCCCGGAAAGTCGGTCGCCGTGTCGTTCAACACGCGAGCGACGTCTGTTCCGGCCGGCGAGGCCACGATCACTTCGACGACGATCGTCGACGGTGAGTCCGTGACCGAGACGAGAACGGCGCCGTACCGGGCTATTCCCGCGGGCGGCTGACACCGGGCGTGTGGGGTGCGAGCACCCGGCTCGCACCCCACACGTCACCCGAGCCTCGGTCACACGATCGAGGCAGAAGCGATCACACAGAAAGAGATTCAATGATGAAGAGATCAACCCTCACCCGCGCGGGCGGCATCGCGTTCGGCGCGCTGCTGCTGGCGTCAGCTGGCACGGCTGTCGCGACTGCTGACGAGATCGACGATGGCACCGTCGACATCAACGTCGAGATCACCGACCGCTACCCGTCGGGCGTGCTGGCTCTCTCGGTCGCGGCGAACGACACCGCGCTCGAAGAGGTCGACTCGGGCGACCCGCTGGTCCGCGAGTTCACCGGCGTCCTCCCGACCGTGACCGTCACCGACACGCGCAGCACTGTCCCCGACAGCCCGTGGTTCGTCCTCGGCACGGCGAGCGCTTTCGTCTCGGGCGACGACTCGATCTCGGCCGACCATCTCGGGTGGTCGCCCGCTCTGGCCGCGGACTACGGCACAGCGATCGAGGTCGGCGGCGACATCGAAGGTGTCCTGGACGACGAGGACAGCGAAGGCCTCGCCTACGCTGACGGCGAGCTGCTCTACCTGAACACCGACCAGGTAGCGACATACGACCAGGGTTCGTGGTCGGCCAACGCAGCCCTCAACCTCAAGGTCGCCGCCGAGAACGCGGCATCCGGTTCCTACACCTCGGTGCTCACCCTCTCGCTCTTCGAGTAGGACTGTCGAACCCCGACGAGGCGGGGGATGCCGGCACGACCGGCGTCCCCCGCCTTTCGCTCGTCATCTGCGGCACCCGGACGTGCAGAGGATGTCCCATTCGGCGAAACTCGACTTTGCGCGGCCACCTGCGCAGACCAGAGTCGCAGGGGCAGTGAGCGCGGTGCCCGACCCGCAGCAACAGAGAGGTTGACCATGCAGCCCGAACGAGTGGCGACGACGCCATGACGACGAACGGTCCCGAGGAGGTCACTCCCGACGACCCGGCCGCAGCCGCGAGCGCGGAGGAACTCGGCGAGTCGATCTTCCCGCCCACGCGAACGTTCTTCATGGAGCCCGACCTCAACAAGGGCGTACCGCCCGACCCGTGGTTCATCAGGGCGCTCTCCGGTGTCGAGATCGCCGTCGGCGTCACCCTGTTCGCGTTCGTCATCTTCGGCACCATGTACCAGGTCGTCGGGCGCTACTTCCCCCAGATCGGCTGGGTCGGCTCGGGCGAACTCGCACTGCTGTCCATGATCGCGCTCACCTTCACGATGGCCGGCTACCTCGTGGGTCGGAACGGACACATCGTGCTCGAGATCTTCGACCAGTTGCTGGCGGGAAAATGGCTCTTCACCGCGTTGCGAATGATCTCGGCCGTCATCATGGTGGCCGTCTGCCTCGCGCTGACCTATGAGGCGTACGTCAAGCTCGAAACCGAGTGGGTCCGCCTCAGCGCCGCCATGAACCTGCCCCTCGGCATCCTCTACATCTTCGCGCTGGTCGGCTTCGCCTCGGCCGCCGTGCAGTCCGCATACAAGATTCGTTACGCAAACCGCCCCGAGCGCCAGCTCGACATCGGTGAGATGGAAGGCTGATCGATGGAACTCTGGCTCTACATTCTGCTCTTCGTCGCGCTCTTGCTGCTGCGCGTCCCGGTCGCGTTCGCGATGATCGGGTCGAGCATGCTGTACTTCTACACGAACGGTCTCTCCGCCGGGTATGCCCTCTCGTCGACCGTCAACGGCATCAACAGCTTCCCCCTGCTCGCGGTCCCGCTGTTCATCTTCGTGGGGTCGATCGCCAACAATCTCGGCATCGCCACCCGGCTCTACGACCTGGCGCGCGCGCTCCTGGCGCGGCTTCCCGGCAACCTCGCCTACGTGAACCTCGGCACGGCGATCGGCTTCTCGTGGATCAGCGGCTCGGCCCTCGCCGATGCCGCATCGACGAGTAAGGTGCAGATCCCGCAGATGCTCAAGGCCGGGTATCCCTACGGGTTCTCGTCAGGTCTGACCGCATCGGCGTCGCTCATGAGCACGATCATGCCGCCCAGCATCCCGGCCGTGCTCTTCGCCGCGACGGCATCGATCTCGACGGGGGCGCTGTTCGCCGGCTCGATCATCCCGGCCGTGCTCATGGCCCTCGGGTTCGCCATCTACATCTTCATCTGGGTGCGCCTGCACCCCAAGATCGCCGTGAAGAGCACGTTCGACGGCAAGCTGCTCGGCAAGGCGGCCGTTCGTGTCATCGGGCCCGCGATGCTGCCGGTCATCATCCTCGGCGGAATCTTCAGCGGAATGTTCACACCGACCGAGAGCGCAGGCATCGCGTGCGTCTACATGCTGCTGCTCGGTCTCATCTATCGCACACTCACGTGGCAGGTGTTCTGGAAGTCGTCGAAGGAGACGATCATCATCTCCGGCGGCATCCTTCTGATCCTGGGAGCTTCGAACCTCATGGGTCAGGTGCTCGCCCGCGAGCAGGTGTCGCGCAACCTCGGCGAGTGGCTCGTCAGCTTCACCGACAACCCGCTGGTGTTCCTGCTGATCCTCAACGTGCTGCTGATCCTGCTGGGCATCCCGCTCGAAGCCCCGCCGGTCATCCTGGTGCTCGTGCCTATCCTGATGCCCATCGTCGCCCAGTTCGGCATCGACCCCCTGCAGCTGGGCGTCGTCATGATCCTGAACCTCATGATCGGCTCTCTGACACCACCGGTCGGTGCCGTGCTGTTCGTCGTCGGGTCGATCACGCGCAGACCGATGGGCGAGCTGTTCCGCGGCGTCCTGCCGTTCCTCATCCCCCTGGGTACCGTTCTGCTCCTTCTGACGCTCTTCCCGGGCATCATCACGTTCCTGCCGTCGCTGATGGGACTGTGACCCCGCGTCGCGCCTCGGAAAGGACTCGTCGATGGCGAGAAAGCTGTTCGTCCTGAACGGCCCGAACCTCAACATGATGGGACTGCGTCAACCGGAGCTGTACGGCACGGCGACGCTCGATGATGTTCGGGCTCTCTGCGAACGGGTCACGGACGAGCTGGGATTCGACCTGTTCTTCGCCCAGTCCAATGCCGAGCACGAGCTCGTCGAATGGGTGCACGAGGCGTTTCGTCAGGACGCGGTCGTCGTCATCAACCCCGCCGGTTTCAGCTTCACGTCGATCCCGCTCTTGGATGCGCTGCGGATGCTCTCGACGCCGATCGTGGAGCTGCACATCACCAACATCCTGGCACGGGAGTACGAGCCGTCTCTGGTCTCGAAGGTGGCTCACGCGGTCCTCGCAGGAGCCGGCATCTACGGCTACGAGCTCGCGGTCCGCGCCGCCCACCGCCTGTCGGCGGACGAGGGTCTGGCGCGATGACGACGCGCGATGTTCCACTCGCCGGGACATATGTTTGTCACCGCGGTGAAGTCCGTCAGAGTCGGCACTGCCACCAACCGAACCTTGGCATTCCGGTCGAGTCGAGCAGTGCCCGAAAGTCCTTTCGTCGACCGATTGTCATGACCCGGTGACGAGTGTCTACAACCCGTACGACGACGTGCGAAGCCAGAGGAGAATCCCATGAGCACAGCCCATTCAATGCGTCGCAGCATGTTCGCAGCGACGGCGCTGGCAGCGACGGCGCTGATCGTCGCCGGTTGTTCCGGCGGCGGAACGCCGAGCGGCTCGGCCAGCGAACCCGCGGCAGACCAGGACAACCCGGTCACGCTGACCGTCGCGACGAGCCAGAACGAGCAGACGCCGAACTACTTCTGCGGAGTCGAGCTGCTCAAGGAGCGCCTCGAGGACGCTGACATCGGCTTCACCGTCGACCTCTACCCCGCGAGCCAGCTCGGCCCCGACGCCGACCGCTTCCCGCTCGTTCAAGCGGGCGACATCGACATCGATCTGCAGGGTGCGTCGGCCCTGAGCGCGACGTACGAGCCGATCGGCGTCATCGACGCGGCCTACGCGTTCAACGACATCGACCACGCTTTCCAGTGGATCGACGAAGGGTCCGACGAGCTCTTCACGAACTTCCACGACGCAACGGGCGTCCGGGTCGTGGACGGCTGGTTCTTCGGCAACCGCACGCTGACGACGAAGGACGTCGAGGTCCGCAGCCCCGACGACCTCGCCGGGGTCCCCATCCGCTTCCCCAACTCGCCGCAGTTCCTCGCGAACGCGGAAGCGCTGGGTGTCACCAACCCCGTCTCGGTCGCTGTCGAAGAGGTCTACTCGGCGCTGCAGCAGGGCATCGCGGTCGGACAGGAGAACCCGATCGTCGCGACCCACTCGTCGAGCTACGACGAGGTCCTCGACACCATCGTGCTGAACGACCACAACGCGGGCATCCACTGGCTCATCGTCAGCGACAAGACCTACGACAAGATGAACGACGAGCAGGCCGCGCTGCTCGAGCAGACCATCCACGAGATCCGCCCCGAGAACCGTGACTGCGTCGAGACGGAGACCGAAGAGATCCTCGACACCTACCGCGGCGATGACACCTACACCGTCATCGAGCGGGAGGAGATCGACATCGACGCCTTCATCACGAAGGCCGAGGAGTACTTCGAGAACCGTTACCAAGGCGACAACCTCACCGCCTACCAGGCCATCCGCGACATGGCGGGCTGACACGACACATCGCACGGTGATGGGGCGGGTGCATTGCGCACCCGCCCCATCACTTTTCGTCCTCAGTGCGCGGCGACCGTCGCGAGTCGGCGACTCAGCGTGAGCGCCGCGGCACGAACGGCCGGAACCACCGAATCGATGAGGAACTCGCCCGTCGGGCCGGCGACCGAGATCGCCGCCACCGGGATCCCGGCCGCACCGAGCACGGGACTGGCCGTGCCGGTCACCCCGGGCACGTACTCTTCATGATCGGTCGCTGCACCGCGGTGGCGAACACCTGCCAAGTCACGCAGGAGCGTCGGCTCGTCGGTGATCGTCTGCGGCGTCCGCGGCTCGAACCCCGCCGCGACGACGCGTGAGACGACGTCTCGCCGCGAGACGGCGAGGACGGCTTTACCCATCGCGGTGGCGTACGCGGGAAGGCGTGCGCCCACCCGCAGCGGGGGCGGCAACGTCATCGATGCTCCCGGCAGAACGGCGATGACGACGACGTCCGCGCCATCGAGGACACCGAGGTTCACCGTCTGGCCCGTGACGTCCCGCAGCTCTCGCAGGACCGGAAGCGCCTGCCGGCGCAGCACGCGCGGCTGCTGCACCGTCTGCCCGAGCTCGAACAGCCGGACCCCGAGGTAGAGCTTGTCGCCGTCACGGTCCAAGAACCGCTGCTCGACGAGGTCGGCGGCGATCCGCGACACCGTGGACTTCGGCAGCCCCGCCCGACGTGCGAGCTCTGAGACTCCCAATCCCTCATCGTGCTCGCCGAACGCGTCGAGCACCGCCGACAGCCGGTCGAGCACGCTGACAGAGGCGGTCCAGTCGGCTGTGCGCACGGTCTACGCCGCCGCCAGACGCCGGGCGATGGAGGTGCCGGCGGCGCGGATGAGCGGCGCCGCCTGTTCCGGGTCCATCGATCCACTCGGACCGGCGATCGACACGGCGCCGATGACCGCGTGGCCTGTCGACAGCACCGGACTGGCGACGGCCGTGATTCCGGGGTAGGACATCTGAGCGTCCACCGCCACCACCGCGGTGCGCACGTGCGCGAGCTCATCGCGGAAGACCTCGGCGTCGACGTCGCCCAGCGTCGCGCTGATCCGGTCGAGGACCGCGACGTCTCCGCAGAAGGCGAGATACGCCTTTCCACTGGCGGTCGTGAGAGCGGGCGAGCGCATTCCGGCGCGTGTGGGGAGCATGGACAGCTGTCCCGCCACCGCGATCGACACCATGTCGGTGCCCTGCTGAACCCACAACCCGACACGTTCACCGGTCGTGGTGCTCAAACGGCGCAGAACGGGCGCGGCGGCGTTGATCAGTCGCCGCGGCAGGTTCGCTCGCGATCCCAGCTCGAACAGGCGCAGTCCCAGTGTGACGCCGGCATCGGTGCGCTCGAGATATCTGTGATCGGCGAGATCGGCGACCAGTCGCGACACCGTCGATTTCGGAAGTCCCGTGCGACCCGCGATATCGGTGATCGAGATCGAGCCATCGCCGTCTTTGACGGCGTCGAGGATCGCGAAGATCCGGTCGAGCACGGCGACGGGCGCCGTGACGGCGCTGGGAGTGGTGTTCCATTCGGCGAGACTCGACATCGAGCGTCCCCTTCTACGCAGTTGAATCATCGGTGATTCTCCTCGCCTCTCGAATGTACTAATCAGTACGTTTGGGCACAAGGGCTCGTCCCGGTACACACAACGGAGGCGCGGAATGCGTTACCTGATCGGCCTCATCGGCGAGGGCATCTCGGCCTCCCTGACCCCGAGAATGCACGAAGCCGAGGGCAGCCTTCTCGGCTTCGACTACGAATATCGCGTCTTCGATGTGCTGAACCCTGCGTACATCGATGAGAACCTCGGCGGACTGCTCTCCGCCGCGCGCGCCCAGGGATTCTCGGCCGTCAACATCACGCACCCGTTCAAGCAGCGGGTGCTCGCCCTGGTCGATCACCTCGACGAGCATGCGGCGGCGCTCCAGGCCGTCAATCTCGTCGTCTTCGATGAGGGCCGCCTCGTGGGTTACAACACCGACTGGAGAGGCTTCGGCTTCGGTCTCGAGACCGGGCTTCCCGGCGCATCTCTGAACCGTGTCGTACAGGTCGGCTGCGGCGGCGCGGGGGCCGCAACCGCATACTCCCTGCTCGCCCGCGGCGCCGCGCGAGTGGACCTGCACGACGCCGACCCTCGACGGGCCGAGGATCTCGCCCGACGTCTGGGTGCGCATTACAGCGAGCAGCAGGTCTCCGCTCTTGCCTCGGACGACCTGGCGGCGGCGCTCTCCTCCGCCAGCGGCGTCGTGCATGCGACTCCCATGGGCATGGTGCATCATCCCGGTGTAGCCGTCGATCTCGACGCGCTCGGGTCAGGCGCGTGGGTATCCGACATCGTCTATCGTCCCTTGGAGACTGAATTGCTTCGACAGGCGCGGCGTCGGGGTCACCCGACGATCGATGGCGGTCGAATGGCCGTCGGGCAGGCATACGTCAGCCTTCAGATCATCACCGGCGCCGAGCCTGACATCGACCGGATGCAACGCCACTTCCGCGCCCTCGTGAGGGCCGAAGAACAGTCAGGAGGAGCCGGCTTCGATGATCGATCAGACAGGTGAGGCGAAGTCTGCGGTCACAACGACTCGGGCCGTGCGTGCGCGCGCAGACATCCTGCGGGCCGCGACGTCGGAATTCGCCTCCAAGGGGTACACCGGCGCACGTGTCGACGAGATCGCGGAGCGCACGCGCACGACGAAGCGGATGATCTACTACTACTTCGGGTCGAAGGAGGGCCTGTATGTCGAGGTGCTCGAGCAGGTCTACGCGCAGATCCGCCGCGTCGAGAAGGGTGTCGACATCGACCGCCTCGCTCCCGACGAGGCTCTGCGCGCCATCGCAGAGGTCACCTACGACCACCACACGACGCATCGCGAGTTCATCCAGCTCGTGAGCATCGAGAACATCCACCGCGCAGAGCACCTCGCCCGGTCGAGCACGATCCTGCGCGAGAACAAGACGGCGATCACCCTGCTCGAGCAGGTGATCGGTCGCGGGGTGCGCGAGGGGATCTTCCGCGACGATGTCGATGCGATCGACGTGCACATGATGATCAGCGCCTACGCGTGCTTCCACGTCGCCAACCGGCACACGTTCAACGCCGTCTTCCAGCGCGACATGCTGGATCCCGCACTGCAGGAGTCGCATCGACGCCTCATCGGCGACATGATCGTCGCAACCATGACATCACGCCGCGAGATGCCCTGACGCTCGCGCGATCAGCGCGGCGGCGCTGAGAGGCGGCGGCAGAGGGCCGCTGCCGCCCCTCTCAGGACAGGTGCGATGCCCTCGATGTCGAACTCGTCGGCGAGTCCCGACACCGAAAGCGCCGCCGCAAGCCTCCCCGGAGCAGTGAACACGGGAACCGCGATGCCGGCGGCATCCGAAGCGAACTCGCGCTGCTCGATCGCGAGCGCACCGGCGCGAATGTCGGTCAGCTGCCGACGCAGCCTCGCGTCGTCGGTGATCGTGTACGGCGTCAGTGACGCCAGCCCGGCGGCGAACGCATCCTCGACGACCTGCGGGGGCGCATACGCCAGAACGGCCTTGCCGAGGGCCGTGGCATGCAGGGGCAGTCGCACTCCCATTCCGACGCGCGAGAGTGCGTCGGTGCGTCCGCGCACCGCTGCGACGCACACGAGTTCCCGTCCGTCGGGAATCGCGAGGTGGACGTTCTCGCGCGTCTTGTCGCGCAGCTGCACCAGGATCGGCAACGCGACCATTCGCAGTTCCCGCGGTTCGCGGGCGAGCTGTCCCAGCTCGAACACGCGCAGACCCAGATGAATGCGCCGCCCATCACGTTCGAGGTAGCGCTGCTGCACGAGCGTCGCGACGAGGCGTGACACGGTCGATTTCGGGAGTCCTGACCGGCGGGCGAGGTCGGACAGCGCGATGCCACGGTCATCATGGTCGAACGCCTGCAGGATCTGGGTCATCCGATCGAGGACACTCACGGTGTCGTCGGCGGATGGGCCCGTCATCCTCCCGCCAGCGATGCCAGCCGGCGGGTGAGCACGAGCGCTGCGTGCCGCACGAGGGGGGCGATGCGCTCGAGGTTCATGTCGTTCACGGGTCCGGCCGCCGAAATGGCCGCGACGGGCAGACGGTCGGGTGAGAGGACGGGGCTGGCGATCCCGACGACGCCGGGGAACGTTTCGCAGTGGTCGACGGCGATCGCATCGGATCGGATGCTCGGAAACTCCCGCTCGAGACTGTGGCGTCGTCGCACGTCCAGATCGACCATGACCTGGGTCAGGGACAGGTCATCTTCAGAGAACGCCAGCACGGCCTTTCCGAGCGCCGTCGTCGCCGAAGGCACGCGCACGCCCGCCCGGGACGGTGCCGGAACGAGGCGTCCCCTCACCGAGATCACCGAGAGCATGTCGCAGCCCTCGTGCACGGCGACATTCAGGTGCTCGCCCGTCGCGTTGTAGAGCTCGGCCAGAACCGGCATCGCCGCCCTGCTGAGTCGACGCGGTGTGAGCGCCTGGGCGCCGAGCTCGAACAGCCGCAGGCCGATCTCGACCTTCCCGCCATCGCGAGTGAGGTACCGCTGGCGCACGAGATCACCGACGAGACGCGACACCGTCGATTTCGGGATGCCTGTCGTCATTGCGAGCCGGGTGATGGTGCTGGAGCCCTCTGCCTCGCGCACGGCGTTGAGAATTGCGAGGATGCGATCAAGCACCGACACGCGCTCGCCTCCGGGAGCGGAACGCATGTCTGAAGTATCCGCCGGGGCTGGAGACCAGGCAAGGCGCGTCCGCTCGAGCATCGGAATGTTCCCGCTGAGTGGGACGCACGAAGGTCCGGGCAGTCACCAGACCTGCCCGGACCTCCGTGTGCGTCAGCGGACGAGCCGCATCACCGTCACGCGGTGCAGAAGGGCTTGACGCCCATCGTGCTTTCGATGCCCGCGACGACGTGCTGCTTGAAGAACTCGTCACCGGCCAGTTCCGCATCCGTCCACGCGGCGACATCGTGTCCCAGCGTCGTCAGCCACGACTTCGCACCGTCGTAGTACTGGCACCAGCTGACGGGGTGGAAGTCGCCGTGACCGTTGCCCCGCACCTCACTGGTGTCCCGGTCGACCTTCAGGAGGAAGTTCACGTTCGTCGGGAACGGGTCGAGGTTGTACCACTCGTCCTTGAACGCCCAGGTGGCCGGCATGAACGACGTCGACACGTCGCGGTTGTTGAGCACCTCGACCGTTCCGTCACGGTTCGGCCCGTGGTTGCGGAAGTTCGCGTTGCCGAGGAGTCCCTCGTAGTAGGGCCAGTCGTACTCCGCACCGAAGGCGTTGTGGATGCCGACGAAGCCGCCGCCGCCGTTGAGGTAGGCCGTGAGCTGGGCCTGAGCGGCGTCGTTGAACGTGTCGCGGTTTCCGCTGAGGTTGATCACCGTGTGATACCGCTCGAGGTCCTTGAACTCCGCCAGATCCTCGGTGTAGTCCACCGCGATCCCCCGCTCTTCGACCCACGACTTCAACGCGGCCTGCGCCACGTTGTTGGCAGCCAGCGGCGGGTTCAGGCCTGCCGGCAGTGCCGTGCCGAGGTGCGCGTGACGGGGACCGGCGGTGCGGCTCCAGATCAGGACGCGCTTCTGCTCGCCCTCGGTCCAGCCATTTCCGCCCTCACTGTTGAAGCACTCGACATCGGTGCCGCGGCACACGCCGTAGTAACCCTCGTAGGGCGTCGTCGTCGTCGCGGTGAACGCTTCACCGTCGCGCTCCCCCGTCGAGGTGGCCGTCACCGTGCCCGCGAGCAGCGGCAGCGACCGCGAGTTGAACGACACCGACACCGTCTGGCCGGGCTTGACGTTCGTGAACGTCTTCTTGCCGAACTCGTTCGTCGAGGTGTTGGTGGAGTTCGCGGCGGAGAGGTTGATCGTCACGGGAACGTCGGAGGGGTTGCGAACCGACGCCGACACGTACACGTTCTTGCCGAGCACGCGTTCGGTCGTCGTCACTTCGGGCTCGTCCGAGGCCGGGGCGCAGAAGTCCGACACGCCCATCGTGCTCTCGATGCCCGCGACGACGTGCTGCTTGAAGAACTCGTCACCGACGAGTTCCGCATCCGTCCAGGCGGCGACATCGTGACCCAGCGTCGTGAGCCACGACTTCGACCCGTCGTAGTACTGGCACCAGCTGACGGGGTGGAAGTCACTGTGACCGGCGTCGCGCACCTGGCTCGTGGCCTTGTCGACCTTGAGCAGGAAGTTCACGTTCGTCGGGAACGGAGTGAGGTTATACCACTCGTCTTTGAACTCCCAGGTCTCCGGCATGAACGAGGTCGACACGTCCTTGTCGTTGACGACCTCGACCGTGCCGTTGCGGTTCGGACCGTGGTTGGAGAAGTTCGCGTTGCCGAGGAGTCCCTCGTAGTAGGGCCAGTCGTACTCCGCGCCGAAGGCGTTGTGGATGCCGACGAAGCCGCCGCCCCCGTTGAGGTACGCGGTCAGTTCGTCCTGAGCGGCGGGGTTGAACGTGTCGCGGTTGCCGCTGAGGTTGATGACCGTGTGGTACCGCTCGAGGTCCTTGAACTCCGCCAGATCCTCGGTGTAGTCCACCGCGATCCCACGCTCCTCGACCCATGACTTCAGGGCAGCCTGCGCGACGTTGTTCGCGCCCAGCGGCGGGTTCAGCCCCGGGGGCAGCGCCGTACCCAGGTGTGCGTGACGGGGACCGGCAGTGCGGCTCCAGATCAGGACCCGCTTCTGCTCACCCTCGACCCACCCATTGCCGCCGTCGGTGTTGAAGCACTCGGGATCGATGCCACGACACACCCCGTAATAGGGGTCGACGGCAGGCTCAGACGAGGGACCGCTCGCCGCCGCCGCTCCGCCGGTCAATAGACCGGCCCCGAGGGTCGCCGCAGCGAGAAGCGCGACCCCCGAGAGTTTGAGGGATTTCATGTGATCTCCTTTGATCGATCGGGCTGACGCCTCGGGCGCGTCCTGCGCTGGGCCCAGGCTCGACGCGAGAGTATGACGCGCCGCGCGAGGCTGGCAAAGGTCGTTCCACCCAGTAAGCCGACGGGATGCGTCGTCCCCGGCGTTCAGGCTCCCGCGTGTGCCCGCCGGCGATCCGCACGGAATCGCTCGAGATCGACGACTTGGCGCGTCGTGGCCGAATGGTGCACGGCTTCGATCAGCGCGAGGGTGCGCGCGGCATCCTTGGCCGAGACGAGGGGCTCCGCGACTCCGTGCGCGACGTCGATGAAGTGGTCGAGCTGCGCGTCGAAGGTGTTCTTCGGCTCGACGGGGAGGAACGTGCGCGACAGCGGAGAGTGCCAGTTCGGTGAGACGTCCGCTCCGTACGAGTACTGCGCGAGATCGGGCACCGACAAGGCTCCGGTCGTTCCTGTGACGCGATATGCCACACCGCCGGGCAGGAAGGGGAACTGCTTCGACTCCTCGGTGGACTGATCCCAACCCCACGGAGAGACGCCGGCATCCGTCGCGAGGAAACTGCCGAGCGCGCCGTTCTCGAATCGCACGGTCACCGAGGCGGAGTCCTCCACGTCGAGT
The DNA here is from genome assembly GCF_053644215.1 of Microbacterium sp. NPDC055442. Lineage (NCBI taxonomy): Bacteria > Bacillati > Actinomycetota > Actinomycetes > Micrococcales > Microbacteriaceae > Microbacterium > Microbacterium sp. NPDC055442. The sequence goes on along the minus strand of NZ_JBSHLF010000003.1, from coordinate 270,224 downwards.
CCGCGTGTCGCCGAGCTCAGCATCGCGTGCACCTCGACGATCTCGCCGCACACGTGACGCAGCAGGTCGAGATCATGCACGAGGTTGATGAACGTGACGCCCGCGCCGGGGCGGCGGTGCCATTCGATGTCGGTGAAGTACTCGTCTTCCTTCCGGGCCGCCCACATCCCGCTCACCCCGACGAGGTCGCCGACGGCCCCGCCCCTCAGAGCATCGCGGGCACGGGTGATGGCCGGATGATGCCGACGGTGGTGGCCGACGAGGAGCCGTGCCTGGGTACGTTCGACCGCCTCGATCAGGCGGAGCGACTCGACATAGCTCGTCGCGACAGGCTTCTCGAGCAGAACGGCCGCTCCCCGCTCGATGCACGCGATGGCGGAGTCGACGTGGAACCGGTTCGGAGTGACGAGGATGACGGCCTCGACATCGGCGTTGCCGAGCAGTCCCTCGAGATCGCGGTAGGCCGCGCATCCGACGTCATCGAGGTCGGCGACCGGATCGGCGACCGCGACGAGCTCTGCCCGCTGCGAGCGGCGCACGAAGTCGATGTGCTGGCGGCCCATGAATCCGACCCCCGCAATGCCGATGCGCAGGGGAGATGGTGGGGTCGTTGTGCTCATGGCAGCTCCTCTATCCAGCAGATTCCGTCAGGGTTGCGACCGACGGCGATCTCGCGCGTCACCTCACCCCGGTCCAGGTCGACTTCGACGACGACGTCGTCGTGCTGACAGGCCGAGTAGGCACGGCGAGTGTGCGGGTCGAGCACGACCATCTGGGGACCTCGCGGCACGGCGACAACGCGCTCGATCTGGCCGGAGACGGGGTCGAGCACCGCGATCGCGTTGTCCCGCCGCAGCGCGATGACGATCGCTCCGCTCTTCGTCATCGCGGCGCCGAACCCGATTCCCGGCAGGTCGATCCAGTCGCGCACTTCGGCCGACGCGGTGTCGACGACCGCGAGACGCGGACGGTGCTGGTCGGCACTGTATGCGGTGCACCCGTCGGGCGAGAGCACGATGCGGTTGATGCGTTCGGCGACCGGAACGACGGCGCGCAGCCTGCGATTCTCGAGATCGAGGATGCTGATGCTTCCGGGTTCGACGTTGGCCGTGCACCCGATCGTGGAATCGGCCGAGAGCGCGAGCATGTGAGCTTGCGGTGCGCCCGTCGGGATGCGGTCCCTGACCGCGAGGGTGTCTGCGTCGAGGGCGAGCACCTCGTTGCCGGTCTCGGCCGTGACGTACAGTGTCGAGCCGGCGAACTGCGGACAGTGCGGGCGCACGGGCGCACCGAGGTCGACCGCGGCCACGCGCGTGCGCGCGGCGAGGTCGATGACGTCGACGGTTCGACCATCGGTGCCCGCTACGCCGACACCCGCGTTGCCGTAGATCGGGACCACCGCCCGGCGGCCGTCGGGAGCGACGGCGACTTCGTGCCCCGTCGTCCCGCTGAGTGGAACAGCGGCGACCATCCGCTCCGAGGACAGGTCGACGAACCCCAGGGTCTCGTCGTCTTTGTTGACGACGAGGATGGCACCGGCGCGCGGGGAGGAACTGCTCATCGCCGCGGAATCACGCGGGTACGATCGGCGCGCCGGCGGGTGGAGCGACGTCTCATGGCACTCGTCCTCTCGAGCTCGGGGGTGCTCCGCACGATAGCGCCGCAGCCACCCCTACCCGCGCCGCGGCAGGCGAGCGGCGTGTCCGGCATCCTCGCGAAGCGTCCGCCGCTGCGCCCCGTGACCCAGGGTCGGCGACAGCACGATGACGCCGAAGCGTCGGCGATCATCGTGCTGCCCCGTCGCCCAACTGGCCTGCTCGCGAACCGCGCGCAGCCTCGACCTCGGCTAGGACCGCGAGCCGCTCAGTTGTAGAGCATTCCGCCGTCGACGAGAAGCACCTGACCGGTGACGTAGTCCGAGTCGGGGCCGGCGAAGAACGACACGACCTTCGCGACGTCCTCGGGGGTCTCGATGCGGCCGAGCGCGATGCCCTCCACGTTCTCCTTGAGGTTCTGGCCGAGCGGCTTGCCGTTGATCTTGCTGAGCTCGGCGTCGATGAGCTCCCACATGCCGGTGCCGACGATGCCGGGCGCGTAGGCGTTCACCGTGATGCCCTTCGGAGCGAGCTCCTGCGCGGCCGCCTGGGTGAACCCGCGAACGGCGAACTTCGAGGCCGAGTACGCGCTGAGAATGGGGAACCCCTGGATCGCCGCGATGGATGCCGCGGAGATGATCTTTCCACCGTGACCGAGCTGTTCGAACTTCGCTGCGGCTGCCTGGATGCCCCAGACCACACTGTCGACGTTGATCCGGAAGATCTGATCGAGCTCTTCGGCGGTGATCTCGAGGAGGGGCTTGATCTGAGCGATGCCGGCGTTGTTGACGATCACATCGAACCCGCCGAGCTGGTCGGCGGCGGCGTCGACAGCGGCAAAGACCTGGTCGCGCTTCGACACGTCTGCAGCGACGAAGATCGCCTTTCGGCCCAGCTGCTCGATTTCGGCGACGACCGAATCACCCTTCTCGCGCTGCGGCTCGATGTCGGCGACGGCGATGTCGAAGCCGTCGGCGGCGAGACGAAGCGCGATGCCGCGCCCGATCCCCTGTCCGGCTCCGGTGACCAGTGCAACCTTGTCCTGAATAGCCATTCTCGTACTCCTTTTCAGATGCGAACGGACGCCCAGCAGATTGGATGTTCGCGGGCCTGGCGCGTCGTACAGTGCAGGGCCAGCAGAAGTGGCTGCCCGCCTCTTACTTCAACACAGCGAATCGATTTGTATTCCTTCGCATGCAATTCCGGGCACTCGATCACCGCCCATGCCGATGACGGTCTTGTACGTTCAGGCGCCGCCCGCGTCCATCCCTGAGCCGACAACGCGTGATGCGGGGTCGCGTCTGGTCGAGGCCGCGAGTAGCGGCCTTTGAGGTGACCTTTCGCTCGGGCGACTGCCATTCCTTCCTTGGTGCGCATGCTGATCAGGTCGCGTTCGAACTCGGCGACCATGGCGAGTACGTTGAACAGCAGCCGACCCACTGGGTCTGTGGGGTCGTACCTGCTGCCGCCGAGGTTGAGCGCGACGCCTTTCGTCGTCAACTCGTCGGCGATGTCGCGTGCGTCCTTCACAGAACGGGCGAGCCGGTCGAGCTTGGTGACGACGAGCGTGTCACCTGTCCGGACGGCGGCGGGCGCTTCGCGCAGTCCGGGCCTGGCCGGTTGGTGCCTGTCAGTCCGTGATCGGGTAGATGTTCGAATCGGGGACTCCCAGCCGTAGCAGCGCGTCGCGCTGCGAGGTGAGTCCTGATCGGTGGAGACCCTGGCATAGCCAATCTGTATTCGGTTCATGCCGCCGACGGTGCCACCGTCACGGCAGAGGCGCACCCGGGTTGGATCCATATACGGGCAGTGCCCACTGAGGGGCGTTTGCGTGCACCGAGCCGATCGTCGCGCTAATACTCAGAGGCCGTGGCCGCTCGACGTTCGGAGACCAGGTGAGTGACCTGCGTCACGAACTCTGCGGCGATCTCGGCGTCGCTGGCCGACCATCCCAGGGAAAACGGGTGGACGGTCTCGTCTTGATAGGTTCGCCCGCGGTACTCATAGATGAAGATGCTCGGGTACTCGGGTTTCACGGACAACTTGAGCTCATAGCTCCAGTCGACGTCTGGGAGGTGGTAGGCGTTCCAGGCGACGCCCTTTGATCCGCTGTGCGACTCCCAACCGACGACGAGCCCAGCGTTCTTGAGTTGTGTATCGATCAGCGGCTCTAGCCTTCTGATGCGAGCGCGAAGCGTTCGCTCGACGTTGCTCCGTGCCGTCAGGAACTGACTGACAGCCTCCCCGTGTTCCTCAAGCAGCGCTCGCCATTCATCGATGCGTGCTGCCTCGACTGTGTTGTCCGTCATGCTCCACCCTTCAGTTCGAGCTTCCATGAATTGCTGCAACAGATCGAGGCTCCGCCGTTGATCGGTGTCGACAGGGCTGAGCAGGTGATCGACGAGGTCCGTTGAGGAGCGGATCTGGGCGCGTAGTTCCGCGTAGGTGATTGAGCGAGAGTGCCAGGAAGCTTGCGACTCCGGAGCAACGCGGTGTTCAGGCGCGAGCGTCGCCACCAGCGCTGCGTCGACGCCCTCCTCGGAGAGGGCGCGCCGGGCGTAGGCATCGAGGGGATTATTGAGTTTGTGACCGATCTTGTTCTCGACAACGACTGCCAAGCCGCTCGTCCGGTTTACGGCGAGGACGTCGATGTAGTCGACCTGGCTGCCCAGCTCCCACTCGTCGGATCCAAGGTGGCTTCCGGCGTCGAATGGGACTCCGGTTCTGCCGCGGGCGCCGACGAGATCGGCACCATCCAAAAGAGCAAGCAGCGCGTCGATGACCAGCGACCCGAGGCCGTGCCGCTCGTTCGGGTCAAGGAAGAAGAGCAGGGTCATGTCTACCCGCGTCTCTCGCCAGCCCTCCCGAAGGATGTCGTAGACATTCACAGGTCGGGCTGGCGGCGTCGTTACCCCCAAAGGAACGGTGAGGAACGAGATGTCAAGCGCCACAAGACCACCGTATCCAGTTGGGTCAACGAGCGTGCCGCTCGCGATCCCCGTACGGACGGTGCACGCAGAGGGCGCCGCCGATTCACTTGATTCGGATAGCTGATATCGCGCGAATGCCGGATGCCGGATGCAGCTGGAGGGCTAGCGCGGCTCGAGGCGTCGTGCGTTCTCATCGCGCACCATGGATGGCAGCACAAAGAGATCGACGAGTAGCCAGATTCCGCCTGCGATGAGAAGCGGGACACCGACAGCGACGCCGACCAGGAACCATCCTGCCCACCAGATGCATAGCAGCGCGATCGCGGAACCGATTCGACCGAGGTAGAACCGATGCGCGGCGAACCCACCGAGCAGAAAGAAGAAGAGGTACGCGATACCCACTTCCTTCTGCGGCTGGGCTGTTTGCGGCGCAAAGGGACCCCACGACCTGCCGTCCCACCATTGGAGGAGACCTGTCGGACCCGGATACCAGCCTGCGGGCTGAGCAAACGAACCGGCCTGCGGTTGTACATAGGCGGGAGGCAGTTGTTGTGGAGGGATCACGACTGTAGGTGCAGGAAGCGTGGGAGACAGAGCCGCCCACTCCGCCTCCGGGGTCGGGGCGCCGATGACATCGGTCGTCCACTCGTATCCGTTCCAGTAACGTTTCCCGCCGCTGGCCACGGAGTACCAGCCTGGCGTTGCCGCCGGAGCGTCGTTGGACATCCAGTTCCTCCCCAGAACAGACCCGATGCTGCTCAACATAACGCGACGTACGCGGGAGTGAAGCTCCCGCGACCTGCCGCATCTCAGATGTCGGAGGTGTGCGGCACAATCGTCTAGATCGGCGATTCGCCGTGGGACTACTACTTGGGGGACTTATCATGCGCCCGTCTCGGCGACGGAATTCACATGATCGGTAGCGCCACATACTCGTGCGCACCCGGCTCGTTCTACGTCAACTACGTTCGCTAGATCCGGGCGCAAGTCGGTCTGCCGGCGCCCGGAGAACGGTCCCTCACCGCACACGGACCGGGCTAATGACGATCGTCTCTACGGGAGCAGATCCAGCATCTGGGGTCGGGCCTTCATCGCGTGGATCACGAGTTCGTTGCCGCTGTCGAAGACGAGCACGACGAGCTCAAGAAACCGTCCTTGCGCGTCGAAGCCGAGCCGTAGTTGACGGACAGGTGAGCCTTCGTCGAGATCGTCGATCCACAGCGGCCACGACGCCGCCTGGATGATGTCCTCCGTTGCGATGCCGTGCTTGAGAGCGGAGTCGTGGACCTTCACGCGGCGTACGCGGCGATTGCTTCGCGGATGAGCTCCGAGCGGGACTTGTGCTCGCGTTCAGCGCGGGCATCAAGAGCGGCGAGCTCGTCGGCGGTGAGTCGGAGCGCGACGACCTGGGCGGGCGCCGCTCCTCGGCCGGGTCGTCCGCGTCCTCGCCGTTTGAGAACCTCGACGTCGTAGCCGGCCTCAGCCTCGGCCGCCCACGCCGCGATCTGCTCCTCCGTCACTGGAGCCCCGTTGATCGTCTCTTCGCCACCCATAGCGGAATCGTATTACGAAATTACGATCGCGTCCACCGCTGCACGCGCGCCGGTCCCCGCACGAACGCGAGAGCGCACCGCTCAGACGACGCTGGACGCGGCGCGGCGCCCTCACAACGGACAACTACTGCTGTTCCATCTCCACAGTCATCGTCACACCCATCGCGGCTAGTTCGTACTTGAGCTTCCCACCCTCGTACGTGAACGTCTTCGTCGAGTCACCGGAGGCGAGAATTGCCGTGTCGGTCTGGCTGGTGTCGTTCACCGAGTCCCACGTGTACATGTCGGTGGCCTCCATCGGCGCGTTGTACGTTCCCGCCCAGTACAGGGCGGTGGTCGACTCGGCTTCGTTGACCCAATTGATGACGATCTCGTCGCCAGAGATGGTGGCTTCCTGGTACGAGTCCTCCGAGCTTGAGTTCGTCTGCGTCCATTCGCCGGTGAGATCCAACGGCTGCGCGGGCTCTTCGACGGCCGACTGCGGCGCTTCCCGCTCGGTCGAGGTCGTGGTGCCGGCGCTTGAGGAGCATCCGGCGAGGAGCAGAAGCGCGGCCAGTGCGGCCCCTGCTGAGGCAAGGCGGAGGTTCATGCTCGAAGCCTATTGGACTGTCTGCCACGGCCCACCCTGCTGAACCGCCCAGGCAGGGTCCCCCAGCGCGCCGAGAAGTGCCTCCCTCGAGATGATGTCGTCGTAGGCCGCGCGCGAGTCCTTCGAGGCCAATCACATTGATGCCGGGTAGGACAAGCGACAGCAAGTCTTCCGCTCGCGCGTTCGAGATGCATGACCAGTTGACATGACTAACCACAGGGTTAGGCTACTAACCATGAGGTCAGCAAGCGTCACTACCGAACCCCGACCGGCGACCGGCGACCAAGTCATCACGGGCGCGCCCGACACCACGCCCGACCACCTGTCGCGCCCGGCCCGCCCACGCCGCCGGCGGTGGCCCCGCGTGCTGCTCGCTCTCGCTCTCGTCGTCGCGGGGATGATCATGGGCGGCGTCCTGTTCGACGGTGGCGCACCGGTCGGCCACTTCCGCAGCGCCGACGGACACGACGCCTACCTCGCGGCCTACGACGCCGCCCTGGCCGAGGGCCCCGCCGTGTCGGAGGCGGTCTCGGTTCCCACTTCCGCCGGCGACGTGCACGTGTTGCGCTACGACGCGACCGACCCGTCCGCGCAGGACGCCGATCCGCTCCTTCTCCTCCCCGGTACTCAGTCCGGGGCGCCCATGTGGGTCGACAACGTTCCGGCGCTGAGCGCCGAGCGCCCCGTCTACGTGATCGACCTGCTCGGCCAGCCGGGACGCAGCATCCCCTCACGCCCGATCGAGACGCACGAAGACGACGCGCGCTGGCTGGCCGAGGTCGTCGATTCGCTCCCCGGGGAGCCTGTCGTCATGGGTCACTCGCTCGGCGGGTGGATCGCCATGAACCTCGCCGTCCACGAGCCCGACGCCGCCGACCGCGTCATCGTGATCGACCCCGTGCAGACGTTCGGCGACCTCTCGCTTGCCGCCGTCGTGCGATCGCTTCCGGCATCCGTGCCCTGGACGCCTCGCAGCTGGCGCGACGACTTCGCGAGCTGGACCGCGAACGACGCCCCCGTCGAGGACGAGCCGGTCGCCGACATGATCGAAGCGGGGATGCAGCACTACGCACTCGGTGCGCCGGCTCCGGCCCGTTTCTCCGACAAGCAGCTCGCCGCCGTGGACGCGCGCGTGCTCGTGATCATGGCCGGGGAGTCGCGGATGCACGACGCCGCCGCGGCGGGCGAGACGGCCGAGCGCGTGCTCGCCGACGGCACCGTCCTCACCTACGACGGGGCGTCGCACGCGATCACGGGCGAAGAGCCCGACCGCATCGCGCGCGACGTGGAGGCGTTCCTGGACCAGGATTGAGGAATGCCCACACGATCCCGCAGCGTGCGCGAAGCCGCCGGCCGGCCGCCCACCGCGGCCGAGCTGGCGCGCCGCCGCGAAATCCTCGACGCCACGATCGCCGTGATCGCACGCGGCGGCTGGGCCGCCTGCACGCTGCAGAGCGTCGCCGACGAGATCGGCGTGACCAAGGCCGCGGTCATCTACCACGTGGGCACCAAGGCCGGGCTCGTCGAGCAGGCGTACTCGTTCGTGATCACCGCCTTCACCGAGGCTGTGCAGGCGCGGGTGGAAGCGGCGACCGATCCAAGCGACGCGCTCGTGCGGTTCGCCCACGCGCACCTCGACTACATGCGCGACCACCGCGACCACGCTCGGGTCATCGCGGAGGCCCTCGACGACGCGCATCCGAACGAGCTTGACGACCGCCCCACCTCGCCAGACCGCGCGCTTCCCGTAATCGCCCTGATCGAGGCGGCGCGCGCCGCCGACACCTCCCCCGCGCCACAGGAGGGCCCCCGCGTCGTCGCGACCGCGCTCGGCGGCATGATCGATGCGGCGGTCGCGGCCTGGCTGCAAGATCCCGCCTTCGACCTCGACGCAGCAAAGCGGCTGCTGACGACCTTCCTCGCCGCCGCAGTCTGAGCGCGGCGGCAAGGTCATCGATGCGCTCCGCGTGCCGGCCCGCGCGGCGTACCGGCCTTTAGCGCGGCCGAAATGCGCGATAGGCGTAGCTCCCCGATCACCACGCCGTCCGCTGTGATCAACTCCAGCGGTGCACGCATTCAGGTGGTTTGTCGGGCGCCGACTGTAGGTTCGTCGCATGGTCTTTGCGAACGTCGGAACACTCGACGCGGCCCCTGGCAAGCGCGACGAACTCGTCGCTCACTTGATACGGAGGAGCAGCGTCCTTTCGGAAGTCGGCTGTATCGCGTACGAGGTGGGTACCAACGATGCCGAGCCCGACACGGTGTTTGTCGTTGAGCTCTGGAAGGATGCCGCTGCCCATCAGGCGTCCCTTGCACTTCCCGAGGTCGCAGAAGCCATTGCGGAAGCACGCCCACTCCTGTCCGGGGTCTTCGGGGGATTCCACTTCGAAGTGGTTGGCTCGCCGCTACGCGACTGACTCCCGACTGCCCGCCGCCCGGTCGTCTGCCGAGCGCAATTCACTTGTCGTTCCGGGGCGCCAACATGGGCGTTGTGTCAACATCGATCTATGAGTTCGCGCCAAGGTCTCTCCGCCGGAGAAGTCATCTTCGTAATCTTGGGTGGCATCTCGATCGTTGGCGCGGGCGTCTGGCTCTACGCCATCGTGAGCGGCGGAGCAGCTGGCTGGTGGGGATTCGTGGGATGTCTGGGCACAGCTGTTGCCATGGCGATCCTCTTTATCAACGGGCGGCGCGAGCGTCGTAACAAGAGTTCAGCGGGACGGAGCAGGGATCAGAAGAAGCGCCGGGGCTAGCCCACAGTCCCACAAACGCGGGCCATCTTGATCGACGTTGCTCGCGGGGGCGAGTCATCACGGCGCGGCAACCGGATCGTGTCTTGCTTCAAGGAGAGCTTCGTCGCTCAGGAGCCCGAGCTCGCGAGCGGGTCGCCAAGCGTGCGACGTAGAGCCGAGAATCGGCTCGGGACCGGTGAAGACCGAAGCCGGTGCGCACCGATGCCTCGTCAGGCCTCCAGGAGCCCGGCGGCGAGGGTGGCGCCAAGGTCGGCGGCGGCCTCGAGATACGAGGTGTCTGCGTCCCCCGTGAACACGAGTGGGGCGGCGGCGAGCCGCAGACCGTAACCCGTCGTGATCGTGCGCATCGCTTGCTCGGCGCCGGTCGTATCGTGGCCGCCGTGGATCCAGTAGCCGAAGGGTCGGCTCGCGATCACCTCGCGCGTCTCGTAGTACGTCGTGTCGAAGAAGTGCTTCAGCGCACCCGACAGGTAGCCGAAGTTCGCGGTCGTGCCGAACACGTAGCCGTCGGCGGCCAGCACGTCGTCGACCGTCGCCTCGAGTGCAGGACGCTCGACCACCGCCACACTCATGAGGTCCTCGTGCTGAGCTCCCGCGAGCACGGCATCGGCGATCGCCCGCACCCGCGCGGTCGGCGAGTGATGCACGATGAGGAGGCGAGGCACGGCGACCAGTATGCCCGTTGTGTGCGTGGTGAATTCAGGGCGGGCCGGGAATCTGCAACAGGTCGGCGTCGCGCGTCACGGCGGCTTGGCCCTGATCAGACAGCAAGTGTTTCGATGATGACTTCGATCCGCAGCGACGGCCAGTTGACCTAAATGTTGCATCTGACCGCGGCACCGATGTCGAGATGAGTTCGGATGCGGTCCTCCACCGCACGCGAATCCGTGGGAATGCCGATCGTCTCTACGGGAGCAGATCCAGCATCTGGGGCCGGGCCTTCATCGCGTGAATCACGAGTTCGTTGCCGCTGTCGAAGACGAGCACGACGAGCTCAAGAAACCGTCCTTGCGCGTCGAAGCCGAGCCGTAGTTGACGGACAGGTGAGCCTTCGTCGAGATCGTCGATCCACAGCGGCCACGACGCCGCCTGGATGATGTCCTCCGTTGCGATGCCGTGCTTGAGAGCGGAGTCGTGGACCTTCACGCGGCGTACGCGGCGATTGCTTCGCGGATGAGCTCCGAGCGGGACTTGTGCTCGCGTTCAGCGCGGGCATCAAGAGCGGCGAGCTCGTCGGCGGTGAGTCGGAGCGCGACGACCTGGGCGGGCGCCGCTCCTCGGCCGGGTCGTCCGCGTCCTCGCCGTTTGAGAACCTCGACGTCGTAGCCGGCCTCAGCCTCGGCCGCCCACGCCGCGATCTGCTCCTCCGTCACTGGAGCCCCGTTGATCATCTCTTCGCCACCCATAGCGGAATCGTAATACGAAATTACGAATCGGGTCTACCACTGCACGCGCGCCGGTCCGCCAGTGCACGGCTAACAAGGGCGCACTGGCAGGGCACGGCCGTGAGTGCGCACCACGTGCGGCGAGGCGCGGGGTTACGCGGCCTGCCGGGACTAGGCTTCCGGTGACTTCGTCACGCGTAGCGCCTCCAGCCGGAAGCCTAGTCCCGTGCAGGTTGGGTTCTAGATATAGCTGTAGAAATTGCATTTGCAAGTGCAAACTTCTATGGTGGATCCAACGACGTATCCCACCACTAGGCGTCGTACGCATGGGAGTCCATCATGACCGTGCTCTTGACGAATGGAACAGTCCTCGTCGACGAGACGCTGCGCGCGCAAGCATCCGAGCTTGTGCGGCAGGCGCACGACCGAAGCTTTAGAGGCGTCAAGCTGGTGACCGACGATGGCTCGGAGGTTGAGCTGTCCGAAGACCTCGGAGCCTTTGTTGGGCACGTGCTTGAGGGCCTTGCCCGCGGCCCGGTGTCTGTGACCACTCTTCCCGATGAGTTGACGACGACTGTTGCGGCGGAACTTATCGGAGTCTCGCGCCCGACGCTAATGAAGCTGGTTCGCGACGGAGAGTTGACGGCCAAGAAGGTTGGCAGCCACACGCGGCTCAGCACGACTGATGTCTTGGCGTTCCGCAAGACACGCGCGCGTTCGCGTCGAGCCGCTTTTGCAGCACTCCGCGCGTTGGACGACGAGTTTGGCGAGGACTAAGGTCGCTCCTCAGTAGTCTGAATGCGTGCTCCAACGCGTGTTCGTCGACTCCAACGTGCTCGCGTCCCGCACGCAGTATGACTGGCTCTTCATGTTGCGTAACGAGACCGACAGTATGTTTCAGCTGCATTCGTCGTTCGACGTCTTGGTGGAAGCGGTTCGGGTGTGGCGCAGACGAAATCCGACCGCGCGCGGGGCATCATCGAAGCGACGGTTTGACCACCTACTCGCGAACCTTGATGAAGTCGTCGACGATTTCGACGCCGACATTGACTTCGACGGTGAGGACCCAGGCGACATTCACGTCAACGCGGCGGCGGTCGCCAGCGGCGCCCACAAGCTGCTGACCATGAATGGACGAGACTTTGGCGATCCCGATCTCCTTCAATACGAGATCTATAGGCCGGATCAGTTCTTCTGCCTGGTGGACGACGGCGCCGACGCGTGCGTCCGCCGCGTGACGATGGAGCAGGTCAATTACTGGAAGAGGCAACGAGAAAGGGGGCGTTCAACGAAGCCCCTGGCGGACGCACTGAGGGATGCTGGCTGCCCCACTTTTGCGACACGGGTGTCCAGGCATCTGCGCGTGCTCGGCGGTCAGTAGTTCGCAGGTTGAACGCGACATGGCTTCCGCGCGAGATCAGTGACCGCGCGTCGAGGCGGAATCAACAAGCACGGGTTCGCATCGTTACTGCATAGCTCTGCCGAGCGCGCGACTGCCGCGTCGCTCCGGCCCGCTCGACGGCGCTGCCTCGCACCGACCGTACGCCGGTCCCTCAGCGGACGCCAACCAGCGCTCGTCTGGATCGAGGTCGTCCCTGAGCTACTCGCGAGGTCTCCGGCCGACCACCCGACCTGCGAGGAAGGCGAGCGCAACCAGCGCCAGAGCGAAGATGACCCATCCTGCGACAGCGATGCGCGAGAGGATCACTGCTGATCCGCCCGGGGAGAAGGTCGCGTCGGTCAAAGGCTGGTAGGCGAACCAACCGAATGAGGCGACCCCCGTTGGTGTGAACATTCCGATCACGATCATGGTTGCGCCTACGAGCGCGATCAGCGCCGCACCTCCCCAGAGGAGCACCGCTCGACTACGTCTGCCCGCCACACCTTGACACTAGCGAGCCGCGCAATGAGGACAGGTCGCTTGCGGGTCCTCCAAGAGGCCGGCAACGTCGCAGACCGGATCTCGGAGAGCGGAACCGGCCGATACCAGGCACAACAGGCGAGCGCCGGGGATCCTTCCCCGGGATGACCGCCGCCCGCGACCCCCACGCGTTGTCTCAGCGAGGTAGTACGGCCCCAGAGCGTCGCCCCGAGGTTCGAATGTGAGGTCAGGCGACAGGTTGTGCTGTATGACGCGAGCGTGAACAACAGCGCGCCGGGACACTCCACGCGCCTCTCGGTGGTCAGCCGCCCACAGGCCGGTCTGACCACCGCGACGCTTGTCGATTCCGAGGCTGATCCGGCCGTAGCTACCGGTGCCGTGCGAAGGCGGTTCTCGTTGGACCCGCCCGCAAAGATGCCCGGTGAAGGCCCGTCAAATGCAACAGCGAAGCGCATCCGCGATTGGACATCTTCAACCGATGCCTAAATCAGCTGCTCGCTGCTGCTACCCGAAGTCGCCCGGTGCCATGTCGGCAAAGCGCGAGAAGTGGCCTTGGAAGGCGACCGTGATCGTGTCGGTGGGGCCGTTACGGTGCTTGGCGACGATGAGGTCGGCCTCGCCGGCACGTGGGCTGTCCTTCTCGTAGGCGGCCTCGCGGTGCAGGAGGACGACCATATCGGCGTCCTGCTCGATCGAGCCTGACTCACGCAGGTCGGACAAGGCGGGCTTCTTATCGGAGCGCTGCTCGGCACCACGGTTCAGCTGCGAGAGGGCCACGACCGGCACACCGAGCTCTTTCGCGAGGAGCTTGAGCGCGCGTGAGAACTCCGAGACCTCTTGCTGGCGCGACTCAACGCGCTTGCCCGACGTCATGAGCTGCAGGTAGTCGATGACGACCATCTTGAGCCCGACGCGCTGCTTGAGACGGCGGCACTTCGCGCGAATCTCGACGAGAGTCATGTTCGGGGAGTCATCGATGTAGAGCGGCGCATCGTTGATGCGACCCCGTGTTGCGGCGATCGTCGTCCAGTCGCGCGAATCGAGCGTGCCCTTGCGCATGGCCTGCAAAGGGATCGCGCCCTCGGCGCTCATGAGACGCATGGCGATTTCACTGCGACCCATCTCGAGCGAGAACAGGATGGTCGGCATGTCGTGCTTGATCGCCGCAGAACGCGCAAAATCCAGAGCGAGCGTCGATTTTCCCATAGCAGGGCGCGCCGCGATGATGATCATCTGTCCGGGGTGCAGCCCGTTCGTCAACTGGTCGAGACCTGCGAACCCCGTCGGGATGCCGGTCATCTGACCGTCGCGCCCGCGGGCGGCCTCGATCTCATCGACGGCCGCATCGACGGCGATCGTGAGCGGGACGTAGTCTTCGGCCACCTCGGCACCGGTCACCGAGTAGATCTCGGCCTGCGCGCTGTTGACGACGTCGACGGCTTCGCCCTGACCCGAGTAGCCCATCTGCACGATGCGGGTGCCGGCCTGCACGAGGCGGCGCAGGAGCGCCCGCTCGGACACGATCGAGGCGTAGTACCCGGCGTTCGCGGCCGTCGGCACGATCGACGTGAGGGTGTGCAGGTAGTCGGCGCCACCGGCGCGCTGGAGCTCACCGGTCTTGATCAACTCGTCGGTCACCGCGACGACGTCGGTCGGCTCGCCGTGCGAGTAGAGCGTGAGGATCGCTTCGAAGATCAGCTCATGCTTGGGGATGTAGAAATCGGCGCCGCGCAACGTCTCGATGACATCGGCGACGGCATCCTTCGACAGCAGCATGCCGCCCAGCGCGCTCTGCTCTGCGAGCAGGTCGTGCGGCGGGGTGCGCTCATGCTCACGGGGGCCCCCGAGACGTTCCTCGGAGATGTCCGCGATCGACATGCGCTCCCCCTTCTGCGCGAGATCGCGCGTCGTCCCCAGATGGCCGCTCACCACGCTAGGGAGGGCCTCCGACACTCGCAAACCAGCCTGTGGATAACTGTGTGGAGAGTCAGCGTGAAACGCCGACGCACCTGTGCACAAGTCCTGTGGATAAGATCATCACCCTCTCGCATTGGCGTCCAATAAATGCCTATTGACCTGGGCTTACCAAATCCACACCCTGTGGATAAGGATGTGGTTTAAGTAGGCGTTGAAGGTTGCGAGGTTGTACACAGATCACCCCGGATCGCAACTCGAAGACGCGCCGGGTCAGACGGGATTTTTCGGCGCGCACAGCACGCGCCACTCGCAGACACCACGCGCACGAATCGTGCACGCCATGGACAGCTGCCGCACTCTGGAGTACCGTCGGACATCCAGGCACCCTCAGACGCGTTCAACCGGACGCGCAACGTTCTTATCTCGGGAGATGAACGTGGAGACCGTTACCTGGAGTGAGCCGCGCAGGCTCGCTCGCGCAGCGCTGATGGGCATCAGCGTGGCGTTCGCGGGCACCGTGGTCTCTGTGTTCCTCGGGCTCGGCGCATCCGATGCGCACGCGGCCACCGATGACGAACGCGGTCTGACGGGTGCCGTGACCGGACTCATCGGCGGCACGACCGATCTGCTCGGAGCGACTGTATCGAGCGTGACCTCGACGGCATCCAACGCTGTCGAGGCAATCGTGGACGTTGCACCCGAACCCGTGCAGAAGCCTGTTCAGGCGGTGGGCGAGGCGATCGATACGACGGTCAGCACGGTCACGACGCCCGTGCAGCAGGTCGTCTCCGGCGGCGTCGTGAGCGCCGTGACGGCACCGGTCGTCGAAGTGCTGACCGAAGTTCCCGTCGTCGGCGCCGTCGTGTCGGGCCTCGGCGTCGACGACGTCGTCACGAGCATCGGCGCCGGCGTCGACGACACCCTCACGACCACGGTCGATGCCGTCTCGGACGTCGGCGCGATTCTCGTGCCCGCCCCGACCTCGCCCTCGCTCGACGAGGTCGAGCCCCCCGCATCCGTCTCGGATGCCGTGGACGCTTCCGGGGCACTGTCCGCTCCGGCCCACCACTTCACCTCGATCGTGCCCGCAGCCGGCACGGTCGACGCGCTCGTTCGGCACGCGGCATCCGCGCAGCCCTTCTCGCCACCACCGTCGACATCGTCGGCCGTGTCGTCGGCGACGGACGGCGGCCTCGCCGTGCCCGTGTTCGCGGGTGACCCCTGCCCTTCTCTCGCCACTACTTCGGGACCCGCCGGTGCGGGTTCCGGCGCCTGGGCGCTTGCCGCCCTCCTGCCTCTCGCCGCACACCGTGCCTGGGTGCGCCGAGCCGGGCCGGGGGACGACGACGCGCCGCCGGCGCCCGCAGACCCCACCGACGCTTCCCCCGATTGAGTCGAGCTCTGCCGCCCTCGGCGGCGTGCATCCTCGCGCGCCTCTTGCGCGCACCATTCGACTCAATCGAAAGAAGACATCATGAACACCCTCATCAAGCGCGCCCTGTGGGGCACGCTCCTCGCCGGCGGCATCACGCTGCTCGGCGCAACGGCCGCTCACGCGGCCGAGACGACGGGAGAGGACGGACTGCTCTCGGGCACGCAAGCCCTCGTCGACATCTCACTCCCCATCATGATCGACGGCACGTCGCTCTCGCTTCTCGGCGACTCGACGAGTTCGGGTGCGACGGCCCCCGTTCCGGCCGCTGCCGAGCCCGTCGCGGCCTCGACGAGCGGTTCGGATGCCGCGGCATCAGGCACGCAGGCGCTCGTGTCACTCGACGTTCCGATCACGATCTCGGGCAACGCGATCTCGGTGATCGGCGACAGCGGGTCGACGGGGTCGGAGCCCACAGTCGAACCCGAGGTGGCGGAATCAGCTCCGGCAGCACCCGCTGCATCGGAGACGACGAGCGGTGACGACGGGATACTGTCCGGAACGCAGGGCATCGTCTCGCTCGATCTGCCGATCGACGTCACCGGCAACGCCATCTCCGTCCTCGGCGACAGCTGGTCCGACACCACCACGGCACCCGCCGCACCGGGCATGACCGACACCACACCCGCGGCAACCACCGACGGAAGCGACGGCATCGCCTCCGGCACCCAGGTCATCGCACCGGTCACCGCGCCGATCGACGTCACCGGCAACGCCATCTCCGTCCTCGGCGACAGCTGGTCCGACACCACCACGGCACCCGCCGCACCGGCCACGACCGACACCGCACCCGCCGCAACCACCGACGGAAACGACGGCATCGCCTCCGGCACCCAGATCGTCGCACCGGTCACCGCGCCGATCGACGTCACCGGCAACGCCATCTCCGTCCTCGGCGACAGCTGGTCCGACACCACCACGGCACCCGCCACACCGGGCATGACCGACACCGCACCCGCCGCAACCACCGACGGAAACGACGGCATCGCATCCGGCACCCAGATCGTCGCACCGGTCACCGCGCCGATCGACGTCACCGGCAACGCCATCTCCGTCCTCGGCGACAGCTGGTCGACCGGTTCGGCGGCCTCCGACGTGGGCACCTCCACGGGAACGGCCCCGATGCCGATGACGTCAGGGCTCGACTCGGTGCTCAGCGGGACACAGCTCGTCGCGCCGATCGCGCTGCCGATCACGCTCGGCGGCAACGCGATCTCGGTCGTCGGTGACAGCACGTCGGACACTCCGTCGACGCCGACCGACCCGGGAACGCCTGGCACCCCCGGCACACCCGGAACGCCCGGAACCCCCGGCACCCCGGGAACACCCGGTACGCCGGGAACACCCGGAACGCCGGGAACGCCCGGAACGCCGGGAACGCCCGGAACGCCCGGAACGCCCGGAACGTCCGGTAACCCGGGAACACCCGGCACGGCCAGCACGCCCGTCATGGGCGCGGCGGCTGCGGCCGACGGCCACATGCTCGCCGAGACGGGCGGCGGGTCGCTGCTGCCCTTCGCGGGCGCAGCGTTCGCGCTCTTCGCCGCGGGAGGCATGCTCCTCGCCGCGCGTCGTCGCAGCGCCTGAGTCGTGAGGGCGGGCCGACCCCAGCGGCCCTCCCTCCACACCTCGTCCGCGGAGTACGGGACCGTGCCTGGACCGTGCTCCGCGGCCGACGGACCGGGCGGGCGTCGCTCTCAGGGGGAGAAGCGGCGCCCGCCCCTCGTCATGTCCGGAAACGACGGATGCCGCGGACCCGATGGGCCCGCGGCATCCGTTCTACGTCTCGACCCTTCGACAAGCTCAGGGACCGGAGAGAAGCTCTCGACCCTTCGACAAGCTCAGGAACCGGAGAGAAGCTCTCGACCCTTCGACAAGCTCAGGGACCGGAGACAAGCTCAGGGAGCGGAGAGTGCTACTTGGCTGCGACCACCTGGAGGGTGATCACGGCGGTGAGGTCGTCACGCAGGCGGATCGTCGCCTCGTGCTGGCCCACCGACTTGATCGCCGAGGTGATGTGGATCTTGCGCTTGTCGAGGTCACCGAGACCGGCGGCCTTGACGGCGTCTGCGACGTCACCCGTCTTGACCGAGCCGAACAGTCGCCCTTCGGCGCCGGCCTTGACGGGCAGGCGCACCGTGTTGGACTCAAGGGCGTCCTTGAGCGCGACGGCCTCTTCGTGGTCGTGGATCGCGCGCGACTCACGGGCCGCGCGAATCGACGCGACCTGCTTCTCGCCACCGCGGCTCCACGCCACAGCGAAGCCCTGGGGGATGAGGTAGTTGCGGGCGAACCCGTTCTTGACCTCGACCACGTCACCGGCGCTACCGAGCCCGGCGACCTCATTCGTGAGAATCAGCTTTGCCATCGGATGCCCCTTAGCGGCCAGCGCCGGCGTAAGGCAGGAGCGCCATTTCGCGCGCGTTTTTGATCGCCTTGGCGATCAGACGCTGCTCCTGCACCGAGACACCGGTGATACGACGGGCACGGATCTTGCCGCGCTCCGAGATGAACTTGCGAAGAGTGGCGACGTCCTTATAGTCAATGACGCCGACACGGATCGACTTCGCGGGGGCCGCGTTCTTCGCGCCCTTCCGCGGCTTCCGGCGATCGCCGGTTGCCTTTCCAGCCATGGTGTTTCCTTTACAGAGTGAGAAAAGTTGTTGCCGTGACCCGGTCTCGACGCTCTAGCGAACTCAGGGACCGGAGGTCGGCGTCAAAACGGGGTGTCGTCGCCGTAGGACGCACCGGGCGTCGCCCAGGCGTCTCCACCGCCGGCGTTGGAGGAACCGGGGGTAGCCCACGGCTCCTCTGCCACCTGCGCGGGACGCGACTGTCCGCCGCCGCCACCGCCGCCGCCGAAGTTGCCTCCGCCGCCACCGCCGCTCGCGGCACGCGTGACCTGGGCCGTCGCATAACGCAGCGACGGTCCGATCTCGTCGACCTCGAGCTCGATCGCGGTGCGGTTGTTGCCCTCGCGATCCTGGTAGCTGCGCTGCTTCAGGCGGCCGGTCGCGACGACCCGCATGCCCTTGGTCAGCGAACCGGCCACGTGCTCGGCGAACTCGCGCCACACACTCGCGCGGAGGAACAGCGCTTCGCCGTCCTTCCACTCGTTGGTCTGGCGGTCGTAGTTGCGCGGCGTCGACGCGATCGTGAAGTTCGCGACGGGGAGCCCGTTCTGCGTGTACCGCAGTTCGGGGTCTGCCGTGAGGTTGCCCACGACGGTGATGATCGTCTCGCCGGCCATGTCGTTACGCCTTCGCAGCCTTGGCGGGAGCGGCAGCCTTCGCGGGAGCAGCAGCCTTCGCGGGAGCAGCGACCTTGGCGGGAGCAGCAGCCTTGCGGGCGGCCTTCTCGTCGGCGCGCTGCTTCTCGGAGGCGACCATCGCGATGGCCTCTTCAGCGCGGAGGACCTTCGTGCGCATGATGCGCTCGTCGAGCTTGAGCTGGCGGTCCAGCTCGTGCGTGGCCTCGCTCGTGGCGGTGAAGTTGACGACGGCGTAGACGCCTTCGGTGTGCTTCTGGATCTCGTAGGCGAGACGGCGGCGACCCCAGATGTCGACGTTGTCGACAGAGCCACCGTCGTTCGTGATGACCTTGAGGAACTTCTCGAGGTTCGGAGCGACCTGGCGCTCGTCGATCTCGGGGTTCAGGATCACCATGAGCTCGTACTGGTGTGTGTGCGTCACTAACCCACCTCCTTCGGACTAGAACGGCTGCGGGGAATCTCCCCACAGCAGGAGGGTGTGGTGCACGTCATCCGGCTTACCGCGCATCGAACGCGAACGGACAACCCTCCTATGATACCGGATGCCGCGGCGCGGCGTGGTGCGCGCTCTTCGGCACGCTCAGGGATCGAGTCAGGGGGCTCGGCGTCGGCGGGTAGCGTGGGCTCGGCATGACCCAGGGGAGGACGGATGTCGCTGCATCAGGAACAGGGGTCGACCTCGTTCGACCCGCGCCCTCTCGTCGAGCCCGTCGACCGCGCCGACGTGCGCGCGTTCACGCAGCGGCTGCGCGCGACCGGGGCGCTGCGCGGCAGCGGAATCGGCAACGTGATCGGCGTCGTCGTCCTCATCGCCGTAGCGATCATGATCCTGATCTCGGTGTCGACGGCCGCGACCGCCTTCCTCACGGCGGCCGTCTCGGGCACAGCGCCGCCGTGGTTCGTCGCGATCGGTGCGACGATCTTCATCCTCTTCGTGCTGGGCATTCTGGCGGCGGTCATCACGGCGGTCGTCCGTGCGGTCGGCGGAGGAGCACCGACCCGGCGGTTCAGGCTCGACCGCTTCGCGCAGGCGAACGGCATGGGCTACCTGCCGACGCTCGCGAACCCGCGCCTGCCCGGGATGATCTTCGGCCTGGGCTCGTCGAGACAGAGCCTCGACCTCGTGCGCGGCACGCGCCCGAGGTTCGTCGAGTTCGCGAACTACCGGTACACGACCGGTTCCGGCAAGAACCGCACGACGCACTCGTGGGGCTACGTCGCCGTCAAGCTCGACGTGCCCCTCCCCCACATCGTGCTCGACGCCCTCGGCAACAACGGCCTGTTCGGATCGAACCTTCCGACCTCGTTCGACCGGGATCAGCGGCTCAGCCTCGAGGGCGACTTCGATCGCTACTTCTCGCTGTACTGCCCCACCGGGTACGAGCGCGACGCGCTCTATCTGTTCACGCCCGACATCATGGCGCGGTTCATCGACAACGCCGCGGCCCTCGATGTCGAGATCGTCGACGATTGGCTGTTCCTCTACGCCAAGCGCGACTTCTCGACCCTCGACCCCGCGACGTGGAGCTGGCTGTTCTCGGTCGTGGGCGCCCTGCTCGACAAGCTCGCACAGTGGGAGCGCTGGCGCGACGACCGGCTGACCGCTCCGGCCACGGCGCACGAGGGGCTGCCCTTCGCCGCGCCGTCGACCGCGCTGCGCCCGCCCCCGGGCGTGGCCGCGCCGGGTCGCCGGCTGAAGCGCGGCATCCCCTGGGCGGTCGTCATCGTCGTGGGCATCATGCTGCTGATGTGGTCGCTGCCGCAGATCATGGGCTTCGTCTGGTCGGTCCTCGGACGCTGAGCCTCACCCGATCCCGAAGTGCTCCAGTTCGGGCTCGTCCAGCATCCTCGAGCGCACGATGAAGCGCATGCCGGTCGGAGACTCGACGCTGAACCCCGCACCCCGACCTGGCACGACGTCGATCGTGAGGTGCGTGTACTTCCAGTACTCGAACTGCGCTTCCGAGATGTACACCTCGATGGCCCCGTCGAGCCCGACGTCGAGATCGCCCAGCAGCACGTCGGACGGACCTGTGATGAACATGCCGACGGGATAGCACATGGGCGCGCTGCCGTCGCAGCATCCACCCGACTGATGGAACATGAGCGGCCCGTGCTGCGTCGTCAGTTCACGCAGCAGCGCGGCTGCGGCATCCGTGACGGCCACGCGGCTGTGGGTGACCATGCGTGTTCTCCGTTCGCCGAGGGGGAAGTCAGAAGAGGCGGAGTGAGACGCGAACGTCTGGGGAACGTCGTGGTGCGTCTCACCCCGCCAACCGATGCGCGGGTGCCCCTGGCTCACCCGGCTATCGAGCCGTCCCTCCAACCGGCTGGGGTCCGGTGGCAGAAGAGGGACGAGCCGGATCAGAAGAAGCCCATCGCGCCCTCGGCGTACGACACGAGCAGGTTCTTCGTCTGCTGATAGTGGTCGAGCATCTTGAGGTGGTTCTCGCGACCGATGCCGGACTGCTTGTACCCGCCGAACGCGGCGTGCGCCGGGTACTGGTGGTAGGTGTTCGTCCAGACGCGCCCGGCTTCGATGGCGCGTCCCGCCTTGTAGGCGGTGTCTCCCGAACGGCTCCACACCCCGGCACCGAGGCCGTAGAGGGTGTCGTTCGCGATCGAGATGCCGTCGTCGAAGTCGTCGAAGGACGTCACCGAGACGACGGGGCCGAAGATCTCCTCCTGGAAGATCCGCATGTCGTTCGTGCCCTCGAACACGGTCGGTGCGACGTAGTACCCCCCGCTGAGGTCGCCGCCCAGGTCGACCCGCTCGCCACCGGCGAGCAGCTTCGCGCCACCGGCCTTGCCGATGTCGATGTACGACAGGATCTTCTCGAGCTGATCATTGGATGCCTGTGCGCCGATCATCGTCGCCGGGTCGAGCGGGTTGCCCTGCACGATCTTGGCCACCCGATCGAGCGCGTCGCCCATGAAGCCGTCGTAGATCGAGCGCTGGATGAGAGCGCGCGAGGGGCACGTGCACACTTCGCCCTGATTGAGGGCGAAGAGCGTGAAGCCCTCGAGCGCCTTGTCGTAGTAGGCGTCATCGGTCGAGCGGGCGACGTCTTCGAAGAACACGTTGGCGCTCTTGCCTCCGAGCTCGAGCGTCACGGGAATGAGGTTCTGCGACGCGTACTGCATGATGAGCCGGCCCGTCGTGGTCTCACCCGTGAACGCGACCTTGCGGATGCGCTTGTGCTGCGCGAGCGGCGCCCCCGCCTCGATGCCGAAGCCGTTGACGATGTTGACGACCCCCGCGGGCAGCAGATCGCCGATGATCTCGAACAGGAACAGCAGCGACGCGGGCGTCTGCTCGGCGGGCTTGAGCACGACGCAGTTGCCGGCGGCGAGCGCGGGAGCGAGCTTCCACGTCGCCATGAGGATCGGGAAGTTCCACGGGATGATCTGCCCGACGACACCGAGCGGCTCGTGGAAGTGGTACGCGACGGTGTCCTCGTCGAGCTGGCTGAGCGTGCCCTCCTGCGCGCGCAGCACGCCGGCGAAGTAGCGGAAGTGGTCGACAGCGAGCGGGATGTCGGCGGCGAGCGTCTCGCGCACGGGCTTGCCGTTCTCCCACGTCTCGGCGACGGCGATCCTCTCGAGGTTCTGCTCGATGCGGTCGGCGATCTTGTTGAGGATGACGGCGCGCTCGGCGGGTGTCGTACGCTTCCACGACTCGAACGCCTGCCAGGCGACGTCGACGGCACGGTCGATGTCCTCGACGGTGCCGCGCCCGACCTCGGTGAAGGGCTTGCCGTTGACGGGCGAGATGTTCTCGAAGTACTGGCCCTTGACGGGCTCGACGAACTCGCCGCCGATGTAGTGGCCGTAGCGAGGACGATACTCGGCGACCGAGCCGCGCTGCCCGGGGGCAGCGTAGACGCTCGAGACGCTCTCTTCGACGATGGTCATGACTGGTCTCCTTCGACGGTTTCGCGACGTCGGTGTCGCGTGGGAACGACGGTAGGCGCCGCAACGTTGCAAACCGTTGCGCGGGGGATGCGGCGCCCGCGCGGGCTCACCGCCGGGTCAGGACTCGAGACGGTCGAGGCGGGCGACGAGGTGGGCCCGCTTGGGCGAACGGGCGGGGAGCATCTGCAGACACAGGCGGAGGAGCTCGACGTCGTCGGGCGCGGTGTCGGCGTAGGCGAGCAGGACGTCGAGGGATGCCTCGGCCATGAGCGCCTCACGCAACGTCGTGCGCACCGTGTCGCGGAACTCCTCGACGCCGGGCGCCGTCGAATCCGGGAGCACGTCGCCGCGGTAGGCGGCGAGCGCGACGCGATGCGCACCCCGGTCGAGCAGCGACAGCACGTGGTGCGCGTCGGTCTCGAGGGGAACCGTGAGCCGATACGGGCGCGACGCGGGTGCGAGCTGCGGCGCCGTGCGTTCGAGCACCTTGCGCAGGCGCACGAGCTCGGGTCGCACGGTGTCGGCGGCGGACGGGTCGCCGTAGACCAGCTCGCCGAGCCGGTCGGCGGACAGCCCGCGGCGGTGAACGGCGAGCATGAGCAGGATCTCGGCGTGCCGCGCTCCGAGCTCGCTCACCGTCTCGACACCCTCGCCCGCGAGCTCGAGCAGCGCCCGGTCTCGGCCGAGCACCCGAAGCGTCGCCCGCGTCATCTCGGGGCGACGCGACGGCTTCGCGGGCGGTGCGGACTCGGCCCGAGCGCGCAGTCGCGTGACGAGCAGTTCAGTCTCGATCGCGCGAGCGGTCGCGGCGACGAGCAGCTGGGCCTGCGCCGACGCGGCGGGCGACTCCCCCGTGACGTCGACGACGCCGAGGATGCGACGCGTCTCCGGATCGGTCACGGGAGCAGCGGTGCAGGACCACGGCTGCACGAGCCGGTTGAAGTGCTCGGCCCCGCGGATCTGCACCGAGCGCCCCAGCGCGAGCGCCGTGCCGGGGGCGGAGGTTCCGACGGCGTCTTCGGACCAGTTCGCGCCGGGCACGAAGCCCACATCGCCCGTCAGGCGCCGCACGGCCCGGTCGCCCTCGACCCAGAGCAGCCGACCCGCGGCATCCCCCATCGCGACGACGACCCCCGAATCCTCGGCGCCTCCAGGAAGCAGGAGTCCGCGCACGATGTCGACCGCAGCGGCCAGCGGATGCTCCCGGCGGTACGTGTCGATGACGTCGGCACCGAGTTCGAGAGGCGGCAGGCTCTCGACGCCGACGAGGGAGGCGATCGAACGGCGCCACGAGTCGCGCACGAGCGGCCGGACATTCTGCAGCCGCTCGTCGGCTTCATTGCCCGCAACGAGCTCGTCGTGGGCGCGCTCGATCAGAAGGCGCGCGCCCTCCGGTGAGACGCCGCGCTGCGGGGACCATGGCGAGGACATGGGGCTCCGATCGACGCCTGACCAGTGTAGGTCGACGGCGCGCCGCACGGGAGGTCTGCTCAGGCGCGGTCGGCCCACCACGCGCGCAGACGCCGCTCGGCTTCGTCTTCGCCCAGCACGCCCTCGTCGAGGCGCAGGTCGAGGAGGAACCGATAGGCCTCGCCCACTTCGCGCCCGGGGGTGAGGCCGAGGATCGCCTGGATCTGATTGCCGTCGAGGTCGGGACGGATCGCCTCGAGCTCCTCTTGCGCCGAGAGCTCGGCGATCCGCCGCTCGATGTCGTCGTAGGCGTTGCGCAACCGCGTCGCCTTGCGCCGGTTGCGGGTCGTGACGTCGGCACGAGTGAGGATGTGCAGGCGCTCGAGCTGCGATCCCGCGTCGCGTACGTACCGCCGGACGGCGGAGTCGGTCCATGCCCCCTCGGCATAGCCGAAGAACCGCAGGTGCTGCTCGATGAGCTGCGTCACGCCCGAGATCGTGTCCGAGTCGAACCGCAGCGCCTGCAGCCGTTTGCGCGCGAGCCGGGCGCCCTTGACGTCATGGTGATGGAACGTGACGCCGCCGCCGGGCTCGAGCCGCCGGGTCGCCGGCTTGCCGATGTCGTGCAGCAGCGCCGCGAGCCGCAGCGCGACGTCGGGGGCGGCATCCGGGTGCCGCTCGTGCTCGAGGTCGATCGTCTGCTGCAGCACCGTGAGGGAGTGCTCGTAGACGTCCTTGTGATGGTGGTGCTCGTCGACCTCGAGCTGCAGGGCCGGAATCTCGGGGAGGAACTCGCCCATGAGGCCGGTCTCGACGAGCAGCCGGATGCCGCGTGTCGGATCGTCGGTCTGCAGCAGCCGCACGAGCTCGCTCTGGATCCGCTCGGGGCTCACGATCTCGAGGGTGGCGCGCAGCTCGGTGATCGCCTCGACCGTCGCGGGGTCGACCTCGAAGCCCAGCTGCGACGAGAACCGCGCGGCACGCAGCATGCGCAGCGGGTCGTCGCCGAAGCTCACGTGCGGGTCGGCCGGTGTGCGCAGCACGCCGCGCACGAGGTCTTCGACGCCGCCCGTCGGATCGACGAGCGTCTGCGACGGCACGCGCAACGCCATGGCGTTGACGGTGAAGTCGCGGCGACCGAGGTCGGCCTCGATCGTGTCGCCGAATTCGACGGTGGGCTTGCGGGTCACGCCGTCGTAGCTGTCGGCCCGATAGGTCGTGACTTCGACCTGAGCCCCCGCGCCTCGAGGCTCCGCGGAGCGCGAACGCGATCCGTGGAGAAGGAGTGGGGAATCCCCCGCGACCTTCGCACCGATCGTGCCGAAGGCACGGCCGATGTCCCACTGCGCCGTGCTGATGGGCTTGATGATCCGCAGGATGTCGTCGGGCCGCGCGTTCGTCGTGAAATCGAGGTCGTGGGTCTCGCGGCCCAGCAGCGCGTCGCGCACCGGGCCGCCGACGATCGCGAGGTCGAACCCGGCGTCGGCGAAGGCGCGCGCGAGCGTCGCGACGACGGGAGACTCCGCGAGCGCGGCCAGGCGCGCGACGCCGTCGGCCATATTCAGCATGGGTTCGAGCCTACCGAGCGCCGTGGGGCGGATCCGGCGTCCACTTCTCCGGACGGATCGTCGGTTCCCGCTCCCCTGCCCCCGAAACGCCGTTTCTGTCCGGAGAACTCGACGCCCCACCGACGAGACTCAGGAATCCGGTGAACACGAGTTCGCGCACGCGGGGCAGCAGGTCGGCGCGCAGCGCGACGGCATCGACCTCGAGCAGCTCCGCGATGGCGTCGATCAGCAGGCCGAGCGGCAGGTCGCCGTCGCACGCGCCGACGAGCGCCGCCAGACCCGGGTCGACCGACAGCGACCGGCCGAACCCCGCACCCTGGCGCAGCTCGATGACGGTCGGCGCCTCGGCTCCCGGCAGCTGGTGCCGGGCCTCGGTGACATCGGCCGCGACGAGCGCGACGCAGGCGGCCAGCGCCGCATCGTCGAGCCGCGCGAGCGCGTCATGCGCATCGAGCGCGTCGGCGAGATGCCGCCCGAGCCCGCCGTCGGGCAGCGCCTGGGTCACCCGCTCGTACCGTGACAGCGTCGCCTCGCCCGCCGCCGGGCGCCGCAGCAGGACGTAGCCGAAGCCGATCGATGACACGGCGCGGGCGTCGAAGTCCTCGAGCCAGGCGTCGATGAGCCGCGCGTATTCGGGCGTTCCGAGCAGGGTGCCGCCGTCGCGCACCCACAGCTCGGCGTACGACAGCGGGTCGAGCTGCTCCCGCTCGACGACCCACGCGTCGAGGGCGACGGGCGCCGCCGCGATCCACTCCCGAACGCGCTCGAGACCGTCGACGCCGTCGCGGGTCTCCCAGTTGCCGAGCAGCTGCGCGACACCGCCAGGCGAAAGGTGGGCCCCGACACCCGAGACGACGGCCGCGACGAGCCCGTCACCCGTGAAGCCGGCGTCGCGGTACTCGTAGGCGGGCACGCCCGCGACACGCGGCGTGATGACGAAGGGCGGGTTGGACACGATCCGGTCGAACTGCTCGCCCGCGACGGGCGCGAACAGGCTGCCGTGCCGCGGCTCGATGCCGTCGACGCCGCACAGCGCGGCGTTGAGGCGCGTGAACCGCAGGGCGCGCTCCGAGATGTCGGTCGCCACGACGCGATCCACGGCGCGACGTGCCCGCAGCGACTGGATGCCGCACCCGCTGCCGAGATCGAGGCCCCGCTCGGCGGGCGTCGGCAGCTGCAGCGACGCGAGCGTCAACGACGCGCCACCGACCCCGAGCACGTGGTCTTCGGGCAGCGCACCCTGCAGGGCGCTCTCGTCGAGGTCGCTCGCGATCCACCATTCCCCGTCGCCGCGCTCGTCCGCGAACGACTGCGGACGCACGATCGCCACGGGTTCGATCTCGTCCCCGGACACGACGGCAAGACCGAGGGCGACGAGGCCCGTGCACCCCGTGCGCGGCAGGCTCCGATCGACGGATGCCGCGGGTTGCGGCATCCCGAGCACGAGAAGTCGTCCCAGCACGGCGAGGGGGTCGTCGCGGCCGGTGAGCGCGCGCAGCGCCGGTGAGCGCAGGCCGCGCGCGATCGCCGTGTCGGCGGTCTCACCCCACGCGGCGCGCAGCGCGGCCGACGTGAAGCCGGCGTCGCGCAGGTCGTCGGCGAGCGCGCGGCACAGGGCAGGATCGGGCTCGGGAAGCAGGGGTCGAGAGGTCACGTCCTCCATTCAACCGCGTGCGCTGTCGGAGGTCTCCGAGGGGCGGACCGTAGAATCTGTTCGGTCGTGCGGTCCGCAATCGCACAGGAGCGAACCCAGAGCAATGATCGACACCCCCCTGAGGAAGAGCCGGCCCCGGCGCGCGCTGTCGATCCTCACGGCGCTGACGGTCGCCCTCGGGCTCGGGATGCCGCTTCCCGCGGCCGCCGACGCACCGAGCCCGTCGCCCACGCCCGCCGCCACGGATGCGGCCCCGACGGGCACGACATCTTTCACCCTCGCACCGCTGCGCAACGGCATCCTGAACGCCGGCGAGACGCTCACGGTGTCGGTCACGCTGCACAACGACACGACGGCGGGGATCGCCGCGACACCCGTGACCCTCGCGCTCGGCACCGCTCCGCTCGCGGGGCGCGCCGAGCTGACGGCGTGGCTCGCGGGCTCGTCCGACGTCACGACGCGCACCGTCGCCACCGGCACGATCGACCCCGTCTCCGCCGGCGAACAGCAGACCACCGCGATCCTCGTGCCGCCCGAGACCCCCGAACTCGTCGAGCTGCGACCGGGCGTGTATCCGCTCGAGGCCGCGTACGACTCGCCCGACGGCGCCGTGGTGTCGACGAGCGTCATCGTCGTGCCCGCACCCGACCGACCGCTCAGCGCGTCGTTCATCGTGCCGATCACGGTCGACGCGCGCGCCGACGCGCTGCTGACGGCGAGCGAGCTCGAGCGACTCACGGCGCCTGACGGAGAGCTGACGAGCCAGCTCGAGGGCGTCTCGGGCACGAGCGCGATCCTCGCGGTCGACCCCGCGATCCCGGCCGCGATCCGCGTGCTCGGAATCGCCGCTCCGGAGAGTGCGACGAGCTGGCTGGAGAGTCTCGAGGCCCTCGGCAACACGCGCTTCGCGCTGCAGTTCGGCGACGCCGACCCGGCCGTGCAGCTCGAAGCGGGGCTCTCGCGCCCGCTCGAGCCCACGTCGTTCGCGGCCTCGATGACGGCGGCCGACTTTCCGCCCGTCGCCGAACCGACCCCGACACTGCCCGTGGCCCCGACGCCGGCCCCGACCGAGCCGGCCGACCCGCAGGCCCCCGTCTACCCCACGGTCGACGACGTGGTCGCGATCGGAACGGTCCGCGGCACGGTGTACTGGCCCGACGCCGGCAGCATCACGCGCGACGCCGTCGCGAAGCTCGGAGCCCTCGACGACGGCGCTGCGCTGACCGTCGTGCCCTCGACGGCGACGACCGCCGGCGCGAAGGGCGACGCGGTCGGCGCCCGCGCAGCCACGGGCGACGCGGGGCTGCTCGTCGCCGACGCCGAGATCTCGCGTCTGCTCTCGCAGGCCGCGGCGATCGACGAGTCGGCGCTGCGCGGCTCTCCCCTCGCCGCTGCGACCGGCTACCTCGCCTTCGCCGCCGCCGCCGATGCTCCCCTCCTCGTCGCCCTCGACCGCACGACCGCCCGGTCCTACATCGGGATCCGCACCGTCCTGAGCGCCGTCGCCGACTTCCCCGGCGTCATCACGCAGTCCCTCACGGGTGTCGCCGGCACGGCCGCCCAGGCGGTCGAGCTGGTCGACACCGAGCCTCCCGCCGAGCGCGTCGCCGCGGCATCCGCTCTCTTCGGCGACGAAGACGAGCTCGGCCGCTTCGCGACGATCCTCGACGATCCGGGTCTGCTGACCGGCATCGAGCGGGCCGAGATCCTGCAGCTGCTCGGCGTCGGCTGGGCCGCGCGGGCCGGCGACTTCACGACGGCGGTCGCGGAGCACCGCCTCGCGACGCGCGAGACGCTCGGGGCCGTGCGGCTGCTGCCCAACAAGACGATCAACCTCTTCGCCGCCGGCGCAGGCCTGCCGTTCACGGTGCGCAACGACCTTCCCTACGCCGTCAACCTCGTGCTCTACGCCAGTCCCAACGACCTGCGACTGAACGTGCGCCGCGCGAACGACATCGTCGCGACGCCGCAGAGCAACACGCGCGTGGAGGTTCCGGTCGAAGCGCGCGTCGGAAACGGCGAGGTCACCCTCGAGCTGCAGCTGCGCAGCCCCTCGTTCGTCGCGATCGGCCCATCCGAGCGGGTCGAGGTGAACGTGCGGGCGGAGTGGGAGACGGTCGGCCTCGTCGCGCTGGCCGTCATCGTCGGCGGACTCCTCGTGCTCGGTGTGCTGCGCACGATCCTGCGTGCTCGGGAGCGCCGCCGTGGCGAAACACCCTCGAGCGAGGATGCACCGTGAGCGTCGGCAGGGCGAGCGCCCTCATCGGCGCGGGCACCCTCGTCTCGCGCGTGACGGGCCTCATCCGCACGATCGTGCTCGTGACGGTGCTCGGTGCGGTCTTCAGCCGCGCGGGCGACGCCTTCGCGATCGCGAACCAGCTGCCCAACACGATCTACGAGATCATCTCGTACGGCCTGCTCACCGCCGTCATCGTGCCGCAGATCGTGCGCGCCAGTGCGCACGCCGACGGGGGTCGCACGTTCATCTCGAAGCTGTTCACGCTCGGCACCGTCGTGCTGCTCGTGACGAGCGCCGTGGCGACGCTGTGCGCTCCCCTGCTGGTCGAGCTCTTCGCCCCGGGGTTCGCGCCCGATCAGAAGGCGCTCGCGACGGTGCTGGCCTACTGGTGCCTGCCGCAGATCTTCTTCTACGGCCTCTACGCCCTCGTGGGCGAAGCGCTCAACGCCCGCAAGGTCTACGGGCCCTTCACCTGGGCGCCGATCGTCAACAACGTCGTGTCCATCGCCGGCTTCGGGCTCATCGGCGTGGTCTTCGGCACGGAGCTGACCGCGGTGTCCGACTGGACACCGACGATGGTCACGGCACTCGGGGCCACCGCGACCGGCGGGATCGTCATCCAAGCGCTCGTGCTGCTCTTCTTCTGGCGGCGCACAGGACTGCACCTGCGGCCGGACTTCCGGTGGCGTGGCGTCGGCCTCGGTCACATCGGACGCCTCGCGGGATGGACCTTCGCGATGGTCGTCGTCCGCACGCTCGCCGGGCTCGTGCAGACCCGCGTCATCACCGAGGCATCGGGCGACGGACCGTCCGCGTTCGCGATGGCCAACGCGTGGCTCGTCTTCATGCTGCCGTACTCGATCATCGTCATGTCGATCGGGACGCCGTACTTCACCCGCCTCTCCGAGCACGCGCACGCCGGACGCGACGACGACGTGCGAACCGACCTGTCGGCCAGCATCCGTGTCACGGGGATGCTCATCACGATCGCCGCCGCAGCCCTCATCGCCGCCGCCGTTCCCGCGACCCGGGTCTTCGCCGACAGTGCCGGGGCGGCCGTCGCTGCGGCTCCCGTCCTCGTGGCCTACCTCGTGGGGCTGATCCCGCTCTCGGTGCTGTTCGTCGTGCAACGTGCCTTCTATGCCTACAACGACACCCGCACGCCGTTCGTGTTCACGGTCATCCAGTGCGGGCTCTTCGTGATCCTCGTGCTCGTCGCGCAGGCGACGCTGCCGCTCGCGCAGCTTGCCGCGGGAGTCGCGCTCGGCCAGTCGATCTCGACGCTCGTGCAGGTCGTCATCGCCACGACCCTCCTGCGGCGGCGGCTGGGTGCGCTCGGCGCGGGCGCGTGGTTCGTCGCGTACGGGCGCTTCCTCATCGCCGCCGTCCCCGCCGCCGCGGCGGGGTGGCTGACCTTCCTGCTGCTCGGGGGCGATGCCGGCTGGGCCGTCGCCGACAAGCTGCTCGGCGCCGTCGCGACGGCACTCATCGGTCTGGTCTCGTTCGCGGTGTATGTCGGGGTGCTCGCACTGCTGCGCGCGCCCGAGCTGCGCCCCGCTCTGGATCTCGCACGCCGCGTCATCCCCCGCCGTCGCTGATCGCCGCGGGTCCCGCCGGCGGTGGAATGCGGCGTGGTTAGCATGGGTTGATGTCAGCGGATGCCGCAGCATCCGTCATCGAGAAGGAGTCTTCGTGCGTCACGTCATCGTCATCGGTTCCGGACCGGCCGGATACACCGCCGCCATCTACGCGGCGCGGGCCAATCTCGAGCCGCTCGTCGTGGCGAGCTCGGTCGAGGCCGGTGGTGAGCTCATGAACACGACCGATGTCGAGAACTTCCCCGGTTTCCCCGAGGGGATCATGGGCCCCGACCTGATGGCGAAGATGCAGGCGCAGGCGGAACGGTTCGGCGCAGAGGTGCTGTACGACGATGTCGTGTCGCTCGATGTCGACGGACCCGTCAAGCGCGTGGTCCTGGGCTCGGGTGGCGTGCACGAGGCGGAGTCGATCGTGTTCGCGACCGGTTCGGCGCCGCGCAAGATCGGGATCGAAGGCGAAGCCCGTCTCGCCGGCCGTGGAGTGTCGTACTGCGCGACCTGTGACGGGTTCTTCTTCCGCGAGCGCACGATCGCCGTCGTCGGCGGAGGCGACTCGGCGATGGAGGAAGCCACGTTCCTCACCAAGTTCGCCTCGAAGGTCTACGTCATCCACCGCCGCGACGAGCTGCGCGCATCCAAGATCATGCAGGACCGCGCCTTCGCCAACGACAAGATCGAGTTCGTGTGGAACAGCGAAGTCGCCGACATCCTCGGTGAGGACGCCGTCACGGGCATCGTGCTGAGCGACACCCGCACGGGTGAGACGCGCGAGCTCGCGCTCGACGGCGTCTTCGTCGCGATCGGCAACGACCCGCGCACGCACCTCGTGCACGGCAAGCTCGACCTCACCCCCGAAGGCACGGTGTGGGTCGACGGTCGCACCTCACGCACCTCGGTGCCGGGCATCTTCGCCGCCGGCGACGTCATCGACCCCACGTACCGGCAGGCCGTCACGGCCGCGGGCAGCGGCACCGTGGCCGCGCTCGACGTCGAGCACTACCTCGCCGCACTCGGCGAGGCGGGGACTCCGGCCGCCGAATCCTCCCCCATCGACGGGCTCGCCGACGTCGGCGTCGCCTGACACCCTCGGAACAAACCCGGCGTCTCGCACGTTTCCCCCATCCAGAGACGTCCCACAGAAGGAGATACACATGACCGCCAAGGCGACGACGTCGGCCACCTGGGAGCAGGACGTGCTCCAGGCCGAAGGACCCGTGCTCGTGGACTTCTGGGCCGCATGGTGTGGACCGTGTCGCATGGTCGCTCCCGTTCTCGACGAGATCCAGGCCGAGAACCCCGACAAGATCACGATCCTCAAGCTCAACGTCGACGAGAACCCTGATCTCGCGATGAAGTACCAGATCACCTCGATCCCGGCGATGAAGGTCTTCAACAAGGGCGAGGTCGAGGCGACCATCGTCGGCGCCAAGCCGAAGTTCGCGCTCGAGCAGGACCTCGCCAAGTACATCGGCTGACACCTAGCATCCGAAGCCCCCGGTGATGTTTTCCTACGTCATCGGGGGTTTCGTGTTCTATGAGGCGTCTGCGCGCACCGTGGCATCCCAGAGGCGGTGCGTATTGGCGTCACCGAGCAGCCGCCAGACGGCGGGCGTCAGCTGCGGATAGTCCTCGGCGATCTGACGCAGCACGCGATAGTGCCGGGCAGCCGTCGGACGCACGCCGCCGTCGGCCTCGATGTTCTCGGCGCGCAGCGTGAACACGACGAGCTCGTCAACCGTCGGCAAGTCCTCCATGAACTCCCACGGGTCTTCACCGGAACGCAGACGCTCGTCGATGACGACGGAAAGTTCGTCGGTCGCCTCGGCACGCAGCAGTTCCAAGCTCGCTCGGCGCCGGGGCGTCTGGTCGTCGTTCCTCACCTATCCAGGGTACGTCGGTACGGCGATGCGGGTGCCGACGCCGACCGGGATGTTCTCGAGGCGGGTGCCGCGTGCTCGACGCTTCGTCAGCTCGCGCCGAACGGCGTCTCGCCGAGTTCCTCGAGGATGCGGTTGAGATCCTGGATGCTGGCGAAATCAATGCTGATCTGGCCCTTTCGGGCGCCTAGTGCGATCTTGACGCGCGTGTTGAGGCGATCCCCGAGCCGTCCCGCGAGGTCGTCAAGGTGTGCGCGCCGGGACCCGGCTTGCGGCTTCGGACGGCGTGTGCCGGCGGCATCCGTCATCTTCGCGGCAGCTTCGGCGGCGCGCACGGAGAGGTCCTCGTTGACGATCTTGTCGGCCAGCCGCTGCATCGCGTCAGTGTCGTCGACCGACAGGATCGCGCGGGCATGACCGGCCGTGAGCACGCCGGCGGCGACGCGCTGCTGCACGGGCACGGGAAGCTTGAGCAGGCGGATCGTGTTGCTGATCTGCGGGCGGGAACGGCCGATCCGGCTCGCGAGCTCCTCTTGCGTGATCCCGAAGTCGGCGAGGAGCTGCTCATAGGCCGAGGCCTCTTCGAGCGGGTTCAGTTCGGAGCGGTGAAGGTTCTCGAGCAGAGCGTCGCGCAGCAGGTGCTCGTCGGAGGTCTCGCGGATGACGGCGGGGATCGACTCGAGGCCCGCCTCGCGGGCGGCGCGGGTGCGGCGCTCGCCCATGATGAGCTCGTACGTGCCCTCGCCTGTGTCGCGCACGACGACGGGCTGCAGTACGCCGAACTCGCGAACGCTGTGCACGAGCTCGGCGAGGTCGTCGGCATCGAAGTGCGTGCGCGGCTGGCGCGGGTTGGGAACGATCGTGTGCGGATCGATGTGCGCGAGGTGCGCGCCGGGGACCGCGACGAGCTCAGGCGACGCGGGAGCCGTTGTCGTCGTGGTCGCGTCGTCGGGCGATGCGGCGCCGTCGGGCGAAGGATCCCCTTCTGACGGGGTCCCCCGCGGGAAGAACACGTCGGCGGGACGAGCCTCAGTGGGTTCGCTGGTGGGAATGAGGGCGCCGATGCCGCGACCGAGGCCTGTGCGCTTCGCCATCAGGACTCCTCTTCTTCTCGTGGGGGTTGAGGGGCGCCGTCGCGCCGGATGATCTCGACAGCGGCTTCGCGGTAGGCGACCGCGCCGGCGGATTGGCCGTCGTAGGCGATGACCGTCTGTCCGAAGCTCGGCGCTTCCGAAACACGCACCGAACGTGGGATGACGGTGTCGAGCACCTCGTTCGGAAAGTGCTGTCGTACTTCTTCGGCGACCTGCTGAGCGAGGCGGGTGCGCCCGTCGTACATGGTGAGCATGATCGTCGACAGGTTCAGACGCGGATTGAGGTGCTTCTGGATCATCTGGACCGTGCCGAGCAGCTGGCTCAGGCCTTCCAGCGCGTAGTACTCGCACTGGATCGGGATGAGCAGCTCGGTGGCGGCGGTGAAGGCGTTGATCGTGAGCAGACCGAGCGAGGGCGGGCAGTCGATGAGCACGAAATCGAGGCGATGCTCCTCGTTCGCGAGGTAGCTGTCGAGTGCGGTGCGCAGGCGATGTTCGCGGGCGAC
The DNA here is from genome assembly GCF_053644215.1 of Microbacterium sp. NPDC055442. Lineage (NCBI taxonomy): Bacteria > Bacillati > Actinomycetota > Actinomycetes > Micrococcales > Microbacteriaceae > Microbacterium > Microbacterium sp. NPDC055442. The sequence continues at coordinate 235,056 of NZ_JBSHLF010000003.1, read as the reverse complement.
CTGCGAGACGAGCTCGATTTCGGCACCCGCGAGGTGGATCGTGCTGGGGGCGCAGAACAGTCGGGGTGATTCGGGGCTGGTCTGGATGACGTCGGCGAGCGGAAACTCGTCGATCAGGACGTCGTAGATGCTCGGGATCTCCGCGCTATGAGGGACGCCGAGCGCCGTCGATGCGTTTCCCTGCGGGTCCAGGTCGATCACGAGCACGCGGGCGCCGGCAGCCGCGAGCGCGGCGGCGACATTGACCGTCGTGGTGGTCTTTCCCACCCCGCCCTTCTGGTTCGAGATCGTCAGGACGCGCGTGCGACCACTGAACTGAACTTCCGCGCTCTCGAGGACTCGTCGACGGGCATTGAGATCCGCGAGTTCCCGGGCGATCGGCGAGTCGTCGAGGCTGAAAGAGGATGCCGTCGGCGCCGGTTCGTCGGGATGTTCCACGTGAAACGGTCTCCTGGATGGGGTCGTCGGACAACGCATCCCACTCTAACCTGCCCCACCCCCACGCGGTGCTTCCGCGCAGGTGTCATGATCTCGATACGCGCACCGAACCACCACCCCCGGTGGTCGAGTAGGCGGCCCCGCCGCCGTATCGAAACCCCCACGTTTCACGTGAAACAAGAGATCTCGATACGCGCCTCCGGCGCTACTCGATCACCGAGGGGCGGCGGCGCTTCTTGCTCAGCTCCGGAAGCCGTTCGGCGCGTTCCTTCACGAGGGCCAAACGCTTCGCGCGACCCCAGTTTTGAACTTGCTTCTCGCGGCGGAACGCGTCTTCTACTCGCTCGTACTCTTCGAAGTACAGCAGCCTGACCGGCAGGCGACATCGCGTGTACGCCGATCCCTCGCCATTGTTGTGTTCCCACAGACGCCGCTCTAGATCACGGGTGCTGCCGACATAGGTAGTTCGGTCGCTGCACTCGAGGATGTACATGTATGCCATCGGTCCACGTTGACGTACGCGTGCGATTCTCAAGCACCACGGTCGGGCATTCGTGGTGAATGCCTGACGGACGTGCTCTGTGGAGGACACGTATGGACATGATCTCGATACGCGCCGCAGGCGCTACTCGATCACCGGGGACAGCGCACCCAACCGGTGGTCGAGTAGACGGCGAAGCCGGCGTATCGAGACCAGTTCGCCGCTGAGATCGTGTTTCACGTGAAACGAGGGGAGGATCTCGATACGCGCCGGAGGCGCTACTCGATCACCGGGTACGTGCGGCTATCCGGTGGTCGAGTAGACGGCGAAGCCGGCGTATCGAGACCAGGACACCCACTCACACCGGTGTTTCACGTGAAACGAGTGAAGATCTCGATACGCGCCGAAGGCGCTACTCGATCACCGGGTACGTGCGGCTATCCGGTGGTCGAGTAGACGGCGAAGCCGGCGTATCGAGACCAGGTCGCCCACCCACGCGGGTGTTTCACGTGAAACGTGGGGAGGATCTCGATACGCGCCGAAGGCGCTACTCGATCACCGGGACCGGCGCACCCACCGGTGGTCGAGTAGACGGCGAAGCCGGCGTATCGAGACCAGTTCGCCGCTGAGATCGTGTTTCACGTGAAACGCGGGGAGGATCTCGATACGCGCCGCAGGCGCTACTCGATCACCGGGGTTCGGCGCACCCACCGGTGGTCGAGTAGACGGCGAAGCCGGCGTATCGAGACCAGTTCGCCGCAGAGATCGCGTTTCACGTGAAACGAGTGAAGATCTCGATACGCGCCGCAGGCGCTACTCGATCACCGGGGTTCGGCGTCCCCACCGGTGGTCGAGTAGACGGCGAAACCGGCGTATCGAGACCAGTTCGCCACCGAGAGCGTGCTTCACGTGAAACGAGTGAAGATCTCGATACGCGCCGGGGGCGCTACTCGATCACCGGGGTCTGGCGTCCCCACCGGTGGTCGAGTAGACGGCGAAGCCGGCGTATCGAGACCAGTTCGCCGCTGAGAGCGTGCTTCACGTGAAACGTGGGGAGGATCTCGATACGCGCCGGGGGCGCTACTCGATCACCGGGACCGGCGCACCCGCCGGTGGTCGAGTAGTCGGGGAAGCCGGCGCATCGAGACCAGGAACCTCGCCACGCGGGTGTTTCACGTGAAACGTGGGGAGGATCTCGATACGCGCCGGAGGCGCTACTCGATCACCGGGACCGCGCGCCCACCCGGTGGTCGAGTAGACGGCGAAGCCGGCGTATCGAGACCACGCGCCGCAGGCGCTACTCGATCACCGGCGTCCGGAGGTCAGCGAACGGTGGCGCGGACGACGCGGGTGGGTTCGTCCAGGAGGTCGGCGCCCACGATCTCAACGCGCACGTCGGTCACGTGGAATCGGCGCAGCTGCTTCTGAGCCGCGTCGATCTCTCCCGGCGCGGAAGCTCCCTTGAGGAGGATCAGTTCACCGCCGTCCTTAACAAGAGGTGCGGTGATCGCCACGAGGGTGCGCAGCGCACTGACGGCTCGCGCGGTGACGACATCCAGCACGGGACCGCGATCCCAGTCCTCTGCCCGCGTGCGCAGCACTTCGACATTGTCGAGGCCGAGGTCGGCTACCTGCTCCGTCAACCAGGCGACGCGTCGCTCCATCGGCTCGATCAGCACGAACTCGACGTCAGGACGCGCGATAGCCAGGACGAGCCCGGGCAGTCCCGCACCTGATCCGACGTCTCCGACGCGGCCAGAGAACAGGGGAGCAACGACCGCACTGTTCAGAATGTGGCGCGACCACAACCGCGGCGGTTCGAGGGGACCGATGAGCCCGCGTTCTTCGCCGTGACGCCCCAGGGAATCGGCGAACCGGCGCGCCAGGTCGATGCGGTCGCCGAAGATCTCCGTGGCTGCGGCCGGCTCGATCTCGATGTCACTCATGAATGTTTCACGTGAAACGCGTCAGGCGCGCCGGATCACGGTGTGACGATCCGCGGCCTCGCCGTAGGACTCCGACACGAATCCCCGTTCCGCCACGACGTCGTGCACGAGCTTGCGCTCATAGCTCGACATCGCCGGCAGGGATGCCTGGGATGCGCCCTCGTCGAGCCGCTCGATCGCCCGGTCGACGAGCGCCTCGAGCTCGCGCTGGCGCGCATCACGGGATCCGCCGATGTCGAGGATCAGGCGTGAGAACCGACCGGTCTGGTTCTGCACGACGATGCGGGTGAGTTCTTGCAGCGCGTGCACCGTGTCGGGGTCGGACAAGAGGTCCACCGAGCCACCCTCCGGCGGCTCCACCGAGACATAGGCTCGACCGGACCGAACGTCGAGGTCGAGATCGCCGTCGATGTCAGCGATATCCAGGAGGCCCTCGATGAAGTCGGCGGCGATGTCGCCTTCCTGTTCGAGCTGCTCGACCGTCGCCGGCGCGCGCTCAGGCCGTTCCTCGGCGGAGACGTCGGGGGAGATGCTCATGGTGTCCTCGTTATCGTTCTGGTTCGGGTGTCAGCTTTTGCCGTCAGCGTCCGGCTTCTTCTGCGGTCCGGCACCGCCCTGCTTCTTCTTGGCACGCTGCTTGCTGACGGGCTGCTGGCGCTTCGGGGCCGCGGCACGAGCGCGCTCGGCCTCTTCGAGCAGACGCTGCTGCTCTGCGAGGTACTTCTCCATCGGGACGACCTTGCCCGACGAATCGATCGCCTTGCCCTTGCGAGCGAGCCGCTCTTCGCGTGCCTTGGCGGCATCCGAACCGGGAGTGGGCATTTCGCGGATGACGAGGAACTGCTGGCCCATCGTCCACAGGTTCGACACGAACCAGTAGATGACGACACCGAGCGGGAAGAACACACCCGAGAAGACGAACGCGAACGGCAGCACCCAGAGCATGATCTTCTGCATCTGGTAGGCCTGGCCGGTCTTGGCCTCGGGCGACAGGTTCTTCGAGATGATCTGCAGCTGCGTGAAGAACTGCGACCCGATCATGAGCACGACGAGGATCACGAGGATCACGATCGCGACGGTGTTGCTGCTCTCGACGGCGTTGATCAGCGTCTCGTGCAGGGATGCCACACCGAAGAGCTTCGCGTCATAGAACTCCTGTGTGAGCTCTGTGTTGAGCAGCCCGACACCGCTGAAGTTCGGATTGTCGCGGATCTTCTGCACATCGTTCAGCACGCTGAACAGGGCGAAGAAGACCGGCATCTGCACGAGCAGCGGCAGACAGCTCGACACGGGTGTCGTGCCGTGCTTCTTGTAGAGGGCCATCGTCTCGCGACTCATCGCCTCGCGGGAGAGCTGATCGCGCTTCCCGCGGTATTTCTCCTGAACTTTCCGCAGTTCAGGGGCGATTTCCATCATCTTCCGCTGGCTCTTGATCTGCTTGACGAAAAGCGGGATCATCGCCGAGCGCACGACGATGACGAGACCGACGATCGACAGAACCCAGGTGATGCCCTCTGCGGCAGGAAGCCCGGCCGCCGTGAACAGCCAGTGCCATCCGACGAGGACGAGCTCGACGAGCCATTTCAGCGGCCACAGGATGGTCCCGATGAGGTCGAATCCGCCTCCACCCGCGTCCGGGGCGGGTGTCGAGGCAAGCAGAAGATCCATACGGCGGATCAATCCTTTCCGGTGGGGACAGGCACGACGAACCCGTGAGGGGTCAGCGCGTGACGAAAGCTCGAATGGGCCGGAACGTCATCGACGCCCCCGACGGCCCACGGGTGGCAACGTGCGAGACGGGCGGCGGTCAGCGCCGCACCCTTGAGCGCACCGTGCTGCTGGACGGCGCCGACGGCATAGGCCGAGCACGACGGATAGTACTTGCAGACGTCGCCGTAGAGGTGCGAGATCGTCGCGCGGTAGCCGTGCAACAGCCCGAGCACGAGGTTGCGCGGAGCAAGCGGGATGGAAGGCAGCAGATCGGATGCCGCCCATCGGGCATCGCCGAGAGCATAGGCCGGAAGGACGCTCATGCTGCCGCCCGACGCGAGAGGCAGCGGACGACCTCGTCGCGCAGCTCACCGAAATCGGCCGTCGCCGCGCTCGGCAGCGCACGGATCACGATCTCGGCACCGGGCCGGACCGACGGCAGCGCTCCGGCACAGACGGCTTTGAGCCGACGGCGGACGGTGTTGCGCACAACGGCGGAGCCGACCTGGCGACTCACGATGAAACCGAAGCGAGCCGCGGAATCATCGGCCGAACCGCCGACGTACGTCACGGTGTGCTCGCCGACGCACCGTCGGCCCCGACGGACGACGGCCTTGTACTCCGCTCCGCGAGTGAGTCGGTTCGGCCTCGCCAGCAACGTGCTGGGTCAGGCGGAGAGCTCGGTGCGGCCCTTGCCGCGACGTGCCGCGAGGATCGCGCGGCCGGCGCGGGTGCGCATGCGGGCACGGAAGCCGTGCTTCTTGGCGCGGCGGCGGTTGTTGGGCTGGAACGTGCGCTTGCTCATGAGATCACTCCGGATGAGGTGGTCCGCGGGCTCCACGTGGATACGTCGAGGGCCGAAGACGACGATGAGGGGACCAGCCCCGAAGGGCATAAGTCAACCGGCTAAGGCTACGTGCATCGTCGTCAGAACTCAAACCGAACCCGGAACGGGTCATTATCCCCATTTCCCGCTCGGACCCTGGCAAAGACACGCCGCTCCTCCCTACAGTGGAGTTTGCTCCCGGGTCGCACCGTGACTAGCGTTGCTCCGGCAGTTATCCACAGGCGGTTCGCGATGAATCCGCGGCATCCGGTGGAATCATCAACACCCCGGGGGGGCTATGTCAGCGCACGAGAATCCAGATGTTCCTGTCTGGTCCGCTGTGCTGGATGTCCTTCGCACCGACGATCGCATCACCCCCCAGCTCGAGGGCTTCCTGAACCTCGCCGTGCCGCAGGGCGTCATGGCCGGCACCCTCTATCTCGATGTGCCCAACGACCTGACCGCGGCACAGTTCACCAAGCGCATGCGCGGTCCCGTGCTCGAGGCGATCGCCACCGCCTCGCCCCAGGGCGAAGTCACGCAGTTCCGCGTCGTCGTCAATCCCGATCTCGTCGATGCCCACCTCACCGTGCCGATCCCGATCCACACCGAGTCGCCGATCGCGTCCGCGCCGGCTCCGCGCTCCCCGATCGAAGACGTGCCGGATGCCGCGCCCGGCGTCACCCGCAGCGACACCCGCCTGAACCCGAAGTACACGTTCGACAGTTTCGTCATCGGGCAGTCCAACCGTTTCGCCCATGCCGCCGCCGTCGCCGTCGCCGAAGCCCCGGCCAAGGCCTACAACCCGCTCTTCATCTACGGTGACTCCGGACTCGGGAAGACGCACCTGCTGCACGCCATCGGCGACTACGCGATCAGCCTCTATGCCGGAATCAAGGTGCGCTACGTCTCGAGCGAAGAGTTCACGAACGATTTCATCAACTCGATCGCGAACAACCGCGGCTCGGCCTTCCAGGCGCGTTACCGCGAGGTCGACATCCTCCTGATCGACGACATCCAGTTCCTGCAGGGCCGCGCCGAGACGCAGGAAGCGTTCTTCCACACGTTCAACACGCTGCACGACCACAACAAGCAGGTCGTGATCACGAGCGATGTGCCGCCGAAGCACCTGACCGGATTCGAAGACCGCATGCGCAGCCGGTTCGAGTGGGGCCTCATCACCGACGTGCAGGCACCCGACCTCGAGACCCGCATCGCGATCCTCCGCAAGAAGGCCCAATCCGAGCGACTGCACATCCCCGACGAAGTGCTCGAGTACATCGCGACCGTCGTCTCATCGAACATCCGCGAGCTCGAGGGAGCGCTCATCCGCGTCTCCGCCTTCGCGAGCCTCAATCGCTCGACCCTCGACATGTCTCTCGCCCAGACCGTGCTGCGCGACATCATCGATCAGGACGACGCCAACGTCATCTCACCGACGGACATCATCACGGCCACCGCGCAGTACTTCAAGCTCACGGTCGACGATCTGTACGGTTCGAGCCGCTCCCAATCCATCGCGACGGCCCGTCAGATCGCGATGTACCTGTGTCGCGAGCGCACGAGCCTGTCTCTTCCCAAGATCGGGCAGCTCTTCGGCAATCGCGATCACACGACCGTGATGTACGCCTACAAGAAGATCAGCGAGCTCATGAAAGAGCGCCGCTCCATCTTCAATCAGGTGTCCGAGATCACGTCGCAGCTCGGTCGCGGCGGACGCTGATCCGTCGGTTTGACATGGGGCTCGCAAGGGCTCATCATGCAGGTTCTGCACATGTGGATAACCTGGGGATAACTTCGCCGGACTGTCGAATTCGTGTGCACGATCGACACAGCGCATGTGGATGAACACCGTCACCGACGAGATGCGCTCCCGCAGTCATCCGCAGCCATTCCACATCTCACACGGATGTAGTTTCCATGTCCCGAAAGGTATCCCCAGAGTTATCCACAGTTTCCACAGCGGTTAACACCATGACAGTGAATGACATAGAGATCCCGGTCCGATCACCTCAAGGGGAAAACTTCGACCGGATCCGATCTCGCCGATGACAGACTCCGGCATGACCAGTCGAGGGCACTAGCATGAGTACTCCCAACAAGATCGAGGGAGCATTCGTGAAGTTCCACGTCAATCGCGATGTGTTCAGCGAGGCCGTGTCGTTCGTCGTCAAGCTCCTGCCGCAGCGCAATCCGCAGCCGATCCTCGCGGGCGTGCTGATCGAAGCGTCCGATGCAGGGCTCTCGCTGTCGGCCTTCGACTACGAAGCATCCGCTCGCACGACGATCGAAGCGACCATCGACGAACCCGGCACGATCCTCGTGCACGGCCGGCTGCTCTCCGAGATCGCCAGCCGTCTGCCCAACGCACCGATCCAGATCGAAGTCGACGACGACGGCATCCTGCTCACGTGCGGCTCCGCGCGATTCACGCTCTCGTCGATGCCGGTGCAGGAATACCCCGCGATCCCCGAAGTCACCGGTGACTCGGGTGTCGTTCCCGGTGAGGACTTCGCGACGGCCATCGCCCAGGTCGCTTTCGCCGCATCGCGCGACGACGTCACCCCCGTGCTCACGGGGGTTCAGCTCGAGGTGTCCGGAACGACATTGAGCCTCGTCGCAACGGACCGCTACCGCGTCGCCCTGCGTGAGATCCCGTGGGACGGCGGCACGACGGCCTCCGATGAACCCGTCACGGCCCTCGTGCCTGCGCGCACCCTCACCGAGGTCGGCAAGACCTTCGCGCACTCCGGTGAGATCCGTGTCGCGTTCTCGGGATCCGGCGATCGCGAGATCATCGCGTTCACGTCGGGCAACAAGACCGTGACGTCGCTGCTCATCAAGGGCAATTTCCCGCCGGTGCGGCGACTTTTCCCGGATGCCACCGAGCATCACGCCGTCGTCAACACCGCCGATCTCGCCGAGGCGGTCCGTCGTGTGTCGCTCGTGCTGGATCGCTCGGCTCCGCTGCGGTTCACCTTCACGACCGACACCGTGTCGATGGATGCGTCGGGCACCGAGCAGGCGCGGGCATCGGAGTCCGTCGATGCCAATCTCGTCGGCGACGAGGTCACCCTCGGACTCAACCCGCAGTACCTGCTCGAGTCGCTCGGCGCCGTGCGCAGCGAGTTCGCGCGCGTGACCTTCACCTCGAGCGACAACGCCAACAAGCTCAGCCCGATCCTCATCACGCCGCAGACCTCGGTCGACAAGTCGGGCGAGGACTCGTTCAAGTACCTGCTGCAGCCGAACCTGCTGCTGCGCTGACTTCGCCCCGCGGTCCGGGAGTTCGCTCACGGACCGGGAGTTCGCTCACGGCCCGGGAGTTCGCCCGCGGTCCCTGAGTTCATCGAAGGGTCGCGGTTGCGGACGACCCTTCGGCAGGCTCAGGGACCGAGTCGATCCCACCGTGGAGGCGAGGAGCCTGTCAGGGGCCGTCGTTAGGCTGGCGGAGTGATCGTGGAACAGCTCAACCTCGTCGACTTCCGCAACTATGCGGCCGCCGACGTCGCGCTCGTGCCCGGTCCCAACGTTTTCGTCGGGCGCAACGGTCAGGGAAAGACGAACCTCGCCGAAGCGATCGCGTTCTTGGCCACGCTCGGCTCCCACCGCGTGTCGAACGACGCCCCCATGGTGCGAGACGGTGCGGATGCCGCGATCGTTCGCGCCCGCTTGGCTCACGGTGAGCGCAGCGTGCTGCTCGAAGTGCAGATCAATCGGCAGGGCGCGAACAAGGCGCGGGTCAACGGTGCATCCGTCAAGCCCACCGAACTCCCGCGGTACGCGCAGGTCGTGCTGTTCGCCCCCGAAGACCTGCAGATCGTGCGTGGTGACCCCTCATCGCGGCGGCGCTTCGCCGATCAGCTGCTCGTGCAGCGCTCGCCCCGCATGGCCGGTGTCCTCTCCGACTACGAGCGAGTGCTCAAGCAGCGCACCGCGCTGCTGAAATCCGCGCGTGCCCGCGGCATCCGAGGTGACGCACTGTCGACGCTCGAAGTGTGGGACGACAAACTCGTCACGCTCGGGGCAGAGGTCATCCGCGCCCGAAGAGACCTCGCCGAAGATCTCCGCGGTCCGCTCATCGCGGCATACACGGCCATCGCCGGGGCCGATCACCGCCCCGAGGTGGTGTGGGCGCTGTCGATCGGCGGCGGAGATCCTGAAGAGGGCATCGACGCCGCGGCATCCGATGATCCGGCTCGCGCACTCGAGGACCAGTTCCGGGTCGCCCTCGCTGCGAAGCGCGCGACCGAGCTCGAGCGCGGCCTGACTCTCGTGGGACCGCACCGCGACGACCTGCTGCTGCGGCTGCGCGGACTTCCGGTCAAGGGCTACGCCTCGCACGGGGAGTCGTGGTCGATCGCCCTCGCGCTGAGACTGGCGTCGGCCGAACTGCTGCGCGCCGAATCGCGACTCGGCGACCCCGTGCTGATCCTCGACGACGTCTTCGCCGAGCTGGATGCGGATCGGCGTGCCCGGCTCGCCGCGCTCGTCGGAGACTTCGAGCAGGTCGTCGTGACGGCCGCCGTCGATGCCGATGTGCCCTCCGCGCTGCGTGCGCGGGTCGTGCGTGTCGAGGCGGGCAGGATCCTGGAGACGACCGATGTCTGAGCCGGTCGAGGTTCCCGAGACGGTCGCCACCTACCTGCGGCTTCGCGGACTCGAGCCTTCTGCCCGCACGTTCCGGCGCAAGAAGCGCCGCTCGGGCGACGACGAGCACGAGCCGTTCACGCCCGGCCGCGACCCGCACGGTCTCGGTGACGTGCTCTCGGCCATGACGCGTGAGGCCGGATGGGACTCGCAGCTGGCGCGCGAAGACGTCGTGCGCGCGTGGGATGAAGTGGCCGGCGCCGACACGGCTCGTCACACCCGGCCTGTCGCCTTTCAAGAGGGCACGCTCACGGTCCAGGCCGATTCCACGGCGTGGGCGAAGCAGCTTCAGCTCATGCGCTCGCACATCCTCTCCGAGATCGTGCGCAGGTTCCCCGAGGCCCGTGTCACTGCCATCCGCTTCTTGGGGCCGGACGTCCCCTCGTGGAAATGGGGCCCGAGAGCCATTCCAGGCCGCGGTCCGCGCGATACCTACGGCTGAGCCATGCCGATAGGTGGCTGATCCGTTTTCATCGCGCCAGACGGGCGCAGAACGGGCGGCGACGGCTCGAAGACGATAGACTGACGGGTGCCCTCGCCATCGATCTGGAGTGCTTGAACCCAATGACGTCTGAGAATCCCGAACGCGCAGTGGAAACGACCGGATCAGAAGCGCGCGGCGGGGTCGCCGGAGAGTACGGCGCAGATGAGATCCAGGTTCTCGAGGGCCTCGAGGCGGTGCGCAAGCGCCCCGGCATGTACATCGGCTCGACGGGACCGCGCGGCCTGCACCACCTCGTCTACGAGATCGTCGACAACTCGGTCGATGAGGCGCTCGCCGGTCACTGCGACACGATCACGATCACGATCCTCCCCGACGGGGCGGTGCGTGTCGTCGACAACGGTCGCGGCATCCCCGTGGACATGCACCGCACCGAAGGCAAGTCCACCGTCGAGGTCGTCCTCACGGTGCTGCACGCCGGCGGAAAGTTCGGCGGCGGCGGGTACGCCGTCTCGGGTGGTCTGCACGGCGTCGGATCGTCGGTCGTGAACGCGCTGTCGACACGACTCGACGTCGAGGTGAGGCGCCAGGGCTACGTGTGGCGGCAGTCCTTCGAGGGCGGCGGCATTCCGCAGGCACCGCTGGAACGCGGCGAAGAGAGCACGGAGACGGGCACGACGATCACGTTCTGGCCCGACGACACGATCTTCGAGACGACCGACTTCGAGTACGAAACGCTGCGCACCCGGTTCCAGCAGATGGCGTTCCTCAACAAGGGTCTGCGCATCGATCTGCGCGACGAGCGTCCGTCCTCGGCCTACGAGGAGGAGACGGAGCCGGGCGAGGTCGTGCTGCAGCAGCCCAACGACAGCTTCCTCTACGAGCGCGGACTCGTCGACTACGTCGAATACCTCAACCACGTGCGCAAGGCCGAGCACGTCAACGACGACATCATCGCCTTCGAGTCCGAGGACGGCAATCGCAAGATCGCCCTCGAAGTCGCGATGCAGTGGACGACGAGCTACACCGAGAACGTCTTCACGTACGCCAACACGATCAACACGCACGAGGGCGGCACTCACGAAGAGGGCTTCCGCGCGGCGCTCACGACGCTCGTGAACAAGTACGCCCGCGCGCAGAACCTGCTCAAAGAGAAGGATGAGAACCTCTCGGGCGACGACGTGCGCGAAGGGCTGACGGCCGTCATCTCGATCAAGCTGTCCGAGCCCCAGTTCGAAGGCCAGACCAAGACCAAGCTCGGCAACACCGAAGCCAAGGCCTTCGTGCAGAAGGTCGTCGGCGATCAGCTCGGCGACTGGTTCGGCCGCAACCCCGTGCAGGCGAAGAACGTCGTGCGCAAGGCGATCGATGCGGCGTCGGCCCGGATGGCGGCGCGCAAGGCGCGAGAGACGGCGCGACGCAAGAGCGTCTTCGAGTCGGCGGCGATGCCCGACAAGCTCAAGGACTGCTCGAGCAAGGACCCGTCGATCAGTGAGATCTTTCTCGTCGAGGGAGACTCCGCCGGCGGCTCGGCCGTGCAGGGGCGCGACCCGCACACGCAGGCGATCCTCGCGCTGCGCGGAAAGATCCTCAACGTCGAGCGTGCGCGCCTCGACCGGGCGCTGGGCAACAGAGAAGTCCAAGCCATGATCCAGGCCTTCGGCACGGGCATCGGCGAGGACTTCGACATCGAGAAGGCGCGCTACCACAAGATCGTGCTGATGGCCGATGCCGACGTCGACGGCCAGCACATCACGACGCTGCTGCTGACGATGCTCTTCCGCTACATGCGCGGGCTCATCGAAGCCGGGTTCGTCTACCTCGCTCAGCCGCCGCTGTACCGCATCAAGTGGTCGAACCAGCCGCACGAGTACGTCTTCAGCGACCGGGAGCGTGACGCCCTTCTCGCCGACGGAATCGCTCTGGGCAAACGCATCCCCAAGGACAATGCGATCCAGCGGTACAAGGGTCTGGGCGAGATGAACGCCAAGGAACTGTGGGAGACCACGATGGACCCGACGACTCGCACGCTCAAGCAGGTGACGATCGACGACGCGGCCGCGGCCGACGAGATCTTCACGATCCTGATGGGCGAAGACGTCGAATCGCGCCGCGGATTCATCCAGCGCAACGCCAAGGACGTCCGCTTCCTCGATATCTGACCCTGCACCAGGCTCAGCGACCCGTTCACAGAGAAGACGAGAATGACTGACGATACTTCGACAGGCGCAGCATCCGAGCGCCCCGTGCCGGTGCACGACCACGGCAAGATCGACCAGGTCGATCTGCAGTCCGAGATGCAGCGCAGCTACCTCGACTATGCGATGAGCGTCATCGTCGGGCGCGCGCTGCCCGACGTCCGCGACGGACTCAAGCCCGTGCACCGCCGTGTGATCTACGGCATGTACGACGGCGGTTTCCGGCCTGACCGCTCGTTCTCGAAGTGCGCGCGCGTCGTCGGCGAGGTGATGGGTCAGTACCACCCGCACGGTGACTCGCCGATCTACGACGCACTCGTGCGTCTCGTGCAGCCGTGGTCGCTGCGCTATCCGCTCGCGCTCGGGCAGGGCAACTTCGGATCGCCGGGCAACCAGGGCGCCGCGGCGCCGCGGTACACCGAGACGAAGATGGCTCCGCTCGCGCTCGAGATGGTGCGCGACATCGAAGAAGACACCGTCGATTTCCAGGACAACTACGACGGTCAGACGCAGGAACCCACCGTCCTCCCGGCGCGGTTCCCGAACCTGCTGGTGAACGGCTCGGTCGGCATCGCGGTCGGTATGGCGACGAACATCCCGCCGCACAATCTGCGCGAGGTGTCCTCCGGTGCGCTGTGGGCGCTGGAGAATCCGGATGCCACGCGCGAAGAGCTGCTCGAAGCGCTCATGGAGCGCATCCCGGGCCCCGACTTCCCGACGGCGGCGCAGATCCTCGGCACGCGCGGCATCAAGGAGGCGTACCGCACGGGCCGCGGGTCGATCACGATGCGGGCCGTCGTCTCGATCGAAGAGCTCCAGGGGCGCACGTGCCTCGTCATCACCGAGCTGCCCTACCAGGTCAACCCCGACAACGTCGCGATCAAGATCAGCGATCTCGCGCGCGAGGGCAAGATCACGGGAATCGCCGACATCCGCGACGAGACGTCCGATCGCACGGGGCAGCGCCTCGTCATCGTGCTCAAGCGCGACGCCGTGGCGAAGGTCGTGCTCAACAATCTGTACAAGCACACGCAGCTGCAGGACAACTTCGGTGCGAACATGCTCGCGATCGTCGACGGCGTGCCGCGCACCCTGCCGCTCGACGGGTTCATCTCGCACTGGATCGATCACCAGATCGAAGTCATCGTGCGCCGCACGACGTTCCGCCTGGCCAAGGCCGAGCGTCGCATGCACATCCTGCTCGGATACCTGAAGGCGCTCGACGCCCTCGACGAGGTCATCGCCCTCATCCGTCGCTCGCCCACGGTCGACGAGGCGCGCGAGGGCCTGAAGTCGCTGCTTGACATCGACGACGACCAGGCGCAGGCGATCCTCGAGATGCAGCTGCGACGCCTGGCAGCGCTCGAGCGTCAGAAGATCATCGACGAGGCGAACGAGCTCGAACTGCAGATCGCCGACTTCAAGGACATCCTCGCGACGCCGGCCCGCCAGCGCACGATCGTGCACGAGGAGCTCACCGACATCGTCGCCAAGTTCGGCGACGATCGGCGCACCGAGATCCTGCACGGATTCGACGGCGACATGTCGATCGAAGACCTCATCCCCGAAGAGGAGATGGTCGTCACCGTCACGCGCGACGGATACGTCAAGCGCACGCGCAGCGACAACTATCGCTCGCAGCACCGGGGCGGCAAGGGCGTCAAGGGCGCGCAGCTGCGCGCCGACGACGTCGTCGAGCACTTCTTCGTCACGACGACGCACCACTGGCTGCTGTTCTTCACGACGAAGGGCCGGGTCTACCGCGCCAAGACGTACGAGATCGCCGAGGCCGGCCGCGACGCGAAGGGCCAGCACGTCGCGAACCTGCTCGCGCTCCAGCCGGGTGAGGAGATCGCGCAGATCCTCGACATCCGCGACTACCAGGTCGCCACGTACCTCGTCCTGGCGACGCGGGGCGGGCTGGTGAAGAAGACGCGCCTGGAGGAGTACGACACGAACCGTCAGGGCGGGATCATCGCGATCAAGCTGCGTTCCGACGGTTCGGACGACATCGACGACGACGACGAAGATGACACGGTTCCGACGACGAACGGATCCGACGAGCTCGTCAGCGCTCTGCTCGTCGACGAAGGCGACGACATCCTGCTGATCAGCCGGCACGGCATGTCGCTGCGATTCTCGGCGACCGACGAGGCGCTGCGTCCGATGGGACGCTCCACGTCGGGCGTCAAGGGAATGTCATTCCGCGAGGGCGATTCCCTGCTGTCGGCGTCGGTCGCCGCCGACGACGGATTCGTGTTCGTCGTGACCGAGGGCGGCTACGCCAAGCGCACCGCGGTCGACCAGTATCGCGTGCAGGGTCGTGGCGGGCTGGGCATCAAGGTGGCCAAGCTCAACGACGATCGCGGCGATCTCGCGGGCGGTCTCATCGTCTCGGAGGACGACGAAGTCTTGGTGGTTCTTGCCAGCGGCAAGGTGGTACGCTCTGCCGTGGCCGAGGTCCCCGCCAAGGGCCGCGACACGATGGGTGTCGTGTTCGCCCGCTCCGCCGCCGACGATCGCATCCTCGCGATCGCACGGAATGGTGAACGGGGTCTGGCCGACGACGCCGAGGCAGCCGAGCCGGCGAACGAATCCGCCGACGATCCCGCTGTCTCGCCTGAGATCCCCGAAGAGAGTACTGACGCATGAGCACGGTAGCCGACAAGCTCGCGAAGAAGTCCAGCCGCAAGACCAGCGCGAAGCAGGTGCGCCTGCGGCTCGTGTACGTCGACTTCTGGTCGGCGGTCAAGCTGTCGTTCCTGGCGGCGATCGCGATCGCCGTCGTGACGGTCGTGTCGTTCGTGCTGATCTTCCTCGTCGTGCAGACGACGGGCCTCATCGACCGGGCCGACGAGTTCTTCGCGGGCTTCTCGGACGGCAGCTTCCTGCTGTCGACGTTCGTGAGCCTGCCGCAGGTTCTCGCCTTCTCGGCGATCGTGGCGATCCTCAATCTCGTCGTGGTCACGGTGCTCGGTGCCGTGTTCGCCGGGATCTACAATCTCGCCGTCAAGGTGACGGGCGGACTCCTCGTCGGCTTCACGTCGAACTGAGGGTCCGTCGATTCGTGAAAACGGCACGGTTCCGGTAACCTCTTGGAGGTTGACCGTGCATCACGAGTCACGATCGGGGCTATAGCTCAGGCGGTTAGAGCGCTTCACTGATAATGAAGAGGTCCCAGGTTCAAGTCCTGGTAGCCCCACACACAAAGCCCCGGGGCCTTAGCTCAGTTGGTAGAGCGCCTGCTTTGCAAGCAGGATGTCAGGAGTTCGAATCTCCTAGGCTCCACAAGATGCGAGAAGGACCGTCCCGAAAGGGGCGGTCCTTCTCGCATGATGATGCTGGATTCGAACGAGGCCGCGGAGCGGCCGTTCGATGGGCCCCCGGCGGAGTACGTCGGGGACTCCTAGGCTCCACAAGATGCGAAGCGCCGCCCCTCGGGGCGGCGCTTCTCGCTTAGGGTGAAGCATGGACATGCGGGTAGCCGCGTACGCGATCATCGTCGATCCCGATGACCGGGTGCTCCTCGCCCACTGGATCGAGGGGCGCCGCGCCGCCTGGACGCTGCCCGGCGGCGGACTCGAGAGCGGCGAGAACCCCGAAGACGCCGCGCGCCGCGAAGTCCACGAAGAGACGGGCTATCACGTCGCGCTCGATGGGCTGCTCGGCATCCATTCGCGGGTCATCCCCGCGCGCCGGAGGCTGAGCACCTCGTCGTCGCCGCTGCACACGCTGCGCATCGTCTATCGCGCGCACATCATCGGCGGAGAGCTGCGCAACGAGGTCGGCGGCTCCACGGATCGCGCTGAGTGGTTCCCGCTCGCGGACGTGCCATCGCTGCAACACGTCAAGCTGGTCGACATCGGCCTCGAGATGGCCGGTGTCCTCTGACGGGATGCCGCTACCCGGCCTCGCTCGAGATGTCGGCGATCGTCGCGTCGAACGCGGCGATGAGGGCGTCTGCGTCGACGAACAGGCTGTAGCCGTGGGCGCCGGCACCCATCGCGATTCGGCGGCCGACGATGCTCTCGTCGGCGAAGACGGGCCAGTCGCCCTGGGCGCCGATGGGCACGATGGTGCCGCGCTCGTAGCCCGTCGCTGCGAGTGCGACGTCAGGGTCGGGGAGCGCGAGCTTGTTGACGCCCACGACCGCCCGCAGCTTCGGCCACGAGATCGACCGATCGCCCGGCACGAGGGCGTAGAGGAACTCCGGCGTGTTCCCCGAGCCTGTCGCGGCTTCTGAGCCGGTCGCGCTCCCTGAGCCGGTCGCGTTCCCTGAGCGTGTCGCGTTCCCTGAGCCTGTCGAAGGGCGCTTGACGACGAGCGTCTTGACGATGTCGGCCGGCTTCACACCGAGCAGCGCCGCCGCCTCGGGCAGGCTCTTCGCGGCGGGCCGCTCGCGCAGCTCGATCTCGAGCCCGCGAGCGGATGCCGCCTCTCGAACCCGCGCGAGCGGATCGGTCACGCGTCGGGCGCGCGCAGCGGGTCGTCGGCCACCCACAGTTCGTCGTCGGCGCGCAGCGTCTGCCACGCGGCGTACAGCACGCCTGCCGCCGCGGCGACACCCAGGATGATGGCGATGACGCCGCCGGCGCCCATGCCCTTCTTCTTCGGCTCGAGGGCGCTCACGCCCGCCGAGAGGCGACGCGACACCTTCTTCGCGTACTTGTCGGCCTTCTTCGAGTACTTGCCCGAGTCGGGAAGCGCGAATCCGCGGCCGGCCGCGAGGCGAGCGCGCGTTTCGTTGGCGGCATCCCATGCGGACAGCGCCGAACCCACGACCGCACCCGCGGCGGGGACGACATTGTGCTCGAGCACGTTCTTGGACAGCTTGACGCCGCGGTCGACGTAGGGCGCCGCGTACTTCTCATATCCGGCCTGCACCTGCGGTGCGACCTGCTCACGGCCGAAGTGTCCCAACTGTCGTCCGGCCTCGCGAGCGACGTCGGACGCCTGCCCGACGAGCACCTGCTGCGACTCCCACAGGGCGTTTGCCTGCGACTGAAGCTTTCGTAGTTCCTTCTTGCGCTTGCGGCTGAGGCTCACGGGGATCCTCCCTCTCGACGGGGTCGGTGGTTTCTCCATCTTGCCAGACGGTACCCGGGCAGGGAGAAAGGGCTTGTCAAGTTGTCTGCGAGAATGTACGACATGCCCCAGCACTCCGCCGTTGCCACGATCCACACCAACCACGGCGACATCGTCGTCAACCTGTTCGGCGACCACGCGCCGCGCACGGTCAAGAACTTCGTCGGTCTCGCCGACGGAACCGGTTCGTGGACCGACCCGGCGACGGGCAAGCCCGGTGAGGGGCCGCTGTACAACGGCGTCATCTTCCACCGCATCATCCCGAACTTCATGATCCAGGGCGGCGACCCGCTCGGACAGGGTGTGGGTGGCCCTGGCTACAACTTCGACGACGAGATCAACGGCGAGCTGAACTTCAACGAGCCCTACATCCTCGCGATGGCCAACGCCGGCCTTCGCCGCAACGCCATCACGGGCAAGCCCGAGGGCACCAACGGATCGCAGTTCTTCATCACGACCGACCCGACGCCGTGGCTGCAGGGCAAGCACACGATCTTCGGCGAGGTCGCCGACGCCGACTCGCGCGCGGTCGTCGACGCGATCGCCGCTGTGCCGACGGGTGCGGGCGACCGTCCCGTCGAGCCCGTGGTCATCGAGTCGATCGACATCCAGGCCGTCTGACGCCGCGCACCTCCACCCCGTGACCTCGGCGGACTTCGCGAGCAACCGCGACAACTTCTGCTACCGGCATCCTGACCGGCAGAGCTTCGTGCTCTGCCAGCGATGCCTGCGCACGATCTGTCCCGAGTGCCAGACGCCCGCCGCCGTAGGCGTGGTCTGCCCCGAGTGCATGAAGGCGCAGCAGTCCGCCCAGACGACCGCGCAGCGCAAGGCCGAACGACGCTGGACCCGGTCACGACCGGTCGTCGTCAGCGACACGCGGCCGCTCGCGACCTACGCGATCATCGGGATCACCGCGATCGCGTACATCGTGTCGCTCATCCCCGGGTTCGGTCGCACGGTCGAGAACTTTTTGCTGTTCTGGGCCCCGACGCTGTACCCCCCGCTCACGGGAACGTTCGAGCCGTGGCGCATCCTGACCGTCGCGCTCGTGCACTCGGGCTTCTGGCACATCGGGCTCAATATGCTGGCGCTGTGGCTCATCGGCCGCAGCCTCGAGCCGCTTCTCGGCAGGGGACGGTTCGTCGCCCTCTACCTGTTGAGCACGGCAGGAGGATCGGTCGCCGTCACGCTGCTGTCGTTCGGCACGCCCGTCGTCGGGGCGTCGGGTGCGATCTTCGGCCTGTTCGGGGCGCTGATCGTGATCGGCCGGCATATCGGGCTCAATATCGCCGGGATCGCGGTGATCCTCGGCGTGAACCTCGCGATCGGGTTCATCCCCGGATTCAACGTGTCGTGGCAGGCGCACGTGGGTGGCCTCGTGGTCGGACTGCTCGTGGGGTTCATCTTCACGCGTACTCGAGCGCAGCGGCAGCAGAAGACGCAGCTCTTGCTGCTCGGCGCCGTCGGCGCGGGGCTCGTGCTGCTGCTGGTCGTACCGGTCTTCACGGTGCTGCCGCCGTACATCGGCCTCTGATCCGAGGAACTACACCGGTGTGATTCATCCCCACCTGTGGATGAACCTGTGGATAACTTCCCCGCGGCGCGCAAAAACCACCGGCGCGCGCACATCGCGGGCGCCGGTGGCGGAGAGTGTGAGACGGGCGGCTAGCGCCAGCGCGTCGTCATGAGGAAGCCGAGGAACGCGATGCCGAAGCCGATCACGAGGTTCCAGCCCTGGATACCCGGAATCGGGTACTGCATGCCGCTGAGGTAGAAGACGAGCACCCAGACGAGTCCCGCGAGCATCAGCCCGATCATGATCGGCTTGAACCACACGGGGTTGGGGGCCGCTTCGCCCTCTGCGCGTTCGATCAACGCGTCGTCATCTTTGCCGGATCGTGCCATGTCCGCCAGTCTAGCTGCCAGGCTCGCTTCAGCATGTTCTCACTACACTTCGAGTGTGCAGCAAGCCACACTGACGACATCGGGAGCGCCCCCGACCCGTCGCTCCGCGCGACCGCGCCGACGCGTGTCGGTCGCCGGGGTCATCGGGGAACTGCTCATCACCGCCGGTGTCATCACCCTGCTCTACGTCGTGTGGCAGCTGTGGGTGGGCGACATGATCTACGGCGCGCAGCGCAACGCGACCGGCAACGAGACGATCACGCGGTGGGCGCAGGAGTATGTGCCGCCGGCGGACTGGCCCGATGAGGAGCCGATCGCCGAGACGTTCGAGCCGATCATCCTGCCCGAACCGGCCGACACCGAGGTCTTCGGCGTCATGCGGGTGCCCCGCTTCGGAGCGGACTACGCCGTCGAGATGGCCGGCGGCGTAACGCGCCCCGGCACACTCGACCCGATCGGCATCGGGCACTACCCTGGGTCGCCCATGCCCGGCGAGGTCGGCAACTTCGCCCTGGCCGGTCACCGCACGACGTGGGGCAAGCCCTTCAACCAGGTTGCCGAGCTGCGTATCGACGACCCCATCGTCGTCGAGACCGCCGACGGCTGGTACACGTACCGCTTCCGCACCCTCCAGTACGTCCGCCCGGATGAGGTCGATGTGCTGCTGCCCGTGCCGCAGGAGCTCGACGTCGAAGCGACGACGAGCTACATCACGCTGACGAGCTGCAGCCCCATGTTCTCGATGGCCGAACGTATCGTGGCGTACGGCGTCTTCGATTCGTTCACGCCCCGCGACGCGGGAGCACCCTCCGCCCTGAACGAAGGAGCCTGATGTACGCCGCACTGTGGCGGGCCCTCCCCGGACCCTGGTGGGTGCGCCTGCTCATCCTTCTCGTCGCCGTTGCCGCGATCCTCTACGGCCTGGC
Source organism: Microbacterium sp. NPDC055442 (assembly GCF_053644215.1). Lineage (NCBI taxonomy): Bacteria > Bacillati > Actinomycetota > Actinomycetes > Micrococcales > Microbacteriaceae > Microbacterium > Microbacterium sp. NPDC055442. The sequence goes on along the minus strand of NZ_JBSHLF010000003.1, from coordinate 214,446 downwards.
GTTCTACGCCTTCCCGTGGATCAGCCAGTTCGTCAACCCGCAAGAGGTCACCGTCCAGTGACGCCGGTGCTCGTCGTGGACAATCACGACAGCTTCGTCCACACCCTCGTCGGCTATCTGCACGAGCTCGGCGCGTCCACCGAGCTGATCGAGGCCGACGAGATCCGGGATGCCGCGGGCACGGTGTCCGCCTTCGCGGGCGTGCTCGTCTCACCCGGCCCGGGCACACCGGCCGCCGCCGGGGCGTCGATCGCCGTCGTGCGGGCGGCGGCACGCCGCGGCATCCCTCTTCTGGGCGTCTGTCTCGGGCACCAGGCGATCGGCGAGGCCTTCGGCGCGCGTGTCGCCGAGGCGCCCGAGCTGATGCACGGCACGACGTCGCTCGTGCACCACGACGGCTCGGCGCTGTACGCCGGTCTGGCCGATCCGTTCGTCGCGACGCGCTACCACTCGCTCGCGATCGTCCCCGAGACGCTGCCCCGCGACCTCGTCGTCACGAGCCGCACCGATTCGGGCGTCATCATGGGCGTCGCGCATCGGACGGCACCGGTGCAGGGCGTGCAGTTCCACCCCGAGAGCGTGCTGACCGAGGGCGGCCACCGGCTCCTGGGCAATTGGCTCGCACAGGTCGGATACGCGGATGCCGCGGCTCGCGGCGCGACGCTGCACCCGCGTCGCTGAGGGCCAGCCGTTCACGATCCCGAGCAGTACACCAGCGTCACGGCGGAGCGCACGGGAACGTCACCGGGCGCGAGTGACTGCGATCGGACGGTGGGCGGCGAGTCGGCGGGACACGTCGTGTCCTCCTGCGACCCGACCTCGAGACCGAGGTCGGCGAGCTGACGGCTCGCGGCATCCACGGTGTATCCCGTCACGTCGATGAGCGTCACGCGCCCCGACGCGACGACGAGGTTGACCGCCGTGCCCTTGGGGATTTCGGTCTCGGCGCTTCGGTCGGCCGACATCACGATCCCGGCCGACAGGGTCGGGTCGTTGCGCTGGGTCACGGTGCCGAGCGTGAGGCCGGCCGCGTCGAGGGCCGCGACGGCGGCGTCTTGCCCGAGCCCTTCGAGCACGGGAACGGTCGACATCTCCTGGCCCGACGAGACGTAGACACGGATCTCCTGCTCGGGCGACACCGACTCGCCCGCTTGCGGATCGGTGCGGATCACGATGCCCTCGGCGACGTCGGGGTTCGGCTCATCGACGCGGAACGAGATGAGGTCCTCATCGCCCAGGTCGCGCGCCGCGCGCTCGTAGGTCACGCCCGTGACATCGGGCACGATGCGCGCGATCGACGGCACATCTCCGCCGTCGGGCTTGATCGTGAGCACCCAGAAGAGCACCGCCGCGAGCAGCACGGCGATGAGGGCGACGCCCGACCAGATCCACGCGACCGGCGGCCCCGCCTGCGTGCGCTTCATCGTCGTGTCCGTGCTCAGCTGCCGCAGCGACCGGGCCGTCTCCGCGGCCTGCCGCGGGTTGGGCCCGTACAGCTCGCTCGTGAGTGCGTTCATCTGGCGCTTCGTGGGGGCGTTTCCGTCGACGGTCGCGTCGAGGGCCTCGCGGAAGCCCGCGGCGTCCTGGTAGCGCTGGAAGGGATCCTTCGCGAGGGCGCGCAGCGCGACGGCGTCGAGCGCGCGCGGCACCGTCTCGTTGAACTCCGACGGCGGAACGGGCGCTTCACTGACGTGCTGGTAGGCGACGGCGACGGGGGATTCGCCGCGGAACGGCGGACGACCCGCGAGCAGCTCGTACAGCACGACGCCGGCCGAGTACAGATCGGCGCGCGCGTCGACGGGCTCGCCCTTCGCCTGCTCGGGGGAGAAGTAGGCAGCCGTTCCGAGGATCGCGGTCGTCTCGGCGACCGTCGATGAGCCGTCGGACACGGCGCGGGCGATGCCGAAGTCCATGACCTTGACCTGCCCGGCATCGGTCACCATGACGTTGCCCGGCTTGATGTCGCGGTGCACGACACCCGCGCGGTGGGAGTACTCGAGCGCTTCGAGGATGCCGTCCATGTAGCGCACGGTGTCGGTCTCGGGCACGGGTCCGCGCGCGATGATGTCTTTCAGCAGGGCGCCTTTGACCAGCTCCATGACGATGAACGGAACGGGCCGGACCGAGCCGTCGGGCTGGGTCTCGGAGTCTTCGCCCGCGTCGAAGACCCGCACGATCGCGGGATGCGCCATGCGCGACGCCGCCTGCGCCTCGAGGCGGAAGCGGGTGCGGAAGGCGTTGTCGTTCGCGAGATCGCGCGCGAGAACTTTGATCGCGACCTCGCGGCCGAGCGTCAGATCGTATCCGCGGTAGACGCTCGCCATGCCGCCGCGCCCGATGAGCTCGTCGATACGGTAGCGTCCCGACAGCACACGCGGCTCAGCAGACACTTGACTCCCTGATTCGGACCTTCAGCCAGAATAGTCGAGCCGGTGCCCTCACTCCTGCTCTTCGTCGGTGGGATCGGGGTCCGGTACGGGCGGCGCCTGGATCGCGGCACTCACTTCTTGCGAGGCGCCGGTCGTGCGCTCACCGGCGGTTCCGCCCGTGCACGTGACGGTGTAGGTCACGAGCAGGGTCGAGCCGGCGGCACCGGTCACCTGCAGGTCGGCGGAACGCTCGTTGGCGCCGAACCACGCGCTGGACTGGCCCGAGGCGGGGAACACTCCCTGCGTCGCGGTGAACTGGTATCCGCTCACGTTGCCCGTGCCCGAGGGGCAGCTGTAGCCGTCCCATCCGATCTGCACCGTGCTGCCCGCTTCGGCCGTTCCCGAGATCCGCGCCGCGGCCGGCGTGCCCATGGGCACCTGACCGGCGTAGCGGGTGAGCGTGATGACCCGGTCGAACGGGACGTTGCCCATGGGGTCGACCTGGTAGACCAGGCCGACGCTCGCTTCGTCGGGCGCGGAGTCGCCGTCGACGCAGCTCACGCCGAAGCCGAGGTCGTCGAGGATCGCCGTCGCCGCTTCGCAGGTCTGGCCCGTGAGGTCAGCCGCAACGACGTTCGCCGACGTCGGCTCGGGGGTCGGCGTGTTCGCCGGAGTCGAGCGCGTCGGCGAGGGCGACGAACTCGTCGGCTCGGGTGCAGGCTCCTGATTCGCGACGAGACCCCAGATCGTGGCGCCGAGCACGAGCACGAGCAGCGCGATGAGCGCGACGAGCGGCCACGTCCACGGGCTGCGCTTGCGCTTCTCGGTGTCTTCGCCCTCGACGGCGTCTTCTTCTGTCGGAGCGGCCAGCAACCGCGTCTCGGCCGAAGTGTCGGTGCCGAGCAGCTGCGTCATGTCGTCGCCGACCGAGGTGCCCGCCGCGATCGCCGGCACGGCCGCGGCCGCGGCGACGACATCACCGCGGCGCAGGGCGGTCGCGGCACGCGCGACGGCGGCCGACGACGCCGGGCGGTCTTCGGGCTTCTTCGCGATCATCGCCATGACGAGGTTCTGCACCGGCACGGCGACGGTCGGCGGCAGCGGGGGCGGCTGCTCGTTGATCTGGGCCATCGCTATCGCGACCTGCGACTCGCCCGTGAAGGGGCGCTTGCCGGCGAGGCATTCGTAGGCGACGATGCCGAGCGAGTACGTGTCGGTCGCGGGGGACGCCGGGTGGCCCGACGCCTGCTCGGGCGAGAGGTACTGCACGGTCCCCATGACCTGGCCGGTCGCCGTCAGCGGCACCTGGTCGGCGATGCGCGCGATGCCGAAGTCGGTGATCTTGACGCGGCCGTCGGGCGTGATGAGCAGGTTGCCGGGCTTGATGTCGCGGTGCACGAGGCCGGCGGCGTGCGCTGCCTGCAGCGCGGCCGAGGTCTGCGCGACGATGTCGAGCGTCTTGTCGGTCGAGAGCGAGCCGTCGCGCTCGATGATCGTCGAGAGCGCCTCGCCGGGCACGAGCTCCATGACGAGGAACGCACTGCCGTTCTCTTCGCCGTAGTCGAAGACGCTCGCGATGCCCTCGTGGTTCACGAGGGCCGCGTGGCGGGCCTCAGCGCGGAAGCGCTCGAGGAAGCCCGGATCCCCCATGTACTCGTCTTTGAGGATCTTGATGGCGACGGTTCGTCCGATGACGTGGTCCGTCGCTTCCCAGACCTCGCCCATGCCGCCGATCGCGATCCGCGAATCGAGCTCGTAACGGCCACCGAACGTCACACCCTGTGTCGGTCTCATCTGCCCAGCACCGCCTCCATGACCTTCTTCGCAATGGGAGCCGCGATCGCGTTCCCGCTGCCCGACTGTCCTTGACCGCCGCCGTCTTCGACGACGACCGCAACGGCCACCCGCGGATCGTCCGCGGGCGCGAAGCCCGTGAACCACAGCGTGTAGGGCCTTGCCCCGTTCTCTGCCGTCCCGGTCTTCCCGGCCACCTCGACCCCGTCTATTCTTGCACCGCTCGCGACACCCTCACTGACATTGGCCACCATCAGCGCGACCATGTCCGCCGCGATGTCCTCGTCGAGAGCGCGTCCGAACTCGGTGTTCTCGAATTCCTGCTGCACCGACAGGTCGGGTCCGATGATCCGATCCACCATGCGCGGGTTCATGACGATCCCCTCGTTGGCGATGCCCGCCGACACCATCGCCATCTGCAGCGGCGTCGCCGTGACGCGGCCCTGTCCGAAGCCCGTGAGCGCCGTCTGCGCGGCGTCGAGGATGCGCGGGTCGTCCTCGTTGGGCGGGTACGACGAGGGGGTCGAGACGAGCGGCATCGCGAACGACGAGTTGAATCCGTACTTCTCAGCTTCGGCGCGCATCGCCTCGTTGCCGAGCTCGACGGCGAGCTCGGCGAACGGGATGTTGCAGCTCAGCCGCAGCGCGTCGGCGATCGTGACCGTCTCGCCGGGACCGCACGTGCCGCCCGAGGCGTTGCGCACGGTGGCGGTGGACTGCGGCAGCTGATAGATCGCGGGGTTCGGCAGCGTCGATTCGGGCGTGTAGTCGCCCGATGCGAAGGCCGCCGAGGCGGTGACGAGCTTGAAGGTGGATGCCGGTGCGTTCAAGTCGCCCGCGATCGCGCGGTTCGACAGCGGCTTGCCCGGATCGGCGACGAGCTCCGCATACACGTCGTCGACCTCGCCGGCGTTGTGCGAGGCCAGCAGGTTCGTGTCGTAGCTGGGGCTCGTGACCATCGCGAGGATGCGGCCGGTCGAGGGCTCGATCGCGATGATCCCGCCCTGCAGGTCGCCGAGCGCTTCGTACGCGGCCGCTTGGACGGCGGCATCCATCGACAGCGCGACGTCGGAGCCGCGGGGCGGCTGTCCCGAGATGATGCGATCCAGGCGCGAGAGGAACTGCGAACCGGCCGTGCCGCTGAGCTCCTGGTTCATTGCGGCCTCGATGCCCGTCGACGAGCCGAGCACGGGGTTGATGTAGCCGGTGACGGGCGCCCACATGGCGGCATCCGTGTAGACGCGCTGCCAGCTGTACAGGTCGCCCGAGGGCACCGATCGGGCGATCGCCGATCCGCTCGCGATGATGGCGCCGCGCTGCACTTCGTACGAGTCGTACAGCGCACGGCGGTTCGCGGCGTTCTCGGCGAGCTCGTCGGCCTGGACGATCTGGATCCAGCTCGTCGAGGCGAACAGCCCCACGAACATGAGCAGCATCAGGATGCTGAGCCGGCGCAGTTCTTTCGTCACAGGTCGCACCCCCTCGGTACACGACGCCCACTGGTGCCTGAGGAGGTCGCGAAGCGACCGTATCGACGGGTCGTCACCCGATCACCACCCTCGGCCGGGAGCGCACGGAGTCCGAGATGCGCAGCAGCAGGGCGACGATGATCCAGTTCGCGATGAGCGAGGACCCGCCCGCCGCGAGGAAGGGCGTCGTGAGGCCCGTGAGCGGAATGAGACGGGTCACGCCGCCGACCATGATGAACACCTGCAGCGCGATCGTGAAGGACAGCCCCGTCGCGAGCAGCTTGCCGAAGTCGTCTTGACCGGCGAGCCCGATGCGGATTCCGCGACTGGTGAAGACCATGTAGAGGCACAGGATCGCGAACACCCCCACGAGACCGAGTTCTTCGCCGAGCGCCGGCAGGATGTAGTCGCTCTCGGCGACGGGCGTGAGGTACGGCCGTCCCTGGCCGAGTCCCGTGCCGACGAGCCCGCCCTGCGCGAGTCCGAAGATGCCCGTGACCAGCTGGAAGCTCGAGTTGTCCATGAGGTCGGGGTTGAAGGCATCCAACCAGATCGTGAAGCGCGTGCCGACGTACGGCAGCAGGCGGGATGCCACGAACGCGCCCGCCGCCGCCAGCACGACGCCGATGATGACCCAGCTCGTCTTGCCGGTTGCGACGTAGAGCATCGCGACGAACATGCCGAAGATGAGCAGGCCCGTGCCGAGGTCGCGCTGCATGACGATGATGCCGAGCGAGATGAGCCACAGCACGATGAGCGGACCGAGCTCGCGCGCGCGCGGCCACGTGACGCCGAGGAACCGCTTGCCGACCGAGGTCAGGCTCTCGCGTGTGCGCACGAGGTAGCCGGCGAAGAAGATCGCGAGGCAGATCTTCGCGAGTTCGCCGGGCTGGAAGGTGAACAGCCCCACGTCGACCCAGACGTCGGCGTTCCCGCCGCCGCTCAGTCCGGGCACGATCGGCAGGATGAGCAGCAGGATCGCGACGAAGCCGAAGATGTACGTGTAGCGGAAGAGCACGCGGTAGTTGCGCAGCAGGATCACGACGGCGATCGCGAGCACGAGCGCGATCGCCGCCCACGCGAGCTGACGCGTCGAGAACGCGCCCCACCCGGTGCGGTCCCAGTGCAGATCGAGTCGATAGATCATGGCGAGCCCGAGGCCCGTCAGCAATGTGGCGATCGGCAGCACGAACGGGTCGGCGTCGCGGGCGCGCAGGCGCAGCACGATGTGGATCGCGAGCACGAGGACCGTCAGCACGCCGCAGTAGACGAGGAACGAGCTGTCGATCGTGCCCTGAGCACCCAGCTGCACGAGCGCGACGGCCGATCCGTTGATGACGAAGGCGAAGACGAGCAGTGCGAGCTCGCGGTTGCGCTGCATCTGCGGCACGCGGATGCGCCGCAGAGCCCGCACGACGGCGGTATCGGCGGTCACCGCCTGCGTGTCGGCGCTCATGGCGCGTCTCCTTCGGAAATCGTGATCGATGAGACGATGCTGCGTGCGCGGTCGAGCGAGTCGGCCGAGATCGTCTGCTCGATCCTTTCGCGCGTGAAGGCCGAGAGCGAGTCGAGCTCGATGCCGGTGTCTTCATAGGGCGTCGAGAGGGTGATCGGACCGATCGTCTGCTGGATGCCCCGGAAGATCACGACCGTGTCCTCGTCGGCCCCGACATAGAACCGCGTCTGCGTCCACTGGTAGGCGCCGAAGGTGCCGGCTGCGAGCAGCCCCAGCACGAGAACGAGGCCGACGATCCAGCCGAGCCGGCGGCGACGCGCACGACGGCGGTCCTCCTCGATGAGCTCTTCGAGGAACTCCGCCGCCGGTTCGAAGTGCGTCGGCTCGTTCGCCGCCTGGCGTCCCACGTGCAGCCAGCTCGTGCGTCCGGGGCGCGCGGCGGGCACCTCGATGCCGATCGGGTTCGACGCCGACCCCACGATCGTGGCGGTTCCCGAGAAGAGCGGATGCTGCCCCCCCACGTCGACGAGCACGATCGTGACGTTGTCGGGCGCTCCGCCGTCGAGGGCCTGCTTGAGCAGCTGATCCGCCGTGCGGCCGGGGGCATGACCGAGACCGAGCACTTTCGCCAGGTGCGCGTCGTCGACGACGCCGGACAGACCGTCCGAGCAGAGCAGCCAGCGGTCGCCCGGCAGCGTCGGCATGACGAAGGTGTCGATCTCCGGCTCGGTGGCCATGTCGCCGAGCACGCGCATGAGTACGGAGCGACGCGGGTGGTAGCGGGCCTCTTCGGGCGTGATGCGCCCCGAGTCCACGAGTCGCTGCACGAACGTGTGGTCGGTCGTGATCTGGGTGAGCGCGCCGTCGCGATACAGGTAGATGCGCGAATCGCCGATGTGCGCGATGACGGCGTAGTCGTCGACCATGACGAGCGCACTCACGGTCGTGCCCATGCCGGCGAGTTCGGGTCGCACGTGCACCGTGTCGATGAGCTCGACCGCGGTGTCGGCGATCGCTTCGCGCAGGGCCTCCTCGGCCTCGGGCGGAGAGGTGAACGGCTGGTCGACGGCCTCGAGCCGGGCGACGGCCAGGCTTGACGCGACGTCTCCTCCGGCGTGACCGCCCATGCCGTCGGCGACGACGAACAGGTTCGGTCCGGCGTAACCGGAGTCCTGGTTGTTGGAGCGCACCTTGCCGGTGTGCGAGATCGCGGTGCTCGAGCCTTGGAAGACCATGCGCTCGGAGACTACTTCCTCAGCTCGAACGTCGTCGCGCCGACCTTGATGGGCGCGCCGAGCGTCACCGGCACCGGGGTCGTGACGCGATTGCCGTCGTGCCAGGTGCCGTTGGTCGAGTCGAGGTCCTGCAGCATCCACTGGTCGCCCCACAGCACGAGACGCGCGTGGTGACTCGACGTGTAGTCGTCGCGCACGACGAGGCCCGATTCGCTCGACCGGCCGATCGTGAGTGGTTCGGACCCGAGGGCGAGCTCGAGGCCGGCCTTGGGTCCGCTCGTGATGACGATGCGTTCCGCCGTTTCGGTCGTGGCGGGGCCGCCCTGGGACGGCCGGCCCTTCGCGGGAGGGGGAACGGGGGCGGTGACCTGTGCCGCGGCCGGCGGGGCACCCGCGGCCATCGCGGCCTCGGGCATCTTCCGCACCTTGACCCCGAAAAGATCGGCCCGCAGCGAGTACACGACGGCGAAGACGAAGAACCAGAGCAGAAGGAGGAAGCCGATGCGCAACAGCAGCAGGGTCAGTTCGCTCACGGCAGCGGTCCCTGTTCTCTCACGTCGAAGGCGCGTGTGACATCGCGCGGGGGCGTCGACGTCGTCGGCGGTGTCGCCTGCGCGACCACGCGGAACACGATATCGGTTCGCCCGATCCGCACGGTCGAGTCCGGCGTCAGCGCGGCTTCGGTCACCTTGTGACCGTTGAGCAGGGTGCCGTTGGTCGACTTCAGATCGCGCACCATCGCGCGCTCGCCGTCCCACAGGATCTCGACGTGCTTGCGGCTCGTCCCCGTGTCGGAGATCGTGATGTCGGCGTCGCTGCCGCGGCCGATGACCGTGCGGGACTTCGTCAGCGGGTGGCGGCGTCCGCCGATGTCGAGCACGCCGCGCCACGCGACCCGCCCCTGCGCCGTCGAAGACTCGACACGCAGGGTTCCGGTCGACTGATGGTCGTCGCGCTCGAGAGTGATCGAGACGGGACCGGCGAAGGAGTATCCCTGCTTCTTCGCGTGCTTCTGCACGAGTGCCTGCAGCTCGTCGTCGAGCGATGCCCCCAGCGCCGCCATCTTGTCTTCGTCGGTCGGCGCGAGGTGCACGGCGAACGTGTTGGGCGCGAGGATGCGGTCGCGACTGACCACGGCCGCCTTCTTGTCGAGCTCGCTGCGCAGTGCGGAGGCGATCTCGACCGGCTGGATGCCGCTGCGGAAGGTCTTCGCGAACGCGCTGTTCACGGCGCGCTCGAGACCCTTCTCGAAGCTGTCAAGTAGTCCCACGGAGCTCCTCGGACGGGGGTGCTTGGTTGCTACATGCTAGTTGCACACGCTGGAGGTTCCCGGATTCGACCGGATTCCGGGGGCGCGTGGTGCGCGTGATATCCTCGCTGAGTTGAGTGCGACGTCTTCGGATGATGCATCTCGCGCGAGTGGCGGAATAGGCAGACGCGCTGGCTTCAGGTGCCAGTGCCCGAAAGGGCGTGGGGGTTCAACTCCCCCCTCGCGCACGAAATGGAATGGCCCCCGAAAGGGGGCTTTTCCATTTCTTCGCCCGGTGTCCCTACATCCACTTCTGTCGTTTGAAGATGAGATACAGCACCAGCGCGAACGCGACCATGCCGCCGATGGCGAGCGGGTAGCCGAAGGTCCAGTGCAGCTCGGGCATGCTGTCGAAGTTCATGCCGTAGACCGCGCCGATCAGCGTCGGTGCGAAGAGGATCGCGGCCCAGCCGGAGATCTTCTTCATGTCCTCGTTCTGTCGCTGTGCGACGAGGGTGCCGTTGACGGTGAGGATCTGCGAGAGCGATTCGCGGAGCTCGCCGACGTGCGCGTCCGCGCGGCTGAGATGGTCTGCGACATCCTGCAGATAGGTCTTCAGTGGTTCGGGGATGCCGTAGTGGTCGAAGCCCCTCTGCAGCGCGGCGAGGACTTCGACGAGTCCGGACGTCGCCTGCTGAAGGTCGATGACCTCCTCGCTCAACCGGTAGATGCGTTCGGTGACGGAGGCGTCTCCGCTGAAGACCTGGCGCTCGATCTGGGCCTTGTCGATGGCGAGACCGCGCAGCACGGGGGTGTAGCCGTCGACGATGGCGTCGAGCAGACGATAGACGACGGCCTCCGGGCCGTGGTGCAGCAGGTGCTCGTCGTCGAGAAGCGCGTGGCCGCCATGCTCAGCGGTTCCCGAGGCGCCGTCGGCATCGAGCCCGTCGATCCAGCGGCCGTCCTGGCAGAACACGGCGACCGCCTTCGGCCGGAGGAGGATGTGGAACTCGGCGAAGTCGACATCCTCCGTCGCGTCGATGTACCACGCTGATCGGACGACGAGGAACAGCGCATCATCGTGCCGCTCGATCTTCGGCCGTTGTCCCGCCTGAAGGAGGTCCTCGACGAGCAGCGGATGGAGCCGCCAGCTGGTCGCGAGCTCCGCGATGTCTTCGGCTGTCGGCTTCGGGTACAGCAGGAGTGCCGTCCGATTCGCGTGCCCGTCGATGTACTCCTGCGCGTCTGCGACGCTCGTGTCGCTCGGGGCCCGCACGAGGTGCCCGTCATCGACATAGCGGGTATGGCGCGTCGTGCTCAGGCCATGCGCGGGCGAAGTGGCGGGGGCTCGGTGTCGGAAGACGCCGGGACGGCGGTGATGCGCTTCATCTTGCCGTGGTTGCACCATTCCTGGCCCCTTCCCTCCTCCCGAGTATGTCGCACGCGGCATCGACCACCCTGGCGGGCGCCGGTCAGACGCCGTCCAGGGTCGGGGGGAGGACGAAGAGGATCTCTTCGGCGTCGCGGTCGAGGGCGGGCGCGCGCGTGATCGTGCGCGAGACCTCGGTGAAGCCGTTGCGCTCCAGCACGGCGACAGCGCCGGCGTTGTGCGCAGCGACGCGGGCGAACAGCGGACGCAGCGGTTCGCGTGAGACGAGGATGCGCAGCGCTTCGGATGCCACCCCTCTTCCCCACGCGTGACGCGCGGTCCAGAAGGTGACCTCGCGCTCGCCGTCGACGGTGAAGGCCGCCACCGTGCCGGCGAAGCCGCCGTTCTCGGTCACGACGGCCAAGAGCACATCGTCGGCGGCGCGTTCGCGAGCGATCCACGCGTCGAACGCGCCGCGGTCCTCCGGGTCCTCCGCGGTGAAGGCCGCGAGGGCGGCACCCTCGGGGTCGCTCATCATCGTGAAGACGGCGTCGAGGTCGTCGTCGTCGAGATCACGCAGCTCGATGTGGTTCACGGCCCCACCGTATCCAGCGTCGCGCCTTACGAGAACCCGTGCAGCTCTCGCACGAGCGATTCGGCGAGAACGCTGTCGCGCGCGGCGATCGCCTCTCGCAGCCTCTCGTACGACGCCGTGCGCTCGACGGGGCATGCGATGAACGGATGCCACGCCGCGAGGTTTCGCCGGATGACCGTCTCCGCCTCGCGCAGCACGGTGAGGAAGACGACGTTCCCGGTGGCCGTGACGACGAACTGGAAGAAAGCCGTCGTGGCGTGCATGACGCCCGCGTGATCGTCGGCCCGCGACGCCGACACGACGTCGCCCACCAGACCGACGGCGCTCGCGAGCGCGTCGTCATCGATCCGGCCGAGCGCGATCCGCAGGCAGTTTCCGAGCATATAGGCGACGAACTCGTCGGTGTCCCCGAGGAACTCCGGATCGGGCACGGAGACGCGTGTGTAGCGGTTCGGTGCGATCTCGACGAGACCGATGCGCTCGAGGCGTTGCAGCGCTTCGCGCACGGGGGTCCGCGAGACACCGAGGCTCCCGGCGAGCTCCTGATCGCGCAACCGTTGACCCGGTCGGAGGGTGCCGTCGAGGATCGCCTCGCTGAGGGTCGCGTAGACCTCATCGCCGAGCACCGTTGCGCGCGGGCGGAGCGGAAGCAGAGGGGTGGCCATCACTGCGCCAAGTGTACGTCCGGTGCGCGGGGAGGGCGCCGCTTCTGCAGCGCCGGTAAATCGGTAGAGTGTGGATGTCGCGCTTCGGCGTGACGTATCCGGGGGGATCCGTCGACGCCCGGGCTTTGAGCTCCGCTCGGCCCGGGCGTCCGATGGCGTCTGCAACATTTGTGTCACGCTAATCCCGCGTGTCGCCGCTCTTCGTTAGCGTGTCAATCGACCCGCGCAGGTCGCGCGAGCACGCAAGGAACGGCATTTCATGAGCACGCAAGGTACTGTCAAGTGGTTCAACTCGGAGAAGGGCTTCGGCTTCATCGCTCCCGACGAGGGCGGCGCTGACGTCTTCGCGCACTACACCGCCATCGAGTCGAGCGGCTACCGTTCGCTCGAGGAGAACCAGCGCGTCGAGTTCGAGATCGCGCAGGGCCCCAAGGGCCTGCAGGCGGAGAACATCCGCCCCGTCTGACTCGCGGATGCGCGGCGCGGCGATGTCGCGCCGCGCATCCTCAGACGATGTTCACGTGCTGCGGTCTCCGCGCACGAGTTCCAGGCCTGCTCCTGCGAACTGGCGCAGTGTCGCGTCGGGGAGGAAGGCGCGGGTCAGGCCCGCGCCGATGCGGGTGAGGTCGCTCTCGTCACGGAACAGCAGGTGCATCGTCTCGTAGCGCGGGTGGAACTTCTCCTTGAACCGGTGCAGCGAGCGAAAACCGTACACCGGCTCGAGTGCCTCAGCGAGACGTTCGGACAGCACGGCGATGGCGCCGGCATCCGGCGGATAGTCGTGAGCGAGCGGCGCTCCCGACAGTGACATGATCTCGGCGCCCTCTTCGGAGAAGAGCTTCGCCGACGCGCCGATCAAGAATTCCATGACGGGACCGAAGCCGCCCTCACGGCGTCGCATGAGGTCGAGCGTCCAGCCGCGCACGCGCCCGTCATCCCCGTATACGGGCAGCCACGAGAGGAACCCGTCGACGTCGCCCTGCGGGGACATCGCGAGCGCGACGCGCACTTCGGGATCCTCGGCCTCGGTGAGGGTTCCGAGCGTGAAGCCCATCTCGGGAAGTCCCTTGTCGCCGACCCACATCTCCGAGATCGCGCGGAGCTGCTGGCGGATGCCCCACGGCTCGTCGACGAGTCGCGTCATCCGGAAGGTGATCTCCTCGCGCTCGGCGCGGTTCAGCGCGCCGCGCACGGCGGCCCAGGCCTTGCCCGTGAACGCGAGACCGGGAAGATCGACGATCGTGTCGTCGGCGACGACGAGGCTGCGCCATCCCTCGGGCACGGCGTCGCGCGTCGCGTCGCTCGCGCTGAAGAAGCAGGGCGCGAGGCCCGCCGCTTCCGCCGCGGCGATGAACTCGCGGACGCTCTCGGGTCGGGATGCCACCGGGCCGAGCGGATCCGCGAGGGCGAGGGCGACGCCGGCGCGGCGCTGGTACGCCACGATTCCGCGCGACGTTCGGGCGTAGGTGTTGCCGTCCCACGTCGTCATCCAGGAGAGGGTCCCCCCGCCGTGTGTGCGGAGCATCTCCTTCACGTCGTCGACGTCGGGCGCCGGTGCCTGTCCGATCCGCGACGTGCGGCGGGAGCGGAAGGCACCGCGCACGGAGATCAGATAGACGAGCAGAAGCAGCCAGAGGATGCCGCTTGCGAGGGCCAGTTCGGTCTCGGCGTCGATGAGGCCTTCGATGTGTGCCTGCGTCGTGATGATGATCGCGACGAGCACGAGGGCGCCGACGAGGATGTTGAACGTCGCCAGAACGAGACTGAGGATCCACGCCCAGCGGCGGCCCTTGCGCAGGAAGTGGGCGATGACGCCGATCACCACGACGTCGATCGCGACGTCGATGAACCCGCCCGACGCGGGTTCCGTGCCGCCGAAGGGCCCGTTCGTGGGCACGAGCAGCGTGATGATCTCGATCGTGCCGAGCACGATGACCGCGATGAAGGCGACGAGCCGCTGCTCGCGCACGGTCTGCCGCTGCAGGCGCAGCGAGCGGTCGGCGAACAGCACGAGAAGAACCGCGAGAGTGTGCTCGAGGTCGGCCAGATTTCCCCAGAACAGCATCGCGACGAAGATGAACGACAGCAGCACGAGCCACCCCCGTACGCGCCACGGCGGTGCGAACAGGCCGATCGCCGCCGCGATGCACGCCATCGTGCCCCCGGATGCACCGACGTCGGTCAGCGCAGCCTCGGTCTGCGCCCATTCCCACTGTGCGAAGGAGAAGAGCCACAGCAGCAGCGCCGAGGCGAAGATGGCGAAGAGCTGACCGACCCAGAAGTACGCGAGCGCGACGACGGACCCGCGCTTGTACTCCAGGTACGCCATGCCCCAGAAGCCGCCGATCGTGAAGAGGTACACCCAGGGCTGATTGACGAAGAACGTGCCCGTCAGCGGCGTCCACCACAGCCCGTCGCTGAAGGCCGGCAGGCCATAGCCGACGCGCTCGAACAGGGCCGTGTCTTCGAACGGCGACCACAGGCCCGCGAAGACCACGCCGACCGCGAGGATCAGCCCGATGAGCGTCAGCGTCGCCGGAATGCGCCGGACGAACGTGAGGACGAGCGTCAGCGGAGTCGTTCTCGTAGCGGCATCCATGCCTTCACGATAGCGAGCGGGGCGCGGACGCCTCGGCGAGCCGATCGTGATCGGCGAGGGCCTTGGCGTCTTCGGCGTCGCGCATCGCGCGGCGCGCGGCGTCGAGCGCTGCGACCGGGTCGGCGGACTGTCGCGCGTTCGCGAGTTCGGCCTGTGCCGACAGCAGTCGTGTGCGGGCCTCCGCCCCGGCGCGGGCGCGCGTGACGGATGCTTCCGCTGCGACGAGCGCGGCGCGCGCGGCCGCGAGCGTCCCGGGCAGGGCGGTGCGGGCGCCGCGCAGCCGCTGCTGCGCCGTCCAGGCGTCGCCGAGGGCGAGGTCGAGCCGACCGCGCAGGCGCGCGATGGCGTCGACCGAACGGGTGGGGTGACGCGCGGCATCCGTCTCGAGGTCCGACAGCGCTGCGTCGATGGCGCGCAGTTCGGCTCCGAGCCGCGCGGCGGCGTCGGGGTCGAGGCGCACCCGCGTCGTCAGCGCACCGCGTACGGCGTTGCGGGCCGACTCGAATTCGCCGGGCAGGGCGAGCGCCGCCTGGTGCACGAGCCGGTGCGATTCTTCGAGGCTGCGCGCGTCCGTCTCGGCTGCGCGCAGCCGGCGCTCGGCGGCGGCCAGATCGGCCAGGGCCGAACGGGTGGGGTCCTGCGCGTCCGCGGCGGCCCGGGCGAGCAGGTGCTCCACCTCGTCAGCGCCCTCGGTCGCCGCTCGGGCGGAGCGGGCCGCCGCCGCCCACTCGCCCTCGGCGAAACGGGCCGACAGGTCCGCGACGAGGGCATCGGGGTCACCCATCGTGGTGCGCAGCTCGCGCAGGCGTGCCCGCGCCGCCTCGACCTGGGTCTCGGCCGACACGTGCGCCTTCGTCCAGGCGGCGTGGTCGGCGCGAGCCGCCTCGACGCCCGCGAGAGCCGCCGTCGCACGGCGCTCGATCCGTGTCGCGGCCCGGCGCATCTCGTCGGGGGCGACCGTGTCGCCGGTGAGCGCGCGGTACTCCTCGAACGATGCGTCGCGCACGTGCTGCGCAGTCATGCGCGCTCGCCGCAGTGAGGCCGGCGCGCCTCCGCCGTACAGCGCGCCCGACAGGCCCACCTCGAGATCGAGCTCGTCGACGGCATCGTCGAGCCGGACCAGCACCGCGCCCGCCCGTCCGCGCACCTGTTCGGCGGCAGCGCGGGCTCGCGGCGACCGCTGCGCGCGCCGCAGGGCCCACGCGGCGGCGACGACGCCGAGCGCCGCGGCCCCGAACACGACGAGGGCGGGGATGATCCAGCCCAGCGGCTCAGTCATCGGCGGAGTCGACCAGAAGCAGGGCGCGCAGTGCCGCGACATCGTGGACGACCTCTGCCGCGCCGTCGGCCTCGTGCGGCCAGCTGAAGCCCCAGCGCACGAAGATGACCGGCACGTCGTGGTCGGCTGCGCCCTCGATGTCGTGGTGCCGATCGCCGATGAGCACGGGACGGCTCGTGTCGACGCCGAGCTCTCGCAGGCGCCGCAGGGCTTCGCCCACGACGTCCGACTTCGTCGCGAGCGTGCGCTCATCGGGCGTCGCGCCGACGAGGGTGCGCACGTGCGAGGCGAGGCCGAAGTGCTCCATGAGCGCGATGACCTGGATCTCGGGCTTGGATGACGCGGTGGCCTGCGGGACGCCGATCGCTGCGAGGTCGGCGATCAGCTCGGCCATGCCGGGGATGAGCGTGGCGCCCGAGGTGTAGCCCTCGCGGTGCGCCAGCTCCCGGTAGAACTCGACGGCCTCTGCGGCTTCGGCGGGGCTCATGCCGACGTTGTCCTGGAACGAGTCGAACTGCGGCGGACCGATCCAATGCGCGAGCTCGTCGCGCGTCGGGGGTGTGCGACCGAAGTGCTCGAGCGTGATCGTGAGCCGGCGCAGGATGCCCTCGGACGCGTCCACGATGGTTCCGTCGACGTCCCACAGGACGCAACTCCACGGTGGTCGGCTCGGCATACGAACCACCCTAGGTGTCAGAACAACCGGGGTGCGCCGGACTCGATGCCCTTCATGCCCTCGTAGTCCAGCGTGACGCAGCGGATGCCGCGGTCGGTGGCGAGCACGCGGGCCTGCGGCTTGATCTCCTGCGCCGCGAAGACGCCCGACACGGGGGCGAGGTGCGGGTCGCGTCCGAGCAGCTCGAGGTAGCGCGTCAGCTGTTCGACCCCGTCGATGTCGCCGCGGCGCTTGACCTCGACCGCGATCGTGCCGCCGGCGGGATCGCGCAGCAGAAGATCGACGGGGCCGATCGCGGTGGGGAACTCGCGCCGCACGAGCGACACGCCGTCGCCGATGACATCGACCTGTTCGGCGAGCAGGCGCTGCAGGTCTGCTTCGACGCCGTCCTTCTGCAGTCCCGGATCGATACCGAGTTCGTGCGACGAGTCGTGCACGATCTCGTAGATGCGCACGAGCAGCGAGTCACCCGACTTGGCGTGCGTGACGCGCCAGTGCTCGAGCACGCCCGCGCTCGCCGAATCCTCGTCGGGGATCTCGACCGTCAGGGCGCACGGCGGCGACATCCAGTTGAGCGGCTTGTACGAGCCGCCGTCCGAGTGCACGAGCAGCGAGCCGTCGCCCTTGTGCACGAGCAGGCGCGTCGCGAGGGGCAGGTGCGCGTTGAGTCGACCGGTGTAATCCACGGAGCAGCGGGCAATGACAAGACGCACCCGACGAGCCTAATGCCGCTGCCGGCGGGGTTCGTCAGATGCCGATCCCGTCGAACAGTCCGAGTTCGACGGCGGCGCTGCGGGCGACGAGAAAGCCGAGGATCCCGATGACCCACGCCGTCGCGCTCGCCGCGGGGGCGGCCGAGGTCTGACCCCGCGGGCACCGGCGGCCGCCGCCGCGCCGACCCGGGGGATGCGCCGTCAGTGCCCGGCGCCGACCCGCGACCCGGCGATGGGCTTGGCGGCACCCGAGGCGAGGCCCGACAGAACGATGAGTCCGACGAGGATCCACAGGGTCGGCAGCAGGCCGACCTGATGACTGATCCAGCCGAGCACGGGCGGCCCGCAGAGGAAGGCCACGTAGCCGATCGTCGCGGCCGCGCTCACCGACGCCGCCGCTCTGGTGGGGTCGTCGGCCGCCGCAGACATGCCGAGGGGGAAGCCGAGCGACGCACCGATGCCCCACAGCGCGACGCCGACGAGGGCGAGCGGCAGGTTCGGGGCGAGGATGAACAGGGTGAGCCCGCCGGCCGCGGCGATGGCGAGGATGCGCAGCGTCCAGACCCGCCCGAAGCGGTCGACGAGCGGACCGCCCACGGCGCGCACGACCGTCATCGCGACCGAGAAAACTGTGAGGGCGATCGCGCCCTGCGCCTCGGTGCCGGCGTGCCCGTCGACGACGGCGAGGGGCAGCCAGTCGTTGGCGCCGCCCTCGGCGAAGGCCATGCCGAGCATGATGAGTCCGATGAAGTAGATGCGCGGCTCGCGCCAGACGGCCAGGGCCGCAGTGAGCCGTTCGCGGCGCGACCCGCGCGCGTCGTCGGCGCCGACGACCTCGCCGCGCGTGCGCCGCGGGACGAATCGCACGGCGACGGCGGCCGTGGCGACGACGATCGCCCCGAGGCTCCACAGGTGCGCGGCGACACCGACCCCCCACGCGGTCATGCCGACGCCGATGCCGGCTCCAGCGACCGTGCCGAGACTGAACAGCGCGTGGAACAGCGGCATCATGGTGCGCCCGAGCCCCTGCTCGTTGGCGGCGCCCTCGACGTTCATCATGATGTCGGTGGCGGCCATGCCGAAGCCCATCACCGCGAGCCCGACCGCCGTGACGGAGTAGGAGGGCACGACGTCGACCCCCACTCCCACGATGGCCAGGCCCACCCCGAAGGTCACGAGACCGGCGAGCAGGCCGCGGCGCGCGCCCCACTGCGCCAGCACGAGGTTGGCGAGCGAGAGTCCGACGAGCGACGCGGCGCCCAGGACGAACAGCAGGATGCCGACCTGGAAGTCGTTGATCGCCAGCCCTGTCTTGACCGACGGGATGCGCGATGCCCACGTGGCGAACCCGAGCCCCGTCGCGAAGAAGATCGCGAAGATCGCGTTGCGCCAGTTGACCAGTTCGCGGCGGGCGGGCGTCATCTTCATCGGAATACTGTATCGAATCGTTTCGACGCGAGGGGGCGTCAGGCTACGATCGGTCGGACATGAGCACGCGTCGCCCGACCATCGCCGACGTCGCGCGCGAGGCAGGCGTCTCGCCGTCGACGGCCTCGGTCGTGTTCAGCGGCAAGACCCCCGTCTCGGACGCCACCCGCCGACGCGTGCTCGATGCGGCAGAGCGACTCGGGTACACGGGACCCGACCCGCGGGCGGCCTCGCTGCGCACGGGGCGCTCGGGCATCGTCGGCGTCGTCTTCGAAGAGCATCTGGGCACGGCGTTCCTCGATCCGGTCAAGACCCTCACGATGGACGGCCTGGCCGACGGCGTGGCGGGGCTCGGCGCGGGCCTGCTGCTGCTGCGAGATCACGCCGATCCCGCTGCCGTCGGACCGTCGCTCACGACGGCGCCGATCGACGCGGCCGTCCTGATCGGCTGCAGCGGGCTGCTGCGGGAATCCCTCGACGTCGTCCGCTCCCGCGGCATCCCGGTCGTCGTGATCGAGGGCGATGCCGGCGCGGGGGTGCCGCGCATCGGGCTCGACGATCGCGAGGCGCAGCGCCACGCCGCGAGCCACGTGCGCGGCCTCGGCCACACCGACGTCCGGATCGTCACGCTCCCCGTCCGACCCGGGTGGACCGGCGGCTGGATCGCGCCCGACATCCGCATCGTGATCGAGGTGACGCGGGACCGTCTCGCCGGCGCGCGCGACGTGTTCCCGGATGCCGCCGCCTACTCGGCAGCAGCGAGCTCGATCGACGAGGGGCTCGTGGCCGGGCGGGCGATCTTCGCCGACGCGCGGCCGACCGCCGTCATCGCGCAGAGCGATCTTCTCGCGGCGGGCATCATCCGTGCCGCTGAGGAAGCGGGGCTGCGCGTGCCGGAGGACGTCAGCGTGACGGGCTTCGACGGGATCGTGGTCGACGGGCTCGCGCCCTACGTGCTCACGACGCTCGTTCAGCCGGCGACCGAGAAGGGGCGCAGCGCCGGACGCGCCGTCGCCGCTCTGCTCGAGGGCCGCGAGGCGGCATCCCTGCGCTTCACCTGCGTGTTCCGCGAAGGGAACACGACCGCGATCGCGCGGGCCTGAATCGCACAATGCGGTTCGGGGACGAATCTCGCGCCGTTAGACTTGACCGACACTTCGATCGCCCCAGCCGCCCGCGGGAACACCCCGCCCGACGACTCTGAGGAGGGCCGCCCTTGCTGCTCATCCTCGGCGCGTTCGCGATCGTCCCGATTCTGCTGCCGTGGCTCGTGCACCGCATCGGTCCCCGCGCGTTCTTCGCTGCGGCGCTGTTGCCGACCGGCGCGTTCGTCCACGCGGCGCTGCAGGCGCCGACAGTGCTCGCCGGAGGAATTCCGTTCGAGGCATACGACTGGATCCCGTCGCTCGGGATCGTCCTGTCGCTGCGGATGGACGCCCTCTCGTGGGTCATGACGCTCATCGTGACGGGCGTCGGCGCGCTCGTGATGTTCTACTGCCGGTGGTACTTCGCGGGCAAGAGCGAGGGCCTCGGCCAGTTCTGCGCCGTCCTGCTCGCGTTCGCCGGAGCGATGTACGGGCTCGTGCTCACGGACGATCTCGTCGTGCTCGTGATGTTCTGGGAGCTCACGAGCGTGCTGTCCTACCTGCTGATCGGCTACTACAACAGGCGCGGTGCGAGCCGTCGAGCCGCCCTGCAGGCGCTGCTGGTGACGACGCTCGGCGGGCTGGTCATGCTGATCGGCGTCGTGCTGCTGGTCGTCCACGCCGGGACCTCGAGCATCTCTCTGATCCTCGCCGAGGCGCCCACCGGCGCCCTCGTGAACACGGCGCTCGTGCTGATCCTCGTCGGCGCGCTGAGCAAGTCCGCGATCTTCCCGTTCCACTTCTGGCTGCCCGGCGCCATGGCCGCCCCGACGCCGGTCAGCGCCTACCTGCACGCGGCGGCGATGGTGAAGGCGGGCATCTACCTCATCGCCCTGTTCGCGCCGATCTTCGCGATGGCTCCGACGTGGCGCCCGATCGTCATCAGTCTGGGCGTGTTCACGATGCTGCTCGGCGGCATCCAGGCGCTGCGCGAGACAGACCTCAAGCGCATCCTCGCGTTCGGCACGGTGAGTCAGCTGGGACTGCTGACGCTCGTGCTCGGCTACGGCACGCGGGATGCGGCGCTGGCAGGCCTCGCTCTGCTCATCAGCCACGCCCTGTTCAAGTCGTCGCTGTTCCTCATCGTCGGCGTGATCGATCGACAGCTGTCGACGCGCGACATCCGCGAACTGAGCGGTGTCGGCCGCCAGGCGCCCGCGCTCGCGACCGCCGCGATCGTCGCGGTCGCGTCGATGGTCGGCATGGTTCCCACGATCGGCTTCGTCTCGAAAGAGGGCGCGCTCGCGGGCCTGCTCTACGAGGCGACGGCGGGAGAGGCGTGGGGCATCGTCGCCCTCGTGGGCATGTCACTGGGCTCCGCCGTCACCGCCGCCTACGGCATCCGCTTCATCTGGGGCGCGTTCTGGACGAAGAAGGAGCCCGTGTCCGTTCCGGCGGACGCCGATGCTCCGCGCGGGGCCTCGCGGAGCGCACGCCGCTCCGACGCCGTCGCGATGCCGCGTACGGAGTGGCCCCATCCGCCGGTCGGCTTCGTGCTCGCTCCAGCTCTCCTTGCCGCGCTGACGCTCGTCACCGGCCTGGCGGCACCGTTCCTCGACCTCGCCCTGTCGGGCTACGCCGATCTGGCGCCACGGGCGACACCGGGGATCACACCGCCCGCGGACGTCGCGCACCTCGCCCTGTGGCACGGCTTCGAACCGGCGCTGTGGATCTCGATCGGCACGCTCGTGTTCGGGTTCCTGCTGTTCTGGGTCACCAAGCGCGGATGGACGCGACGGGTGCTGCCCTTCACGGCGGCCGACGTCTACAACGGCGTGCTGCGCGGTGTCGCACGACTGTCTGTGCTGACGACGAGCCTGACCCAGCGGGGATCCCTTCCCGTGTACGTCGGCACGATCTTCGTCGTGCTCATCGCCGCCGAGACGACGGCGCTCGTCATGGGCGGGGACTGGGTCATCAGCATCGACGGGTGGCACACGCCGATGCAGCTCGTCGTCGCGCCCCTCATGATCATCGCCGGCATCATCGCGGTGCGCGCCCGCAAGCGGTACACGGGCGTCGTTCTCGTCTCGGTCACCGGCTTCGGCATGGTCCTGCTGTTCGGCACGAGCGGTGCTCCCGATCTCGCCCTGACCCAGATCCTCGTCGAGACGGTGACCCTCATCGCCTTCGCCCTCGTGCTGCGACGCATCCCCTCGCGCATGGGCGAGCACAACGCCTCGGTGCAGCCGGTGATCCGTGCGGTCCTGGCCATCGCGGTCGGTCTCACGATGGCCGCGGTCGCACTCATCGCGACCGGCGCGCGCGACTACCTGCCCATCTCGACCGAGTTCCCCGACCTCGCGTACGACATCGGTCACGGTCAGAACGTCGTCAACGTCGCCCTCGTCGATCTGCGCGGGTGGGACACGATGGGCGAACTGTCGGTGCTCATCCTCGCCGCGACCGGTGTGGCATCCCTCGTCTTCGTGACGCACCGCGCCGACACGCTCTCGCTCGTGACGGCGCTGCCCGCGTTCTCGAATCGCACACGCCGCCCGCTCGTCGAGACGGACGAGGGCGTTCGTCCGCGCACGGCGGCGACGTCGGGCCGGCGCCAGGCGTGGCTCGTCGGCGGGCAGCGAGTCAAGCCCGAGGACCGGTCGATGATGCTCGAGGTCATCGTGAGGATCCTCTTCCACACGATCATCATCGTGTCGCTGTACCTGCTGTTCGCCGGTCACAACCTTCCGGGCGGCGGGTTCGCCGGTGGGCTCGTGGCGGGCATGGCGCTCGTCATGCGATACGTCGCCGGCGGGCGCTACGAACTGGGCGCCGCGGCGCCCACCGACGCCGGGCGACTGCTCGGCATCGGGATGACGCTCGCCGTGGGGTGCGCCATCGTGCCGCTGTTCTTCGGTCAGGCGCCCCTGACGAGCACCATCTTCGAAGCCGACGTGGTGCTGTTCGGCCACATCGAGTTCGTCACGTCGACGCTCTTCGACGTCGGGGTCTATCTCGTCGTGATCGGACTCGTACTCGACGTGCTGCGCAGCCTCGGCGCCGAGGTCGACCGCCAGCTGCAGGCCCTTCGACCGGCTCAGGGACCGGGTGGACCGGGTGGACCGGCTCAGGGACCGCGCGCGCAGGGGGTGAACGCCTGATGGGCAACTCCGGTGGCTATGACGTGAGCCTCGTGCTCATCGTCATCATGGCGGCGCTGTTCGCGTGCGGCGTGTACGCGATGCTCGAGCGCAGCCTGACGCGCGTGCTCATCGGATTCCTGCTGCTGGGGAACGCGGCGAACCTGCTGCTTCTCATCGTGATGGGAAGGCCCGGCGCCGCACCGTTTTACGGTGCCGCCGATTCGGCCGACGAGATGTCGGACCCGCTGCCGCAGGCCCTCACGCTGACCGCCATCGTCATCACGTTCGCCGTCTCGGCCTTCCTCCTCGCCCTCATCTACCGGTCGTGGCAGCTCGGCCAGGCCGACACGGTGCAAGACGACGAGGCCGACGTCGAGGTGCGCGAACGCAGCGCCGCTGCCGAGGACGTGCTCGACGACGAGACCGAGATCGAGGACGAAGACGACGACGTGACCACCGACTTCATCGGCACCGATACGGCGCCCATCACGGTGCTCGGCAGTCGCGATGTGCCGGGGCTGAACGACGACGCCCCGCTCAACCGGCCGGGCCGTCGCCCGACGGGAGGTGACGGCGAATGAGCGCCCTCGTCCCCCTCCTGGTGACGCTGCCCCTGCTCGGGGCGGCCGTCGCGCTCATCGCCGGTCGTCATCGCAAGACGCAGGTCGTCGTGTCGATCGTGACGTTCACGCTCGTCTTCGCCATCGCCGCGGTGCTGTTGGTCACCGTCGACCTGACCGACCAGCCGATCGCCGTGTCGGTGGGCGGCTGGCCGATCCCGTTCGGGATCGTGCTCTACGTCGACACGCTCGCCGCCCTGCTCGTGGCCATCTCGAGCCTCGTCCTGCTGGCGGTCCTGCTCTTCTCGGTCGGTCAGGGCGCCGCCGACAACGACGACGACACTCCCGTCTCGATCTTCCACCCGTCGTACCTGATCCTCGGCGCCGGCATCTTCAACGCCTTCATCGCCGGGGACCTGTTCAACCTCTACGTCGGCTTCGAGATCCTGCTCGTCGCGTCGTACGTGCTCATCACGCTCGGCTCGACCGAGTCGCGGATCCGCACGGGCGTCGTCTACATCGTCGTCTCGCTCGTCTCGTCGATCCTCTTCCTCGCCGCGATCGCGATGATCTACGGCGCCCTCGGCACCGTGAACATGGTGCAGATCGCCGAGCGGATGGGGGAGCTCCCACAGGAGACGCAGCTCGTGCTGCACCTGCTGCTGCTCGTGGCGTTCAGCATCAAGGCCGCCGTCTTCCCGCTGTCGTTCTGGCTGCCCGACTCGTATCCGACCGCCCCCGCACCGGTGACGGCCGTCTTCGCGGGTCTGCTCACGAAAGTGGGCGTCTACGCGCTCATCCGCACGGAGACGCTGCTGTTCCGCGACAACGACGTCAATGTGCTGCTGCTGATCGTGGCGCTGCTCACGATGATCATCGGCGTCCTGGGTGCGCTCGCGCAGGCCGAGCTGAAACGCATCCTGTCGTTCACGCTCGTGAGCCATATCGGCTACATGATCTTCGGCCTCGCGATAGCGACGCCACTGGCGATCGGCGCGACGATCTACTACATCGTCCACCACATCGTCGTGCAGACGACCCTGTTCCTCGCGGTCGGACTCATCGAACGCCGGGCGGGGAGCACGTCGATCCTGCGCGTCAAGGGGCTCATGCGCGCGGCACCCGTCATCGCAGTGCTGTACTTCATCCCCGCCGTCAACCTGGGCGGTCTGCCGCCGTTCTCGGGCTTCATCGGCAAGTTCGCCCTCTTCGACGCCGCCGCGCAGGTGGGCACACCCCTCATGATGATGCTGATCGTGAGCGGCGTCGTGACGAGCCTGCTCACGCTCTACGCCCTCATGCGTGCGTGGAACCTCGCCTTCTGGCGCGAAGACGACGAGTTCGCCGAAGCCGAGGTCGAAGCCCGGGTGTCCTACCTCGGCGGTGCGCCGGCCGCGAAGCTGCAGACCGAGCGCCGCGTCATCCCGCGGATCATGACGACGGCAACGGCCGGCATGGTCGCCGTCACGGTCGCGCTGACGGTGTTCGCCGGACCGCTGTACGCGCTGTGCGCCCGCGCGGGAGAGCAGCTGATGGGCACCGTGACGATCGTCGAGCTGAGCGAGGAGGCGCAGCAGTGAGCCCCGACTCCCGTCCCGCCTCCGTGCTCTTCCAGCTCTGGCGCCAACTGCCCTTCTTCATCTGGCTCATCGCCCTGTGGATGCTGCTGTGGGGCCAGTTCACGTGGGTCTCGTTCGTCACCGGGCTCGTGGCGGCGATCGTCGTCACGCGGGCATTCCGCCTGCCGCCGGTCGAGCTGTCCGGACGCATCAACCTCTGGTACGGCCTCGTCTTCGTCGTGTCGTTCGTGATCGCCGTCGTCGCCGGCTCGCTCATCGTCGCGTGGCAGGTGATCGACCCGCGCCGCCAGCCGGGGGCCGCGATCATCGCGGTGCCGATGGTCGTCGACGACGACCTCATCATGACGCACACGGCCGTCACGTGCTCGCTCATTCCGGGGTCGCTCATCATCGACGCCGACCGCGATCGCGGCATCCTCTATCTGCACGTCATCGGGGTCCGCAGCGCCGCCGACGTCGAGAAGCAGCGTCAGGACGTGTACGCCTGGGAGCGCCGCATCGTCAAGGCCGTGGGATCCCGTGCGCAGGTCGAGAAGATCCGGGATGCCGCCCGCCCGACCCCGATCGGAGGCACCGTATGACCGCCCTCCTCATCCTCATCTACGTCATCTTCGCCGTGTCGGCCCTGCTGACGCTGTGGCGCGTCATCGTCGGACCGTCGATCCTCGACCGAGCCGTCGCATCCGACGTGCTCATGACCCTCGTCATGTGCATGCTCGGCGCGGACATGGCGATCAACCAGCACACGCGCACACTTCCCGTGCTGCTCATCATCGCCGCCGTGGGCGTGTTCGGCTCCATCGCGATCGCGCGGTTCGTCGCGAGAAGGGATGGACAGAGCTCATGACCGGCGACCAGTGGCTCGACATCGCGGTGTTCGTGCTGATCCTCATCGGTGCGCTGCTGTGCCTCACCGCGGCGATCGGCATCCTGCGGTTCCGCGATGTGCCCACGCGACTGCACGCCGCGACCAAGCCGCAGGTGCTCGGCCTCATCCTCATCTGCCTCGCGATCGCCCTGTCGCTGCGCTCGTGGCCCGTCGTGGCCTTCCTCGCGCCGATCGTGCTGATCCAGCTCGCGACGGCGCCGCTGTCGGCGCACATGGTCGCGCGCCAGGCCTACCGCAACGGCACGATCGCGCAGCGCTCGCTGTACACCGACGAGCTCGCCGAGTCGCGGCAGACGCCGCCGGCCGCGGGAGGCTGACCGGCGGCATCCGTCACGCGGCAGGTGTCAGCGTGAGGGTGTGCGTCGCTGCGGCGTCGACGGCATCGGGGCTGAAGGCCCACGGCGTCAGGGCGACCTGCTGCCAGGCCGCGGTCTGATCGACGTAGTTCGGGTGGAACGCGTGTCCGCTCGCGCCGGTGAGGTGGTTCCACCGCGAGGCGTCGAAGTCGTCGAGGTCGATCACCATGCGCATCGAGGGCACCGTCACGGTCGCGAAGTCGACGCCGAGATCCCAGCCCGTCGCATTGACGACCGACGCGCCGCCGCCCACGGGGTAGGGCCCGCGGTTGAACAGCATCTCGATCGGCGCGATGCCCGACGAGCCGAACGTCTCGCTGCGCAGCGGGAGCGCGTGCAGGGCTCCCCAGTTCCAGCGTGACGGGTTGTCGGTCTGCAGTTCGACCAGGCGCTCGTACGCGTCCTCGGCCGTGCGCGTGAGCATCGCCGTACGGGTCGAGACGTCGAGGGCGTCGTTCTGCCACCACTCGGACTGCGGATCCCGCAGGATCTCGTCGACGAGAAGGAACAGCCGGCCCTGACCGGCGACGGGAAGGTCGTCGTCGCGCCCGCGCACGAACAGGTTCTGCACGAGTTCGTCCCACAGCACGTTCGCGTAGGCGGCGGCCGCCGAGTCGGCGTCGTTCTGGGCGTCCCACGAGCGCATCAGCTCGAGGGCGGCATCGGGTCCCTGACGGCCCGTCGACAGGTCGTGGAACGCGGCGGCGAGACGCTTGCCCATGAAGAACTCGTTGTCGGCCTGGATGCTGCGCATGTCTTCGAGCGTCAGCTCGCTCTCGGCCGATTTGCGCTCGATGAGGTGTGTGATGCGGGCCGCACGCCAGCCGTAGTCCCAGTCGCGCGTGAGGAAGTACTCGTAGTCGTCGTCGACGACGGCGTTGTTGGCCGTCACGATGTAGCCCTCGGGCGGATTGAAGACGACGGGCAGGTCCTCGAACGGGATGTAACCCTGCCAGTCGTAGGCCGAGTCCCACCCCGGCTGCGGGAGCCAGCCGTCACCCGCGCCGCGGATGGGCAGGCGGCCGGGCGTCTGGTAGCCGATGTTGCCGTCGACGTCGGCGTAGACGAGGTTCTGGGCCGGCACGTCGAAGAGCGATGCCGCGCGGCGGAACTGCTCGAAGTCCTGGGCGAGGTTGAGCTCGAAGATCGCCGTCGCCGTCGTGCCCGGGCTCAGCGCGGTCCACTCCAGCGAGACGGCGTACTCGCCGTCGGGTGCATCCGTCGGTGCCGCGCCGTCGCCGACACGGGGGTCGGTGGCGATGCCGGTGAAGTCGTCGGTCAGGCCCGACACGATCGGTCCGTGCCCCGTAGAGCGGATGACGAGCTCGACGTCGTCGCCGCCGGCGACCTCGATGGTCTCGGTGCGCTCCTCGAGGGGCAGGAGCTCGCCGTCGCGCCAGTACTGATCGCCCTCGATCTTCTCGATGAACAGGTCGGCGACGTCGGTCGTGAGGTTCGTGAAGCCCCACGCGATGCGATCGTTGTGCCCGATGATGACCCCCGGCACGCCGGAGAAGCCGAAGCCCGCGACGTCGAACGGGCAGTCGACGGTGACCGTGTCGCAGCGCAGTGCGATCTGGTGCCACACGCTCGGCAGCGCGGCACCGAGGTGGGGGTCGTTGGCCAGCAGCGGCATGCCGCTCTCGGTGAGTTCGCCGGAGACGACCCACGAGTTCGAGCCGATTCCCTCGCCCGTGTCGCCGACGAGCGCAGCGACGGCCTCGACGACGCCGTCCCCTTCGGTCCACTGCACCGATGCCGTCGCGATCGCGACCTCGTCGTCGGCATCGGCGGTCGGCGCCGGAACCTCGGAGATCGTGGGCACGATCACGGGATTGCGGTCGAACGGATAGCCGGGGTAGAGCTCGACCAGCTGCTCTTCGTCGAGCTCGGTCGCCAGGAGCGCGCGTGTCGTCTCGTCCTCGAGGTTCGAGCGGAGGTCCCAGGCCATGGCCTTGAGCCACGCGACCGAGTCGGCCGGGGTCCACGGCTCGATCTCGTAGTCGGGGTTCTGCAGTCCGAGCACGGCGTACTCGAACGACGCGTCGGCGCCGTCGTTGTCGGCGAGGTAGGCGTTGACGCCCTCGGCATAGGCGTCGTAATAGCTGCGCGTGGTCTCATCGAGCGCGTCGACCTCTTGCTCGGCGATCGCGCGCCAGCCGAGGGTGCGCAGGAATCTGTCGGTGCCCAGCTGCGACTCGCCGAACAGCTCGGCGACGCGTCCGCTCGTGACGTGCCGGCGGAAGTCCATCTCCCAGAAGCGGTCCTGCGCGTGCACGTAGCCCTGCGCGAAGAGCAGGTCGTCGGTGCTCGAGGCGGTGATGACGGGGATACCCAGGTCATCGCGCTGCACCGTGACGTCGGCGGCGATGCCGGGCACCTCGATGACACCGTCGCGCTGGGGGAACGAGCGCTGGATCGTCCACACGAGCGCTCCCGCCGCGATGAGGGCGATGATCGTCACGCCGGCGATGACGCCGAAGACGCTCCTGCCGACGATGCGACCGACGGATCGACGTCGCTTCGCGGGCTCGGGCACGCCGTCGTCGGAAACGACGGGGTCACTGACGGTACTCGTCATCGAAGGCTCTCCACGGCTCGGGCAGCAGGTACGCCGTGTCATCCACGACGAGCCTCGGTGCCACCTTTCGGGTCGGTGTCACCGTCGAGAATCGTAACCCCACCGACGCGAGGCGTCGAATAATCCGGATGAATTGTGCAAAGTGGTGCTCAGCGCACCCGACCCTGTGATTCCTCCGGAGTTATCGACGCCGTCTCGGTGTCAGTCCGTGCCGAAGTCGAACGCGGCGCCCTCCGACACCGCGTCGGTCGCGTCGGCGAGCTCTTCGCTCGCGGCGTCGTGCTCTTCGACGTGCTCGGTGATCTCGCCCGCTTCACCGGCGTGCACGCGGCCCACCAGGGCGCCGGTCGCGCCGCCGATGAGGCCCATGCCGGCGTACTGCTCGAGCCGCGAGCGCGAGTCGGCGATGTCGAGGTTGCGCATCGTGAGCTGGCCGATGCGGTCGGTCGGGCCGAACGCCGCGTCGCCGACGCGCTCCATCGAGAGCTTCTCGGGTCCGTACGACATCATCGGGGCGGTCGTGTCGAGGATCGTCCAGTCGTCGCCGCGGCGCAGGCGCAGCGTCACGGTGCCCGTGATGGTCGACCCGACCCACTTCTGGATCGACTCGCGCAGCATGAGCGACTGCGGCTCGAGCCAGCGGCCCTCGTACATGAGGCGGCCGAGTCGGCGACCCTGCTCGTGGTACGTCGCGAGGGTGTCCTCGTTGAGGATGCTGTTGACCAGGCGCTCGTAGGCGATGAACAGCAGCGCCATGCCCGGGGCCTCGTAGATGCCGCGCGACTTCGCCTCGATGACGCGGTTCTCGATCTGGTCGCTCATGCCGAGGCCGTGGCGGCCGCCGATGCGGTTCGCCTCGAGCACGAGTTCGACGGGGTCGGAGTAGGTCGCGCCGTTGAGTGCGACAGGGCGCCCCTGCTCGAAGGTGACCGTGACGTCTTCCGTCTCGATCTCGACGGCGGGGTCCCAGTAGCGCACGCCCATGATGGGCTCGACGGTCTCGAGCGACACGTCGAGGTGCTCGAGGGTCTTCGCCTCGTGCGTCGCACCCCAGATGTTGGCGTCGGTCGAGTACGCCTTCTCGGCGGAGTCACGGTACGGGAACCCGTGCTCGACGAGCCATTCGCTCATCTCCTGCCGGCCGCCGAGCTCGGTCACGAAGTCGGCGTCGAGCCATGGCTTGTAGATGCGCAGCGCGGGGTTGGCGAGCAGGCCGTAGCGGTAGAAGCGCTCGATGTCGTTGCCCTTGTAGGTCGACCCGTCGCCCCAGATGTCGACGCCGTCCTCTTTCATGGCGCGCACGAGCAGCGTCCCGGTCACGGCGCGACCGAGCGGCGTCGTGTTGAAGTAGGTCTTGCCGCCCGAGCGGATGTGGAACGCGCCGCACGCGAGGGCGACGAAGCCCTCTTCGACGAGTGCGGTCTTGCAGTCGACGATCCGCGCGATCTCGGCGCCGTACTCGAGCGCCCGGCCGGGGATCGCCTCGATGTCGTCTTCGTCGGGCTGGCCGAGGTCACCCGTGTAGGTGCAGGGGACGGCGCCCTTGTCGCGCATCCACGCGACGGCGACGGACGTGTCGAGCCCTCCTGAGAAGGCGATGCCGACGCGCTCGCCGACGGGCAGGGACTGAAGGACCTTCGACATGTCTCTGATTCTAGTGAGCAACCAGGATCCCGCCGTGTCGTGGGCAGGTTCGTTCGTCTGCGGCAGAGTAGGGGCCATGAGCACCAGAGTGAACGTCGACAACTTCGTGCGCGCAGAGACCGCACGCATGTTCCATGACATCCAACGCGATGCCGGTGGTGTCAACATGTTCCGCCACAACCGCGAGCCGGCGCCCATCGACCAGCAGACCGTCGTGCGGCTCAATCGCGACACGCTCTACAGCTTCGCCGTCGTGGACCTGGCAGGCGGCGCAGCGCTGGAGATTCCGGATGCCGCGGGTCGCTACCTGTCGGTCATGGTGCTCGATGAGGGGCACTTCGTGCGGGCCGCGCTGCACGACGCCGGCACATATGACCTCGCCGCCATCGCCCCGAACGCCGAGTACGTGCTCGTCGCGGTGCGCGCGCTCGTCGACCCCCTCGATCCCGATGACGTCGCCGCCGTCGCCGCGCTGCAGGACGAGATCTCGCTGTCGGCGGGCTCGTCGCGTCCGTTCACGCTGCCGGACTACGACACCGCCTCGTTCACCGCGACGCGCGGCGCGCTGCTGCAGCTGGCGGCGGGGCTCCAGGGCTTCGACCGCATGTTCGGCACCGAGGACGAGGTCGACGCCGTCCGCCACCTGATCGGTGCGGCCGCCGGCTGGGGCGGGCTGCCCACGAGCGAAGCGTCCTACATCGGCGTCGACCCGCAGCGCCCCGTCGGTCGCTACGACCTCGTGCTGCGGGACGTCCCGGTCGATGCGTTCTGGTCGGTGTCCGTCTACAACGCCGCGGGCTACTTCGAGCCCAATCCGGAGGGCAAGTACACCGTCAACTCCGTCACGGGCGTGCCCGACGAAGACGGAGCGATCACCGTACGATTCACGCCTCCCGGCGAGGCGGAGGAGCCCAACAGCATCCCCCTGCCCGACGGATGGAACTTCCTGGTGCGCCTCTATCGCCCCCGCGAAGCGTTCGTCGACGGCAGCTGGACGCTCCCGGAACTCGTGGCTCGCTGATCGAGGTCACCGAGCCGGTGCCGTTCCTCGATCCGGCGGCGATCAGCCGAGGGTGACGCCCGTGATCGTCACGGTCGTGGCCGGCGCTCCATCCGGCGCCCCGTCGGCCGTGCCCGCTGCCGCGACGGCCTGCACGACCTCGAGTCCCTCGGGGGAGAGCTCGCCGAAGACCGTGTACGACGGCGGCAGAGCCGTGTCCTCGTAGACGAGGAAGAACTGCGAGCCGTTCGTGTCGGGCCCCGCATTGGCCATGGCGATCGTGCCGGCGGGATAGGTCTCGCTGCCGTCGAGCTCGTCGGCGTAGCTGTAGCCGGGGCCGCCGCGTCCGGTGCCGGAGGGGTCTCCGCACTGCAGCACGAAGATGCCCGTCGTCGTGAGGCGGTGGCACGACGAGTCGTCGTAGTAGCCCTGCTCCGCGAGCGAGACGAAGCTTCCGACGGTGCACGGCGTGCGATCCGCGTCGAGCGTGAGCGGGATGTCGCCCGCCGAGGTCTGCAGGGTGGCGTCGACGATGCCCGCGACAGCGGGTTCGGCATTCGGCGCCGTCACGTCGCGTACGGCGCCGGAGTTCTCGACGTACTCGCAGCCCTGCGCCTCGGCGGGGGCGGGCGCGGAGGGTTCGGTCGTCGCGCCGGGCGAAGCCGGAGTCGAGCAGCCGGCGAGCAGCGCGAGCGTGAGGGCGAGGAGGGGGACAGCGATGAGACGTTTACGCACGCGTCCAGCGTAGGGGGACGGGGCCGCGGCCGCGTGCGATCACGAGACGGCCGCGCGTGGTCCCGCCTCTCGGGAGCGTGCGCGCCGCCGCCCGATCCACACGACGCCGAGCCCGACGATCATGATTCCGATCGCGATGCCGATGATGTAGAGCGTCACACCGACGTAGCCGTTCTCGAAATTGTGCGGATCGAGGAACGGATAGGGGTACCACCACGGGTCGCCCGTCGCGGGCGCCGTGATGAGAGGCCCGCGAACGAGGGTGTAGATGACCCAGACGACCGGGAAAGCGGCAACGGCCCACACGGTGCTCCATGCGAGTGCACGCCGCTTCGGCGCCAGGAAGAGGTCCAGCAGCAGCACGATCGGGATGACGACGTGGAGCACCTCGTTCGACCACGCGACCGTCACGCCCTGGTCGAGGGCGACCCCACGCAGGAGCGTGTTGTAGACGATGCCGGTGATCACCATGTAGGTCGTGGCGCACGCGAGCAGGACCGCGAACCAGCGCGGTTCCGCGGCGGCGGCGCGTCCCCTCCCCAACGCCCACATGCCGCCGATCGCGAGTGCGATCGCCGCGATGAGGTTCGATTCGATCGTGAAGTAGCTCAGGAAGTTCGCGACGACGGTCGGGACATCCCCCGCGTGACCCGACGTCGTCTCGTTCGCCCGCGCGACGGTGCGAGTCAGCTGTGCGACGATCGCCGCGACGCCGAGCGCGGCGGCGAGGATCCGCACGAGCGACCACGACAGAACCCAGGCGGAGGAGCGGAGCATCCGCTCAACATAGCGGGGCCGTGTCCCGTGCCGTCGATAGGATGGGACATCACCGTCCGATAACGGGGGAGTAGCCCATGCCAGGCATCGTGATCGTCGGAGTCCAGTGGGGAGACGAGGGCAAGGGCAAGGCCACCGACCTGCTCGGAGAACGCACCGACTGGGTCGTCAAGTTCAACGGCGGGAACAACGCCGGCCACACGGTCGTGATCGGCGACGAGAAGTACGCGCTGCATCTGCTGCCATCGGGCATCCTCTCTCCCGGTGTCAACGCCGTCATCGGCAACGGCGTCGTCGTCGACCTCGAGGTGCTCTTCGCCGAGCTCGAGGCGCTGCGCGCTCGCGGCGTCGACACGTCGCGCCTCAGGCTGAGCGCCAACGCGCACATCATCACGCAGTACCACCGCACGCTCGACAAGGTCACCGAGCGCTTCCTCGGAAAGCGCCAGATCGGCACGACCGGGCGCGGGATCGGTCCGACCTACGCCGACAAGATCAACCGCGTGGGCATCCGCGTACAGGACCTCTTCGACGAGAACATCCTGCGGCAGAAGGTCGAGGGTGCCCTCGACCAGAAGAACCACCTGCTCGTCAAGGTGTTCAACCGCCGCGCCATCACGGTCGACGAGGTCGTCGACGACCTGCTGTCGTACGCGGATCGCGTGAGGCCCATGGTGGCCGACACGTCGCTCCTGCTCAACGATGCGCTCGACCGCGGAGAGGTCGTCGTCTTCGAGGGCGGCCAGGCGACCATGCTCGACGTCGACCACGGCACGTATCCCTTCGTGACGTCGTCGTCGGCGACGGCGGGCGGCGCCGCGACGGGATCGGGCGTCGGCCCGAACCGCCTGGACCGGATCGTCGGGATCGTGAAGGCCTACACGACCCGTGTCGGCTCAGGTCCGTTCCCGACCGAGCTGTTCGACGAGCAGGGCGACTGGCTGCGTTCGCGCGGCTTCGAGTTCGGCACGACGACGGGCCGACCGCGACGCGTCGGCTGGTACGACGCGCCCATCACCCGCTACGCCGTGCGCATCAACGGGGTCACCGACCTCGTGCTGACGAAGCTCGACATCCTCACGGGACTCGAGCGCATCCCCGTCTGCGTCGCCTATGACGTCGACGGCGAGCGGTTCGATGAGATGCCGGTCAACCAATCCGACGTGCACCACGCGACGCCGATCCTCGAGTACTTCCCCGGCTGGTCGCAGGACATCTCGGGTGCCCGTTCGTTCGATGACCTGCCGATCGAGGCCCAGGACTACGTGCTCACGCTCGAAAAGATGAGCGGCACACGCATCTCGGTCATCGGCGTGGGTCCGGCGCGCGATGCCGTCATCGTGCGTCAGGACCTCGTCGACTGATGACCCCCCGGCCCCTGCGCCTGCCTCCCCGGTCCCTGACGCCGTCTCCCCGGTCCCTGAGCTTGTCGAAGGGTCGCCCGTGAGGTTCCTCATCGGCGGCTACTCACCCGACAAGGACGGCTCTGCCACCGGCATCGGGATGCTGCTCGCCGGCGCCGCCGACGATCACCTGGCGGGCGGGTCGCTCGGATACGCGGGCGAGGTCGCCGCGACGACCTCGCCGTCGTGGGTCACCGCGCACCCGACCCTCGATGTCGTCTACGCGTCGCTGGAGACCAGGGGTCTCGTGCAGGCCTTCCGGCGCACGGGCGACGCGACGTTCGCGCCGCTCGGTGAGCCCGTCGCGGCCGGAGACGCCGTGTGTCACCTCGCTGTCTCTCCCGATGCGCGCTTCGCTCTCGCGAGCTGCTGGGGCGACGGGCGCGTCGTGCGCATCCCGCTCGACGGCGCGGGTCGGCCCGGCACTCCGCGAGTGCTGCCGCCGGCGGTCGGCTCGGGCCCCACCGTCGACGCGGACCCCGACGGCATTGATCTCGCCGCTGCGGGGCGGGCGCTGCGCGCGGCGGCCGGCGAGGAGTTCGCTCACCTGGTGCCCGCGTACGACGATCGCGAGGCGGATGCGACGAGCGAGGCATCCGATGGCCGACCTTCTCGCGCGCACCAGGCCGTGTCGCTGCCGGGCGGTGCGTTCGCCACGACCGACCTGGGGCTCGACCTCGTGCGGTTCTGGCAGACCGACGGTTCGCGGCTCGTGCCGACGCAGCAGGTCGAACTGCCGCGGGGGAGCGGACCGCGTCACGCCGTCTGGCATCCGAGCGGTCACCTGTACGTCAACACCGAACTGTCGAACGAGGTGTACGTGTTGGCGTGGGACCCCTCGCTCGCGCAGGGTCGCGGCCGTTGGCGGATCGCGGCGGGAACGCCGCTCGGTCCGACCCTCGAGACCGACACGGGCGCCGAGCTCGCGATGTCGCACGACGGTGGATTCCTCTATGCCGGGGTGCGGGGAAGCGACACGATCGCGACGCTGCGCGTGCGCGGCGCGGGCGAATCCCTCGATCCCGTCGCGCTCGTCGAAGCAGGAGTCGTCTGGCCGAGGCATCACCTCGTCGTGCGGGACACGCTGCTCGTCGCCGGGGAGCGCTCGAACGACGTCGCCTCGCTCACCCTGGACACGCGCACGGGCGTGCCGGGCCGCGCACGTCACCGCACCGCGGCGCCCAGCCCCACGTGCATCCTCCCGATCGCCGGCTGAACAGTCGCTGAGCTTTGGGTCTCCGCGTGACGACGGTGGCGCGCTCGCGGTCATCGAGTAGCGCCGCAGGCGCGCTCGCGGTCATCGAGTAGCGCCGCAGGCGCGTATCGAGATGCGCGGGGGATCTCGATACGCGGCCTGCGGCCGGCGCGGGGGATCTCGATACGCGGCCTGCGGCCGGCGGAGGAGATCTCGATACGCGGCCTGCGGCCGCTACTCGATCTTGTAGCGAGTCGCCTCAACGCTGCTGCGCAGCATTGACCCGACTCGCTACAACTTTGCGTCCTGCCGGGGGATCAGGATCTGCTTGATGATGAGCAGGATCGATGCGGTCACCGGGATGGCGACGAGCGCACCGAGCAGCCCGAGCAGAGTGCCGCCGACGAGCGCGCCGATCACGACGAGCGAGCCCGGTACCGAGATCGTCCGGTTCATGACGCGCGGCGTGAGGACGTACGCCTCGAGCTGCATGTACACGAGGTAGATCGCCGCGAACAGCAGCGCCGGCAGCCATCCCGTGAACAGGGCGATGACCGTCGCGAGCGCCCAGTAGAGGACCGAGCCCACGAGCGGGATGAGCGTGATGCAGAAGGCGACGACCGCCATCAGCGCGGGGAACGGCAGTCCCAGCACGAGATGCAGGACGAGTGCGAGGATCGAGTTGCAGAACGCGAGGATCACCATCCCCATCAGATATCCGCCGATCGAGTCGGTGATCTCCTCGGTGAGGCCCGCGGCCTTCGGCCGGTTGCGGGCGGCGAAGACCCGGTTGAACGCCTTCTTCATCGTCGGGAGCGACGCGAGGAAATACAGGCTCAGAACGAGCACGATCACCAGGCCCGAGATCGTCGTGGCGATCGAGGCGCCGACCTGCAGCAGCCCGCCGCCGATCGTCGCGATGTTGGAGGGGTTGGTGATGAACGACTGGACCTGGTTGAGGATCGTGCCGACCTGGTCGCCGAAGTTGTCCTGCAGCGAGTGGTAGAAGTCGGACTTCTGGAAGTCGGCGATGAGCGACGGAACGTCACTGACGAACTGCGCGATCTGCCGGATGACGGTCGGGACGATGAGCAGCAGCACTCCGGCCATGAGGATCGCGAAGCCCGTGTAGACGATGACGATGCCCCACGAGCGCTTCACCGAGTGCTTCTCGAGCCACCGCACGATCGGGTCGAGCCCGAGTGCGGCGAACAGCGCGAACACGATGTAGATGAGGACGGTGGAGAGGTTCGTGAAAGCCACCCCGACGGCGAATGCCGCCAGTGCGCCGAGAGCGAGGAAGAACCCCGCGATGAAGGGTCGGTTGAGTGTCGTCCAGTAGCTGCGCGACGCCGGTGCCTCACCGGACGCGGTGAGGATCGCCTCTGCCGGCACATCTGCCGCGGGCGGTGCTGCGACCGACCCTGCGGGCGTCGGTGACGCGGGTGGTGGGGTGGCGGCATCCGAAGCATCGGTCATGTGTCACACTCTAGGGCCGAGCGGTCGGGTGGCACGGGTAATCTCGACCCATGACCGACGAGGACCCGACGACGACCCTCCTGCGCCTGCGCAGCAGCATCGACAACGTCGACGCTGCGCTGATCTTCCTGCTCGCGGAGCGGTTCAAGTGCACGAAGCAGGTCGGTCAGCTGAAGGCCGAGTTCGGGATGCCGCCCTCCGACCCCGCCCGCGAGGAGCAGCAGCTCGAGCGACTGCGTCGCCTGGCCGAAGACGCCGACCTCGATCCGGCGTTCGCCGAGAAGTGGTTCAACTTCGTCGTGGCCGAAGTCATCCGCCACCACACGGAAGCGGCCGACGGGCGCTGACGCCCGCCGGCCGCCACGCGGCATCCGTGTCTATGGAGTCGCGCGCCGCAGCGTGAGGTAGGACGTTCCCGAGAGAAGGACGATCAGTGCGAGTCCCCACAGTGTGAGTCCGAGCGCGCCCGTCGTCATGATCCACGAGAAGAGATCCGACCACGCGTTCTGCTGGCTCACGATCCACAGGAGCCCGACCAGGATCAGCGCGATTCCGAGGATGACGATCGTCAGGACGGCCGTGCCGAACCGCTTGAAGATCGTCGCGCCCCAGAAGCCCACGACGAAGAACAGCATCGCGAGAGCGAAGAAGCACAGACCGGCAGCGGCCGGACCGGCCTCCCAGACCCACGGCAGGTAGAAGAAGTACCCGTTCATGCCCCAGCCGTTCGAGGCCTGCTCGAACAGGCCGCCGAGCACGAAGATGAGGGCGAGGATCGCCGAGGTGAGCGCCGCCGTGAGGAGGGTGCCGAGGTAGAACTCCCGCCGCGTGACGCTCATCGCCTGCGAGAACGGGAAGGTCAGCGTCAGCGCCTGCGCGCCGACGACGGCGAAGTACCACAGCGGAGCCTGCGCCCCGCCCCCGTACAGGGCGCCGTCGACACCGGCGCTGGAGATGATCCCGTAGATCGCCAGGGTGATGATCAGCGAGCCGACCAGCACGATCACGGGAACCCAGATGTAGGTCTGACGGTTCACCAGCTGCATGCGGACGACATTGAGGGTGCGGCTCATCGGAGGGCTCCTTCGTCGAGGGCGGACGGGTCGGACTTCTGCTGCGCGTGCTGCGTCGTGCGCACGATCAGCTGCTGCAGTGAGACGGGCGCGACATCCAGGCCCGCTGCGGTGAGGCGCGCGCGGTCATCCTGGCTGAGCGCGCCGAGCACGGTCACCGACGAGACGCGGCCGAGGCTCTCGCGGTGGATCACCTCACGGCCATCGACGAAGGCATCGACAGCGGCCGAGTCGCCGACGATGTTCGCCGCCCGGTCGCGCACCGAGTCGGTGTCCTCGTCCATCACGATGCGGCCGCGATCGATCACGAGCACGCGCTCGATGAGGTTGGACACTTCGTCGATGAGGTGGCTCGAGAGGATGATCGTGCGCGGGTGTTCGCTGTAGTCCTCGAGCAGCCGATCGTAGAAAATCTGACGCGCGACGGCGTCGAGGCCGAGGTAGGGCTCGTCGAAGAAGGTGATCTCGGCGCGGGCGGCGAGCCCGATCACGACGCCGACGGCGGACAGCTGGCCGCGCGAGAGCTTCTTGATCGTCTTCTTCAGCGGCAGCTGGAAGTCGTCGATCAGGCGGTCTGCGAGCTCCTGATTCCAGTTCGGGAAGAACAGGCGGGCCGCGCGGAACGCGTGACGCGGTGTCGCATCATCCGGGTACTTCTGGCTCTCGCGCACGAAACACATGCGCTGCAGGACGTGCGCGTTCTCGTAGGGGTTCGCGCCGAAGACGCGGACATCACCCGACGTGGCGAAGTTCTGCGCCGTGAGGATCGACATGACGGTCGTCTTGCCTGCACCGTTGCGGCCGAGGAGGCCGTAGATCCGATCCTTCTCGATCGTGAAGCTGACGTCGTCGACGGCCAGCGTGTCGCGATAGCGCTTGGTGAGGTTCTTCACCTCGATCACATGGGTCATCGTGCGGGTCCTTCCGTGGTGGTCGTTCGTGCGGCGCGGTCGCGCAGCAGCGCGGCGAGGTCCTCGGCGTCGAGCCCGATCGTGCGGGCCTCGTCGAGGAGCGGATCGAGGTACCGCTCGGCGAACGTGGCGCGTCGCTCCGAGAGGAGCAGGTTGCGCGCCCCGCCGGCGACGAACATGCCGATGCCGCGGCGCTTGTAGAGCACCCCCTTGTCGACGAGCATGTTGATCCCTTTCGCTGCTGTCGCGGGGTTGATGCGGTAAAACGCGGCCAGCTCGTTCGTCGACGGCGCTCGGCTCTCTTCCGCCAGGCTGCCGTCGACGATCGAATCCTCGACACTCTCTGCGATCTGCAGGAAGAGTGCTCTGCCGTCTTCGATCACATCGACCTCACTGAGTTGGTTACTTACTTGACTAACTAACCATGCAACGGATGCTGCGCGCTTGTCAAGCCCCACGGGGTTTGGCAACGCGCAGTGGAGGGGACTAGGGTCGGTCGGGGCCTTTCCGAGGCCACGCACGACCAGTCCGCGACCGCCATGCCGCACCTTCTGGGGAGCCGGTGCGGGGGGCGTACGGTCGGCGGTCCAGGCGACGGACCCGATGTGTGTCGCCGCGCGCAGTCATCTGAACTCTCATCTCAGGGCAGGCGCACCCAGGATCGTCACCCGGGCGTAACCGATGCCGCACCGAAGCCGGGTGCGGTCGAGGCCAAGCACGTGACCACAGCACCAGTCGTTCCCGCCATCGAGGCGCGGAACATCTACAAAGTCTTCGGACGCAACCCGAAGGACGCCGTCAAACGGCTCCGTGCCGGTGAGACCCGCGCCGAGGTGAGCGATGTCGGGACCGCGGCCGTCATCGATGCCGGCTTCGCCGTCGCGCCGGGCGAGATCTTCGTCATCATGGGACTGTCCGGATCGGGCAAGTCCACCATCATCCGCATGCTCAACGGGCTGCACGACGCCACCGCCGGAACCATCTCGGTCTACGGCGACCCCATCACCGACATCCCGGCGAATCGCCTGCGCGAGCTGCGCCGGGATCGGATCTCGATGGTCTTCCAGCACTTCGCGCTGCTTCCGCACCGCACCGTCGCCGCGAACGTCGCGTACCCCCTCGAGCTGCGCGGCGTCTCGAAGGCCGAGCGACGCGCGAAGGCGGACGAGATGCTCGCCCTGGTCGGGCTCACGGGATGGGGCGACAAGCTGCCGTCGGAGCTGTCGGGAGGCATGAAGCAGCGCGTCGGCATCGCTCGCGCGCTCGCCGCCGACACCGACATCCTGCTCATGGACGAAGCCTTCAGCGCGCTCGACCCGCTCATTCGTCGGGAGATGCAGGAGCAGCTGCTCGATCTGCAGCAGAAGCTCAAGAAGACGATCGTCTTCATCACCCACGACCTCAACGAGGCGATGTTCCTGGGCGATCGGATCGCCGTCATGCGCGACGGCCGCATCGTGCAGACGGGCACTCCCGAGGACATCCTCACCGACCCCGCGAACGATTACGTCGAGCAGTTCGTGCAGGACGTGGACCGTGCGCGCGTGCTGACGGCGGCGAACGTCATGGAGCGCTCCCGGCCGGTCGTCACCGACACGGCGGGTCCGCGCACGGCCCTTCGGCAGATGCGCGACGCCTACATGTCGGCCGTCTACGTCGTGGGCCGCGACCGTCGTCTGCTCGGCGTCGTCTCCGACCGTGACGCGGTCAAGCTCGTCCGGCAGGGCGCCACGACCCTCACTTCGGTCATCAAGCCCGCACCGCAGACCGTTCGCGAAGACGAGACGCTGATGAACCTGTTCGTCCCCGCGGTCGAGTCGCCGCTGCCGCTCGCCGTGACGGACGCCGAAGGCCGTCTCGTCGGCGTCATCCCGCGAGTGACGCTCCTCGCGGCACTCGGACCAGGGCCCAACGCCACGGAAGAGATCGCCCTGCCGCTTCCCCCTGTGCCGCAGGCCGAGATCGACGCGGTCCTGGACGCGGCCGACGCCGTCGCCCGAGGGGCCGGCGACGGCGAGGGGGTGCGCTGATGGATGGGTTCCGCATTCCGATCGGCAGCTGGGCGAAAGCCGTCATCGACTGGATCAAGGCGAACCTCGAGTGGCTTCTCGACGGCGTCGCCGACGTCACGCGCTGGCTCGTCACGTCGCTCACCGATGTGCTGATCGCGACGCCGATTCCGCTCGCGATCCTCATCTTCGCCCTGATCGGGTGGCTCGTCCGCTCGTGGCAGCTGGCCGTGGGCACCGTGATCACCTTCGTGCTGATCGTCGGCATGAACATGTGGGTCGCTTCGATGCAGACGCTGGCCCTCGTGCTCGTCGCGACGCTCGTGGCCGTGGCGATCGCCGTGCCGCTGGGAATCTGGGCCGCGCGCAACGTCACCGTGAGCACGATCATCAAACCGGTCCTCGACTTCATGCAGACGATGCCGGCCTTCGTGTACCTGATCCCGGCGATCGTCTTCTTCAGCATCGGCATCGTGCCCGGCATGGTCGCGACGGTCATCTTCGCGCTTCCGGCCGGTGTGCGCTTGACCGAGCTCGGCATCCGCGGCGTCGATTCCGAGACCGTCGAGGCGGGGTACGCGTTCGGCGCGAAGCCGGGGCAGATCCTGCGCGGCATCCAGTTGCCCCTCGCGATGCCGACCATCATGGCCGGCGTCAATCAGGTCATCATGCTCGCGCTGTCGATGGTCGTCATCGCCGGCATCGCCGGCGCGGACGGCCTCGGTAAAGAGGTCGTGGCGGCGGTATCCACACTCAACGTGCCCCAGGGCGTCGAGGCAGGGCTCAGCGTCGTCTTCGTCGCGATCTTCCTCGACCGCGTCACGGCGGCACTGGGCAACCCCAATGACTACCGCACCTCGCTGCTGGGCATTCTCGCCCGACGCCGCGAGGCGCGGCAGAAGGCCTCGACAGAGGCACCCGCGATCGAGACGATCCCTGCAACCGTCTCGTGAGCACATACGGAACGCATGAACGTATACGGAAAGAAAGAGATCACATGAAAAAGCGCAACATCACAGCACTCCTGGCGCTGGGCGCCGCAACGAGCCTCGTGCTCGCCGGCTGCAGCACCGACAACGGCGACAATGGAGCCGACGGCGGCGACGCCGGCGCGGGCGCTGCCGACGAATGCAGCACGATCACCCTCGGCTTCCTGCCCGGATGGACGGACGGCCTGAGCACCGCGTACCTGCTTGAGAACCAGCTCGAGAAGCTCGGCTACACGGTCGAGATGAACACCCTCACCGAGGCGGGCCCGCTGTACACCGGCCTCGCCAACGGCGACGTCGACATCTACCCCTCGGCGTGGCCCGAGCTGACCCACGCGTCGTACATGGACGAGTACGGCGACAGCA
Source organism: Microbacterium sp. NPDC055442 (assembly GCF_053644215.1). Classification (NCBI taxonomy): domain Bacteria; kingdom Bacillati; phylum Actinomycetota; class Actinomycetes; order Micrococcales; family Microbacteriaceae; genus Microbacterium; species Microbacterium sp. NPDC055442. Next base: position 171,772 of record NZ_JBSHLF010000003.1, on the reverse strand, counting down.
TCGAAGACCTCGGTGCGTACTACGACAACGCCAAGCTCACGCTCGCGGTGCCGACCTACATGGACATCGACTCGATCGAAGACCTCGTCGGCAACGCCGACCGCTTCAACGGCACGATCTACGGCATCGAGCCGGGTGCCGGCCTCACGCGTCAGACGCAGGAGGAGATGATGCCCGCCTACGGCCTCGACAGCGAGTACGAGCTGCTGACGTCGTCGACCGCGGCCATGCTCACCGAGCTCGGCAGCAAGATCGATGCGCAGGAGGACATCGTCGTGACGCTATGGCGTCCGTTCTGGGCCAACGACGCGTTCGACATCAAGGACCTCGAAGACCCGAAGGGCGCCATGGGCGACCCCGAGGCCCTGCACTTCCTCGGCACGGAGGGCTTCTCGGAGCGCTGCTCCGAGGCCGCCGACTACATCGCCGGCATCCAGCTCGATGACGCCGAGTACAACTCGCTCGAAGACCTCGTCGTGAACGAGTACGGCGAGGGCCAGGAGCGCGAGGCGATCGTCGCATGGCTCGAGCAGAACCCCGACGCCTTCGAGACGATCATCACGGACTGATATCCCACGCAGAACGGCCCCGGCGCTCGCGCCGGGGCCGTTCTGCGTCACGCGGGACCGGGGCGACGGATGCCGCTGCCCGATGCCGCGTCACACCGGTTCCAGAGGCGCGGGCCCTGTGCTGCGCTCGCGCAGCAGTGCATCCTTCGTTCGCCACCGGTGATTTCGGGCGGCGAGTTCGATCGTCACCGGGTCGACATCACTGCGCAGCATCTCGAGCATGTCGCAATGCTCCTGGACCGACTGCAAGGCGCGATCGGGCACGAAGGCGAACGTCGAGCCGCGCAATCCCGACAGTCGCGTCCCGCCGCGGTGGACGAGTTCGAGGATCTGGTCGTTGGGACACGGTGCGAACAGAATCGAATGGAACCGGCGATTGAGGCGGTGAGCGCGTTCATCGGCGGCATCGCCGGCGGACTCATCGTCGGACAGGTGACGACGGCGAACTACATCACGTTCCAGACCTTGAACTCGCTCGGGATGTACGTGCTCGCGATCGCGGTGGGCGCACACCTCCTGGACATGGCGCTGGTCGGCGGCATCCTCTTCGTGCTCGTTCCCGAGATCCTCAAGCAGTTCAAGATCCCGTTGGAGTGGTCGAACATCGCGTTCGCGCTGCTCGGGATCTATGCGCTCGCGACGAACTCGAACATCGGAAACGACATCCGCAACGCGATCATGCGACGTCGACGTCGTCGTGCCGGATTGCGCTCGGGGTCGTCGCTCGCTTCGCTGACACCCTTGGATGCACCGGTGCCGCGGCCGCACGAGGATGTCCTGCTCGACGTGCGAGGCCTCACGGTCAGCTTCGGCGCCGTGCGCGCGCTCTCCGATGTCGATGTGCAGATCCGCCGCGGCGAGATCCTGGGACTGATCGGCCCGAACGGGGCCGGGAAGTCCACGTTCATCGATGCGCTCAGCGGGTTTCTGCCGCAGCACGAGGGAAGCGTGACACTCGAGGGGATCGGGCTCGGGAGCCGTGCGCCGCACCAGATCTCTCGCGCCGGGCTGCGCCGCACGTTCCAACAAGACCGCGTGCCGACCACGATGTCGGTCGGTGCCTACGCGCGATTCATCGCACGCCGATCCGCGGACGATGAGATCGATGAGGCCCTCGAGTTCTTCGGCTGCCCCGACCCGGCGACGCCGTTGCAGATCGTGGATGTCGGCACGAGACGGCTCATCGAAGTCGCGGCGAACATCGCGGCCAAGCCGAAAGTCCTCCTGCTCGACGAACCCGCCGCGGGACTGTCGCACGAAGAGCACCTCGCGTTCGCGGACCGGCTGCGTGCCGTCCCCGACCGCTTCGGCGTGACTCTGCTCATCGTCGAGCACGACCTGGATCTCGTGCGGAGCGTGTGCACCAACCTCGTCGTTCTGAATTTCGGTGAGGTGCTCGCCGCGGGTGAGCAGGCGGCGGTTCTGTCCGACCCTGCCGTGCTCACGGCGTACATGGGGGAAACGGAGATGCTGTCATGAGCCTCGTTCTCGAGGAAGTCACGGTTCGACGCGGCGTGGGACCGGTCATCTCGGACGTATCGCTCGAAATCGTCCCGGGCGAGATCACGACCATCGTCGGGCCGAATGGCGCGGGCAAGACGAGCCTGCTGGAGGCCATCTCCGGTGTCGTGACGACGGTCAACGGGCGCATCACGATGGACGATGTGCACGACGTGCGCAAGCTGTCGCGACGTGGTCGCGCGCGGTTGGGCATCAATCACGTCGAACAGGGGCGCATGATCTTCCCCTCGTTGACCGTGCGGGAGAACCTGAAGCTCACCGCCCGCACGAAAGTCGATCTCGACGAGTCGCTCGCGCTCTTCCCGGAGCTCGAGAAGCGGCTCGACAATGCGACGGTGCTGCTCTCCGGCGGTGAGCAGCAGATGGTCGTGCTCGCGCGCGCGTTCGCCGCGAAGCCGAAGTACCTCCTGCTCGACGAGATGTCTCTCGGTCTCGCCCCCGTCGTGTTCTTGAGGCTCCTGCCCACGATTCAGCAGATCGCGCAGACGGGAGTGGGCGTGCTCCTCATCGAGCAGTTCGCCCACCTGGCACTGGGCGTGGCAAGCCACGCGGTGGTCGTGACCGGCGGGCGAGTGACCTACAACGGAACGCCGGCCGCACTGCTCGAGGACTCGTCGCTGCTGCGGGAGGCCTATCTCGGCTGACCGACCTCGACTGCGGTGTCCGCGCGTGAGATCCACGCTCCGCGCGGGCACCGCTTATCTCGCTGCGGTCAAGAGGACGCGTCGGAACCGTTGCCGGATTCGGGCGCGTGCGAAGGAGAGGCGCGTGGTGGCGACTGCGGCTGCGGAGCGCGGGATGACGACGCGGATGCCGCACCCGACCGCGTGGGAAGCTCGAGGGCCACGCGCGTTTCGAGCCCTTCGATCGCGTCGTCGGACAGCGAGATCAGTCCGTCGAGCTCTTCGCGCACGCGCTTGTAGGCGACCTGGCGCTCGGCCGGTGTCGCGGCCTGGTCGACCGCGATCGTCAGCAGCTGCTGCGCTTTGTCGAGGCGGCGCCGCTCGCTCTCGCTGAAGGTGGAGGCTTTCAGCCGGCGCGCATCGCGCTCGGCGACGTCGAATGCCACCTCGTAATCGACGACGGCATTGCGGTACTCCGTGAGCTCGTCCGGGGTGAGCCGGACCTTCGGTGACGCGGGCCGCAACCCGTCGGCGACGCGCTGCGCCCGCAGGAACGCCGCCGTGAGTGGCTGGCGACCGTCGCTCATCGCGGGGAAGGCGATGAGCTTCGCTACGTCGAGCTCGTAGTCGAGCCAGCGCGCGGTGACGGAGTCATGCGTCGCGAAGAGCTTCGCGAGCTGTGTCGCCTGCGACTCCGGCGGGGGTGCGACCGCACGCGTTTCGCGTGCTGCCCGCAGCTCGCTCTTGGCCTTGAGCATCTCGAGCTTCTCTTTGTGGCGGCGCTTCGCCCGTCGCTCCCACGAACTGCCGATCTTGCCCGCGACGGCGACCGCGGCGCCGCCGAGCGGAAAAATCAGCCACCAGTAGCTCTCCCAGAGGGTTGCGAGGGTCTCCACCCGCTCATGCTATGTCAGGGGCTTCTCGCCGGAGGGGCGGGATGTGCGTGCGGGAATCGGCCACACCGGTCGCTGGCTCCGCGGAGCTTCGGGCTCGGACGGCGGGAGCGATCGCGCGGCACCACGCGGGTCGGTCTCGACGCCGGCCGCGGGTCGCGTAGAGCGTGAGGAGGCGCCGGGGCGCGGCATCCGCGTCGGTGTCCCGGCTCCCGCCCGGCGCGCCTCGGCCTCGGCGTGCGCGAACGCCGCTCCGTATCTCGCCACGGCCGTGCGATAGGCGGCATACTCCTCCGGACGCATGCGGGCGAGCGCCGACGCGGGCCGGAGCCGGTGCGCTTCGCTCTGCGCGCGCAGAAAGGCGTGTGTCGCGGGATGCCGCGCATCGCTCATCTGCGGGAACGAGATCATCGCGAGTGGGTCGGTCTCGTATTCGAGCCAGCGCGCCGTGATGGCGTCGTGCTCGTGCATGAGCCGTTCGAGGGGCAGCGGATCGTTCGGTCCGGCGGCGCTGCGCCGGGCGTCGACCGCCTTGACCTGGGTGCGTGAAGCTCTCAGTGCCATCGTCGCGCTCTTGTGCGCCTGGCGCGCACGCTGCAGGTCGCGCTTGGCCTCGGTGACGGTCGGCGTGCCCGGTGTCGGGTTCGCGCGCTGTGCCTGCGCGTGCTGCACCCTCGCCTGCGCGGCACGGACGTCGGCGCGGGCCTCGAGCATCGTGCGGTAGGCGATCTGCACGTCGTGGCGTGCAGCCTCGAGCTCGAGACGTTTCGCGCGCCACCTGCTCATCGTGCCCCCCGAGCGTCGTCGGTGCGTGGTCACCGCGGCGTAGCCGACACCTCCGGCACCGGCTGCTGCCGGCGCGATCCACCAGAACTCGACGATGAACACCAGGAGGGGCTCCACCCTCCGATGTTAACCGTCCGAATCGGCGTGCGGGAGATGGGGTGGGTCAGCCGAAGAGCAGGGCGATGACCGTCGCGCCACCGCCGACGACGATGAGCGAGACGATGACGACCCACGCGACCACCTTGATCCGGCGCTGGCGTGCGTCGTCGTAACTGCCGTACTCGTCGTCGCTCATGTCGTCCAGGTTATCCCGCGACAGGCTCGGCGACCGTCGGCCCGAACGCCGCGGGCAGCGTCGAGGTCGACTGCTCGTACAGCTCGGGCAGCGGCACGGTGAACAGGCCCTGCACCTCGAGAGCGGCGACGCCGTCGTCGCTCGGCGAATCGGTCACGCCGATGCGCAGCACGGGGTAGCCGCGGCCTTCGCACAGCCCGCGGAACTTCACGTCGTCTTCGCGGGGGACGGTCACGATGACACGGCCGGTCGACTCCGAGAACAGCGCCGTCGCGACGTCGACGCCGTCGCGTTCGACGATCTCGTCGAGCCATACGCGGGCGCCCACGCCGAAGCGCAGCACGCCCTCGCCGAGGGCCTGGCCGAGTCCGCCGCCGGACAGATCGTGCGCCGACGAGATGAGCGACTGCTGCCCTGCCGCGTGCAGCAGTTCGGCGAGCTTGCGCTCCTGCGCGAGGTCGACCGCGGGCGGACGACCGCCGAGGTGCCCGTGCACGGTGTCGGCCCACTGCGATCCGCTGAGCTCGGTCGAGGTCACACCGAGCAGGTAGATGTTCTCACCGGCATCCTGCCACCCCGACGGGATGCGGCGCGCGACGTCGTCGATGATGCCGAGCACGCCCACGACGGGGGTCGGGAAGATCGGCTGGTCACCGGTCTGGTTGTAGAACGACACGTTGCCGCCGGTCACGGGGACGCTGAGCTCGAGGCATCCGTCGGCGAGGCCGTCGACCGTCTGCGAGAACTGCCACATGACCTCGGGGTTCTCGGGGCTGCCGAAGTTGAGGCAGTCCGTCACCGCGGTCGGCACGGCGCCGGTGACGGCGACGTTGCGGTACGCCTCGGCGAGGGCGAGCTTGGCACCCTCGTACGGGTCGAGCTGGCAGAAGCGGCTGTTGCAGTCGGTCGCGATCGCGAAGCCGAGTCCGGACTGCTCGTCGACGCGGATCATGCCGGCGTCGTCGGGGAAGGACAGCGCGGTGTTTCCGAGCACGTAGTAGTCGTACTGGTTGGTGATCCACGACGTGTCGGCGAGGTTCGGGCTCGAGACGAGCTGCAGGAACTGACCGCGCAGCGTGTCGGGGTCGAGGTCGCGCGGCAGCGCCGACGCGGAGTCCTCTTGGAGCGCGTCGATCCAGGTCGGGTAGGCGACGGGGCGCTCGTAGACCGGGCCGTCGACGGCGACCGTGGAGGGGTCGACGTTCACGATCTCTTCGCCGTGCCAGAAGATCTGCAGGCGGCCGTCGCCGGTGACCTCGCCCAGGACGCTCGTCTCGACGTCCCACTTGGCGGTGACGGCCAGGAACGCGTCGAGCTTCTCGGGCGCGACGATGGCCATCATGCGCTCCTGGCTCTCGCTCATGAGGATCTCTTCGGGCGTGAGCGTGGAGTCGCGCAGCAGCACATTCTCGAGGTCGACGCGCATGCCCGAGCCGCCGTTGGCGGCCAGTTCGCTCGTCGCGCACGAGATGCCCGCGGCGCCGAGGTCCTGGATGGCTTCGACGAGTTCGCCCTGATAGAGCTCGAGGCAGCACTCGATGAGCACCTTCTCGGCGAACGGGTCGCCCACCTGCACGGCGGGGCGCTTCCGCTGCGGCTTCGCCGCGCCGTCGCCGCCTGCGGCGACATCGGTCCCTGAGCTGGTCGAAGGGTCGAACGAGTCGGATGCCAGGATCGACGCGCCGCCGATGCCGTCACCGCCCGTGCGGGCTCCGAACAGGACGACCTTGTTGCCCGCGCCCGAGGCGTTGGCGAGCTTGAGGTCTTCGTGGCGCAGCACGCCCACCGCGAGGGCGTTGACGAGCGGGTTGGCCTGGTAGACCGAGTCGAAGACCGTCTCGCCGCCGATGTTGGGCAGGCCGAGGCAGTTGCCGTAGAACGAGATGCCGCTCGTGACGCCGTGCACGACGCGCGCCGTGTCGGGGTGGTCGATCGCGCCGAAGCGCAGCTGGTCCATGATCGCGACGGGGCGCGCGCCCATCGAGATGATGTCGCGCACGATGCCGCCGACACCCGTCGCGGCGCCTTGGAACGGCTCGATGTAGCTCGGGTGGTTGTGCGACTCGACCTTGAAGGTGACCGCCCAGCCCTCGCCGATGTCGACGACGCCGGCATTCTGTCCCATGCCCACCATGAGGCGGGTCTTCATCTCGTCCGAGACCTTCTGCCCGAACTTCCGCAGGTAGATCTTGCTCGACTTGTACGAGCAGTGCTCGCTCCACATGACGGAGTACATCGCCAGCTCACCCGATGTCGGGCGGCGGCCGAGGATCCGGCGGATCTCGGCGTATTCGTCGTCTTTGAGGCCGAGCGCCGCGTACGGCTGCTCTTTCTCGGGGGTGGCGGCGGCGTTGGCGACGGTGTCGGCGACGGCCGCGGAATTCTGCGAGGGGGTGGTCACGCGGCTGAGCTCCAGGAATTCGAGGGTGGCCAGACGGGTCAAGTCTAGTTGCGACCCGCCGTGGGCGGTGCCCCGTGGGGGCCGGGAGCGGAGTGTGATGACCTACTCGGTCAGCCGACCCTCCCCGCGTCGATCGCGGACGACGGCGAATGCGTACATGGCGAGCCCGAGCACGAGCCACGCGGTGAGGACGAGAATGGGATGCAGCGTCGCAGCCCCGTCGAAGAACCCGAGGTTGCGCAGCAGTGTCCCGGTGGCGCCGGGCGGCAGGAGCTGTCCGATCGCGCCCCACGGCACGGGCAGCACCTCGGGCGCGCTCGACAGGCCCGACAGCGGATTGCCGAGCAGGATCAGCAGCACCGCGGCGATCGCGATGCCGACGCCCTTGAGGAGTCGTCCGAGGCCGAGCACCAGGAACGCGGTCGCGGCGATGCCCAGCATGGCCCCCAGCGTGGTCATCCAGAAGTTGTCCTCGAACGTGCCGATCCAGAAATAGAGGGTCGAGGTGAGCGCGAGTCCGCCGAGTACGGCGAAGGATCCTGCGGTGGCGAGCCGCTGGCGGTTTCCACGAACCAGCGCGACCGTCGCCACGGCGGCGATCCATCCGCCGAGCGCCATCGGGAGGGCGCCCGCCGACAGTCCGATGCCGCGCGGATCCGCCTCCGGGAACGGCACGACGTCGTCGACGACGACCGGCAGCGATGTCACCGCACCGATCTGCTGCGCGGCGGCCTCCAGGATCGTCGCGACGTAGGAGCTCGCCGCCGACGCCGTGTCCACGGTCAGTCCGCTCGCCGGGTCGACGATGAACGCCCCGTAGACGTCACGATTCAGGATCAGCTCCCGGGCGTCGTCGGCGGAATCGGCCACGGTGATCTCGAATCCACCCGGCGCGTTCTCCTCGAGTGCATCACCGAGCGCCGTGACCACCTGGCCGGGCCCGACGACGGCGATCGGGATGTCGTGCGGTTCCGAGTTGACGCTCGGCAGGGCGAAGGCGAGGAGGAAGACGACGATGATCGCGATCAGGATCGCGACGACACCGGCGACCTTGCTCCAGCTCGATGGCGCTGTCGCCGTGTCGGTGGTCGCGGCGGGGGTGAGGGACATGCATGCTCCTGAGTTATTTCCACAAGCGTGGAGTTCTGGGCGTGAGCCTAATGGCTGGAAGCGCGATGATCCAGTCGAATCTCCCCATATGTGGAATTGCGTCGCAACGCCACATATCCTGAGGGGCGATGACCCCCAAGCCGCAGACCCGCCCCGGGCGTCGTCCGGGCGACAATCGCACGCAAGACGTGATCCTCTCGGCCGCACGAGAGCTGTTCTCCCGCGATGGCTATGCAGGGGCTTCGCTGCGCGCGATCGCCGCCGCTGCTGATGTCGATCCCGGCATGATCCGGCACTTCTACGGCAGTAAGGACGGTCTCTTCGAAGCGGCCCTCGCCCTGCCCGACGGGTATTCCGCAGCGCTCACCGCAGCGATCGATGGCGCGCCCGACGGCATCGGCGAGCGGATCACGCGTGCATATCTGAGCCTCTGGGAGAACCCCGAAACCGCCGCGCCGGTGCTTGCGATGGTGCGCACGGCGCTGGCTTCCGAACGCGCGGCGGAACGATCGCGCGACCTGGTGACGTCGCGACTGATCACCCACGCCATCCCGGCGCTCAGCGCCGACCGGCCCGCACTGCGAGCATCGCTCGCCGGTGCACACCTCACGGGAGCAGCATTCGCCCGGCATGTCCTGCGGATCGAGCCGCTCGCCGACCTCTCTTTCGAAGAGGTCGTCCGCCTGATCGCGCCGGCCATCCAGAGATATCTCAGCGGGCCGCTCTAGCAGCCAGGAGCATACCTGGACACTCTGTCCAGATCTACTCGTTTCGTCTAGGCTGGACGCGTGATGCGAAGGTATCGAGATCTCGTCGATGGCTCGTCGTACCCGTTGGACGTGCCGAGGTGGCGGTCGGATTCGGGTCGCCCGCTGTGGATCGACGCCGGGCCGGGGATCGGCCGAGGCGATATCGACGACTCGCAGCGGTCGCTGTGGCGATATCGCGCCGCGCTTCCGGTCGAGATCCCGTCTCCGATCAGCATGGGCGAAGGCGTGACCCCGTTGATCGAGCACGCGTGGGAGGGAACGGCGCGACCGCTGTTCAAGGCGGAGTGGTTCAGCCCGACGGCGAGTTTCAAGGACCGGGGGACGAGCGTGATGCTGTCCTACCTGCGGGACCGTGGCGTCACCAGCGTGTTGGAGGACAGTTCCGGCAATGGCGGGTCCTCCGTCGCCGGCTACGGGGCCGCCGGCGGGCTGCAGGTGAAGATCTTCGCGCCGGCTACGACGTCGCCGGCGAAGATCGCTCAGGTGCGCGCATACGGCGCCGAGGTCGAATTGGTGGAGGGCCCGCGGGAGGAGTCGCAGAACGCCGCGATCCGTCAGGCGACGGCGCCGGCGTTCTACGCGTCCCACAACTGGCAGGCGTTCTTCCTGCAGGGGACGAAGACGCAGGCGTACGAGCTGTGGGAAGACCTCGGCTTCCGTGCTCCCGACAACGTGGTCATCTCCGTCGGCGCCGGCAGCAGCCTGCTGGGCTGCTACCTCGGTTTCCGTGAGCTGATGAACGCCGGCCAGATCGCGAGGATGCCACGACTGTTCGCCGCGCAGCCGGTGAACTGCTCCCCGGTCGACGCGAGCTTCACCGCACACGTCGACACTCCGGTCGAGCGGCCCGTCCTGCCGACGATCGCCGAAGGCACGGCGATCGCCCGTCCATTGCGGCTGGCCCCGATGATCGCGGCGCTGCGCGAATCGGGAGGCTCGACGGTCGCGGTCTCGGAGGAGCGCATCGTGCGGGCTCTGGACGAACTGTGCTCACGTGGCCTGTTCGTGGAGCCCACGAGCGCCACCGCCGCCGCCGCGTACTCGATGCTGCTGCACGCCGGCACGGTCCATCCGGCCGAGACCACCGTGGTCATGCTGAGCGGGTCGGGTCTGAAAGCCGCTCCGACGGTCCGCGATCTGGTCGAGGCGGTCCGCGCATGAACGACTCCGCCGACCGGGTGTTCGCGACCGTCCGTGATCTCGTGCCGGGGATCGCGGCGACATTCGGGCGGTCCTGCGAGATCGTGCTGCACGATTACCGGGACCCCGACCGTTCCGTGATCGCGGTGGCAGGTGATGTCACCGGCCGTCGGGTGGGTGACGGGATGAGCGAGATAGGCCACCGGGTCCTCGCCGACGGCGACAACGCCGCCACCGACCTCAACTACATCACCCGCACACCCGACGGGGTGCTGCTCAAGAGCACCACGATCCCGCTGCGCGACGACGCCGGCGCACTGATCGGCGCGTTGTGCATCAACGTGGACGTGAGCGCACTGAACCGGATCACCGAGGCCGTGAACGACCTCATCGGGCTTCCCGCCGCCGAGACCGAAACGGCGCCGGTGACCGAGTTCCCGACGGGGCTGACGGAAATGATGAACCGGATCGTCGAGCAACGCGAGCGGGCCGCGGGGATCGCGGCGCGAGGGTTCGACCGGCAGACCCGGACGGCCGTGATCCGCGACCTCGCCACGGCGGGAATCTTCGAGCTCCGCGGCGCATCGGCCGCCGTGGCGACCCGGCTCGGTGTGTCCCGGGCCGGCCTCTACAACGACCTTCGCAAGATCAGGGAGACCAGCGATGCAGTATCTCAGTGAGGCGGTGACCAGTGAGCTCGTCGACGAACAGCTCGCTCTGGACGCCGCGCGCGCAGCTTTCACCTCCGAAGGGATGGTCTTCCCCGTCGTCGTGGGGCGGACCCCGGTGGAGGGGCAGCGGTTCACTCTCAAGTCCGGCAGCACCGGCTCAGCGACGGGGGTGAAGATCGGCACCTACTGGCTCGGCAACAGCGAACTCGGAATCCCCCGCCACGGGTCGACCACGATCCTGCTCGACCCTGCGACGGGGCGTCTGGCCGCGGTCATCGAGGCGGCATCCGCAAACGCGATGCGCACCGCGGCGGCCGATGCGCTCGCCGTGCAGACCCTCGCCCGCCCCGACGCGGCCACCCTCGCCGTCGTGGGAACCGGCACGCAGGCGTACTACGAAGCAATCGCCGTCGCGCGGGTCCGTCCGATCACCACGGTGCTGGTCGCCGGACGCGACCCCGAGAAAGCCGACGCCCTCGCCGCGCGGATCGGTGCGCGCCTGAACACGATTCACACGCAGGCCGCTCCGATCGACGCCGCAGTCGCGTCGGCCGATGTCATCGTGACCGCCACGACCTCTCGGGAACCGCTCTTCGAGGCGGGATGGGTGCGGCCGGGAACCCACGTGTCGGCGATGGGAGCCGACGGCCCTGGCAAACGCGAGCTGCCCTCCGCGCTCTACGAGCACGCCGCGCTGTTCTGCGACGTCGCCGAGCAGACCCGCACCCTCGGGGAGTTCCAGCACGCGCCCGAGCACGTCACGATCACACCCCTCGGCGCCGTGATCTCCGGCTCCGCACCCGGACGACAGACCGCTGACCAGATCACGATCTTCGACAGCTCCGGCTTCGCGCTGCAGGACCTCACCCTCGCCGAACACATCCTCGCCGCCTACGAAGCGACCCGAAGCCGATGACCACTCTGCACACCCCAGACACCCCCTTCCTCGCGCTCGACGTCGACCGCGTCGACGCCAACATCGCCCGGCTGCGCACCCACCTGAAGACCCTCCAGGTGCCGCTGCGGTTGCACGTCAAGACCGCGAAGTCCATCGAGGTGGCATCCCGCGTCTTCCCTAGCGGCACCGGCCCGATCACCGTGTCGACACTGGCCGAAGCGGAGTACTTCGCCGACGCCGGATACACCGACATCCTCTACGCCGTCGGTATCGACCCGCACAAGCTGCCCCGCGCCGCAGCCCTCGTCCGCGGCGGCGTCGACCTGACGCTGCTGCTGGACAGCGTCGCCCAAGCCGAAGCGTTCGTCGACTACGCGTCGACGAACGGCGTCGCTCTGCCGGCTCTGATCGAGATCGACTGCGACGGGCACCGGGGCGGTCTGCGCCCGGACGACCCGACACTGCTGGACATCGCCCGCATCCTGGATGCTGCGGAACTCATGCGAGGTGTCCTCGACCACGCCGGCGAGTCCTACTACAGCCCCACCCCAGAGGGTCGACAGGCCGCGGCCGAGAACGAACGAAGCACCGCCGTCGACGCAGCCGCGCGGCTGCATGCGGCCGGGCTTTCGTGCCCCGTCGTCAGCATCGGCTCCACGCCCACCGCCCACGCCGCCACTCAGCTCGAGGGAGTCACCGAAGTCCGGGCCGGCAACTTCGTCTTCTTCGATCTGGTGATGGCCGGCATCGGAGTCTGCACGACAGAGGACATCGCGCTGTCCGTCGTCGTCACCGTCATCGGCCACCAACCCGCCCACGGATGGATCCTCACCGACGGCGGCTGGATGGCCACATCGCGTGACCGGGGCACCGCCGCACAGCGCACCGACCAGGGCTACGGACTCGTCGCCACGATCGACGGCGAGCTCATCCGGGATCTGATCATGGTCGCCGCCAGTCAGGAGCACGGCCAACTCGCCATCCGCGACGGCAGCCACCGACCGCTCCCCGACATCCCGATCGGCACGCGCCTGCGCATCCTTCCCAACCACGCCTGCGCGACCGCATCCCAGCACCAGCGATATCACCTGACCGGAGTGAACCCGCCGGCACCCACCTGGGAGCGGCATAACGGGTGGTGACCACCGGCAACGACCTCGTCAGCCCTCCGGACGCTCGCGTTCGGTCGGACCGGGTTCCAGGTGATCCACCGCGGCGACCATCAGCGTGCGCAGCTCGGGGCGCTGCACCTCGTCGACAGACGCGAGCTTCAGGCTGCGCATCGCGAGACGTCCCGACGCCTGCCGCCCACCCGACGTGGGGAGCAGCCCACTCGGGTCGGGCAGGTCGCCGCCGTAGTAGAAGCCGAGCGTCACGTGGTTCTTGAACGGCATCAAGTAGGCGAACTGCTCGGTGAACTTCTTCGGGCCGATTCCCCATCCGACCGACCGCTGCTTCTGCCACACGACCTCCACCGTCTGCGGCAGAACGTCGTAGACGAGGTCGCGAACGGCGTCCGCCACCGACTGCGCCTGTTCGGTCGCCCGCGACAGGATGCCGCGGAATGCCTCGCCGTCCTTTGGACCTGACCGATTGATGATCCCGGCCGCTTCCGCCATGTCGGAGCACCTGCCCTTCGCCGCGGTGACGCATCGACTGTATCCCCGGTGGGGGCGGACGAGTGAAGCCCTCGGGCCAGATCAGCGGGGGCGGCTGGCGATCGTCAGCCCTGGCTTGCGCTGATGGACCGAGAAGTAGCGCAGGCCGTGCGGGCCGGCGAGGAAGCGCCGCGTCGAGTGTGGCGGAAGCCACACGATCGTGCCGACGGCGAGAGGGATGCTCCCGTCATCGGTTTCGAGGGATCCGTCACCGGCGAGGACGTGGATGAGCACATCGAGGGCGGGTCCGACGTGGTTGCGGATCTCGTCGCCGGGCGGAAGATCGATGACGTTCGCATCCAGTCCTCGCGTGGGTGGCTCCAGCCGCCAGGCCGAGCCGCCCCGGATGGAGGGCAGCCGCGAGGTGTCTCCGACGACGCGCGGCCGCAGGGTGTCGACGTCGTCTCCGCGATCCGTGGTCATGGCCGATCCTTCCGTCTCGGTTTCGTGCGCATCTTCGAGTCAGCGGCTGAGAAGGTCGTGCTCCATCGCGACAGCGCCGCGGCCGCGCGAGTGGAATGGCCGATCTTGGCACAGATGTGCCGCACGTGGTTGTGCTACGCGTGCTACGTTCGAGGGATGAAGACGATCAGCCACCGCGATATGCGCAACAACAGCGCGGAGGTGTTGAAGCGCGTTGCTGCGGGTGATTCCTATACGGTCACGAATCACGGGACGGCCGTTGCGCAGATCATTCCGATCGGTCGAACCGCTGCCGACCTGCCGCTTGCGCAGCCCGCTACGCGGCAGGGTGGCTTCAGTTCTCTGCCTCGACGCCGTGTCGACGGCACGATCACCGAAGCGTTGGACGATCTTCGAGGCGAGCGGTGACGCGGTTCTATCTCGACACATCAGCCGCCGCCAAGCTTCTCGTCGAGGAGCCGGAGTCCGCCGCGTTCGTGAAATGGGCCGACGGAGATTCCGTTGAACTGGTTGCGACGCTGCTGCTCGAAACGGAGCTGCGCCGACTCGCGACCCGGTACGCTCTCCCGCAGCTCCAGGTCACCCACATCCTCGCGGCCGTCTCGCTCTACGACCTGCCGCTCAGCCTTTACCGGGAGGCAGGCCTCCTGCCGGGCGTTGCGCTGCGCTCGCTCGATGCGCTGCATCTCATCGGGGCACTGCGGCTCGGAGTCGATGCGATTGCCACATATGACGAGCGGTTGGCACGTGCTGCACGGGAGGTCGGCGTCGCCGTCATCGCTCCGTCGTGAGAGTGGCTCGTCGGGGCCCGCGCTACCGCAGGTCTGTGACGAACGGCGCCTGTCGCGGATAGGAGCCGGTTGCGACGGTGTCGGCGAGGAAGCAGGCGAGGTTCGCCCGAGTGAGGGTGGTGCGGCGTCCGGAGCGGTGCGGGTCGACCTCGACTGCTCCTGCTCCGCCGTCGATGAGTCGCGGGACGCGGACGAGCGTCCAATCGACATCACTCTCTTCCCATGCGGCGTGTTCGGCGATCTTGTCCTTCGCGAGCTCGCCGCCGAGCCTGTTCAGCAGCCAGGAGATGACCTTGTCGCGGCCGCGCTTGCGATCGCCCTCGAGGGTGAGGCCGGCGACGCTGATGCCGACGTAGCGCGTCACATCGGCATCGGCCATCGCGGACGAGAGGATGCGGGCCGTGTCGCGCAGGAGTGTGGTGTCTTTGCCGACGGGCCCGAGGGCGGATACGACCGCGTCGGCGCCGTCCAGCGATTCCGCAACAGCGCCGGTGTCGCGGATGTCACCGGCGACGATCGTCGCCTGATCGGCCCACCGCGCGGCCTTGGCGGGGTCGCGCACCAGGAGGGTCAGCTGATGGCCGTCGTTCAGAAGATCCGGGACGAGGAGGCGGCCGGTGCGACCGGTGCCGCCGAGAACGGTGAGCTTCATGGGATGTCTCCTCGGGGAGGCGTCGGGGGGTCGACGTGCACGGCGGTGGCGAATCGGGTGAGGAGCCGCTCGAACGTCTGGACGTCTTCAGATGTCCAGACGTGCAGGATGCGGCGCAGGTAGTCGAGCCGGAAGGCTTCGGACTGCGCTCGCAAGGCCCCGCCGGCCGGGGTGAGCGTGAGGGAGAGCCGGCGCGCGTCGGCGGCGGCGTTGGCCTTTGCGACGTACCCGCCGACGACCGCGCGATCGCACAGCCGGCTGGCCGTTGCAGGTGCGACGCCCAGCTCGCTCGCGATGTCGGCGACCGACAGCCCATCGGGCGCATCGCCGATCGCGGTGACGATCAGCACCGTCGACAGGTCGACGCTCGCGGCCTCACCCCGCGCGGCCCGCCCTGACGTGGTCGGTGCCCAGATCCGGCGCATGTCGATGAGCGCCCCATCGATCCGCGCGAAAGACGAATGCATAGCTGTATCATACATACATACATACATACATACATACATACATACATACATACATACATACATACATACATGCTGAATGATTCCCGTCCCGTCGTGTTCGTGACCGGAGCAACCGGCACGGTCGGCTCCGCCGTCGTGGAGCTCCTCCTCGACCGCGGTGAGCGCGTCGTCGCGGGAGTGCGCAGCGAGGCGGATGCCGCGGACCTGCCGGCGGGTGCGCAGTGGAGAATCTTCGAGTTCGGGTCAGACGAGGACGCACTGCGCGAGGCGATGACCGGATGCGACCGGCTGTTCCTCATGCGACCGCCGCCGATCGAGGATGTCGACACCTACCTGTTCCCCGTGATCGACGTCGCGATGGATCTCGGCTTCCGCCAGATCGTGTTCCTCTCCCTGCAGGGAGTGCAGCACAACAAGGGGGTTCCGCACCATCGGGTCGAACAGTACCTCGAAGCCCGGAATGCGCCGTTCACGTTCCTGCGCCCCAACTTCTTCATGCAGAACCTCTCCACGACCTACCGTGGCGGCATCCGCGACGACGACGAGATCTACGTCCCCGCGGGTCACGCCTTCACCGCGTTCATCGACGCCCGCGACATCGGCGACGTCGCCGCCGCCGTGTTCACCTCACCCGGCCACGAGGGCAGGAAATACACCCTGAACGGCGAGCAGACCCTCACCTACCGCAACGTCGCGCGCATCCTCTCCGAGGTCCTCGGCCGTGTCATCCGCTACCCGCGGCCCACCGAGCAGGAATATCTCGCCCGCCTCGCCGAGCAGGGCGCGCCCGCCGACTACATCGCCGTGCAGCGCATGATCTACCGCGTCGTGCGATTCAACGTCTCCGCGTTCCCCAACCGGATGGTCCGCAAGCTCACGGGTCGTCCCGCCACGAGGTTCCGCGAGTTCGCGCTGCGCGAGCGGTCCGTCTGGAGTCGTGCTCGCTGAGGCGCGGCACCCCGTGCGACACCTTCCGGCGCCATTCGCGCCCGTCTCACGCCCGCGACCGATCGCGAGCCTCGGTCAGATCGTCGACCGCGAGTTCGGTGAGCCGGGGCATCACTGTTCGGCACGAAGGTGAGCGCGGACCTGACCCCAGTCGCGGCTCCGGGGGTTGCAGAGGTATTGCCGAGAGCGTGAATCGGGAGTAACGTGCAACCAAATGGTTGCACAAAGGGAACTCAGCGATGACGAGATCGACCGCGTCTTCCAGGCGCTCGCCGACACGACGCGGCGCGACATCGTGCGGCGCACGATCGACGACGAACTGTCGATCTCGATGCTCGCGGCCGAGTACGACATGTCATTCGCCGCGGTGCAGAAGCACGTCTCGGTGCTCGAGGCCGCGCGGCTCATCGTCAAGCGCGCCGAGGGGCGCGAACGACTCGTGCGAGCGGATCCGGCCATGATCGCTCGCGCCCGTGCACTGCTCGCGCGCTACGAAGAACTCTGGCGCGCCCGCATCTCGCGTCTCGATGCGCTGCTGTCCGCCCCAGCGACCGAACCGTCCGAACCCTCCGAAGAAGAAGGAGCTTGATCATGCCTGTCACCGATGTCACGACCGACCCCGAAGCGCTCACCATGACGCTCACGGCCGATTTCGATGCGCCCGTCGAACGGGTCTGGAGCGCGTTCACCGATCCGAGCCAGCTCGAGCGGTTCTGGGGCCCGCCCGGATGGCCCGCGACGTTTCCGACCTTCGATCTCACCGTCGGTGGTCGCGCCGTCTATACGATGACGAGCCCGCAGGGTGAGAAATCGTCGGGGTCGTGGGAGTTCCTCGAGATCGACGAGCCGCGTGGGTTCACCGTGCTCGACAACTTCATCAATGAGGATGGTGCGCCGCTCGAGGGGATGCCCGCCATGCGCGTCGTCTTCCGGTTCGAGCCGACCGAGACCGGGTCACGCCTGATCAACACGACGTACTTCGACTCCGCCGATGCGCTCGAACAGGTCGTCGCGTTCGGCGCCGTCGAGGGATCGACGATGGCGATCAACCAGCTCGACCGCGTGCTGCAGGGGCTGCGCGAGTATGCGGCCGGCAAAGGCACGCGCACCGAGATCCTCGATGACACCCACGTGCGCATCACGCGGCTCATCGAAGGTCCGCGTGAGCTCGTCTGGCGCGCGCACACCGAGCCGGACCTGATCCGGCAATGGATGCTGGGGCCCGATGGCTGGCGGATGTCGGTGTGCGACGTCGACCCTGCCGTGGGCGGGCGCTACCGGTACGAGTGGGAGCCCCTCCCCGGCACCGAGGGGGAGCGCTTCGGGTTCGACGGCGAGACGGTGCTCAGCGAACCGCCG
This sequence comes from Microbacterium sp. NPDC055442, assembly GCF_053644215.1. NCBI lineage: Bacteria > Bacillati > Actinomycetota > Actinomycetes > Micrococcales > Microbacteriaceae > Microbacterium > Microbacterium sp. NPDC055442. Next base: position 153,797 of record NZ_JBSHLF010000003.1, on the reverse strand, counting down.
CGTCGGGGCGTCACGACCGAGCACATGACGGGCACCGACTACCCGTCGACGCTCAACGATCTGCAGCTCGAAGAAGAGGACGGCGCGACCCTCATCACGACGCTCATCGAGTACCCCGACAGCGCGACGCGCGACATGGTGCTGGCCACGGGCATGGCCGATGGCATGGAGTCCAGCTACGCGCGGCTGGAACGCGTGCTCGCCGAGGCCTGAGCACGACGGGGAGGGATGCCGCAAGCCCTCGCGGAGCAGCGGCATCCCGACCCTAAGATCACTGCGTGGACTTCTCTTTCGCCTTCACGCCCGACCTCATCGCCGTCTTCCTGACGCTGTTCGTGCTCGAAGTCGTCCTCGGGGTCGACAACGTCATCTTCATCTCGATCCTCGCCTCGAAGCTGCCCAAGGAGCAGCAGGCGAAGGCGCGCAACCTCGGGCTCACGCTCGCGATGCTGATGCGCATCATTCTGGTCTTCTTCGCCGGGTGGCTCATCACGCTGACCGAGGAGATCTTCTCGATCGGCGACCTCGGGTTCTCGTGGAAGGACTTCATCCTCATCGCGGGCGGTCTCTTCCTCGTCTACAAGGCCGTCACCGAGATCCATCACAAGCTCGAGGGCGAGGAGGAATCCGAGGGCACGTCGAACGGCAAGGGGGTGACGTTCGGATCGGTCATCGCCCAGATCCTCGTGCTCGACCTCGTCTTCTCTCTCGACTCGGTCATCACGGCGGTCGGCATGACGACGAACATGCTGATCATCATCACGGTCGTCGTGCTGTCGTTCGGCATCATGCTGTTCGCCGCCCGGTTCATCTTCGGGTTCGTCAACGCGCACCCCACGGTCAAGATGCTGGCGCTGTCGTTCCTGCTGCTGATCGGGGTGTTCCTGATCGCCGAGGGCTTCGGTTTCCACATCGACAAGGCCCTCATCTACGGCCCGATGGCGTTCGCGATCTTCGTCGAGGCGCTCAACCTCTTCGCGGCATCGCGCAAGGCGAAGCGCGAGCAGCGCGCCCGGAACGCCGTGCAGCTGCGGCCGCGTTACCCGAGCGTCGACGAATCGGTAGCCGTCACGGCGGCACTGTCTAAGGAACCGGGTGCGGGTTCGGTCGGCCTCTCCCGCAAACCCGTCGACGGTGAAGCGGCGTCCGGTGAGGAGCGCCGCGGCCTCGGCTGAGCGCTTGCCGAAGTGTCGTCGTCGCCGCAACTTTCGGCTCCCCGAGCGTGGTTTCGGCTCCCCGAGCGTGGTTTCGGTCCCTGAGGTGGTTTCGGTCCCTGAGGGTGGTTTCGGTCTCTGAGGGTGGGATCGGTCCCTGAGCTTGGACCGGTCCCTGAGCTTGGATCGGTCCCTGAGCTTGTCGAAGGGTCGTCGGGCTCGGCGACGTCAGCGTCAGTGGAAGGGGCAGCGGATCTTGCCGCCGGATCGGGGCTTCGTCGGCAGACGCCGTTCGTTGACGTCGAGGCCCTCGTCGAGGATCGTCAGACGCGGGTCGCTCAGGGTCGCGACCGCGGCGGCGAGTCCCGCGATCGCGAGCTTCTCGCCCGGGCAGCGGTGGCCGTCCGGAACCGACGCGCCGCCGTGCGGGACGAAGGCGGCGATCGCCTCGTAGTCGTCGACGCCGACGAAGCGATCGGGGTCGAAGGCGTCGGCGTCATTCCATGACCGGTCGTCGGTGTTCGTCCCGAGGATGTCGAGCACGACGCGGCCGCCGGCGGCGAGATGCTGCCCGTCGATCTCGACATCGGTCGTCGCCCACGCCGGCAGCATCGGAACGAAGGGCGCCGTGCGACGGATCTCCTGCGCGAACGCCGTCGCGAGCGGCCCGTGAGTGAGCGTGCCCCGCTCTTCGGTCTCTGCGGCGATGCGCTGCCGCCATTCGGGGCGATCGTGCAGCTCCTTCGCCGCGAACGCGACGAAGCGGGCGACGGCGATCATGGGCCGCATGCTGTTCTGCAGCTCGACGCCGGCCAGCTTCGGCGAGAGCCTTTCGCCCGCGGCATCCGTATGCCAGGCCCATTCGTGCAGCGCCGTGCCCTCGCGGGTCGCGAGCCGCCCGTCGCGGACGGCCTCGATGAGGCGGGCGGCGTGCCGATCCGACCAGAGCCGGTTGAGCTGCGCGAGCACGAACGACGGCGAGTAGGGAGCGCCGAAGCCGTCGACGATCTGGGCGAGGCGCGTCGCCCATCGCGTCTGCGCATCGGGGGTGCCCGGGAGCCCGGCCCAGCGCATGATGGCCCGGCCGAAGGCTCCGACCGCCGCGTCGTAGGCGCTGCGCCGACCACCCGCGAGCCACGAGTCGCGCTCGAACTGCCACTCGTGCTCGAGCAGCGGGGTCAGGCGCTCGACCTGCGCGTCTTCGTAGGCGACGTCGACGAAGGTCGCCTTGCGGTGGCGGTGCGCCGCGCCGTCGAGGCTGTGCACCGAGTCGTGGCCGAAGAGGGTCTCCTGGACGATCTTCGGCATCGCCCCGTGCCGGGCGATGCGCTCGCCGTCATAGAACAGCGCGACGCCCTCCGCCCCGCGCACGAACATCGCGTCCTTGGCGAGCAGCCGCATGGGAGCCGATCGCGCGCCGTCGCGCACGCGCCGCCAGATGTGGGCGCTGATGCCGTAGCCCCGCACGAGCAGCGACACGCCGTCTTCGCGCAGGGGGTGGGCGGCGGACTGCTGAGTGTGTGCCATTCCGCCACGATGCCAAAGCCGCTCGGCCGGCTCCAGGGGGCGGCGCTCCCCGGGCGGGTGTGCTATCGGGCGACGGGCGTCGACAACTCCGGACGAAACTGCGCCGGCCGGGCCCAGGGGCCGGTTCGCGTCGACGGGTCCGGAGTTGTCGACGCGTCAGGCGCGGGCGAGGGCATCTTCGAGTGCGACCCACGCGAGCATGGCGCACTTCACGCGCGCGACGTACTTCGAGACGCCCGAGAGCGCGGCGGCATCCAGGTAGACGTCCTCGTCGAGGGGGATCGCGCCGCGCGAGCGCAGCGCCGTGCGGAACCCGTCGATCAGGGCGGACGCCTCGCCGACGGGCAACCCCTCGACGAGCTCGCTGAGCATCGAGGCCGACGCCTGCGAGACCGAGCAGCCGGCGCCGTCCCACGTGACATCGCGAATCGTCTCGCCGGCCTCGTCGAGCCGCACGCGCAGCGTGACGTCGTCGCCGCATACCGGATTGTGCTGGTGCGACGTCGCCGAGCGACCGTGCTCGTCGGCGAGCTCCTTGCCGCGCGGACGCTTGGAGTGGTCCAGCAGCAGCTCCTGGTACAGCGCCTCGAGGCCGCTCATGCGCCGACTCCGAAGAACCCACGCACGCCCGCGACGGCGTCGAGGAACACGTCGATGTCGTCCTCCGTCGTGAAGACGGATGCCGACGCCCGCACCGACGCCGTCAGGCCGAGTCGTGCGTGCAGCGGCTTGGCGCAGTGGTGACCCACGCGCACCGCGACGCCGCGGTCGTCGAGGAACTGCCCCACGTCGTGCGCGTGCACCCCGTCGACGTCGAACGCCGCGATCGCGATCCGCTCGACCCCTGGGCCTGTCGCGCTCCCTGAGCTTGTCGCGCTCCCTGAGCTTGTCGCGCTCCCTGAGCTTGTCGAAGGGTCGCCCAGCACCCGCACGCCGTCGATCCCACGCAGCCCCTCGAGCATGCGCTGCTCGAGCCTCCGCTCGCGGGCGTGCACGCGCGGCATCCCGAGCCCGTCGAGATAGCGCACGGCGGCAGCGAGGCCGATCGCCTGCGACACGGGCTGCGTGCCGGCTTCGAACTTCTGCGGCGGCGGCAGGAAGCCGGCCTCGTCGAGGGTCACGGTCGTCACCATCGATCCGCCCGTGAGGAAGGGCGGCAGGTCTTCGAGCACGTCGCTGCGCCCGAGCAGTCCGCCGACGCCGTACGGGCCGAGCATCTTGTGCCCGGAGAACGCCGCGAGGTCGACGCCGAGCTCGGCGAAGTCGAACGGCAGGTGCGGCACCGACTGGCACGCATCCAGCACCGTGAGCGCACCGGCGGCACGGGCGAGCGCGGCGATCTCGGCGACGGGATTGACGATGCCGAGCACGTTCGAGACGTGCGTGAAGGCGACGACGCGCGTGCGTTCGCCGATGACGGATGCCGCGACCTCGAGGTCGAGCGTGCCGTCATCGCGCACGGGGATGTGGCGCAGCACGGCGCCCGTGCGGGCGGCGAGCTCCTGCCAGGGGATGAGGTTCGCGTGGTGCTCGGTCTCGGTCACGACGAGCTCGTCGCCCGGGGCGAGGGCGAACCGCGCGCTGCCGCGCCCCGCCGTGGCGTTGCCGATCGCGTAGGCGACGAGGTTGAGGGCGGCGGTGGCGCCGCTCGTCCACACCAGCTGGTCGGGTCGCGCCCCGAGGAACCCGGCGACGGTCGAGCGGGCGTCCTCGAAGACCTCGGTCGCCTCGGCGGCCAGCGTGTGCGCGCCGCGGTGCACGGCGGAGTTCGCCCGCGTGAGGAAGTCGATCTCGGCGTCGAGCACGGCCTGCGGCTTCTGGCTCGTCGCGCCCGCATCGAGGTAGACGAGCGGCCGCCCGTTGAGGGTCTGCGACAGGATCGGGAAGTCCGCGCGCACGGCCGCGACGTCGAAGTCGGTCGTCGTGGCGCTCATCCCTCCAGGCTACGCGGGATGCCGCGCCGCGGCGCCGTCCACCGTCATTGCGTGCCGTCTCGGCCCGTGTGCGCGAAGCGCGCACGCGAGGGATGACATGATTCTGGCGTGGACGAACAGGTCATCCTCGGCATTCTGGCCATCTTCATCGGCGCCGCCGTCGGGTTCGTCTTCTTCGTGCCCTTCGTCGCGATCAGCTATCGCCGGCGCGGAGGGCTGAGCTTCGGTCGCTTCGTGCTGTGGGCTGCGGCGCTGGTCTACTTCTGGGCGATCTGGACGTACACGCTGCTGCCGCTGCCCGATCCCGACACGATCCGCTGCGCCGGGGTGAACCTCGATCTGTTCCAGTTCGTCGACGACGTGCGCGGCGCGATGCGCCGTCCCGGCAACACGCTGACCGACCCCGCCGTCCTGCAGCTGCTGCTCAACGTGCTGCTGTTCACACCGCTCGGCTTCTTCATCCGCGTGCTCGGCGGCCGCGGCATCCTCATCGCCTTCGTCGTCGGTCTCGGTCTGTCGGCATTCATCGAGACGACCCAGCTGACCGGCGTGTGGGGCGTCTACCCGTGCGCCTATCGGGTCTTCGACGTCGACGACATGCTGACCAACACGACGGGAGCCGTGCTCGGGTCCGTCCTGTCGCTCGTCGTCCCGAAGCGGTACCGCGGTGCGCATCGCGCGACGGATGCCGCCCTGCCGCATCCCGTCACCCGCGGGCGCCGCTTCGTCGCGATCGTGTGCGACGTCGTGGGATTCGGCCTGCTGTACTTCACCGTCGCCATCACGACCCAGCTCGTACTGGAGTTCACGGGGCAGCGCGAAGCCCTGCTCGCCGGGCACGTCGCGTCCGTCACCGCGACCTGCGCGGCAGCGGCGATCTGGCTCATCGTCATCGTCGCGACGGGCCGGTCGATCGGCGACCTCGCCGTGCAGCTCCGTTATCGCGGGGGACGGCTTCCGGCGCTGGTCGCGCGCCCCCTTCGCTGGGTCGGCGGAGTCAGCGGCGCGGCGCTCCTCGGGCTCCTTCCGATGCCCTGGAATCTCGCGTCGGCGGTCTTCGTCCTGCTGTCGCTGCTCGTCTTCTTCACGACGGCTTCCGGGCGGGGCCTGCCGGGGCTCCTTTCGGGGATGCGGCTCGCCGACGCCCGCGAGGATGCCGGAGCAGCATCGCGTCCTGCGGCAGCTCCTCGATCCACGTCCCCGTGATCCTCGAGAGCGCGGCCGTATCCGTCAGCGCGGCGAACGCGATCTCGTGCGGCGGCTCCTCGTCGTCGAAGTAGAGCCTCACCGCCCGCCGAGGAACTCCCGCGCGGCGACGACGAGGCCGTCGACACCGTTCTCGAGGGTCGGGTGCAGCACCGGTGCGAAGAACGGCGAGTGATTCGTGGGGATGTCGCTCGCGATGGTGCCCGCTGCCGCGGCCGTCGCGTACGTCTCGGGGTCGACCCCGCCCCAGAACCAGAAGACGAGGGGCGCACCGGACTCGCGAGCGAACCATGACACGTCCTCGCTGCCGGTGAACATGCCCGGATCGACGACGGTGCCCTCGCCGAACGCGCGGTCGAAGGCGAGCGTCAGCCGCGCCGTCGCGGCGTCGTCGTTGATCGTGGGGGGCAGCGAGTGGTCGGTCGCGATGACCGGCTCCTGCTCGGCTCCGGATGCCTGGGCTTCGGCCCGCACGATGCGCTCGACCTTCTCGAGCACGGCGGCGCGGGTCGTCTCGTCCGGATACCGCAGGCTCAGCTCGAGACGCGCTTCCGCCGGGATGATGTTGTTCTTCAGTCCGGCGTGGATCGAGCCGACCGTCACGACGGCGACGTCGCGCGGATCGACTTCGCGCGACACGATCGTCTGCAGCCGCATGACCGTCGCCGCCGCCATGACGACGGGGTCGATCGTCGAGTGCGGCCGTGACCCGTGGCCGCCGCGGCCGAGCAGGGTCACGGTGATGCCGTCGGATGCCGCCATCTGCGTGCCGCCCCGCACGCCGATCGTGCCCGCGGGCAGCGGTGTCACGTGCTGCCCGAGCACGATGTCGGGGTGCGGATACCGATCGAGCACGCCGTCGGCGATCATCGCCAGTGAACCGGCGCCGTACTCCTCTGCCGGCTGGAAGACCGCGACGACGGTGCCCGACCACTCGTCCTTCGTCGAGACGAGCCGCTCGAGCGCGCCGATGAGGGCGGCCACGTGCATGTCGTGTCCGCACGCGTGCATGACGGGCACGTCGAGCCCCGCGGGGTCGACGCCCCGGGCGGTCGAGGCGTAGGCGAGGCCCGTCTGCTCTTCGACGGGGAGGGCGTCCATGTCGGCGCGCAGCCACACGACGGGGCCGTCGCCGTTGCGGATCACGGTCACCAGGCCCGTGCGGCCCACGCCCTCTTCGAACTCGAGTCCGAGCTCGGTGAGGTGCTGCGCGATGACGCCGGCCGTGCGGGTCTCCTGGAACGACAGCTCGGGGTGGCGGTGCAGGTCGATGTAGAGCGCTTCGAGGTCGATGGCCATGCTGCCGAGCCTACTCACGCGACCTCGGTCGATCCCGTGACCGCCGGATGCCGCGGCTCAGCGCCGGGCGGTCGAGTCGCGCACGATGAGCTCGAACGGCAGGCGCGCGGGATCGTGGTGATCACCGGGCGCCTCGAGCTCGTCGAGGATCGCCTCTGCGGCGCGCGCCCCCTGCCCGAGCGGGAACTGGTCCACCGTCGTGAGGCGGAAGAACTCGCCGTGCTCGTGGCCGTCGATGCCGATGACCGACAGGTCGTCGGGCACGCGGCATCCGAGTTCGCGGGCGGCCAGCAACGCGCCGATCGCCATCTCGTCCGACGCGGCGAAGATCGCCGTGGGTCGCTCGCCGGGCCGCTCGAGCAGGTGCCTGGCCGCGCGGAAGCCGCCCTCGATCGTGAAGTCCGCCGGCTCGTAGAGAGCGGCGCGGGTGGGGATGCCGGCATCTGAGAGCGCCTGCTCGAACCCGAGGCGGCGACGGGTGGGGATGTGGAAGTCGATGTCGAACTCGGGGCTGGCGCCGATGTGCGCGATGTCGCGGTGGCCGAGCGCGATCAGGTGCTCGGTCGCGAGTCGCGCGACCGAGACGTCGTCGACCGTGAGGGTCGTCAGGCGCGGGTTGGGTCCGCCGATCGCGATGACGGGGAGCCCCAGTTCGGCCAGCCGGTCGGTCTCGGCCTGATCGAGCTCGAGCGCGATCGCGATGACACCGTCGACGCGCCGTCGCCGCAGGAACGTCTCGAAGATCTCATGGCGTTCGCCGCGGTCGGCCGTGAGGGAGTAGAGCGTGATGTCGTAGCCGCGGCGCATGAGCGCGGAGGCGATGCCGCTGAGCACCGTCGAGAAGAACCAGCGGTCGAGGAACGGCACGAGCACGCCGATGTTGCGGGTGCGGCCCGAGGCGAGGCTCGACGCCGACGACGAGACGACGTAGCCGAGGCTCTTCGCCGCCGTCTCGACGCGCAGACGGGTCGCGGCCGACACGTGACCGCGACCGCTCAGGGCGCGCGACACGGTCGCCGTCGAGACACCCGCCGCACGGGCGACCTCACTGATGCCGACCACGTCGTCGCTCTCTTCCGCCAGGTTCAGTCGTCGAGGAGCCAGACCGCCGTGTCGGCGGGCAGCATGCCATCCGACACGTCACCGCTCGCGACGACGACGATACCCTCCGGCATCGGGATCGGACGAGCCGCGACGTTGGCGATGACCGTGACATTCCCGTTGCGGAATGCGACGACGCCGTCGTCGAACCCGTCGAGCCACAGGAGCGAGCCCGCACCGAGTCCGTGCGCGGCGCGGGCCGCCAGCAGTTCGCGGTACAGCGACAGGGTCGACTCGGGATCCGAGACCTGCACATCGCGGGCGAGCGCGGCCCATTCGGCCGGCTGCGGCAGCCACGAGGCGCCGGAGTCGCTGAAGCCGTAGGACGGGCCGTCCGCCGTCCACGGGATCGGCACGCGGCATCCGTCACGGCCGTAGCGTTCGCCGTTCGTGCGGAACCAGGTCGGGTCCTGGCGTGCGTCTGCGGGGATGTCGATGACCTCGGGCAGGCCGAGCTCTTCGCCCTGGTACACATAGGCGGAGCCGGGCAGGGCGAGCATGAGCGTCGTGGCGGCGCGCGCACGGCGCAGGCCCACCTCGGCGATCGGCTTGCCGGGCGAGTCCGGGCCGATGCCGTGCCCCTGCGGGTTGTCGGCCGTCAGGGCGAGTCGCGACGCGTGCCGCACGACGTCATGGTTCGACAGGACCCACGTGCTCGGAGCCCCGACGGCGCCGTACGCCTCGAGCGACCGCGTGATGACGTCGTGCAGCGCGGCGGCATCCCAGCCGGTCTCGAGGTAGGCGAAGTTGAACGCCTGGTGCATCTCGTCGGGACGCACCCACAGGGCGGTCTTCTCGGGCGTCGACAGCCAAGCCTCGGCGCACAGCGCGCGATCGCCGTCGTACTCCGCGAACAGCTCATGCCAGTCCCGGTATATCTCGTGGACGCCCTCCTGGCCCCAGTACGGCACCTCTTCGGCTTCGCCGCCCATCGAGCCCGCCGCGGGGTCGGGCGTGTAGTCCGGCAGACCGTCGGCCTTGACCAGTCCGTGCGCGACGTCGACGCGGAATCCGTCGACACCGCGGTCGAGCCAGAAGCGCAGGATGCGGCGGAACTCGGCGCGGACCTCATCGTTCGACCAGTCGAAATCGGGCTGCGACGAGTCGAACAGGTGCAGGTACCACTGTCCGGGCGTGCCGTCGGCCTCGACGATGCGCGTCCAGGCGGGACCGCCGAAGACCGACTCCCAGTTGTTCGGTGGCAGGTCGCCGTTCTCGCCCGTGCCGTCGCGGAACATGTAGCGGGCGCGCTCGGGGCTTCCGGGGTCTGCGGCGAGGGCCTCCTGGAACCAGACGTGCTGATCCGACGAGTGGTTCGGCACGAGATCGACGATGATGCGGATGCCGCGCGCGTGCGTCGCCGCGAGCATCGTGTCGAAGTCGGCGAGGGTGCCGAACAGCGGGTCCACGTCGCAGTAGTCGGCGACGTCGTAGCCGGCGTCCTTCTGCGGGGACCGCTGGAACGGGCTCAGCCAGATCGCGTCGATGCCGAGGGTCGCAAGGTCGTCGAGCCGTGCCGTGATGCCGGGCAGGTCGCCGATCCCGTCGCCCGAGCTGTCCGAGAAGGAACGGGGGTAGATCTGATAGATCACGGCGGTGCGCCACCACTCGTTCCCCGTGGGGGAGCCGGTGAGCGCGGAGAGCTCGGTGGATTGTGTCGACGTCATCGGTCCAGGATAGTGCAAGCGCTTACATTCCCGGCAGCCCGGGTATCGTAGGCGGGTGACCGAACCCCTCGCCCGCGCCGAATCGCTCATCCGCACGATCGCGGACTACCCCGAACCGGGCGTGAAGTTCCGCGACATCACGCCGCTCCTGGCCGATGCGGCAGCCTTCCGCACCGTCATCGACGCGATGATCGATCCCTTCGAGGGGCAGTTCGACGTCGTGGCGGGTATCGAGGCGCGCGGGTTCCTGCTCGCGGGCGCGGTCGCGACGGCGGCGGGGGTGGGTCTCGTGCCGATCCGCAAGGCGGGCAAGCTGCCTCGGCCGGCGGCATCCGTCTCGTACTCGCTCGAGTACGGCACCGCGACGATCGAAGCCCACGACGACATCGCCCCCGGAACGCGCGTGCTGCTGGTCGACGACGTGCTGGCCACGGGCGGCACCCTCCGGGCCGCGCACGAGCTCGTTCCCACGCTCGGCGGCGTCGTCGTCGCGACGAGCGTGCTCATGGAGCTCACGGCGCTCGGCGGCCGTGCCCTCGTGCCCGACACGCACGCGGTCTTCACCGCCTGAGCTCCGGTGCGGATCACGACGTTAGCTCAGGTGCGGATCACGACGTTCAACGGCTCCTCGCCCGCACGCATCCGCTCGATCTGAGCGCGCAGCAGCGCCGTCATGCGCGGGCGCATGGCCGCTGACGCGCCGCCGACGTGCGGCACGATGAGCGCTCCCGGCAGTGACCACAGCGGGTGGTCGGCGGGAAGCGGCTCGGGGTCGGTCACGTCGAGGGCAGCACGCAGGCGCCCGCTCGCGACCTCGGCGACGAGCGCGTCGGTGTCGACGAGCGATCCGCGCCCGACGTTGACGACGAGCGCGCTGTCGGGCAGTGCGGCGAGGAAGGCCGCGTCGACCATGCGGCGCGTCGCGTCCCCGCCGGGCAGGGTGAGGATCACGATCTCGGTGTCGCGCAGCAGCGCGGGCAGCTCGTCGATGCCGTGCACGGCGACGCCGCTCTCGTCGCGCGCCCGCGAGGCGACGACCGTCAGCGCGGTCTCGAAGGGTGCCAGGCGTGCCGCGACGGCCTTGCCCACGCCGCCGTAGCCGAGCAGCAGCACGCGGCGGTCGGCGAGGCTCCCCGTCTCTTCGGGTGCCCATCGGTGCGCGTCCTGCGCGCGCACGAACTGCGGCAGGCTGCGCTGCGAGGCGAGCGTGAGGGCGAGGGCGAGCTCGGCCGTGGATGCCTCGTGCACGGATGCCGCATTGGCGAAGACGAGTCCCGCGGGCAGAAGCCGCGCGAAGCCGTCGTATCCGATCGACTCCCCCTGCACGAGCCCGACCGAGACGCCGTGCAGCCGGTCGAGCACGCGCGTCGTGGACATGTACGGCGGCATGACGATGTCGAGATGCGCGCGGGGCGCCGCATCTTCCATCGACCACACGACGATCTCGACGTCGTCGGGAAGGTCACGCAGATCGTCGGCGAACTCCTGCGTGGGGACACTGATGACGAGGGGGCGGCTCACCGCTCCACGATATCGAGGCGCCGGATGCCGGGGGTCAGGCGGCTGCGCCGACGACGGCGGCGACCGCCGAGGTGAAGAACGGCAGGCCGTCGACGCCCGACCGCATCGCGGCGGGGGTGTTCGGGCCGAAGCCCTCTTCGACGGCGTGCTCGGGGTGCGGCATGAGACCCACGACGTTGCCGCGCTCGTTCGCGATGCCGGCGATGTCGCGCAGCGACCCGTTCGGGTTCACGCCGACATAGCGGAACGCGACGAGGCCTTCGCCCTCGAGGCGGTCCAGCTCGGACTCCGAGGCGATGTAGCCGCCGTCGGCGTTCTTGAGCGGGATCGTGATCTCCTGGCCGGCCGTGAAGTCGCTCGTCCACGCCGTGTCGGCGTTCTCGACCCGCAGGCGCTGGTCGCGGCGGATGAACTGCTGGTGCGCATTGCGGATGAGGCCGCCGGGCAGCAGGTGCGCCTCGACGAGCATCTGGAAGCCGTTGCAGATGCCGAGGATCGGCATGCCCTTCGCCGCGGCATCCGACACTTCGGTCATGATCGGCGCGAGGGCCGCGATCGCGCCGGCGCGCAGGTAGTCGCCGTAGCTGAAGCCTCCGGGCAGCACGAGCGCGTCGACGCCGTCGAGATCGTGCGAGCCGTGCCAGAGGGCGACGGGTTCGGCGCCGGCGACGCGGATCGCGCGCTGCGCGTCGCGATCGTCGAGCGAGCCGGGGAAGGTGATGACGCCGATGCGGACGGTCATTCGACGACCTCGATGCCGACGACGTCTTCGATGACGGAGTTCGAGAGGATCTCGTCGGCGATGCGGCGGGCCGTCGCGAGGGTGGCCTCGTCGACCTCGCCCTCGACGGTGAGCTCGAAGCGCTTGCCGATGCGGACGCCCGTGATGGCGTCGACGCCGAGACGGCTCAGTGCACCCGACACCGCCTTCCCCTGCGGGTCCAGCAGCTCGGCCTTGGGCATGACGTCGACGACGATGGTGGGCATGACGGGGCTCCGGAATGTCGCGGGCGGGGGGACCCTGACAGTCTACGGCCGCCCGCCCTCCCGCCCCCGCTCCTGACCGCGAGACTGCAACGGCGGGTCGAGACAGCGGGTGAACCCCACGGTTTCGGCGCCCCGATGCAGTCTCGCGGTCAAGGAGATCGGGGTCTTGCGCTCGTGGGAGCGCTCCCGTAGTGTGGGCGCCACTTCGGTGGGACCGCTCCCACGAACGACCGGACGCCGCACCGCGACCGATCCTGCACGTAGCATCAACCGACCTGACAACACATAGGAGTGACAGTGAACACTCGAGCCATCCGCAAGGGCGCCGTGGCCGTGGCCGCCCTCTCTGCGACCGCCATGGTCCTCGCCGGCTGTTCCGGTGGCGGGGACTCGCCCGACCCCGGGGCCGACGGCGACGTGACCCTCACGCTCTCGACCTTCAACGACATGGGCTACACCGACGAACTCCTGGCCGAGTTCACCGAAGAGACCGGCATCAAGGTCGTGCACAACAAGGCCGCGACCTCGAACGACGCCCGCGCGAACTTCTTCCAGAAGCTCGGCAAGTCCGGCCTCGGCGATGTCGAAGCCGTCGAGATCGACTGGTTCACCGAGATGATGCAGTACTCCGACCTCGTCGCGCCCGTCCCCGACGACCTGAGGGGCCGCTGGCTCGACTGGAAGGAAGCCGCCGCGACCGACGCCGACGGCAACCTCGTCGCGTACGGCACCGACATCGGACCGCAGGCCGTCTGCTACCGCGGCGACCTGTTCGAAGCGGCCGGCCTGCCCAGCGACCGCGAAGCCGTCGCCGAGCTCTTCCCCACGTGGGACGCCTTCTTCGAGGTCGGCGCCGACTACGTCGCCCAGACCGGCACGCCGTTCATCGATTCGGCCAACTCCGTGCTGCAGGGCCTGGTGAACCAGCTCGAGTTCGCGTACGAAGAGCCCGACGGCGCCATCATCGCCGCCGAGAACCCCGAGATCCGCGCCGCCTACGAGACCGTCGTCGACCAGGCGATCCCGATCTCGGCCTTCCCCGGCCAGTGGAGCGACGACTGGTACGCGGCCATGGCCGGCGGCGAGTTCGCCGCCATGCTCTGCCCGCCGTGGATGCACGGCATCATCGCGGGCGAAGCGCCCGAGGTCACGGGCTGGGATGTCGCCGACGCCTTCCCCGAGGGCGGTGGCAACTGGGGCGGTTCGTACCTCGTCGTCCCGGCCAACGGCGCCAACGTCGAGGCGGCGCAGCAGCTCGCCGACTGGCTGACCGCACCCGAGACGCAGATCAAGGCGTTCGTGAACGCGGGCACCTTCCCGAGCCAGCTCGAGGCGCAGACGAGCACCGACCTGACCGGCTACGTCAACGAGTACTTCAATGACGCGCCGACCGGCGAGATCGGCATCGAGCGCGCCAACGCGATCACCGTGTCGACCTACAAGGGGCCGAAGTACTTCCAGTTCCACGACGCGCTGCAGAACGCCGTCACCCGCGTCTTCGACGGTCTCGAAGACAAGGAGAAGGCCTGGGACACGTGGCTCACCGAGATATCGGCATTCTGACCCGGTCGCTGACCGATTGACCGGCGGGGGCGGATGCCACCACGCGGCATCCGCCCCCGCTTCTGCCCCTCCGACGACGACGACGAAGGACGATTGTGACCGCGACGGATACCACCGGAACGAGGGCCGCCGCCCCCGCTCCGGCGAGGCCACCCCGAGTGATCTCGTTCTCCCATCGGCTGAGCCGCTGGGACCTGAAGATCTCGCCCTACCTGTACATCTCGCCGTTCTTCATCATGTTCGCGATCGTCGGGCTGTTCCCGATCGCCTACACCGCCGTCATCTCGTTCATGGACTGGGATCTCGTGCGCAACTCCGGCGAGTTCGTCGGGTTCGACCAGTACGTCTGGATCCTCACGCAGCCGCACTTCTGGACGGCGATGCGCAACACGTTCAGCATCTTCCTGCTGTCCTCGATCCCGCAGCTCATCCTCGCCGTCTTCATCGCGGCCGTGCTCGATCGCAACATCCGCGCGAAGACGTTCTGGCGCATGAGCGTGCTTGTGCCTTTCGTCGTCGCCCCCGTCGCCGTCGGCCTCATCTTCAACGCGATCTTCGCCGACCAGTCGGGCCTGGCGAACTCGTGGCTCGGCACGATCGGCATCTCGGCGATCCCGTGGCACGTCGATCCGTTCTGGAGCCACGTCGCGATCGCGACGATGGTCAACTACCGCTGGACCGGCTACAACGCTCTCATCCTGCTCGCGGCGATGCAGGCCGTGAACCGCGACTACTACGAGGCGGCCACCGTCGACGGTGCCGGTCCGATCCGCCAGTTCTTCAGCATCACGCTCCCCTCGCTCAAGCCGACCCTCATCTTCGTCATCATCACGTCGACGATCGGGGGGCTGCAGATCTTCGACGAACCGCGCGTGTTCGACCAGTTCGGTCGCGGCGGAGCGGGTCAGCAGTGGCTCACGGTCACCCTGTATCTCTATGACATCGGCTGGGGGCAGTGGAACTTCGGCCGCGCGGCGGCGATGGCGTGGATCCTGTTCCTCGTCATCCTGCTCATCGGACTCGTGAACCTGCTCGTCACGCGCACCCTGCTGCGCGATGAGGGGCTGCGCTCCGAACTCACCAAACGACAACTGCGCGAACGCGCGCGAGAAGCGAAGAAGAACGTGGGGGCCCGGTCATGAGCACTCTCGGCACACCCACCCCGCTCGCCGTCGTGGAAGAGGGCATCCCGAACGCCCGCAGGCGACGCCGCGGCGCGAAGACGACGCGCATCCGCGGAGCGCGGCCGGGCTTCTGGGCGTACGCGACGCTCGGGGTCGTGTTCCTCTCGGCGATCTTCCCGCTCTACTGGTCGTTCATCATCGGCTCGGGCGACGCGACGACGCTGCGTCAGCCGTTCCCGTGGATCCCGGGCGGCAACTTCATCGACAACGCCATCTCGGTCGTCACCAATCCGGCCGTGAACTTCTGGGGCGCCCTGTGGAACTCCATCTACAGCTCGTTCCTCATCGCCGCTGCCGTCGTGATCACCTCGACCCTCGCCGGGTGGGCGTTCGCGAAGCTGCGGTTCCACGGCGGTGCGGGCCTGCTCGTCTTCGTCGTCGCGACGATGGCCGTGCCGCAGCAGCTCGGCGTCGTGCCGCTGTACATCCTGTTCTCCGAGCTCGGCTGGACGGGTGAGATCGGCGCGATCATCATCCCCGCCCTCACGAGCGCCTTCGGCGTGTTCTGGATGACGCAGTACCTGCGCCAGGCCGTGCCGAACGAGCTCATCGAGGCCGCGCGCGTCGACGGCGCGACGATGTTCCGCACATTCCTCACGGTGGGTCTGCCCGCCGCGCGCCCGGCCGCCGCGATGCTGTTCCTCTTCACCTTCGTCGGTGCGTGGAACAACTTCTTCTGGCCGTTCATCGTGCTCGACCGCCAGAACCCGACCCTGCCCGTGGCGCTGTCGCTCCTGCAGTCCAACTACTTCGTCGACTACTCCGTCGTGCTCGCCGGCGTCGTGCTCGCCACCATCCCGCTCCTGCTGCTGTTCATCTTCGCGGGCAAGCAGCTCGTGAGCGGCATCATGGCCGGCGCCGTGAAGGGATAGCCCACCGTGACCACCGCAGAAAGATTGGATCCCGTTCGCATGACCGCGTCCGCGTCTCGCCCGTTCCCGACGGACTTCTTGTTCGGAGCGGCCACCGCTGCTTACCAGATCGAGGGCGCCGCCTTCGAAGACGGCCGCCAGGCCTCGATCTGGGACACCTTCAGCCGAGTCCCCGGCGCCGTCGTCGACGCCGACAACGGCGACGTGGCGTGCGACCACTACCACCGGTACGCCGACGACGTGGCGCTCATGCAGCGCATGGGCTTGCAGACCTACCGGTTCTCGACGTCGTGGGCCCGCGTCGCCCCCGACGGTGCCACCTTCAACCCGAAGGGCCTCGATTTCTATTCGCGCCTCGTCGATGAGCTGCTCGGCGCCGGCATCCTGCCCTGGCTGACGCTCTATCACTGGGATCTGCCGCAGGCGCTGCAGGACCGCGGCGGCTGGGCCGCACGCGAGACGAGCGAGCGGTTCGTCGACTACGCGCTCGCGATGCACGACACGCTCGGCGACCGGGTCGGGGTGTGGACGACCCTCAACGAACCGTGGTGCTCGTCGTTCCTGTCGTACACGGCGGGTGCCCACGCGCCCGGGCACCGCAGCGTCGAAGAGGGACTGCTCGCCTCCCACCACCTGCTGCTCGGACACGGGCTCGCCCTTCGCGAGCTGCGCGCCCGCGACGCATCGCTCGACCTCGGCATCACGCTCAATCTCACGGTGGCGGATGCCGCTGACCCGGCCGACGCCCGTGACGTCGATGCCGCCCGTCGCATCGACGGGCAGTTCAACCGGTGGTTCCTCGACCCGATCTACCGCGGGGCGTACCCCGCCGACGTCGTCGAGGACATCCGCGCCGTCGACGCGGAGGCCGTCGCCGCGTTCGAGACAGCCGTGCGCCCCGGAGACCTCGAGGCGATCTCGAGCCCCTTCGACACGCTGGGCGTGAACTACTACCACGGCGAACTCGTGGGCGGCACGGCGGGGTCGGTGGCGGTGCCGTCCGGCAATCCCGACATCGACCGGCCCACGGCCTCCCCCTTCCCGTCGCACGACGGCATCCACTGGCATGAGCGCGCTCTGCCGCGCACGGCACAGAACTGGGAGGTCCAGCCCGAAGGGCTCACGCGCCTGCTCACCCGGGTGTGGGAGGAGTACGCGAAGGATGCCGGCACGGTGCTCTACGTGACCGAGAACGGCGCGGCCTACGACGACGAACCCGTGCGCGAGGGCGCGGCCCTGCGCGTCGCCGACGTCGAGCGCACCGAGTTCGTGCGCTCCCACCTCGCGGCGGTCCTCGATGCCGTGGATGCCGGCGCCGACGTGCGCGGCTTCTTCTACTGGTCGCTGCTGGACAACTTCGAGTGGGCGTGGGGCTACGACAAGCGGTTCGGCATCGTGCACGTCGACTACGACACGCAGGAGCGCACCATCAAGGACAGCGGCCGCGAGTACATGCGCATCATCGCCGCGCGGGCGCTGGATGCGGCGCCGGTGGCCGCGGCATCCTGATCATCGAGGAGAATCAACGGATGAGCACGGAAGCGATGCGCGGCTCGGTCACGATCGAAGAGGTCGCCGCCGCGGCGGGGGTCTCGCGGTCGACCGTGTCGCGCGTCGTGAACGGCTCGACGGCGGTGAGTCCTGAAGCACTGGATGCCGTCACCCGAGCGATCGCCGAGCTCAACTACGTGCCCAACCGGGCCGCGCGTTCACTCGCGAGCAGGCAGACGCACGCCGTCGCCCTCATCGTCCCCGAGGACACGACACGCTTCTTCGGCGACCCGTTCTTCGCCGCGATCGTGTCGGGCATCAACGCGCGACTGAGTCGTTCGGATTTCGTGCTCAACCTCTTCATCGCCAGCGACGACCCCGGCGACAAGACGACGAGCTACGTGCGCAGCGGCGCGGTGGACGGCGCCATCATCGTCTCGCACCACACGAGCGACACATTCATCGACCGCATCGCGTCGGCCGTGCCCGTCGTGTACGGCGGTCGCCCGGCGCGGGAGCGTGACCGCGACTACTACGTCGACGTCGACAACACGTCGGGGGCGCGCATCGCGACGGAGCATCTCATCGACGCCGGTCGGCGCCGGATCGCGACGATCACGGGACCGCGCACGATGCCGGCGGGGATCGACCGGCTCGACGGGTTCCTCGCGGCGCTCGCCCGTCGCGGCCTCGATCCCGTCGCCGTCGAGGACGGCAACTTCACCGCCGACGGGGGCGCGGCGGCGATGCGGCGCATCCTGTCCGCGGGTTCTGCGCCCGACGCGGTGTTCATCGCGAGCGACCTGATGGCGCGGGGCGCGCTGAGCGTGCTCGGGGCTGCCGGGCTGCGCGTGCCCGAAGACATCGCGATCGTCGGGTTCGACGATTCGCCCGTCGCGACCTCGGTCGTGCCGCAGCTCACGACGATGCGTCAGCCGTCGTTCGCGCAGGGGGAGCAGATGGCCGGCATCCTGCTCGATCTGCTCGCGGGCCGGCAGCCGCAGCACGTCACGATCCTCGAGACCGACCTCATCATCCGCGACTCCGTCTGACCTGCGGGCGCTTCAGGAGCGGGCGGGCTCCGGGGCCGTCGCGTGCAGCGCGTTGTTCCAGGGGTCGTCGAAGCTCAGCGTGCGGCCATCGTCGCGCGTCGCGACACCCGCGAACGCGAGTCGCTCCCCGAGCTCGCCCAGGGCGTCGCCGTGGGGAAGCGCCAGATCCACGCGTCCGAGGCCGAGTGCCGGCATCCGCGGACCCGCGCCGCGCGAGTTCCAGACGTTCATCGCCATGTGGTGGTGGTACCCGCCGGCGCTGACGAACAGCGCCTGGTTGCCCATCTGCGTCGTGACGTCGAACCCGAGCGCGTCGACGTAGAACGCGCGCGCCGTCGCGACATCGCCCACCGAGAGGTGCACGTGACCGATCGTCGCCGCCTGCGCGCCGGTCGAGCCGAGGGCGGCCTGCTCGGTGAGGTGCTGCTCGAGGAACGCGTTCGGATCGAGGTGCAGCGTCGCCATCTCGACCTCACCGTGCACCCACGACCACTCGCTGCGGTCGCGGTCCCAGTAGAGCTCGATGCCGTTGCCCTCGGGGTCGGTCATATAGAACGCCTGGCTGACGAGGTGGTCGGCGGAGCCGGTGAACGTGCCGGGGGCGTGCCGCGCGACGCTGTACAGCGCCGCCGCGAGGGCCTCCTGCGTCTCGAAGAGGATCGCCGTGTGGAACAGGCCCGCCGATCCCGGCGCCGCGTGGCGCAGTGCGGGGTCCCGGCGCAGCACGACGAGGGGCAGCCCGGCGCGACCGAGCGTCGCCGTCTCACCCTCGGTCGCGAGCAGCTCGAGCGTCACGACGTCGCGGTAGTACGCCGTCATCGCGTCGAGGTCGCCCACCATGAGGGTGACGGGTCCCATGGCCGTGTCCGAGGCAAGTCGTGGTGCATTCATGTGCATAGACAACCCGCATCCCCCCGTTCTCATTCCCCGCGCCCGCAATGACCGCGAGACTGCATCGGGAGGCCGAAACAGCGGGTGGAACCCACGGTCTCGCCTTCCCGTTGCAGTCTCGCGGGTGAGGGGGCGCGTGTCGAGAGCGTCAGCGGACGGGGGCGTCCTCGGGGTCGCCGCCGAGCGGGCCGACGGCCGGGATCGGGCCGCCGTCGTCGGCGCCGGTCTTGCGCCAGCGCGCGATCGCGTTGCCCAGGTGGTAGATCAGCAGCGCCGCGGCGGCACCGACCACGATCGCGCCGAGCTGGAAGTCGCCCCACTCCATCGTGAAGCCCGCGATCGCGATGACGAGCGCGACGGCACCGGTGTACTGGTTGACGGGGCGCGAGAAGTCGACGCGGTTGTCGACCCAGATCTTGATGCCGATGATGCCGATCAGGCCGTACAGCGCGGTCGTCACGCCGCCCAACACGCCGGCGGGGATCGAGTTGAACAGCGCCCCGACCTTCGGCGACATCGCGAGCAGGATCGCCACGACACCGGCGACCCAGTAGGCGGCCGTCGAGTACACGCGCGTCGCAGCCATGACGCCGATGTTCTCGCCGTACGTCGTCGTGCCCGATCCGCCGAAGAAGCCCGCGAGCGTCGTCGCGGCACCGTCGGCGATGAGCGCACGACCCGTGTGCTTGTTGACCGCCGGGGTGGTCATCGTGGCGACACCGCGCACGTGTCCGACGTTCTCGGCGATGAGCACGAGCACGACGGGCAGGAACATCGCGATGGCGCTCCATGTGCCCGGTGAGGCGAAGTCGGCGATGTGGAACTCCGGCAGACCGATCCACGCGGCTTCCTCGAGCGCCGAGAAGTCGACTTCGCCGAAGATGAGCGCCGCGACGTAGCCGACGATGACGCCGAGGAAGATCGAGATCCGCCCGAGGAACCCGCGGAACAGCACGCTGAACAGGATGACCGCGACGAGCGTGATGGTCGCCGTGCCCGGCTGCAGCTGGAAGTTCGACCACGCGACGGGGGCCAGGTTGAACCCGATGAGCGCGACGATCGCGCCCGCGACGACGGGCGGCATGAACCGATCGACCCACCCCAGGCCCGCGAACTGCACGATGAACCCGACGACCGCCAGCAGCACGCCGACGGCGACGATGCCCGCGAGCGCGGACCCCATCCCGGCCGTCGCGGTCGCCGCCGTGACCGGCGCGATGAAGGCGAACGACGAGCCCAGGTAGCTGGGCAGCTTGTTCTTCGTGATGATCAGGAACAGCAGCGTGCCGATTCCCGAGAACAGCAGTGTCGTCGGCACCGGGAAGCCGGTCAAGACGGGCACGAGGAACGTCGCCCCGAACATCGCGACGACGTGCTGCGCCCCGATCGCGATCGTCGCGGGCCAGTTCAGTCGCTCGTCGGGGGCGACGACCTTTCCGGGTTCGACGTTCCGGCCGTTGCCGTGCAGTTTCCACAGGGCCATGGGGCGCTCCTTGCGCTCGATTCGATTTTGCTCGCCTCACCTTAGCGAGCACGGCGCGGCGAGATCGGCAACCGCGCACGAGTTCGAAAGGCTGGTGGATGCCGCAGGCCTCTGCCCGCGGCATCCGAGATGTGTGACGGAGTCGATCTTGACCGAACCAGTCCCGCCCGGCACGCCGCCGGTCCCGCCGATTCCCGCCCCCGGACCCGTGGACGGCGCGGCCCTTCAGCTGAACGGACTGCACAAGCGGTTCGGCGAGAAGGTCGCCGTCGAGGGGATCACCCTCACGGTGCCGACCGGTTCGTTCTATGGCCTCGTCGGCCCCAACGGCGCGGGCAAGACCACGACCCTCTCGATGGCGACGGGCCTGCTCGTTCCCGATGCCGGGCAGGCGCTCGTGCACGGCGTCGACGTGTGGCGCGAGCCCGTGCGGGCGAAGGCGATGCTCGGCAACCTCGCCGACGGCGTCAAGCTCTTCGACCGGCTCACCGGCGAGCAGCTCGTCACCTACAACGGTCTGCTCTTCGGCCTGCCGCACGACGAGGTCGCGCGGCGCACGCACGACCTCCTCGCCCTCATGGACATGACGGATGCCGCCGGCACGATGGTCGTGGATTACTCGGCCGGCATGACCAAGAAGATCGCGCTGGCGTGCGCGCTCGTGCATGCGCCGCGACTGCTCGTGCTCGACGAGCCGTTCGAGTCGGTCGACCCGGTCTCGGCAGCCAACATCCAGGACATCCTCACCGGCTACGTGCGCTCGGGCGGCACGGTCATCGTCTCGAGCCACTCGA
This sequence comes from Microbacterium sp. NPDC055442, assembly GCF_053644215.1. NCBI lineage: Bacteria > Bacillati > Actinomycetota > Actinomycetes > Micrococcales > Microbacteriaceae > Microbacterium > Microbacterium sp. NPDC055442. The sequence goes on along the minus strand of NZ_JBSHLF010000003.1, from coordinate 132,071 downwards.
TGGACCTCGTGCAGCGCACGTGCGACCACGTCGCGATCATCGCCGCCGGGCGTTTGCTCGTCGCCGGCACGGTCGACGAAGTGCGCGCCGGACAGTCGCTGCAGGACCGCTTCGTCGACCTCGTCGGCGGCCGTCGCCACACGGAAGGGCCCGAATGGTTGCGACACTCCTGAAGCTGCGCTTCCGGGTTCTCGGCAACCAGCTCGCCCGCAGTCCGTGGCAGCTCGTCGGGTTCATCTTCGGCGCGCTGTACGGCCTGGGGGTGCTGCTCGGTGCGATCGTCGGCCTGGTCGTGCTCGGGTTCGGACCGCTCGACCTCGCAACGAGCGTCATCGTCGGGGCGGGATCGCTCGTGACGCTCGGGTGGGTGCTGGGACCGCTCATCGTGTTCGGCGTCGACGCGACGCTCGACCCCGAACGGCTCGTCGTCTTTCCGATGTCGCTGCGGCGGATGATGGTCGCGCTGACGCTGGCCGGAGTGTGCGGCATCCCGGGGATCGTGACCTCGGTCGCCGCGCTCGGCACGTTCGCGACGTGGATCCACTGGCCCCTCGCGCTCGCCGCCGCCGTCGTGTGCGTGCCGCTGGCCGTGCTGACCGCCGTCGTCGCGTCGCGTGCGGTCGCCTCGCTCGCGTCGGGCCTGGGCGGCAGGCGCCGGCTGCGTGAGGCGTCGGGTGTGCTCGTCCTCGTTCCGCTCATGCTCGCCGGGCCGATCGTCGCGGGCGTCGCGACGGGGTTCGCGCTCAACGTCGACACGCTGCTCGTCGCGATCCGCGTACTGGGGTGGACCCCTGTCGGAGCGGCCTGGGCCGTGCCCGGCGATGTCGCGGCAGGGGACTGGCTCGCCGCCGCCGTGAAGCTCGTCATCGCTCTCGCGACGCTCGGCCTGCTGTGGGCGCTGTGGCGCTGGTCGCTCGCATCGGCTCTCGCCAACCCGCGCTCGTCGTCTGCCGCGCCTACCGCCGCGGGCAGGATCGGCCTGTTCGGACGCGTGCCGACGGGCCCTGCCGGAGCCGTCTTCGCGCGATCGCTCACCTACTGGCTGCGCGATCCGCGCTACCTGCGTCAGCTCATCGTCGTGCCGCTCGTGCCCGTGCTGCTGTGGTTCTATCTGCGTGACGGCGACGTGGCGAACGGTCTGAGCTTCGCGGCGCCCCTCATCGCGCTCGTCATCGGCATCGTCGTGTACGCGGACATCTCGTACGACGGCACGGCGTTCGGTACCGAGCTCGCCTCGGGCGTCAGCGGCCGCGCAGACCGTGCGGGGCGCATCCTCGCGGCCGCCGTCGTCGCCGTGCCGCTCGTGCTCCTCGCGGCCGTGCTGCCGTTCGTCTTCTCGGGCAACTGGGCGCAGCTGCCGGGGATCCTCGGAATGTCGCTCGGGATCCTCCTGACCGGGTACGGCGTGTGCGCCGTGACGAGCGCGCAGATCGTCGTTCCGGTCGCCGGCTCGGGGGACAACCCCTTCAAGAAGGTGCCCGGCACGACTTTCCTGCAGAGTCTCGTCTTCTTCGGGGTCTGGCTCGTGTCGATCGTGCTCGCGGCCCCGGCGATCGTCGTCGGGCTCATCGGGTTCTTCACGGACAGCGCGCTGCTCAGCTGGATCGCGGGCGTCGTGGGTGTCGTGCTCGGGGCGGTGTTCGTGGTCGTCGGCGTTCTGATCGGCGGGCGGATCCTCGACCGATCCGGCCCGGTGCTGCTCTCGCGGCTGAAGGCGATGAAGAACGCGTGACTCAGGCGCCGGTGAGGCGCTCGAGCAGTTCGCGATAGCGGGCGGACGTGCGCTCGGCGATCTCGGCGGGAAGCGCGGGGGGCTCACCCGTCTTGCCCTCCCCACGCCCACTCGACGCATCGCTTGCGCGCTGCGCCGAGCCTCCGGGCGCGTGGGCCCAGTTCGCGGCGAGCCAGTCGCGCACGATCTGCTTGTCGAAGCTCGCCATGCGCTCGGCCGGAGTCGCGCCGTTGGCCCACGCCGCGGCATCCCAGTACCGAGACGAGTCGCTCGTGAGCACCTCGTCGGCGAGGGTCATGACGCCGTCACCGTCGAGGCCGAACTCGAACTTCGTGTCGGCGAGGATGAGCCCGCGCTCCTCGGCCGTGCGCGCGGCGCGTTCGTAGATCTCGAGTGACAGGTCGCGCAGCAGTTCGGCGCGCTCGTTGCCGACGAGCTGGACGGTCTGCTCGAACGAGATGTTCTCGTCGTGCTCGCCCAGCGGCGCCTTGTAGGCGGGGGTGAAGATGGGTGCGGGCAGACGGTCGCCGTTGGACAGGCCGTCGGGCAGGCGGATGCCGCAGACCGTGCCGCTTTCGACGTACTCGGCCCAGCCCGACCCGGTCAGGTAGCCGCGCACGACGCATTCGATCGGCTGCATGTCGAGGTTCTTGACGATCATGGACCGGCCGGCGACGGCCTCGGGGATGAGGTCGAGCGCCGTGTCATCGGCAGCGAGCACATGGGACGCCGCGAGATGATTCGGGATGCTACGACCCCCGTCGGCCCCGGCGAGCATGTCGAACCACCACAGGCTGAGGGTCGTGAGCAGCACCCCCTTGTCAGGGATGCCGGGCGAGAGCACGTGGTCGAACGCGCTGACGCGATCGCTCGCGACCACCAGCATTCGCCCCTCGGACGCCGTCGGCGAGTCGGGTTCGTACAGGTCGCGCACCTTGCCCGAGTACACGTGGTGCCAGCCGGGCAGATCGAGGGGCTTCGTCACGCGCCCATTATCCCGGACGCGGTGCAACGGCCAGACCCGGATGCCACGGAGTCAGAGGGATCCCAAGCGTGCTCGGCCGGCGAACGCGATGCCTGGACCGGGTCGATCAAACCTCCAGCAACCCCGTTGGATGTCTGCCTCCGCTTGGGCAACATGGCTCTCAAGGAGAGCCAGCGGGGTCGAGTCGTATCGTCCCAGGTGAACCCGGTGGTCACCAAGTCTAGCTAAGTCCGACTAACCTGGATAAGGTGGAGCGCATGGCGCAGGTGAACATTCACGAAGCGAAGTCGCAGCTGTCGGCGTTGATCGTGCGCGTGCTCGCGGGGGAGGAGATCACGATCGCTCGAGCCGGCACCCCTGTCGTCGACATCGTTCCGCATCGCGAGGTCCGCATCGTCTTCGGGCTCGGCGCCAGCGAGGCCGAGCACGACCCGCAGCTGTTCGACGGGATCGACGCCGAGATCTCCGACATGTTCTACCGGGTCGACGCGTGATCCTGCTCGATACCAACGCGTTGCTCTGGCTCTACCGCGACAGCGCTGACCTCGGCCCGCAGAGCCGCAGCCGGATCGCGACGGCCCCGCGGGTGCACTACTCCTCGGCGACGGTCATGGAGATCACGATCAAGCACATGCTGGGTCGGCTTCCTCCGCCCGGCGGGGAGAGCTTTCCTGGCGTCTTCGCCAAGTCCGGACTCACCGAGCTGCCGTTCACCGCCGACCACGCGGCGGCGATGGCGCGGTTCCCCGCGCTGGCGCGTCACGACCCCTTCGATCGGATGCTGCTCGCCCAGGCATCGAGCGAGTCGTTCGAGCTGCTGACGTCCGACGCGGTGCTGCTCGGGCTGGGTGCGTCGTGGATCCACGACGCACGGCGCTGAGTCGCGGCATCCCTCAGCCGAGACCCCCAGGCTCAGCGTTCGACGACGCGGGCGGCGATGTCGGTGCGGTGCTGACCGCCCTCGAGGGCGATCTCGCCGAGCGCCCGGTAGGCGCGGTCGCGGGCCTCGGCGAACGACGTTCCCACCCCGACGACGTTGAGCACGCGCCCACCCGTCGCGGCGAGAGCGCCGTCGCGCTCGGCGGTCGCGGCGTGCGCGAGGTGCACCCCGTCGACGGCGGCCGCCGCGTCGAGGCCGGTCAGCCTGCGACCGGTCACGGGTGCCTGCGGGTAGCCCTCGCTCGCGAGCACGACGGTCACCGCGACCTCGTCGGCGAATGCCGGTCGTGGCTGATCCTCGAGATGACCGGATGCCGCGGCCAGCAGCAGCTCCGAGAGCGGGTCGACCAGGCGCGGCAGCACGACCTGGGTCTCGGGGTCGCCGAAGCGCGCGTTGAACTCGATGACCTTGACGCCCTGCTCGGTCAGGATGAGTCCGGCGTAGAGCAGGCCGATGAAGGGGGTGCCCTCGGCATCGAGCTGGTGGATGACGGGCTCGGCGACCTGGGCCGTGACGAGGTCGACGAATGCCTCTTCGCTGCCGAAACCGTCGGCGAGCCAGGGCAGTGGGGAGTACGCGCCCATGCCGCCCGTGTTGGGCCCGGTGTCGCCGTCGCCGAGGCGCTTGAAGTCCTGCGCGGGGCTCAGCGGCAGCACGTGGTCGCCGTCGCTCAGGAAGAACAGCGACACTTCGGGGCCCGCGAGGAACTCCTCGACGAGCACGGCGCCGTCGGCGAGATACGCATCCGCGTGAGCGAGGGCTGCGTCGCGGTCCGACGTCACGATGACGCCCTTGCCGGCGGCGAGCCCGTCGGCCTTCACGACGTGCGGAGCACCGTACAGATCGAGCGCGGTCTCGACCTCGGCGCGCGTGCGCGCACGGGTCGCGCCGCCGGTCGGCACTCCCGCCGCTTCCATGACCCGCTTCGCGAACGACTTCGACCCTTCGAGCTGTGCGGCCGCCTTGCCGGGGCCGAACACGGGGATGCCGCGCTCGCGCAGCGCGTCGGCGACCCCCGCGATGAGCGGGGCCTCGGGGCCGATCACGACGAGGTCGATCGCGTTCTCGTTCGCGAACGACGTGACGGCAGCGGGGTCGTTGGCGTCGAGGTCGGCGATCGACGCGTCGCGCGCGATGCCGGCGTTGCCGGGGGCGGCGAAGATCTCGTGCGAGGCCTCCTCCGAACGCAGCGCGAGGATGATGGCGTGCTCGCGCGCGCCCGAACCGAGGACCAGGACTCTCACGCGCCCAGCCTACCGAGGCCCGCCGGGACGGGTCGTGTGCACAACTCCTCACGTACCAGGGCCGACGCGGCGTTCGAGGGCCTGGGCGCGCGTTCTTGAGGAGTTGTGCACGGCGTAGCGTGGAGCCATGGCCCGCAAGATCTCGACCGACGACGGCCGTGCCGCGCTCGCGTCTGTCCGCGCCGCCGACAGCCCCGCCCGCACCGATCTCGCCACGGCCGTGCGCTATCTGCTGCAGCTGCTCGCCGAGAAGGCGCCCGGCCACACCGTCGAGGTGCGCGTGCCGCCGTTCGGTGCCGTGCAGGTGCTCGAGGGGCCGCGGCACACGCGGGGCACTCCGCCGAACGTCGTCGAGACCGACCCGGCGACCTGGATCGCGGTCGCCCTCGGCGACGAGCTGTGGTCGGATGCCGCGACCGCGGGCCGCATCGTCGCCTCCGGCACGCGCGCCGATGTCTCCGACCTCCTGCCGTTGCGGCCCTGACGGGCGCACCGACTCCACACCGACGGGCACCGACCACACCTCGACAGGCACCGGCTCCGGTCCGACCGCGCACCGGCCCGGACCGGCTCGATCGACCGCCCCGTCAGCGCCGTGGCATGACGACGGGCGTGCCCGTCACCGGATGCCGGAACACGTCCACCGGCTGCGCGTAGACCTCTTCGATGCGCTCCGCCGTGAGGACCTCGGCGGGATCCCCGGATGCGACGACAGACCCCGCCGACAGCAGCGTCACGCGATCAGCGGACGACAGCGCCGCGTTGAGGTCGTGCAACACGACGGCGACGGCGGCTCCCTCACGCGCCCGGCGCCGCGCGACGGCGAGCACGTCCTCCTGGTGCTTGAGGTCCAAAGCCGCGGTCGGTTCGTCCAGCAGCAGGATGCCGGTGCGCTGGGCGAGCACGCGCGCCAGAGCGACGCGGGCGCGCTCTCCTCCCGAGAGCGACGGCATCGTGCGGGCGACGAGCTGCGTGATGTCGGTGTCCTGCAGGGCGCGGCGGATCGCGTCGTCGTCCTCGTCCTCGTGGGGCGTGCGCGCCCACGGCGCCCGCCCCATCTCGACGACCTCGGCGACGGTGAACGGGAAGGTCACGGTGTTCTGCTGCAGCAGAACACCGCGCAGCCGTGCGAGCTCGCGCCCCGGGTACTCCCGCAGGGGCCGCCCGTCGAGCAGGGCCTCGCCGTGCGTCGCCGTCGTGTCCCCGGCGATGACGCCGAACAGGGTCGATTTGCCGGCTCCGTTGGGGCCGACGAGGGCGTGCACTTCACCGTCGTGCACTTCGACCGACGCGTCCGAAAGGATCGCGCGGCGCGACCCGTCGGGGATGACGGTGACGGAGCGGGCTTCGAGGCGGACGGTCATCCCCAGCCCCCTGCCCGGCGGCGCGTGCGCACGAGCAGCCAGAGGAAGAACGGGCCGCCGACGAGCGAGGTGAGCATGCCGATCGGCAGGTCGGCGAGGGGCACGGCGGTGCGCGCGATGAGGTCGGCGATCGCGATGAGCAGCGCTCCTCCGATCGCGCTGGTGATGACCAGCGGCAGGTGCGCGGGTCCGATCGCCATGCGCATGAGGTGCGGGATGACGAGCCCGACGAACGCGATGATCCCGGCGAAGGCGACCGCGGCGCACACGAGCAGGGCGACCGTCACGATCACGACGATGCGCAGCAGTTCGACCCGCACCCCGAGGTGACGCGCGGTGCGCTCGCCCAATGCGAACAGGTCGAGCCGGCGCGCGACGACGAGGGCCGCGATCGTGCCGATGAGAAGCAGCGGCGCGACGAGTGCGATGTTCTGCCACAGGGCGCCGTTGAGGCTGCCCAACTGCCAGAACACGATCTGCTCGCGCGTCGCGTTCGTGCCGAGGAAGGTCATGAAGGCCAGCCCCGCCCCCGCGATCGCGTTGACGGCGATGCCCGTGAGCAGCAGCGTGACGACCTCGGTGCGTCCCCCCGACCGGCTCACGAAGTACACCGCGAAGACGGCGGCGAGCCCGCCGACGAACGCGAGGCCGGGTGTCGACCAGCCGCCCAGCGCCGTGACGCCGAACGTGATGCTCGCCGCAGCCCCGAGAGCGGCTCCCGACGAGACGCCGACGACGGCCGCGTCGGCGAGCGGGTTGCCGAAGATCGCCTGCATGAGCACGCCCGAGACGGCCAGGGCAGCGCCGACCAGAAGGCCCAGCACGACCCGCGGCATCCGGATGTCCATCACGACGCCGCTGGCCGTCGGCGCGTCAGGCGCGAGCCCGGTGTCTATTCCGATGGCCTGCAGCAGGATGCCGAGCACTTCGGCCGGCGGCAGCGGATACTGGCCGATGCCGAGCGACACGAGCGCGGTCGCGACGAGCGCGACGGACATCACGATCGTCAGCACGACGAAGCGCGGCGTACGATCCCGGGTCGGTGTCGGGACGACGACTTCGCTCGTCATGCGCCCGGGCCGGACGCGGCGGGGGGCGCGTAGAGCGCTCGCGCGAGCGCGCGGACGATGTCGGGAGAGCGGGGCCCGTAGCTGAGGATCGCGGTGTCGGCCATGTCGATGACACGACGGTTGGCCCCGGCGGGAGTCTGCCCCACGGCGGGGATCACCTCGATGAGTCCGTCGACACCGCCCACCGACGACAGGCCGTCGGTCATCATGACGATGACATCGGGCTGCGCCGCCACGAGCGCCTCGGCCGTCATGGGCTTCATGCCCTCCCAGCCGATCTCACCGGCGACGTCGATGCCGCCGACCGCCTCGATGAGCGAATCCGCACCCGAGTCGCGACCGAAGATGTAGTAGATGTTCGCATTGCCGCGGGCATAGAGGAACAGCATCCGGACACGATCGGATGCCGCGGCCGGAGCGACGTCGGTCGCTTCTGCCCGGGCGTCCGCGATCTCGGTCTCGAGCTGCGTGCGGAACGCGTCGCCGCGCTGATCGACGCCGAGCGCGTGGGCGATCTCGTCGACGAGGTCACCCACGGTCTCGAGGTTGTGCTCGGACGAGATGACGACGACGGCGATGCCCACGTCGCGCAGCTGCTGGCGCACCTCCTTCGGGCCGATCGAGGTGTCGGTCAGCACGACGGTGGGGGCGATCTCGAGAATCGCCTCGGCGTTGAGGGTGTGGCCCGACTTCGTCACGACGGGCAGCTCCTCGGTGCCCGGAAAGTCGGTCGACGTGTCGCGGCCGACGACGTTGTCGCCGAGCCCGAGGGCGAACACGGTCGCTGCGATCGTGCCCGAGATGTCGACGGGAAGGATTCGGGACACATCGGTCACCTCGACCTCGCGGCCTTCGGCATCGGTCAGCGTCACCGGGAGCGCGGGAGCAGAAGTGTCGGCGACGGGCTCGATGGCGAGCGAGGGGATGCACGCCGTCGAGGGCCCTTCGACCGCGCGCGGCTCGGTGACAGGCTCGAGATCGCTCAGGGCGACGACGGCGTCGGGACAGTTCGCATCGACCGGTTCGGGCGAGGTTGCGCCTGCGGCCGAGCATCCGCTCAGCAGCAGTGCAGCCGCGGCCACCAGGGCGAGGAGACGGGTGCGATGCATGAGGTAAGCCTTACTTAAACTTGACGGAGGCCAGAGGGCTGCCTTACGGTCGACTCAAGTTTAGGTAAGCCACACCTAATTGCCGAATCCCCACCCGTATGCACAGACGCACCGGCCGCGCTGCGCGCGCGTCGGCAGAGCCGGAGACACCGTGTCCTCACAGCCCGTCCTCGATCGCGGCAAGACCGTGATCGCGACGCTTCTCGCCCTCTTCCTCGTGATCGCCGGTGCGATCAGCGCCCCGGCCGCCTTCGCCGCCGGCCCCGCGCTCTCCGCCGACGCGGCGCCCCGCGAGGGGGGCACGGTCACCGTGACGGGTTCCGGATTCGCCGGCGCTGCGCCGGGCGTGTACATCGGCGTCGGGCCCGTCGGCCTGCCGGGGTTCTACCCGGGCAGCGCGCAGATCACCGATGTGGTCTGGGTCGGCGTCGGGAATGTCGACGGCGCGGGCGGCGGGCAGCGCACGGCGCCGATGACGGCCGACGGGTCCTTCCAGGTGCAGTTGACCGTGCCCGCGCACGCCGAGGGCGCGCAGTACGCCGTCTACGCGTCGAAGGCGCACGGGCAGGGTATGACCGATCCGAGCCAGAACGCGACGCTCGCCCTCGATTGGCAGCCGCTCCCGGATCCCGAGCCGACCCCGGATCCCGAGCCGACCCCGGACCCCGAGCCGACACCGGATCCCGAGCCGACCGACCCCACAGACCCGACCGATCCGGCCGACCCCGCCCCGGTCCCTTCCGTGTCGGTGTCGAAGACGTCGGCTCTCAATCCTGCCGGTGAGACGGTGACGGTCACGGGTACCGGGTTCGTTCCGGATGCGCCGGGCACGACGGGCACGCGTCCGCCGCTGGCGGGTACCTTCGCCGGCGCGTATGCCGTGTTCGGCGCGTTCGCTGATGCGTGGCGTCCGTCCGAGTCGGCGCCCGCGTCCGCGCGCACCGTCTTCGAGCAGCGCTGGGGTGTGGCTGCGGCCGACTTCGGTGGCGCGGTCAACGCCGGCAACGGCGGGTTCGTGATCGCGGCGGACGGTTCGTTCGAGATCGAGCTGACGGTCGCCGAGGCCGATGATCTGGTTTCGGGCAACTACGGCATCTACACGTACTCGGGTTCCGGGGCCAAACACGCCCCGTTCGAGACCTACACGCCGATCGCCTTCGCCGAGCCCGCACCTTCCGTGTCGGTGTCGAAGACGTCTGCTCTCGATCCTGCCGGTGAGACGGTGACGGTCACGGGTGCCGGGTTCGTTCCAGATGCGCCGGGCACGACGGGCACGCGTCCGCCGCTGGCGGGTACGTTCGCCGGCGCGTATGTCGTGTTCGGCGCGTTCGCTGATGCGTGGCGTCCGTCCGAGTCGGCGCCCGCGTCCGCGCGCACCGTCTTCGAGCAGCGCTGGGGTGTGGCTGCGGC
>NZ_JBSHLF010000003.1:0-122119 GCF_053644215.1 Microbacterium sp. NPDC055442 | reverse complement strand
CCCGACTTCGGTGGTGCGGTCAACGCCGGCAACGGGGGGTTCGTGATCGCGGCGGATGGTTCGTTCGAGATCGAGCTGACGGTCGCCGAGGCCGATGACCTGGTTTCGGGCAACTATGGCATCTACACGTACTCGGGTTCCGGGGCCAAACACGCCCCGTTCGAGACCTACACGCCGATCGCCTTCGCCACCCCGTCGGGCCCGTCCGTCGATGTCTCGGTGACGGCGGCGTCGCAGACGAAGGGCGCGACGGTGCGCGTGCAGGCGTCGAAGCTCGGATCGGTGTCCGGCGTGTACGCCGCGATCATCGAGAAGGGCACCGAGGCTCAGCTCGACGCCGAGGGCGGCTATGTCGCCTTCGCGCTGCCGTTCCCGACCGTGACCGACGGTGAGACGAGCTTCACGCTCGTCGCCCCGACGGCGAAGCTCGATCGCTCCCAGCGCTACGAGGTGATCCTGTGGAAGCAGCATGCGGCACCGGATGCCGACACGATCTTCGCGCGCGCCGACGTGCCGATCACCGATGCGCAGTGGACCGCGCTCTTCCCCGGCACGACCCCGCCGGCGCCGGTCGACCCCGCTGAACCCGTGGTGCCGGTGGCGCCCGGCATCCCCGTGGCATCCGGATCGCTCAGCTGGGCGCTCTCGTCGAGCTTCACGAACTACATCACGACCCTCGCGAAGGGCAGCATCGCCGTGAGCGGCGGCGCGACACGCGCGAACGGACTGTTCCAGTTCGGGCAGGCCGCGGGCGCGACCTTCGATGCGGCAGCGGGCACGGGCTCGGTCTCGTACCTCGGAGCGGTCCGGTTCATGGCCCACGCCGGCGTGCTCGACGTCACGGTAGCGAACCCGCAGATCCGGGCGACGTCTCCCACGTCCGCGGCGCTGTACGTCGCCTCCGCCGGGTCGCAGGTGCACTTCGCGAACATCAACCTCGGCGCTGCGGCCAAGACAACCTCGAACGGGGCCGTCACCTTCACCGGCGCGCCCGTGTCGCTCACGAACGCGGGGCTCAACCGGGTGCTCAACGGCTACTCGACGTCGCTCGACCCGATCACCTTCACGGTCGGTGCGGCGGGCTTCGCGCCGGGCGGGTCGTCGGGCACCGTGGCGGCTGCTCCTGCCGGCGCGCGCACCGAGCTTCCCGCGACGCCGCCGGCGACCGAGGGCATCCAGCTCGACGATGCGACGCGCGCCGCGCTCGAAGCCGGCGAGTCGGTCGAGATCTCGGCATCCGGCTTCCAGCCGAACGAACGCGGCATCCGCGTCGTCGTGTACTCGACCCCCGTCCTGCTCGGTGAAGTGACCGCGGATGCCGCGGGCACCGCGACGTGGCGGGGATCGCTGCCGGCGACCCTCGCCGACGGGGAGCACACGCTGACCTTCCAGGGGTCGGTCGATCGGGGAGTCCGCTTCACGCTCGCACGCGAAGCGGAGGCCCTCGCGGGCTGCGTCGTGACGGGGGCGAGCGTGAACTGGGGCTTCCGCGAGGGATTCCGCACCTACATCGAGGGCATCGGCAAGGGCGGCTGGGATGTCACCGGCGTCGAGTACGTGTACCCCGAATTCGTCTGGTCGGAGGGCACCGGCACGGTCGACCTCGAAGCAGGCACGGGACTCGTCGCGTTCGAGGGCAGCGTGCGGTTCTACGGCCACGACGGCGTGCTCGACACGACGCTCGACAACGCGCGCATCGAGCTCGCGGGCGATGTCGGCTACCTCGTGTTCGACGTGCTCGGAACGACCCAGGCGGGCGACGCCGTCGCCGACGAGGGCGTGCGATTCGTCGAGTTCGCGCTGCCCGACCTCGAGATCGTTTCGGGCGCCCTCGTGCTCGAAGATCTCGCCTCCACACTGACCGATGCGGGTTCCGTCGCCTTCGGCACGTATCCGGCGGGCGAGCAGATGGACCCCGTGTCGGCGGTCATCCCGGTCGCGGCGGACTGCGGCGAACCCGCCGTCGCCGTCACCGAGGACGCACCCGTCGCCGCCGCGGCGCAGCCCGAAGCCGCCGAGCCCGAAGAGGCCGCGTCGGTGTGGCCGTGGGCGATCGGCGGCATCGCCCTGGTCGTCGTGATCGGCGCGGTCGTGTGGATCTTCGCGGCTCGTCGCCGCGCCGCCTGACGCTCTGAGCGAGAACAGCGCCCCCGGATGGCCTCCGAGGGCGCTGTTCTCGTCCGAGGTGGGACAATGGGGGAATGGCCGACATGGCACAGACCCCCGAACAGCCCGACCACGCGGCATCCGCTCCTCGCATCGATGATCGTCGCGAGGTCGTGCGCGTGCGCCGCGCCCCCAAGATCTCGGTCTTCCTGCTGGCCGGCGCCGCGGTCGGCATCGTCGTCGCGCTGATCCTGACATACGCGTTCCAGGGATCGCTCGATGTGAGCCGCTACACCGGAATCGTGTACTCGCAGGGCCAGGTCTTCGGGTTCCTCGTTCTCGGCTGCATCCCGATCGGCATCGTGCTCGGAGCCCTCGTCGCGCTCATCCTCGACCGCCGGTCGCGCAAGCGCATCCATGACGTGACGATCGACCACGAATCGGTCCGCGAAGACTGAGTCAGGCGAGCTCGGCGATGATCGGGTGGATCGCCGAGTCGAATGCCGCGATGTCGCCGCGCAGCCCGTCGGTGACGGCGACCGTCAGGGCGCCGATCCACCACACTCCGCGCTGAGTCAGCGGCAGCACCTGCACGTTGAGCTCGAACGAGTGCGCCCGGCGCCCGACCCGGCGTTCGTGCTCGGCGATCGCGCTCGCGTACGCGCGGTAGCTGCTGCCGCTGCCCGTCGCGGCGCGGTAGCGCGCATGCGCCTCGTGCGCGAACGCGAGCGCGCCCGATGCGTACGGAACGATCGCGGCGCGCAGCTCGTCGGCGTCATCGGGCAGGGCGAGCAGGGTGCCGAAGCCCTCCACGAGCTCGAGCGGTCCGGGCGCGGGATTCGCCAGGGGCTCGACCGTCATGTTCCAGTAGGCCCGCCAGGGCGTCTCGAGCACGTCGAGTTCGGCGGCCTCCGGCTCACTCGTGCGAGGAGGGATGCCGCGCAGCGGCGGCAGTTCGTCGGGATAGCGGATGCCGAGCATCTGCCGCAGGTACAGCGCGACGAGCACCGCCTCGCCCGCATCCTCGCGGACAAGCCACTCCGGAGTGCCCGCGCCGCCCATGCCGCCATTGTAGGACGCACCCCCCACCGCACCGCCGCGAGGCGGGCGCTCCGCGTCGCGGTAGGCTGGGTGCTGTGGCGTCCTCCCCCACCTCTTCCCCGAACCCCTACGCCGAAGCCGGTGTCGATACGGCTGCCGGCGACCTCGCCGTCGAACTGATGAAGTCCGCCGTGCGGCAGACGCACGGGCCCGAGGTTCTGGGCGGCGTCGGCGGATTCGCCGGGCTCTTCGACGCGGCTGCGCTCAAGAGCTACGACAAACCCCTGCTCGCGACGAGCACCGACGGCGTCGGCACGAAGGTCGCGATCGCGCAGGCCATCGACAAGCACGACACGATCGGCCTCGATCTGGTCGGCATGGTCGTCGACGACATCGTCGTGGTGGGCGCAAAGCCCCTCTTCATGACCGACTACATCGCGTGCGGCAAGGTCGTGCCCGAGCGCATCGCCGACATCGTGCGCGGCATCGCGGCCGGCTGCGCCGAGACGGGCACCGCCCTCGTCGGCGGCGAGACCGCCGAGCATCCCGGACTCCTCGGCCCGAACGACTACGACGTCGCGGGCGCCGCGACGGGCGTCGTCGAGGCCGATCGTGTCCTGGGCGCCGAGAACGTGCGCGACGGCGACGTCGTGCTCGCCCTCGCGTCGAGCGGTCTGCATGCGAACGGCTATTCGCTCGTTCGGCACATCGTGGCCCGCGCCGGCATCCAGTACGGCGACAACGCCGACGACTTCGGCACGACGTGGGGCGAGGCCCTGCTCGAGCCCACCCGCCTGTATACGCGGCCGCTGCTGCGCCTGACCGAGACGTTCGACGGCGTCCACGCGCTCAGCCACGTCACCGGCGGCGGCATCGCCGCGAACCTCGCACGCGTGCTGCCCCCCGGCACGTGGGTCGAGGTCGACCGGTCGACCTGGTCGCCGTCGCCGGTCTTCCGCGTGCTCGCCGACCTCGGCGGCCTGTCGCTCGAGAGCACCGAGGGCACGTGGAACCTCGGCATCGGGTTCGTCGCCGTCGTCGCGAGCGACGTCGCCGAAGCCGCGGCATCCGCTCTCTCGCAGCAGGGGATCGCGACGTGGCCCGTCGGCACGGTGCGCACGGGCACGCGACCCGCGGGCGAGTTCGACCAGGGCGCCAAGGGCGTCGACGGCGGAGCGGTGCGCCTCGTCGGAAGCTACAGCCAGACCAGTGGAGCGTAACGACCCCCTATGTGCGGAATCGTCGGCATGATGGGGCGCGGCCCCGTCAATCAGGAGATCTACGACGCGCTGCTTCTGCTGCAGCATCGAGGTCAGGACTCGACCGGCATCGCCACGGCAGAGCCCAGCGGCACCTTCCATGTGCACAAGGAGCGCGGTCAGGTGCGCGAGGCGTTCCGCACGCGCGACATGCGGGCCCTTTTGGGCAATCTCGGCCTCGGCCACGTGCGCTACGCGACGAAGGGTCAGGCGGGAAGCGAAGAAGAGGCCCAGCCCTTCTACGTCAACGCGCCCTACGGCATCGTGCTCGTGCACAACGGCAACCTGACGAACACGCGCGAGCTCACCGAAGAGCTGTTCCGCAAGGACCGTCGCCATCTCAACACGACGAGCGACACCGAGCTGCTCGTCAACGTGCTCGCCAATGAGCTGCAGTCCGTCATCTCGGGCGTCGAGCTCGAGCCCGCGCAGATCTTCGCCGCGGTTCGGCGCCTGCATGAGCGCGTCGAGGGCTCGTACGCGGCGATCGCTCTGATCGCGGGATATGGACTGCTCGCGTTCCGCGATCCGTTCGGCATCCGCCCGCTCATCCTCGGTACGCGCCAGGCCGCCGACGGCTCGTACGAATGGGTCGTCTCGAGCGAGTCCCTCGTGCTCGAGAACGCCGGCTTCGAGGTCGTGCGCGACGTGCTCCCGGGCGAAGCGGTCTTCGTCGACCTCGACGGCAACCTGCACACGCAGCAGTGCGCACGCGACTCGCAGCTCGTGCCGTGCTCGTTCGAATACGTCTATCTCGCGCGCCCCGACTCGATCATGAACGGCATCTCGGTATACGAGGCGCGTCTGCGCATGGGTGACCGCCTCGCCGACACGATCGCCAAGCACACGCCGATGGAGGCCATCGACGTCGTCATGCCGATCCCCGAGTCCTCGCGCCCCGCCGCCATGCAGGTCGCGCGCAAGCTGGGCATCGAGTACCGCGAGGGTTTCTACAAGAACCGCTACATCGGCCGGACGTTCATCATGCCCGGTCAGGCTGTCCGCAAGAAGAGCGTGCGGCAGAAGCTCAACGCGATGTCGAGCGAGTTCAAGGGCAAGAACGTGCTGCTGATCGACGATTCGATCGTGCGCGGCACGACCTCGAAGGAGATCATCCAGATGGCCCGGGATGCCGGGGCCAAGACGGTGACCTTCGCTTCGGCGGCGCCCCCCGTGCGCTACCCGCACGTGTACGGCATCAACATGCCCTCGCGGCACGAACTCGTCGCCCACGGCCGGACGATCCCCGAGATCGCCGAAGAACTCGGCGCGGACTACATGGTCTTCCAGGAGGTCGAGGACCTCAAGGCCGCGATCCTCGAGGGATCCGACGTCGACGACCTCGACATGAGCTGCTTCGACGGCCGCTACGTCACCGGCACGGTGTCCGAGGAGTACCTCGCCTGGGTGGAAGGCTCGCAGGAGAGCTGACCGTGGGCACCGCCGCAGACCTGCTGAATCTCGACGATGAGTTCACCGCCGCCGAGCTCGAGACGCGCGCGAGGGTGCGGGAGTTCGTCGACCGGCGCATCCGGCCGAACATCGCGCGATGGTACGACGAGGCGGTCTTCCCCGTCGAGCTCGTTCCCGACATGGCCGAGCTCGGCCTGCTCGGCATGCACCTCGACGGCTACGGGGGTGCGGGCCGTTCGGCGACCGAGTACGGAATCGCGATGCAGGAGCTCGAGGCCGGGGATTCCGGCATCCGCACCTTCGTCTCGGTGCAGGGCTCGCTCGCGATGTCGGCGATCCACAAGCACGGCTCCGCCGAGCAGAAGGCGACGTGGCTGCCGCCCATGGCGCGCGGTGAGGTTCTCGGCTGCTTCGCCCTGACCGAGCCGACCGCGGGCTCCGACCCCGGCACGATGCAGACGTTCGCGCGGCGCGACGGTGACGGCTGGGTGCTCAACGGCGCCAAGCGCTGGATCGGGCTCGCCTCGATCGCGCACGTCGCCGTCGTCTGGGCGCAGACCGACGAGGGGGTGCGCGGATTCCTCGTGCCGACCGACACCCCGGGCTACCGCGCGACGCCGATCGAGCGCAAGCTGTCGATGCGGGCCTCGCTGCAGTGCGACGTCGCGTTCGATGACGTGCGCCTTCCCGCCGAGGCCCTGCTTCCGGACGCGGTCGGCCTGAAGGGCCCGTTCTCGTGCTTGAACGAAGCCCGGTACGGCATCGCGTGGGGCGCCGTGGGTGCGGCGCGGGACAGCTTCGACCAGGCACTCGCGTACGCGCAGACCCGGATGCAGTTCGGCAAGCCGCTGGCGGCGTTCCAGCTCACGCAGCAGAAGCTCGTGAACTGGGCTCTGGAGATCCAGAAGGCGCAACTGCTCGCGCTGCGACTGGGGCGATTGAAGGATGCCGGAAAGCTCGAGCACCACATGATCTCGGTCGCGAAGCTGAACAACACGCGCATCGCGATCGACATCGCGCGCGATGCGCGCACGGTGCTCGGCGGGAACGGCATCACGCTGGACTACTCCCCGCTGCGGCACGCCAACAACCTCGAGTCGGTGCGCACGTACGAGGGCACCGACGAAGTGCACACGCTCATCCTGGGTCAGCACATCACCGGTCACGCCGCGTTCCGCGGGTGACGAGCGGGCGCCCGGGCCGTCCTAAGCTTGCGGGGTGACATCGGCCCCCTCCCGCTCGCTCTGGCGGGGTCGGGCGATCGCCCTCATCGGGATCGTGCTGTTCGCGTTCTCGCTGCGCACCGCCGTGGCATCCCTCTCGCCCCTGCTCGCGAAGATCGGCGAGGACTTCACGGTGCCCGCCGCCGTGGTCGGTCTCATCGGCACGGCGCCGCCGGTCTGCTACGCCGTGTTCGGCATCGTCACGCCGCTCTTCGAGCGCCGTTACGGGCTCGAGCGCACGGGACTGGCGGCGATGGTCGTCGTGGCCGTCGGTCTCGTCCTGCGCGGCTTCGCCGTCGACGCCACGACCCTGCTGCTCGCGACGGCGCTCATCTTCGCCGCCGTCGGCGTCGGGAACGTGCTGCTGCCGCCGCTGGTGAAGAAGTACTTTCCCGACCGCATCGGCCTCGTGACGTCGGTGTACTCCACGATGCTCGCGATCGCGACGTTCACGCCGCCGCTCATCGCCGTTCCGGTGGCCGATGCCGCATCCTGGCGGCTGTCGATCGGCGTCTGGGCGGTCTTCGCCGCGATCGCGATGATCCCCTGGGTCATCCTCGTCGTGCGGAGTCGGCGCGCGGGTGCGGCCGCCGACGACATCGAGACGGCGAACCCGCGCGTCTTCGGCCGGCTGTGGCGGCTTCCGCTGGTGTGGGCGCTCGTCGTCACGTTCACCGCCTCCGCCGTCGTCGCCTACGTCTTCTTCGCGTGGTACCCGCAGGTGCTCATCGACATCGCGGGACTCTCACCGGCCGAGGCCGGCGCGATGCTCGCACTGTTCGCCTCGATCGGGATGCCGTGCTCGCTGCTCGTGCCCATGCTCGTCGTGCGCTTCCACGCGACGCGTGCGCTGTTCGCCGTCGCCGTCGTGACGGGCCTCGGCGGGATCGCGGGGCTGCTCGTCGCGCCGTCGCTCGCCCCCGCCGTGTGGACCGTGCTGCTCGGCGTCGCCTCGCTGCTGTTCCCGCTCAGTCTCGTGCTGCTCGGGATCCGGACGCGCACGCACGAGGGCGCCGTGGCCTTGAGCGGGTTCGTGCAGAGCATCGGCTACGGCATCGCGGCGGTCTTCCCGCTCGCGTTCGGGCTGCTGCACGACGCGACGGCGTCGTGCAGCAGCCGCTCGTGCTGATCGGCGTCACGCTGCTCGCGCTGATCCCCGCGGGGGTCGTCGCAGCACGCTCCCAGACGGTCGAAGACGCCTGGGAGCAGCGGCACGGAGCCTGGTGACCCGTCGGGTCAGGCCGTTGTGCCGTACGAGAACGAGTCTTCGTCCTCGTCTTCGTCCTCGGTGGCCCACTTGTCGACGTATTCGTCGTCCGTGGACGGGTGAGCAAGCTCACGCTCGAGCGCCGCATAATTCACGCTCGGGCTGAACGACTTCAGTTCGCGAGCGATCTTTGTGTGCTTCGCCTTCTGACGGCCACGCCCCATGCGAGACCCCCTCACTTCTGAGCCGCGGACATTGCGCGGGCCCGACGCATTCACGATCCGGCATGTCGGCCGGGAAGAGTAGCATTCAGAATAACACGCAAGCCCAAGACCCCGGCGGTTCGTGAGCTGCTCGGGCAGCCCGAGAGGCGGAGGACGTATGGCCGACGACGAAGTCCGACCTGCTGACGCGAGCAGCGACGACGCCTTCCGAGGTGCTGTGCTGGCCGGGATCATCCCCGACCAGTCCCCTCGGGTCCTGCGGGAAGCGGCTCGCTATGCGCGGATGCTGGGGGCTCCGCTGATCGTCGTGCACGTCGACGTGACGCGCTTCGTGACCTACGAAGACCCCGATGGCTACGTGCACTCCGCGCCCATCGACATCGACATCTCGGCGGGCGAGGGTGCGCTCGAGAGCGTTCGCGCCGCGGCATCCGCTGTTCTCGAGGGCGCCGGGCTGCAGTGGAGCGTGCGGCAGCTCGTGGGCGACCCCGCCCTCGCGATCAAGCACCTCGCCAACCTGGTCGACGCGAAGCTCATCGTCGTGGGCACCCGCAAGCGGGGCATGGGCGAGTCGATCCGAGAGTTCTTCACGGGCTCGGTCGCGGCGCGCCTGTCGCACCGCCAGCATCGTCCCCTGCTCGTCGTGCCGCTGGGCGACCCCGTCCCCGACGACGAGGACATCTGGCCCGCTTGACCGCGAGACTGCAACGGCGGGCCGAGACTGCGGGTGAACCCCGCAGTCTCGGCGCCCCGATGCAGTCTCACCGGTATTGGGTACGGGGTCAGCGGTCGAGGGCGCGGGTGAGGGTGCGAGCGGCGTCGTCGATGGCGCGTTCGAGCTCATCGACGACGGATGCCGCGAGCTCACCGCCCCGCGCGACGTGCGAGCGCACGTCGCTGCGCACGCGTCCGCGGAATGCGCTCACGAGCGCGTCGGCGCGGTGCAGCTGCTCGCGGCTGCGACTGCGCACGTCATCCGACGGCGCGGGGGGTGCAGACTCCGCCTTCTGGCGCTCCTGCTTGCTCGCCGCCGCGAGGTCGGCACGCAGGCTCTTCATCGCTTCGCGCACACTGCCGCGCACTTCGTCGGCGATGAGGCGCACGCTGTCGGCGAGGCCCTCTTCGATGCCCTGCAGGTCGTCGGCGCGAGCGGCGACCTCGGCGCGGCCGGCCGGGGTGATCTCGTAGACGGTCTTGCGGCCGTCGACGGACTTCGTGACGAGCCCCTCCTCCTCGAGCTTCGCCAGGCGCGGATACACCGTGCCCGCACTCGGGGTGTAGGTGCCGCCCGTGCGGTCGGACAGCGCCTGCATGATGTCGTAGCCGTGGCGCGGGCCCTCATCGAGCAGGTTGAGCAGGTACAGGCGCAGGTCGCCGTGCGAGAAGACGGGGCTCATCACCACTCCTCCTCGTCGGCGCCGGCGGCATCCGTCTGCACGCCCACCCGCCGCAGCACCGTCAGGTCGCCCGAGACGGAGTTGGCGCGGATGTCGACGAACGTGCCGCTGAGCTCGCCGGTCGAACCGGTAAAGTTCGTCGCGGGACCCGTCTTCTGGCCGGAGCGCACCGTGCCGTCGATCTGCACGCGTCCGCTGACGCTGCGCACGACGTAGTTCGCGGCGAGGCCGTCGTCGAGCCGGATGGTCGCGTTGCCCGAGATGGTGTTCAGGTTGACGGTGTGGATCGCGCCATCGGGGTCGACGAAGACGGCCCCCGAGACGGTGTCGATCGTCACCTTGCGCAGCGCGCCCGTCACGGCGACGTCGCCCGAGACGCTGTTCGCCGACAACGACCCGTCGAGGCCGCGCAGCTGCACATCGCCCGAGACGGCGTTGACCGTCACGTCGCCGGTCAACCCGTCGACGATGATGTCGCCGGAGACGGTGTTCAGTCGCGCATCGCTGTCGAGTCCGGTGACGAGGGCGCTCGCCGACACGACCCCGAGGGTCAGCGCGATCGAGCGGGGCACGGCGACGCTGATCTCGGCCTTCGGGCCGCCGTCGCCGAAGTTGCGGAACACTTCGAGGAAGTTGTCCCAGCGCAGCTGCGGATGGTCGATCTCGACGGTGCCGTCGGTCACGTCGATCCGCAGATCCTTGACCGTGACGCTGTGCACCTCGATGCGGACACCGGGCTCGTCGTGCGCGACGACGTCGATCTGGCCGCCGACGAGTCCGATCTTGAGTGCGCGCACCGTCTCGATGTCGATGACGCGCGTCTCGCCGGGGTGGACGACCCACTTCTCGTAGTCCATGCTTCCTCCAGGTTTCATCTCGCGATATATCGCGTGCCGCGACAGTAACACGATATATCGCGTCATGCCGAGGAAATTCAGGGAACATCCACTTGACCTTGACGTTACGTCAACCTTTAGCGTGGGTCACACGAAGACAGGAGAGCCCATGGAGTGGTCGATCCAGCAGATCGCCAAGCTCGCCGGCACGACGAGCCGCACGCTGCGTCACTACGACCAGCGGGGGCTGCTCGCGCCCTCGCGCATCGCATCGAACGGCTATCGCCACTACGACGAGAGCGCCCTCGTGCGACTGCAGCGCATTCTGCTGCTGCGCGACCTCGGGCTCGGGCTGTCCCAGATCGCCCAGATCCTGCAGCGCGAGGGCTCCGAGGAGGCGGCTCTCAAGAGCCATCTCGCCTGGCTTCGGCAGGAGCAGGAGCGGCTGGCGCGACAGATCGCGTCGGTCGTATCGACCGTGACGGCATTGAGAGGGGGTGAACAACTCATGGCAGAGAAGATGTTCGACGGCTTCGACCACACGAAGTACAAGGACGAAGTCGAACAGCGCTGGGGCGCGGATGCTTACGCGGCGGGCGATGCCTGGTGGCGAGCGCAGGACGACGCGGCGAAGGCCGCGTGGATGCGACGCGTCTCCGACCTCAACCGCGACTGGATAGCGGCCGCGCACAGCGGTGCAGCGCCCGACAGCGACGAGGCGCAGGCGCTCGCGGAGCGCCACGTCCAGTGGCTGAGGTCCGTGCCCGGCGCACCGACGGCTCGCGACACGATCCGGGGCTACGTGCTCGGCCTCGGCGAGATGTACGTCGCCGACCCGCGATTCGGCGCGAACTACGCGACGGATGCCGGCGGGTCGGCCGGCGCCGAATTCGTGCGCGATGCGCTGCGCGTGTACGCGGACGCGAATCTCTGAGCCGAGAGACGACGGATGCCGCAGACCAGACCGGTCTGCGGCATCCGTTCTCTCAGCGTCGCTGCCCCGACAGCGCGACGCGAACTTATGTGCGGCGGCTGCCGCTGATGAGCCGGAACAACAGGGCGATGAGCGCGATGACTCCGACGATCAGGGCGACCCACAGCAGCCAGCTCAGGGCTTCACCGAGTCCGCCCACGATGGCGAGCACGATCGCGACCACGATGATGATGATCAGCGCGATGTTCATGGAGAGTCCTCCTTCTCTGAACGGCACGATCTGATCGCACCGCGTGCTTGAGCACGTCTCTACCATGGCACTCCCGTCGCGAACGTCGACAGGGGTTGCACCCCGGATTCTTATGGTGCTAGTGGGGTCGCGGCGCACGGGTGTCAAGCCCCTGCGCCCGCCCACGGCGTCCGCGTACCGTTCGAGGCACGACGAAGGAGGAGCCATGCCCCGAGGACGCGGATCGAATAGTCTGAAGAAGCCCGAGCTCTACGAAGAGCTGCGCGACGACGGAGCCTCGAAGGAGAAGGCCGCCCGCATCTCCAACGCCGCGGCCCGCGACGGCGCGAAGGAAGTCGCCCGGCGCGGGGGCAAGGCCGGCGACTACGAGGACTGGACGGTCGACGAGCTTCGCAAGCGCGCGAAGGAGCTGGGCATCACCGGGTATTCGGGCAAGCGCAAGGCGGAGCTCATCTCGATGCTCCGCAACCACTGACGGCGGTGGCGGATCGACTCATCCGGGTGCGTCCCGACGAGGACCCCGGACTGCGTCGCGTGCGCTCCGGTTCCGGCTTCAGCTACGTGCAGGCGGACGGGCGGGCGGCGACCGGCGCCGACCGCGAGCGCATCTCGCAGCTCGTCATCCCGCCGGCCTGGCAGGACGTCTGGATCTCCGCGGAGCCGTTCGGCCACATCCAGGCGGTGGGGACGGATGCCGCGGGCCGGCGCCAGTACGTCTATCACTCCGCGTGGCGGGTTCGACGCGACCGCGGGAAGTTCGCCCGTGCGCTCGCGCTCGCGGCCGCGCTGCCGAGCGCGAGGCGGCGCGTCACGGTGGCGCTGCGCGCCGACGAGCTGGACCGCGAGCGCGTCCTGGCCGTCGCGTTCCGACTGCTCGACACGGCGGCACCGCGCGTCGGCTCGACCCGGTACCTCGACCGTCACGGCAGCCGGGGGCTGACGACCCTGCAGCGACGCCACGCCGTCGTCGAGGAATCCGTCGTGACGCTCTCGTTCCCCGGCAAGAGCGGCAAGCGGGCGCTCCTCGAGATCGCCGATGACGACCTCGCCGTCGTGATGCCCCTGCTCGTCGAAGGGCGGCCGGGTGCGGCCCTGCTCGCCTACCGGCACGGCAGGAGGCGCGTCGCGCTCCGCCCGGGTGACGTCAACGACCATGTGCGCGCCCTCACGGGCGGGCGCTTCACGGCGAAGGACTTCCGGACGCTCCGCGGCACGATCCTCGCCGCCGAGGCGCTCGCGCGGATCGGGCCGGCGGCGACGGCCCGAGAGCGCAAGCAGGCCGAGAAGCTCGCCGTCGACGCGACGGCCGCCGCGCTGGGAAACACACCCGCCGTCGCCCGGGGGAGCTACATCGATCCCCGGGTCTTCTCGGCGTACGGGCGCGGAGAGCTGCTCGACCTCGGCATCACGCCCGAGTCGGCGATCCGCGATCTCGTCGTCCGCGCCGCCCGGCGCCGGGCGCGGTGACAGCGATCCGCGCTGTCGGCGGAGGCTCAGAAACGCCGTGGGATACTGAGCCGGATACGTTCTCGTATCCGCAGCGCCGGCTCTCGCAGCGCGAGTATCGCGCCGCGGCATCCTTCACGATCACGCAAGGGCCCCCGTGTCGAACCTCGCCGTCCTGAGCTTGAAGAACCGCGCGCTCATCGCGCTCATCACGATCGTCGCCGCGATCTTCGGCGGGCTCGCGCTGACGAGCCTCAAGCAGGAGCTCATCCCGTCGATCGAGTTCCCGGCGCTCATCGTCGTCTCGGCCTACCCCGGCGCGTCGCCCGAGGTCGTCAACAACGACGTCTCCACCCCCATCGAAGCGGCGATCCAGGGGGTTCCCGGCCTCGAGACGACGACGGCGACGAGCACGACGAACGCGTCGATCATCCAGGCGTCGTTCTCG
This sequence comes from Microbacterium sp. NPDC055442, assembly GCF_053644215.1. Classification (NCBI taxonomy): domain Bacteria; kingdom Bacillati; phylum Actinomycetota; class Actinomycetes; order Micrococcales; family Microbacteriaceae; genus Microbacterium; species Microbacterium sp. NPDC055442. Next base: position 108,335 of record NZ_JBSHLF010000003.1, on the reverse strand, counting down.
TACGGCACGAACCTCGCCACGGCCGAACAGAAGATCGCTCAGGCGATCAACCGCGTACAGGGTCAGCTGCCCGACGGCGTCGAGCCCAACGTCATCTCCGCGAGCATCGACGACTTCCCCGTCATCCAGCTCGCCGTGACGGGCTACGACGACGCCGAGACGATCCAGGCGCGCTTGGAGTCCATCGTCATCCCCGAGCTCGAGGACGTCGACGGCGTCAATGCCGCCGAGATCGTCGGCGGGATCGGCCAGCGCGTCACGATCACTCCCGACCAAGCTGCGCTCGCCGCCGCCGGCTACACGCAGCAGGCGATCACCGACGCCCTCGACCAGAACGGCGTGCTGTTCCCTGGCGGCGATGTCACCGAGGCCGGGCAGACGCTCACGGTGCAGACCGGCACCAAGATCGACTCCGTCGAGCAGATCGCCGCGCTGCCGCTCGTGCCCTCTTCGGCCGACCAATTCGCCGCCGGTCAGCGCACGATCGGCGATGTCGCTTCGGTCGTGCAGGACCAGGACCCCGTCACGTCGGTGTCGCGCGTCGACGGCGAGCCGGCGCTCACGATCGCGGTGACCAAGCTGCCCGCCGCCAACACGGTCGACGTGAGCACGGGTGTGCTCGCGGTGCTCCCCGCACTCGAGAACGACCTGGAAGGGGCCGAGTTCACGGTCGTCTTCGACCAGGCGCCCTACATCCAGGAGTCGATCGACGCGCTCGCGAAGGAGGGCCTGCTCGGCCTCGTCTTCGCCGTGCTGGTGATCCTCGTCTTCCTGATGTCGGTGCGTTCGACGCTCGTGACGGCGATCTCCATCCCCACGAGCGTGCTCATCACGTTCGTCGGCATCCAGGCGCTCGGCTACTCGCTCAACATCCTCACGCTCGGTGCGCTCACGATCGCGATCGGACGCGTCGTGGACGACTCGATCGTGGTGATCGAGAACATCAAGCGGCACTACGTCGGTGACGCCGACAAGAAGCGCTCGATCCTGATCGGTGTGCGTGAGGTCGCCGCGGCGATCACCGCCTCGACGGTCACGTCGGTGGCCGTCTTCCTGCCGATCGCGTTCGTCGATGACGTCACCGGCGAACTGTTCCGGCCGTTCGCGCTCACCACCACGATCGCCATGCTCGCCTCGCTCTTCGTCGCGCTCACGATCGTGCCGGTGCTCGCCTACTGGTTCCTGCGTCCGGGCACGCAGATCCTGGATGCCGCGGGCCGGGCGATCGACCCCGAAGACCCCGCCGCCCCGCCGAGCCGACTGCAGAAGTCGTACCTGCCGGTCCTGAACTGGACCCTGAAGCACTCGTGGACGACGCTTCTGCTGGCTGTCCTCGTGCTCGGCGGCACGGCCGCCGCAGCGCCGTTCATGAAGACGAACTTCCTCGGGGACTCCGGCCAGAACACCTTCACGATGACGCAGAGCATCGGGCCGGCGGCATCGCTCGAGGCGGAGTCTGCGGCAGCCGAGCAGGTGGAGGCCGTGCTCGCGGACATCGAGGGCATCGAGACGGTGCAGGTGTCGATCGGGTCGAGCGGCTCCGCGCTGCGTGACGCCTTCGCCGGCGGCGGCACCGGCGTGACCTACTCGATCACGACGAACCCCGGCGTGGACCAGGTGCTCCTGCGCGAAGACGTCCAGGATGCCATCGCCGATCTCGAGGATGCGGGTGAGATCACGATCGCCGCGAGTGGCGGGGGCTTCGGGTCGAGCGACATCGCCATCGACGTCACGGCACCGGACAGCTCGACGCTGCAAGAGGCCACGGATGCCGTCGTCGCTGCGCTCGCCGGAGGTGAGGGCCTCGGTCAGGTGACGAGCAACCTCTCCGCCTCGCTGCCCTACATCGCCGTCTCGGTCGATCGAGACGCCGCGGCATCGCTCGGCCTGTCCGAGGTCGCCGTGGGCGCTCTGGTGTCCAACACGATGCGTCCGCAGCAGGTCGGCTCGGTCGAGATCGACGACACGTCCCTGACGGTCTTCCTCGCCGCCTCGCAGACCCCCGCGACTCTCGACGAGCTGCGCGCCCTCGAGGTGCCGACCGCGGTCGGGCCGGTTCCCCTGTCCGAGGTCGCGACCGTCCAGGAGAGCGAGGGCCCGACCTCGATCACGACGCAGCGCGGCCAGCGCACCTCGACGGTGACCGTCACGCCGTCGACCGATGATCTGACGGCGGCGTCGGCCACCGTCACGACCGCGCTGGCCGACGCCGACCTGCCGGCATCGGCCGACGCGTCGCTGGGAGGCGTGGTCTCGCAGCAGGCGGATGCCTTCTCGCAGCTGGGTCTGGCTCTGCTCGCGGCGATCCTCATCGTCTACATCGTCATGGTGGCCACCTTCAAGTCGCTGCGACAGCCGATCCTGCTGCTCGTCTCGGTGCCGTTCGCGGCGACGGGCGCGATCCTGCTGCAGATCGTGACGGGCGTGCCGCTGGGTGTGGCATCCCTGATCGGCGTTCTGATGCTGATCGGCATCGTCGTGACCAACGCGATCGTGCTCGTGGACCTCGTCAACCAGTACCGCGAGAAGGGGCTGACCGCGCGCGACGCCACCGTCGCCGGAAGCTCGCGACGCCTGCGTCCGATCCTGATGACCGCGCTCGCGACGATCTTCGCGCTGACGCCGCTGGCCCTGGGGATCACCGGTCAGGGCGGGTTCATCTCGCAGCCGCTCGCGATCGTCGTGATCGGCGGCCTGATCTCGTCCACCGTGCTGACGCTGCTCGTGCTGCCGACCCTCTACAACCTCGTCGAGGGCGCGAAGGAGCGCCGCCGTGCGCGACGCGGCGAGCCTGTCGTCGTCGGCGCATCGACCGCCGACGCACCCGCGACGCGTCGCGAGCGTCGCCTGCAGGAGGCCGCCGCCGCGGGGGGAGTCTCAGCCATCGCGGTCGCTGAGCCTGCCGACGCGTCGTCGTCTCGCGAGTCCGACGCTACGTCTCCCGCGCGTGAGCTCGAGCCCGAGAGCGGGCACGAACAGCAGCCCGCAGCCGCAGACGTGCCCGAGCCCGAGCACGAGCCAGGTTCCGCGGGTGACCCGACGGACGACGCCACGACGACCGGCGACGCAGCTGAGGAACGGCCGGCGCGCGAGGACTGATGCGCTCGCGCGTCGACGGCTTCGACGGACGAACGGCGCGGATCGGCGCGGGGTAGGTCGTCAGGATGTTCTCGCGCGGCGACGAGCGGGGGGTGAGCGCGGGGGATGCGGCATCCGCGGTCTCGTCGTCCTGCGCGCAGATCGCACGCGGAAGGCCCAGCAGCCAGACGCCCATCGTCGAGAAGGCGAGCGATTCGTAGAACGCGAGCGTGATGAGACCGGCGGCCAGCACGACCATGCCCGTTGCGAGCAGGATCACCCCGACCACGGCGAAGCGGCGGAATGCGTTCGACAGCGCGCGGCAGCGCAGGCCCGACGCGACGAACGAGAGGAACGACAGGGCGAGCCCCGTCGCGGCGATGTCGTGCAGGATCGAACTGACCGGGATCGGGATCAGCCCGACCATCATCATGTGCGCGCCGGCTGACGAGATCGAGCAGCGGATCCACATCGCCCGGCGCTGCGAGATCCGCTCGGGCAGGTCGACGCCGATCACGATGCCGTACACCGTGAGGAGCAGGCCCGACACGATCACGGTCGCGTTGAAGGCGCGCGCTGAGAAGTCCTGGAACGTGCCGAGCTGTGAGTAGTGCAGGTGCCACCAGTACGGGTCGCTCGTCGTGAGGATCGCCACGGCGACCCCCAGCACGAGTGCGCCGGTCGCGAGTGTGCCGAGGCGGTGCGACCCCGAGACGCGCAGAGCGGGTCGCTTCGAAGGGGCCCCCGACATCCCGATGGCGGCCAGGGCGACAGGTCGGGGTGTCTCCGAGAGCAGATAGGTCATGAAGTTACCGTGGGTAGCGGCAACGCCTCGCACGTGTACACCCGACCTCCCCCAGGCCCGGCTCGTGCGCGGAGCATGCCGGTGGCTTAAGTTCTCCCCAGCTGACGGCAAGTCACCGACCTTTCATAGGGTAATGGGTGTAAGAGGCGTTCGGTGAACAGTGATCTTTCAGCCGATGACCGGTAATGTTGACAAGTCGGCTTCAGGACGCCGCGCCGTGTTCATCGCACGCGCGGATGGGTTTGTGAGTCCAAAGGGGCCGATGGTGAGCGTCGATCGACGCACATGACCATCACTGAGAATGGCCCCCGGCCGACGGATGTCCGGGTACGCCCGCGCGCTGCGCGGGCGCTGTTTCGTGCGAGAAAACCCACAAGGACATCATCATGCCCAAAAACAAGAAGCCCGCCGGCGGTCGCCCCGCCAAGAACTTCGAGCCGCGCTATGGCGAGAAGAAGGGGTCGTACCAGGATCGCAAGCGCCGACCGGATGCCGCCGCTCCCGGCCGTGCCAGCGCGAACAAGCCCGGCAGCAAGAGCCCCCACCACCGCGGATATCGTCCCGCCGAGACCGACGCGGCCGAACCGAAGCGCCGCTGGTCGGCGCAGGAGAAGGCGGGCCGCGACGAGGCTCGCGGCATCCGCACGCACGCGCGCAGCGATCGTCCCCGCTTCGACGAGGACCGGCCGCGGCGCGACGAGCGAGCCCGCTCGGACCGGCCCACCTACTCGCCGCAGGGCGGATCGCGCTCGTTCGACCGCAACGACCGCGATGCTCGCGGCACCGGCCGCCCCGCGGCACGTACCGAGCGCCCCGCCGGTGACCGCGACCGCGGTCGCCCGCCGTACGCCGACCGGGTCGACCGCACCGAACGCCGCACGCACGGCGACGCGCGCCCGTCGTACCGCCGCGAGGAGCGTCCTCGGTTCGACCGGGATGACCGCGGCCCGCGCCGGGAGTCGGGCGAGCGTCCTCGGTTCGACCGGGATGACCGCGGCCCGCGCCGTGAGTCGGGCGAGCGTCCTCGGTTCGACCGGGATGACCGCGGCCCGCGCCGTGAGTCGAACGACCGAGCACCGTACCGATCGCAGGACCGGACGCGTTCGTCCGACCGCAGCTTCGGCGGCCGTGACGCGGGTCGCCCCGCGCCTCGCGCCGACCGTCGCGACGACCGCCCTCGCCGTGGCACGGACAACCGCCCCGGTCGCTCGGACTGGACGGCCAAGCCCGCGCGCGACGAGCAGCGGGTCGATGTCGTGCACGAGCGTCTGCAGGCCGAGGCACTGCAGGCCGGCGACGTCGCCGATCTGACGTTCGGCGACCTCGGACTCGGCGAGAACATCGTCCGCGTCCTCGCCGAACTGGGCGCCGCGCGCCCCTTCCCGATCCAGGCCGCCACGATCCCCGCCGTTCTCGAGGGTCGCGACGTGCTCGCGCGCGGACGCACGGGCTCGGGCAAGACGATCGCCTTCGGGGCGCCGCTGGTCGAGAGCGTGCTGCGCAGCCAGGCCGGCAAGCGTCGTGAGTTCGCCCGTGCGCCGAGGGCACTCATCCTCGCCCCGACGCGCGAGCTCGCACTGCAGCTCGACCGCACGATCCAGCCGATCGCCCGCAGCGTGGGCCTGTTCACGACGCAGATCTACGGCGGCGTGCCGCAGGCGCGTCAGGTCGGTGCGCTCCGCAAGGGCGTCGACATCGTGATCGGCACCCCCGGTCGCATCGAGGACCTCGTCCAGCAGGGCAAGCTCGATCTGTCCGACATCTCGATCGCCGTGCTCGACGAGGCCGATCACATGTGCGAGCTCGGGTTCCTCGAGCCCGTGCAGCGGATCCTGCGCCACACCGCCGAGGGCAGCCAGAAGCTGCTGTACTCGGCGACCCTCGACCGCGAAGTCGCGGCGCTCGTCGACGAGTTCCTCGTCGAGCCCGCCGTTCACGAGGTCGCCGGAGAAGACCAGGAGTCCTCGACGATCGACCACCGCGTGCTCCTCATCGACCACCGCGACAAGGCCGAGATCCTCACGTCGCTCGTCGACCGCGAGGGCAAGACGCTCGTGTTCGCGCGCACGCGTGCGTACGCCGAGATGCTGGCCGAGCAGTTCGACGATGCGGGCATCAACGCCGTCGCGCTGCACGGCGACCTCAACCAGGCCAAGCGCACGCGCAATCTCCACCGGCTCACGTCGGGCCGCGTCAACGTGCTCGTCGCGACCGACGTCGCCGCACGCGGCATCCACGTCGATGACATCGATCTCGTGGTGCAGGCCGATCCGCCGGACGAGTACAAGACGTACCTGCACCGCTCGGGCCGTACCGGCCGCGCGGGTCGTGCCGGCAACGTCGTGACGCTCATCACCCGTCAGCGCCGCCGTCGTATGACCGAACTGCTCGATCGGGCCGAGATCGAGGCGCCCTTCGACGAGGTGCGCCTGGGCGACGATCTTCTCGAGGAGATCTCCGGCCGGCAGGCGGTTCCCGAGTAGGCGACGACGTCGCCGTCGAACGGTCGCAGCGTGACGGCGATCAGGACGCGAAGAGCGTCTCGAGCAGCTCCGCAGCGCGCGGGGCGCCGCCGAGGCTGTTGAGCTGCTGCGCGACTCGGCCGGCGGCATCCTGGAACGCCGGGTCGTCCATGACACGGTCGTAGCCGTCGGCGACCTTCGCCGCCGACGGGGTTCCGGTCCGCAGGTTCACGCCGGATCCCGACCACGCCACGCGCGCGGCGATCTCGGGCTTGTCGAGATCGCCGCCCGCGATCACGAGCGGGACGCCGTGCGAGAGTGCGGCGAGGGTGCCGCCCCACCCGCCGTTGGTGATCATGGCCTCCAGGCGCGGAAGCAGCGCCGAATACGGAAGGACTCCGGCGACGCGCACGTTCGGCGGCACGGGGAAGGGCAGCTCGACACGATCCCGGATCCCGGTCGAGACGACGACGAGCACGTCGCGGTCGGCGAGGGCCTCGACCGCCGGGCGAATGAGATCGGCGGGGTCGATGTTCTGGGTGCCTTGCGACACGTGCACGACGCGTCGTGCGTCCAGGTCACCCCACCAGGCGGGTACTTCGCCCTGCGAAAGCGCCGTGAGGCGCCCGACGAAGTGGACGTGCGCGGGTCGATCCGTGCGTGCGAAGTCGAGCAGCGGGGCGCCGCTGGCGACCACGAGTCGTGGTGAGAACACGACACGATCGAAAGTGCGTCGCGACGGAGCCAGCCCGACGCGTTCGCGAGCGCGCGCGAGCGGGCGGCGCAAGGGCAGCGACAGCAGGGGCACCGCGGCGCGCAGTACCGAGTCTCGCGTGCGCACGATGGCCGTGCGGCCCGGTGCAAGGCCGAGTCCGCTCGGCGGTCCGGACGGAGCCGCCATGTTGAGCGGCAGCACCGATACGGTCGCCCACGGCACACCGCTCCGTTCGGCGAACAACACAGCGCCGACCGATACGTCGTCGCCCGCCATCGCGTCCCACGGCTCGCGGTCCCACTCCGCCTGGAGGTCGTCGACCTGCTCGGGCGCCGTGCCGATGAACACATCGGTGATGTTGATGAAGACCTGGCTGAGGCGCTTCTTTCCGATCAGGCGGGGGAATGTGCTCTGCAGATCGTTCTCGTCGAAGTCAGGCGCTTTCCGCCACGGCAGCAGACGCGCACCGGTTGCCGCCACCTGGTCGGCGAAGGCGGGACCGGTGTAGACCCGCACGTCGTGGCCCCGTGCAGAGAGCGCGTGCGCGACAGAGCACATCGGAGCGACGTGCCCCGTGAAGGGGGCGGCCGAGAGCAGTATTCGCGCCATCGGGTCTTCCGCGACCATTGTCGCGCGTGCCGGACGGTTCGTACAGACTCAGAAGAGCATCGCCGGGGCGGCTTCGGCCGCGCGGCCACGGGTCGTCGTGACGACTCGTGACCGTGTGGCCGCCGCCGACGGCGCGGACCTGCGTGGCGTGGCTTCTTCGTCGTGTCCGTCAAGGCCGTGCACGCGCATGAGGGGACGCACGCGCTTGGCGAGCCACGCTCGATAGGCCTTCGGCGCGGTCGTCGATGCCCCTGGATACAACCCGCGATACGCCGACACGAGATGCGGATGCTCGCGCTCGAGCCAGCGGAAATACCACTGCTTGGCGCCGGGCCGCAGGTGCAGCGCGCCGAAGACGACACGTACGGCACCGGCATCCTTGATGCGTTGCAGAGCATCGTCGATCGCCGCCACCGAGTCGGTCAGGTGGGGCAGGATCGGCATGAGGAAGACGGTGACGCGGAACCCCGCGGCGGTCGCGGCGCGCACGGTCTCGAGCCGCGCCGTCGCCGACGGTGTGCCGGGCTCGACGCTGCGCTGCAGGGTGTCGTCGAAGACGGCGATCGACATCGAGATCGACACGTCGACGGATGCTGCGGCCTCGGCCAGCAGCGGCAGATCACGGCGCAGCAGCGTTCCCTTCGTGAGCACCGAGAACGGCGTGCCCGAGTCCGTCAGCGCCGAGATGATCCCGGGCATGAGTCGGTACCTGCCCTCCGCGCGCTGATACGGGTCGGTGTTGGTGCCGAGAGCGACGTGCTCTCGGTTCCACGAGCCGCGCGCGAGCTCTCGCCGCAGCACGTCGGCGACGTTGACCTTGACGACGATCTGCGAGTCGAAGTCGCGCCCCGCGTCGAGGTCGAGATACTCGTGGGTGCCCCGCGCGAAGCAGTAGCTGCATGCGTGACTGCAGCCCCGGTAAGGGTTGATCGTCCAGTCGAACGGCATCGCCGAAGAGCCCGGAACGTGGTTGAGGGCGCTTTTGCACAAGACCTCGTGGAAGGTCATGTCGGCGAACTCGGGTGTCCTCACGGATCGGACGAGCCCGTTGAGCTGCTCGAGACCCGGCAGGGCCGCGGCATCCGGTACGCCCAGTTCCTGCCCTTGCCATCGCATGCACCTATGGGAACAGAACTACGAAACTATGTCAAGCGACCACGCGCGAAGATTCGAAGTGCCGCGCCGACTCGCGCGACGACTGGCCCCGAGGCCCCTCGGCGGGGGAGAATAGGAGGCGGTGCCCGATTCCGAACAGTCCCCCCTGATGCATCGCGCCGCGCACGCGGCAGGCGATGGCGCCGCCGCGCCCGGGCGGCTCTCCGACGGGATCCCGCTCACGCGTCGAGCGCTGCGCGAAGCTCGCGATGCAGCATCCGCGTCGTCGCAGACCCCGCCGATCTTCAAGGCCTCGCTGCCTCCGCTGCCCCCTGTCGCGGCGCGCCCGGCGCCCCTGCTCCCCGGCCGCCGCCGCCGTGCGCCGATCCGTCACGCGCGGATGAGCCACGCCGTGCAGGCCTCGGTCAGCGCGGCTCTCACGGTCGCCAGCCTCATCGTCGTGGGCTCGGCGTCGGCGGTTACCGTCGCGCTCGCTCCGGCGCCGGTGGCGATCGTCGCCGACGAGGCCGTCGCGGACACGCTCGGTGAAGTGCGCATCCAGGCCCTGCCCGGCCTCGGGGCGCTGCCGCTCACGGCCGAGGCGTTCGCTCCGGATGAGACCTCCGTCATCGTGCGTGATGTCCCCGACCCGTGCGGCGAACCCGCCGTGCTCGCCGCGATCGCGGCCGGAGACGAGGCCGCGGCGATCACCGCGGCGGGCGGCGCGACGGTGTTCCGTGACGCTGTCGCGTCGGGTCTGGCTCCCTGCATCCGTCTCGACGACCCCGCACGCACGTGGCTCGTCGTCGACAAGGCGCGACCGTTCGTGCCGATCGACTACGCCCCCGAAAGCCTTGCCGTGCCCGCCGGCATGCGAGACCTCGGCGGGGGCGAACTGCGTGCCGAAGCCGCCGAAGCGATGACGCACATGGCCGCCGCGTCGATCGCGGGCGGGGCGGGAGAGATCGGCGTCGCCAGCGCCTACCGCTCGTACGCGACGCAGATCGCGACCTATGAGCACCACGCGCGCGTGCGCGGTGGGGACCAGGCCGATCTCGTGAGCGCGCGTCCGGGATACAGCGAGCACCAGTCGGGCCTGGCGGCCGACGTCGTGCCGTGCGCCGAGACGTGCGGCACGATCGACGATCTCGCCTCGACGACCCAGGGGGAGTGGATCGCCGCGAACGCGTGGCAGTACGGCTGGGTCGTGCGCTACGAAGAGGGCGGCACCGACGTCACCGGGTACCTGTCCGAGCCGTGGCATCTGCGTTACATCGGCGTGGAGCTGGCCCGCGAATACCACGAGGGCGGCTGGCGCACGCTCGAGGAGTTCTTCGGACTCCCGCCCGCGCCGCACTACGACCACCAGCACTGACGCCGGGTGGAGGCATCCGACAAAACGAGGTACCGAGTACCGCGAAACGTGGGATGCGATGTCACAACGATGGCTTGACGACGGATGCCGCGGCTAGACTCGCCTGCGGCGACGAGGCCTACCAGGCCCGCCTTTTTTGGCTCACGAAAGGACGCAGCTCATGGAACGCGACATCTACGACGAGGACCACGAAGCCTTCCGCGACGTCGTGAAGGAGTTCGTCAAGCGGTACGCGACCGAAGAGAAGCGCAAGCAGTGGGAAGCCGACGGCGAGATCGACCGCGCGACCATGCTGGCGGCCGGCGAGGCGGGCATCATCGGACTGTCCGTTCCCGAGGAGTTCGGCGGAGCGGGGATGCTTCAGGACTACCGCTTCCGCTCGATCGTGCTCGAGGAGACGATCGGCGCGGGTCAGGGTTCGCTCGCGGGCGCGTTCGGCATCCAGGACGACCTGGCCGTGCCGTACATCGTGCACATGGGCACTCAGGCGCAGAAGGAGAAGTGGCTCCCCGGAATGGCCACCGGTGAGATCCTCGGCGCGCTGGCGATGACCGAGCCCGGTGCCGGTTCGGACCTGCGCGGCATCAAGACCACCGCGAAGAAGGTCGACGGCGGCTACCTCGTCAACGGTGCGAAGACGTTCATCTCGTCGGGCAAGACGGCCGACATGGTCGTGACCTTCGTCAAGACGGGCGAGGGCAACCGCCCCGACGCGTTCAGCCTGCTGATCCTCGAGGACGGCATGGAGGGCTTCGACCACAGCCGCAAGCTCGAGAAGATGGGCTTCCACGGGTGGGACACCGCCGAGATGTCGTTCGTGGATGTGTTCGTTCCCGAAGAGAACCTCATCGGGGGCAAGGAAGGCCTCGGCTTCATCCAGCTCATGATGAACCTGCCCCTCGAGCGCCTCTCGATCGGCGTGGCCGCCGCAGCGGCCGGTGAGGCGGCGTTCGCGTGGACGCGCGACTACACGCTCAGCCGTGAGGCGTTCGGCGAGCGCATCGCCGACTTCCAGAACACCCGCTTCACGCTCGCCGACATGGCCACGACGGTCGACGTGATGTGGGCCTATGTCGACCGGGCGATGCTGCTCTACAAAGACGAGAAGCTCACGGCCGAAGAGGCCGCGAAGGTCAAGTTCTGGACCACCGACCGCGAGGCGGAACTGCTCGACGCCGGTGTGCAGCTGCACGGCGGCTACGGCTACATCACCGAGTACCCGATCGCCCGCGCCTACCTCGACGCCCGCGTGCACCGCATCTACGGCGGCACGAACGAGATCATGCGCGACCTCGTCAGCCGGCAGATCGTCGGCAAGCGCTGACCCGAACCGCTACCTGAGGACGGCGGCGCCGACGAAGAGCGCCGCCGAGACCGCCCAGAACAGCACGACGAAGACGGTGTCGCGCGTTCGCCACGGCACGAGGTGCCGCTCGGTGCGGTCGCGGTGGGCGCCGAAGGCGCGCGCATCCATCGCGAGGGCGACGCGTTCGGCGTGCCGGATGCCGCCGGCCATGAGCGGCACGATGTAGCCGAACCACCGTGCGAGCGCCGCGAACGGGCCGCGTCCGCCGTGCGCCCCGCGCACGCGGTGCGCCTGCCGGATCACGTCGAGCTCGTGCCCGAAGCGCGGCACGAAGCGGAAGGCCGCGAGCGCCGTGTAGCCGATGCGGTACGGCACGCGCAGCTGCTGCACGCTCGCCCGCACGAAGTCGGGCCCCGCCGTCGACAGACCCGCGAGCAGGGTGAGCGCGATGATCGCGGCGAGCCGGAGTCCCGTCGCGAGACCGATGAGCAGGGCGCCCTGGTACATGGTCCAGTCGCCGATCCGCCAGGCGATCGGGGTGTCGGAGACCAGCGCGGCGTCCGCCCACACCGCGAACCCGAGCGCGAGCGCGAGGGTCGCGAGCGGGATCGCGAGCACGAGCATGCCGACGAGACGGGGCGTGAAGCGCACGCCGACCAGGAGGAGGGCGTACGCCAGCCCGAGGAACACCGCGGGCGTCGCGAGGTCGCGCACGAAGACGAGCACGACGATGACCGGCAGCGGGGCGAAGAGCTTCGCCAGCGGGTTGAGGCCGTAGAGGAATCGCAGGGGCGACGCGGCGACGCGCTCGGCGTACGGGTCGAAGCGGCCGCCGGGTGCGACCGTGAGGACGGGCCCCGTCGCGCTCATGACGAACCCCCGTCGGGAAGGTCGGCCAGCCGTGTGATGCGCGAGAGTTCGGGATGCCGCGTGAGCCCGCGCAGTGCGCGGCGCAAGGGCGGCGGGCGCAGCCCCGCGCGCTCGAGCAGTTCGTCGTCGGCGAAGACGTCGGCCGTGGGTCCCGCTCGGAGGACCCTCCCATCGCCGATGACGACCGTGCGGTCGGCGTATTCGGTGACCAGCTGCATGTCGTGTGTCACGACGAGGATGGTCGTTCCCTCGGTGTTGAGTTCGCGCAGAAGGTGCAGCAGTTCGTCGGCGCGGGCACGGTCCTGTCCGAAAGTGGGCTCGTCCAGCGCCAGCACGGGGGCGCCGGCCACGAGAGCGGTGCCGACGGAGAGGCGGCGCTTCTGACCGCCCGACAGCAGGAAGGGGTGCGTCTCCGCCCGGTCGGCGAGACCGAACCGCTCGAGCAGGGCGAGGGTGCGTTCGCGCACGTCGGTGTCGGGCAGGCGTCGCAGGCGCAGTCCGTGCGCGATCTCGTCGTACACCGAGTGGGCGATGAACTGGTGCTCGGGGTTCTGGAAGACGAAGCCGACGTGCGACGACAGGGTGCGGACGTCGGCGCGGGCGACGTCGAGGTCGCCGATCCGCACGGTGCCGCGCGGGGGCGGCACGACGCCGGCGATCGCCTGCAGCAGCGTCGTCTTGCCCGCGCCGTTCGCGCCGACGATGGCGACGAACTCTCCCGCCGCGACGTCGAGGTCGACGCCGTGCAGCACCTCGGTGCGCCCCCGCCGCACGGCGAGCCCCCGCACCTGGATCAGTCCACCCTCGGCCTCTGAGCCCGCCGGAGGGTCACCCCGCCGCGCCCCGGTCCCTGAGCTCGCCGAAGGGTCGCCCCGCTCACCTCGCCCGGTCCCTGAGCTTGCCGAAGGGTCGCCCGCCCCGAGTGCGGCCGCCAGCTCGTCGGGCGTGAGCGGCAGCGGGTCGAGTGCGTAGCCCGCGCGGCGCAGCCGCAGGGCGGCGAGCGCCGACACCGGCAGCCAGACGCCCATGTCGTGCAACTCGTCGGCGCGGTCGCGCAGCACGGCGTCGACCGATCCGTCGGCGACGACGCGTCCGCCCTGGTCGAGCACGACGACGCGGTCGACGAACCCGATGGCGGCGTCGAGGTTGTGCTCGACGAGCAGGATGGCGCGATCTCCGGCCGCGACGAGTTCGGCCAGCGCCGCATAGACCTCCTCGATCCCGCGCGGATCGAGGTTGGCGGTGGGTTCATCGAGTACGAGCAGGGGCGAGCCCATCGCCAGTGCGCACGCGATCGCGAGGCGCTGCCGGCCACCGCCCGAGAGCTTGTCGGGGTTCTCGGTGCGCCGCTCCCACAGGCCGACCCGGCGCAGCGCGTCTTCGGCGCGCGCGAGGACTTCGCCCACCGGCATCCGCAGGTTCTCGGGTCCGAAGGCGACTTCGTCGAGCAGCGTTCCCGTGACCAGCTGTGCGTCGGGATCCTGGAAGACCATGCCCACGTGCGTGCTGAGCTCGGCGACCGTCGCGTCGGTCGTGCGCAGCCCGGCGACCTCGACGTCACCGGTGAGTTCGGCGGGCACAGCGTGCGGAATCAGGCCGTTGAGGGCGAGTGTCAGCGTCGACTTGCCCGATCCGCTCGGCCCCAGCAGCAGCACGACCTCACCGCGGTCGATGTCGAACGACGCGGATGCGGGAAGCGCGATGTCCGCACCCTCGTGCCGGATCGCGAGGTCGCGCACGCGCACGAAGGTACGACGGCCCGATACCGCGGCGCCCGTGGGGCGCGAGGCATTTGGTTCGTGTTCGGGAAGGGTCACCGATGGTCCAGGTTGAGCGGTGGAGCTTCCAACGTAGTCGACCCCTACCCAGCGGCGGCAGCTGTGGCGGTGACGCCCGGCTAGGGACTGAGGTTTGACAGTCGGAATAACCTAGGGTTACTCTCAGTTGTCTAGTCGTATAGACAAATAGCTCATTCTGTTCACAAGGAGAGGCTGACGATGATGTCGCTGAAGGAAGCCCGATACGAGCTTGTCGAAGTCCCCGAGCCGATGGGGCCGGTATCGCAGCTCATCGACCGCCGGTTTGTACTCGACTACGCCTATGCGCAGGACGACTTCGGCGATTGGTACTTCGTAGACTCCCCGTTCGGTGGCCCGGTCGGACATCCTCTCGTGCTCGCGAACGAGCTGCTCTTCCTCTTCTACGACAAGTACGACGGCAACACCGCTCAGGGGCTGCATACGCACGAGCTTCTGCGATTCCGCTCGCCCGTCCGCGTCGGTGAGACGATCACAGTCGAGGGAGGCTACACCGACAAGTACGAGCGCCGGGGACAGGGCTACGTCACCCTCGAAGCGACGGCCCGCGGTGAGGACGGTCGCGTGCTGGTCGAACACGTGGGTCGCGAGATCATGCGCACGGTCGCAGGCGACGTCGTCGGCAAAAGCCGCTCGGCGAGCGGGGAGCGTCATCGCACGGTGCTGGGCACCGTCGACGATTCGGTCCCTGCGATCACCGTTGCCGCGCACGGACTTCCCGCGCGCGCTGCACTGCCGGGCCGCACAACGTCGTTCACTCAGGATCAGATGTCGGTCTTCTCCTGGGCGGGCCGCGGCTTCAGCAACGTCCACACGAGCGTCGAGAAGGCAGCTCTGTCCGGCCTCGACCGCACGATCGTCCAAGCACAGCAGCAGACCGGGCACATCGTGGCGAATCTTGTCGATGTGTTCGGCGCAGCGTGGTTCACCTCGGGTGAGCTCGACCTGCGCTTCATCTCGCCCGCATACGTCGGCGACGTCCTCACGACGAGCGGTGCTGTCGTCGGCGAGGACTCCGGCCGGCTCGAGGTCGAGGTGTGGGTCGACAAGTCGGACGGCACCCGCACCGCTGTCGGCTGGGGGTCCGCCCAGATTTCCGACGACCCCGCTCGTCCCACCACTCTGCTGTGACCCGCGCAGCAGGTATGACCGCCGAACGATCCCGTATGACGAAGGAGTCAGCATGACACAGCAGAACGCGGCCGCGGCGCCGCACGATCAGGCGCAGCGCACGAAGCTCGCGCGCCGGGCCGCCGTCGCGAGCCTCGTCGGCACCGCCGTCGAATGGTACGACTACTTCATCTTCGGCACTGCGTCGGCACTCGTCTTCGGCCGACTGTTTTTCCCGAGCGACGGCGACCCCATCTACGGCACACTCGCGGCCTTCGCCGTGTTCGGTGTCGGATTCTTCGCCCGTCCGCTCGGCGGAGTCGTCTTCGGTCACTTCGGCGACAAGTTCGGACGCAAGGCAGCCCTCATCACGACGCTGATGATGATGGGCATCGCCACCTTCCTGATCGGTCTTCTGCCGACGACCGACCAGATCGGCATCCTCGCCCCGATTCTGCTGGTGTTCCTGCGCCTCGTGCAGGGGTTCGGCGTCGGCGGTGAGTGGGGCGGTGCGGCACTCGTCGCGGTCGAGTACGCCCCCGAGGGTAAGCGCGGCGCCTACGGTAGCTTCCCGCAGATCGGCAACGCGATCGGTCTGGTGATGTCGACCACGATCTTCGCCCTCGTCTCGATGCTGCCCGACGAACAACTCTTGAGCTGGGGCTGGCGCGTTCCGTTCCTCTTGAGCATCGTGCTGATCGGTGTCGGACTCTTCATCCGCTTCAAGCTCACCGAGACCCCGACGTTCCAGGCGGCGCAGGAAGAGCTGGAGGCGAAGGCCGAAGCGGAGAAGCCGAAGGAGCGCATGCCCCTGGCAGAGCTGTTCCGCCGTTTCAAGAAGCCGCTCCTGCTCGCGATGGGGATGCGGTTCGGCGAGGCGGTCTTCGGCTACATCATCCTCACGATCGGCCTGACCTTCGCCACGAACTATACGAACATCGATGGAACCAACGTGCTGTGGGCCTCGACGATCGCGGCGGCGATCGCGATCTACACGTACTACTTCTTCGGCAAGCTCAGCGACAGGATCGGACGTCGTCCGGTGTTCATTCTCGGCTCCGTCGTCGGAGCGCTCGTGTCCTTCCCGTTCTTCTGGATCCTCGCCGCCGACAACATCGTCCTGATGTACATCGCGTACGCGATCGCCTATGCGATCGGCGTCGGGGCGGTGTACGGGGTCGAGCCGTCGTTCTTCTCCGAGCTGTTCGGCACGAAGGTCCGCTACACGGGAGTCTCGCTCGCAGCGCAGATCCCGTCGGTCCTCATCGGGCTGTGGCCGTTCGCGGCGACGGCGATCTTCGCCGCGACGGGCGGAGATCCGTGGCCCATCGCACTGATCACGGTCATCGCGCTGATCATCGGAGGCTTGTGCGCATATCTTGCTCCCGAGACCAACAAGGCCGACATGACCAAAGTGGGAGAGGAGAAGCCGTGACCAGCATCCACCGGGATCTGACCGACCCCGCACGCGCCTTCGAAGTGGACGACCTCGAAGCCGGCCTCAAAGAGCCCGAGTTCGAGAACCTCGAGATCCCCGAGAGGCTCGGCCCCGTGACGGTCCGTGTCGACGACCACAAGATCAAGCGCTTTGCCTTCACGCAGGATGACTACCACCCGTGGTACCTCGATGCGAGCCCGTTCGACGGATGCCGTATCGGCCACGCCGCGCTACTCGGCAACGACCTCGTGCAACTGTTCACGACGGTGTATGCCGCGAGCAAGGTCGTCGGACTGCACACCGAGGAGCAGCTGTGGTTCGACTCGCCGGCATTCCTCGACGAGGAGGTGACGCTCGAGGGCACGTACACCGAAGCCTACGAGCGTCGCGGACAGGGCTACGTCGTCATGGAGGCCACCGCGACTGGCGCCGATGGGCGAAGCATCCTGCGCCACCGCGGTGTCGAGATCTTGCGCACCCGGCCGGGCGATGTCGCGGGACGCGGTAGCGCGACCCCCGCTCAGCCCGAGGAGCGCGTGACGGGCACGGTGCCCGCGGACGCGCCTGCCTTCGATCCGGATGCGCCCGCTGCCGGTCAGGTTCTCGCCCCACTTGAGAAGACCTACACGACCGAGCAGGCCGCGGTGTTCTCTCGTATCGGCGAGTACGTCCGCAACATCCACAATGACCTCGACCTGGCTCGCGCGGGTGGCCTGCGCGTGCCGATCGTGCAGGGCCAGCAGCAGTTCGGCGCGCTCGCCGAGATGATGACCCGCGCGTTCGGCGCCGTCTTCTTCGAGGGCGGATGGCTGCGCATCAAGTTCCTGAAGACCGTCGACGTGCATGAGCCCATCGAAGCCAGCGGCGTCGTCACCGCGGTCGCCGACGGCCGCGTCGAACTGCAGGTGTGGGTGCGCAGGGCCGATGGAGCCCTGAGCGCCGCGGGGTGGGCGAGTGCGCCGCTTCCCGACCGATACCGGAGATGAGAGAGAAGACCATGACCGAGAAGATCACCGGCGGACAGCTGGTCGTGCAGATGCTCGAATCGCTGGGGGTGACGAAGGTGTTCGGCGTCGTGGGCGGGCAGACGCTCGCCATCACGGATGCCATCATCGACACGCCGTCGATCGAGTTCGTCCACACGCGGCACGAGAATGCGGCGGCCGTCATGGCCGACGCTTATGGACGCCTCACGGGTCGCCCCGCGGTGGCGATCTCGACGACCGGTCCCGGCGCGACCAACCTGCTGACCGGCGTCGGCGGGGCATTCCGCGACTCGAGCCCCGCGATCATCATCACCTGCAACAACAACGGCGAGAACATCCACAAGGATGACGCGCAGAACGCCGATCACGTCGAGATCTTCCGGCCCTTCGTGAAGTACGGCCGTCTCGTCGCCCACGCGTCGAGCATCAAGCAGGCGATGGAGGAGGCGTACATCAACGCCATGACGGGCAACCCCGGCCCCGTGCACCTCGACTTCGCGCGGGACACGATCGAGCTGCCTGTCGAGAACTCGCCGGCCGTTCCCGCCGTGCATCCCGCGCGCTCCTGGGTCGGCACGCGCCCCGTCGCCGCCGCCGATGAGATCGCGACCGTGGCGGCGCGCGTGCTCGCCGCCGAGAAGCCGGTCATCTGGGTCGGCAACGGCGGCAATCGGGGGCAGGCGTCGGAGGCCGTGCTCGCCCTGGCGGATGCGCTGAGCATTCCCGTCATCACGACGTTCAACGGCATGGGAGCCGTGCCGACGACGCATCCGCTGGTGTTCGGCGCGCTCAGTCGCATGGGCACGAACCTCACGACGCGAGTGATCGGGGACGCCGACCTCGTCCTTGCTCTCGGCAACAGCCTCAACGCCGTGTCGACGACGCGCTGGCGCCGCCAGCTGCCCGAGATCGTGCAGGTCGACATCGACCCGAGCATGATCGGGCGATACTATGCCGAGGTCACGACGGGCGTCGTGGGCGACCTCGCCGCTTTCGCGACCGACCTCATTGCGGCGACCGTCGACGAGGCGGCGGCAACTCGCGAGGGTCGCGCCGAATGGATCTCGGAGCTGCAGCAGGCAGAACGCGACTGGTGGGCGCTCTCGGACGATCTCGCACCCGAGAACTCGGACGTCGTCTCGCCTGCCGTCGTCGTGCGCGCTCTGCGCGACGTCACACCCCGCGATGCCGTTCTCATCCCCGACGCGGGCAACCCCGGCGTGTGGTCGTTCCTGTGGGAGATGGACGTGCCGTACCGCTACATCAAGCCCGTCGGATTCGGCAACATGGGCTTCGCCCTCCCGGCCGCGATCGCCTCCGTCGTCGACGATGCGTCCCGGCCCGTGCTCGCGCTGATCGGCGACGGATCTCTCGGGATGAGCCTCGGCGAACTCGAAACTCTCGCGCGCGTGGGCGGACCCGTCGTGATCGTCGTGCTAAACGACTCCAGCTACGGAAACATCCGTCAGGAGCAGGTGCTGCATTTCGACGGACGCACGATCGGCGTCGACTTCCACGAAGTCGACTTCGCGCAGGTCGCCCGGGGCATGGGCTTGGATGGAGTGCGGGTGACCGAGGTCGACAGCCTCGTGACCGCCGTGCGCGACGGCTTCGCATCGGGCAAACCGGTCGTGGTCGATGTCGTGCTCGATCGCGCGGCGAACGCGTGGACCTATCCCGCGTTCGTGCCGCACGGTTCCTGAGACGCGCGGAGAGCAAGGAGACACTGTGACGACGCAGCAACAGACGACGGAAGGGACCGCTCCCGGTCCCCTCACAGGGGTGAAGGTCCTCGACCTATCGCGCTTCATCGCGGGTCCGCTGTGCGCGCAGATCCTCGCCGACTTCGGAGCGGAGGTCGTGAAGATCGAGCGTCCCGCCGGTGAGGACTCGCGCCACCACGGCCCCTACTGGCAGGGCGAGAGCATTTACATGTTCCTGTACCACCGCAACAAACAGGCCGCGACGCTGGACACCCGGCATCCGCGTGCTTTGGAGATCCTCGAGGATCTCGTGCGCTGGGCTGATGTCGTGATCGAGAACTTCCGTCCCGGGACGATCGAGCAGATGGGCCTGGGTTACGAGCGGATGAAGGAGCTCAACCCCGACGTCATCCTCGTCTCGATCTCTGGCTTCGGCCAGACCGGCCCGGATTCCCGTCGAGCGCTGTTCGACGCGATCTCCCAGGCGTCTTCGGGGCTTATGAGCATGACGGGTGAGCCCGATGGCAAGCCGACGCTGTCGGGCACTTACATCGCGGACTACACGACGGGCTATCAAGGTGCGATCGGCGCTATGGCGGCACTCATGCACCGCGATCGCACCGGCGAGGGTCAGCTCGTCGACATCGCCAGCTTCGACACAATGTTCTCCGCGCTCGGAACGCGGCTCATCGCAGAACTCATGCTCGGCCTCGAGATGCCGCGCTCGGGCTCGCGCGACCTGCTGACTGCGCCCGTGAACGTGTACGAGGCCGCTGACGGACCGATCTACATCCAGGCGGGAACAGCCTCGCTCTTCCCGAAGCTCTGCGCCGTCATGGCGCGTGACGATCTCGCCGCCGACGAGCGGTTCGCGACGGTTGAGGGCCGGATGGCCCAGCAGGACATGCTCGAAGGCATCATCCAGGAGTGGGCCGCTGGTCTCGAACGCGACGACATCGCGGCTCGGTTGGACGAGGCCGGCGTGCCGTACGCGAAGGTCGCGAGTGTGCGCGAGGTGTCCCAGTCGCCGCAGATCGCTGCTCGCGGCATGATCGCCGAGGCGGAGCATCCTGTTCACGGCACGATCCGGATGCCGGCGAACCCGATCCACATGGAGAAGAGTCCTCCGACCGTACGCAAGGCGCCACCGAGTGTCGGCGAGGATAACGTTCACGTCTACCGCGATATCCTCGGCTTCGACGAGGGCGAGATCGCGAAGCTCAGGGAGGAGGGAGCGATCTGATGCAACGGGCTCCCATGTACCGAGTGATCTACGACGACATCGTCGGCCAGATCCGCTCGGGCGTGCTCGAACCCGCTGCACAGCTCCCGAGTGAGCATGAGCTC
This sequence comes from Microbacterium sp. NPDC055442, assembly GCF_053644215.1. Lineage (NCBI taxonomy): Bacteria > Bacillati > Actinomycetota > Actinomycetes > Micrococcales > Microbacteriaceae > Microbacterium > Microbacterium sp. NPDC055442. Next base: position 87,619 of record NZ_JBSHLF010000003.1, on the reverse strand, counting down.
GCGAAGCAGTATGGCGTCAGCCGTATGACGGTGAGGCAGGCCCTCGACCTGCTCGGCGCTGACGAGCTCGTCATCCGCAAGCAGGGCAGCGGTACGTTCGTGCGCGAGCGCTCGCGTCGCGGTCGCCGACTCAATCGGCTGCGCTCCTTCTCGGACGAGCTCGCCGAATCGTCTCTGCATATCACCAGCGACGTCATCCGCGCCGAGCTCGCCGAGGCGCCCGACGACGTGGCGGCCGCGCTCGAGCTCGCGCCGGGCGACCTCGTGAATCGACTGACACGCGTGCGCAGTGTCGAAGGCAAGCCGGCGGCCCTCCAAGATGCGTGGATCCCCTATCCGGTGGCGCCCGGGCTCGTGCGCGCACCACTCCTCGAGGGGTCGCTCTACCGCACTCTGTCCGAACGCTACGGCGTCGAGCTGCGCTGGGCAGAGCAGTCGATGACGGCCTCGATGCTGGACGAGGCCGAAGCAGAGCTGCTCGGAGCCGCCACCGGCGGTGCCGTGCTCTTCGGCCTGCGTACGACCTACTCGGCCGCCGGCAGACCCGTCGAGTACACACGGGGCTGGACGCTGCCGGAGTTTCCTCTGCTTCTGCGGATCGATGCCGAGTGAGCGCGAACTCCGCCGTCGTCGCCGTCGACGTGGGCACATCGGCTGTGCGCGCCGCTCTTGTCGACGCTGATGCCGGCGTTGTCCGCTCCGTTCGCGTCGCGCGCGCCTCAAGCGTCGGAGGCGAGGTCTTCGACGCCCTCGCGCTGCTAGCCGAGGTGGAGCAGGCGCTCGCCGAGCTCGACGCGGTCGGCGGCGCTCACACTGTCGCCGCGCTGGCCATCTCGGCCCACATCGGCACGGTGCCCGTTGACGACTTGCTCGCACCGGTTGCCCCCGGCGGGGGCTGGGCGGACACGCGCGGTGTCACGCTGCTCGGCGGAGTGGCAAAGAACGAGCTGGAGGACCTGCTCGCCGCCGCCGGTCGTCCCACGGTGATGGGCGGCGCCCTTGCAGTCGCGCTGGATCTGAGAGCGAGTGGCCTCGCCTCGCGCGTGTCGTCGCTTCTCAGCCCGAAGGATTTCCTCGTCGCCCGTCTCACGGGTCGGCTCGTGACCGACACGATCAACGCCGCCTACACCCTGGCTAGCGACGTGCGTCGGCTCGAGTGGCAGGCGCGGGCGCTCGACTTGTTCGACGTGCCCGCGAATTGGTTCCCCCCGCAGGCGGCGTCCCAGGAGGTCGCGGCGACGCTGCTGCCCGACGCGGCCGCGCGCTGCCGACTGCCGGCGGGTTTGCCGGTCGTCGCGGGCGGTCCCGATGGGTCGGTCGGGATCGGATTCCTACTCGGCGCCACCCAGGGTGCGATCGCCGACGTCGCCGGCACAACGGACGTAGTCGGCCGGCTCGTGAGCGACGTCGAGGGTATCCCCGCGGGTGCAGTTGCGAACCCGGCACTCGTGCCCGGCCGCTGGACGGCCGGCGGCGCGACGGGGATGACCGGAGGTGCCGTCGCGAACTGGCGGCTGCTTGTGGGCGCGGTCTCCGACGCAGCACTTGCGGCGGTCGAGCCCGGTAGCCGCGGGCTTCGCGTCATCCCCACGATGTCGGGCGAGCGCTTCCCCCGTTGGCGGGCGGACACGCGTGGCGCCGTGCTCGGTCGCACGCCCGACCACGGAGCGCCCGAGCTGCTGCGCGCGACGCAGGAGGGGGCGACGTTCGTCGTAAGGGAAGGCGTCGATCTGCTCGACCCCGGGCGCGAGATGCCGTTGATCTTCGCGGGAGGCTCGGCGCGCTCGATGCACGTCGCCCATCTGCGGGCCGCTGCGCTCGGCCGCACCGTGCGGGTCGCGAGCGATCCCGACGTCACGCTGCTCGGTGCTGCGGGGCTTGCCCTTGTGGGCGTGGGGCTGGCGGGTGATCTCGACGACGCGCGCGAACGGCTTGGGGTGACGTTCCACGACGTGGAGCCCGACGCGATAAGCGTGGCGCGCTACGACGCGGTCTTCGCCGAGTGGCTGGACGCCCGGCGCGCGGCGACGTCACGATAAGTCGGCGTCACGGTGCAGAACCGCTTCGCGTAGTCGACCGGCGCCTGGCAGCGGCGTCAGCGTGCTCGCTCGCCGCGGTGGCCGACGCCCGCGCGGCGCAGGCCCGCGCCGATGGCGAGGCCGACGGCCGTCCAGACGACGGGGCCGAGCACCGACACGGTGAGGTAGAGGATCTGCGCCCACAGCGCCATCGTGCCGATGTTCGCGGCGAAGAAGACGGCCGCGGCGACGACGATGCCGATGAAGACGGCCGAGACGAAGAACCGCCACGGGGCCCACGAGCGGTAGCGCACGAGGGCGGCGACGAGCTCTTGGATGCCGCCGAAGAGGATCGCCGTGCCGAGGAACTGCATCGCATACGGCGGCGCGATGGCGCACGAGACGAGCGCCGCGAGCAGGTGCGTCGTGAGGGCGACCCAGGGGAGCCGCAACGATTCCTGCGCGATGATGCCGGGAAGGACATGCACGCCGAGCACGAGCCCGTACACCTGTGGCAGGGCCGCGAGCAGGGGGACGGTCACCCACCCGGCGATGCCGCCGAGCAAGCCCGTCGCGACGCCGATCGCGGCGCAGACGAGCAGCACACGCGTCGACAACAGCGAGGTTCGGGCCACGGTTCGATCGTAGTCCGGGTCACATCCGCCGACGACGGCGGGTGAGGCGCACAGCCGGCATGGGCGGCGCGGGGATGCGTTCGTCGCCGTGCCCGACGACATGGCCGAAGCGGTCGGAGCCTGACTCCCAGTCCTCACGCGCCTCGACGATCTCCTCGTGAGCTCGCCCGACGAAGTTCCACCACATGATGATCTCGTCTTCGAACGGCTCGCCGCCGAGCAGGAAGATCCGCGCGCCGGCATCCGTCGAGACGTCGATCTCTTCCCGGTGGACGCCGAGATAGAGCAGCTCGTCGGCCACCACGCGGGTCGTCTCGGCCTCGGTGTGCACCGTGACGTCGCCGTCGACGCCGACGATCGCGTGCTCCCATGCGGCATCCAGCGGCAGTCGCACATGCGCTCCGGCGGGCAGATCGATCTCGGCGCCGACGATCGGCGTGTGCATCGTGGCGGGCGATGTCGCGCCCGCGAAGGCTCCGACGACGACGGATGCCGCACCCCCGGGTGTGCCGGCCGTCAGGGGCGCGAGCTCGACGCTCGGGAGGTCGACGTGGCGCTCGAATCCGGGCGGCCCGTGGCGCCTGCTCTCGGGCAGCGCGACCCACAGCTGCAACGCGTCGAGCGGGACGGGACCGTCGCCGACCGAGTACTCGGAGTGCGAGATCCCCGCGCCGCTGGTCATGATGTTCAGTTCGCCGCGACCGATCTCGATGTCGCTGCCGACCGAGTCGCGGTGGCGCACTTCGCCGATGAGCGGCCAGGTGACCGTCTGCAGTCCGATGTGCGGGTGCGGCTCGAGCCGCATCTTCACGCTCTCCTGACCGAACCGGTCGAGGAAGCACCACGCCCCCACCATGGGCAGGTCGCGGTGCGGCAGCAGCCGACGCACGCTCATCGCCCGCACGCCGCCGAGCGGCACCTCCCGCGAATCGATCCGGACGACGCGCGGACCGTCGCAGTCCGCCGCCGCGGCGAGCTGCGGCGGCTCGTCGCGCAGCAGTCCCGCCTCGTCGTGGCGCGTCACGTCGTCAGGTCCCGTCGGGCCACGCGACGGTGAGCCCGCCGATCTCGTTCGCGCGGACGTACTTGGCCACGGCCGGGCACACCGGCACGACGGTGTCGCCGCGCGCGGCGCTGTCGGTCATCGCCTCGCCGATCAGCACGCCGGCCAGGCCCTTTCCGCGGAAGGCGGGGTCGACCTCGGTGTGCGGGAACACGACGCGCCCGCGTGAATCCGTGCGGAACTCGGTGAAGCCGGCGAGCACGTCGCCGACGTGCACTTCGTATCTGCTCTGCGCGTCGTCGCGGGTCACGGTCGGCTCGTGGGTCAGGTCGGGCTGGTCGGTCATGCCGGTCCTCTCGTCGGGGAGCGCGTGATCCCAACGTAGGCGGCCGTGGGGTGTTTGGCGAGCCTCAGCACCCGAACGCGGCACGAGGCGGGCCCACCGTCCGCGGCGCGTCGGGCAGACTCGACGGGTGAGCCTTCTTCCCCCGCCGGTCGGCACAGATCCGGATGCCGTGTACGACATGTTCGTCGAATGGGCGACCGACCGCGGGCTGACGCTCTATCCGGCGCAGGACGAAGCCGTCATGGAACTCGTCTCGGGCGCGAACGTCGTGCTGTCGACGCCCACCGGAACGGGCAAGTCGCTCGTCGCGGTGGCCGCCCACGCGGCATCCCTCGCCCGTGGCGGTCGCACGTACTACACGGCACCCATCAAGGCCCTCGTGAGCGAGAAGTTCTTCGCCCTCGTCGAGATCTTCGGCGCGACGAACGTGGGCATGGTGACCGGCGACTCGTCGGTGAACCCCGACGCGCCGATCGTGTGCTGCACGGCCGAGATCCTCGCCAACATCGCGCTGCGTCGAGGGCGCGATGCCGAGATCGACCAGGTCGTGATGGACGAGTTCCATTACTACGGCGACCCCGAGCGAGGATCGGCGTGGCAGGTGCCGCTGCTGATCCTCGAGCGCGCGCAGTTCCTGCTGATGTCGGCCACGCTCGGCGACGTCACGCCGATCGCCGACGACCTCACCCGTCGCACCGGCCGCCCGACGGCGCTCGTGACGGGCGTCGAGCGTCCCGTGCCGCTGCACTTCTCGTACTCGCGCGAACCTGTGCCCGAGGTCGTGCAGAACCTGCTCGACGAACGCGAGACGCCCGTCTACATCGTGCACTTCTCGCAGGCGGCGGCGCTCGAACGCGCGCAGGCCCTGGTCAACACCAAGATCGCTTCGCGCGAGCAGCGCGACGCGATCGCTGAGGCGCTCGGTGCGTTCCGGTTCAACACGGGCTTCGGCAAGACGCTCTCGCGCCTCGTGCGGGCGGGGATCGGCGTGCATCACGCGGGCATGCTGCCCCGTTATCGCCGGCTCGTCGAGACTCTCGCGCAGCAGGGACTGCTCAAGGTCATCTGCGGCACGGACACCCTCGGTGTGGGCATCAACGTGCCGATCCGCACCGTCATCGTGACGGCGCTGACGAAGTTCGACGGACAGCGGATGCGGCAGCTCTCGGCCCGGGAGTTCCACCAGATCGCTGGGCGCGCGGGCCGGGCGGGCTTCGACACGCACGGCAACGTCATCGTCATGGCGCCGGAGTGGGAGATCGAGAACGCCGCGGCGCTGCGCAAGGCCGGCGACGACGCCGCCAAGCGCAAGAAGATCGTGCGCAAGAAGGCGCCGATGGGCACCGTCAACTGGGGTGAGGGCTCGTTCGACCGGCTCGTCGCGGCCTCGCCCGAGCCCCTCGTGCCGCACCTGCAGCTGACGGCTGCGATGCTCATCAACGTCATCGCGCGCGGAGGCGACGTGTTCGGCAACGTGCGCTCGCTCGTCTTCGACAACCACGAGCCCCGCGCGCGCCAGTACGCCCTCGCGCGCCGCGCGCTCGCGATCTTCCGCACGCTCGTGACGGCGGGCGTCGTGCAGGCGGGGCCTTCCGGTATCGCCCTCACGGTCGATCTGCAGCCCAACTTCGCGCTCAACCAGCCGCTGTCGCCGTTTGCGCTCGCCGCGATCGGGCTGCTGTCGCCCGACGACGACCGTCCGGTGGGCGGTGCGGGTGCAGCATCCGCCGTCAACCTCGGAGAGTCGCGCGAAGTTCGCAGCGACGCGGACGAATCCTCCGAGGCACGCGCGGATCTCCGAACCTCGTCGAGCCCATCCGGCGTGGGCACGGGCCACTACGCGCTCGACGTGCTGAGCGTCATCGAGTCGACCCTCGACGATCCGCGCGCGATCCTGTCGCAGCAGGAGCACCGCGCCCGCGGCGAGGCGATCGGCGCGATGAAGCGCGACGGCATCGAGTACGACGAGCGGATGGCGCTGGTCGAGCAGATCACCTATCCCAAGCCGCTCGCCGACCTGCTCACGCAGGCGTTCGAGACGTTCGCCTCGTCGCAGCCGTGGGTCCTCGATTTCGAGCTGTCGCCGAAGTCGGTCGTGCGCGACATGTACGAGCAGGCGCTGTCGTTCGGCGAGTTCGTCTCGCTCTACGACCTGACGCGCAGCGAAGGCCTCGTGCTGCGCTACCTGTCGGATGCGTACCGGGCCGTGCGGCAGACGGTGCCGGCCGAGGCGCGCACCGACGATCTCGACGACCTCGTCGAGTGGCTCGGCGAGCTCGTGCGCCAGGTCGACTCGTCGCTCGTCGACGAGTGGGCCGCGCTCGTCGATCCGGTCGCGGCGGGCGAGGCGCCCGTTCTTCCGCCCGCGCCCCCGTCGATCCTGACCAACCGCCGGGCGTTCACGGTGCTCGTGCGTAACGAACTCTTCCGGCGTGTGCAGCTGGCCGCGCTGCAGCGCGACGACGCCCTCGTCGAACTCGATCCCGACGTCGACTGGCCCGCCGTGCTCGATGCGTACTACGAGGAGCACGACGAGATCCTCACGGGCGGTCCCGCGCGCTCGCCGCGGCTGTGCGCGATCGACGAGACCTCCGCCGAGGGTCGCTGGCTCGTCGAGCAGACGATCGACGATCCCGCCGGGAACCACGACTGGAGGATCCGCGCCGAGGTCGACCTGGCAGCATCCGTCGAAGCGGGCGCCGCCGTCGTGCGGGTCACCGAGGCGGTGCGGCTGTAGCGACCCCCTGTGCGAAAGGGGGGTGCCGCGAGCGCGTCGCGCGCAATACCGTAACGGCATGGCCGCATACTTCGGGTTCCTGAGGGCCATCAATCTCGGCCCCACGCGCAAGTTCTCCAAAGCCGACATCAGCCGGGTCGTCACGGATGCCGGTTTCGACGACGCCGAGACCCACATCAACACCGGAAACGTGCGGTTCACGACGTCGATGCGCTCGCTCGCGCGCATCGAGCAGACCCTCGAGCGGGCCTTTCTCGCCGATCGCGGATTCGAGGTGCCCACGATCGCGTTCCGGCCGACCGAGTTCGCCGGCATCGCGACGGATGCCGCCGAGCTGGCCGCCGCCCACCCGCGCGCGATCCGCCACTACGTCTCGCTGATGAGGTCTGCGCCGCAGCCGGCGGTGGCGGCCGACATCGAGGCGACGTCGACGGAGGCGGGGAGCGTCTACGTGCGTGGGCGTGCCGTGCACGCGCTGCTCGTGCCGGGCTACGAAGACGCCGACGTGCCGGCGCTGCGCGCCGCGAAGCTGCTGGGCGTCAGCACGACCCGCAACGCCACCGTCGTCGCGGCCATCGCGGCGAAGTGGTGCTGAGTCCCCTTCCACAGGCGGGGCCGGGCGTCGGCGGCCATGGCTACGCTGGAAGGATGTCCCGCGAAGCCGAGCCCGCCGCGTCGTTCGCGACGGCGGACGCGGCCACCGATCCCTACGCCGACCTCGCGTGGGATCCCGACGAGTTCGCCCCGCCGCCCGACGGCGACGAACCCCCGTACGGGCTCGACGTGCCCTTCGCCGACCCCTTCGCCGGCACGTCGCGGCGGGATTTCACGGGCACCGACCCCGGGGTCGTCCTCAAGGAGGTCTTCGGCTACGACGCGTTCCGCGGCGACCAGGGCGGGATCGTCGAGCACGTCGTCGGGGGAGGCGACGCCGTCGTGCTGATGCCCACGGGCGCCGGCAAGAGCATCACCTACCAGGTGCCCGCGCTGGTGCGGCCGGGCACGGGGCTCGTCGTGAGTCCCCTCATCGCGCTCATGCACGACCAGGTCGACGCGCTCGTGGCCAACGGCGTGCGCGCGGCCTATCTCAATTCGACGCAGGCGCCGGCCGAGCGTGCGGCGGTCGAGCGGGCGTATCTCGCGGGCGAGCTCGACCTGCTCTACGTCGCGCCCGAGCGCCTGTCGGGGCCGGCCACGACGAAGCTGCTGCAGCGCGGGCGACTGAGCGTGATCGCGATCGACGAGGCGCACTGCGTGTCGCAGTGGGGGCACGACTTCCGGCCCGATTACCTCGCGCTGGGCGACCTCCACGAGCGATTCCCCGGTGTGCCGCGCATGGCGCTGACGGCGACGGCCACCCGCGAGACGCACCGCGAGCTGACGCAGCGACTGCACCTGCCCGAGGCACAGCACTTCGTCGCGAGCTTCGACCGCCCCAACATCCAGTACCGGATCGAGGCCAAGGTCGACCCGCGGCGTCAGCTGGTCGCCTTCATCCGGTCTCTCGGCGCGGGCGCCGACGAGTCGCAGCCGGCGGGCATCGTCTATGCCCTGAGCCGCAAGTCGGTCGAGCAGATGGCTGAGTTCCTGCAGACGCAGGGCATCGACGCGCTGCCCTACCACGCGGGGCTGCCGGCCGAGGTGCGCGCGGCGAACCAGTCCCGCTTCCTGCGCGACGACGGCGTCGTCATGGTCGCGACGATCGCCTTCGGCATGGGGATCGACAAGCCCGACGTCCGGTTCGTCGCGCACATCGACCTGCCGAAGTCGGTCGAGGGGTACTACCAGGAGACGGGCCGCGCGGGCCGTGATGGAGCGGCATCCATCGTCTGGATGGCCTACGGGCTCGGCGATGTCGTGCAGCAGCGGCGCCTCATCGATCAGAGCCCCGGCGATCGTGCGTTCAAGATGCGGCTCGGTCAGCACCTCGACGCGATGCTCGCGCTGTGCGAGACGGTCGGATGCCGCCGGCAGAATCTTCTCGGATACTTCGGTGAAGACTCCGCTCCGTGCGGCAACTGCGACACGTGCCTCGAAGCGCCCGACACGTGGGACGGACTCATCCCCGCCCAGAAGCTGCTGTCGACGATCGTGCGGCTGCAGCGCGAGCGCGGTCAGGCCTACGGCGCCGGGCATCTGATCGACATCCTGCGCGGCGCATCGACCGATCGCATCCGCCAGCAGGGGCACGACGCCCTGTCGACCTACGGCCTGGGCGCCGACCTGTCAGACCAGGACTGGCGCAGCGTCGTCCGCCAGCTGCTCGCACGCGGCATCCTCGTGGCTCGCGGCGAGTACGGCACGCTCGCGCTCGGTGAGCCCGCGTCGGGCGTGCTGCGCGGCGAGGCGCCCGTGCCGCTGCGTCGCGATGTGCTCGGTCGCGGCGCCGCACCCGCGCGGCTGCGCAAGAGCTCGGCGCCCGTCGACGTCGCCGAAGGCGACCGCGACCTGTTCGAGGCGCTGCGTGCCTGGCGTGCGGGCGTATCGAAGGAGCTCGGGGTTCCGGCCTACATCGTGTTCGGCGACGCGACCCTGCGCGCGCTCGCCGAGCGTCGTCCCGCTGCGCTCGCCGACCTCGACGGCATCACCGGCATCGGCGCGAAGAAGCGCGAGGCCTACGGCGACGCCGTGCTCGCCGTCGTCGCCGGCGCCTGACGCCGGCCGCGTCGCGCTCGCTGCACGCGTCGCGCTTGCCGCGCGCGTCGCCCTCCGCGCGCGCCGGCGGCCGCGGCGCGCGCCCGGGTCCCACCATGACCGCGAGACTGCAACGGCACGCCGAGAACGTGGGTTTCACCCGCAGTCTCGGCCGCCGGTTGCAGTCTCGCGGTCAATCGCGGGGGGTCTGACGGTCGGGACGGTCGGGGTCCTCACCCTCGGCCTGCGACGGGCGGCCGGTCGGCTCGGCTCGACCCTGGTCGGGGCGGTCGGGGTCTTCGCCTTCGGCTTGCGACGGCTTCTCGGTGTCGCGATTCATCGGATGCTCCCTCCTCGAGCGATGCTGCAACGATGCGCGCGACCGGGGCAGCACGGCAGGGGGTTGCTCTCGCCGGGTGGGTCGTGCTGTCGGGACCGCACAACCGGCCTGGACGGCGTCCGAACCTCGAGTTGTGGCATCCCGCCAATGGGGTTGGCTCTCACTTGTGGAAGTTCTACGGTTGAGAGAGATTTTGCTGCTGCACGAGAGGTGATACTCCATGGCTGATGCCGTCGTCCGGTCCACGAAGCCCGCCACGAGCAAGCGCACGCCTGCCGGCGGCGCGCCGACCGCCGCGCACACGGCGGCCGAGGCGTCCGAACCGCGCATCGACACGTCGGCGGTCACCGATCTGCTGCTGGGCACCTGGGCCGACACCCGCCGCACCGCCCGCGCCATGATCAAGGACCCCGTGTTCTGGCAGATCCCCGGCATGCCCATGGCCGAGCACCGCGAGCGCGTGCTCACCCAGCTGCACCTGCTGGTCGACAACGGTGCATCCGGTCGGGCATACCCCGAGGAGTACGGCGGCAACGCCGACAACGGCGCGAACATCTCGGGCTTCGAAGAGCTCGTGCTCGCCGACCCGAGCCTGCAGATCAAGGCGGGCGTGCAGTGGGGGCTGTTCGGGTCGGCGATCCACCAGCTCGGCACGAAGAAGCACCACGACCTGTGGCTCGAAGGCGCCATGAACCTCGAGATCCCGGGCGCGTTCGCGATGACCGAGACGGGGCACGGTTCCGACGTCGCCGCGATCGGCACGACGGCGACGTACGACCCCGAGGCCGAGGAGTTCGTCATCCACACGCCGTTCCGCGGCGCCTGGAAGGACTACCTCGGCAACGCCGCCCTGCACGGCAAGGCCGCGACGGTCTTCGCGCAGCTCATCACGGGCGGCGTCAACTACGGCGTGCACTGCTTCTTCGTGCCGCTGCGCGATGACGAGGGCGGCTTCCTGCCGGGCATCGGCGGAGAAGACGACGGCGTCAAGGGCGGCCTCAACGGCATCGACAACGGCCGCCTGCACTTCGATCACGTGCGCATCCCGCGCGAGAACCTGCTCAACCGCTACGGCGACGTGGCGGCCGACGGCAGCTACTCGAGCGACATCGCGAGCCCCGGCCGCCGCTTCTTCACGATGCTCGGCGCCCTCGTGCAAGGACGCGTCTCGCTCGACGGCGCGGCGACCACCGCGACGGCGCTCGCGCTCACGATCGCGATCACCTACGGAAACCAGCGCCGCCAGTTCGACTCGGGCAGCGGCACCGACGAGGTCGTGCTGCTCGACTACGGCAAGCACCAGCGCCGCCTGCTGCCGCTGCTCGCCCAGAACTACGCGCAGTTCTTCGCGCACGATGAGCTGCTGCGAAAGTTCGACAGCGTCTTCTCGGGCCGCAACGACACCCCGGACGAGCGCGAAGATCTCGAAACGCTCGCCGCCGCTCTCAAGCCGCTGTCGACGTGGAACGCCCTCTCGACCGTGCAGGAGGCGCGCGAAGCCTGCGGCGGCGCCGGCTACCTCGCCGAGAACCGCATGGTGAACCTGCACCAGGATCTCGACGTCTATGCGACGTTCGAGGGTGACAACAACGTGCTGCTGCAGCTCGTCGGCAAGCGTCTGCTGTCCGATTACGCCAAGCAGTTCAAGAACAAGGATGCCGCGGCTCTCGCCCGTTTCGCCGTCGGGCAGACGGCGGGCAAGGTCTTCCACGGGGCGGGCCTGCGTCAGTTCGGGCAGGCCGTCGCCGACTTCGGTTCGACGGCGCGGTCCGTCGAATTGGGACTGCGCGCCGATCAGCAGCACGAGCTGCTCGCGGGTCGCGTTCAGCAGATGGTCGCCGATGTCGCGGGGCGTCTGCGTCCGGCGTCGAAGCTCCCGGCCCCCGAAGCGGCCGACCTGTTCAACCAGAACCAGGCCGCGCTCATCGAGGCGGCGCGCGCGCACGGTGAGCTGCTGCAGTGGGAGGCCTTCACCGATGGCATCAACGAGCTGACCGACACGTCGACGCAACAGGTGCTCACGTGGCTGCGCGACCTGTTCGGGATGCACCTGATCGAGAAGCACCTCGCGTGGTATCTGATCAACGGTCGGCTGTCGGCTCAGCGCGCAGCATCCGTCTCTCGGTACATCGACCGGCTGGCGGCGCGGTTGCGTCCGCACGCGCAGGATCTCGTCGAGGCGTACGGGCTCGAGCCCGAGCACGTGCGGGCCCCGATCGCGTCGGGTGCCGAGCGCGAGCGTCAGGACGAGGCCCGCGACTATTACGCCGCGCTGAAGGCTTCGGGGGCGGCGTCGGTCTCCGAGAAGTCGCTCAAGAAGAAGAAGAAGTAGTCACGCCCGAACGTCGGCGATGACCTCGAGCATGCCGCGCAGCGGTGCCCGAAGCGCGCGCACGCGCAGCAGCGGGAGCGAGAGGCGCAGCAGGCGAAGCCCGTGTTCGAGCAGACGCTCGGTGCGCTGCCGGGTCGGTGTGGAGTCGTAGACCCAGAACAGGGTCAGCAGCAGGTGCGCGAGCAGGAGCGCTTCGGGCAGGCGCTCTTCGAGATCGGTGGGGAGTCTGCGACGTGCGCCGACGAGCGCGTCGCGGAACAGCCCCACGACGACTTCGCGCGATGGCCGGGACTCCTCGGACAGGGGGTTGATCGACGCCTTCGGCGACACGGCGGCCGAGAGGAACTCCGGCGCAGACGCGTGATACGGCTCGAGTACCGCGAGCCCCGTGCGGTAGACGATGGCGAGGCGCGCGACGAGGTCGTCCTCATCGGCCAAGAGGGGGCGAGCCGCCGCTTCGTGCTCGCGTTGCACCTCGAGGTAGAGCTCCTGCACGAGGCCGTTCTTGTTGGAGAAGTGGTAGTTGGTCGTGCCGACCGAGACGCCGGCCTCGTTCGCGATGAGCCGGATCGTCGTGGCGTCGTACCCACGCTCGCGGAAAGAGCGCAGCGCGATCTCGCTGAGCAGCGCGCGCGTGCGCTCGCTCTTCTGTGTGGGTGCGGTCATCGCGGCATCCTCTCGGGATCGGTCAGGGGCACGTGCGCGAAGGTGAAGGACCCGGCGTAGCGGAAGACGTCGCCGAGGAGCGGCATCCGAATTCTCACATCGACATGCTGGATGCCGCCGGCCCAGCGCTCCCGGACGCTGACGCGCGCCCAGTGGGGGAGCGGGATGCGCAGACGCCGGAGGTGGAGCGCGAGCCGTTCGGACGACAGGTGGAGTTCGCCGTCGACGACGCGGATGCCGAGGGTGACTTCGAGTCCGCCGCGGCGACCCAGTCGGTCGCGGAGTCGCTCGCCGTCGGCGGTCATGCGGTCGCACATGCGGCGGGTGCGGCGGGTGCGGCGGGGAAAGTCGAAGGTGCGCGTCGCGCTCAGCGAGCCATCGGGCTCAGCGATGTTCACGACCGTGAAGGGCACATCGCGGACGAAATCGGGGAAGAGGATGCCGCGCCACGCCATCATCGCGAAGACGGGGCGCAGCCACGCGATGCGCGATCCGGCGACGGAATATATGCCGCTACCGACACCTGCCGTGCCCGTCGGGATCGCACCGAAGTACGCGTGCAGACCCGGATCGAGCTGGGAGAACCGCGATCCGAGCGCCTGCTGGTAGATCGATGGTGTCGCCACGGCCTCAGGTTAGCGTAATCTGAACATGTTCAGTTATGCGGAAGGCGATCAGGATGCAGCCTCGTGTCGTCATTGCGGGTGCGACGGGATTCGTCGGTGAGCGCGTCGCGGAAGCATTCGCGGCCGACGGGTACCGTGTCGACACGATGGGGAGGACGGCCGCCGTCACGTGGGGGGACGACGCCGCGATCGCACGTCTCGTCGACGGCGCCGATGTCCTGATCAACCTCGCCGGCAAGTCGGTCGACTGCCGGTACGTCGACGCGAACCGCGATGAGGTCTACCGGTCGCGCATCGCCACGACGCGCGCGCTTCGTGAGGCCGTCGCGGCTGCCGTCCGGCCGCCGCATGTGTGGTTCAACGCCTCGACGGCGACGATCTACCGCCACACGATGGATCGGCCGAACGCAGAGGCCGACGGTGCTCTGGGCTCGGGCTTCTCGGTCGACGTCGCGCGGGACTGGGAACGGGAGTTCTTCGCGGGCGATCTTCCCCAGACAAGGCGCGTGGCGCTGCGCATGGCGATCGTGCTGGGAGACGGGCCCGCGACGCGGATGCTGGCGACTCTTGCGCGCGTGGGACTCGGTGGCCCGCACCTCGATGGGTGGTGGCCGCAGCATCGTCGCTACCGGGGCATCGGTCCTACGCCGAGCGGCGACGGGCGTGCTCCGCACCATGACACGCGCGGACGGCAGCGCTTCAGCTGGATCCACATCGACGATGTCGTCGGCGCGGTCCGGTTCTTGCGTGACCATGACGACATCGACGGCGTGGTCAATCTCGCCAGTCCGATCGCGTCGGACAACCGTGAGCTGATGGCGACCCTGCGCCGTGTCGTGGGGGTGCCGTTCGGCATGCCGATCCCACGGTGGATGCTCGAGCCGGCGATGTGGGTGCTGCGAACCGAGCCCGAACTCGTGCTCAAGAGCCGGTGGGTGACGCCGGAGCGTTTGCTTCGCGCGGGCTTCGGGTTCGCGCACGTCGATCTCGAAGGGGCTCTTCGGGTGTCGCTGTCTCGCCCGTGATCCCGCTGGGTCTCTCGCTGGTGTCGCTGTTCGTTGCCGTCAGAAGGGTGGGGGTTCGGTGGAGGTGAATCCGGTGGGTGTGGTGACTTCGACGGTGCCGTTGTCGCGGGTGCGGTAGGCGAGCTTGGTGTGATGTCGGTGGGTGTGGTCGGGTGGGCAGAGGGGGCGGAGTTGGCGGATGTTGGTGGGTCCGCCGTGTGCCCAGGGGGTGGTGTGGTCGATGTCGGCGTCGAGGGCGAGGCGGGTGCAGCCGTCGCGGGCGCAGGTGCCGTGTTGGAGGGTGAGCCAGTCGCGTTGGGCGGTGGTGGGTCGGTAGGTGCGGCGGTCCATGTCGAGGATGACGCCGGAGATCGGGTCGGTGATGATCCGGTGGAAGGCGTTGGTGTCGAGGAAGATCTGTTTCGCCGCGAGGGGTGACAGGGGCCCGTGTCCGACGATGGTGGCGCTCTCACCGAGACCCGCGCGGACATCCACGCCGGCACCCGTGCCGGCGCCGACACCGGCCTGATCACCGTCGCCCGCGCCAGCATCGGCCTGCTCGACGCCGTTCGCCTGGCTGCCACTGGCGAGGAGGGTGGCGGGGATGGTGACGAACACTTTGGTTTTGACGGCGGTGGGGGTGCCGGTGCCGCGGGCCCAGGCGGAGAGCAGGTCGGCGCGGATCTGGTCGCGGGATCGGGTTTCGCGGGTGTCTTTGGCCAGGTGCTTCGCGGTCGCTGTCAGGCGGCGTTTGATCGCGATCGCATCGATCGAGGGCACCAGGGCGGATACCCATGCCATGCCGTCGCCGACGTGTTCGACCAGGACCTTGCGATCCCGCAGCGCCGCGGTGTGCCGGGCGTCAGCGGTGCGGGCATCGAGGGTGTCCAGCAGGCGGGCCAGGCGGGACCGGAACCCGGCCGGTGTGACGGTGACCGCCCATTCCTCGGCCCGGGAGTCCAGTTCGCGCAGCGCCGCCGCGGAGACGGCGCGTTCGTCATCGGAGGCTCCGAACGGGGGGAGCAGGCGGGCGGCGCCGGTGACGGCGGACTCCACGAGCGAGAGCGAGAGGAAGCCCTCTTCGGCACGCTGCCACAGCATCGGCAACCGGGTACGCGCGTCACGGACCAGCCGGGCCACATCCTGCACCGCCCGCTCGGACAGCTGCAGCCGCAACGCGATATCGACGATCACGGCACGCTCGGCCAGATTCGACCCCGCCCGGCCCTCGACCGACGTGTACACGTACGGGTGCCGCACCGCGGTATCGATCGCCTCGACGATACGACCCGCACGAAGAGCCAGACGACGATTCGCGTCCATATGGTCGGCCAGCGCAGCATCCAGAAGATGACCCAAGATCTCTTCCGCAGGCAGGCGCACCGGTGTCACTTCTTCGGGATACGGGTCCTCCGCCATGCCCCCAAGTGTAGTACAAAGCTACGATACAGGGAAGGGTTCACTCGAAAGGAAGTGCGAACAGAGGCATCGTAGAGTCGAACGATGACAGCCGACACGATGACGGGAGTCGACGGCCGTGCTCGGTGCGCGTGGGTCGGTGCGGACGCCGAGTACGCGCGCTACCACGACGAAGAATGGGGCGTGCCCCTGCACGGCGACCGGCGCTTGTTCGAGAAGATGGCGCTCGAGGGATTCCAGGCAGGGCTGTCGTGGATCACGATCTTGCGCAAGCGGCCGAGGTTTCGCGAGGTCTTCGCCGGGTTCGATCCGGCGGCCGTCGCGCAGTTCGATGAGCGCGACGTCGAACGGCTCATGGCCGATGCGGGCATCATCCGCAATCGCGCCAAGATCGAGGCCACGATCTCGAACGCGCGGATCGTGAGCGAGATGGATGCCGGTGAACTCGACGCGCTGATGTGGTCCTTCGCGCCCGAGCCGGGCACGCGTCCCGACTCCCTCGCCGACGTTCCCGCGATCACCGCCGAGTCGACGGCGCTGAGCAAGGAGCTGCGCCGTCGCGGCTTCCGGTTCGTCGGCCCGACGACGATGTACGCACTCATGCAGTCCGCCGGCATGGTCGACGACCACGTCATCGGCTGCTGGCGCGCTCTCCCCTGACAGCGAGACCGCATCCGCACGCCGAGACCGTGGGTAAACCCCGCAGTCTCGTCGTGCCGTTGCAGTCTCGCGGTCACGTGGTCGAACCCACGCGGCGGGCGCGGACCCACGGGTGGGCGCGGGCGCGGACCCACGCGGCGGGCGCGGGCCGGAGCCGTATGGCGGGCGCGGGCCGGACCCGTGCGGCGGTCGCGGGCCGGAGCCGTGCGGCGGTCGCGGGCCGGACCCGTACGGCCGACCACGGGCCGTCCCGCACGGCCGACCCGCACGGTCGACCCGCACGGCCGACCCGCACGAATGAGGACGCGGAGTGTCCGGGGTGTGCGGCACAATGTAGCCGACTCGAGGGGGACCATGTCCGACAAGCACGTCGCCGATTCGCACGAAGTCATCCGCGTCACGGGAGCACGCGAGAACAACCTCAAAGATGTCAGCGTCGACATTCCCAAACGCCGCCTCACGGTCTTCACGGGCGTGAGCGGCTCGGGCAAATCGTCGCTCGTGTTCGCCACGATCGCGAACGAATCGCAGCGCCTCATCAACGAGACCTACCCGACCTTCGTGCAGCAGTTCATGGGGCAGCTGAACCGCCCCGACGTGGATGCGCTCGAGAACATCAGCCCCGCGATCATCGTCGATCAGGAACGCATGGGTGCGAACTCGCGCTCGACCGTCGGCACGGCCACCGACGCGCAGGCGATGCTGCGGATCCTCTTCAGCCGGCTGGGCCAGCCGCACGTCGGCCCGCCCCAGGCATTCTCGTTCAACGTCCCCTCGGTCTCCGGCGCGGGCGCCGTGACGATCGAGAAGGCGGGCAAGCGCATCAAGGAGCGCAGGTCGTTCGAGATCACGGGCGGCATGTGCCCTGCCTGCGAGGGTCTCGGCGAGGCGAGCGACGTCGATCTCGACGAGCTCTTCGACCGCACGAAATCGCTCGCCGACGGCGCCATCACGATCCCGGGATACAACGTCGACGGATGGATGGTGAAGGGGTACACCGAGTCCGGGCTCCTGGATCCGACGAAGCCGATCGCCGACTACACCGAACAGGAGCTGCAGGACTTCCTCTACAAGGAGCCGACCAAGGTCAAGATGTCCGGCATCAACGTGACCTACGAGGGACTCGTCCCGAAGATCACGAAGTCGATGCTGCAGAAGGACCGTGACGCGCTGCAGCCGCACATCCGCGCGTTCGTCGAGCGCGCCGTGAAGTTCATGCCGTGTCCGGCATGCGGCGGGACGCGCCTCAACGACGGGGCGCGCTCGTCCAAGATCCGCGGGATCAGCATCGCGGATGCCGCGGCGATGCAGATCACGGATCTCGCTGCCTGGCTGCGCACGGTCGACGATCCCGAGGTCGCGCCGCTCATGGAGGGTCTGCGCAGCACGATCGACTCCTTCGTCGAGATCGGACTCGGGTACCTCTCGCTCGACCGCGCGTCGGGGACGCTGTCGGGCGGAGAGGCGCAGCGCACCAAGATGATCCGCCACCTCGGGTCATCGCTCACCGACATCACCTACGTCTTCGACGAGCCGACCGCGGGCCTGCACCCTCACGACATCCAGCGCATGAACGATCTGCTCCGGCAGCTGCGCGACAAGGGCAACACGGTGCTCGTCGTCGAGCACAAGCCCGAGGTGATCGAGATCGCCGACCACGTCGTCGACCTCGGTCCCGGCGCCGGCCGCGCCGGCGGCGAGATCCGGTACACGGGAGACGTCGCGGGGCTCCGCGCCTCGGACACGATCACGGGACGCCATCTCGACCACAGGGCACGGCTCAAGGACGCGGTGCGCACGCCGACCGGTGCGCTCGAGGTGCGCGGGGCGGCGCAGCACAACCTGAAGAACGTCGACGTCGACGTGCCGCTCGGGATCCTCACCGTCGTCACGGGTGTCGCCGGCTCCGGCAAGTCCTCGCTCATCCACGGCAACCTCCCCGCCTTCGACGACGTCGTCGTGGTCGACCAGGCGCCCATCAAGGGCTCACGCCGCTCGAGCCCCGCGACGTACACGGGCCTGCTCGACACGATCCGCTCGGCGTTCGCGAAGGCGAACGGCGTCAAGCCGGCCCTGTTCAGCGCCAACTCGCAGGGCGCGTGCCCCGCGTGCAAGGGACTCGGCGTCATCATCACGACGCTCGGCTTCACGCAGAGCGTCGAGACGCTGTGCGAGCTGTGCGACGGCACGGGCTTCAGCGACGACGTGCTGGAGTATCGGCTGGACGGCAAGAACATCGCCGAAGTGCTCGCGATGTCGGCATCCGAGGCGGCGGAGTTCTTCACGAAGGGACCGGCGCACACGGTGCTCGCACGCCTCATCGACGTGGGCCTCGGCTACATCACGCTCGGTCAGGCGCTCAACACGCTCTCGGGCGGAGAGCGGCAGCGACTCAAGCTCGCCATCTCGATGGCGAAGAAGGGGGCCG
This sequence comes from Microbacterium sp. NPDC055442, assembly GCF_053644215.1. Classification (NCBI taxonomy): domain Bacteria; kingdom Bacillati; phylum Actinomycetota; class Actinomycetes; order Micrococcales; family Microbacteriaceae; genus Microbacterium; species Microbacterium sp. NPDC055442. The sequence goes on along the minus strand of NZ_JBSHLF010000003.1, from coordinate 68,771 downwards.
TCTACGTGCTCGACGAACCGACGACGGGCCTGCACCTCGCCGACGTCGACAACATGCTGGGGATGCTCGACCGGCTCGTCGAGGCGGGCAACTCGGTCATCGTCATCGAACACCACCAGGCGGTCATGGCGCACGCCGACTGGATCATCGACATCGGGCCGGGAGCAGGTCACGACGGCGGTCGAATCGTCTTCGAGGGCACGCCGGCCGACCTCGTGGCATCCGGTGACACCCTCACCGCGCGGCACTTGAAGGAGTACGTCGCGCGGTGACCGATGGGGAATCATCCCCATGTCCGCGATTCCCGGCTCGGAAAACCCCCGGTTAGGCTGATCCGGTCACTCGTCTGCGAGCGACCCGATGCATCGCGTCGGCAGTGCCCTCGGGGGAGGCCCATTCCATGAAGTCGGTCGCGTGGCTGCGCGCGCGTCCGCGCGCTTTCGCGTCGGCCGGTGTCGTGACGGCGTCGGCGGTCGCCCTCACGACGATGGCCTTCGTCTACCAGGGCTTTCCGACGACCGAAGTCGACCTGCACGACGGCGGGGTCTGGGTCACGAAGCAATCGAGCCTGCTGGTCGGCCACATCAATCACGAGTCCCAGGTGCTGGACGGCGGTCTGCGCACGACGACGAGCGACTACGACGTGCTGCAGTCCGGCGACACCGTCTTCCTCGTCAACGACACGGATGCGACCCTGACGACGATCGACCCCGCGATGGTCGTGCTCGCAGACTCCGCACCGCTGCCCGCCGGGGCGCAGACGGCACTCGGCGGCCCGACCGTCTCGATCCTCGACCCGGCCTCGGGCGATCTGTGGGTCGTGCCGGCGAAGGGCGTGGGTGCGTTCAAGGTGCAGGGCACGGACCCGACCGTCTCACTCGGCAAGGGCGCCGCGTCGACGGTCGGTGTCGACGGCACCGTCTACGGCGTCTCGGTCGAGACCTCTGAGCTCGTGACGATCCCGGTCGACCCGCAGGGCACGCCCGGCGACCCGCAGCGCTCCGCCCTCGACGGCATCGACACCACCAGCACCGCGAGCGTCACGGCCGTCGGCACGACCGCCGTCGTGCTCGACACCGCCTCCGGCACGATCTTCACGTCCGCCGGCCGGAGCACGGTTCTCGACGACGGCGACACCGCGGTGCTGCAGCATCCGTCCGCAGCGACGGATGCCGTGACGGTGGCGACCAGGTCAGCGCTCGTCCGCGTCCCGTTCGACGGCGCCGCACCGACGGTCGTCACGACGACCGCGGGCGCCCCTGCCGCGCCCGTTCACATGGAAGGCTGCGCGTACGGGGCGTGGGGTGGTTCGGGCGCGTTCGTGCGCGACTGCGTCGGCGAGGAGCACGACCTCCAGGCCGACATCGACGGCCTGGAGGACACGGCGGTGCTGCGGTTCCGCACGAACCGCGACGTTGTCGTGCTCAACGACATCGTCGGCGGCGCTGCATGGATGGCGAGCGCCAGCCTGCAGAGGGTCGACAACTGGAACGAAGTGACGCCGCCCGAGAGCGACGAGGAAGACAACGAAGAGACCACGGAGGAGTCGGTCGAGACGACGCTGCCCGAGCGAACCGACGTCAATACTCCGCCGGTCGCGAACGACGACGACTTCGGAGTGCGACCCGGTCGCACCACCGTGCTGCCGGTGCTCGACAACGACAGCGACGCCGACGGTGATGTGCTGACCGTCACCCTGCCCGAAGGCGACCCGGCGCTCGGAACCGTGCAGCCGGTCAACAACGGCGCCGGTCTGCAGATCGCCGTGCCCGAGGATGCGACCGGCGGGGACTCCTTCACGTATCGGGTCGATGACGGTCGCGGGGGGACAGCCACCGCGACGGCGCGGCTGAGCGTCCACGGGTGGGACGTCAACGCGGCCCCCGTGCAGAAGCGGATCACGGCGGTGACCGTCGAGTCCGGCGGCACCGTGTCGTACAACGTGCTGCCCGACTGGATCGACCCCGACGGCGACGATGTGTACCTCGCCCTCGCGACGCCCGCGGAGGGCGATGAAGCGGACTTCACCTCGGACGGCCGGATCACCTACCGCGCGGTCGGCGGCACGCAGGGGCGCAAGGACGTCGTCGTGCTCGTCTCTGATGGCGACAAGGTCGCCGAGGGCATCGTCCGGTTCGACGTGCGCCCCGTCGGCTCGACCGTGCCGGTGACCAACGCCGATCACGTCGTCGTGCGGGCGGGCCAGACGGCGACGGTCGCCCCTCTCGTGAACGACACGAGCTCGAGCCGTGAGCCGTTGCGCTTGACGCGTGTCGACGAGGTGAAGAACGCGACGGTGATCCCGGACTTCGCCAACAAGACGTTCTCGTTCACCTCCGACATCCCGGACACCTACTACGTGCAGTACCTCGCGTCGGCGGGTGCCAACGGGGTTCCGGGGATCGTGCGCATCGACGTGCTCGACGAGGCCGACACCGACCGTGCGCCCGTCGCGGTGCGTGACATCGCGCTGCTGCCCAGCGGCGGTGATGTGCTCGTGAACGTGCTCGCGAACGACTCCGACCCCGCGGGCGGAATCCTCGTCGTGCAGTCGGTGACGGTCGAACCGGACAGCGGCATCGCCGTATCCGTGCTCAACCACGAGACGTTGCGGATCACCGATCAGGCGGCACTGGCGCAGCAGGTGCGCATCTCGTACCGCATCTCGAACGGCGCGAAGACGGCGGAGGGTGAGGTCATCGTCATCCCGGTGCCCGCGCCGGAGCAGCTGCGCCCCCCGGTCGCAAACGACGATCAGGTGATCGTGCGCGCGGGCGACGTCGTCACGATCCCCGTGCTCGACAACGACTACCACCCGAACGGCGACAGGCTGCGCGTCGCCCCCGACCTCGTGGCACCGCTGGTCGATCCCGCCGACGGCGAGATGTTCGTCACCGAGGACACGCTCCGCTTCCACGCCGGCGACGAACCCAAGACGGTCTACGCCACGTACGAGGCCGTCGATTCGACGGGACAGAAGGATGCCGGATACGTCACGATCCAGATCCTCCCGGTGAACGAGGAGACGAACACCGCTCCCCGGCCGCGCGACCTCACGGCCCGCGTCCTCAACGGCGCGAGAGTGAAGATCGCGGTGCCGCTGGACGGCATCGACCCCGACGGCGACTCGGTCGAACTCGTCGGCCTCGCCTCGGCGCCCGGCAAGGGCCGCATCGTCGAGGTGGGCGCCGACTACATCATGTACGAGGCGTTCGGAGACGCGGCGGGTCTCGATTCGTTCGCGTACCGCGTGCGCGACTGGCTCGGCAAAGAGGCCACGGCTCCCGTCCGGGTGGGCATCGCGCCCGCCGAGGCGGTGAACCAGGCGCCGTACGCCGTCAAGGACTCGATCATCATGCGACCCGGTCGCTCGGTCGCCGTGCCGGTGACCGCGAACGACTCCGATCCCGACGGTGATCCGTTCAGCCTCGTCCGCGACGGCCTCGTGGTCCCCGACGTGCCGGGCCTCACCGCGACGGTCCAGGGTCAGCGTGTCGTCGTCACCTCGCCCGACGAACCGATCGAAACGTCGATCCAGTACAAGATCCGAGACGCCCGCGGTGCCGAGGCGACCGCCGTCCTGCAGATCACCGTCGACGAGGACGTTCCGCTCTCGCGGCCCATCGCGCGCGACGACCGCGTCCCCACGGAGAAGATCGACGGCGGCACCGTCGATCTCGCGGTGCTCGACAACGACGAGGACCCGGACGGCACGAAGGATGCGCTGACGGTCGAGGTCGACGCGGGTGCAGCGCGTGTCCTGGCCGACGGCCGGGTGCGTGTGACCCTCGCCGACGAGCGCCAGCTGCTCAGCTACACCATCACCGATGCCGACGGGCTCTCGGCATCCGCTTTCATCTTCGTGCCCGCCCTCGGCACGCTGCCCCCGACGATCATCGACACGGGAGCCGTCGAGGTCGGCAGCGGCGAGACGATCGAGATCCTCCTCGCCGATCACGTGCGCACGTCGGACGGGAGCAAGGTCGTGATCACCGAGGCGGCCAAGGTGTCGGCCGGGCACTCGAACGGTGCATCCCTCGTGAAGGACCAGACGACGCTCGTCTACACATCGGCCGACCGCTACTTCGGACAGGACGCGATCAGCTTCGAGGTCACCACCGGCACCGGCCCCGACGACCCGAAGGGCATCAAGGCGCTGCTCACGATCCCCATCACGGTCCTCCCGCCGGAGAATCAGCAGCCCACGTTCGTCAACGGGCAGATCGATGTCGCACCCGGCGAGGATCCGGCGTCGCTCGATCTCGCCGCCCTCACGACCGATCCCGATCCCGGCGACGCGGACAAACTCCAGTTCACGCTCGTGGGCGGTGCGCCGAGCGGCTACACCGCCCGGATCGACGGCGGCACCCTCGCGGTCGGCGCGAGCGCCGGCACCCCCAAGGGATCGGGCGCGACGCTGAAGATCCGCATCACGGACGGCGAGACGGAGCCGATCGAAGGCGCCGTGAGCGTCAGGGTCACGGCATCCACGCGCCCGCTCGCCACGGCGAACGACGACACCGTGCCCGAGGCGCACCAGGGCAAGACGGTCAGCGTTCCCGTGCTGGCGAACGATTTCAACCCGTTCCCCGATCAGACGCTCACGGTCACGACGGTGACGCTCGAGACGGGTTCCGGTCGGTCCGAGATCGCGGGCGATCAGGTGCGCGTCACGCCCGATGCCGACTTCTTCGGCACGATGGTCGTGCGGTACCGGATTCAGGATGCGACGAAGGATGCCGATCGCGAGGTCGACGGTCGCATCCGCCTGACGGTGCAGGGTCGCCCTGATGCGCCGGGTACGCCCACCGTGTCGAGCGTGCAGGATCGCACGGTCGTGCTGTCGTGGAGCCCGCCGCCCAACAACGGCGCCGAGATCGAGAAGTACGTGGTCACCTCGACCGCGGGCGACTACACGAAGGACTGCACGGCGACGACGTGCACGCTGGACCGCCTCACCAACAATGTCGAGTACAACTTCACGGTCGTCGCGGTGAACCGGGTCGGCACATCCGATGCGTCTCCGACATCGGCGACGGCGCGACCGGATGCCCGCCCCGACACTCCGAACCCCCCGGCGCTCGTCTTCGGCGACCGCAGCCTGCAGGTGTCGTGGGTGACGCCGTCGACGCCGGGGTCACCCGTCGAGTCGTTCACGCTCGAGATCTCACCGGCCCCGCCGTCGGGGATCACGCAGAAGACGGGCCTCACCGGCACCTCCACGACGTGGGAAGGTCTCGAGAACGGCACGAACTACCAGGTGCGCGTGCGCGCCCACAACCGTGCGCCCGACCCGTCGAGCTGGAGCGCGTTCTCGGCCGGCATGGTGCCCGCGGCCCCGCCCTCGGCCGCTGCCGCGCCGACGACCTCCCGCCTGGACCCGGTCGGCGGGCAGGCGCAGATGCAGGTGGCGTGGGAGCCGCCCGCGGCGAACGGCGACGCGATCGACCAGTACCGGCTCAACGTCATCCGCGGCGGATCGGTCGTCAGCACGGTCACCAGCATCCCCGGCAGCGCCCGGTCGCAGGCGGTCGTGATGGCGGCATCCGAGACCGATTACACCTTCACGGTCGAGGCGCACAACAAGGCCGGCTGGGGCGCGGTCAGTCCCGCATCGGCTCCGCGCCGCGGGTTCACGCAGCTCGGAGCGCCGACGAACGTGCAGGCGACGACCCCCGCCGCCGACAGCCGCATCGTGGTCGACTACGGCGCCGCCGCCGGCAACGGCGCGCGGGCCGGCGAGATCGCCTACGAATACAACGTCGGAGGTGGCTGGCGCAGCGATTGGGACGGCCGCATCATCACGGCCGGCATCTCGAACAACTCCAGTTACACGGTGCAGGTGCGCGGCTACACGACGATCGACGGCGTCCGCTACGACGGTCCCCCCGCGTCGGCGCCCGCACAGGCCGCACCGTACGGTCCCGTGAACAACCCCGGGGTGTCCGCGCAGAACCTGGGCACCTCGGTGCGCGTCAACTGGTCGGCCCCCGCACCGAACGGGCGTGCGATCGCGGTGACCCAGATCAGCGTGAACAACGGCGGATGGCGTGATGTCGCCGCCAGCGGGTCGGAGACCCACGGCAACGGCTACCAGCAGACGCATTCGATCCAGGTGCGTTCGCGGGATGCCGCGGGCCAATGGTCGGCGGTCGTCTCGGCGAGTGCCCGGACCAACAACCCGCCCCCGCCGACGACCTGGTCCATCACACCGCCGCCGAACGGCACGTGCGTGCAGCCCGACTTCAACTACAGCCGGTTCACCAACGGCAACTGCTCCTCGTACTGGCTGCGCGCGAGCGACGGCCCGCAGACCGCGACGTGCTTCCGCGACTTGACCGGCTGGGCGGTCGAGGGCGACACGATCTGGTACTGGCTTTCCGGGCGTGGCGTGTACATGAGCCGCAAGGGCGTGAGCGGCAGCGCGTCGGGGATGCCGGCATGCTGACGGCCGCCGGCCCGGAGCCGACCGGTGCGGCGAGGGTTAGGCTGTTCGAGTTGTTCGTGATCGCTTCACGCACCGCGCCCCGGGGGAGGCCGATTTCATGAAGTCGTTCGCTTGGCTGCGGGCGCGCCCGAAAGCACTCGCGTCGGGGGCTGTCGTCACGGTGTCGGCGGTGGCGCTCACGACGATGGCCTTCTTCCACGAGGGGCTTCCGACGACCGAGGTCGATCTGCACGACGGCGGTGTGTGGGTGACGAAGCAGTCGAGCCTGCTCGTCGGCCACTTCAACCACGAGTCCCGCGTGCTCGACGGCGCCCTGCGCACGACGAGCGACGACTACGACGTCCTCCAATCCGGCGACACGGTGCTCGTGCACAACGGCACCGACGCGACGCTGACGACCGTCGACCCCGCGATGGTGGCGCTCACGACGGCGGCGAAGGTGCCCGGTGACGCACAGGTCGAACTGGGCGGACCCACCGTCGCGGTCCTCGACCGGCCGTCGGGCGACCTGTGGGTCGTGCCGGCTGCCGCGGCAGGCTCCTTCGAGCTGCAGGGCACGGACCCGATCGCGTCGCTCGGCGCGGGTGCTGCCGTGACGGTGGGCGCCGACGGCACGGCGTACGCCGTATCGCGCACGACGGGCGAACTCGTGACCGTCCCCGTCGACCCCGACGGCGCGGCTCTCGATCCGGAGCACCGCGAGATCGCCGGCGTCGACGAGACGAGCGAGGTCAGTATCACGGCGGTGGGTGAGATCGCGGTCGTCCTGGATGCGGCATCCGGCACCGTGCACACCTCGACGGGCCAGTCCACCGAGATCGAGCGCGGCGACACGGGTGTGCTGCAGGAGCCGTCGGTCGCGACCGACGCGGTGGTCGTGGCGACGTCGTCGTCGCTGGTGCGGGTGCCGCTGGACGGGTCGGAGCCGACGGCGACGTCGTCCGGCGCGCAGGGCACCCCGGCGGCGCCGGTGCAGCTGCGGGGCTGCACGTACGGTGCGTGGTCGGGCTCGGCGGTGTTCGCCCGCGACTGCATCGGGACCGACAACGATCTCACGACGGAGATCGAGGGGGCGGATGCTGCGACCGTGCTGCGTTTCCGCGTGAACCGCGACGTGATCGTGCTCAACGACATCGTCGGAGGCGCGGCGTGGATGGCCAGCGACAGTCTGCAGCGCGTCGACAACTGGAACGATGTGACTCCGCCCGAGAGCGAGTCCGAGGAAGAGGACGAGCAGACGACGGAGGAGTCGGTCGAGACGACGCTTCCCGAGCGCACGGAGGAGAACACGCCGCCGATCGCCACCGACGATGACTTCGGTGTGCGTCCGGGCCGCACGACGGTGCTTCCCGTGCTCGACAACGACAGCGACCCCGACGGCGACGTGCTCACGGTGACGCTGCCCGACGGCGACCCGGGTCTGGGCGCGGTGCAGCCGGTCAACAACGGCGCCGGGCTGCAGATCGCCGTGCCGGAAGAGGCGACCGGGTCGGATGCCTTCGTCTATCAGGTCGATGACGGCCGCGGCGGCACGGATACCGCGACGGCGCGGCTCACGGTGCACGGCTGGGACGTCAACGCGGCTCCCGTGCAGAAGCGGATCACCTCCGTCACGGTCGAATCCGGCGGCACGGTGTCGTACAACGTGCTGCCCGACTGGATCGACCCCGACGGTGACGACGTCTTCCTCTCGGCGGTCGCGCCCTCGGAGGGCGATGAGGCCGACTTCACGTCGGACGGACGGATCACCTATCGCGCGGTCGGTGGCACGCAGGGCCGCAAGGACGTCCCGATCGTCGTGTCCGACGGCGACAAGGTCGCCGAGGGCGTCGTGCGCTTCGACGTGCGCCCCGTCGGCTCGACCATCCCCGTCACCAACGCCGACCACGTCGTCGTCCGCGCCGGCCAGACGGTGACCGTCTCACCGCTCGCGAACGACACGAGCTCGAGCCGTGAGCCGTTGCGCCTGACGCGTGTCGACGAGGTCGCCGGCGCGACGATCGTGCCGGACTTCGCCAACAAGACCTTCTCGTTCACGTCGGACATCGCCAAGACCTATTACGTGCAGTACCTCGCGTCGGCCGGCGCCAACGGCGTGCCCGGCCTCGTGCGCGTCGATGTGCTCGACGACGCCGATCTCGAGCGCGACCCGATCGCGGTGCGCGATGTCGCTCTGCTGCCCAGCGGCGGCGACGTGCTCGTCAATGTGCTCGCGAACGACAGCGACCCCGCCGGCGGCATCCTCGTCGTGCAGTCCGTCACGGTCGAGCCCAACAGCGGCATCGCGGTGTCGGTCCTCAACCACGAGACCCTGCGCATCACCGACCAATCCGCGCTCGGCGAGCAGGTGCGCATCTCGTACCGGATCTCCAACGGCGCCCGCTCCGCGGAGGGCGAGGTCGTCGTCATCCCCGTGCCGGCCCCGTCGCAGCTGCGGCCTCCCGTCGCGAACGACGACGAGGTCATCGTGCGTGCCGGCGACATCGTGACGATCCCCGTGCTCGACAACGACTACCACCCCAACGGTGACACGATCCACGTCTCGCCCGACCTGATCCCGCCGTTCATCGACCCCGCCGACGGTGAGATCTTCGTCTCCGAAGACACCCTGCGCTTCCGCGCCGGCGACGAGCCCGGCACGGCGTACGCGACGTACGAGGTCTACGACAGCACGGGACAGAAGGACGCCGGCTACGTCACGATCCAGATCCTGCCGGTCAACGAGGAGACGAACACGGCTCCGCGGCCGCGTGACCTGACCGCCCGCGTGCTCAACGGCTCCCAGGTGAGAATCGCGATTCCGCTGGACGGCATCGATCCCGACGGCGACTCGGTCGAGCTCGTCGGCGTCGCGAGCGCGCCCAAGAAGGGACGCATCGTCGAGGTCGGCCCCAACTACCTGACCTACGAGGCCTTCAACGAATCGGCGGGCCTCGACTCGTTCACGTATCGCGTGCGCGACCGGCTCGGCAAGGAGGCGACGGCACCCATCCGTGTCGGCATCGCCCCGGCGGAGGCGTCGAACCAGGCGCCGTATGCCGTGAAGGACTCCGTCATCATGCGCCCCGATCGCTCGGTCGCCGTTCCCGTGACGGCGAACGACTCCGATCCCGACGGGGATCAGTTCGGCCTCGTCCGCGACGGTCTCGTCGTGCCGGACATCGAAGGGCTCAAGGCCGTCGTCCAGGGGGAGCGCGTCGTCGTGACGTCGCCGCCCGTGCCGGTCGAGACGAGCGTGCAGTACACGATCCGCGACGCGCGCGGTGCCGAGGCGATGGCGGTCCTGCAGATCACGGTCGCCGAAGACGTGCCGCTGCAGCGTCCCATCGCCCGCGACGACCGGATCCGCCCCGAAGACATCGACGGCGAGACGGTCGACGTCGAGGTGCTCGCGAACGACGAGGACCCCGACGGCACGAAGGACGGCCTGACGGTCACGACCGACGCCGCGACGGCGCGGGTCGTCGGCGGCGACACGCTGCGGGTGACGCTCACCGACGAGGCGCAGCTGCTGACCTACACGATCACCGATCAGGATCGCCTGACGGCGTCGGCGTTCGTCTTCGTCCCCGGCCTCACGACGATTCCGCCCGTGCTCACGACGGTGCAGGGCATCGAGGTGGTCAGCGGCGAGACGGTCGAGATCCCGCTCGCCGAGCACGTGCGTGCGGCGGCGGGCAAGCGGGTCGTCATCACCGAGGCGGCGAAGGTGCAGGCGTCGAACGCGAACGGCGCGAACCTCGTGAAGGACCAGACGACGCTGGTCTACACGTCGAGAGACGGCTACTTCGGTCCGGATGCCATCACCTTCGAGGTGACGGACGGCACGGGGCCCGATGACCCGGCCGGCATCAAGGCGATGCTGACGCTCCCCATCACGGTCCTGCCGCCCGACAATCAGCAGCCCTCGTTCACGAACGGCCAGATGGACGTGGCTCCGGGTGAGGATGCCGCGACGCTCGACCTGCGTGCGCTCACGACGGACCCCGACAGCGGTGACCTCGAGCGCATGCGCTATCAGCTCGTCGGCGGTGCTCCGTTGGGGTTCTCGGCCTCGATCGACGGCGGCAGCCTCCTGGTGAGCGCGTCGGCCGGCACGGCCAAGGGCACGACCGTGACCCTCGCGATCCGCATCGCCGACGGCGAGACCGAGCCGATCGAGGGCAGCGTGACGGCGCGCGTGACGGCGTCGACGCGTCCGCTGCCGACCGCCAACGACGACACGATCCCCGAAGCGCACCAGGGCAAGACCGTGACGGTGCCCGTGCTCGCGAACGACTTCAACCCGTTCCCCGACACCCCGCTCAAGGTCACGACGGCGATCGTCGAGACCGGGGCCGGCACGGTCGATGTCGCGGGCGATCAGGTGCGCGTCACGCCGAACGGCGACTTCTTCGGAACGATGGTCGTGCGCTATCGCGTGCAGGATGCCACCGCCGACGTCGATCGTGAGGTCGAGGGCCGCATCCGTCTCACGGTGCAGGGCCGGCCCGACGCGCCGGGCACCCCCACCGTGTCGAGCGTGCAGGATCGCACGGTCGTGCTGTCCTGGAGCCCGCCGCCCAACAACGGCGCCGACATCACGACCTACACGGTCGAGTCGGTCACCGGCAACTACACCAAGGCGTGCGCCGCCACGACGTGCACCCTGGACGGCTTGACGAACAACGTCGAATACAACTTCACGGTCGTCGCGACCAACCGCGTGGGCGATTCGGACCCGTCGGCACCGTCAGAGACGGCCCGCCCCGACGCGCGGCCCGACACCCCGCAGCCCCCGACGCTGGTCTTCGGGGATCGGAGCCTGCAGGTGGCCTGGGTCACGCCGACGACCCCGGGATCCCCCGTCGAGTCGTTCACGCTCGAGATCTCGCCGGCCCCGCCGTCGGGCATCACGCAGAAGACGGGCGTGACCGGCACGTCGCTGACGTGGGACGGTCTCGAGAACGGCACGAACTATCAGGTGCGCGTGCGGGCGCACAACCGTGCGCCCGACCCGTCGAGCTGGAGTGTCTACTCGGCACCCATGGTGCCGGCGGCACCCCCGGCGGCTGCCGGAGCACCGACGACGGCGCGCCTGGCGCCGGTCGGCACCCAGGCGCAGATGCAGGTCGCCTGGCAGCCTCCCGCCAACAACGGCGACACGATCGACCAGTACCGCGTCAACGTCCTCCGTGGGGGTTCGGTCGTCAACACGGTCACGAACATCCCCGGCAGCGTGACGGCGCAGGCGATCGTCGTGGCGGCATCCGAGACCGACTACACCTTCACGGTCGAGGCGCACAACAAGGCCGGCTGGGGTGCGGCCAGCGCCGCGTCGGCGCCGCGCCGCGGGTTCACGCAGCTCGGTGCGCCGACGAACGTGCAGGCGACGACTCCCGCCGCGAACAGCCGCATCGTTGTGACGTACGGCGCCGCACCGGGCAACGGCGCGCGCGCCGGCGAGATCGCCTACGAGTACAACGTCGGAGGCGGCTGGCGCAGCGATTGGGACGGCCGCACGATCACGGCGGGGATCTCGAACAACTCCGCCTACACCGTGCAGGTGCGCGGCTACACGACGATCGACGGCGTCAGATACGACGGCCCGGCGGCGTCCTCCGCGAGCGCCGCACGCCCGTACGGCCCGGTCAACACTCCGGGCGCGGGGGCGACGGCCAGCGGCACGACGATCACCTACTCGTGGTCTGCTCCGGCAGACAACGGCCGCACGATCCAGGTCATGCAGATCAAGATCAACGGCGAAGCCTGGAAGAACGTCGGCCGCTCCGGAAGCGAATCGCGCGACCACGGTCACAGTTACACGGGCACGATCCAGGTACGGGCCTACGACACAGAGGGTCAGGTCTCGGCCGTCGCATCGAAGTCGGCGACGACCTCCGCGCCGCCGCAGGCGTCTGCGCAGACGTACAAGGGCATCCGGACCAACAGTCCGACCTGCACGTCTCAGTACTGCCACCAGATCGGCGTGACGGTGAAGAACTTCCCGGCCGGGAACTACGACATCGTCTGCAACCACACCAACGGCGGCACGGCGTTCGCGCGCTACCCCAACGTGTACCTCCCCGCGAACGGTTCGAAGGAGTTCACGTGCCACTTCGGTGGACTGTCCGGAACCCAGGCGTGGATCACGATCGTGGGCTGGGGCGACGCCGCACGCGCGAACTGGTGACCCCGATCGCTCCATACGCCCGCATCTTCGAGAGAAAGACACGACACACATGACTATGACCCCCGAACAGGCGGCCTGGTTCCAGGGCACCTTCGCCCGCCTCGTCGACAACGTCGACCGCGCCCTCATGGGCAAGCGCGAGGTCGTCGGACTCGTGCTGGCGGCGATGCTCGCCGAAGGGCACGTGCTGCTCGAGGACGCACCGGGAACGGGCAAGACGAGTCTCGCGAAGGCCCTCGCGGCGACGGTGCAGGGCACCAGCAGCCGCATCCAGTTCACGCCCGACCTCCTGCCCTCCGACGTCACGGGGGTGACGATCTACGACCAGGCGACCCGTCGGTTCGAGTTCCACAAGGGCCCCGTGTTCGCCTCGATCGTGCTCGCCGACGAGATCAACCGTGCGTCGCCCAAGACGCAGTCGGCGCTGCTGGAGGTCATGGAGGAGTCGCGGGTCACCGTCGACGGCGTCGCGCACGAAGTGGGGCGCCCGTTCCTCGTCATCGCGACGCAGAACCCGATCGAGCAGGCGGGCACGTACAAGCTGCCCGAAGCTCAGCTGGACCGCTTCCTCGTCAAGACCTCGATCGGCTACCCCGACCTCGAGATCGCCGAGCAGATCCTCGCCGGGTCCGCCGACCGCAACCCGTCGGCGCACCTGCCGGCGATCATCACGACGAGCGCCGTCGCCGACATGGCCGACCTCGCCGCGACGGTGCACGTCGAGCCGGCCGTGCTGCGCTACACGGCGCAGCTCGCCGAGGCGACGCGTGAGGATGCCGCGACGCGCCTGGGCGTCTCGGTGCGCGGCTCGATCTCGATGATCCGCGTCGCGAAGGTGTGGGCGGCCGCGCAAGGACGTCACTTCGTGACGCCCGACGACATCAAGCGACTCGCCGCACCGACGTGGACGCACCGTCTCGTGATGGACCCCGAGGCGGAGTTCTCGGGCACGACGCCCGAGACCGTCATCGCCCGTGTGCTCGAGACCGTCGACGCTCCGCAGGCGAGGTCGGCAGCTTGATGACGACGGACGCGCTCCGCCCGGCGGCTGCCGTGGGGCAGCGCCGTGAGCACGCGCAGGGCGTCGCCCTGCTCGTGTGGGCGCGTGTCCGCAGCATCCTGTCGGTGTTCCGCCCGCTCGCGTGGGTGCTCATCGCGGCGGCTGTCGTGCTCTGGATCGCGGGCCAGACGCTCGGCTGGTGGGAGCTGACGATCACGGCTGTCGTGCTCGCGACCGTCGTCGCGCTGTGCGCCCTGTTCCTCATCGGTCGCACGACCTACGACGCTTCGCTCGATCTGAACCGCACGCGCGTCGTCGTCGGCGAACGCGCCGTCGGGGCGCTGACGCTCGCCAACACCGGCACGCGCGCGATCCTGCCCTCGCGCGTCGTGCTTCCCGTCGGGGCCGGTCGCGGCGTGTTCGCCGTGCGCCGCCTGGCGGCGGGAGAGTCCGCCGAAGAGCTCTTCGCGATTCCGACGCAGCGCCGGGGCGTGCTCGCGGTCGGGCCGGTGAGCGTCGTGCGCGGTGACCCGCTCGGCGTCTTCGAGCGCGTGCACCGTCGCGACGAGCCGGTCGATCTCTTCGTGCACCCCCGCACCGTGGCGTTCTCGGGCCAGTCGCTCGGGTTCCTGCGCGACCTGGAGGGGCTCCCCGCGACCGACCTCTCGCGCGACGATGTGTCGTTCCACGCTCTGCGCGAATACCAGCCCGGCGACGATCTGCGACACGTGCACTGGAAGTCGACGGCGCGCATCGGCGACATGATGGTGCGCCAGTACGAGGAGACGCGCCGGTCGCACTTCGTCATCGCCCTGTCGCGCAGCGCGGCGGATTATCGCGATTCGGACGAGTTCGAGCTCGGCATCTCGATCGCCGGGTCGATCGGCCTGCGCGCGCTGCGCGACTCGCAGCGCGTCGAGATGCGCGTGCAGGGCCGTGAGCTGCCGGCATCCAACGGCAAGCGGTTCCTCGACTCGCTCTCGATCATCGACCATTCCCGGCCCCGCGAAGGCGGCATCGTCGAGCTCGCCGGAACGGTGGCCGCGACGCTGCCGCTCGCGAGCGTCGTCGTGCTCATCTGCGGCAGCAACGTCGACGCCGCGGCGCTGCGCCGCGCGTGCGCGCGCCTGCCGTTCGGCGCGCGGGTGCTCGCGCTCGTCGCCGAGCCGGGCGCCACCCCGTCGCTGCGCCGCATCGGCGACGCCGACGTGCTCACGGTCGGCGCCCTGGACAAGCTCCCCGGCGCGCTGCGGAAGGTGCTCGCATGACCACTCCGACCACGACGCCGCAGCGTCTGCCGCTGCGGCGATGGGTCCTCGACCTCGTCGCCGTCGCACTGCTGCTCGCCGTGCCCATCGCCGGCTTCTGGCCGACGTTCGCGGCGCCGTCCTATCTGGTCGCCGCGGTCGGCGCGGCCCTGCTCGGCATGACCATCGCGTCGCTGGGCGCCCTGTGGCGCTGGGGAGCGCTGCTGATCGCCGGCGCGACGGTCGTCGTCTACTTCGTCTTCGGCGGTGCGCTCGCGCTGCCGCACACGACCGTCGCCGGGGTCGTGCCGACCCTCGACACGCTCGGGGGCCTCGCCCTGGGCGCCGTGACGTCGTGGAAGGGACTGCTCACGACGGTCGCCCCCGTCGCGGCGAGCGACGGCCACCTCGTCGTTCCGTTCCTGCTCACCCTCGTCGCCGCGGTCCTCACGACGAGCCTCGCGCTGCGCGTCGCCCGTGCCGCGTGGGCGCTGATCCCCGTCGCGGCGTTCCTCGTCGTGCAGATCGCGATCGGCACGTCCGAGCCCGCCGCGCCCATCGTGCAGGGCATCGTGTTCGCCATCGTCGCGGTCGCGTGGCTGTCGCTGCGCGCCGCGTGGGCGCACAGCGGCGCGGCGATCTCGCTCGGCGGAGACGGCGAAGGGTCGTCGCGCACTGCCGCGACCCGTCGCATCCTGCTCGGCGGCGGGGTCGTCGCCGTCGCCGCCGTCATCGGCGTCGCGACGAGCGCTCTGGCGGCCCCCGAGGCTCCGCGCTACGTGCTGCGCGACGTCGTCATCCCGCCGTTCGACATCCGCGAGTACCCGAGCCCCCTGCAGGGGTTCCGCGCCCTCGTGCGCGACCAGGCGGACGATCCGCTCTTCCGGGTGTCGGGACTGCCCGAGGGCGCGCGCGTGCGCATCGCGACGATGGACGCCTACAGCGGCACGGTCTACAACGTGTCCGACGAGGGCGCCGGATCGTCGAGCGCCTTCCGCCCCGTGCGCGGCAAGATGTCGCCGGATGCCGCGGGCACGCCCGTCACGCTGCGCTTCGACATGGGCGAATGGGACAACGTGTGGATGCCGGGCGCCGGAGAGATCGCCGAGGTGCAGTTCGACGGTCCGCGCGCCGACGACCTGCGTCGCAGCGCCCACTACAACGAATCGACCCGGACCGGCGTCGTCACGGGACGACTCACGACCGGTGACGGCTACACGATCGACACGACTCTTCCCGCCCAGCCCAGCGACGAGCGGCTGTCGGGCGAAGCCTTCGCTCCGGTCAAGCTGCCCAAGCAGGAAGGCGTCCCGCAGGATCTCGCCGACATCGCCGCGAAGGCGGTCGCTGAAGCGAACACGCCGATCGAGCAGGCGCGCGCACTGGAGAGCTTCCTGGCCGACGGCGGCTTCTTCAGCCACGGGCTCGAGGGCGAAGTCCTCTCGCGAGCCGGCCACGGCGCCGAACGGATCCTGACCCTCGTCGATGCCGACCAGATGATCGGCGACGACGAGCAGTACGCGACCGCGATGGCCCTTCTCGCGCGCGAGATCGGGATCCCCGCTCGCGTCGTGATGGGCTTCTATCCCGAAGAGGATGCCGCGGGTCAGGCCGTCTTCACCGCGACGGGCGACACACTGCACGCGTGGGTCGAGATCGCCTTCGAAGACTCCGGCTGGGTGCGGTTCGACCCGACTCCGCCCGAGGACCAGGTGCCGAACGACCAGACCACGAAGCCGCGCGCCGATCCGAAGCCGCAGGTGCTGCAGCCGCCGCCCCCCGAGCAGGAGCCCGTCGACCTGCCGATCGCGATCCCCGACGACCGCGAGAGCGAAGACGAGGAGAAGAACGACCTCGGCCTGCTCGGCGCGATCCTGGCGATCGGCGGCGGTGTGCTCGGCGTGCTCGCCCTCCTGGCGGCGCCGTTCATCGTGATCGGTGTCTTCAAGGCGGCCAGGCGTCGTCGGCGCCGAGCCGCGGAGCGGCCGTCCGACCGGATCAGCGGAGGGTGGGATGAGCTCGTCGACCGCGCGGTCGACTACGGCACGCCCGTGAACTCCGGCGGCACGCGCCAGGAAGACGCGGTGACGGTCGCCGACGCGTTCGCCGAATCGCGCGTCGCGACGCTGGCGACCCGCGCCGATCTCGAGGTGTTCGGGCCGACCGATCCCACGCCGGCCGACATCGATGAGTTCTGGCGTCAGGTCGACGACATCGTCGGCGGGATGGCGGCGCACCGCTCGCTCTGGCAGCGGATGCGCGCCAGACTGAACCTGCGCTCGCTGCTGGCGGGCACACGGTTCGCGCTCCCCCCTCGCACAATCCGTGCCCGTCCGGACGGCGACGATCGACGAGCCGACACCTCCCCACCCCCGGAGTCCGAATGAGTCACCCCAGCTACGCCCCGCCGGTCGCACCCGCGCCGCGCGGCCCCGCCCTCGCATCGATCGGGCGTCGCGTGGCCGCGTACGCGATCGACGGCGCGATCGGCGCCGCCATCATGGTCGTGCTGGCCGTCGTGGGCGTCGCGATCGCGCTACCGCTGTCCGACGGAAGTCCCCAGAGCGTCCTGTTGGTGCTCGCACTCGTCTACGGCGTCATCGGACTCGCGAGCCTCGCGTGGGCTCTCGTCTACACGGCGCTGCAGGGCGGTCAGGGCTCGCCGGGGCAACGTCTGATGCGCGTGCAGGTGCGGGATGCCACCACCGGCGCCCCCCTCGGCTTCGGCCGCGCGCTGCTGCGCAACATCATCTGGGGGCTGGCAGGGTCCATCGTCGTCGGCTACTTCACGCCCCTCTTCGACCCGGTGCGGCGTCAGGGCTGGCACGACAAGGTCGTGAACGCCGTCGTCGTCGACGCCGTCGCCCGAGCCGACCGGTCTGACGGTCGCACGCCGTCGCGACCCGGGGCCACGCCGGCGCCCGCTCCGGGCGCCGCGGGCGCACCGATGCCCGCTCCGGGCCCCGCGGCGCCCGCCGTGCCGCCGCCACCGCCGCTGCCGCCGCGCGAGTTCACACCGCCGCCGGCGCCGGCGTACCCGTCGGCTGCTCCGAAGCCCGTCGCGCCCGCGTTCCGTTCGGCCGCGTCGGGCGACGGCATGATCTCGCTCGTGCCCGGAATCACGATCGACCCGACCGGTGGCGCGGCATCCCCGGCGCCCGCGGCACCGGCACCCGTGGCTCCGGCGCCCGTGGCTCCCGCGCCTGCGGCTCCGGCGCCCGTGACACCGCCGCCCGCAACGGCTCCGACTCCCGCCGCTGCCCCCGCTTCGGCGACGCCCCCCGTGCCGCCGCCCGCCTACCTCGCGCCGCCGCGCGTCTCGACGCCGGGGCCGGTTTCGGAAGAGATCGACATCGACGAAACGCGCGCCGCGACCCCGGCCCGCACGGTCGCCGTGCTCGTGTGGGACGACGGCACCCGCACCGCCGTGTACACACGCACGCTCTTCGGGCGCAATCCGGGCCGCGAAGAGGGGGCGGTCGTGGCGTCCGTCCGCGACGAGACGCTGTCGCTGTCGAAGACCCACTTCGAGATCGGATCGAATGCGGCGGGTCCGTACGTCGCCGATCGCCACTCGACCAACGGCACGACGCTCGTGCGCGACGGCGGGCGCCAGGTGCTCGCACCGGGCGTGCAGACGGCGCTGCGCCCCGGCGACGTGCTCGAGTTCGGTGATCGCCGCGCCACCGTCGGGGGCGACGCGTGAGTGTGCCCATCGTCGAGGTCGTCGCCGGTGCGGCGACGGATCCGGGCCTGCGCCGTCCGATCAACGAGGACTCGCACCTCGCGGCATCCCCGCTCTTCCTCGTCGCCGACGGCATGGGCGGACACCAGGCGGGCGAAGTCGCATCGGCCGCCGTCATCGCCGAGTTCTCGACTCTCGCGGGACGCGGAAGCCTGTCGATGCGCGAAGTGCGCACGGCACTGGACACCGCGCGGCGCCGCGTCGACGAACTTCCGGAAGCGGCCGCGGGCGCCGGCACGACGCTCACGGGAGTCGTCATCGCCGACGTCGACGGCGTCGGGTGCTGGCTCACGCTCAATCTGGGGGATTCGCGCACCTATCTGCTCAGCGACGGCGAGTTCGACCAGATCAGCGTCGACCACTCGGTCGTGCAGGAGCTCATCGACAGCGGACAGCTCGATGCCGCCACGGCGGCCGTCGACGCTCGCCGCAACGTCATCACGCGCGCGATCGGCGGCGGCAGCTCGGCAGAGGCCGACTACTGGGTCATCCCGGCACAGGTCGGCGACCGGGTGCTCGTGTGCTCCGACGGGCTGTCGGGGGAATTGAGCAGCGAGCGCATCGACACCGTCCTGCGGGCGGAATCGGATCCGCAGGCGGCAGCGACCCGCCTCGTGCACGAGGCGATGCTGCAGGGCGGTCGCGACAACATCACCGCGATCGTCGTCGACGCCGTCGCGGTGCACCGCGGTGTCGCCGCCGACGACGGCGATGACGACGTCGACGAGGACACCCGACCCCGTGTCGGGACAGGAGGGGGTCGGCGATGATCGTCGGACGATACGCGCCAGGACCGTGGCAGGCGGTGGTGACGGGCCGCGGGCTCGTCGTGCTGGGCGCCGACGTTCCCATCACGCTGCTCGAGAGCGTCTGGCGTCAGGCCGACGCGGGCCGCGGGCTCCCCGCCGTGATCGAGGCCCTGACGGGTGCGTTCGGCACATCGCTCGCGGCGATCCCGCCGTTCGCCGTCGTGCTCGCCGAAGAGGACAGCGTGCGTGCCGTCGTGCGGGGGGCGTTCGAGCTCACCGTCGAGACGGCGACCGGCGTCGAAGAGCTCTCGGGTGCGACGGTCACGACATGGACCGAGCGCACGATCCCCGGTGCGGTCCGCGCGAACATCGTGACGGCCGAGCACGATGCGCCCGTCGAGTACCCGATCCGCGACGGCATCGTGCTGGTGTCGGCCGTCACGGTCACCTTCGATGGGGCGGATGCTGCGCCGGTGGCCCCGCCCGAGCTCCACGCCGCGCGTGGCGCCACGCCCGAGCCCCAGGCCGCGCGTGTTGCCACGCCTCCCGCAGCCGGGTTTGGGGCGGGTTCGGGCACGGACACGCCGGAGGGCGCGGCGAGTCGCGACGCGAATCCGCCCCAAACCCCGGACGCGGGTGGGGTTGAACCCGGGGTCGAACCGGAACCCCAGGCCCAGGCCCAGCCCGAGCCCGCGGCCGGGGCCCAGGCCCAGGGCCAGCCCCAGGCCCAGCCCGCGGCCGCGGCCGGGGCCGAGGCCGGGGCGCTGGCGACTCCCGCGGCAGTGGAGGCGCCGGGGATCATCGACTCCGCCGCCGTCACGATGGCCGGAGCCGACACGCTCCTTCCCGCCGACTCGACCTTCGCGCGCGCGGCCGTCACGGGCGACAGCGCCTCCGCCGAAACCTCTGCCGACCCGGCCGAGGGCGACAGCGTCTGGGCGGCGACGGTCGTGCGCCCGACCGACGCGACCGGACCCGCCCCGGCACCCGCCGCGGGTGATCACGACGGTGAGACCATCTCGCTCGCGCAGGCGCGTGCACTGCGCGGCGCGGCGGATTCCGACTCGATGCCGCCGCCGCTCGCGCCACCGCGGCGCACCGCGCCCGGTCGCATCCGTCTGTCCACGGGGCAGGAGCTGCTGCTCGATCGCACCGTCGTGATCGGCCGCCGGCCGCGATCGACGCGCGTCGTCGGCACCGATCTGCCGCACCTCGTCGCGGTCGCGAGCCCGGAACAGGACATCTCGCGCAGCCACCTCGAACTGCGGGTCGAGGGCGACAGCATCGTGGCGACCGACCTGAACACGACCAACGGCACGATCCTGCACCGGGCCGGGGCCGACCCCGTGCGGCTGCACCCGGGCGAGGCGACCGTCGTCGTCAGCGGCGACCTGCTCGATCTCGGCGACGGGATCACCGTCACGGTCGAGGAGACCGCATGAGCGCGAAGCGCGCGCCCATGGCGCCGCCGGATCTGCCGGGATTCACGTATGTCGACGTGCTCGGATCCGGCGGCTTCGCCGATGTCTACCTCTACGAGCAGCAGCTGCCCCGCCGCCGCGTCGCGGTGAAGGTGCTGCTGCTGGATCGCATCTCGAGCGGCTCGGTGGCGGAGTTCACCGCCGAGGCGAATGTCATGGCGATGCTCTCGACGCATCCCGCGATCGTCACGATCTATCAGGCCGGGGTCGCCGACGACGGCCGCCCCTATCTCGTGATGGAGTACTGCCCCAAGCCCAACCTGCAGGTGCGGTACCGGCGCGAGCCGTTCTCGATCGCCGAATCGCTGCGGGTCGGCGTCCAGGTCGCGGCCGCCGTCGAGACCGCGCACCGCGCCGGGGTGCTGCACCGCGACATCAAACCCGCCAACATCCTCGTGACCGAGTACAACCGACCGGCGCTCACCGACTTCGGCATCGCGTCGACGACGGCCGCCGCGGCGGAGTCCGCGGGCCTGTCGATCCCGTGGTCGCCGCCGGAGTCGTTCGCCGATGCGCCGCAGTCGACGCCGCGCTCGGACGTCTACGCGCTCGGCGCGACGGTGTACACCCTGCTGGCGGGGCGGTCGCCCTTCGAACAGCCCGATCAGCGCAACACGGCCGCAGACCTCATCCAGCGGATCGAGACCGAGCCCCTCCCCGCGCTCATGAGGACGGATTCCCCCGCGTCGCTGCAGTGGGTGCTCGAACGCGCGATGGCCAAGAACCCGGCCGACCGCTACGAGTCCGCCCTCGGGTTCGCGCGCGCCCTGCAGAAGGTGCAGATCGAGCTGTCGCACGCCGTGACGGCGATCGACATCCTCGATGACGCGCTGCCCGAAGAGGACGTCGTCGAAGACGATGACGACGGCCTGACCCGTGTGCGCGGCGTCGTCAGCATCAACCCCGAGACCTCGCCCGCGGCGGGGCTCACCCGACCCTCGGCCGCGACCGCACCGGCACAGCCGCGGCATGATCCGGCCGTCGCGGCCTTCGCACCCGGCGTCGACGAGACGATGCTGCGCGCGCCGTCGGCCCCCGCCGAGCCCGCGACGGACGTGACCGCGACGATGCGCCGGCCGGTCGCCCAGCCCGCTCCGCCCGCCGAGCCGCCCGCGTCACCGCCGCTCGCCCCGCCTCCGCCCGCAGCATCCGAACCGCCGCGCGCGGCCCGGTCGCGCCGTGCCGTCCTCGGCTGGTCGATCGGCGGCGGTGTCCTGATCGTGCTCGCCGCCATCATCGTGGGGGTGTCGCTGCCGGGAATCCTCTCGGGGAACACGCCGACCCCGCCGCCGCCCGAGACCTCCGCCGACCCGCAGGACCCCGTCTCGGTCGTCGTGCCCGCACCCGCCGACGTCACGGCCGTCGCGAACGCCGACGACGTGACCTTCACCTGGACGAACCCCGACCCGAAGGACGGCGACCACTATCTGTGGTCGGTCGTGAGCATCGGCGCAGAGGCCTCGACCGAGAGCACGACCGAGACGAGCGTCACGGTGCCCGCCGATCCGTCGGGTCGCACGTGCATCGAACTGTTCACGGTGCGCGACAACGGTCGTTCGTCGCAGGCTGTCACCGAGTGCACGCCGTGAGCGCGCCCGCCCCGCTCACCGTCGAGTTCGCCGGCGAGGTCTTCCCCGTCTCGCCCGACGCCGAGTTCACGGTCGGCCGCGAGGGCGACCTCGCGATCGACGACAACCTGTTCCTGCACCGCAACTTCCTGACCATCTCGCGCGTCGAGGGACTGTGGCTGCTCTCGAACGTCGGCAGCCGGCTGTCGGCGACGGTGACCGACTCCGGCGGACGCGTGCAGGCCTGGCTCGCCCCCGGAGCGCGACTGCCTCTCGTCTTCGCGAAGACGTCGATCATCTTCAGCGCCGGACCCACGACCTACGAACTGACCGTCACCTCGAGCGAGCCGGCGTTCCGCGAGACGGTGCGCATCGACGACGACGAGGGCGACGGACTCAGCACGATCGGCGACGTGCCGCTGACGCTCAGCCAGCGGCTCATGATCCTCGCCCTCGCCGAGCCCGTCCTGCGCCGCGAGGGCACCGGCATGAGCGAGCTGCCGACCTCGGCGCAGGCGGCGGAGCGGCTGGGCTGGACGCTCACCCGCTTCAACCGCAAGCTCGACAACGTGTGCGACAAGCTCGACCGCATCGGCGTGCCGGGGATGCGCGGAGGCGTGCGGTCGTACGCGACGAACCGCCGGGTGCGACTCGTGGAGCACGCGATGGCGGCGCGGCTGGTCACCCGCGAGGATCTGGCGCTGCTCGACGAGGCGCGCGACGCCGACGACGAGAGCTGACCGGGTCAGCGTCCCGTGTCGTAGAGGTGCCGGCCGCCGAGGCCCAGCACCTTGACCATGATGCCGCGCCGACGCAGCTCGGCGACCGTGCGGGTCTCTTCGTCGATGCTGCGGCCGAGGGCGTGCACGTTCGCGACGACGAGCACGTCGCCCGACTCGAGGCGGCCGACGAGGCGGTGCAGACGCTCCTCCCACGTCTCCATCGTCTCGGGCGCGGGGTGGCGGAAACCCTCGATCGGCACGCCGAATCGCGTGAGCTCGTTTCGCTGCTCGACGACCGACGGCATGTCGTCGCGGGCGACGACGAGACCGACGAGGCGGGATCCCGACGGTCGGGCCTGCCACCAGTCGCGCTCGGCGCGCAGCTCGCTGAAGCACTTGGGGCACTCCGCCGCCGCGTGCGGCAGGGTGACCGGGCTCGTGTCCGGACCCGGCGTCGGCTCGGCCCGGGTCGTGATCGCGGCATCCGCATCGATGATGTCGCTCATGGTGCTCCCTTGGTCCCGTCCATTGTCGCCCACTTCCGGCGCGGGGTCACTCGTCGAGGCGCAACCGCACGCTCAGCTCGTCGGCGTCGAGCTCGGCGAGCGCGTGGCGCAGCGCAGGCGTGCTGAACTCGCCGCCCGAGGACAGCTCGATGAGCCTGCGCCGCATCGCCTCGATCATCGTCAGGCGCACATCGAGCAGGTCGCCGCTCATCGTCGACATGTCCTCGTCGGGCGGCTCAGTCAGCCGCGCGCGCATGCGCTCGAGCATCCCGGCGGGAAAGGCGCTGCCGTCGCGTCGTGTCAGGGCGTCGTGCGAGAGGGCGGCCGCCGCGGCGCTGCGCAGCTCGTCGTCGAGTCGCCGCCGATCGTGCGCTGAGGCGCCGTCGCCGGACGCGGGCTCGAGGCGCAGCAGCCGCACGAGCCACGGCAGCGTGAAGCCCTGCAGCATGAGGCTGCCGACCGCGACGAGGAAGGCGACGAAGATGAGCAGGGGGCGCTCGGGGGTGTCCCGGGGGAGCGTCTGCGCCGCGGCGAGCGTCACGACGCCGCGCATGCCGGCCCACACGATGATCGTGCCGTGCTTCCAGCCCAGCGGCGCCGCCTGATAGTAGGCGAGGTCGGCGAAGGCCCGCGTGATGCGCCGGCGGGCCGCGACGAGGCGCCGCGCGTGATGCGGTGGCGCGTCGGGGTGACGCGCCGCTTCGTGCTCGGCGACGGCGTGGTCGATGCGATCGCTCAGCCGCTGCAGCTTCTCCTTCCGCTTGCCGCGGGCCCGCCGGCTCTGCAGCCAGACGAGCACCGACACGTAGACGCCGCGCACGACGAGCACGATGCCCAGCGCCGTGAGGGCCAGGAGCGGTCCGTGCCCGACACCGTGGTCGCTGCGGATGTTGTGGGCGAGGATGTCCTTGAGCTCGAGCCCCATCACGAGGAAGACGGCGCCCTCGAGCATGAGTTCGACCGTGCGCCAGTTGAGGTCGTCCGATCGGCGCTGCTCGGGCGTGAACCACCGCACCGAGCCCTGTCCCGTCACGATGCCGGCGACGACCGCGGCGACGAGACCCGACCCGCCCAGGTGTTCGGTGGGCAGGTAGGCCGCGAACGGCACGACGAAGCCGATCGCGGTGTTGGCGGCGGAGTGGCGCACGAGCGCGCGCAGACGCAGGTTGAGGTAGCCGATGAGCCCGCCGACGATGAGGGCGACGATGACGCCCCACACGAACGCGCCGATGAAGCCGCCGGCCGGAACTCCGGCCAGCGCGACGCCCGCGATGGCGGTGCGCAGCAGCACGAGCGATGTCGCGTCGTTGAGCAGGCTCTCGCCCTCGAGCAGCGTCACGACGCGGCGCGAGAGTCCGAGACGCTTGACGATCGACGTCGCGACGGCGTCGGTCGGGCTGAGGATCGCCCCCAGTGCCAGGGCGAGCAGGAAGGGCAGCCCGGGAATGACGGCGACGAAGAAGAAGGCGAGCGCGATGGAGCTGACGATGACCAGCAGCACCGACAGGCCGGCGATGTGGCCGAGGTCGCGCCGGAACTCGATCGCCGGCAGCGAGACGGCGGCCGAATAGAGCAGCGGCGGCAGCACCCCGACGAGGATGATCTCGGGGTCGACGGCGACCGGGGGCACGAACGGCAGCAGACTCACCCCCAGCCCGACGAGCACGAGGATGAGGGGGCCGGCGATGTTGAGCTTGGGGGCGACCGCCGTGGCGCCGGCGATCACGACGACGCCGATGATGATGAGGACGAGGGGGCTCATCAGCTCTGCCATGCCGAGAGCCTACGGCGCGGTACGGTCGAGATCATGACGCTCGACGAGATCCTCTACCCGCCGATCGAGCCGTACGAGACGGGTGAGCTCATCGCGGGCGAGGGCAACCGGCTCTACTGGGAGCAGTCCGGCAACCCCGACGGCAAGCCCGTCGTGTTCCTGCACGGCGGACCCGGCGGGGGCACCGCACCGTGGCATCGCCGGTTCTTCGACCCCGAGCGCTACCGCATCGTGCTGTTCGACCAGCGCGGATGCGGCCGCTCGACGCCGCACGCGAGCGCGCCCGAGGCCGACCTGCGGCACAACACGACGTGGCACCTCGTCGCCGACATGGAGCTGCTGCGCCGCAATCTCGGCATCGAGCGCTGGCAGGTCTTCGGGGGATCGTGGGGCAGCGCCCTCGCGCTCGCCTACGCCCAGACCCACCCCACCGCGGTGTCCGAGCTCGTGCTGCGCGGGATCTTCACGCTGCGTCGTCACGAGCTGGAGTGGTTCTACGAGGGCGGCGCCGCGGCGCTCTTCCCCGACGAGTGGGAGAGGTTCCTGGCCCCGATCCCGGTTCTGCAGCGCGCGCGGCTCATCGAGGCATACCATCGGCGCTTGACCGATCCCGATCCGGCCGTGCATCGTCCGGCAGGGGTCGCGTGGTCCCGGTGGGAGGCCGCCTCGCTCACGCTCCGTCCTGATCACGAGCTCATCGAGACCATGACCGAGCCGGACTCGGCCGTCGCGTTCGCGCGCATCGAGAACCACTACTTCCTCCACGGCGGCTGGTTCGAAGAGGGTCAGCTGATCGCCGACGCGGGCCGGCTGCGCGGCATCCCGGGGGTCATCGTGCAGGGCCGTCACGACGTGTGCACGCCCGCGATGACGGCGTGGGATCTGCATCGCGCGTGGCCGGAGGCGGAGCTGGTGATGATCACGGATGCTGCGCACTCGGCGTCGGAGCCGGGGATCGCGGCCGCTCTCCTCGAGGCGACGGACCGCTTCGCGGCGGAGTGAGCGTCGTCGCGCCGGCGCGTGTCCGGGCGGTCGGCGTCAGGCGCCGAACGCGCGCACGAGGGTCGCGACGAGCCCCGATCGGCGGCCGTCCATGCGGAAGCGGGTCAGCCCTTCGCTCACGACATCGCCCGTGCGCGACGTGACGAACCAGGGCGGCTTGGGCAGCACCGAGAAGCTGCGCCCGCGGGAGCGGATGAGCCCGCGCGGATCGAGCGAACGCGGGAACGGACGGAACGGGCCGCGCACGACCGAGCGCTCGACGCGATCGAGCAGCAGCGCGTTGTGCACGATGCCGATGCCGCTCTCGACGTTTTCGCGCGTCGCCCCGGGGAACCCGCCCCACGTGAGGGTCGGGGTGAGAAAGCCCAGCGCCGTCCACGCGTTGACGGCGATCGAGCCGTAGCGCAGGTCGGCGATCGCGCGCTCGAGACCGGCGCCGAGCGCCGCCTCGGTGACGGGGTCGACCAGGAGGTTCGCGCCGAGCGTGCCGACGAGGCGATCGTTCGCGTGGGCGACGGCCGCGTCGACGAAGCGCTGACCCGTGCCGGGCAGAGCGATGACCCCGAGCACGGGAGCGAAGTACTCCGTCGTCTCGAGCGCTGTCGCATCGTCGTCGGGGCCGATCTCGACGAGCAGGCGCGTGCCGTCGGCGCACGCCTGGGCGCGCGGGTAGTCGGCGACGGCGTCGGCGAGCTTCTCGTCGCCGCGCGGGTACCAGACGGGCCGCGCCGGCGCTGCCGCGTACGCGCGGCGCAGCGCCGCGGTGAACGCGTCGCGCTGGGGCCAGTCGGCGCTCAGGATGACGACCTGTCCCGCGATGCAGTTGTGCCCGCTGTTCTGCAGCCGCATCGTCGTGATGTGCTCGGCGTGAAAGCGCAGATCCGCGTCCGACCATTCGCCGGGCACGACGATGATGGGCGAGACCCCGCCGAGCTCCGCGGTGATCGGCTTCTCCAGCCCCCCACCCCCCGACTGCGCCCCGGTCCCTGAGCTTGCCGCGGTCCCTGAGCTTGTCGAAGGGTCGCCCCCTGACTCCGCCCCGGTCCCTGAGCTCGTCGCGGTCCCTGAGCTTGTCGAAGGGTCGCCCCCCACGATCGCGTCGAACGTCGCGGCGGCGCCCGTGATGTGCACGTGCGCGATCTGCGGATGCCGCGTGAGATACGCTCCGACATCGCCCCCGCCGCGGACGATCCGCAGGAATCCGGGCTCGATGAGCGGCGCGAGCGCCCGTTCGTAGACAGGGACGAGGTCGTCCTGCGTCGGGTTCACCTTGAGCAGCGCGACGCGGTTGTGCGCGAGCAGCTCGTAGAGCACGTCGAGCACGGGGATCGATGTGACGTTGCCGGCCCCGAGCACGAGTCCGATGCCGCCGGGGGTCGTGGGGGACAACTGCGCGAGTCCGGCGTCGCGGCGAGCCGCGGCATCCGTCACTCCCGGCTCGAACCACACTTCGCCGGTGTATCCCGACAGCAGCAGCCCGTCGATGGGGTCGAGGGGGAAGACCTGCGCGCGCCGGCGGCCGCCGGGCGCGGGCGACGTCGCGATCCCGTGCAGGGGGCTCTCGCCCTTCGCGAGACGCTCGAGCGTGCGGCGGTAGGCGTCCAGCGCGACGATCGTGCCGTACGGGCCGGCGAGCCACTCCTCGCCCCGCAGCGGATGGTCGGCATCGAGACCCTTCGAGGCCGCGGCGATGTCGGCCCACTCCCCGGCGACGGCGGCGACCGTCGTGCGCACACTCTGCATGAGACGTGCGCGCTGGGTCAGCGTGAGGTGCGTCCACGTGGTGGCGCCGGTCGCGAGCTGCGCGATCGCGGCATCGAGCGGAGCGCGGGTGTTCTTGCTCACCTGGGGCACGGGCCCTCCTTCCGGCAGGGCGGTCCAGTCTACGGGCGGGGCGGATGCCGCGTGCGGCTCGCCGCCCGTCAGCTCGCGCGGACCGCCGCGGCGACGGCCCGCAGGCCCGTGAGCGTCTCGGCGAACGACGTCGACAGGGGCGACAGCCCGATGCGCAGGCCCTCGGGATCGCGGTAGTCGGGGATGACGTCCTCACTCCACAGCCGGGCCGTCACGGCGCGCATCGACGGGTGCGACAGCGTCACATGCCCGCCGCGCAGCTCGGGGTCGCGCGGCGACGCGAGCGTCACGCCGAGCGGAGCGAGCAGCGCGTCGGACACGTCCACGGCGAACGAGGTCAGTGCGACCGACTTCTCGCGCACGGCGTCGATGCCGGCGCTGTCGATCATGTCGACGGTGTCCTGCATCGCGAGCATCCCCACGATCGGGGGCGTGCCCGAGAGGAACCGACGCATCCCGGCCGCGGGCTCGTACGCCGGCCCCATCGCGAAGACGTCGGCCGTGCCCATCCATCCCTGGATCGGCTGCGCGAGCCGGTCCTGCAGCCCCGCCGCGACGTAGGCGAACGCGGGCGAGCCCGGACCGCCGTTGAGGTACTTGTAGGTGCATCCCACCGCGAGGTCGAAGCCCCACTCGTCGGCGTGCACGGGCACCGACCCGGCCGAGTGGCACAGGTCCCACACGATGAGCGCTCCGGCGTCGTGCGCGATGCGAGTGAGGGATGCGGCATCCGCGAGGTAGCCCGACCGGTAGGCGACGTGCGACAGCAGCACGACGGCGGTCTCGGGTCCGACCGCCGCCTGCAGCGCTTCGGCCGTCACACCCGCCGACAGGTCGACCTCGACCCAGCGCACGCGTCCGCCGCGCTCGCGGGCGATGCCCTCGACGAGATACCGGTCGGTCGGGAAGTTGTCGCGATCGACGACGATCTCCACGCGCGCGGGATCGGCCGCGTGCTGCGCATCGAACGCCGCGCGCACGAGCTTGTAGAGCAGCACGGTCGTCGAGTCGCCGACGACGGTCTGACCGGAGGCGGCGCCGATGACCGCCCGCCCGATGGCGTCGCCGACGGCGAAGGGAAGCTGCATCCACGACTCGTCCCATCCACGGATGAGCCGCCCGCCCCATTCCTCGGTCGCGAACCGCGCGAGGCGATCCACCGACGCACGCGGCGGGCGTCCGAGCGAGTTGCCGTCGAAGTACACGAGCGACGACTCGGCTCCGACGAACAGGTCGCGGAAGCGGCGCAGCGGGTCGGCGGCATCGAAATCGGATGCGGCGCGGTCGAAGTCAATCCTGGTCATGTACGAGCTCCTCGGTGAGAACGACGGTCGCGGTCGCGAGCCACGCGGGCAGCTCGTCGACCGTGTCGGGCGGCGTGCCCGGGATGAAAGTCGTGAAGGCGCCCGTGCCCGGCTCGAGCGGCCACGGGTCGGTGAGGGCGTCGATGAGAGCGGGACCGTCGAGACCCGCGTCGACGAGGGCCGCGAGCTCGCGCGCGTTGACGCCCGTGGGCAGGTCGCCGTTGCCGAGGTCGGTGCCGTAGAGCACCGTGCCTCCCGCCGCGGCGAAGGCGGCGAGGTTCGCGACGGCGGTCGAGCGCGCGTCGCCCTCGTGGATGTCGAGCGTCGAGATCCACCGCTGCCCGGCGGCGACGGCGCTCGCGATGAAGCGCGGGCCGAGATGCTCGGTGGGTGTGTGGGCGAGCGCGTCGACACCGCCGCGCAGCGCGAGGCGCGGCATCCCCTCGCCTTCCGCGTGCGCGACGACGGGCAACGCGCGATCATGCGCGGCCGACACGATCGCGGCCAGGGTTTCGCGGTCGAACACGGGGCCCGCCGTGCTGTTGAGGGCGACCTTGATGACGGATGCACCGAACGCGGCCTGCTCGGCGACGGCGGTCGCCGCCCCACCCGGCACGCCCTCGTGCGGGGAGTCGCTCGTCACTTCGCACACGACGGCGTCGGGGGCCCACGAGCGGCCGGACGGGTATCCGCCCGGCACCGTCAGGAATGCCCCCGCGAAGGCGCGGCGGGGCACGGCGCGTCGCGGCCGGCGCGTGAGCGCGGCGGGGTCTCCGCCGAGGTCGAGGATCCCGGCGATGCCGCCCGCCGTGAGGGCTCGGTCGTCGATGAGGTGCAGGTGCACGTGGTGATCGATGAACGGGGGCAGCGCGACGCCGGTTCCACCCGTGAGGCCTTCCCGGCACGCGGATGCCGCGGGGCCGAGCAGCCGCGCCAGTCGCAGCGGATCGACGGGGTCGTTCACAGCTCCGTCCGCACCGCGAGCAGCTCGGGGAAGAACGTCAGTTCGAGCGCTCGCCGCAGGAACGGCACGCCGCTCGAACCGCCCGTTCCGATCTTGTGGCCGATGATGCGCTCGACGGTCTTGAGGTGACGGAAGCGCCAGAGCTGGAAGTTGTCCTCGAGGTCGACGAGCTCTTCGCTCGTCTCGTACGCCGCCCAGTGCTCGGAGGGGTGCGCGTAGATCTCGGTGAAGACCGGCACGAGCTCGGGAGCGAAGGTCCACGCCTGCGTGACGTCGCGCTCGAGCACGCTCGCCGGGATCGTGTAGCCCCTCCGCGCGAGCAGGCGCAGGAATTCGTCGTACAGGCTCGGTGCGTTCAGCGCCGCCGAGACGAGGGCGTGGGCCGCGGGGTCGGATTCGAAGACGCGCAGCATCCCGGCGTTCTTGTTGCCGAGGGTGAATTCGACCGCGCGGTACTGCGCCGACTGGAACCCGCTCGAATTGCCGAGGACGCCGCGGAACTCGACGTACTCGGCCGGGGTGAGCGTCGCCAGCACCGACCACTGCTCGGTCAGTGTCTTCTGGATGTGCTTGACGCGGGCGATGCATTTGAGCGCGAGTCCGAGGTCGTCCTGGCGCAGGTGCCGGCATGCCGCGCCGAGCTCGTGCAGCACGAGTTTGAGCCAGAGCTCGGTCGTCTGGTGCTGGATGATGAAGAGCAGCTCGTCGTGGTGCTCGGGATCGCTGAGCGGATGCTGCGCGGCCAGCAGCGTGTCCAGTTCCAGGTAACCGCCGTAGCTCATGCGGTCCGAGAAGTCGGTCACGACTGTGCCCTCGATGATTCGGGTGTTTCCTTCGATGCCGTCGTTCACGCCCTTGAGCGTAGACGGTCGACGGTCTTCGTCGTCAGGCCCTGTCGCCGGATTCTCAGGCCAGAATGGATGGCATGACCTCTGACTCGACCATCACGATGTTCGGCGCCGAATGGTGCTCGGACTGCCGCCGCACGAAGAAGCAGCTCGACGACCTCGGTGTGACGTACACCTACGTCGACCTCGAGACCGACCCCAAGGCCGCCGACGTCGCGCGCGACATCTCGGGTCGCACGAACATCCCCGTCGTGGTCTACCCCGACACGTCGCACCACGTCGAGCCGTCCAACGCCGACGTCGAGGCGAAGCTGCGCGAGCTCTCCCTCATCTGACCCCCTGACCGCGAGACTGCAACGGCACGCCGAGACTGCGGGTGTTACCCGCTGTCTCGAGCTCCCGTTGCAGTCTCGCGGTCAAAAGGCGGCGGGTCACGGCGGGCGTCAGCGGCGGCCGAGACCGCGGTAGGTCCAGCCGGCGGCGCGCCAGCGCGCGGGGTCGTAGGCGTTGCGCGCGTCGACGATGTTCGGCGTCGCGACGAGCGGCCGCACCACCTCGGGGTCGAGGTAGCGGTACTCGTCCCACTCCGTCACGAGCACGACGACGTCCGCACCGCGCACGGTGTCCTCGAACGATGCGCGGTAGTCCAGCTGCGGATGGCGTGCCCGGGCGTTCTCGATGGCGGCCGGATCGGTCACCCGCACGTCGGCCCCGAGGCCCTTCAAGCGCACCGCGACGTCGAGCGCGGGTGAGTCCCGCACATCGTCGGAGTGGGGCTTGAACGCGAGACCGAGCACCGCGACGACCTTGCCGACCGGCTGACCGTCGAGCGCCTCGACGACGTGGTCGACGACCTTGCTGCGCCGGCGCAGGTTGATCGCATCGACCTCCTTGAGGAACGCGACCGAATCGGCGCGGCCGAGCTCTTCGGCCCGTGCGGTGAAGGCGCGGATGTCCTTCGGCAGGCAGCCGCCGCCGAAGCCCACACCCGCGCCGAGGAATCGGCGGCCGATCCGGTCGTCATGGCCGATCGCGTCGGCGAGCTGCACGACATCGGCGCCGGTCACCTCGGCGATCTCGGCCATCGCGTTGATGAACGAGATCTTCGTCGCGAGGAAGGCGTTGGCGGCGACCTTGACGAGCTCGGACGTCGCGAAGTCGGTCACGATGAGCGGGGTGTCGAGCGCGATCACGGGCGCATACGCTTCGCGCAACGCGGCCTCGGCCACGGCCGCCTGATCGGGCTCGGGCGGCAGACCGAACACGAGCCGGTCGGGGGTGAGCGAGTCCTTCACGGCCCAGCCTTCGCGCAGGAACTCGGGGTTCCACGCGAGTACGGCGCCCGACCCGGCGATCCGCTCGGCGAGGACGGCGGCGGTGCCCACGGGCACCGTCGACTTGCCGGCGATCACCTCACCCTCGCCGATGTGCGCGAGCACGCCGTCGATCGCGGCGTCGACGTAGGACATGTCGGCGGCCGTGCCGTCTTTACGCTGCGGTGTGCCGACAGCGATGAAATGGATGCCGCTGCCCGCGGCATCCGTCATGTCGGTCGAGAACCGCAGCCGGCCGGACGCGACGTGCGTCTGCAGCAGTTCGGGCAGGCCCGGTTCGAAGAACGGGGCCTCGCCGCGCGTGAGCGCCGCGATCTTGTCGGCGTCGACGTCGATGCCGACGACGTCGTGGCCGAGTTCGGCCATGGCCGCCGCGTGGACGGCTCCGAGATATCCGCATCCGATGACC
Source organism: Microbacterium sp. NPDC055442 (assembly GCF_053644215.1). Lineage (NCBI taxonomy): Bacteria > Bacillati > Actinomycetota > Actinomycetes > Micrococcales > Microbacteriaceae > Microbacterium > Microbacterium sp. NPDC055442. The sequence goes on along the minus strand of NZ_JBSHLF010000003.1, from coordinate 35,644 downwards.
GAGATCCGCATCGATGTCCCTTCGTTGTTGGCGCTCGTCCATCATGGCGTGCTCGCGTGCAACGATGGGTGGGCTCACCCCCGGAGCGCAAGGGAGATTCCCATCGAACTGTCGATCGTCGTACCGACCTACAACGAGGCGCCCAACGTGGCCGAGCTCGTGCGGCGAATCGCGGCCGCGACGGCGGGAATCGCGTGCGAGATCATCGTCGTCGACGACAGTACGGATGCCACCCCCGACGTCGTGCGGGAGGTCTCGGCGTCGTCGACGATCCCTGTGCGTCTGCTCCACCGTGAGCGGGCGGTGGGGGGTCTCGGCGGGGCGGTGCTCGAGGGATTCGCCGCGGCGATGTCGGACCTGTGCCTCGTGATGGACGCCGATCTGCAGCATCCGCCCGAGAAGATCCCCGAGATGCTCGCGCGCTTTCGCGAGGGCGACGTCGACGTGGTCGTCGCGTCGCGGTATGCCGGCGGCGGCACCGCGAACGGACTCGCCGACCGTACGCGGGTGTTCGTCTCGAAGCTGTCGACCGCGGTGACCAAGTCGATGTTCCCCGTGCGACTCAAAGACGTCACCGATCCCATGACGGGGTTCTTCCTCGTCGATCGCCGTTCTCTCGATCTCGACGGCCTCAAGCCGCGCGGGTTCAAGATCCTGCTCGAGATGCTCGCGCGCAAGACGCTGCGCGTCGCCGAGGTGCCGTTCGATTTCGCCGATCGGCACGCGGGGGAGTCGAAGGCGTCGCTGCGGCAGGGAGTCCACTTCATGACGCAGCTGACGGCACTGCGATTCGGCAAGATGTCGCTGTTCGCCGTGGTGGGCGCGCTCGGAGCGGTCGCGAACATCGCGATCGTGTGGGCGCTGACCGCGGTCGGGATGGACTACATCCTCGCCGCCATCATCGCCGCCGAGGTGACGATCATCGGCAACTTCCTGCTGATCGAACGGTTCGTGTTCCATGACATGCGGGGCGAGGCATCGGGCGGCTGGGTGCGGTTCGCGAAGTCGTTCGCGTTCAACAACGCCGAGGCGCTCGTGCGCATCCCCGTGCTCGCGCTCATGGTCGAGACGTGGCACATCTCGGCGGTGCTGGCCACGGCGATCACGCTCGCGGTCGCGTTCATCGTGCGCTTCGTCTTCCATTCGCTCGTCGTCTACGCCCCGCGCAAACCGGAGCCGTCGCGGGCGCGGGCGATTGTGGAGAGAATCGACGAACACGTCGTCCAACCGGGAGAGCTGTGACCACGATCGCGCTCGCACACGATTACGTCACACAGCGTGGCGGAGCGGAACGTGTCGCGCTCGCGATGGCGCGCGCGTTTCCCGGGGCCCCCCTGCACACGACGCTGTTCCACGCCGAGGGCACTTTTCCCGAGTTCGACCAGCTCGACATCCGCACGTCGCGCGTCGACCGCTGGCCGGCGCTGCGTCGGCACCACCGACTCGCCCTTCCGTTCCTCGCCGGTGCCGTCGACGCGCATCCGATCGACGCCGATGTCGTGCTCGCGAGCTCGAGCGGATGGGCGCACGGATTCCCGACGGCAGGTCGCAAGGTCGTGTACTGCCACGCGCCGGCGCGGTGGCTCTATCAGCTCGACCGGTATGCCGGTGGTGACGAGGCGCCGGGAGTGCGCGCCCGAGCGGTTCGCGCGGCGATCGGGATGCTGGGGCCGCGACTGCGGCGATGGGATCAGCGCGCCGCGGCGACCGCGGACCGCTATCTCGTCAATTCGACGGTCATCCAGCGGGCCGTGCAGGATGTCTACGGAATCGACGCGGAGGTGCTCGCGCCGCCCCCCGCCACGCTGCACCCCGATGACGCGCGCGAAGAGATCGCCGGCGTCAGGCGTCCGTTCCTGCTGTGCGTGGCGCGCCTCCTGCCCTATAAGAACGTCGACCTCGTGATCGAGGCCGTCGCGGCGGCCGGTGGGCTCGACCTCGTCGTGGTCGGCGACGGTCCCGAACGCAAGACGCTCGAGGCGCTCGCGGCGCGCGCGGGCGGCACGCACCTGGTCGGCAAGGTGTCCGACGCGCAGCTGCGCTGGCTGTATGCGCAGTGCGAAGGTCTGGTTGCGGCATCCTACGAAGACTTCGGGCTCTCGCCTCTCGAGGCGGCGACCTTCGGCAAGCCCACGGCCGCACTCCGAGACGGCGGATACCTCGACACGGTCGTCGAAGGGCGCACGGGTGTCTTCTTCGACTCCCCGACGGTCGACGCGGTCGCCGGCGCGATCGGGGCACTGGCCGAACGGTCGTGGAGAGCTCTCGAGATCACGGCGCACGCCGAGTCGTTCTCAGAGGAGCGGTTCGCCACTCGGCTGCGCGATGTCGTCAGCGAGGTGGTCTCCCATCGTTGATGCGCGAGGAACCCGTAGGACAGCAGCTCTCTGGACGGCCGGGTTCCTCAGCGCGTTCGTGCTGCTCTATGTCCTCGCGGTGCTGACCCCGCTGGGCCAGCGTCTCGACGCGTCGACACTCGGATCGTTCCCGGCGCTTCGAGACGAGCCGTGGATGCGGATCTACGGCGCCCGCAATGCCCTCATGCTCGGGCTCGTGGTGCTCGCCGCCCTCGCCGCCGTCGGCGCGCTGCTGGCCCGACGGTTTCTCGCCGTGGCCGCCGCGGCGATCTGTCTCGGCGGAACAGGGGTGCTGGCCGCGCTGTTCGACATCGCCGTTCCGCGCCCCGATTTCGGCGCCTTCGCGTACGCGCACAACACGTATCCGAGCGGTCACGTCGCGGTCTGCGCCGCCGGCGTGATCGCGATCGCCTGGCTGAACCCGCGCTGGGCACCGCGACCGGTCGTCGCCGTGCTCGCGGGGGTGGTGTGGATCGAGGCGGCGATGTCACTGCTGTCCTTCGCGCATCGGGGCAGCGACGTGCTGGGCGGCATCCTGCTGGCCGGCGCTGTCGCGTTCGCGGTGCAGGCCGCGGTCGGCGTCGTCGTGTCGCCTGCACGACGGCTTCGGGCCTGGACAGCGGTGGGGTCGGCGGTCTGCCTCACCGGGGCGGTGTGCGTGCTCATCGCGATGGCCGACGTTCCGCGGGCGCCCGACGTCGCCGGCGGCGGGATGCTGCTCGCCTGCGCCGGCGTGCTCGTCGTGCTCGTCGCGCGTCAGGGTGCGGTCGCGAGCGTCGAAGTGGGGTCTGAGAGCCGGCGGTAGGCTTGCTGTGACGCTGGGCGTGTCCTGCGAGTCTGGCCGATGCACACGTACATCGGGTTCTTCCACCTGGATACTCGAAGACGCGAAGCCGTCAGCGGCTGCACGAGCAGCATGAGTTCGACCGGGGGGCAGAACGCGTGACACTACGGCAAGTGCTCGACGTGCTGTGGAAGCGCATCTGGGTGATCCTCGCGATCACGGCTGTCGCGGGCATCGTCGCCGTGGGCTATCTGCAGGTGCGTGATGTCACGTATGAAACGAGCGGCACCGTTCGGCTGAACGCCGTCGTCACCGAGACGGCCGTGTCGGGGGAGATCGGCGGCATGACGGTCGATCTCGACCCCGAGACCATCACCGCGCCCGTCATCCTCGACGCCGCGGCGGCGATCACCGGCGACGCGCGCGGTGCTCTCGCGGGGCAGATCGAAGCCCGCCTCGATGACAGTTCGCGCACCGGCCGGTTGACCGTGACGGCGTCCGGTCCGAGCCCGGAGTCCGCTCAAGCGCGGGCGAACGCCGTGATCGAGGCGTACGTCGCATACGTCGACGAGCAGATGACCGAGGTGCAGACGACACTGCGTGAGCAGCACACCGAAGCCATCCAGCAGGCCACCGAACTGCAACGGGAGGTCTTCCGCAACCCCGAGAACGCGATCGCCCAATCGAACCTGGCGTCTGCGCTCAACCGGATGAGCATGCTGCAGACCCAGCTCGACGCGATCGCCGCATCGGGCCCGACCATGACGGTCTTGCGCGAACCGGCACCGGGAGAATCGACTGTCCCCGGCCAGCTCATCGTGTTCGGACTCGCCCTCTTGACCGGCGCCATCGTCGGGATCGGAGTCGTTCTGATCCGCGACCAGTTCGACAACCGTCTGCGGGGCTCCGACGAGGTCGAAGGCATCGCCGGCACCGTGTCGCTCGGTGAACTGCGCTGGGACCGGTCGGTCAAGCGACTTGATCCGCCCCTCCCTGTCGCGAGCTCGCAGCGAACCGATCTGAGCGAAGGCCTGCGGACGGTGCGGTCGACGGTGCAGGTTCTCATCCCGCCTCGCCACGCGGTCGTCGTGGTGACGAGCGTCGAGCCGGGCGACGGAAAATCCTTCATCTCATCCAACCTCGCCCTCGCCTGGGCGCGCGCGGGAAAGAGCGTCATCCTCGTCGGCGGCGATCTGCGCCGCCCGGATCTCGCACGCTACTTCGGCGACGCGGCCGACGGTGAGGGCGTGGCCGAGCTGCTGCAGAACCAGGAAGACGGCACTCCCGTGTCGTCGGAGGAGATCGAGGCCCGACTCAACGTCACGACCTATCGACGCCTCCGCATCCTTCCCGCCGGTGCGGAACCGAGGGACCCCGCCGACCTTTTGGCCGGCGCGGCGTACGAGTCGCTCGTCGACGAGCTCAGGCTGCTGGCCGATATCGTCATCATCGACTCGCCGCCGGCCATCGGACTCGCCGACGCCTCGTTGCTCTCGATGTACACCGACGGCGCGATCGTCGTCGCGTCGGTCATGCGCACCGATCGCACGCTGCTTGCCGACACCGTCGCCGGGCTGCGCGCGAACGGCGTCGAGATCCTCGGCGTCGTCGCGAACCGAGGACGGCGGAAGCTGCCGAAGACGTATGCCGCCTATTACATGCGCAGCGACAAGAGCGGCCGTCGCCGCACGGCTCAGGTCACGCCCGACTCGCAACCCCTCGATGCCGATGTCGAAGATGATGATCTCGATGTGTTCGACGGTCGCTCCGACCTGGCCGACCGTCCGCGCTACCGACGCGGGGTGACGACGAACCCCGTGCCGACGACCCGACCCAAGACCTCGGTGCTTCATCCGCAGCCGCCGGATGAGCAGGAAAGCGGTGCGCCTGCATGACTTTTGCGCCCCCCGGTGATGGACCGTTCGCCGCGCCGGTGCGATCTCCCGAAGCCATCGCCGGGCAGAGCGAGATCCTCTTCGTCTGCCACGGCAACCAGTGCCGTTCTCCCTACGCCGCGGCCATCGCCGAGCGGCTCGGGGGTGGGCGCAGCCTGCGTTTCCACTCTGCGGGCCTGATCGAGGGCGGCCGCTCGATGCCCACGGTCGGTCGCGCTCTCGCAGCCCGGATCGGGTACGACTTCACCCAGCACCGCAGCCGCGAACTCGATGCGCACGACATGGCGGGATTCGATCTCGTGCTCACCGCCGCGCGCGAACAGGCGCGCGAGGTGATCGCCGAGAATCCCGACGCCTGGCCGCGCGTGTTCACGATCAAGCAGTTCGCGCGGTGGATTCAGGAGAACCCCCGGCCTCCGCGAGCAGCGCTGGGGTCATGGCTCGATGCCGCCGCCGCCGACCGGCCGCGCACCGAGCTGGTGGGGGCCGACCCGGCCGACGATGTCGCCGATCCGCTCCTGCTGCCGGAGCGGGCATGGACGACGATGGTGGACGAGTTGACCCGGGATCTCACGACGATCATCGAGGGGCTCGCGCCCACTTCGAGGTGACGCAGCTCAGATGCTCTCGAGAATCGCCCTCAGTTGATTCCACGACCGACGCCAGGAGCGCGCGCGTGCGCGTCGGAGCGCTGACTCTCCGAGGGCTGCACGGGCGAGCGGGTCGTCCCTCAACGTCGTGATCTCGGTCGCCAACCGTTCGGCATCGTCAGCATCGATCAGCACGCCGGCGTCGCCGACGACTTCGGGGATGCCGCCGACCGCGCTCGCGATCACGGGAAGCCCCGTGGCCATCGCTTCACCGATCGTGAGGCCGCTGGGCTCGCGCCACCGCGAGGGTACGACGAAGATGTCCGCGGTGCGCAGCAGATCGGGAAGGCGACCCCGATCGACGAAGGGCTCGAAGGCGACCCTGCCGGACACCTTCCCGGCCAGGTCGCGTAGCGAGCGTTCGTACGGGGTGAGGGGAGCCGCGGCGTCGAACCCGGTGCTTCCCACGATGACGACCTCGATGTCGTCGTGGGGCAGAAGCGCGGCAGCCCGGAGCAGGACATCAGGCCCCTTGTCGGCGATCACGCGTCCGACGTACATGAGTCGCAGCGGGTGAGCGTCGCTCCGCGGCTCGTCGCGCGGTGCGAAGGCCTCGGTGTCGATGCCGTTGTCGACGATGTGCACCCGGCGGGCGAGGGAGCGCGGCAGCCGTGATGCGGTGTGGCGCGCGAGATCTTCACTCACGCAGACGATGGCGGCGACACCGCCGAGCGTGCGCTCGGCCTCGCGCCGACCGACGGTGCGGAACAGGTCGTTGTGCGCATACAGCACGGTCGTGTGCGGCTGATCGCCGAGAAGGCGCGGCAACGCCGGTGCGTTGTGGGCGATGACGATCGAAGGCGACTGATCCCGCAGTGCATCCGATACGGGCTGCCAGGCGCGAACCGCCGATCGGCGGGCGACGCCGAGACGCGCGAGAGCGGCATCCGCTATCCGCTCCGCGCGTCGGGTGGGCATCGCGCCGGTGTATTCGAGCACTTCGGCCGACTCGTAGCGGGGGCGGAAGGTGGTCGAATCGACGAGCACGGCGTGACGCGCATCGTCGCCTTCTGACGCGAGGGCCGCACGCGCCAGACCGTGGACGACCGTCGGAATCGCCGATCCGGTGCGCGGCGAGAAGTGATCGCCCGGTGTGATGGCGTGAATGATGCGCCGGGTCATATCCGCACGACCGGAGTCCTGCGAAGAACGGTCTGAACCGGATGCGGGATGCGTTCGATGCCCAGGGCTTTGTCTCGCGCTTGGACTCCGTAGCAGATGCCCGCGATGATCCACAGGATCGAGGAGTGGCCGGCGACCCAGTAGAGGTCGAACTGCACCTGCGCGAAACGCCCGACCACGACGGCGAGGGCGAGCGTGCCGTACACCGGGTTCATCTTCGCGAGCAGCCAGAAAGCCCCGCCGAACATCGCGAGGAAGCCGATGAGGCCGAGGACGCCCACTGTCGTGAGGACCTCGAGCTCCGCGTTGGGGGGCTGGAAACCCGAGTAACCGGTGTGCCCGGTCACCCACCAGCGATGGCCGACGCCGAAGAGCGGCGACATCTGCCAGACCTTGATCGAATCGCCGTACCAATCGAGCCGCTGGTTGGACGAGTTGAACTGATCGTCCGAGCCGAGCTGCTCTTGCACCGCCGTCACGACGAAGTACGCGACGGGAACGAGCACGACCCACATCCACCGTGATCGCTTGCCGTTGTGGAAGCGTGGCCGCAGGCCCACGATGAGAACCCCGACGAGCGCGCCGATGAGAGCCTGGCGAGACTGGGCGGCGAGCGCCCCGACGCCGCAGACGGCGAACGTCGCATACCCGAACCACGGTCGCCACTCGAGCCACGGCGGGTTGGCGAATGCGATGATCGCCCCGATCATGAGGATCGCTCCGATGGCGTTCTTGTGCAGCATCCCCAAATACACGGGACCGAAGCCGTTCGAGACGGCCGTCACCATCGCGGCGATCCCGATGAACCAGCACAGCGCGATGTACATGCCCAGCGCGAGTTTGGCGTGACCTTCGCGCCCCACCACGAATCCGACGATCATGCTGCCGAGCACGAGAGCGATCTCGTGCGCCCACTCGATGTAGTTCGCGACGTAGCGGTTGAGCAACAGCTGTGGCGCCGTCAGCGCGATGTAACAGGCGCCTGCCCACAGGAGCGGCTGCAGGGTCTGCGCACCCTTGCCACGCAGCATGAGGAGGGCGACGATCGCGGCGAAGCCGAGCACGAAGTCCGCCAGGCTCATCGGACCGACCCGCACCACCGCCATCGTCGCCGGAACGGCCAGCACCGGAATGAGCGAGAGGTCGATGGCCGCGATGCCGACCACGAGCACGGCGAGGGCGGCGGGGATGGCGAGGTCGGGTTCGGTCACCGCGATGAAGCCGGCGGCGAGCCCGACCAGGACGACGGCGAAGCATCCGAGTATGAGCGAGCGCAATCTGCGCATCGACCCGGGGCTGCGGCCCGCGCGCGTTCGCGCCACACCGAAACGTGTGGGATGCCGCGGGCTGGTCACGCGTCAATCGTACGGACCGAGTCCCGAGTGCGCGCCGGTAGTGTGTCGACGTGGCACCGACGATGCAACGGACGGATCACGCGACAGAGGCCCATCCTCCCCGCCGAGTCCTCGTCCTCACGCACACCGGCGAGCTCGGCGGTGCCGAAGCGGCCCTCATCAGGCTGGCTTCAGCCATCGACCGGCGAGCTTTCTCGGTAGAAGCGGTACTTCTCAGCGCCGGCCCCCTTGCTGCGCGACTTGAGGACATCGAGGTTCCGGTAGTCGTGCTGCCATCCGGCGAGGTAACTCGCGTGACGCGGGAGCAGACGGTCGGGTCATTGAGCCGGCTGTGGAGGAATTTTCGGCAGACGGTCGCCGCATCGGTGCGCATCCGACGGTTGTTGCGGGAGCGGTCCCCGGACCTCGTCGTGGCGAACTCGCTCAAGGCGGCAGTTCTGCTGTCGCTCGCGACGCCGGGTTCTGGAACACGGTGGGTCTGGCATCTGCACGACCGGATTTCGGACGATTACCTCCCGGCGGCTGTCGTCATCGCGCTCCGATGGGTCGCACGATTCGGGCCTCATCGCGTCGTGGCGAACTCGCACGCGACGGCACGAACCCTCGGGCAACGGGTAGGCCGGTCGAAACATGTGGTGGTCGCATACCCCGGACTGGAACCGCACGCGTTCGACGAACCACGAAGGCGCGGCGGAGGCCGCACCATCGGCTTGATCGGACGCGTCAGCGCGACCAAAGGTCAGCGTGAGTTCCTCTCGGCCGCTGAGCTGATCCATTCGAGCGCACCTCACCTGCGATTCAGAATCATCGGCGCTGCACTTTTCGATGACGCCGTCGAGGAGTCGCGGTTGCGCGCGCTCTCGACGGCATCGCGAGCCGCGGGTCGGATCGAATGGCGCGGTTGGGTGGCTGATCCGAGCCGCGAGCTGCGCAGATTGCGGATTCTCGTGCACGCATCGCCCGTCCCCGAGCCGTTCGGTCAGGTGATCGTGGAGGCCATGGCGGCGGGTGTGCCGGTCGTGGCGACCAACGCGGGAGGCGTGCCTGAAATCCTCGACCCGGGCGGCGTAGCAGTCCTGGTGGCGCCGGGGGTTCATGCGGCGCCCGCAGGCGTGCTCGTTCGGCCGGGGGATCCTGAAGCCCTGGCCCGCGGCATACTCTGGCTGCTGGAGCATCCCGCGCGCGCAGCTGATGTCGCCACGTTCGCACGAGGCGAAGCTCGCAAGAGGTTCACGATCGACCGCACCAAGGATGTCGTCGAGCGCGCGTGGTTCGACAGTGCGCGGCCTCGGCCCCTCCGGCGAGCGTGAATGCCCGCGCGTCGACTGCTTGATGACGTGCGCGCGCATATGCGGTACTATTCTCCCGCCTGCAGCTGGGGTTCGCAGGTCAAAGCGTTTCGTGATCGAGCTGGGGGAAATCGATGAGTCGTGCGCGCACACTGAGCGAAGAGCCGGGGGCGGAGCCCGCGGCGAAGTCACCTCGTCCCAGGCGGTCGACATGGGTGGCCGCCTCCATCGCCGGCCTGCTCGCGTCCGCCGTCGTCGTCGCCGGCATGTTCGCGCCACCTCAGCAGACGACACCGCCCGCAGCGGCCGACGTCACCGAGGAATTCCGCGATCCCGACGTGGTCATCGGCGCAGAGCCCAGCAACGCGCGCGCTATCGGCGGCGTGGTTGGTCAGGATATCGGCGCTACGTTCCCTGAATCGCAGACCGGTCCCGGCGAGGCGGTCACGGTCGCGGGCTCCCTCTGGTGGTCATGGATCGCACCGGAGACGGGTGCTTTCCGGTTCTCCACGGTCGGCAGTGAGATGAACACCGACATCGTGATCCGAGAGGCAGATTCCGCCGGAACCGTGGTCGGCAGCGGAACCGAGGCAGGGGATCTCGATACCGGCGAAGTCACGGTCGATGTCGTAGAAGACACGAAGTACTTCGTCCAGGTGAGTACGGGAGGATCGGATCCCGATCCAGGGCTGATTGTCCTCTCGTGGCAGCGTGCCGCTGCCGCCGTCGAACAGCCCGAGCCGGTGCCGCCCGCGGCAGTGTTCAGTGCTCCAGAGATCCCCCTCCTCGGCACGACGGGTGAAAAGCCCCAGTCGAAACTGTGGCATGCGAACGGAATCTGGTGGGCGGTCATCGGCACCGCCGCCACGACCCCCGTCGGTACGTGGATCTGGCGCTACGACGGCGATTCGTGGTCCGCCGTCACCCGCGTGTCCGACCGCACCGACGTGCGCGCGGACGTGCTTGCCGACGGTGAAGTCGTGCATCTGCTGTTGCACGGCCCCGTCACATCGCTCGTCTCGGTGCGTTACGACAGTGCGACGGCCGCGTACGTGCCGTGGGAAGCTCGGCCGGTCGGCACCGCCGTTTCACTCCCGGGCAGTGAAACGGCCACGATCGATGTGGACGGCACCGGTCGGATGTGGCTCGCCACCGAAACTGCGACACAGATCCAGATGCGGTGGGCCGACGCCCCCTATTCCACGTTCTCCGCTCCGATCACTGTGGCTTCGGGAATCAGCGGCGACGACATCGCCGTCGTGACTGCTCTCCCTGGCCGTATCGGCGTGCTCTGGTCGAATCAGACGACGAAGAGGTTCGGCTTCCGGACGCACGTCGACGGCACGTCCCCGACGACGTGGACTGCCGATGAGGTACCGGGCGCGTCGGCCGCGCTCAATATCGACGGTGGGATGGCCGATGATCATCTGAATGTCGCAGTCGCAGCGGATGGCACTCTCTACGCCGCCGTCAAGACGTCATACAACTCCTCGAACCGGCCCGTGATCGGGCTCCTCGTGCGAGCAGCGAGCGGCGGATGGACGTTCCACGAAGTCGACAAACGAGGTACCCGCCCCATCGTCCTCGCAGACGAAGCCACAGGCAGCCTGCGCATCACCTACACCGCAAACGACGGAATGGGGGCGATCCTCGAAAAAACAACGACGCGCTCTGCACTCGACTTCTCTCGCCCCGCCGACGTCATCGTGCCAGGCTCGTACAACAACGTCACGAGCACGAAAGCCAACGTCCCCGGGGCTGCACTCGTGATGGTGAGCAACGCGACTTCGACGAAGACGAAGTCCCTCCAATGGGTGCATCCGGGCGCCCCGGTGGCCGACGATGTCACCGTCTCCACCACGCAGGGCACTGGGGTGACAGCCTCATTCGCCATCGACTCGGACCTCCCGATCGACGAGGTGGCGATCATCCGCTCGGCGACATCCGGTGGGGTGTCCGTTGACGGGAAGACATTCACCTACGAGCCGGAGGGCTCGTTCGTCGGTCGGGACTCGTTCACGTATCGCGCCCGTGCGGGAGAACTGTGGTCGGCGGAAGCGACCGTCACGATCGCCGTTTCCGACGAGACGGCGCTGCTGGGGTCGTGGGACTTCGACGAAGCGACCGGAACGACCACCGAAGACGCGTCTGTCTGGGCCAACCATGCGGCAGTTCAGGGTGGGGCGTCCTGGGTGGACGGCGTGTCAGGGAGCGCCCTTCGCGTAGACGGCAACTCCGGGCAGGCGACAGTTCCGCACTCCGCCGCATTCGGTGAGGACTTCGAGGGCTTGACTGTTTCAGCCTGGATCCGCCCAGAGAAGCTCACGAAGCAGTACATCGTGACCAAAGCCGACCCGAACTTCGTGGACGGCTTCGAATTGAGCATCGCATCGAACGGCGTGCCGTACTTCAGGGTGAACCACGCCACTGCCGACAACGACTACCGGCTTCTCGGTCCCGCTGCGCCGATCGCCGACGCGGCGACGTGGACACACCTCGCCGGAACATATGACGGCACGACGATGCGTCTCTATGTGAATGGTGTCGACGTCGCATCGATGCCGGCACCGACGTCGGTGGGCGCGAACAGTCTGCCTCTCATCATCGGTGGCCAGCCCGACGGCACGAACAGGTTCCAAGGCGGCGTCGACGGCGTGCGCGTTTATGCGCGCGGGCTTTCCGCAGCCGACGTTCGTGGGCTCTTCGAAGGTGAGCACGGGGAGAGCCCCGAGCCCGAACCGTCGCCGGCTGATCCGACACCGACGCCCGCGCCGAGCGTCACGGCGAACCCCGAACCGGGGAGCGTGGGGGACTGGAAGTTCGAGGAGACGGCGGGAGCGATCGTCATCGACGCATCCGCGGCGGCGAACAACGGCACGATTTCGGGCGGCGTGCAGCGCGTCGCTGGGGTCACAGGCCGCGCACTCGCCTTCGACGGAGCGAATGGACGCGTCACTGTCGCCCACCACGCTTCACTCGATCTGACGACGAGCATGACGCTGTCCGCCTGGGTTCGACCTGATCGCGTCGGCACACAGAACATCATCAAGAAATCCACCAACGGTGGCACGAACGGCTATGAGCTCTCGATCGCCTCGTCTGGGAAGCCCTTCTTCCGGGTCAATCAGGCGTCTGCGGGCGACCAGTACCGGGTCAACGCCGCCACGGCTCTCGTATCGAACGGCACGAAGTGGACCCACCTTGTCGGCACATTCGACGGCGACCGGATGCGTATGTTCGTGGATGGCGTGGAAGTCGGCAGCACTGCCGGGCCGGCTGCAGTGGGAACGAACAGCCTTGCGCTGACGATCGGCGATCAGCCCGGTGGCGGGTATGCTTTCGACGGCTCGGTCGATGAGGCGCGTGTGCTCGACCGTGCCGTGACCGCCGCGGAGGCGTTGGCTCTCTACAACGGCGAGGGGCTCGGCGCGCCGACGCCGACACCGGCCGTGACGCCGACGCCGACGCCGACTCCCACGCCGACGCCGACGCCGACGCCGACGCCGACCGTGACGCCGACGCCGACGCCGACTCCCACGCCGACACCGACCGCGACGCCGACGCCGACGCCGACGCCGACTCCCACGCCGACTCCCACGCCGACGCCGACGCCGACGCCGACCGCTCCGACCCCGAGCGCAGCGTGGTCTTTCGAGGAGGCCTCCGGGGCAACGGTGCTGGGTGATGGCGGGTCCGGTATCAATGGTCGGTTCGAAGGCGGCGTGAGCCGGGTGCAAGGCATTTCGGGGAGAGCCGTTCGGTTCGACGGTGTGGACGGCAGCCGGGTAGCGGTCGCTGATCATGCGGCACTCGATGTGACCGGGCCGTTCAGCGTCTCCGCGTGGGTCAAGCCGGAACAGGCCGCGACGCAAGGGGTCGTCAAGAAGTCCATCAACGGCTCCGTCGCGGGGTACGAGATCTCCCTCGCGAACAACGGCAGACCGTTCTTCCGAGTCAACCAGAGCGTCTCAGGCGACACCTTCCGAGTGAACGGGACGTCGACCTACCCGACGAATGGCAGCACCTGGACTCACCTCGTGGGGGTCTACGATGGGGCGACCCTGCGACTCTACGTCGATGGCACCTTGCAGGGGCAGGTCGCAGGGCCCGCTTCGGTGATCGCGAACGATCTGGCGTTGACGATCGGCGGTCAGCCCGGGGGTGGCCACCCGTTGAAGGGCGCAGTGGACGACGTGCGGCTCTACGACCGGGCGCTCAGCGCCACCGAGGTCGTGATGGTCAGGTCTGCAGCAGGGTAGCCTCACTCTTTACCGGCCATATCGTCGCGCGCGCACGATGTGGCTCGTAACTGGAACGGGGAGTCCAATCGGTGACGCACAGTGAGGAAGTCGCGGAGTCCGCGCCGACAGTGACGGTCGTCGTTCCCGTCTACGAGGACCTCGCGCGATTGAAGATGTGCCTCGCGCTCATCGCCGCGCAGGACTATCCTGCCGAACTCATCAACGTGATCGTCGTCGATAATGCGTCTCGAACGGATCTGACACCCGCTCTGCCGCCAGGGGACCCACGCTTCACGCTGATTCGCGAGATGCAGCGCGGCTCCTACGCAGCCCGCAACGCTGGCCTGAAGATCGCAGAGGGCGAGATGCTCGCCTTCACGGATGCCGACTGCTTGCCGCACCCCACATGGATCAGCACAGCGGTGGCGATCCTGACCGAAGAAGGTCATCCGCAGGCTGTCGGCGGTGACATCCATTTGGTGTTTCGAAACGGCATGCACCCGCGCAGCGGACCGGAGCTGTACGAATCAGCCCACGAGTTCCCCCAACGTCGGTTCGTCGAAGTGGACGGATTCGCCGCGACCGCGAACCTCGTCGTATCCCGTTCGGTCATGTCACGCGTGGGGCCCTTCAACGCCGCTCTGAAATCCGGAGGCGACCAGGAGTGGGGCAAGCGACTGCATGCTAGCGGCGCACGGATGGTGTTCAGTGCACGCGCGGTGGTCGATCACCCGGCGCGATCTTCGTGGTTCGGGCTGGCCAAGAAGACCGTACGAGTCGAACGGGGGATCAGTGCATTGACCGTCGGGCAGCAGAGTTCGGAAGACCGCCGGTACATCGGCCAGCAATTGCGGATCGGGCTCGGAATCTGGAGGGCGGTGTGGCGTCAGGACTGGCCCGCTTCCCGCGGTGAAAAAGCGAAGTACGCTGCAGCGCAGAGCTGGGTGAACGCGTTTCGGATCGCAGAGCGAATACGCGCGAGATCCTCGCAACGCATACGAAGCCGTGGTCTTTCCCGATCGATCACACCGTGACAGACACACGGTTCGCGGCGCTTGCACTGCTTCCTCTCATCAGGCCCGGCGACCAGGTCTTGTGCGTCGCTTCGGATTGGGGCGCGCTTGCGGATGCACTGACCCATCTCGGGGCGTCTGTCACCACCGTCGGACCGGACGAGAGCCGTCTCCTGCAGGGCAGACGATTCGCGGTGGCGTTCGTCGATGTGCGCCAGTTCGGACCAGCGGGGGTCGAACGGTCGAACACGCGACGACTACTGTCACACGTGCGGGAGAACCTCACACCCGACGGAGTCGTGGTTGTGGCGGCTTCCAACCCCCTCCGTGCGCGGATGCGCGGTCGGCGCTCGCTCCCGGGTGCGGGAGTGTCGTTGTTCTCAGATCCCGTGCGACCGTGGGGCGCGACGCTCCGCGGCACGGGCCTGTCCGTGTCCCGACTGCTCATCCCGCTGCCGTCGCTCGATCACCTCGAGGTGATCGTGCACGCCGAATCGCTGCGTCGTGGGCGGGACACCGCGACGAACAGCACTCGACAACGGCTCGGTAGATTTCTCGCCCGGGCAGGTCTGGGAAAGTGGATGGCGCCCGACTACCTGGTCATCGCGCGAGCCCATCGCGCGGCGACCACGTCGGTGACGCGCGCGGAGGAGCTGTCATCCAACCGCGCGACGATCATGGCGCGCACACATCCACGCGTGGTCATCGACGCGGAGAGTGTCTTCCTCAAGGTGCCGCTCTCCGCCGTTGAAGAGCGCAGAGCCGAGCAAGAAGTCCAACGCACCCGCGCAGCATTCGCCGGGCCGTGGGGGCACTATGCCCCGGAGAACGTAGAACTGGTGGAGCAGGGCAGGCTCACGGTGTGCCGGTATGCGCGGTACGACGCCGTGCCGACGAGCTTGGGGGAGTACGAGCGAGACGTGCTCACGGTCCTGGACGCCCTTGAGTCCGGCGAGACCGGTCAGATGTCATCGACCGACCTCTACCGGCGCCTGCAATCACCCCGCGAGCCCGCGAACTTCGAAGACGACGACCTCGAGAACCTTCGGTCCCGCTTACTCGGACAGGGGACGCTGCCGGTGCTGATCGGGCCATCCCACGGCGATCTGCACCGTGAGAACGTGCTCCGGTTGCGCGGGGGAGGGATCAAGCTCATCGATTGGCCACGCGGCGAAGACCGTAACCCGCGTTTCCTCGACGCTGTGTACGCCACGTTGGACCTTCACCGTCGGCGTGCGGGTGCCAGCCTCAGCGAAGCGGCCATCGCGTTCATGAAGAACGACATCGAGGGGCCGCTCGCCGAGAGGGCCGGCGAACTGCTCGGCTCGATGAGTCGGGAGGATGTCATCCTCTGGCGAATGCTCCACGCGATGAGTTTCTACGCGCACGATGCGCGTCGAGACCCGGGCAATCAGACGTTGCAGACACTGCGGCGACTCTGGGGCTGACCGTCACCCCGAGGAGATCGACCCGACGCTCTTCACACTTGCTTCTCGGGGGGAGGGTCGCCGGATTTCCCGGAAGACATCGCGTGCACCGAGTGCGACAACGGCGCTGCCGACGACGATGCAGACGATGAGGTCGTAATCTCCCGTGTACGCCAACGAACCGCCGAAGATGAAGAAGGACCCGCCGCCGGCGATTCGCGTCACGCCATGCCACACGGTGGCGAACACGGCGATCGCGACGGCAGTGATGCGCGCGGCAGAGTAGGCTCTTTCGCCCCTCGCGGGCCATGGCAGCGTGGCCAAACTGAAGAACGCCGCGTAAGCCACGATCTGCGTTGAGAACGTGATGTTGAGCACCAGCGCATTGACAAGATGGAAGCTCGCCGCGGCAAGCAGCCATAGACGCCAGGGAACACGCCCCCACAGCAACCAGATGAAGCCGCTGACCTCGAACAGCACCGCGATCACATCCGCTGCTTTGAACGCCAGCAGCAGAACGCCCGGAACGAGGCCGGCGAGCAATTGGGGTTCCTGCAAGTCCATTCGCGGGTAGTACCAGCTCAGGAAGCCGCTCACGCCCAGATCAGGTGTGAGCCAATATCGGCTCTTCTCGACCCCTGCGACCAGGAACCCGAAGCACAGGGCAACACCGAGGAGCGAGAGGCCCTGTGCTATCCGTCGCGGAGCCGCCTTGCCCCAGTCTGCGATCAGCATGCACACGAGCACGAGTGCAATCGCGATTTGGTGAGAGATCTTGCCTTGCGAATAGGCGAACGTCGTACTCACGATGTAGGTCACGAGCGCGACGGACGTCGAGATACGGGTGGCCCACCCGCATGTCATGGCGCAGATTGCCGCGAGCCCGACGAGATCGACGATCGTGAAGAACGGGGACGGCGGGAACCCGCCGGCCATGCTGGACAGGCTCAGAAGCGGAGGCGTAAAGAACGCATCCGGAGTCTGGTCCAGCCACGAGAACCAGCGGGCGTCGAAGAGCAAGAGGTAGAGCCCGAAGACCCAACGGAAGACCCCCAACGATCCTGGGGCAACCCGGGTCGAAGCCGCGATTCGGCCCCACGCCCATAGCAGCGCGCGATCAACCAATGAGGTTCACCTCCTCGAGGACCTCTCGATCCAGTTCTCGTCCGGTTCTGTGATCGATCGTCACCCGCTCCTTGCGAACGATGAGGGTTTCCTCGCTCAGGCCCATTGAGCGCAACTGACCCGCCAGCCACTCGCGGGCGCGTGTTGTCTCTTCGAGCGTGGGCACCGCGCGCGGAACCTCGAAGACGAGGTCGATTCCGCGGACGACGACGGATCGCGTCGAAGACCGATCTTGACCGAACCTCGACGCGATGAGACCGCTGAGTTGAGACGGTGGGATCGGATCGAGAAGCAGGGCTCGGTCGACGACGCGTTCGACTCCTGCCGGAGTGTAGGCGACGAGAGTGTCTGACTGGAAAGCAGCTACCCCGTCCACGACATGCGTTTGGATCTGTCCTCCGCCGGGGAAGATGACCGCCGGATACGGCTCTTCTCCAGTGAGGGTCAGGATGGCGAACGGCGCCGCGAGCACAACGGCGATCCCCAACGTGGCCCCCAGCCCGAACAGTGGTCTGGCTCTGCCGTCGTCGTCGTCTCGCGTTGCCCGCTCTTTCGGTGACATCGCGCAGTCCTTCCTCACGGAGAGGAGACCAGCAGGTCATCGACGGCCCCAGGACGTCGATGGTGCACACCATATACCCGCCGGCCAGGCTGTGCCAGGCTGCGAGCGCGAGCAGGCCGGTAATGTCAGTTGCGTGATTATGGCGTCCGGGGTTCCGCACGGTGCCCGGGTGCTCGATGTCGGCGCACGTGATGCGTATCTCGGGGTGTTGCTCACCGAGAGCATCGGGGCGAAGTATCTCGGTCTCGTGTCCGCTGAAGCGCTGGACGGCGTCCGCAGCCACGCGGGACCGCTCGCGGAGAGATTCCACAAGCTCGACCCTTTGTTCAGGGTCTCCCAGAGTTCGGCGGACGTGCTCGTGGTGCGCGCTGATCGGCCGCTTTCCGTCGCGGGGTTCAGTGAACTGGCGCCCTTCCGCTGGATTGCGGTCGAGCGCGGTAAAGGCCGGCGCAGTGCGGCGACCCGCCTCGCCCTCGGGATCGCCCGCAGGCGGGGCCGGATCTCTGCGGTCGACAGCTGGACAGATTCCGCACACGCGTTCGATGTCTTTCGGCTGCACCACGAACCACCGTTGCGACCACGCGTCTATTTCTCACCAGTGTGGGGCGTTACGGGGCTCGCGCGACGGCTCGAAGACGCGGGTTTGGAGTATGTCGTGCTGCGCTGGTTCACGCAGCTGCCGCAGATGGCCCCCGGCGAGGACCTCGACATCTTGGTGCGCGACGAACACGCCGAGACCTTTCGTGAAATCGTCGGCGCCGAGCCGGGCACGATCCCGATCGACCTTTACAGCGAAACCGGTCTTGACGGCTATGACTTCCGCGGCGCTGCCTACTATGTTCCTTCGCTCGCGAAGACGATTCTGGATCGCTCTGTGATTCATGCGAGCGGTATGCGCGTGCCGGCTCCCGCCGATCACCTGCACTCGCTCGCGTACCACGTGCTCTACCACAAGGGGTTTTCTGCCGGCCTCGCATCGTCTCTGCCACATAGCCCCCTCGAGGAGCCGGCCGAGCATGACTACGCGGCCGCACTCACGGAGGCTGCGGAGAGTGCTGGGTCACACATTCCTCTCGATATGGAGGGCCTCGACGACTACCTCGGGCAGCAGAAGTGGCGGCCGCCGCTTGATGCCCTTCGCCGGCTGTCGAGCTCGAACGATTGGGCTGCTCGCCGCATTGACGTCCGGAAGGACGCGTCTGGCGTGGAGGGGGAGCTTGCGGTCTTCGTCATTCGTGAGCGCCTGGAAGAAGTCGTCTCGCTTGATGACGTACGCGGGATCCTGGAGCATCTGGGTTTTCAGATTGTTTTCACGCATCGCCTGGATGCTGCTGCCCGCGGCCGTGCCGCAGCTCACATCCGCGGAGGTAACTGGGGGCGTGGGCCGTATCCGGCCAGCGGAGGGGGTCCCTCCCTGGTCATCGCAGCGCTCCACTTCGCTCCTGAATCGGTGGATCCCGCGCTGAAATCACGCTATCCGCATCTCACCAACGCCGACATCCTCGCGGCGAAGGTGACCGTCCGTGACCTCGTCGATGCGACGCTCGGAGAGTCCCGCGCATTCAACGGGATGCACTCTGCGGACGACGAGACCGAAGCCTGGCACTATCTCGAACTCGCTGCTCCGGAATCCGTCGCGCGGGTCCGAGAGATCGTCGCAGCCGGCCGCGCGGCGCAGGGCGTTCCGCACGGAACGACGAGAACGCTCAGCCGCGGGCGACGCGCTCGTGTCGACGTGCGAGCTACCGATGCAGGAATTGTCGTGCGGAAAACGTTCGTGCCGGGCGCCCGACGGCATCTCGAGCGAGAACTCGCTGCCCTCGACGCGCTGGCCACCAGTGATATCGCTCCGGAGGTGCTCGACCGCGGCGAAGACTGGTTCGAGATGCCGTACTACCGCAACGTGCTGACCCGTCGACGCCGTCTGCTCCCTCTGCCGATCCTCCGACGCATGGTGGCGGTACTCGATCAGCTGCACGCCGCCGGCTTCGATCTGGTCGACGCGAAGCCCGATAACTTCATCATCGATGAGGATGGTCGCCTACTCCTGGTCGATTTGGAGTTCGCCTACGCCACGACCGGGGAAGCCGAAGCCCGGCGGACGCTGGTCGACGGCCCGGAGTTCTCGTCTCCGGACCCTCGACGCTATCCCGACGTCCCTGTCGGCGACTCGTCCTACGGCGTGCGCTGGCTTCCGCACTCCGGAATGCCCCCCGCGGTGCTGATCAGTGGCGGTGCCTTCGCACAGCACCGCCATCGGTCCGTCTACCGGATTCGCCAGAGCCTCTGGGCACCAGGGGCCCCACCGCGAGCACTGCTCAGGTATGCGCGCGATGCGCTCCGGGGATGGCGCCGGGGGATGCGGCAGTCCGCGCTGAGCTTGCTCAACGCTCGATCAGCCCGCGGTCAGGGGAAGACGTGAGGGCTGTCACACCGGCCGGCTATGCGCCGGGGGTGCCGTCGCCAACCTGATGCAGGTCCTCCACCGTGGCGCGTCGCCATCCAGACGACCAACCGATGCGCCAAACCAGATTCGCCCACCTTGCCGGACTCCCGGCTGCGCGGACGAGACGCCCGAGCTTGGCTGACCCGGGGGATTCTTCAGGCGG
The DNA here is from genome assembly GCF_053644215.1 of Microbacterium sp. NPDC055442. Lineage (NCBI taxonomy): Bacteria > Bacillati > Actinomycetota > Actinomycetes > Micrococcales > Microbacteriaceae > Microbacterium > Microbacterium sp. NPDC055442. The sequence goes on along the minus strand of NZ_JBSHLF010000003.1, from coordinate 15,215 downwards.
GGCTCCGTCCTCGAACGGGTGCTGGTCGAGGCCGGTCGTCGAGGCTGCCAGCAATGCGTACTTGTGTGTCATCCTGCGGGCGCCTCGCCCGTAGGTGCGAGCCTGTCTGTAGACGGCGCGGAGCCCGACACGCTGCTGGACGTATAGCAGCATGTCCGGAGCAAACGTCAAGTGATATCCGGCCAGCTGCGCACGGATGCAGAAGTCGTCGTCTTCTGCGGTGAACTCGGACTCATCGAATCCGCCGATGGAGTCGAAGACGGCGCGGTGCATGGCCATGTTGTTGCTGCCCGCGGATACGAAGCCGGGAAGGTAGGACAACGCTGAAAGGCCGTCAAGCTGCGGTGACCACGAGACTGAGAACGCGCCTTTGCCTCGGAGGTGCTCGATGTCGAGCCGTCCAGCCGCGAACGAGTGCTGTGACAGCGCGTGTCGTGCTGCCCGGCACCATCCGTCCGCGACGATATCGTCTGCGTCACAGAAAGCGATCCACTCCCCTCCGCTCTCTGAAACCCCGATGTTGCGCGCGGCGCCAGGCCCGCGCCTCGAGGAAGCATCCACGAGACGGATCTCGGGGTACCGTTCCGCCATCGTCCTGACGACGTCGACGGTCCTGTCGGTCGAGCCGTTGTCGCAGACGAGGATCTCACGTGGCGCGCTTGCTTGACGGGCGAGTGCCTCGAGCTGACGCCCCAGCGTCTCGGCCGCGTTGTACGCGGGGATGATGATGCTCATCATCGGGCGATCCGGCTCACCTGCCATGATGAGCCCGTCGGTCATCTCGACGGGCGCCAAGAGCGGCGAATACCCCGCTGATCAGCCCTCGTGCCTCAGTGAGGATCAGAGTCGGCCCAGCGAAGACACGCAGTCGTTGCAGCGGCGACAGTCGTGTGTCTTGGCGGGTGCGTGCGCGCAGCTCACTCCTCAGCCGGGAGAAGTGGCGGGGCTGATCGCGCAGCGCTGACCAGATGTATCGCGTCAGGAGCGGATCGCGCCATCCGAACAGGCGCACGAGCAGTACGACGTGGTTGCGTCGCGCATAGTAGATGTGACGCCGATCGAGCCGCTTCCTCCTGAGCATGTCGCGCGTAGCAGTCTGCGTCACGATGGCTGTGGGTTGCAGCACGAGCTTGCCGCCTGTCAGGCCCAGCCGCAGCGAGATGTCGGATTCCGCGGCGTGGCCCGTTCCGGGGTATCCTCCGCGGATGCCGCCGATAGCATCCAGCGCAGTGCGGCGGAAAGACATGTTCGCCGCGCCCTGGTGATCGACGTCGATCTGTCTTCCGGGATCTGCGGCGAAGTTGTCGGTGAGTCGACCGTCGGGTAGAAGTCGGCCGATTTCGCCGCGACCCTTGATCGCCTCGCCTTCGATGCCATGTAGGACGCGGCCGCACACCGCGACGACTCGTGGATCGGCGTACGGCACGGTCAACTCGCCGAGCCACCGTTCGTCGACGTGGGCGTCATCGCCGATGAAGGCGACGATGTCGCCCGACGTCGCGGCGTAGCCGGTGTGGCGAGGTTCCGGGGTGGGGCCGGAGTCTGACTTGTGCCGCACGAACCGTACGTCCGGAAACTCATCCGATAAAGATCTGCTCATCCGATCATCTGATGAATCGTCGACCACAACGACCTCGAGCGGCGCGGGCACGAGCTTTTCGATGTGCTGAAGACAGGTTCGAAGGTGTTCGGGTCTGTCCGCCGTGACGATCACAACACTCACTGAAGCTGTCACGTCACGACTCCGGCGGACCGACACGGACGACACGGAACCAGTCTCGCCGCCGCAGGGGCGAACTGAGCGATGTCCGCCACGGGTGACGCTGTCGCTTCGCCCAGCGGGCGTATACGGCCGGTTTGGTGTAGTCGGCGGCGTGCCCCGACCAGCCGAACTTGCGGCGGATGGTGTCGTGGTCCCGCACCCACGAGTAGTGCAGCACCGCGGACTGCGGTGAGACGACCTCGTGCACGATCGTCTCGTGGTGGTGCGCGGGATCCGTGTTCCACGCACGCAGGTCGACTCGGTGAAGGGCGACGTCCGCTTGGCGGGCGTGCACGAGCGTGGTTCCCGCCCGCACCGCGAGGGGGCCGGGATACGACGCGGCAGGACGCAGGAAGCGCGTGCTGGCTTCCAGGTAGCGGTTACCGCCGACGTGTGCATACAGCCAACGCGACGGGTAGTACAGCGCGGATGCTCCCCTCGCCTCAGCGCGCAGGAGGGAGCCGAAGAATCGCGGTGCGTCGAGCATCACTTCGTCGGTGTCGAGTTGCAGCACCCAGTCCGCCCCGTCGGATGCGACGTCCAATGCCGTCTGACGCTGGAAGGTGTCGTTATCGAGGGGATGCTCATCGAGCCTTGCGAAGCTGCCCGGTGCGCGGACGCATTTGCCCTCGACGTCGAGCGCGTCGACGATGGCGAGACATTCTTCGACGGGCAGGTTGGTGCCGGTCCACGACTTCGCGTCCTGGTCGTAGGACAGCACGATGCGGTCCACGTGCGCGTAGTACGCCTTCAGGCTCTCGGCGAGGAACGCCGGGTCGGCCATGAGGGCGTACGCGGTGACGCGCATGTCAGATGTAGTCCGCGAACTCGCGCTCGTTCTTCTGGAAGACGAGCGTGCCGAGGAAGAACACGAGGGGCGCTCCGATGACGATTGCGAGGATCTGCCAGAGGGGAGGCGCGGGGGTGCCCAGTGCCGACCAGCGAAATGCCTCCAGGAACCACGTGACCGGGTTGATCTGGAACAGCCATCGGATGCTGTCCGGCACGGCCGACAGCGAGTAGGCGAGCGGACTGGCGTACATGAGCACCTGCAGGAACCACGGCAGCACGTACCCCACGTCGCGGTACTTGACGAGATACGCCGCAGCCGCGAGACCGAACCCGAGCCCGAGCAGCAGGATCAGCATGACCCATACCGGCAGCAAGAGGATCGCCCAACCGGGGTTGATGCCGAAGATGAACAGCAGCACGACCAGCAGAACGAAACCGACGAGGAAGTCGACGACGATCGACGCCAGGCTCGAGATCGGCACGAGCATGCGCGGAAAGAAGACCTTCTGCACGAGTGATTGGTTGGCGACCATCGACGATGAGGCGCGACCCAGCACACCGTTGAAGAGATTCCACGCGAGCATTGCGGCGAGGGTGAAGACGAAGGTCGGGATGCCGTCGGTCGAGAGTCCTGCGATGACGCCGAACACGATCGTGAAGATGCCGGCGGTGACGAGCGGCTGGAGGATCACCCACGTGACACCGAAGATCGTCTGGCGGTAGCGGACGATGATGTCTCGCTGCGCGAGCCGGACCGCTACTTCGCGTGCGCGCCAGATCTCGCGCCACGGCGGAAGATTCAGTCGCCCGGGAGGTGTGATGACGGTGCGCTGCACATCAGGTTCCATGTCAGACCCCCTCGTACTCGAAGTTCACGAACACGAGCCCCTTCTCGGTGCTGGAGGATTCGGTGAACTCGGGGTACGGCAGGTCGGGCAGCACTTCGAAGCGCCACGCGCCCTCCCAGGCATCGAGAATGCCGGCTTGGCAGGCGTAGAGATCGACCGTGTACTGTCCGGGCTTGAGCCAGAGGTCGCGAATGATGAGCCGGCCGGACTGGGGCTCTGCGGGATCGAACCAGGCGCCGACGAGCCGGGAGTCGCACTGGGCGATGACGGACCCCTGGTCGTTGTTGATGTGAGCCGACACGAAGTACGACCCGATGAGCTTCTTGCCTGGCGGAGCAGTGAAGTCGATGACGATGTCCTCGCCGGACTTGACGAACTCATCTTCCATCGAGACGCGTTCCAGGCGGAGTCGCCCATTGCCCGGCCGCTTGGTCGCATCGCTCTGCGCGAGCGCGAAGCTCTCGAAGCTGTCGCGATACGCCTGCAGTGTGCCCTCAACGCTGCCCGAGTACGCGAGCTTGCCGCGGTCCAGCAGCATCGCCGAACTGCACAGTGCTTGGACGGTCTGCAGCTGGTGGCTCACGTAGAGAACGGTTCGGCCGCCCGACGCCGCCTCGCGCATCTTCTGGATCGACCGCCGCTGGAACTCCGCGTCACCCACGGCGAGCACTTCATCGATCACAAGGATCTCGGTGTCGAGGTGCGCCGCGACCGAGAACGCCAGGCGCACGTACATGCCGGAGGAGTATCGCTTCACCGGCGTCGCGAGGAACTTCTCGATGCCCGAGAACTCGACGATCTCGTCATAGCGCTTCTGGATCTCTTTGCGGGTCATGCCGAGAATGGCGCCGTTGAGGTAGATGTTCTCCTTGCCGGTCAGCTCGGGGTGGAACCCGGTGCCGACCTCGAGGAGCGACCCGACGCGACCGTTCAACTCGATGCGCCCGCGAGAGGGTGCCGTCACCCGGGTGAGCAGCTTCAGCAGTGTCGACTTTCCCGCACCATTTCGTCCGACGATGCCGAGCGCCTCGCCTTGCGGCACGTCGAATGACACGTCGTCGAGCGCATCGAAAAGCGTGAACTTCGCGCGTCCGGTCGAGCGCACCCACTGGATCGCCGCTTGCGCGGCCGTCGTCGGTCTCTCGCCGAAGGCGCCCAGACGGTACGTCTTACCCAGCCGGTCGACCTTGATCGCGGCATCCCCCACAGTCTGCACAGGGAGAATCTACATGGTTAGAGGGCTCTCATCGTGTCGCGTCGGCGACATCGGCTCGTCGGATCCTATAATTTCGCGACCCGCCGCCATACCTCGGCATGGTGTGCGGCGCTGCGCTCCCAGGTGAATCCCTGCGCGCGCAGCCGTCCCCGCTCGGCGAGCGCACCCACCGATGATTCGTCGGACGCCGCGTACACGAGGCCTTCCGCGATCGCCGCGCCAGACGGCTCGACGAGCACACCCGCATCGCCCACGACCTCGACGAGCGAGCTCGTGCGAGCCGCGACCACCGGGACGCCGACGGCCATCGCTTCGAGCGCGGGGAGTCCGAAGCCCTCGTAGAGCGAGGGCACGACGACGGCGGATGCTCCGGCGAGGAGTCCTGGGATGAGATCACCGCGCACGCGGCCCAGGAGGCGTGTGCGCGGCAGCTGTGCGAACAGTCGCGTGCGTCGTGGATGCTCCGGCCCGGACAGCACGAGAGTCAGATCGGGGCGTGCGGAAGCGACGTCAGCCCAAGCCTCCGCGAGCGCGTCGAGGTTCTTCCGTTTCGACGCGCCACCGGCGTGAAGAACATAAGAGCCGGTGATCCCCAGGTTCGACAGCGCACGCGAATCGAGAGCCTCAGCATCGAAGAAGCGCTGATCGACACCGTTGTGAATCGCTTCCACGCGATCGATGCCCAGGTACTCGGCAACGTCGTCGGCCGCGAACTGCGACGGGGCGATGACCGCGGCCGCGCGGCGCAATTCGTCGGCCGCGAACGGTTCGGGTGAGGACTCGTCGTCGAAGCGCCAGGCGACGGTGTCGTGGATCGTGATGATCTCGGGTACGCGGGCGGGGGGCATTCCGAACCCCATCCGGTGAACGATGTCGGCGCCGCGGTACATGGTGGCGCCGATGGCGCGTCGCACCGGTCGGGGCGCCCGCGAGAGCACCCACGTCGGCAGGCGCGTGGTTCCCGGCAGTTCGGAGCGCATCGAACGGACGATCTCGCGGCTCACCGACGAACCCGCCCCGAGCGCGCGTGGTGCACGACGGATGATCTCCTCTTCGTACACCTGCTGACCCATCGGGGCAGCGGTGGCTATCGTGGCGAATGTGACGCGAATGGCGCGTGACCTCCGAATCGGTGCGGCGCAGGGCGCCAGGGTATCGAAGCGAGCGTAGTGGGAGAAGGTGCCGTGGCCGAGGTCGTGCTGGTGGCGAGTTCCTTCCTGCCCCGTGTGGGGGGCGTGGAGGAACACGTTCTGCACGTCGCCCGAGAGCTGCGCCGTCAGGGCATCGACGTCGCGATTTGGACGGTCGATCAGCGGGATGACGTGCCCGCCGATGTCGACGGCATCCCGATTCGCGTGCTGCCGTGCCCGCTGCCCGCGCGCTCGCTTCGCGTGCTCGCGTCTTTCGCATGGCGTGCGCCCCGTGCGCTGGGCAGATGGTTCGCCGCTGTGCGGCACGACCGCCCCGCGGTCCTGCACGTGCACTGCTTCGGGCCGAACGGAGTCTGGGCATCGGCGATCGCCCGGATGACCCGCCGGCGTCTGGTCGTGACGAGTCATGGCGAGACTCTCGGTGACGCCGACGACGTGTTCGGCGGTTCGGCACTGCTGCGTCGCGCACTGCGCGAAGCGCTCTCCCGCGCAGCAGTCGTGACCGCGCCCTCGCGCTCGACGCTCACCGACCTCGAATCCCGGTTCGGCTTGCGCGCCGGCGGCGGCGTCATCGTCGCCAACGGTGTGAACCTCGACGAACCGGCGGCCGATCCGCCCGCTGGCCTGCCCGAGCGCTACGTGCTCGCCTATGGACGACTGGTCAGGACGAAGGGTTTCGACCTGCTCCTCGACGCCTTCGCGGCGGCCGAGCTTCCGCCGGACGTGCACCTTGTGATCGGCGGCGACGGACCGGCGCGAACGGAACTCGAATCACTCGCCGAGCGTCTGGGAGTCCGCGAGCGGACCCATTTCTGCGGGCGGCTCTCCCGCGGCCAAGTCGTGACGGTGACCCGCGGGGCGCTCGCGCTCGGCGTGCCGAGTCGCGCGGAGTCTTTCGGCATCGTCGTGCTCGAAGGATGGCGGGCCGGCATCCCCGTGATAGCGACATCCCATGGCGGGCCGCCCGAGTTCGTCCGAGACGGGCGGGACGGATGGATCGTGGACCCATTCGACACGCCTGCGCTCGCCGCCGCGCTTCGACGAATCGTGGATGACCCCGAGAACGCGGCGACGGTGGCCTCCGCCGGCCGAGCGCGGGCGAAGGAGTACAGCTGGCGACGCATCGCACTCCAGTACGCGCAGCTTTACGCCCACGTCGGTGGCGTGCGCGCTCGCCGATAGCATCGCGGAATGACCCCGCGTGCCGACCTGGTGAGCGTCATCATCGCCACCAACCGCACCAGCCCGTTCCTCGCGCAAGCGCTGGACTCCGTGCGTGCCCAGACGCACCCGCACGTCGAGGTCATCGTCGTCGACGACGGATCACCGGACCCGAAAGAGGTCGCCGCCGCCGTATCCGTGCTGCCAGAGGTGGAACTCATGCGGCAGGAGTCGTCCGGCGTCAGCACCGCTCGCAACAGCGGCGCGCAGGTATCGACAGGCACGTACTTGGCCTTCCTCGACGACGACGACAGATGGCACCCTGATCGGCTCGCGGCGCACGTCGCGTTGCTCGAGGAACACGGTGATGCCGTGGCGGCATACTGCGGGATGCGCACGATCGGGGAAGACGGCGAGGTGCTGCTCGACGCGGATCAGGTGCCTGTCGACGGTCCGTCCGACATCGCGCGACGTCGCACCGGCATCATTCTGCCGAATCTCGTCATCCGGCGTTCGGCCTTCGACGCGGTGGGTGGTTTCGACCTCGGCCTGCAGTTCGCCGAGGACCTGGATCTGCTCATCCGGCTGTCTGCGCTCGGGCCTGTCGTGTTCGAGCCTCGGACGCTCGTCGACTACCGCGCTCACGAGCACAACACGACGCGTCGGCACCGCGACCTCGTGCGCGGCATCGCGACGGTGCTGAGTCGTCACCGCGAGCGCGCCGCCGGTGATGGTGACGCCGAGCTCATCGCGGCATTCGATGAGAGCATCCGCAAGAATGCGCGATTCGCGTGGTGGTCGGCGTCGCGCGCCGCGAAGGCGGCGCTGCGTGAACGCAAGCCGGCGAGGGCGATCGGTGAGCTGGCCTGGGCTCTGCGCGTCGCACCGGGCGGCCTCGTGGACGGCGCCTGGCGTCGAGTCCGCGGGATCCGTGGCTGACCTCGTCGCTAGGCTCGTGCCGGGAAGGAACGGCCAGTGAGAGTTCTGCGAGTCGCACATCATGCGGTGGTCACGGCCTGGCGTGAACGCGAGCGCCGGCTGCGGGCCCGCGGGGTCGACCTGCTCCTGATCTCCGCGAAGCGGTGGAACGAAGGCGGGCGCCGCGTATCGCTCCAGCCCGGCGCCGACCGATTCGTGCGGGGCGCAGCCACGGTCGGCACCCATCCGAACGCGTTCCTGTACGACCCGCGGCCGATCTGGCGTGCCCTGAAGCGCCGGCCCGACGTCATCGACCTGCACGAAGAGCCGTTCTCACTTGCGACCGCCGAGCTGCTTCTGCTGCGTCGCCTGCGTCGCAGCCGCGCGCCGTACGTGCTCTACTCCGCGCAGAACATCGACAAGACCTACCCGATCCCGTTCCGTTGGCTCGAGCGCTACGCGCTGCGCCACGCCGCGGGCGCCTACGTCTGCAACCGCGAGGCGGGCGAGATCCTCGCACGAAAGGGTCTGCGCGGCCCCGCCGCGCTCATTCCGCTGGGCGTGGACACCGCGGTGTTCGCGGCCGCGGACAAGACGGCTGCCGCGCCGACGCCGGTGATCGGATACGTGGGCCGACTCGAGCCGCACAAGGGCGTCGCGACGCTGCTGCGCGCGGCAGCATCCAGGCCCGACTGGCGCATCGAGATCACGGGCGAGGGGCCGCAGGAGCAGGAACTCGCCGCACTCGCCGCCGAACTGGGCGTGTCCGACCGGGTCGCCTTCCTCGGCTTCGCGCAGGGCGCCGAGCTCGCCGAACGCTATCGCCGCCTGGATGTGGTCGCCGTGCCGTCGGTGCCCTGGCCCGGTTGGCTGGAGCAGTTCTGCAGGGTGGCCGTCGAGGCGATGGCATCCGGTGTCCCGGTCGTGGCGAGCCGCTCGGGTGCCATCCCCGACGTCGTCGGCGAGGCCGGCATCCTCGTCGAACCGGGCGATCCCCACGCGCTGCGCGACGGCATCGACCAGGCGCTCGAGCCCGGCACGTGGCGCGGCCTGCGTGCGCGCGGTCTCGAGCACGCTCAGAACTTCACCTGGGAGCGCGTCGCCGAGCAGCAGCTCGCTCTGTATCGCGAGGTCGCGCCGGCCAACGACACCGGTCGCGATCGTCCCGTCGAGGTCGTCGCGATCGCGTACGGGGATCCCGAGCTGCTCGACGGGGCGCTCGCGCACCTGGGTGACGGTTTTCCCGTGACGATCGTCGACAACTCCTCGTCTGCTGAGACCCGCGCGATGGCAGAGCGGCGCGGCGCGCACTACATCGACCCGGGCCGCAATCTCGGCTTCGGCGCCGGCGTCAACGTGGCGCTTCGCTCGCTCGCCGATCGCGGCGCCGAGGGGGCTGACGTGCTCCTTCTCAACCCCGACGCGCGCATCGCGCCGGACGCCGTCGGCGAGCTGCACCGCGTGCTGCACGGTTCGGGACGCATCGCGACCGTCGGTGCCACCCAGACCGAGCCCGGCTCAGGCTCACCCGTGCGGGTGTGGTGGCCGTTCCCGCGTCCTCTCCGTGCCTGGCTCGACGCCGTGGGGCTCGGGCGGCTCGACAGGGCGAAAGGGTTCGCGATCGGGTCGGTGCTGCTGCTGCGCGCCGAAGCGATCGCAGAGATCGGCCACTTCGACGAGCGGTTCTTCCTCTATGCAGAAGAGGTCGACTGGCAGAAGCGGGCGACGGATGCCGGTTGGCGCATCGCCGTGGCATCCGTCGAGGCCACCCACATCGGGGCAGGCACCGGAGGTGACGGCAGCGTGCGCGAGGCGCTGTTCTTCGCCAGCACCGAGGAGTACCAGCGCAAGCACTTCGGCGCCTTCGGGTGGCAGTCGTTCCGTGTCGCGATGATCGTCGGTGCGACCATCCGCGGGGTGGTGCTGCGCGGCGCACGCGGTGACGACGCACGGCGCCGCCGCCGCATCTTCGCGCGCGGGCCGGTGCGGTACCGCACCGAGCTTCAGCGCTGATCCGGCAGGGGACTCGCGCGCTTCTCGTCGAGCACCTGCCGATAGACATCGAGCGTGCTCTTCGCCACGGCATCCCAGGTGTACGCGGACACGTCGCGCTGCGCGCGCGCGCCCATCGAACGACGCACGGCGGCATCCGTCACGAGGGGCTCGAGCGCACGCGCGATCTGCCGGCCGTCGCGCTCGATGAAGACGCCGTTCTCGCCGTCGACGACGAACTCCTCGGTGCCGTTGACCCGGGTCGTCGCCAGCGGCAGGCCGGCGCTGGCGGCTTCGAGCGTGACCAGCGCGAACGCTTCGTAGAGGGTCGGCAGCACGAAGACATCGGCGGCCTGGAAGTAGTCCTCCACTGTGCTCGAATGGCCGGCGAAGACGATCCGGTCGCCGACGCCGAGCGCCGCCGCTCGCGCTCGGTACGAGGTCTCGTCATCTCCTCCGACGACGAGCGCGCGGGCGGTCGGCGGCAGATGCGGCAGCGCGTCGATGAGAGGGGCGAGTCCTTTTCGTCGGAATTCCTTGCCCACCCAGAGCAACACGACATCGTCGTCGGCGAAACCGTGACGGTTGCGGACTGCCTGGCGTCGCTCCGCGGCGTCCTGAGGTTGGAATCTGGCGGTGTCCACGGCATTGGGGATCACGGCGATGAGCTCAGGAGGAACGCCGTAGTGCTCGGTCACCTCACGGCCCACGCCATGAGAGACCGCGATGACGCGCCGGAATGCACCGGGGCGGTAGTTCGCCTTCTCGACATGCAGCACGGCGTGATGCAGAGGGTTCGCGATCGCGCGGACCGCCTCGCCGTTGCGGAACTTCATCTCCCACCACGCCCGATGACAGCTGTGCGCAGTGATGACGTCCTGAGTGCGCAGCGCGCACCCGCCCTGGTTGTGGAGCAGATCGAAGTGCTTGTGCTCGAGGTGCCGTGTCGCAGCCGAGGAGTATGTCAGGGGAACGAGGAAACCGGGCCCCCGCGGTTCCGGGACCCGCTCCCAGGCGAGTTCGGGACCGGGAACCGGGTCGACCCCGGTAGCCACCAGCGTCATGTCGATCGACGATGAGAGTCGACGGGCCACCTCGTATGACGCGCGCTCGATGCCCCCTTCGTTGTTGAAGCGGTATGACGACATCGCGACACGCACACGGCCATGCTAGCCAGCGGCTCCGCCGGGGCATCTCTCATAGACTGCAACCGGCCGAAGCGGAGGGCGAACGTATGCGAGTGACGCATCTGGTCTGCTCCGATGGGTTCGCCGGTGTGGAGCGCTACCTCGCAAACGTCGCGACCGGTTTGACCCGTGACGGCGTCGAGGTCACGGTCATCGGGGGCGACCGGCGGCAGATGACGTCCGCCCTCGCGAGCACGGGGGTCCGATGGATGCCCGGCGACGATATGCGCGAGGCGATGCGCACGCTCCGCGCCACCGCCGCGCCCGACGTGCTGCACACGCACATGTCCCAGGCCGACCTCGTGGGCTGGCTCTATCGACGCGCGCCACGTGCTCGTCGCGTGCGCCAGGTGAGCACGCGACATTTCGCGGGGCCGCGCGGACGCAGCCCGCTCTCTCGGGCCGCGTTCCGGCCCGTCGGCAGGTCGCTCGCCGCGCAGATCGCCATCTCGCAGTTCGTCGCCGAGAACGTCGAACCGCCCGCCGAGGTCGTGTACTCCGGCGTCGACTCGACGGATGCCGCACGCCCCCGCGAACCGTTCGTGCTGGCCGCGCAGCGCCTCGAACCCGAGAAGCACACGGCCGACGTCATCGATGCCTGGGCGCAGTCGCGCGGACCGCTCGACGGGTGGACGCTCAAGATCGCGGGCGACGGCGCCGAGCGGGCTGACCTGGAGAAACGCGCGAAGGAGCGCGGCGTGGGCGACAGCGTCGAGTTCCTGGGCCATCGCCCTGACGTTCCCGACCTGCTCGCGCGCGCGAGCATGGTCATCGCTCCCACCCGGCGCGAAGGGCTCGGAATACTCGTGCTCGAAGCGATGGCGCACGGTACTCCGGTCGTCGCCTCCGCGGGCGGCGGACACCTCGAGACCGTCGGAGTCGCGACCCCAGAGCTTCTCTTCCCGAGTGGCGACACGGCATATGCCGCACGAGTCATGGACTCGTTGATCGCCGATGACGGCCTGCGTGCTCGCGCGGGGGAGGCGGCCCGCGCGGCACAGCGCGGGCGCTTCACTCTCGATGCGCAGGTGCGTGGCATCCGTGCCGTTTATGACCGTCTCGGAGTCGGCGAATGAGCCGCGATCTCGTCGTTCTGTCGCTCGAGCCCTGGGACGACGTGTGGCGCCGGAACCAGTACCTCATCGACGGTCTTCTCCGCGGTGACGAGGATCTGCGCGTGCTGTTCGTCGAGCCCTCCAACGACCTGCTGCATTCCGCGGTCAGTGGACGCCGGATCCACCGCGGACGAGGCCTTCGTACGGAGCCGGGATATGAGGGGCGGCTGCACCTTCTGCAGCCGGACAAGCTCTTGCCGCGCCTCGCGGGACCGGCCGCCGACGCACTGTTGCGACGTCGCGTGCGAGGGGTGGCGGCATCGTTGGGGATGCACGCACCCGTGCTGTGGGTGAATGATCCCGGGTGGGCTGGCCTCGTCGCTCGGACGGACTGGCCGAGCCTTTACGACATGACCGACGATTGGCTCGCCGCGGATCGTCCGTCGCGCGAACTTCGACGGATCGCGGCCAACGAAGAGATCCTCATGCAGCGCACGGACGCCGTCGTCGTGTGCTCGACGGGGCTGCGCGACACTCGCGCGCCGCGCCGCGACGTCGTGCTCATTCCCAACGCCGTCGACGTGGAGCGGTACCGGTGGCTCCGTGAACGTCCCGCCGATCTGCCGGAGCGCAGTGCGCTGTATCTCGGCACGCTCCATGAGGACAGGCTGGACGTCGGACTCGCCCTGCGCGCCGCCGATGAAGCGGCATCCGTAGGGGGGCGGATCGTCTTCGTCGGACCTGTCGCGCTCGCCGCCGAGAGCGCCGATCGGCTGGTGGATCACCCCGCGATCACGCTGCTCGGGCCTCGCGCGTGGACCGACGTTCCCGGCTATCTGCAACACGCGACGGCGCTTATCGTGCCGCACGTCGTGAACGACTTCACCGACAGCCTCGATCCCATAAAGCTGTACGAGTACCTGGCGGTCGGGCGCCCTGTCGTGAGCACCCCCGTCGCCGGCTTCCGTGATCTCGACACGGCTGCTGTGACGGTCGCCGGCGGCAGCGATTTCGTCGAGGCGGTCTCGGAGGTTCTCGTGAGCGAACCGGCACGGGCTGCGATGCCCGACGTGCCTGACTGGGCGGAGCGGGTCACGGCATACCAGCAGGTGCTGGAACCGCTACTCGAGCGCTGACGGCGTGGTACGGCCACGTGACGAGGAGTCGGGTCACCTCGTCACGTGGCCGAGTCGATGGGTCAGTACGCCCCTCGGGGGGCGATCATGACCTTGGCCGTACGCCACATGATCATCAGGTCGCTCATGACCGACCAGTTCTCGACATAGCGCAGGTCGAGGCGCACGCTCTCTTCCCACGAGAGGTCGCTGCGACCGCTGATCTGCCAGAGACCGGTGATACCGGGCTTGATGAACAGACGGCGATAGACCTTGCCGGCGTACTTGCGCACTTCGCTGGGAAGCGGTGGGCGGGGGCCGACGACGCTCATATCGCCGCGCAGGACATTCCAGAACTGAGGCAGCTCATCGATGGAGTACTTCCTCAGGAAGGCGCCGATGCGCGTCACCCGCGGATCGTTCTTGATCTTGAACAGCACGCCACTGCCCTCGTTCTGTGACTCGAGCTGGGCCCGCTGCTGTTCGGCGTCATTGCCCATCGTGCGGAATTTGAGGATGCCGAACTCCTGGCCGTCGCGGCCGATCCGCGTCTGGCGGAAGAAGACGGGTCCGCCGTCGTCGAGCTTGATGAGCATCGCCACGACAGGCATGACCAGCAGAGAGATCGGGATCATCACGAGGAGCGAGAACACGATGTCACCGACGCGCTTCAGCGCGTGATGACCGCCTTCGAACTCGGGGATCTTCACGTGGATGAGGGGGAGTCCATCGACCGGTGCGAGCGAGATGCGGGGCCCCGCGACATCCGCGATCCGACTCGACAGGACGAGCTCGGATGCCGTGCCCTCGAGCTCCCAGCTCAGCCGCTTGATGAAATCGGGGTCATCATCGGGGCGATTCGCCACGATGATCGTGTCGGCGCCGTGCGTGCGCGCGTGAGAGGCGACGGAGTTCATCGTGCCGACGACATCGTAGCTGCGGTCATGGGCGATGATCCGGTCGCGGGGGCCGTCGGAAGGCGCGACTCCGATGATCGTGTAGCCGCCGGACCCTGCCTCATCGAGCGTGCGCAGGACGTACTCGATGTCGTCACTCGATCCCGCGACGATCGCGCGCTTCGTGAAGGCGCCCGACGCCCGCTGGTTGTGGAGCCATTTGCGCAACATCCAGCGGCCGGCGATCAGGGCGACCGTGCCGGCCGGCAGCGCGAACAGGAGATCCGGCCGCAGCTGTTGCCACTGGAAGATCAGGAACAGCGCCGCAAGCAGGCCGAACGTGTGAGCGGAGGCATGCGCGACCCGCTTGTACTCGGTCGACCCCGACCCCATGACAGAGGTGGCGCGCGACTGCACGACCGTCAGCATGAGCATCCAGGTCGCGACGGTGAGGACGGCGATCAGCCCGCCCGTTGCGGACGCGCCGTCGACGAAGAAGGTGACACCGGTGGTGGCTGCGACCGAACCGATGATCACGAGCCCGTCCGTCACCTGCAGCCGCAAGGCGTACTGCCGTTCCCAGGCGCGGCGGCGTTCGAGCGCCTGCTCGACGCGCGGCACGAGCGTGAGTGTCGGTGCGGTGTCCACCGCGCGAGGTGCGGCGACAGGCGTGCCGAAACCGGCGAGCGTGTCGAGTCCTCGAAGAGTTCCTGCGCCCAGTTCGATCGCGCTCACGAGCCACCACCGCTACGGCGGGGGTCGCTGCGCAGGGCATCCCCAAATGCCATTGCCGAAAATTCCCCAGTGTTGCGCGGCGCCTATGCCATCGGGCTCCGCTGCCCCAGTGCACTCACGACAAGGCCCCAAACCTTATCTCGGGAGTGCATCCCACTGCGCCCCCCGGTGCGCCTATCACACTAGCGTGCAAGGTCGCTGGGGGGAAGGGTGAATTGTGCGTGACGTCTGGGACAACGAGAAGCGGGGGTGACGCACGTGGTGTGCGTCACCCCCGCGAGGGGTACTGCGGTTTACTCGAACAGTGACAGGGTCATCACCGAGGTGTAGCTGCCGGATGCGGCGGCCGATGCGGCGACCTTGAGGGTCAGGTCGGCGGTCGCGTCC
>NZ_JBSHLF010000002.1:572529-599737 GCF_053644215.1 Microbacterium sp. NPDC055442 | reverse complement strand
ACGTTCCTCGCGCTCCGGGCTAACAGCATTCATAGTCATCAGTGTCTCCTTCAGGGTGAAGCCTCACCCCTTACACAGACCATTTGACAGGCTCGTCGGTCTCGTACTGGAAGCACGCGAACGACGTCGTCGCCGACGCCGCCGCCAGCGCATACGGCCAGTCCTTCCGCCAGAAGGCAGACTCCGACCGCTTCCCGACCGCCTACAGCGAGCGGGTGTCGCAGGTCGCGGTGCGGGAAGGCGACGTCGCGGTCGACGATCACGAGCTCACGCAGCGGATTGCGCAGTTCCTGACGTCGTACACGCGCTACGACAACACGTCGATCTACGGGAACGTGCTCGGCACTCGTCCTGATTACGAAGAGCTCGGCGTCGACGTCAAGAACCTGATCGTCACGGAAGACGATGGGCAGGTGTGGAAGCGCCAGTACGTCGTCTATGAGAACGAGCAGGCGGCTGCGGCCGAAGGCGGCGCGCCCGTCGTCTACGTCCATGCCGGTTCCACCCAGCCATGCACCCTCTTCTTCGACGCCACGCGGTGGTGGGAGATCGCCGATGAGTACGGCTTCACCGTCGTCGTACCGTGTGCCCAGTACCAGTCGTCGCTCACGTTGGGCTGGAACCAGAACAACACCGGCCTCGAGCGGCAGGCCGACGACTACGAGTTCATCAAGAAGCTGACCGCCGTCATCGACGAGGACTACAACACCGACCCGGGCCGCCGGTTCGCGATCGGCCACTCGAACGGCTCGATGTTCACGCACGGCATGGCCTACCGGATGCCGGAGTACTTCACCGCCATCGCCGGCAACGGCGGGTCCTCGAACCCGACGCCGGATGCCGGGAACTCGATCGTGCCGATGTTCTTGAACATGGGCGAGATCGACCTGTGGAACCCCTACCTGTCGGCACCCGGCAGCGTGCGCAACGTCGCCTCGTACTGGATCAACCGCAACCACGTCGGACACGTGGATGCGTCCGACTCGACGCAGACCGGGGTCGGACAACTCCAGCGCACGACGCTGCAGCGGTGGGAGAACGCCCAGGGCATTCCGCTCTACATGTACGGCTTCACGGCGGGGCGCGACCACAACGTGTCGGTGGACACGATGTGGGATGTCTGGGAGCAGTGGTTCTCGAAGTGGAGCAAGGACGAGACGGGCCGTCTGCACTACGACGGCGAGCAGGTGCAGGGGACCGGTCCTGACGCCCCGCGGGTCACGGTCACGCCGCGCACGCTCGGATCGAACGCGTACCTGTCGGTCGCGGTGGACAACCCGTCGGATGTCGCCGTGACGGTGAAGGTCGATGCCGCGTTCGGGTCGAAGACGTTCACGAACGTCGGACCCGGCGCGACGGTGTCGGTCTCTCTCAACACGAGGGCGGCGTCGGTGCCCGCCGGTGCTCTCACCGTCACCTCGACGGGCGAGCGCGACGGCGCGAGCTTCACCGAACCGCTGACCGTCGAGTACGGCCCGTACGGAGGCTGAGGCGGACTCGATCAACGGAGACGACGGCGCGACCACCGTGCATCCGGTGGGCGCGCCGTCGTCACTGCTCGGCGCGATCGTGCACGCTCTTAGTCGCTGACCGCCTTCTTCACGAGCGCGCGGATCTTCTTCTCGACCGCGGGGGTCATCTCCAGCACCGCGAACGACGTCGCCCACATCTCGCCGTCGTCGATGTTGGCCGCCTCGTCGAACGAGATGGTGCCGTAGCGAGTGTCGAATTTGGATGCCGGCTGGTAGAACACGACGACCTTGCCGTCGCGCGCATACGAGGGGAAGCCGTACATCGTCTTGGGGTCGAGGTGGGACGCTTCTTCCATGACGATCGCGTTGAGGGCCACCGCGATCTGCTTGTCGGTGCCCTCGAGCGCATCGATCGCCTCGACGCACGCCTCGAGCTCCCGCGCGCGCTTCGCAGCTCCCTTCAGGCCCTTCGTCGAGCGAAGCTCCTCGGCGCGCTGCTTCATCGCCGCCCGCTCGTCGTCAGTGAATCCGTTCGTCTTGCTCATGGCTGTTCTCCCGTCGGAAGGATGGTGTCTGCACAGCACAGTACGGTCGGTGTCGCGCGTCTGCTTCTCCGATCCTGATCGATCGCGTCCGCGGAGTGAAGAGCACCGGCGCGATAGGATTCGTCGAAGGCATCGAGCGGGACGACCCGTTCGTCAGGACTTTCGTCGGGACGGCCCGCAGACGAGGCAGTGATCCATGCAGGTCATCTCCCATCTCCGTGCGATCCTCACGCCGGCCGCCATCCTCCAGCTGCTGCTGGGCTGGATCGCTTTCGGGGTTCTGGTGCTGCTGCGCCCGGTTCTGCAGAGCCATCTCTCGACTCCGACGCTGTTTGCGCTGCTCGCGGGGATCATCGCGGTCATCGTCGTATGCGCGTTCGGCGTCGTCGCCCAGGCGGAGCACCTGGCCCGCAGGCTCGGCGATCCCTACGGCACCCTCATCCTCACGCTGTCGATCGTCGTCATCGAGGTCATCCTCATCTCGGCCGTCATGCTGGGGCCGGGGGAGCACCCGACGATCGCGCGCGACTCGGTGATGGCCGTGTCGATGATCATCCTCAACCTCGTCGTCGGCGTCGCGCTGGTGGTGGGCGGCATCCGTCATGGCGGGCTTCGGCCGAATCGCACGGGGGTGTCGTCGTATCTGTCGCTGCTGATCGTGCTGCTCACGACGGCGTTCGCTTTGCCCGCTCTCATCGGGGTCGACGGGGCGTACACGTCTGGACAGGCGGTCCTCATCCTCCTGCTGACCGTCGCGCTGTACGTCTTCTTCCTGTGGCGGCAGATGGGGGCGCAGCGCGACGACTTCCGCGAAGTGCTCGACGCGCCGGACCCCGCGGCATCCGTGTCGTCACCGGACAAACCGCGCGCCGATATCCGCGCGATCCTGAAGACGCACCGCGTCGAGGTGCTCGCACGCACGCTCGTGCTCGTTCTCACGGTGGTTCCCATCGTCCTGCTGTCGCACGACATGGCCTCATTGCTCGACGAAGGACTCGGCCGCCTCGGCGCGCCCGTCGCGCTCTCGGGCATCCTGATCGCGATGATCGTGTTCCTGCCCGAGACGATCACGACGATCAGCGCCGCGTACATCGGCGAGATCCAGCGGGTGAGCAATCTCTGCCACGGCGCTCTCGTCTCGACGGTCGGCGTGACGATCCCCGCCGTCCTCGCGATCGGCCTGCTGACCGGACAGATCGTGGTGCTCGCCGAGAGTCCGGTCGATCTCGCGCTGCTCGCGATCACGGTGATGCTGTCGGCCACGTCGTTCCTCGGCAGGAAGACGACGGCCCTCCACGGCGGTGCGCATCTCATGGTCTTCGTGCTGTACGGCCTCGCCGTCTTCTCGTAGCCCTCTGGATCACCGGAGATCTTGTTTTATGTGGGACTAAGTTGTACTGTGTGGGAAAGTTTCCCGGGAGACCCACATGTACGCGACCGAACGTCATGCGCTCATCGAGCGGCTCATCGCGCAAGAGGGGCGTGTCCGGGTCGTGGACCTCGCCCGTCGATTCGAGGTCACGACCGAGACGGTGCGCCGTGACCTGGGGCTGCTCGAAGAAGCCGGTGCGCTCCGTCGCGTGCACGGCGGCGCCGTGCCCGTCGACGGTGCCAGCACCGTCGAGCCGTCGCTGGCCGACCGGCGCAGACGGCACGCGTCCGCGAAGGCGGCGATCGCGAGTCGCGCGCTGGACGCCGTCGCGCCGGGGTTCCGCGGGTCGATCTTCTTCGATGCCGGATCGACGACCGCCGCTGTGGCTGCAGAGCTCGCTACGCGCCTGCCCGGCGCGCCGATCGACGTCGTCACGCACGCACTTCCGATCGCCCACACGATCGCGAGCGTTTCGAACGTCGCGCTCACCCTCATCGGCGGGCGGCTGCGAGGGCTCACGGCCGCCGCCGTCGGCTCGGGGACCGTCCGTGCGATCGAGAGTCTGCGCCCGGATGTCGCCTTCGTCGGCACCAACGGCGTGTCCGCGGGGTTCGGGTTCAGCACGCCGGATCCCGAAGAGGCCGCCGTCAAGTCGGCGATCGTCCGCGCCGCGCGCCGTGTCGTCGTCGTGACCGATGCCGAGAAGCTCGACCGCGAACTGCTCGTCTCGTTCGCGGATCTGTCCGAGATCGACGTGCTCGTGACCGATGCCGCCCCCGAAGAGCCGCTCGCCGCAGCTCTTGCGGAGGCCGACGTGGAGGTGTGGCTCACATGATCGTGACCTTGACGGTCAATCCGTCGCTCGACCGCACGATCGTGCTCCCGGCACCGCTGCGGCCGGGCGAGGTCCAGCAGGCGCTTCGGCAGAGAGAGGATGCCGGGGGCAAAGGCATCAACGTGGCGCGAGTCGTCGCGGCAGCCGGTGCCGAGACGCTCGCCGTGCTGCCTCTCGCCGACGGCGATCCCTTCGGCTCGGCCCTGAGGGCGTCCGGTGTGCCGGCGCGGACCGTGCCGATCGACGGCGCCGCGCGCGCCAACATCGCGATCACGGATCCTTCCGGGCAGACGACCAAGCTCAACCTCGTCGGTGCCGCCCTCGCCGACGCGGATGCCCGGGCGATCGTCGACGCGACGGTCGAAGCCACCGCGGGGGCGCGGTGGCTCGTGCTCGCGGGGTCTTTGCCGCCGGGTGTCGGCGACGACTTCTACGTCGACGTGATCCGCGCCGTGCGCAGCGCGCACGGCGACGGGTCCCCGCGCATCGCGGTCGACACCTCCGGGCCTGCTCTGCACGCCGTCGTCGCGTCGGGGCATCCGGATCTCATCAAACCCAACGACGAAGAGCTCGCCGAGCTGGCGTCGGTCGCGTTGCCCGACGGTGACCTCGCGGCGACCGTCGTCGACGTCGCGCGGACGATCGTCCCCGCCCGTGTGCGATCGGCCCTCGTCACCCTCGGCTCGGCCGGCGCGGCCTACATCGACGCCGATGGCGCGTGGGCGGCGGCGGCACCGCGGGTCCGCGTGCAGAGCACCGTCGGCGCCGGCGACAGCTCACTGGCCGGCTTCCTGCTCGCGGAGAGCGCCGGGGCGGACGCATCCGACGCCCTCGCCGGCGCCATCCGCTACGGCTCCGCCGCGGCATCCCTGCCGGGGACCCAAGTGCCGACGCCCGCCGACCTCGGCGACGACGACATCCCCACCACGCGCATCCCCTAAGCAGAACCCATCCTGGAGGTCACTGTGTCCGACACCATCACCCCCGCACTGGTCAGTCTCGATGTCGAGCTGGGGCCAGACAAGGCCGCCGTCATCCGCTCCCTCGCGGCGCGCGTCGCCGCCGAAGGCAGGGCGACCGACGCCGAGGCGCTGTTCGCCGACGCGTGGGCACGCGAAGAGAAGGACGAGACGGGTCTGCCGGGCGGCATCGCGATCCCGCACGCCAAGAGCGCCGCCGTCACCACGCCGTCCCTCGCCTTCGCTCGGCTGGATCCCGGAGTCGACTTCGGGGCGCCCGATGGTGCAGCGGATCTCGTCTTCCTCATCGCCGCGCCCGAGGGTGCGGCGGAGGCGCACCTCGCAGTGCTCTCGAAGCTCGCGCGCAGCCTCATGCAGGACGAGTTCACGGCGGGTCTGCGCGCGGCCAAGACGAACGACGACGTCGTCGAGATCGTGCGCGTCGCGATCGGCGAAGCGGATGCCGCGCCCGCGGCCGCTGCCCCCGACGCACCCGCGGCGGCGGTCTCTGCCGACGACGAGCTCCAGATCGAGGGACGCCCCGCCCGCATCGTCGCCGTCACTTCGTGTGCGACCGGCATCGCCCACACGTTCATGGCCGCCGACGCGCTCACCGCCGCCGGCAAGAAGGCGGGGGTCGACCTCGTCGTCGAGCCCCAGGGGTCGAGCGGCTACAAGGCGCTCGACCAGCAGCTCATCGACGACGCGGACGCCGTCATCTTCGCCAACGACGTCGACGTCCGCGAGATCGGCCGCTTCGCGGGCAAGCCCGTCGTCCGCTCCGGAGTGAAACGGGGGATCGAGCAGCCCGCGGCGATGATCACGGAGGCCGTCGCAGCAGCGAAGGACCCGTCGGCGGCGCGCGTCGCGGCTGGCAGCACCGCGACCTCGAGCACCTCGACGGCGAACCTGTCGTGGGGCGCGAAGATCCAGCGCATCCTGCTCACGGGCGTCAGCTACATGATCCCGTTCGTCGCGGGCGGCGGCCTGCTGATCGCGCTCGGCTTCGCGATCGGCGGATTCGAGGTGACGGCGAACGCCGCGACGGTCATCACCGAGAACGCGCTGTGGAACCTCCCGACCGGCGACATCACCTCACCGTTCGGCCCGCTCGGGCAGTACCTCGGCTCGGTCGCGTTCATGATCGGCAACGTCTCGATGGGCTTCCTCGTGTCGGCTCTCGCCGGCTACATCGCCTTCGCGATCGCCGACCGCCCCGGCATCGCGCCCGGCTTCGTCGCGGGCGCCGTCGCGGTGCTCATGAGCGCCGGCTTCATCGGCGGCATCATCGGCGGACTCCTCGCCGGTGTCGTCGCATGGTGGCTGGGACGCCTCGATGCGCCCCGCTGGCTGCGCGGTCTCATGCCGGTGGTCATCATTCCGCTGCTGGCTTCGATCGTGGCATCCGGTCTGATGATCCTGTTGCTGGGGCGCCCGATCGCGGCGCTCATGGAGCTCATGAACGACGGGCTCACCAACCTCGCCGGCGGTGCGGGCATCATCATCGTCGGGGTCATCCTGGGGCTCATGATGTGCTTCGATCTCGGCGGCCCGGTCAACAAGGTGGCCTACGCCTTCGCCGTCGCGGGGCTGGGAGCGGGCTCGCCCGACAACCCCACGCCGTACCTCATCATGGCCGCGGTCATGACAGCGGGAATGGTGCCGCCGCTGGCGATGGCGCTCGCCTCGACGGTCCTCGCGCGGTCGTCCTTCACCCCGGTCGAGCGCGAGAACGGCGTCGCCGCCTGGCTGCTGGGCGCGTCGTTCATCAGCGAGGGCGCGATCCCGTTCGCCGCCGCCGACCCGCTGCGCGTCATCCCCGCCTCGATGGTGGGCGGCGCCGTCACGGGCGCCCTCACGATGGCGTTCGGCGTGCAGTCCCTGGCTCCGCACGGCGGGGTGTGGGTGCTCTTCGCGATCAGCCCCATCTGGGGATTCCTGGTCGCGCTGGTTGCCGGTACCGTCGTGAGTGCGCTCGTCGTGGTCGCGCTCAAGAAGTGGGTCGGCCGCACGAGCCTCGAACAGGCCGAGACCTCGGCTGCCGCGGCTGTGGCCGCATGAGTTCCGACGAGAGGGAGACCATGGCAGAACGTCAGGCGACCATCGCGAGCAGCTCCGGGTTGCATGCGCGTCCCGCGAAGCTCTTCGTGCAGGCGGTCCAGGAGAAGAAGATCCCCGTCACGATCGCCGTCGAAGGCGGCAAGGATCTCAACGCCGGCAGCATCCTCTCGCTCATGGGCCTGGGCGCATCGCAGGGGACGGTCGTGACGCTGAAGGCCGAGGGTGACGGTGCCGAGCAGGCGCTGGACGAACTCGTCGCCCTCCTCGAAACCGATCTCGACGCGGAGTAGTCTCTACGACAGCGAACGACGGATGCCGCGGGTCGAAGCCGCCGCGGCATCCGTCGTTGTCGTTGGGCGAGTGCCTCAGATCTCCGTAGACTCGCCCGGATCGAGCGTGAGGAAGGTTCCCCCGTTCTGCTCGGTCGCCCACGCGAGACGCGCGCGGTGCATGTCGCGGCCGGCGACCGACAGCGTCATATCGTGCGTTCCGAACGCGCGCCGCGGCGCGACGGCGACCACGAAGTCCATCGCTTCGCCGATCTTGAGCCACGGAGCGCCGAGCGGAGCGGCCAGCAGTTCGACGTCGACGCCCTTCGGCACGGAGTACGAGTCGCCGGGGTAGTAGAACGCGTCGTCGACGAGCACGCCCACGTTGTCGATGACCGGGATCGAGTCGTGGATGACGGCGTGCGTGCCGCCGAAGAACCGCAGCTCGAAAGGGGCCACCGAGACCGTGTCGCCGGGCTCGACCACGATGATCCCGTATGCGGGCGCGGCCTTGGCGACGCCCTCGGGGCCGTAGATCGGCACGTCAGGGTGGACGGCGCGCGCCCGGTCGAGGTGTTCGCTCGTCCAGTGGTCGGGGTGCTCGTGCGTCAGCACGACGGCCACGACTTTCGACAGGTCATCGAGGGGGAGCGTGAACGATCCCGGGTCGATGAGGAGGGTGCCGTCGGCCTTGTCGATCCGCAGCGCGGCGTGCTCGAATTTGGTCACTCGCATGCCTCGAGTCAAGCGGCCGGGGCCTCGCGCGGCAAGGCCCGAGGCCACTCCCGCCCCGATTTGGAACAGCGCCCGCGGCATGGCACAATTGAACGGTTGTCGCGAACGGCCCCATCGTATAGCGGCCTAGTACGCCGCCCTCTCACGGCGGTAACGCGGGTTCGAATCCCGCTGGGGTCACCAACAAGAAAAGGCTCGTCCGTAAGGACGGGCCTTCTCTGTTAACGCCCGGACCGGGTGAGAACCGCAGGCGGGGCGGCCGGCGCGGCTCGGAGTGTCACGCGAAGCTCGGAGTTACACGCGAAGCTCGGAGTTTCACGCGAAGCTCGGACCTGTCCAGGTCGAGGCTCCGAACTCGGCGCGGATCTCCGAACTCGGCGCGGATCTCCGAACTCAGCGGCGATCTCCGAACTCGGCGGCACGTGCGGCGGCGGTCAGCCGGCCCGCGCGGCTCTGCGCCGTCGCACGGACCGCACGACCGCCCACACGACAGCGCCCGCGACGCCGACCACGGCGAGCCAGGGGAGAAGGAACCCCAGCGCGATGACGATGCCGTTGAGCGTCGCGACGAGTCCGTTCCAGCCGGCGGCGAGGCCGTCGCCGAATCCCGCAGGGTCGGCCTCGACGACGGGGGTAACCGGCGACAGCGAGACCGTGAGCGACGACAGCGACACCTGGTCCGTGAGCAGCTCGAGCTGCTGCTCGAGGGATTCCAGCTCGGACTGGCGCTCGGCGAGAGCCGACTCGGCGGCGATGAGGTCGGACAGGTCGCCCGCCAGCGCCATCAGTTCGGTGAGCCGGGTGACGGAGGCCCGAGCCGCATCGATGCGTGCGGACAGGTCGACGGACTGTTCCGTGACGTCCTGACGCTGCACGGACGACGCCGTCACGTCGCCGAATTCCGCCAGCTCGTCGACGAGCGCTGTCAGCTCGCCGGCGGGTACCCGCACGGTGACCCAGGCGCCGTCGACCGGGACGGGGGGATAGGGCTCGTGAACGAAGCCCGTCGCGGGGTCTACCGTCATCGTCCGGCCCGTCGTGCCGACATTCATCGACTCGACGTAGCCGCCGCGGTCGACGGCGGCGTCGGAGACGGAGCGCGCTGCCTCGGCGACGTCGGAGACCACGATCGACGCAGATGCCGTCGTGATGACATCGCGGGCATCGTCGAGGTGACCTCCCGCATCCATCTCGGGCGTCAGTTCGACGCCGGCAAGCTCTTCGCGCGAGACGCTCGACTCGCTCTCGGCCCACGCTCCGCCATCGGATGCCGGTGCGACAAGCGGCACGGCGGAGTCGGCGCCCGACTGACCGGTGGCGGTGATCATGCCCCCGACGGCGGGTGAGATCAGCGCCGCGATCGCGACGACGGCGGCGGCCGCTCCACCGGCGATGCCCCAGCGCCCACGACGCACGCGGCGCGCCTGCTCGGCGGTGCGCTCGCGAGCGATATCGGCGAAGACGGCGTTCTCGATGTCGTCGATGCGTGCCTCGCTGAGCTCCGGCAGGGCGGCGTCGATGGGTGACGTGTTCATGTGCTCTCCTTGACGACGGTCCGGAGGCGCGTCCGGATGCGGGAGAGACGATTGCGGACGACGCCGTGTGCGACACCGAGCTCATCGGCCGCCGCCTGGTACGCGTAGCCTTCGGCGGCGCAAAGCCGGAAGATGTCCTGATCGAGCGGACTGAGGCCTTCCACTTCGCGCAGGATCCGCTCCGCGAGCTCGGTGTCGATCACCTGCTGCTCGACGTCGACGGTGGACGGCAATGTGTCCTCGACCGCGGTCGACGTGCGTTCGCGATCCCGGCGCTGCATCCGCATCCGGTTGGCCGACTGGAACCGGCAGATCGTCGCGAGCCAGGGCAGCAGCGAATCGCTCGCGAGCTCCATGCCGGGCAGCTTCCGCCACGCGACGAGGAAGGTCTCCTGCGTCACGTCCTCCGCGTCGGCCGCGTTGCCCAGCAGCCCGTGCGCGAGCCAGTACACGGGGCGAACGTACGTCCGGTACAGCGTGCGGAAGGCACGCTCGCTCCCGCCCGCGGCCTGCGCCACGAGCGTCGCATCACTGCGTGCGGGGTCGATCGTCATGCCCGTCCTTCGGTCCGCGCGCCGTCGAGCGCGTGAAGCATCCGTCATCTCTCAGCATGTCAGTGTCGCCCGCGCGCGGTTCGTCTCAGGTTGCCGTGCGTGGCGGTAGGGTTGTTCCCGCGAGAGGGAGTATCCCGCCAACGCGCCCCCGTCATCACGGGCCCCGATGAGAGTGGCCCCGGGTGTGCGTCGCGAGCATCAGCTCGCGGGGAGAGACTTTCGGTTCTTCGCCGCACCCTCCCTCGAAAGGCCCGCATGGACCTCGTCCTTCCGCTCTGGTTCGAAATCGGCTCGCTCGTCGTTCTGACGCTCATCCTCATCGGCGATCTGCTGCTGATCATCAAACGCCCGCACATCCCCTCGACGAAGGAGTCGAGCCTGTGGGTCGTCTTCTACGTCACCCTCGCGCTCATCTTCGCGCTGTTGATGTGGATCTTCGCCGGTGGCGAGTACGCGGGGCAGTTCATCGCGGGATGGCTGACCGAATACAGCCTCTCGATCGACAACCTCTTCGTCTTCGTCTTGATCATGACGCAGTTCTCGGTGCCTCGCCGCTACCAGCAGAAGGTGCTCATGGTGGGCATCATCATCGCGCTCATCCTGCGCGGGCTGTTCATCCTCGTCGGCGCCGCCGTCATCGAGAACTTCAGCCCGATCTTCTACGTCTTCGGCGCGTTCCTGATCTGGACGGCATGGCGGCAGGCCTTCCCCGGCGGCGACCACGACGACGAGGCCAAGCGCGAGAACTTCATCGTGCGCATTCTGCGCCGCACGATCGACATCTCCGACGAATACGACGGCGACAAGGTGCGCACCGTCGTCGACGGTAAGAAGATGTGGACGCCCATGATCATCGTCTTCGCGGCGATCGGCGTGACGGACCTGCTGTTCGCCGTCGACTCGATCCCCGCGATCTTCGGCATCACCCAGAGCGCCTTCATCGTGTTCACGGCGAACATCTTCGCCCTGATGGGGCTGCGACAGCTCTACTTCCTGCTCGGCGACCTGCTCGATCGTCTGCGGTACCTGCACTACGGCATCGCGTTCATCCTCGCCTTCATCGGCGTCAAGCTCATCCTGCACGCCATGCACGTCAACGAGCTGCCCTTCATCAACGGCGGCGAGCACATCGAGTGGGCTCCCGAGATCTCGACATGGGTGTCGCTGGGTGTCATCATCGCGGCCATGGCGGTCGCGACGATCGCGAGCCTCGTGGCGTCTGCGCGCGATCGTCACGCGGAGACTCCGGATGCCGCGGCCGCGGCCGTCGCCGAGGAGAAGGGCACACCTCCCACGGTCGAACAGCCCGAGCCCGAGAGCCGCGGCGACGACCGCTGACGCCCCCGGTGGTAAGCTTCACCGATGCGGATCGCCCGACTTCTCCTTAGCGGCCGCGACGAGTCCTAGTCTCCAGGCCTCCCTCGTCGCGGAGTTCGTCACGGGCTTGATCCCCATCTCAAGGAGCACGACCAGCATGAGCACCACTGTTCCGGGCATGTCCGAACGCCCGCGCACTCTCGCCGAGAAGGTCTGGGACGATCACCTCGTCGTCAAGGGCGAGAACGGCGAGCCGGACCTCATCTACATCGACCTGCACCTCGTGCACGAAGTCACGAGCCCGCAGGCCTTCGACGGCCTGCGCGCCGAGGGCCGGCCCGTCCGCCGCCTCGACCTGACGATCGCGACCGAGGACCACAACACCCCGACGCTCGACATCGACAAGCCGATCGTCGACCTGACCAGCCGCACCCAGATCGAGACGCTGCGCCGCAATGCCGAGGAGTTCGGCATGCGCCTGCACTCCCTCGGCGACGCCGAGCAGGGGATCGTGCACGTCGTCGGTCCGCAGCTCGGATTGACGATGCCCGGCGTCACGGTGGTCTGCGGTGATTCGCACACCTCGACCCACGGTGCGTTCGGCGCGATGGCCTTCGGTATCGGCACGAGCGAGGTCGAGCACGTGCTCGCCACCCAGACCCTGCCGCTCAAGCCCTTCAAGACGATGGCGATCACGGTCGAGGGCGAGCTCAAGCCCGGTGTCACCGCGAAGGACATCATCCTCGCCATCATCGCCAAGATCGGCACCAACGGCGGTCAGGGATACGTCCTGGAGTTCCGCGGCAGCGCCGTCCGCGCCCTCTCGATGGAGGGGCGCATGACGATGTGCAACATGTCGATCGAAGCCGGCGCGCGTGCCGGCATGGTGGCGCCCGACGAGACGACCTTCGCCTATGTGAAGGACAAGCCCCACGCGCCCCAGGGTCAGGACTGGGAGGATGCGGTCGCGTACTGGCGCACTCTGCCCTCGGACGAGGGCGCCGTGTACGACGCCGAGGTCTTCCTCGACGCGAACGAGCTCGAGCCCTTCGTGACCTGGGGAACGAACCCCGGTCAGGGGGTGTCGTTGAGCGACGTGATCCCCTCGCCCGAGGACTTCGCCGACGCCAACGAGCGTGCCGCCGCCGAACGTGCCCTGGAGTACATGGACCTCGTGGCGGGCACGCCCCTCAAAGAGGTCCCCGTCGACGCCGTGTTCATGGGGTCGTGCACGAACAGCCGCATCGAAGACCTGCGGCAGTTCGCGTCGATCGTGCAGGGTCGCAAGAAGGCCGACGGCGTGCGGGTCATGGTCGTGCCAGGCTCGGCGCGCGTGCGCCTGGAAGCCGAAGCCGAGGGCCTGGACAGGATCTTCACCGAGTTCGGGGCCGAGTGGCGGTTCGCCGGCTGCTCGATGTGCCTCGGGATGAACCCGGATCAGCTCGCGCCCGGCGAACGCTGCGCATCGACGAGCAACCGCAACTTCGAAGGCCGTCAGGGCAAGGGAGGCCGGACGCACCTCGTCTCGCCGCTCGTCGCGGCGGCGACCGCCGTGCGCGGCACGCTGTCAAGCCCTGCCGACCTCGACGTGCCCGCCCTCATCGGAACGGAGCTCTGACGTGGAGAAGTTCAGCACCCACACCGGCATCGCGGTGCCCTTCAAGCGCTCCGCGGTCGACACCGACCAGATCATCCCCGCCGTGTACCTCAAGCGCGTCACCAAGACCGGCTTCGAGGACGCCCTGTTCGCGAGCTGGCGGCAGGATCCCGAGTTCATCCTGAACCAGCCCGTCTACCAGGGTGCGTCGATCCTCGTCGCGGGTCAGGACTTCGGCACCGGCTCCAGTCGCGAACACGCCGTCTGGGCGCTGCGCGACTTCGGGTTCGCCGTCGTCCTCTCGACGCGCTTCGCCGACATCTTCCGCGGCAACGCCGGCAAGCAGGGACTCGTCACCGGTGTCGTCTCGGAAGACGACCTCGAGACGATCTGGGCGGCGCTCGACGCACAGCCCGGCATCGAGATGACGGTCGATCTCGTCGCCCGCACGGCGACGGTGGGTGATTCGACCGTCGCTTTCGACATCGATGATTACACTAGGTGGCGGCTTCTCGAAGGGCTCGACGACATCGGGCTCACGCTGCGCAACGAAGACAAGATCGCGCAGTTCGAGGCTCGCCGCGAGGCATGGCGACCGCGGACGCTCCCTGTCCCGTAAGCCAGGCGACGCGCCCCACAAGGGCGCAGACCCGCACGACATTGCCGTTCCTCGTCACACACAAGTGAGGTCCACTGGATGAAGATCCTTCTCAACGACTCCGCCCCGGCGGGCAACAAGGAAGCATCCGGAGAGATCCTCGCGATCCGCGGCGGGCGACCACTCTCGGGACGGGTCGAAGTGAAGGGCGCGAAGAACCTCGTCACGAAGGCGATGGTCGCAGCACTCCTCGGTGAGACGACGAGCACGCTGCGCGGCGTTCCCGACATCAGCGACGTCCAGGTCGTCCGCTCGCTCCTCGAGGTGCACGGTGTGCGCGTCGAAGACGGCGACGAAGAGGGCACGATCCACCTCGATCCCTCGGGCGCCGTCGCCGCGCACTTCGAAGAGATCGACGCGCACGCCGGGGCCTCCCGCATCCCGATCCTGTTCTGCGGACCGCTGCTGCACCTGTTGGGTGAAGCGCTCATCCCCGATCTGGGCGGATGCCGCATCGGCGACCGCCCCATCAACTTCCACATGGACGCCCTGCGCGCGTTCGGCGCCGTCGTGGACAAGAGCTACGAGGGCATCCGCATCACCGCCCCCGACGGCTTGCACGGCGCGAACATCGTGCTGCCCTACCCGAGCGTCGGCGCAACCGAGCAGGTGCTGCTGACGGCCGTGCGCGCGAAGGGCACGACCGAGCTGCGCAACGCAGCGATCGAGCCCGAGATCATGGACCTGATCGCCGTGCTGCAGAAGATGGGCGCGATCATCTCGTACGAGCCCAACCGCGTCATCTTCATCGAGGGTGTGGATCGCCTCGACGGCTACGACCACCGGGCGATCTTCGACCGCAACGAGGCGGCATCCTGGGCGTGTGCCGCCCTCGCGACCGACGGGGACATCTTCGTCGGCGGGGCCAAGCAGCAGGAGATGCTGACGTTCCTCAACGTCTTCCGCAAGGCCGGCGGCTGGTTCGACATCCGCGAGGACGGTATCCGGTTCCGCCGCGGCGGCGACCTCAAGCCCGTCATGGTCGAAACCGACGTGCATCCCGGGTTCATGACCGACTGGCAGCAGCCCCTCATCGTCGCCCTGACCCAGGCGCACGGCACCTCGACCGTGCACGAGACGGTGTACGAGAACCGGCTCGGCTTCACGCACGCACTCAACCAGATGGGCGCCGACATCGTCGTGCACCCGCACGGCATCGACAGCCCCGAGCGCCGCGTGCCGCGGCGGGCGCTGGAACAGGCCGCCGTCATCGAGGGGCCCTCGGCTCTGCGCGGTGCCGATGTCGAGGTGCCCGACCTGCGCGGCGGGTACAGCTATGTCATCGCCGCACTTGCCGCCGAAGGCGAGTCGACCGTGCGCAACGTCGGCATCATCCGCCGGGGGTACGAGAAGTTCTTCGCGAAGCTCGACGCGCTCGGCGCCGACTTCGATGTCGTGGGATAAGCCGGTGGCGCCTCAACGACTCCGCGCGTCTGCCGAGAAGAGACGTCCCAGCCTGTTCTGGGCACTCGCGAGCATCGTCGTGCCGCTCGCGGGCGTGCTGATGAAGGTCGAGATCCGCAATCCCGAGAAGCTTCCCCGCGAGGGAGCGTACGTGCTCGCACCCAACCACTACTCGGAGTTCGACCCCGTCGCCGTCGCGGTCGCCGTGTGGAAGATCGGTCGCGCGCCGCGGTTCATGGCGAAGGAGAGCCTGTTCCGCGTTCCCGTGCTCGGCGCGGCGCTGCGCGGCACGGGAATGATCCCCGTCGCCCGGCAGGCGTCCGCCTCGACGGCACGCCAGACCCTCGCCGCGTCCGAACAGCTCGTCGAGCACGGGCGCGGTGTCGTCGTGTACCCCGAGGGCTCCCTCACGCGCGAGCCCGACATGTGGCCCATGCGGGGCAAGACCGGTGCGGTGCGGCTCGCCCTCGAGGGCGGCATCCCGCTGATTCCCATGGCCCAGTGGGGGGTGCAGCAGATCATGCCGCGCTACGGCAAGTTGCGACTGTGGCCGCCGCGTCGCCGGGTGCAGGTCATCATCGGCGACCCCGTCGACCTGACCGCGTTCCGCGGACGCGAGCACCAGCAGTCCGCTCTCGTGCAGGCCACGGACCTGCTGATGGGTGAGATCGCCGGGCTCCTGGGCGAGCTGCGCGGCGAGCCCGCTCCCGCGACGCGATGGAACCCGGCCGATCACGGTCAGAAGGAGACGGGCCGACTTGAGTCGTAGACACGGTGCAGGACGTCCCCGCGTCGCCGTCATCGGCGCCGGCAGCTGGGGAACGACCTTCGGCAAGATCCTCGCCGACGGGGGAGCGCACGTGACGATGTGGGCGCGCCGCCCCGAGCTGGCCAACGAGATCCAGGAGGGCAAGCGCAACAGCGAGTACCTCCCCGGCGTCAACCTGCCCCGCTCGATGTCGGCGACCCACCATCTGTCCGACGCGCTCGACGGCGCCGATCAGGTCTACCTCTCCATCCCCAGCCAGGCGCTGCGACAGAACCTCAAGGCCGTTCGACCGCTCGTGGCGAAGTCCGACGCGCCCATCGTCTCGCTCATGAAGGGCGTCGAACGACGTTCGGGCCTGCGCATGAGCCAGGTCATCGAGCAGGAGCTGCACATCGACGCCGACCGAATCGCGGTCGCCTCCGGCCCCAACCTCGCGCTCGAGATCGCGCGCGAGCAGCCGACGGCGGCGGTCATCTCGTCGACGAGCCAGGAGACCGCCGAAGCCGTCGCGCGCTGCGCACGCAACCCCTACTTCCGCACGTTCGTGAACACCGACGTCATCGGCACCGAGTTCGGGGGAGTGCTCAAGAACCTGATCGCCGTCGCGATCGGCATCGTCGACGGCGTCGGGTACGGCGAGAACACGAAGGCGGCCATCATCACGCGGGGACTCGTAGAGATGACGGACTTCGCCGTCGCCTACGGTGCGCAGGCCGACACCCTCCAGGGTCTCGCGGGCCTCGGCGACCTCATCGCGACGTGCCAGTCACCCCTCAGCCGCAACAACACGGCGGGGCGTCTGCTCGGGCAGGGCTACCGCTTCGACGATGTCGTCAAGCAGATGAACCAGACGGCCGAAGGGCTCGCGTCGGTCGCTCCGATCCTGCAGCTGGCCCGTGAGGTGGGTGTCGAGATGCCCATCGTCGAGCAGGTCAAGCGCGTGCTCGACGGCACCATGAACCCGCGCGACATCGCGCCGCACCTGACGACCGACGACGACACACCCCAAGGGGAGAGGACGCAGAATGGACAGGCCGGCGGTGGCGGTGCTCTTTGGCGGACGCTCCAGCGAGCATTCGATCAGTTCCGCGACGGCGGGGGGCGTTCTGCGGGCGATCGATCGTGATCGCTTCCGCGTCATCCCGATCGGCATCACTCGTGACGGCGCGTTCGTCCTCGAAGACGACGATCCCGACAAGTTCGCCCTCGATGCCGAGCACCTGCCCGAGGTCGTCGACAACGGCACGCGCATCCTGTGGCCCGACTCGACGCTCACCCGCGAGCTGAGGGTCACCGAAGCGGGCGGCACGCGGTCGCTCGGAGAGGTCGACGTCGTCTTCCCGATCCTGCACGGCCGGTTCGGCGAGGACGGCACGGTGCAGGGCATGCTCGACCTGCTCGG
The DNA here is from genome assembly GCF_053644215.1 of Microbacterium sp. NPDC055442. NCBI lineage: Bacteria > Bacillati > Actinomycetota > Actinomycetes > Micrococcales > Microbacteriaceae > Microbacterium > Microbacterium sp. NPDC055442. Next base: position 582,253 of record NZ_JBSHLF010000002.1, on the reverse strand, counting down.
GTTGCCCTACGTCGGCGCCGGTGTGCTGATGTCGGCGATCGGCATGGACAAGCACGCGACGAAGTCCGCCCTGAAGGCCGCCGGCGTGCCGGTCGTGCCCTGGGTCTCGGTGACCCGCGCCGACCTCGCCCGTGCGCGCGACCTGTGGGAACGCCGCATCCGCTCGCTCGGTCTGCCGGTGTTCGTCAAGCCCGCCCGGGCGGGTTCGAGCGTGGGCGTGTCGAAGGTCTCCGACTGGGATGAGCTCGACGCTGCGCTCGAGGTCGCGTTCGCCGAAGACCGCACCGTGCTCGTCGAGCAGGCCGTGTCCGGTCGCGAGATCGAGTGCGGCGTGCTGCCGGGGCGCGACGGCGCCGAGCCGCGGGTCAGCGTGCCGGGCGAGATCGTCGTGACGGGCCGGGACTTCTACGACTTCGAGGCGAAGTACCTGGGCGCGCCGGGCGTGGAGCTCGTGTGTCCCGCCGACATGCACCCGGGCGAGCAGGCCGAGATGCAGCGCATCGCCGCGCAGGCGTTCGAAGCCCTCGGCGGCGAAGGGCTCTCCCGCGTCGACTTCTTCTTCACCGGCACCGAGTTCTTCGTCAACGAGGTCAACACGATGCCCGGCTTCACGCCGATCTCGATGTTCCCGCGCTGCTGGATCGCGTCGGGCATGACCTACCCCGAGCTCGTCGGAGAGCTCATCGACGCGGCGCTCGCTCCGGTCGCTTAGTCCTCGGCGCCCTCGAGCGCGTCACTGGTGTTGATGCACGCGCGCTCGGCCGGGATCGCCGCCGAGATGATGGGGCCGAGTCGATCGAGCACGGCGTTGGAAGAGACGACCTCGTTGTCGACGAAGACTTCGATCGCGGGGGTGCGGCCGTAGGTCGTCACGAGATAGCGCGGCGCCTGCGACTCGTCGACCACCCAGTCGATGCCGCCCAGCGTGATGCAGCGGGCTTCGGTCGGACCGGGCGGGGTGACACCGCACGCGAGGATGATCGACGTGTCGTCCGAGCCCCACGCTCCGGTCGCCTGCGCGTCGGTCCAGCGCCGCTGCTCGCCGTCGACGGAGCCCGGCAGGCGCACCGTGATCTCGGCGCAGAGCGGATCGTTGGCATCGGGCGCGGGCTGCAGGGCGACGGTCGTCGAGCACCCCGCAAGGACAGCGGCGAGAGCCGTCGCGGCGACGAGGGAGGACAGGACGCGGGATGCACGCACCCCTCCAGGCTAACCGGCCCTGAGACGCCCCGGCGCCGGTCGGCGTTAGCGTGGGAGGGTGACGACAGCAGCGAACGACCCCCGCATCGGTGACCTGAGCGAGGGGGCCATCCTGCGCCGCATCCTGGATCGCCTGGGCGCCTCGGACGCGCTCGTCGGGCCCGGCGACGATGCCGCCGTGCTGGCGATGCCCGACGGGCGGGTCGTCGCGAGCGTCGACACCCTCGTGCACGGACCCGACTTCCGCCTCGCCTGGTCGAGTGCATTCGACCTCGGGTGGAAGTCCGCCGCCGTCAACCTCTCGGACATCGCGGCGATGGGCGCGCGCCCGACGGCGCTGCTGGTCGCCCTCGCGATGCCCGATGACACACGCTCGTCGTTCGTCGACGGGCTCGCCGAGGGGCTGCGAGCCGCCTGCGACGCGCTCGCGCCCGGCTGTGCCGTCGAGGGCGGCGATCTGACCGTGTCGGACACGCTGACGGTCGCCGTCACGGCCCTCGGCTCGCTCGACGGCCGTGCCCCCGTGCTGCGGTCGGGGGCGCGTGCCGGCGACACGGTCGCCGTCGCGGGCGATCTGGGACTCGCGGGCCGCGGTCTGCACCTGCTGTTCTCCCGATTCCGGGATGCCGCGGGTCGGCCGGCCCCCGTCGACGCGACGACGCTGACGCCCGACGAATCGCGCGACCTCGCGGCGCAGCTGCGTCCGTCACCGCCCGTGCCCCTCGGCGCCGTGGCCGCGGATGCCGGTGCGACGGCGCTGATGGACGTGTCGGACGGCCTCGTGCTCGATGCGACGCGCATCGCGGAGGCCTCCGGCATCACGATCGACCTGGACGGCGCCCTCGATCAGGCGCAGCTGAGCGGCGGCGAAGACCATGCGCTGCTCGCGACGTTCCCCGGCGACATCGCTCTTCCCGAGGGGTTCCGGGCGATCGGCCGCGTCACTGCGGCAGGCGACTCACCCGTGCTCGTCGGCGGACGGCCGTATGCCGGCCGCGGGGGCTGGGACCCGTACCGGGACTGGGACTCACACGTCGGCTGACGTGCCCGACCACCACAGCGTCGTGTCGCCGTAGCGCTTGTCCCGCACGGCCTCCAGCCCGGTCGGCAGGTCCGGCGGGCCCGAGCGGGTCGCGCGTTCGACGATGACGGTGGCGCCGGGGGCGAGCAGCGGCACGAGCAGGTCGAGCACGAGCGAGAGCTCGTCGACGGGCAGGTCATAGGGCGGATCGATCAAGACGAGGTCGAACGGCCCGCGCGCGGAGCGCAGGTAGCCGGCGGCGGCGGTGCGGTGCACGCGCACGGTGCCCTGCACGCCGTCCACAGCGGCGACGCGGTCCGCGTTCTTCTGCACAACGGTCGCCGCACGCGGGTTCTTCTCGACGAGGTCGACCGAGGCCGCCTCTCGGCTGAGCGCTTCGAGGCCGAGGGCGCCCGACCCCGCATAGAGGTCGAGCACGCGGGCGCCCTCCACCTCACCTGCCGACTCGAGGGCGCTGAAGAGGGATTCGCGCACCCGATCGCTCGTCGGCCTGGTGCCGGCATCCGGCACGGTCAGGGCGAACGATCCGGCACGGCCCGCGATGATCCTGGTCACACGCACAGCCTACGAGGCGACGTCCGACGCCCTGCATAGACTCGGTGCATGCCCGCCCTGACGCTCGAGTCCCGCCTCGACGGCGTCGTGGGCGGCAAGACGGCGACAGCGCTCGCGAAGGCGTTCGAGATGCGAACGGTGGGCGACCTGCTGTCGCACTACCCCCGCCGGTACGCGCGTCGTGGCGAGCTCACGCCGATCGCCTCGCTGCCGCTGGGCGAACCCGTCACGATCGTCGCCGAGGTCGTGCGGGTCAACGAGCGCCGCATGCAGAACCGCAAGGGCACGCTGCTCGAGGTGCTGATCAGCGACGGTCAGGGGCAGCTGAGCCTGACGTTCTTCAATCAGGCGTGGCGCGCGAAAGACCTGAAGCCCGGCCGCCGCGGGATCTTCGCCGGAAAGGTGGGGGAGTACCGCCGCGTGACGCAGCTGACGCACCCCGACTACGAGCTCTTCGACGACGAAGAGGCCGCCCGCCAGAACGCGCAGGCCTACGCGACGATCCCCATCCCCATCTACCCCGCGACGAGCACGCTCGCGAGCTGGCAGTTCACCAAGATCGTCGAGCTCGTGCTCGACGGCCTCGGCGACGTGCCCGACCCTCTGCCCGACGAGCTGCGCATCCGCCACGGCCTGGTCACGGCGCGTGAGGCGATCGAGTGGATCCATCGCCCCGCCGACGAGACGCAGTATGCGGCAGCGCGGCAGACGCTGCGCATGCACGAGGCCTTCGTGCTCCAGGCGGCCCTGCTGCAGCAGCGCAACTTCGTACGCGCCCTGTCGGCGACGCGGCGTGAGGCCGGTGGGCTGCTCGAGCGTTTCGACGCTGCGCTGCCGTTCGCGCGCACCCCCGACCAGATCACGGTCGGCGACCAGATCGAGGGCGACCTGCGCGGCGACTGGCCCATGAACCGGCTCGTGCAGGGCGAGGTCGGGTCGGGCAAGACGCTCGTGGCGCTGCGGGCGATGCTGCAGGTCGCCGAGAGCGGCGGGCAGTCGGCGCTCATCGCACCGACCGAGGTTCTCGCGGCGCAGCATGTGCGCTCGATCGCACGGATGCTGGGTCCCGAGCTCGCCCCCGAGCTCATGCCGACGCTCCTGACGGGCCAGCTGCCGGCCGCCGAGCGGCGCAAGGCGGCGCTGCGCACGGCGTCGGGACAGGCCCGCATCGTCGTGGGCACGCACGCGCTCCTGAGCGAGTCGACGACATTCGCCGACCTCGGTCTCGTCGTCGTCGACGAGCAGCATCGCTTCGGTGTCGAGCAGCGCGAGGCGCTCCGCGCGAAGGGATCGTCGCCGCACGCGCTCGTGCTGACGGCGACGCCGATCCCGCGCACGGTCGCGATGACCGTGTTCGGCGATCTCGACGTCTCGACGATCCGCACGATGCCCGCCGGCCGTGCGGGCATCGAATCGTTCGTGGCGCCGCTCGCCGATCGCCCTGCGTGGTTCGGTCGCGTGTGGGACCGCATCGCCGAAGAGGTCGCGCTCGGTCGCCAGGCGTTCGTCGTCTGCGCGGCGATCGACGCCGAAGCGCTCACGAAGGAAGAGAAGGCAGACGTGGTCGTCGAGCCGGTCGAGGGTGATTCGCCGCGCACGCGCTGGGGGGTGGTGCAGGTCGGCGACCTGCTGTCGCGGCATCCGGCCTTCACGGACATCCGCGTCGAGATCCTGCACGGCAAGATGCCGTCCGAGACGAAGGATGCCGTCATGCAGGCGTTCGCGCGCGGAGAGGTCGACGTGCTCGTCGCAACGACCGTCGTCGAGGTCGGTGTCGACGTGCCGAACGCCTCGACGATGGCGATCCTCGAGGCCGACCGGTTCGGGGTCTCGCAGCTGCACCAGCTGCGCGGCCGGGTCGGGCGCGGCGGTGTTCCCGGGCTCTGCCTGCTCGTCACCGAGGCGGCAGCGGGCAGCCCCGCACGTCGCCGCGTCGAAGCCGTCGCGGCGACACTCGACGGCTTCGAACTCGCCGAGGTCGACCTCGAGCTGCGCGGGGAGGGCGACGTGCTCGGCGACGCGCAGTCCGGAGCCCGTTCGTCGCTGCGGCTGCTGCGCGTCGTGAAAGACGCAGACCTGATCGCCGAGGCCCGCATCGCCGCCGAACGGGTCTTCGCAGAAGATCCGGCACTGCTGCGGCATCCAGGCCTCGAGGCGGCCATCGAACGGCGGGTGGGGCGCGAAGAGCGCGCGGCCCTCGCGCGCACATGAGCCGAGCCGGTCGCCCACGACGATACGCTGGAGGGGTGAATCCCAGGATCGCCGTCGTCCCCGGCTCGTTCGACCCCCCGACTCTCGGGCATCTCGACGTCATCCGCCGGGCTGCATCCCTGTATGACCAGCTGCACGTGCTCGTCGTGCACAACCCCGACAAAGAGGCGATGCTGCCCATCGCACAGCGCCTCGCCCTGCTCGAACAGTCGATCAGCGAAGCGGGCATCGCCTCCGAGGTCGTCGTCGCGTCGTGGAGCATGGGTCTTCTCGTCGACTACGCGACCGATGTCGATGCTGGCGTGCTCGTCAAGGGCATCCGCTCGCAGGTCGATGTCGCCTATGAGACGCCCATGGCGATCGTGAACCGGCATCTCGCCCATGTCGAGACGGTGTTCCTGCTGCCCGATCCATCGCACGCCCTCGTCTCGAGCTCGCTCGTGCGCCAGGTCGCCGCGCTCGGCGGCGACGTCTCGCCGTATGTGCCCGGTCCCGTCGCGCGGTTCCTCGACACCGGCGCGCGCGGCCTCTGAGCCGCGCATCGCGGGTAGGATCGACGACCGTGAGTAGGCACAGACCCGGCGCATTCGCCATCCCGGTACGAGACATCGTCCGCCGAGCCGGCGAGATGCGCGAGCACGTGCTCGATCTCACCGCTCCCGAGAAGTGGGGCGAGGGGCTCGTCGCGGTCGAAGCGGGCGAACCCCTCACGATCGACGTCCGACTGGAATCGGTGCACGAGGGCATCCTCGTCTCGGCGACGATCGACACGGAGTACCGCGGCGTGTGCGGACGGTGCCTCACCGACATCGTCGAGCCTGTCGAAGTCGAGTTTCAGGATCTTTTCGCGTACCCTGGGGAGGAAACATCTGACTTCGAGGTTCAAGACGACCACGTGGATCTTGAAACTCCGGTCAGGGATGCGATCGTCCTGTCGCTTCCGTTTCAGCCGGTGTGTCAGCCGGATTGCCCCGGCCTCGATCCGGCCACGGGCGAGCGGATGGCCGAAAACACCGACGCAGAGCAGCGCGAATCCCTCGATCCACGCTGGGCCGCGCTCCAGGACTTCACCACAGACCCCGACACCGACGCCCCGCGTGCCGGTGCCGAGAACACAGAAGAGAGCTAGTCATGGCAGGTAACCCCCCGAAGCGGAAGGTCTCCCGCTCCAACACCCGTTCGCGTCGCGCGCAGTGGAAGGCCGAGGCCCCCACGCTGGTCAAGACGATCGAGAACGGCAAGGTCGTCTACAGCCGGCCGCACCAGGCGAAGGTCGTCACCGACTCGCAGGGCACCGAGCTGTTCCTGGAATACAAGGGCCGCAAGGTCGCCGACGTCTGATCGCGGCTGACGCCGTGACCACCGTCACGCCGGGTTCTGCCCGTCTCACCGACAAGCTCGGGGTCGACATCGACCCCGAGCTTCTGTCGCTCGCGCTCACGCATCGCTCCTGGGCGTACGAGCACGGTCAGGGTCCGCACAACGAACGGCTCGAATTCCTCGGTGATTCGGTGCTCGGCCAAGCCGTCACGGTACGCCTGTTCACGCGGCATCCCGAACTCGAAGAGGGTGCGCTGGCCAAGCGACGCGCCGCCGTCGTCTCGACGGTCGCCCTCGCCGAGATCGCGCGGACGATCGGTCTCGGCGAGCACATCAAGCTCGGCCGGGGCGAGACGCTCACGGGCGGGCGCGACAAGGACTCGATCCTCGCCGACACGACCGAGGCGATCATCGGGGCGGCCTACCTCTCGGCGGGACCGGATGCCGCGACCGAACTCGTGCTGCGGCTCGTCGGCCCGCTGCTCGACGACCCGGAACGGTACGGGGCCGCGATGGACCCCAAGACGGCGTTGCAGGAGCTCGCTGCGCGCCTGGACTCGGCGCCGCCGACCTACGAGGTCGGTTCGACCGGTCCCGACCACGACCGCCGGTTCACGGCCACCGTGCACGTCGCGGGCGTCTCCCGCGTCGGCGGCGGATCGAGCAAGAAGCAGGCCGAGATGGCGGCGGCGCTGACGGCATGGCGCGAGCTCAGCGGACGTGCCTGAGCTGCCAGAGGTCGAGGTCGTCCGCGCCGGTCTCGAGCCCGCTGTCTCCGGCGCGACCATCGCCGCCGTGACGGTGCTCGACGAACGAGCACTCACGCGGCACCCGGGCGACGGCGCGCACTTCGAGAGCGCGCTGACAGGGCTTACGATCCGCGGCGCCGCTCGCCGAGGCAAGTTCCTGTGGCTCCCGCTCGAGGCGTCGTCCGAGGCCCTCGTCGGACATCTGGGAATGAGCGGCCAGCTGCTGCTTCGTGCCGCCGGCGCACCGGTGGAGCGTCATGAGCGCGTGCGGTTCGACATCACGCACCCCGCCCATGGCGATCTCGCGGTGGTGTTCGCCGATCAGCGCACGTTCGGCTCGCTCGCGCTCGACGACCTCGTCGCGACGCCCGATGGCGCATCCGGCGGATTCGGCACGCCCGACCCGCTCGTGCCGACGCAGGTCGCGCACATCGCGCGCGATCCGCTCGATCCCGCGTTCGACGACGTCGGGTTCGCGCGGATCCTCGCGCGCAAGAACTCAGCCATCAAGCGCGTGCTGCTGGATCAGACCGTCGTGAGCGGCATCGGGAACATCTATGCCGACGAAGCCCTGTGGGACGCCCGCATCCACCCCGAATCGCCGGCCTCCGCGCTCTCGTCGCGGGCGGTCGGCAATCTGCTCACCGCGGTTCGCCGGGTTCTCGACAAGGCGCTCGCAGAAGGCGGCACGAGCTTCGACGCCCAGTACGTCAACGTCAACGGTGAGGCCGGGTACTTCGCGCACTCGCTGCACGCATACGGTCGCACGGGCGCACCATGCCATCGCTGCGGTCGTCCCATCGTGCGCGTGTCGTTCATGAACCGCTCGTCGCACTTCTGCCCGCGCTGCCAGCGGCGACGGTGACCCGTCAGCCCGCGGAAGGGCGGTCGATGGCGAACGCGAGGTGCGGCATCGCGACGCCGCGATAGTGCTTCACGAAGCGACCACGCACGGTCATCCCGAGGCGGATCGCGACGTTCATCGATGCGATGTTCGTGTCGCGCACCTGAGCGAAGAGCCGCTCCACTCCGAGCGTCTCGAACGCGTAGTCGCGGCACGCCGCGGCAGCCTCCGTCGCGTAGCCGTGGTGCCAATGCGCCCGGTTGAACAGGTAGCCGACCTCGATGACGTCCTGATCGAGGATGCGCTGCCGGGTGAGCCCGCACTGACCGATCGTCTCGCCCGAGGCGCGCGCGTCCACGCCCCACAGACCGAAGCCGTCGATGCGATAGCGCTCGAGGTTGCGATCGAGCCACGTCCGGACTTCACCATCGTCGAAGGGACCCTCGTACGCCGTCATCGTCGGCGCATCCTGAAGGATCGCGCGGAGCGCCGGCAGATCGGCGGCCGACATCTCGCGCAACGACAGCCGCGGCGTCTGAATCAGCATTCGGCCAGTGTGCCAGCGTCAGGACGGGAGCACCTTCTTCCACGCGCCGCCGTACGCGATCGGCGCGAAGCCGATCGCCTCGTTGATGTCGAGCATCGGTCGGTTCTCTTCGGCGTTGTAGGTCACGATGCGCGGCGAAAGCGGTGCGAGCTCGCGCCACCGTATGAGGCCCGCGCACTTGATGAGCATCCCGAGGCGGTGACCGCGATGTTCCTTCAGCACGAGGGTGTCCTCCTGGTGAGAGGCCTCGGTGCGGTCGACACCGACGACGAGCTCGTTGAAGGCGCACAGCTCGCCCGTTTCGATGTGCTGCGCCGCCGTCACGAGCATGAGTCGTCCCGTGTCGGCGTATGCACTGTCGTGTCGCGTCAGGCGCGCGGCATCCCAGGTCTCCTCATCGATCTCCATGCCGGCCGACGGAGCGTCGGTCGACATCCGGGACTTCATCCACGCGTATCCGTCGCGGTACTCGGCGGGCGTGGGGGGTGACCACTGCACGACGCGGTAGCCGGCAGCTGCGCCGGTCGCCTCGTCGAGCAGGCGCTCGACGCCGTCGAACGAACCTTTGAGGTCGAACGCACTGCTGCGTTCGACCTGCTCGAGCGTGTACCCGTGCCGCTGATAGAAGCGCGCCGCGTGGTCGTGTGGAATCGACCCGAATCCGGTCGGGGCATCCAGGTGCGGACCGTCGGCCGAGGGATGCGTCGCCCACGACTGCAGCACGGTGCGGCCGTGCTCCCGCGCGACGCGCTCGACCAGGTCGTACGCGGCCGCGCCGATCCCGCGGCTCCAGGTCTCGCGCAGCAGCTCGACGAGCCAGTAAGCGGTGCGCGATCCCGCTTCCTGGGGAATGTCGAGACCGACCCGGCCGACGAAGACGCCGTCCAGGACGACGGCCCACAGCAGGCGGATCTCGTCGGGTTCGGTCTGGTAGTGGGGGAGCAGCTCGGCGGCGGTGATCGTTTCGTCGCCGTGGCCTGAGATCTCTTCGTACACGCGGTTGCGCACGCGAACGTGCTCGACGAAGTCGGCGGCGTCCGGGTCGTCGACGTGTGCGGGAACGGTGATGGGGCGGAGCTCGAAGCTCGTGAGGGTCGTGCCGGTCATGACGATTCCTTGGTGAGTGGGGGGCCGTTCGGTGGTGCGACGTCAGGGAGGGGCCACGCCACCACAAGCCCCGGGTGGGGGAGAAAGGATGTAACGGGGGGGGGGGCCCCCCCCGCCCGCGGGGGCGCGGGGGGGGGGGGGGAGGGGTG
>NZ_JBSHLF010000002.1:359132-572519 GCF_053644215.1 Microbacterium sp. NPDC055442 | reverse complement strand
TTGGGGGGGGGCGACCGGGGGGGGGGCTTTGGGGGGGGGGCGCCCCTGGGGGGGGCTCGGGGGGGGGGGGGGCCCCTCGTGGGGGGTGGGGGGGGCGCGCTCCTCTCTTTCGGTGGGGGGGGGGGGGCGGGTGGGGGTCCCCCCCGGCCGCCCCCCCCCCACCACCTCACGGACGCGGTGACAGCAGATGCTGTCGCAGGTGAGCGGCTTCCCGCTCGGAGCGGCTGCGCTCGTTGGCGAGACTGCGGGTGTGCAGCTCGCGGTCGCCGTCGCGGCGTTCACGGCGGGTGCTGTGCAGCAGCAGCCAGAGGCCGACGCGCAGTGCGAGCCGATCGGCGAGGCGAACCGGTCGCGTCGACGCGCTGACGGACGCGGCATGGACGGGTGACGTGTGCACATCGAGGGTGCGGACGTCGACGAGATGCTTGGACATGGTCGTCTTTCGAATCGGAAGGATGCGGAGGATCGAAAGATCCGTGGTGCGCGGACGGCGCGGTGCGGCGCAGAGGCCGCCACGAGGGGAGCTCGAAGAGCTGCTGCCGGTCTGCCCGAAGGCAGAGTCATCCCCTGGTCGGCTCAGCCGAAGGTGGGGAGGAACACGCAGAAGGAGGCGGTCGCCGGTGCAGAGGCGACTGCTCCTGCGAGAGCACGGCGGGCAGCGGGAACCTTGCCGGCTGCGATCATGCGAATCATCATGGCGACCTCCTTTCGACTTCTCACGCGGTCGATCACGCTAGCGCACGCGGAAAACGCGCGTCAAGCACTTTCGGCGTGTCGCGATGAGATCTCTCTTGGTCGCGGCTCGCCGCCGCAGCATCCCGGGCCTGTTCGGCTACTTTTGACGGAATGTCCATCCCGGAGCCGCGCGCATGCATCTGAAGAGCGTCACCATCAAGGGCTTCAAGTCGTTCGCACAGCCCACGACGTTCGCCTTCGAACCGGGCGTGACGTGCATCGTCGGTCCGAACGGCAGCGGCAAGTCCAACGTCGTCGATGCGCTCGCGTGGGTCATGGGCGAGCAGGGGGCCAAGACGCTGCGCGGCGGCAAGATGGAGGACGTCATCTTCGCGGGCACCGCAACGCGCGGACCCCTCGGACGAGCCGAAGTGCAGCTGACGATCGACAACAGCGATGGGGCGCTGCCGATCGAGTACGCGGAAGTGAGCATCAGCCGGACGCTGTTCCGCAACGGTGCCAGCGAGTACGCGATCAACGGCGACGCGTGCCGGCTCCTCGACGTGCAGGAGCTGCTGAGCGACTCGGGTCTGGGCCGCGAGATGCACGTCATCGTCGGGCAGGGCCGGCTCGACAACGTCCTGCAGGCGACTCCCGAAGATCGACGCGGCTTCATCGAAGAAGCAGCCGGCATCCTCAAACACCGCCGTCGCAAAGAGAAGACGCTGCGCAAGCTGTCGGCGATGGAAGGCAACCTGACGCGCCTCAGCGACCTCGCCGGCGAGCTGCGCCGCCAGTTGAAACCGCTCGGGCGACAAGCGGAGATCGCGCGTGAGGCGGCGACTATCGCCGCCGTCGTGCGCGACGCGAAGGCGCGTCTCTTCGCCGACGACCTCGCGTCGCTGCGCACGCAGCTGGCCGATCACACCCGCAACGAGCAGGAGCGTCATGCCGAGCGGCTCGTGCTGCAGGACCAGGTCGACCACGTGCGGGCCCGGATCCGCGAACTCGAGTCCGACCAGCGCTCCGAGGCCGTCGACGCGGCCCGACGGGTCGCGTTCGACCTCGAGCGGGTGCAGGAGCGTGTCCGCGGGCTGTACACCCTCGCGGGGCAGCGTCTCGCGCTGCTCGGCGACGCCGACGACGAGCGCATCGAGCTCACGACGGTGTCGCAGGAGATGATCGACGACGCGCGCACCGAGATCGACGACGTCGGCGCCGGTCTCGGTGAAGCGCAGGATGCCGCAGCCGATGCCTCGCGCGACGTGAAGCGGGCACGGGCCGAACTCGACGCCCTCGACGTCGACATCGCTGCGCAGAGTGCGCTCGTCTCCGAGCACGACATGCGTCTGACGGCGCTTCGCGGCACTGCCGAGGCCGCGGCGTCGGCGCTGACGGCCGTCCGCTCGGCGGTCGAACGTCAGCAGAAGGCACTCGATGCCGCGCTCGTCCGGCGAGCCGAAGCCGAGCAGGAGCTCGCCGGCGTACGGCCCGACCTCGCGCCCGAGGGGTCGGCCGCCGAACACGCCGCGGCGTACGAGCGGGCGCAGCGCGAGGCGACCGACGCCGAGACCGAGGTCGCGGCACTGCGCGACCGCCTGCACGCGACCGAGCGCGAAGTCGAAGCCCTCACGGCGCAGACGACGGCGCTCGGACGCGCTCTCGAGATCAAGAGCGCGTCGGCCTCGGTGCTCGCCGAAGCGCGCGACGGTCTCCGGGGGCTCGTCGGCGACGCGATCCAGGTGCGATCGGGCTTCGAGGCCGCGATCGCCGCCGTGCTGGGGCCCGTTGCCGAGGGCATCCTGGTCGATGATTCCGACACCGCCTTCCAGCTCGCCGACGAACTGCGCGACGCCGATCTGGGCGTCGTCGACATCGTCATCGCCGACACCGCCGCGCCCGATGTCGGCGCGTCGCCGGTGGCGGGCCTCACGCCCGCACGCGATGTCGTGAGCGGACCCGACGGCCTGCGCGGCATCCTGTCGTTCGTGCTGGTCGCCGACGACCTCGCGGCCGCCCGCGCGGCGGCGCCGGCATTGGAGTCCGCGCGTCCCGTGACGATCGTGACGCGCGCGGGCGAAGTCTGTACGCCGCACTCGCTGCGCGCCGGCGCAGGGGCATCGAGGTCCCGCATCGAGCTCGCCGCCGAGCGGGATGCCGCCGCCGAGCGGCGCGACGAGCTGACCGTCGTCGCCGACTCGCTGCGCGAGGCCCTCGGCGACGCGAACCGCGGGCTGGACGCCGCGCGTCAGCACACCAAGGCCGCCCTCACCACGCTCCGGGAGCACGACGCGGCGCTCGCGGCCCACGCCGAGCAGGTCAACCGAGCGACGGTGCGGCACGAGTCGGCTGTCGCCGAGTGCGATCGACTCGCGGCGGGACTCGCGCAGGCCGAAGCCGCGGTCGCCGAGGCGGAGGATTCCGCCCGCGTCGCCGACGAGCGCCTCACGACAGCGCTCGAAGCGCCCCGGCCCATGCTCGACGCCTCCGCCCGCGACGGCATGCTCGCGGCGCTCGAGGCCGCACGCGACGGCGAGATGCGTGCCCGCCTCGACGTCGAGACCCTCCGCGAGCGCATCCGCGCCGGCGAAGCCCGCGTCACGCAGCTCGTGCGGCAACGAGAGCGCGAGCGCGAGGCTGCGGCCGAGGCCGCGCGGCGCGCCGTCATCCGCCGCGCTCAGCGCGACGTCGCCGAGGGCGTGGCCGCGCAGCTTCCCGCGGTCCTGGATTCGGTCGATCGCTCGATGGCGCAGGCGCGCGTCGAACTCGCTGCGGCAGAAGCGGCCCGCACGGCGCTCACGGCCGAGCTGGTGCAGTTGCGCGAGCGAGAGGCGGGTCTGCGGGAACGGCTCGCGGGCCTCACCGAGAGCGTGCACAGCCTGGAGCTGCAGATCCACGAGAAGCGCTTGCACGTGACGGGCGTCGTCGAGCGCGTGGCATCCGAACTCGGGCTCGACGAGGATATTCTGCTTTCGGAATATGGTCCGGATCAGCCCGTGCCCGTTGATACGGGCATGTCGTCGGACGAACCCGCCGAGGTCGAGACGGTGCCGTACGACCGCGCGCAGCAGCGACGCCGGTTGCAGGAGGCGGAGCGCAAGCTCACCCAGCTCGGACGCGTCAACCCGCTCGCCCTCGAGGAGTTCGCGGCGCTCGAGCAGCGACACCTGTTCCTCACGGAGCAGCTCGCCGACCTGTCGCAGACGCGCAAGGACCTGCTCACCATCATCGAAGAGCTCGACGAGCGGATGCAGACGATCTTCCTCGCCGCGTTCGAGGACACCAGGGTCGCGTTCGGCGAAGTGTTCCCGATCCTGTTCCCCGGAGGAACCGGCAGCATCTCGCTCACGAACCCCGACGAACCGCTCACGACCGGCATCGAGGTGTCGGTGCGGCCGGTCGGCAAGAAGATCGAGCGGCTGTCGCTGCTGTCGGGCGGAGAGCGCTCACTGGCCGCCGTCGCTCTGCTGACGGCGATCTTCAAGGCGCGGCCGAGTCCGTTCTACATCCTCGACGAGGTCGAAGCCGCTCTCGACGACGCGAACCTCGGCCGGCTGCTGGGCGTGTTCGAGCAGCTGAGGGCTTCGAGTCAGCTCATCGTGATCACGCATCAGAAGCGCACGATGGAGATCGCCGACGCCCTCTACGGCGTCTCGATGCGCCAGGACGGCGTCTCGGCCGTCGTGGGCCAGCGCATCCAGGAGCGCACGGCGTCCTGACACCGGGCCGGCGCGCGCGGGGCGGCGGTCGCGGCCTCGTAGAGTTGGTGGCATGGCACAGAGCTCCTGGTCGCTGGGTCGCGCGCTGCGCGGCATGTTCGTCAAGCCCACGATCGACGAGAACACGTGGGAAGACCTCGAGACGGCGCTGCTGACGGCCGACTTCGGGCCCGACATCACCGAGAACATCGTCGACGAACTGCGCGACAAGGTCGAGAAGTTCCGCACGACCGATCCGGCCGATCTGCAGCGGATGCTCCGCGAGACCCTCGAGGAGCACTTCGCCAAGTTCGACACGACGCTGCGACTCACCGAGCGCCCGGCCGTCGTGCTCGTCGTCGGCGTCAACGGCGTCGGGAAGACGACGACGATCGGCAAGTTCGCGAAGTTCCTGCAGCGCTATGGGCGGTCGGTCGTCGTCGGCGCCGCCGACACGTTCCGCGCAGCCGCTGTCGACCAGCTCGCGACCTGGGCCGAGCGCGGGGGAGCCGCGATCGTGCGACCCGAGCACGAGGGTCAGGATCCGGCATCCGTCGCCTTCCAGACCATCGAGTACGCCAAGCGCACCGGCACCGAGATCGTGCTCGTCGACACGGCCGGCCGCCTGCACACGAAGGGCGGCCTCATGGACGAGCTCTCGAAGATCCGACGGGTCATCGAGAAGCAGGCGCCGATCAGCGAGGTGCTCCTCGTGCTGGATGCCACGACCGGCCAGAACGGCGTGATGCAGGCCCAGTCGTTCCTCGAACATGCCGGCGTCACGGGCCTCGTTCTGACGAAGCTCGACGGGTCCGCCAAGGGCGGGTTCGTGCTCGCCGTGCAGGAGAAGACGGGGATCCCCGTCAAGCTCCTCGGGCAGGGCGAGAGCATCGGCGACCTCACGGGCTTCACCCCGCACGTCTTCGCCGCGTCGCTGGTCGACTGAGCGCGGCATCCGACATCCTCGACTCGCCGTGCGGGACTATCGCACCGCGCGCCGTGCTGGTTTCATGGGGACATGGCGATCGAACACGACTACTTCGGGCTCCTCGAATCAGGACCCGATGGCTCGATCTTCTGGTCCGAGACGGTCGACCTCGGCGATCAGACGGTGACGGTCGATCTGACCGCTCCCGATCAGTCCGACGTGTCACCGGCGGCGCTCGACGTCGCGGCAGGGCTCATCTCGGGACTCGAGACGATCGACCGCAGCGCCCGCAACGCGATGGTGGCCGAACTCGATGACCGCACGAGCGAAGTGATCGAGTACATCCTGCAGCAGCAGGAGGAGCTCGGCGACGAACTCGAAGACCTGCTCGTGGACATCTCGGGCGATGTGCACATCGATGTGATCCGCTCGCTGCAGCTCATGAGCATGACGATCCTCGCCGACGAGCACGGGGGATCCGACCCGTTCGCCGTGCTCGAGTACGCGCTCGATCCCGACTCCACCGACGACGTTCTGCTGGTCAACCTGGGCACCGACGGCGATGTGCTCTCGGTCACGAGCGCCGACTGACAGCACCCTTTTACCGCGAGACTGCAACGGGGCGCCGAGAGAGCGGGCTCCACCCGCAGTCTCGGCGGTCGGTTGCAGTCTCGCGGGATCGTGCTCGCGGGATCGTGCTCGCCGGGTCCCGCTCGCGGGGTCAGCGCTCGCGGGATCGCGCTTCACCGGCTGTGCGCGGCGGGGTGGGGTCAGACGGCTTGTGCGAAGTCGGTCTCGGCGGTCTCGGCGAACTGCGAGAGGTGCGGCGGGATCTCGCGACCCTTCGCGAGCATCGACTGCGCCCACAGGCGCCCCGCGCGGTACGACGAGCGCACGAGCGGACCGGCCAGCACGCCGAGGAATCCGATGCGCTCGGCCTCGAGCTTGAACTCGACGAACTCCGCCGGCTTCACCCAGCGCGCGACCGGCAGGTGCCGGGGCGTGGGACGCAGGTACTGCGTGATCGTGATGATGTCGGTGCCCGCCTCGTGGAGGTCGTGCAGCGCTTCGACGACTTCGTGCGGTTCCTCGCCCATGCCGAGGATGAGGTTCGACTTCGTGATGAGGCCCGCCGCTCGCGCCTGGGTCAGCACGTCGAGCGAACGTTCGTAGCGGAACGCGGGGCGGATGCGCTTGAAGATGCGCGGCACCGTCTCGACGTTGTGCGCGAAGACCTCCGGGCGTGCGCCGAAGATCTCCCCGAGCAGCGCGGGGTCGCCGTTGTGCTCGTTCGCGAGCAGCTCCACGCCCGTGTTCGGATTGCGGGCGTGGATCTGCCGCACCGTCTCGGCGTTGAGCCAGGCGCCCGTGTCGGGCAGGTCGTCACGGGCGACGCTCGTGACGGTCGCGTAGCGCAGGCCCATGCGCGTCACGCTCTCGGCGACGCGCCGGGGTTCGTCGGTGTCGTAGTCAGCCGGCTTGCCGGTGTCGATCTGGCAGAAGTCGCAGCGGCGCGTGCACTGCGAGCCGCCGATCAGGAACGTCGCCTCGCGGTCCTCCCAGCACTCGTAGATGTTGGGGCAGCCGGCCTCCTGGCACACGGTGTGCAGGCCCTCGTCCTTCACGAGCGACTGCAGCGCCGAGTACTCGGGCCCCATCTTCGCGCGCGTCTTGATCCACTCCGGCTTGCGCTCGATCGGCGTCTGCGCGTTGCGGATCTCCAGTCGAAGGAGCTTGCGGCCGTCGGGCGCCGTGTTCGCCGGTGCCGGCGCGCCGCACCCGCTCACGCGAGCACCCCCGCGTACTCGGCTTCGAAGGCGCCCGTGATCGTGTCGAGGATGTCGCGAGGAGCGACGTCGGCGCCCACCACCTCGCTGATGGTCGTGACCCCGGCATCCGCGATCCCGCACGGCACGATGCCGCGGAACCCCGCGAGCGTGTTGTCGCAGTTGACGGCGAAGCCGTGCATCGTGACCCCCTTCTCGACGCGCACGCCGATCGCCGCGACCTTGTCCTCGGACAGGGGGCGACGAACCCACACGCCGCTGCGCCCCGCGACCTGGTAGCCGTCGACGCCGTGCACGCGCAGCGCGTCGATCAGCAGGTGCTCGAGCCGGCGCACGTGCCCCACGACGTCGACGGGCTCGAAGAGGCGCACGATCGGATACCCGACGAGCTGACCGGGGCCGTGCCACGTGATCTTGCCGCCGCGGTCGACGTCGATGACGGGTGTTCCGTCGAGCGGACGCTCATGGTCCTCCGTGCGCGTGCCCGCCGTGTACACGGCCTCATGTTCGAGAAGCAGGATCGTGTCGGGCCGGCGCCGCGCGACGACGTCGGCGTGAACCCGGCGCTGCAGCTCCCAGCCGTCGAGATACGGGATGTAGACGGGGGCGATTCCCACGACGTCGATGTCGAGCACGGTACTCCTCTGGCGCATTGATGGATTGCGTCCAACAATACTCCCGCAGGAAGGGTCGTACCCTGAACGCATGGCAGCGGGTTCCGGCAGACCGAAGGCCTCGTCGCGGGAGACCCTCGCCGAGGCGGCGTGCGAACTGTTCCTCGAGCGGGGATTCGAGGCGACCTCGATCGTCGACATCGCGACACGTGCGGGCGTCAGCAGGTCGAGCTTCTTCAACTACTTCTCCTCCAAGTCCGACGTGCTGTGGGCCGGGCTCGACGAGAGGATCGGCCGGCTGGAGTCGCTGCTGGAGACGTGCGGGCCCGCGGGACTCGCGGCATCCGTCCTCTCGCTCGCAGACGGCTTCGTGCCGGACTCGCTCGCGCTGGCCGTCATCAACACGTCCGCGATGGGGCTCGAGGACGAACTGCCGCGCGAAGCGGCCCTCCGCCGGGCACGCATCGCGCGCGCCGTCGCGACGCACCTGCACGCGCACGGCGCGGACCGGGTCACCGCGGAGGTCGCCGGGGCCGCGTGGGGAGGCGCCGTGCTCGCAGCCCTCGAGACCTGGGCGCTCGATGGCGCGGGGCGCACGTCGCTCGCGCGATTCCTCGTGCTCGCGTGCGATGTGGCGGCGCGCACCCTCCCACCCGCATCGGAGGGTGCTGTCCGGCAGCTCCGGCTCGTCGTGCACGCGGCCGATTTCGACGAGGCGCTCGCGTTCTATCGGGATGAGGTGGGGATGCCGCAGGCCGAGGCCTACGAAGCCGACGGCGGCGCCCGGGTCGTGATCCTCGACGCGGGAAGGGCCACGCTCGAGCTCGCGAACTCCGCTCAGGTCTCGTTCATCGACGGGGTCGAGACCGACGACGGCACGAGCGATCGACTGCGCGTCGCGCTCGAGGTCGACGACGCGGCCGGTGCCGTGGAACGACTGGCCGCCGCGGGCGCCGAGGTCGAGGCATCCGCTCGCGAGACACCGTGGCGCTCGCTCAACGCCCGTCTGCGGGGCCCGGCCGATCTGCAGCTCACCCTCTTCCAGGAGCTCGGACCCGCGTAACCGGACGAACCCGGGATGCCGGACACCGACAGGGTGGCATCACCCCGACGATGACGGCGGCATGACCCCCGAGCTGCTCGCCGACGACGCTTCTGCAGGCTCAGCGACCGGTGGCACGTGAGCGAACGGAGGGTGGCTCGGCGGTCGGGTGCGGGGACGCGTAAACTTGGGGCATCATGGCGACTTTCGGCACACTCTCCGACCGGCTGACCGAGACCTTCCGGAATCTCCGGAAGAAGGGACAGCTCACTCCGGCCGACGTCGACGGCACCGTCCGCGAGATCCGCAGGGCGCTCCTCGACGCCGACGTGGCGCTGCCCGTCGTCAAGGACTTCACCGCCAAGGTGCGCGAGCGCGCACTCGGCGACGAGGTCAACCGCGCGCTCAACCCCGCGCAGCAGGTCGTGCAGATCGTCAACGAGGAGCTCGTGGCCATCCTCGGCGGTCAGCAGCGCCGCCTGCAGTTCGCGAAGAACCCGCCGACCGTCATCATGCTCGCGGGCCTGCAGGGCTCGGGCAAGACGACGTTCGCCGGCAAGCTCGCCCACCAGCTCGAGAAGGACGGCCACACGCCGCTGCTGATCGCCGCCGACCTGCAGCGCCCGAACGCCGTCAATCAGCTGCAGGTCGTCGCCGAGCGCGCGGGCGCCGCCATCTACGCGCCCGAGCCGGGCAACGGCGTGGGCGACCCCGTCAAGGTCGCGAAGGACGGCGTCGAGGTCGCGCGGCGCCAGCAGCACGACATCGTCATCATCGACACGGCCGGTCGCCTCGGCGTCGATGCCGAGCTCATGAAGCAGGCCGCGAACATCCGCAAGGCGACCGATCCCGACGAAGTCCTGTTCGTCATCGACGCCATGATCGGCCAGGACGCCGTCAACACGGCCAAGGCCTTCCAGGACGGCGTCGACTTCACCGGCGTCGTGCTGTCCAAGCTCGACGGCGATGCCCGCGGTGGCGCCGCGCTGTCGGTCGCATCGATCACGGGCCGCCCCATCATCTACGCCTCCACCGGTGAAGGGCTCGACGACCTCGAGGCGTTCCACCCCGACCGCATGGCGTCGCGCATCCTCGACCTCGGCGACATCCTGACCCTCATCGAGCAGGCGCAGCAGGCCTTCGACGAGGACGAGGCCATGAAGATGGCCGAGAAGCTCGCGACCGAGAGCTTCACGCTCGAGGACTTCCTCGAGCAGATGCAGCAGATCAAGAAGATGGGCTCGATGAAGAAGATGCTCGGGATGCTCCCGGGTATGGGCCAGATGAAGCAGCAGATCGACGACTTCGACGAGCGCGAGATCGATCGCACCGAGGCCATCATCCGCTCGATGACGCCGGTCGAGCGCCGCAACCCGAAGGTGCTCAACGGATCGCGGCGGCTGCGCATCGCGCGCGGCTCCGGCATGACGGTGACCGACGTCAACCAGCTCGTGCAGCGCTTCGACCAGGCCGCGAAGATGATGAAGACCGTCGCGCGCGGGGGAGTGCCGAGCATTCCGGGCATGGGTCCCGTCCCCGGCGGCGGTCGTCCCGGCGCGACGTCCAAGCGCGGCAAGAAGCAGAAGGCCAAGGGCTCGCGTTCGGGCAACCCCGCCAAGCGCGCCGCCGAGAATGCCGGGATCGCGGCCGAGCCGTCCGCTCCGACGGGCTCGGGGTTCGGGCTCGGCGGCGCGAAGGGCGCGCCGAGCGAAGAGGATCTCGCCGAACTGCAGAAGATGCTCGGCCGCGGCTGACCTCGCATTCCGGATGCTGCGCGCTCAGCGCATCCTCAGTGCTGGGCCAGGTGCTCGCGCAGCGTCGGGCCGGTGCGGAACTCGTGGATGAGGTGCTGCACGACGGCGCGCAGGTCGCCGTCGGAGGCATCCGCGACGAGCGTCTGGCGCGTTGCGCTCGAACCCTCGCTGAGGATCGACTCGAGACCGCCGAACTCGCGCGCGCACTTGAGCTCGACGGCGACGTCGTCGAGGCGTTCGATCGTCTCGCGCAGATGCTCCGTGACGGGACGCTGCGTGCCCTCGCGGTCGATGATGACATCGGCCTCGAGGCCGTAGCGGGCCGCGCGCCACTTGTTCTCGCGCGTGAACCAGGGCGGGAGGGTCGTGAGCTCCCGACCGGCGTCGAGCTCGCGCGAGAAGTGCTCGACGAGGGTCTGCACGAGGGCCGCGAGAGCGGCCAGCTCGGGAAGCGTCGACATGCCGTCGCACGCGCGGACCTCGATGGTTCCCCAGCGTGGTGCGGGCCGGATGTCCCAGCGCACTTCGGTCGGGTCGGCGATGACGCCGGTCGCGATCATCCCGCGCAGGTACTCCTCGTATTCGGCCCAGTCGCGCAGCGGCCAGGGCAGTCCGGCCGTCGGAAGCTGCTGGAAGACCAGGCTGCGGTTCGATGCGTAGCCGGTGCGCTCACCCGCCCAGAAGGGGCTCGAGGCCGACAGCGCCTGCAGGTGCGGAAGGTAGACCGAGAGGGCGTTGATGATGGGGAACACCTTCGTGACGTCGTCGACGCCGACGTGGATGTGGATGCCCCAGATCATCATGTTGCGGCCCCACCACTGGGTGCGCTCGATGAGCGTCTGGTAGCGGGTCTTCTCGGTGACCTGCTGGTCGTACCACTGCGCGAACGGATGGCTGCCCGCGCACAGCAACTCGATGTCGAGCGGATCGGTGACCGTGCGGATCGCGGCGATCGCATCGGCGATGTCGTCGACCGCGGCGGCGACCGTGCTCCCGATGCCGCTGGTGATCTCGACGGTGTTCGTGAGCAGTTCTCCCGTGACGGTGTGCCGCTCGAGCGCCGTGGAGTCGCCGAGCGCGTCGAGAACCGCGGGCGCCCGGGGAACGAGATCACCCGATTCCCGGTCGGCGAGCATGAGCTCCCATTCGAGCCCGACAGTAGAACGGGCAGATGTCGCGAAGGCCACCGTCATCCGCTCAGTCTCGCACGCGTCGACACGCGTCTCCGTGGTTTCGCGGCATCCCGTGTCATCTGGCAGAATAGAGGGCTGGACGCCTCATTCGACCCTCTATCCGATGCGGCGATCCACCTCCGAGCTCCCGCCGGGTGTGCACCCCACGCTCCAGGCGACGTTCATCCGCTTCCACACTTCAGGAGAATCGTGGCTGTCAAGATCCGTCTCAAGCGTTTCGGCAAGATCCGTGCGCCCTACTACCGCATCGTCGTCGCAGACTCGCGCACCAAGCGCGATGGCCGTGTCATCGAAGAGATCGGCAAGTACCACCCGACCGAGGAGCCCTCGATCATCGAGGTCGACTCCGACCGTGCCCAGCACTGGCTGAGCGTCGGCGCGCAGCCGACCGAGCAGGTCCTCGCGCTGCTCAAGCTGACGGGCGACTGGGGCAAGTTCAAGGGCGACGCGAACGCCGTGTCGACCGTGCGCACGGCTGCCGAGAAGGTGCCGTTCGAGATCGACGCCTCCAAGAAGTCCGTCGTCAAGCCCAAGGCCGAGAAGAAGGCCGAAGAGCCCGCGGCCGAGGCCGAGGCCGCAGCGCCCGCCGCCGACGCGACCGACGCAGAGTAAGACGTTGCTCGCCGCCGCGCTCGAACACGTCGTCAAGGGCATCGTCGATCATCCCGACGATGTCCGCATCCAGTCGTCCACGTCGCCCCGAGGCGACGTCCTGGAGGTGCGCGTGCACCCGGACGACCGGGGGCGTGTGATCGGGCGCGGCGGCCGAACGGCCAAGGCGCTGCGCACGCTCATCTCGTCGCTCGCGGACGGACGCCGCGTGCGCGTCGACGTCGCGGACGACTGATGACCGAGGAACCCACGGCGACCCCGGCGCACGACGACCGCTCGCCCAAGCCCGCGGCACCCGCTGGCCGCACCCAGCTCCGTGTGGGCCGCCTCGTCAAGGCGCACGGCCTCAAGGGTGCTCTCAAGCTGGAGCTCTACACCGACGACCCCGACGGGCGGTTCGTTCCAGGAGCGGCCTTCACGCTGCAGGTGCCCGATTCCTCCCCGTGGCACGGCAAGCAGCTCACCGTCCGCGAGTTCCGGTGGATGAACTCGCACCCCGTCGCCTTCTTCGAGGGCGTCGATGACCGTTCCGCCGCCGAAGAGCTCATCCGCGCGATCCTCTGGGTGGATCAGGATGCCGCGGCGGTCTCGGCCGAAGACGATGCCTGGTACGACCACCAGCTGGTCGGCCTCGACGTCGTGCGCGATGCGACCGTCGTCGGTCGCGTGGTGCGCGTCGATCATCTGCCGGGGCAGGATCTGCTGGTCGTCGGCCTCGTCGACGGCCGCGAGGTGCTCGTGCCCTTCGTGTCGGCGATCGTGCCGGATGTGGACATCGCCGCCGGGCGGGTCGTCGTGACACCGCCCGCCGGGCTCTTCGAAGACCTCACGGTCGACGACGCGGCCGCTCAGCCCGCCGCCGAGGACGAGTCCGCGGAGGACTGACGTGAGCACTTCGGCGAGCTCAGCACATCGCACTTCGGCGAGCTCAGCACATCGCATCGACGTCGTCTCGATCTTCCCGTCGTTCTTCGACGTGCTCGAGGTCTCGCTGCTGGGCAAGGCCCGAGGCGCGGGCCTGCTCGATATCCGCGTGCACGACCTGCGCGAGCACACGCACGATCGTCATCGCACGGTCGACGACACACCGTACGGCGGTGGTGCGGGCATGGTGATGAAGCCCGAGCCGTGGGGCGACGCCCTCGATGCGATCGTCGCGGATGCCGCATCCGCACCCCTGTTCGTGTTCCCGTCGCCCGCCGGCGAGCGATTCAGTCAGGCGACCGCACGGGAGTTCGCCGCCGCGCCGCACCTGGTCTTCGGCTGCGGTCGCTACGAGGGCATCGACGAGCGTGTCTTCGCGTATGCCGCGACCCTCGGCGAGGTGCGGCTGGTGAGCCTCGGCGACTATGTCCTGAACGGGGGAGAGGTCGCCGCGATGGCGATGATCGAGGCCGCCGGCCGGCTCATCCCCGGCGTCGTCGGGAACCCCGAGAGTCTCGTCGAGGAGTCGCACGAAGACGGGCTGCTCGAGTACCCGTCCTACACCAAGCCGGCATCGTGGCGGGGGCACGACGTCCCGGACGTCCTGCTGAGCGGCCACCACGGCAAAGTGGCGCAGTGGCGCCGCGATCAGCAGCTCGAACGCACCCGCGAACGTCGGCCCGACCTGCTGGCCGACTAGGAGACGCCGAGGAACGAGCGGTCGGTGAGCACGACCGGTCCGTCCTCCGTGACGGCGATCGTGTGTTCGCAGTGCGCACCGCGCGATCCGTCGATCGAGCGCAGGGTCCATCCGTCCGGATCGGTCACGAGCTTGTCGGTCGTCTGCAGGAACCACGGCTCGAGCGCGACCACGAGGCCCGCGCGCAGCGGGTATCCACGACCGGGCTTGCCGTCGTTGGGGATGTGCGGGTCGCCGTGCATGATGCGGCCGACTCCGTGGCCGCCGAAATCCGTGTTGATCGAATAGCCGTCCGCGCGAGCGACCTCGGCGATCGCGTGGGAGATGTCCCCGACACGGTGCCCGACGCCCGCCGCGGCGATCGCTGCGCTCAGGGCGCGTTCGGTCGTGTCGATGAGGGCGAGGTCTTCGTCGCGGGGCGTGCCGACGACGAACGAGATGGCGCTGTCGGCGACCCAGCCGTCGACCGAGACCGCGAAGTCGAGCGACACGAGGTCACCGTCGCGCAGCGCGTAGTCGTGGGGGAGACCGTGCAGCACGGCATCGTTGATCGACGTGCAGATCACTTTGCCGAACGGGCTGGCGCCGAACGAGGGGTGGTAGTCGATGTAGCACGAGGTGGCTCCGGCGCGGCGGATGAGCTCATGCGCGCGGCGATCGATCGCGAGGAGGTTCGTGCCCACCCTGGTCTCGTCACGCAACGTCGCCAGGGTCTCGGCGACGAATCGTCCTGCCGGTCGCATCGCTTCGATCTCGGCGGGAGTGCGCAGTTCGATCATGGGTGTCCTCTCATCGACTTCGTCCATTCTGTCGGACGCATCGCGGGGAATCTGCTGTGTCCTTGCCGGCGCACCGCGCCGCACGCCTCGAGCGCGGCGTAGCATCGAGGACATGTGGTTGCGACGCGCGTTCTTCGGCTGGCTCATCCCGGCCGCATTCGTGCTGCCCCTGTGGCTGCTCATCGGGTGGGGCGTCTTCAATGCCGGCGCGTGGGCTTTCCTCTGGGTGCTCTTCCTCGCGATCCCCGGCGTGTTCGTCTGGCAGCTCGTGCTGACCCTGCTCATCCGTGCGCGCGGAACCGTCCGCGCGCATCGCGCCGTGACCTGGCCCGACGTCGCCGGTCTGACGGTGTGGCACCTGCTCGTCATCGCCCTGGGCTTTTTCGATCCGAACTGGTGGGCGCTCACCCTCGTCGCCGCGATCGTCGTGGGCCTTGGTCTGTTCTGGTTCGAGCTGTCCCAGTTGTGGAGTCAGGCCAAGCCCTCGGGCTTCCTGCTGCGCACCACGAGCGGGGTGGGCTACATCCCGCCCACGACGACCAGGTCCGACCCCGAGCCGGAGGACGTCATCATCATCACCGAGAAGCCCGGCACGACACGCGGCTGACCTCGCGGCCGCCTCATTTTGGCGGCATCCGTCATTCGTGGCAGAATAGCTGTTTGTGTCCTGATCCGGCTCTGCCTCAGGGGAGCCCGCCATTCGGATCCATGCCGATGGCTTCGGACACACGACATCCTTTCCATTCCTTCCCGCGGTCGACCTGTGGCGGCCGCAGAGAGATACGATCATGCAGATCCTCGATTCCGTCGACGCAGCATCGCTGCGCTCCGACATTCCCGCCTTCGCCCCCGGCGACACCGTCAAGGTGCACGTCAACATCACGGAAGGCAGCCGCTCGCGCATCCAGGTGTTCCAGGGCATCGTGATCGGCCGTCAGGGCGACGGCGTGCGCGAGACCTTCACGGTCCGCAAGATCAGCTTCCAGGTGGGCGTCGAGCGCACCTTCCCGGTGCACAGCCCCGTGATCGACCACATCGAGATCGTGAGCCGCGGTGACGTGCGTCGCGCCAAGCTCTACTACCTGCGCAACCTCCGTGGCAAGAAGGCCAAGATCAAGGAGAAGCGCGAGAACTGACGTTCCCGTCACGATGCCCCGGACCGCGTGTCCGGGGCATCGTCGTCTCTGCGACCGGAACGGGCCGAATCCATCGCGCCTGGCCGTCACCCGGCCTCCGAGTATGCGAACCTTGGAGGACGGTTCCGCCGCCGCCCGGCGTTCTCCCCGCGAAGGATCTCCATGACGACCGAGCAGACGGCGCCGGCTGAACCGCTTCGGTCATCGGCGGACGCGGCGAGTGAGAGCGGCGGTCGCCGCGGATGGCTCATCTTCCTGCGCGACGTGATCGTGATCGTGCTCGTGGCGGTGCTCGTGTCCTTCCTCGTGAAGACGTTCGTCGTACGGTCCTTCTACATTCCGTCCGGCTCGATGGAAGACACGCTCGTCGTCAACGATCGGATCTTCGTCGACGAGCTCACGCCGCGCTTCACCGGCTACGAGCGCGGCGACATCGTCGTCTTCCGCGATCCGGGGGGCTGGCTGCCCCTGACGACGCAGCCGGCACGGTCGCCGTTCATCGAGGCGATCGACGGGATCCTCGGCTTCGTGGGACTGACCGCGCCCGACAGCGACGACCACCTCGTCAAGCGCATCATCGGGCTGCCGGGGGACCACGTCGTCTGCTGCAATGCCCTCGGCCAGCTCACCGTCAACGGCGTTCCGATCGACGAGACGTCGTACACGAAGCTGCCCGGCGGGAGCCCCGCTTCGGCCGACACGTTCGATGTCGTCGTTCCCGAAGACAGCCTGTGGGTGCTCGGCGACAACCGGAACCGGTCGAAGGACTCGCGGTACAACACGAACCAGCCGGGCAAGGGATTCGTTCCGCTGGACAACGTCGTGGGCCGCGCGTTCGTCATCACGTGGCCCTTCGATCGCTTCTCGCTGCTGGATTTCCACCACGATGTCTTCTCCGGTGTGCCCGACGACGAAGAGGTCGACGCGCCGTGACGGTGATCGCACCGCGTCTCACGCTGGAACGGCGGCTGCTCAAAGAGCACGCGCTCGTGATCGCCTGCGACGAGGTCGGCCGGGGGGCACTCGCCGGTCCCGTCGCCGTCGGCGCCGCCGTCATCGACGCCCGGCGCTCGCGTCAGCGGGTGCCCGAGGGGCTGCGCGACTCGAAGCTCGTCTCCGAGCCTCGCCGCCCAGCCGTCGCCGCGCGTGCCGCGCAGTGGGTCTCCGCCAGCGCGGTCGGATGGGCGAGCTCCGCCGAGATCGACGAGATCGGGATCATGCGCGCACTCGGCCTCGCGACGATCCGCGCCCTCGCCGACCTGCGTGCGCACGGGGTCGTCCCCGAAGAGGCGATCGTGCTGCTCGACGGCAACCACGACTACATCACGCCGGCGGGTGCCGTCGGACTGCAGGTTCGACCCGTCGTGAAGGCCGACCGGGACTGCGCCAGCGCCGCCGCGGCATCCGTCATCGCGAAGGTCGCCCGCGACACCCTCATGACACGGCTGCACGATGAGCTGCCCCAGTACGACTGGGCCCGCAACAAGGGATACGCGAGCCCGAGCCATCGTGAGGCCATCCGCTCGCACGGGATCAGCCCGCACCATCGCGCATCCTGGTCGATCGCCGACGCGCCTGCGCTGTTCTGAGCCACGGATGCCGCCCCCTCGGCGCGGCGCGTCTAAGCTGGAGCCACCATGGATGACGACGTTTTCGAGGACTACGATCGCGAGCTCGAGCTTGCGCTCTACAAGGAGTACCGCGACGTCGTTTCGCAGTTCCAGTACGTCATCGAGACCGAGCGTCGGTTCTACCTCGCCAACGACGTCGACGTCGTTCGCCGCGATACCGAGCACGACTTCTATTTCGAGATCTCGATGAGCGATGTGTGGGTGTGGGACATCTATCGCGCCGACAGGTTCGTCAAGAGCGTGCGGGTGCTGACGTTCAAGGACGTCAACGTCGAAGAGCTCACGCGCCGCGACTTCCAGCTCCCCGACGAGCTCTCGCTCGACAGCTGACCACAACGGTTCCTCCCGAGGCGGCCGGTTCGCGAATCGGTCCACCGATCTCGCCGACGACGTTCGCGGTGATGGCGCACGGCCGATGCTGGGTCGATGGCTGCCAAAGACGACCTCGGGCGCGCGGGAGAGGCACGCGCGGCCCAGCACCTCGAACACCTCGGGTACACGATCGTCGACCGGAACTGGCGGTGCCGCGGGGGTGAGCTCGATCTCGTCGCGCTGACGGCCCGTGACATCGTCATCGTCGAGGTGAAGACGCGACGCGGCGAGGGATTCGGGCATCCTTTCGAAGCGATCGACGCGCGCAAGCGCGCCCGCCTCTGGCGGCTCGCGATGGCGTGGATCGCCGGGCATCGCGAGCTCGTCCAAGGGCGTCGATTGCGTTTCGCCGCGGTCGGCATCGTGGGGGACGACCCCGCGCGCGGTCGGCTCGAGCTCATCGACGATCTGGACCTGACGTGACCGTCGCGCGCACGTGGGCGGTCGCGCTGACGGGACTCGACGGTCATCTCGTCGAGGTCGAGGCCGATCTGACCAATCAGACTCCCGACTTCCGGATCATCGGCCTGGGCGACAAGGCGCTCGGCGAAGCCGTGCTGCGCGTGCGCAACGCGACGGCGAACAGCGGGCTCGATCTTCCCCGCCGCCGTCTCACGGTGAATCTCTCGCCCGCGGCACTGCCCAAGCAGGGCTCGGGCTTCGATGTCGCGATCGCGGTCGCCGCCCTCGCGACCGAGGGCGGTCTCGACGCGGCATCGGTGGCGTCCACCGTGCACGTGGGCGAGCTCGGCCTCGACGGGCGTCTTCGCCCCGTCCCGGGTGTGCTGCCGGCCGTCGTGGCCGCAGCACGCGCGGGGATGCAGCGCGTCGTCGTGCCCCACGCGAACCTCGCCGAGGCGCGGCTCGTCAACGGCATCGACGTGCACGGCGCGGTAAACCTCGCCGCGGTCGCCGCGCGACACGGCGCCGACGTCGAAGCGCATGACGAGACGCCCGTCGCGTTGGATGCGCGCGTGACGCCCCCGTCAGCGCCCCTCGATCTCGTCGATGTCGTGGGGCAGGCCGACGCGGTCGAGACGATCGTGGTGGCGGCGGCCGGCGGGCACCACGTGCTCATGTCCGGACCGCCCGGTGCCGGCAAGACGATGCTCGCGCGTCGGATGCCCGGCATCCTGCCCGACCTCGACGATCGTGCGGCGCTGGCATGCGCGTCGATCCTCTCGCTCTCGGGGCGGCCCGTCGCCGAGCTGTCCCGCACGCCGCCCTTCGAGGCACCGCATCACAGCGCCAGCATGGCCGCGCTCGTCGGCGGTGGGTCGCGCGTCGTGCGGCCCGGCGCGATCGCTCGTGCGAGCGGCGGAATCCTGTTCCTCGACGAAGCAGGCGAATTCGCCGGCTCCGCACTCGATGCGCTGCGCCAACCGATCGAACAGGGAGCGATCGAGATCCATCGGGCCGGCGTGACGGCGGCGTTCCCGGCGCGATTCCAGCTCGTGCTCGCCACCAATCCGTGCCCGTGCGGACAGTACGGCGTGCGCGGCGGATCGTGCGTCTGCACGCCGATGGCGATCAGGCGGTATCTCGGGCGCCTGTCGGGGCCGTTGCTCGATCGCATCGACATCGAGCTGCACCTCGAACGCGTCTCGGTCGCGACGCGGGACTCGCGGCATCCTCGGCTGACGACGGTGCAAGCGCGCGAGCGCGTGATCGCCGCGAGGGCGCGGGCCGCGCACCGTCTGCGCGACACGCCCTGGACCGTGAACGTCGCCGTCTCGGGCGCGTGGCTGCGCGATGGCCCGCACGCTCCGTCGCCGACGGTGCGCCGACCGCTCGATACGGCGCTGCACCGCGGCGGGATCACTCTGCGCGGCTATGACCGCGTGCTGCGCGTCGCCTGGAGTCTCGCCGACCTCGCCGGGCGCGCTCAGCTCGGGCTGGACGACGTCGGACGCGCCCTCTATCTGAAGAAAGGTCTCATGCTGTGAGCCGGATCGATCTCTCGCCCGATGCCGCCCGCGCCGCCCTCACCTCGCTCGCTCGCGACGGCGACGATGACGCGGTCGTCATGGAACGCCACGCCCGCGCCGTGTGGTCCTGCCTGGTCGAACCCGGCGACGGTGCGGCCGGACGCATCGTCGCCGCCGAGGGTGCCGTGGGCGCTCTGCGTCACGTGTGCGCACGGGCCGACGCGGCGCGCAGCGATGCCGACATCGGCCGCTGGGTGCCGCGCCTGGTTCAGCGGCCGATCACCGACGCGCTGCGCAACGCCGCGGCCGCCGGCGTACGCCTGATCGTGCCCTCCGACGCGGAGTGGCCGGCAGCGCTGGCTGACCTCGGCGAGCACGCGCCGCTCGCGCTGTGGGTGCGCGGCGATCCGCGCCTGCTCGCGAGCGGGGCGCCGTCGGTCGCCATCGTGGGAGCACGCGCGGCGAGTTCGTACGGAGATCATGTGGCGACCGAGCTCGCGGCGGAGCTCGCCGGTCAGGGCGTCACGATCGTCTCGGGCGCCGCCTACGGG
The DNA here is from genome assembly GCF_053644215.1 of Microbacterium sp. NPDC055442. Classification (NCBI taxonomy): domain Bacteria; kingdom Bacillati; phylum Actinomycetota; class Actinomycetes; order Micrococcales; family Microbacteriaceae; genus Microbacterium; species Microbacterium sp. NPDC055442. The sequence continues at coordinate 552,195 of NZ_JBSHLF010000002.1, read as the reverse complement.
ATCGACGGCAGCGCGCACCGTGCCGCCCTGCGCGCGGGCGGCACGACGATCGCCTCACTCGCCGGCGGTGTCGATCAGGCCTATCCTCGCGGGCACAGCGGTCTCATCGACGCGATCGCCGGATCCGGCGCGCTCCTGAGCGAAGTGCCGTGCGGCGCCGCACCCACCAAGTGGCGCTTCCTGCAGCGCAACAGGATCATCGCCGCGTTGGCCGACGCGACGGTCGTCGTCGAAGCGGGGGCGCGGAGCGGATCGCTCAACACGGCAGGGCACGCCGCAGCGATGGGCCGGCCGCTCGGTGCCGTCCCGGGCGCGGTCACGAGCGCGTCGTCGGTGGGCTGCCATCGACTGCTGCGCGAATTCGATGCCGAGTGCATCACGAGCAGCGCCGACGTGCTCGAGATGCTCGGCTACCGCGCGATGCTGCCGGACGTGCCGCCGGACGACCGCCCGCCGACCGACGACACGAGCCGCGTCCGCGACGCGCTGAGCACGCGCTCGTGGCGCGACGCCGCCGACGTCGCCCGGCGCACCGGCATGAGCGGTGGCGAGGTGGAGTCCGTCCTCGGCCTGCTTCAGCTGACGGGAGAGGTCGAGCGCGACGCACGCGGCTGGCGCATGGTGTCGGGCTGCCGGCGGTGAGACGGCGAGCCGCCGCGATCGCGCCGTCCGTGCCCCGCATGCTGGGGACATGCACGTGCACGAGGCGATCGACCGGTGGGCGCGGCATCTCGCCGACGTCCGCCGACTGTCTCCCGCGACGGTGCGCGGGTACCGCGCGGATCTCGCGGACCTCGCGCGCGTCGTCGGCGAGGTCGATGTCGCCGGGATCGACCTCGAGCAGCTGCGGGAATGGCTCTGGCACGCGACCAAGCGCGGTGACGCGCGGTCGACGATCGCACGGCGCACGGCGTCCGTCCGCGGGTTCTTCGCGTGGGCGCTCGAGAACGGCCTGTGCACCGCCGACCCGACGGTGCGACTCGTCGCACCAAAGCGCGGCCGCACGCTTCCCCGGGTGGCCGCCGCGGACGCCCTCGCGTCGATGCTGGATGCCGCGCGCGCGGCCGCCGCCGACGGCGACCCGCTCGCCCTGCGCGACCACGCCGTGCTCGAGCTGCTCTACGGCTCGGGCATGCGCGTCGCCGAGCTGTGCGGGCTCGACATCGACGACGTCGACCGCGAGCGACGCACGGCGCGCGTCGTGGGCAAGGGCGACCGGGAACGCGTCGTGCCGTACGGCGTTCCCGCCGCGAACGCCCTCGACGCCTACCTCGTCCGCTCGCGCCCCGTGCTGGCGGCGCGGGCCGAGACCGGCCCCGCACGCGCCGTGTTCCTCGGTGCCCGCGGAGGACGGGTCGGACCCCGCGCCGTCTACGATGTCGTCGCCCGAGCAGTGTCGCCGATCGCCGGCGGAACGGTCGGGCCTCACGCGCTGCGGCACTCGGCGGCCACGCACCTGCTCGATGGCGGGGCTGATCTGCGCGCCGTGCAGGAGCTGCTCGGTCACGCGAGCCTCGGTACGACCCAGATCTACACGCACGTGTCGAGCGAGCGGCTCACGGCGAGCTACCGTCAGGCCCACCCCCGCGCCTGACACCCTCAGCAGCAGGGGAGGAGCACGGCGCGACGCACGCCGCCGAGGAACAGCAGAGGATTGACGTACTCGCCGTCCACCCGGACCCCGAGGTGGAGCGTTCCCGTCGCCGCGTGTCCGCCCGCCGACACCGCACCGATGATCGCGCCGCGCTCGACGACGGCGCCGACCGCGACCACGGGCTCCACCGGCTCGAGGGTCGACACGACCCCGCCACCGTGATCGATCGTGATGAGGCTGCGGTCGACCACGACGCCCGCGAACGCGACGACGCCCGCCTCGGGAGCGACGACGGTCGCGTCGCCGACGGGCCGCACGTCGATGCCGCGATGACCGGGGGCGTAGCGGTGCTCGGGAGCCGCGTACGGCGCCACGATGCGCGAGGCGGCCAGCGGCCAGTCCCACCCATCGAACGGGTCCGCGGCAGGGCCGGATGCGCCGACGGGTTGCGCACCGCCGAGACAGCACGCGAGGACGAACACGAACGCGACGACGCGCCTCGCGCGCGCGGCATCCGCCTTCGTCTCCACCCGGATGATTCTCGCGGCGTCGCGAACGGCAGATGCGAGCACTCCGGAACCCGTGCGAAACGGCGTCCGACGGCCCGTTGGGGAGGAGCGCCGGCTGTTACACTGGAGGCGCATCTCGTCTATCGAGATGACTACGCGTGCCCAGAGCGCCGACGATTCCCCGGAACCGGACGGCGCGGCATCCACTCCCACCGGTCTCTTCGATGAAGAGCGGGCGTGCGCCGGGCACCAGGCTCGCCGACCTATGTCGGCGGAAAACAACCGCAAGAGGCGCGCGAGCGCCAGAACAGGAGAACGGCCATGGCCGTCGTCACGATCCGCCAGCTGCTCGACAGCGGCGTCCACTTCGGACACCAGACCCGCCGCTGGAACCCGAAAGTCAAGCGCTTCATCCTCACCGAGCGCTCGGGCATCCACATCATCGACCTGCAGCAGTCGCTGTCGTACATCGACAAGGCGTACGAGTTCGTCAAGGAGACGGTCGCCCGCGGTGGCACGGTCCTCTTCGTCGGCACGAAGAAGCAGGCGCAGGAGATCATCGCCGAGCAGGCGACCCGCGTCGGCCAGCCCTACGTCAACCAGCGCTGGCTCGGTGGCCTGCTCACCAACTTCCAGACGGTGTCCAAGCGCCTCGCCCGCATGAAGGAGCTCGAAGAGCTCGACTTCGACGACCCGGCCTCGAGCCCCTTCACCAAGAAGGAGCTGCTGCTCAAGAAGCGCGAGCTCGACAAGCTGCACAAGTCGCTCGGCGGCATCCGCAACCTGCAGAAGACGCCGTCGGCCATCTGGGTCATCGACGCGAAGCGCGAGCACCTCGCGGTCAACGAGGCCACGAAGCTCGGCATCCCCGTCATCGGCATCCTCGACACCAACGCCGACCCCGACGAGTTCCAGTACCCGATCCCCGGCAACGACGACGCGATCCGCTCGGTGAGCCTGCTCACGCGTGTCATCGCGGATGCCGCAGCCGAGGGCCTCATCCAGCGTCACCAGCCGCAGGGCGAGACCGCAGAGGCCGCTGAGCCGCTGGCCGAGTGGGAGCGCGAGCTGCTCGAGCAGGGTGCGCCGGTCGAGACCGACGTCGCCGCCGTCGAGATCGCCGCGACCGAGTCGGCCGCCGACGCTGCCGGTGCTGCCGCGCACGACGCCGCTGCCGGAGCCGCGCCGGCCGAGGCTGCCGTGGAGGCTGCCGAAGCCGCCGACGAGGCGAGCCAGGACGCCGCGGCGCCCGTCAAGGACGAGGCCGCAGCGAAGGTCGCCGCCGACGAGGCAGAGGCCGTCAAGGAAGCAGCGGAGTAAGACTCCCCACACGACGAGGTCCCGGCCGGGTGCGGTGCACCGCCCCCACCCGGCCCGGGACATCCCCGAGAACTCACACAACCAAGGAGCCGCCACATGGCAAACTTCACGATCGCCGACATCAAGACGCTGCGTGAGCAGCTCGGCACCGGCATGGTCGACACCAAGAAGGCGCTCGAGGAGGCCGACGGCGACCTCGAGAAGGCCGTCGAGATCCTGCGCCTCAAGGGGGCGAAGGGCAACGCCAAGCGTGCCGATCGTTCCACGAGCGAAGGCCTCGTCGCCGCGAAGCAGTCCGGTGACACCGTCACGATCATCGAGCTGAACACCGAGACCGACTTCGTCGCGAAGAACGAGCGCTTCATCGCCCTCGCCGACAAGGTTCTCGACGCCGCGATCGCCGCCGGCGCCGACTCGGCCGAGGCCGCTCTCGCCGCGCCCGCCGGCGACAGCACGATCGCCGAGCTCATCTCGGACGAGGCCGCCATCATCGGCGAGAAGGTCGAGCTGCGTCGCGTTCGCACGCTGACCGGTGACGCCTTCGAGATCTACCTGCACAAGACGAGCAAGGACCTGCCCCCGCAGGTCGGCGTCGTCCTCGCGTACACGGGATCGGACACCGAGACGGCGCGCAGCATCGCGCAGCACATCTCGTTCGCCAACCCCTCGTACCTGTCGCGTGATGAGGTGCCCGCCGCCGACATCGAGCGCGAGCGTGAGATCGTCACGGAGATCTCGCGCAACGAGGGCAAGCCCGAGGCTGCGCTCCCGAAGATCGTCGACGGTCGCGTGAACGCCTTCGTCAAGCAGGTGTCGCTGCTCGACCAGGACTACGCGAAGGACAACAAGCTCTCGGTGGCGAAGGTCGCCGAAGAGGCCGGTCTCACCCTGACCGGCTTCGCCCGCTTCAAGGTCGGCGCGTAAGACATCGCAAGGGCCCGCATCCTCGGCGATGCGGGCCCTTCGCATGCACGGAGTTCGCGGAGGGTAGTTTGTACACGGCGAGAGGAAAACAGTGATCGATGAAGCCACGGGACGCCGCCGCGTCCTCTTGAAGCTGTCGGGCGAAGCATTCGGAGCGGGGCAGCTGGGGGTCAACCCCGACGTCGTGAGCCAGATCGCACGCGAGATCGCCGCGGCGGTCGACCGTGTCGAGATCGCCATCGTCGTCGGCGGGGGCAACTTCTTCCGCGGCGCTGAGCTCAGCCAGCGCGGCATGGAACGCGGCCGGGCCGACTACATGGGCATGCTCGGAACCGTCATGAACGCGCTCGCGCTCCAGGACTTCCTCGAGCAGGCCGGCGCCGCCACGCGCGTGCAGTCCGCCATCTCGATGACACAGGTCGCCGAGTCCTACATCCCGCTGCGCGCCGAGCGCCACATGGAGAAGGGACGCGTCGTGATCTTCGGTGCCGGCGCCGGCCTGCCGTACTTCTCGACCGACACCGTCGCGGCGCAGCGCGCGCTCGAGATCGGCGCTCGTGAGGTGCTCGTCGCCAAGAACGGCGTCGACGGCGTCTACACGGCGGATCCCAAGACCGACGCGACGGCGACCAAGATCGACCGGATCACCTACCTCGACGCGCTTCAGCGCGGCCTCAAGGTCGTCGATTCGACGGCGTTCAGCCTGTGCATGGACAACAGCATGGACATGCGCGTGTTCGGCATGGAGCCGGCAGGCAACGTCACGCGCGCTCTGCTCGGAGAACCGATCGGCACACTCGTCACGGCGTGACGGGACCACGCCGATAGACTTGCCCCCGCACCACTACGCGAAGGAGACACTGTGATCGCGGACGTCTTGACCGATGCCGGAGCGCGCATGGACCGCGCCGTCGAGGCAGCGAAGGAGGACTTCGCGACGGTTCGCACCGGTCGCGCGAATCCTCAGCTGTTCCAGAAGATCCCGGTGGACTACTACGGCACTCCGACTCCGCTGGATCAGCTCGCGTCGCTGAACAACCTCGAGGCGCGCACGATCATCGTGACGCCCTACGACAAGTCGGCCCTCAAGGCCATCGAGCAGGCGATCCGCGACCAGCCGAACATCGGGGCGAACCCGACCAACGACGGCAACATCGTCCGCGTCACGCTGCCCGAGCTCACCGAGGAGCGTCGCAAGGAGTACGTCAAGCTCGTGCGGAGCAAGGGCGAGGACGCGAAGGTGCACGTGCGCGGACTGCGTCGCAAGGCGAAGGACGAGCTCGACGCGCTCAAGGGAGACGTCGGCGAGGACGAACTCGTGCGGGCCGAGAAGGACCTCGACGCGCTCACACGCACCCACGTCGACGCGATCGACGATGCGCTCAAGCGCAAAGAGACAGAGCTGCTCGAGGTCTGACGAACCCATGACCGAGGCATCCGGATCAGACCCGGGAGACACCCCGGCTCCGGTTCCGCCGCAGACGCGGAAGGATGCCGCGGAGTCTCGCCGACACCTTGACGACGGGGCGGATCCCACCGCTGTCTTCCAATCGCACGTGCGAGCCGCGCGCAGCGAGTTCGAGCATCAGATCGCGCAGGCGCGCACCGACTTCGAAGAGGTCAACGAGCGTATCAAGCAGCGCACGGGGCGTGACCTGCTCGTCGCCATCGTCATCGCGGTCGCGATCGGCGGCGTTCTGCTGGCGTCGCTGCTGCTGTTCTCGTGGGGCTTCGCCGTCTTCGCGCTCGCGGCCGCTCTCTTGGCGGTCTTCGAATTCTCACGCGCTCTCATCGCCGCCGGCTGGCGGATCGATGTCATCCCGCAGCTGATCTCCGCGACCGCCGTCATCGCGGCGGGCTTCTTCCTCGACGCGTGGCTGCTGTGGGTCGTCGTCTTCGTCGCCATCGCCGTCATCGTGATTTGGCGCCTCCTGGCGCAGATGACCGCGCACGACGGCCGCACGTACGGTGACGTCCTCACCGACGTGCTCGTCGGTGCGTTCGTCCAGCTCTACGTGCCCTTCTTCGCAAGCCTCGCGCTCGTTCTGCTTCGCCAGGACGGCGGGGAATGGTGGGTGCTCGGCTTCATCATCGTCGCCGTCGCCTCGGACACCGGTGCGTACGTCGCCGGCATCAGCTTCGGGCGCCACCCGATGGCACCGCGCATCAGCCCCAAGAAGACGTGGGAGGGCTTCGGCGGAGCCGTGGTCGCCGCCGTCGTCGCCGGCGTGCTCATCGCGATGTTCATGATCGGCATCGAATGGTGGATGGGCGTGGTCTTCGGCCTCGTCATCCTCGCCACCGCGACGATCGGCGACCTGGGTGAATCGATGATCAAGCGCGATCTCGGCATCAAGGACATGAGTTCGTGGCTTCCCGGACACGGGGGAGTCCTCGACCGGCTCGACTCGATCCTCCCGTCCGCGACGGCGGCGCTCGCGCTCTACTACCTCTTCACTCCGTTGGTGGCCTCATGACGACGACCGAGACGACACCGACCGCGTTCCCGCAGAGCCGCGGCCGGGCGAAAGGCTACGAGAAGCGCGCCGTCGACGCCTTCCTCGCGCGCGCCCGCCGCGCGTTCGAAGACGACGACCCGGGCCGGGTCACGGCAGCCGAGGTGCGCCAGGTCGCCTTCCCGCTGGTCCGCAAGGGCTATTCCATAGCGGCGGTCGATGCGGCGCTGAGCCGCATCGAAGACGCTTTCGCCGTCCGCGAGCGGGAGGCGGCTCTGGCCCGGCTCGGCGCGGAAGCCTGGGTCGACCACGCGCGCGAGACCGCTCAGGTCGTGCTCGACCGGCTGTCCCGTCCGAACGGCAAGCGGTTCGCGACCGTCGGCGTCCTGCGGTACGGGTACCGCATCGACGAGGTCGACCTCGTCGCCGACAAGCTGGCGCGCTACCTCGAGAGAGGTGAGCCGCTGACGATCGAACAGGTGCGCTCGGTCGCGTTCCGCATGCAGCGCGGGGGATATCGCGAAGTGCAGGTCGACGCCGTGCTCGATGCGGTCGTCGAGGTCATGCTCGCCGTCACGTGAGAGGACGCTCATGCGCAGCATCCGCACGCGAATGGCACGGCGCCGGACCGGCCGGTAGACTCGGCGGCACTGTGACTACCGGCGATGAGATGTTCCGCGCGCGGCGTTCCGCCCGCCAGGACGTCGCGACCGCTTCTTCTGCGCCACCGTCGCGTCGCTCGTCAGCCATGACGCCGCGCTGGTCGCGAAGGCGGGGCGTGCTCGGAGTCTTCGCGGCGTTCGCCGCCGTGGGTTTCGTCGCCGCATACGCGGGCACGGCGGGCATGGCCGTCTCGCAGGCCAACGCCGAAGAGCCCGCGTCGTCGCTGTACGCCGCATCGCTCGAGCACGTGCAGACGTACGAGGGCGTCATGACGGCCAGCGCCGCCGAGGCGGAGGGGCTTCTCGATCTCGGCCGCGACGGCTACTCGGTGTATGTCACCCCCAAACCGACGCCGACGCCGACGCCGACACCGACGCCGACGGCACGCGAGGGCGTCGCTCCTGCCGCTCCGGCTCCTCCTCCCGTGTACAGCGGCGGCGGCTCACCCGCCGAATGGATGGCCGCTGCGGGCATCGCCGAAGCGGATTGGGGCTATGTCGACTTCATCGTCGGACGGGAGAGCGGCTGGAATCCCAACGCGACCAACCGTTCCTCCGGCGCATGCGGCCTCGTTCAGGTCTATCCCTGCGGCAAGCTCGCGAACGCCTACGACCCGGTGGTGAACCTCACGTGGGCCAACGGCTACGCGACGGGACGCTACGGCAGCTGGGCAGGCGCGCACGACTTCTGGATCCGCAATCACTGGTGGTAGGTGGCTGACGATGCCCAGGTCCAACCGCCGTCGGCGCGATGATGGTGGCGACGAGTCGTTCGAGCGCCTCCTCGCCGGGTGGAAGCGCACCGAGACGCGTCGCGGAGTCGAATGGAGCGTGCAGCCGGTCGCTGCAGCGAAGTCGCTCAAGGCCTACACGTGCCCCGGATGCCGCGGCTCGATCGAGTCCGGCACGGCGCATGTCGTGGCGTGGCGTAGCGGCGGGGTCATGGGCGATGCGGCCGATCTGGCGGCACGGCGACACTGGCACGAACACTGCTGGAGGATCAGCTGACATGGAGATCCGCGGACCGATCATGCTCCCCGCGCGGCGCGAGGACATCGAGCTGCAGACGCTCGACGGGTTGACGCTCGTCGGCGAACTGGCGCTGCCCCTCGAGCGCGAACCCGTCGCCACCCTCGTGACGCTGCACCCCCTGCCCACGGCGGGCGGCTTCATGGATTCGCACATCCTGCGCAAGGCCGCCGGCAGGCTTCCGGCACTCGCCGACCTCGCCGTGCTCCGCTTCAACACGCGAGGCACGACGTCGCCTCGCGGAACGAGCGAGGGCGAGTTCGACGGCGGGGCGGCCGAAGCGTTCGATGTGGCCGCAGCGATGGCGTTCGTCACCGAGCGCGGGCTTCCCCGGCCGTGGCTCGTCGGCTGGTCGTTCGGCACGGAACTGGCGCTGAAGTACGGGCGCGACCACGACGTCGAGGGCGCTGTGCTGCTCTCGCCCCCGCTGCACCGCGCGACGCCGGATGAGGTCGCGGCGTGGCACGCGGACCCGCGCAAGCTCGTCATCCTCGTGCCCGAGCTCGACGACTATCTGCGACCGGATGCTGCCGCCGAGAAGTTCGCGAGCGTTCCGGACGCCGAGCTCATCGCCGTCGAGGGCGGCAAGCACCTGTGGGTCGGCGAGAACCAGACCCGGCGGGTGCTCACCGAGATCGTCGCCGCCGTCAACCCCGACGCGCTGCCCCTGCCCACCACGTGGGAGCCGGCCGAAGGCGCGTAGGGCAGCTAGCGCTCGTTCATCCGGGGTATGACCACCTGCCGATAGATGATGAGCAGGCTCGCGGCGACGGGGATGGCGATGAGCGCCCCGAGCAGGCCCAGCAGCGAGCCGCCGGCGAGGGCCGCGATGACCACGACCGCACCGGGTACCGAGACGGCGCGGTTCATGATGCGCGGCGAGACGATGTAGGCCTCCACCTGCATGTAGATGAGGTACCAGACGGCCGCCGTGATGGCGGTGGCGGGCGAACCGAGGCCCGGGATGAGGCACGTCAGCACGATGATGGTCGATCCGGTGAGGGTTCCCACCAGCGGAATGAGCGAGAAGAAGAACGCGACGACCGCGAGCACGGCGGGGAACGGCGCCTGGATGATCGTGAGGAAGATCGCGCTCAGGATGCCGTTGATGACGCCGAGGCTCAGCTGCCCGATGACGTAGTAGCCGACCGAATCGGTGATCTGCTCACCGAGGTCGACGAACCGCTCACGCTTGGATGCCGGGACGAGCTGGTAGACCGAACGCTTCAGGCTCGGGGTCGACGCCGTCAGGTAGATCGTGAGGATGAGCACGATGAATGCACCCATGAGGCCGGCGACGATCGTCATCCCGGCACCGATGACACCGCCGGTGATCGAACCCCAGTTGTCCATGAGCCAGGATTCGATGTTGTCGAGCACATCGAGGATGAACGCCGGATCCAGCCCGGGGAAGATCGACTGCAGCCAGGCCGTGGTCTCTTCGAGGAACTGGGGAAAGTCGCGGCTGAACAGGTAGTCGGAGATGACCTCGATGAGCTGTGCGATCTGGGCCAGGATGATCGGCAGCACGAGCAGCACGATCCCCGCGAACAGCGCCAGGACGAGGAAGATCGTGATGAGAACAGCCGCCCAGCGCGGCATCTTGCGTCGTTCGAGCCAGCCGACGATGGGATCCAGACCCAGGGAGAGGAACAGGGCGGTTCCGACGTAGAGCAGGATCGTCGACAGGTTCTCGATGCTCCCGATGAGCACCAGTCCGAGACCGACCCCCAGGGTCGCCACGAACGCCGTCCGGAATGGGTTGTGCACCTTCATCGTCGGCGGCCCGCCTTTCCTGCGATTGCTTCCGTAAGGATACGCAGTGCAGACCCTCAGCCACGGGATTGCTCCCTCTCGGAGGATGTCCAGCCGTGTTTCGCTAGTCTGAAATGTCGGATCGTGGGTTCGCCAGGCCAGGTGCGGACCCGGAAGAGGTGTGTTTCGTGCGTTTCGTATGGGCTGTGGCGGCGTTCGTCCTTGCCGCCGTGCTGATCGGCGCGGGCATCGCCCAGCGCACGGTCTTCCAGGGCCCGAAGACGACGACGACCGAGATATCGGTGAGCGAAGACGCGCCGTATCTGCTCGTCGACGGCAGCGTGCTCGGCGCGATGCCGGGCACCCAGACGCTGCGAACGCAGGGCCCCGGCGAGATCTTCGCCGCCTACGGCCGGACCTCCGACATGGTCTCGTGGCTTGCCGAGACCCCGTACAACAGCGTCACGCTCGACAGCGAGGGCGCCCCCGTCGTCGACCTCGTCGAACCCGAACCGCCGGTGGTCGATGAATCCGACGAGGCCACGGCCGAAGACGACGCTGCAGCAGAAGAGAGCGAGGCGGCGCCGGCACGATCGCCGATCGGATCGGATCTGTGGCTCGACGAGTTCCTCGAGAGCGACGTGCTGATCGCGCCGCTGCAGCTGCCGGCCGAAATGAGCGTCCTGGTCGCGACCGACGGCACGCAGCCCGCGCCATCCGCGGTGTCGATCTCGTGGCCCATCGACAACAGCACACCGTGGGCCGGACCCCTCATCGCCGTGGGCGGCATCTTCATGGCCGCCGGCATCGTCTTGTACATCCTCGGCATCCGACACGTGCGGCGCGCCCGCGGACCGCGACGCAAGGGACTGCCCATGCCCGTGACCGAGCCGATCGATCTCGCGCTGGAGGACCCCGACAAGGGCGTCATCTCCGCCGGCGAGCCGAAGCCCCGTGCTGTGGAGCGCGGGCGGCGCGCCTTCGCGGCGATTCCCGTCGTCACGATCTCCGCCCTGCTCTTCTCGGGATGCACCGCGGATGCCTGGCCGCAGCTGGGCGAGACGCCCACGCCCACCCCGACCCCGACGGTCATCGTTCCGGAGGGGCAGCAGTCTCCCGCCGTGACGAAGGCGCAGGCTGAGCGCATCCTGGCCCGCATCGGCGAGACGGTCGCCGAAGCGGACCAGGCGATGGACGCGGAGCTCGCTGCCACGCGACTGGACGGCGCCGTGCTGGCCACACGCGAGACGAACTACACCCTCCGGGGGGCGATCGCCGACTACGCGGCACCGCAGCCGATCATCACGAAGCCCGTCGAGATCCTGCTGCCGCAGGCCTACGACGGCTGGCCGCGATCGATCATGGCGGTCGTCGACGACGAGGCGTCCAAGACCTCGAGCATCATGATCATGACGCAGGCCGACCCCTGGGCGTCGTACAAGCTCACCTACCAGGCGAGCCTGGAGGCGGCGACGCTCATGCCGGATCTGGCCGCATCGTACGTCGGAGCATCGCAGATCCCGCCGGACTCGTCGTTTCTCATCATGGCTCCCGAAAAGCTCGCGGCGGCCTACGCCGACATCGTCGACAACGGTGAGGACAGCGAGTTCGCCGGCTTGTTCGAGCCCGAGGGAGACCAGTTCCGAACGAGCATCGCCGCCGACAGGCAGGCTCGTCTCGACGCGTTCAACCAGACCGCGACGAACACGGGAAGCCTCACGTTCGAGGCGGTCGCCGGCGCGCAGCCGCCGTTCGCGATCGCTACGCTCGAGAGCGGAGCAATCGTCGCTGTGAACATCCACGAAGTCGACACGGTCAAGCCGACCAATACCGACGCCGTGATCAAACTCGAGACGAACCCGACCGTGCAGACGCTCGCGGGCGCCGACCAGTCGTCGACGGGATTCAGCACGACCTACAGCGACCAGCTGTTCTTCTACGTCCCCGGCCAAGGCTCATCCGAGAAGATCCGTCTCCTCGGCTACGGCTCCGCCATCCTCGATGCGAAGGTGATCAGTTGACCAATCCCACTCCCGCCGCGGCACTGCGCGGCGCCGTCGACCTGTCCGCGCTGCGCAACCGGCCCGCCGCCCCCACCGCCGAGTCCGGCGATGCGCCTGCGGCGCCGTCGCTCGTCTTCGACGTGACCGATGCCACCTTCCCGCAGGTTCTCGAGCTCTCGCGCACGGTGCCTGTCGTCATCGACCTCTGGGCGGAATGGTGCGGACCCTGCAAACAGCTCGGACCGATCCTCGAACAGGTCGTCACCGAACTCGCCGGCAAGCTCGTGCTGGGCAAGGTCGACGTCGACGCCAACCCGCAGCTGGCGCAGGCCTTCCGGGCGCAGTCGATCCCGATGGTGCTCGCTCTCGTGGGCGGTCAGCCGGTACCCCTGTTCACCGGCGCCGTGCCCGAGCAGCAGGTGCGCGACGTCTTCGCCCAGCTGCTGCAGCTGGCGGCGCAGAACGGAGTGACGGGCACGGTCCCCGTCGCCGGTGCGGACGCCGACGAGGTCGCCCCGGCAGAAGAGGTCGAACCGCCGCTGCCGCCGCTGCACGCCGAGGCTTTCGCCGCGATCGAAGAAGGCGACTACCCGCGCGCGATCGCCGCCTACGAGCAGGCGCTGAACGAGAACCCCCGCGATGCCGATGCCCGTGCGGGCCTCGGTCAGGTGCGCCTCCTCGACCGGGTCAAGGACCTCGATCTGCAACAGGCGCGCGCCGAGGCCGCGGCTGCGCCCACGGGTGTCGCCGCGCAGTTCGCCGTCGCCGATCTCGATGTCACGGGCGGGCACATCGACGACGCGTTCGAGCGCCTGCTCGAACTGTTCGCGGCGCTGCCGTCCGACGAGCGCGGACCGGTGCGCGAGCGGCTTCTCGAGCTCTTCGACCTGGTCGGCGATGCCGACTCTCGTGTTCTGCGCGCCCGGGGGCGTCTGGCCAACCTGATGTTCTGACGCCGCGGTCAGCCACGTGTCGGCGTCGGGATGTGCGTGTCGGGCTCGTGGCGCAGCCACAGCACCCCGAGGGGCGGCAGTGCGAGCGAGGCGCGTCCTTCGGCATCGGCATGCACGACGCCTGCGTTGCCGACGCCCGAGCCACCGAACTCGTGCGCATCGGTGTTCAGAATCTCGTGCCAGACACCGTGTCCGGGCAGATCCAGCCGGTACCCGACGAGCGAAGCACCCGAGAAGTTGCACACGATCGCGACCGTCCGGCCGTGCCGATCCCGACGCGTGAACGCGATGACGTCGGGGTTCCACGTCGGACCGCCGATGCGTGCGAACGCGGACCCGTCGCTGTCGCGTGACCACAGCGCCGGCTCGGCCCGGTACGTGCGGTTGAGCGCACCGACGAAGGTCAGCAGCTGCGCGTGCGACGGCTGCTCCAGGATCCACCAGTCGAGCCCGCGGCCCTCGGACCACTCGGAGGGCTGACCGAACTCCTGGCCCATGAAGAGCAGCTGCTTGCCCGGATGGCCCCACATATAGGCCAGGTACGCACGCATGTTCGCCAGCTTCTGCCAGTGATCCCCGGGCATGCGGCCGAACAGACTGCCCTTTCCATGCACCACTTCGTCGTGGCTGATCGGCAGGACGTAGTTCTCGCTGAAGGCGTAGACGAACGAGAACGACAGTTCACCCTCGTGATGCGACCTGTGCATCGGGTCGCGGGCGATGTACTCGAGGGAGTCGTTCATCCAGCCCATGTTCCATTTGAACCCGAACCCGAGGCCGGCCTGATGGGTCGGCGTCGTCACGCCGGGGAAGCTCGTGGACTCCTCCGCGATCATCGCGATCCCGGGATAGCGCCGGTACGCCGTCGCGTTGACCTCCTGCAGGAACGCGATCGCTTCGAGGTTCTCCCGGCCCCCGTGCACGTTGGGCTCCCAATCGCCCGGCTCCCGTGAATAGTCGAGGTACAGCATCGACGCGACGGCGTCGACGCGCAGCCCGTCGACGTGGAACTCCTCGAACCAGTACAGGGCGTTCGCGACGAGGAAGTTGCGCACTTCGCGTCGGCCGTAGTCGAAGATGTAGGTTCCCCAGTCCCGGTGCTCGCCGCGGCGGGGGTCTGCGTGCTCGTACAGCGGTTCGCCGTCGAACCGCGCGAGGGCGAACGAGTCCTTGGGGAAGTGCCCCGGAACCCAGTCCATGATCACGCCGATGTCCGCCTGGTGCAGCTGATCGATGAGGTACCGGAGGTCGTCCGGCGTGCCGTACCGGCTCGTCGGCGCGTAGTAGCCCGTCACCTGGTAGCCCCACGACCCGCCGAACGGGTGTTCGGCCAGCGGCATGAACTCGACATGCGTGAAGCCGTGCTCGGTGACGTAGTCCACGAGCGGTTCTGCCGCGTCGCGATACGACAGCCCGGGGCGCCACGAACCCAGGTGCACTTCGTACACCGACATCGGCTCCGTCACGGGGGCTGTGCGGGCACGTCGGACCATCCAGTCGCGGTCCCGCCACGCGTAGGTCGACTCGGTCACGACCGACGCCGTGGCCGGGGGGACTTCTGCCCAGCGCGCCATCGGGTCGGCCTTCATGATCCATGCGCCGCCGCGCGTCAGGAGCTCGTACTTGTAGGCGGTGCCGGCGCCGAGGCCGGGAACGAAGAGCTCCCAGACACCGCTCGCGCCCATCGAGCGCATGGCGTGGCCCCGGCCGTCCCAGCCGTTGAAGTCGCCGACGACGCGGACGGCACGAGCGTTCGGAGCCCAGACGGCGAACGCGACCCCCGTGACGTCGCCGAGCGTGCGCACGTGCGAGCCGAGGACCCGCCACAGCTCTTCGTGGCGACCTTCGCCGATCAGATGCAGGTCGAGCTCGCCGAGAGTCGGTCCGTGCCGGTAGGGATCGTCGATGACGTGATCAGCACCGGATTCGTAGTGTGTGACCAGCTCATACGCCCCCGCAGAACCCCCGCGCGTGCCCTCCCAGATCCCGTTGCGCACGTGTTCGAGGGGAACGCGCGTACCGTCGCCGAACACCGCGGTGACGCTGCGCGCGAGCGGCCGGCGTGCGCGGACGACCCAGCCGGACGCACCCTCGTCGTCGGCCGCAGGGTGCAGACCCAGCACCCCGTGCGGGTTGTGATGCGAACCGGTCGCGACGGTGTCGAGGACGTGCTCGTCGATCATGTGCGCTCCGTGACGTGGAGGATGTGCACCGGTTCGGTGAATGCGTCGAGCCGCACGAAGTTGTGATCCGTCCAGGTCCACGTCGCGCCGGTCACGAGGTCTTCGACCTCGTAGGGCTCATTCGGTTCGACCCCCCACACGCGGGTATCCAGATGCACCGTCGTCTGACGTGCCGAGTGCGGATCGACGTTGACCACGACGATGATCGTGTCGCTGCGGCCGGTCGGCGTGAGCGCGGCATCCACGTGCTTGGCGTACACGAGGATCGCGTCGTCGTCGCTCCAGTGGACCGTGAGGTTGCGCAGCTGACCCAGCGCGGGGTGATCTCGCCGGATCTCATTGAGACGCGTGAGGAAGGGCGCGAGGGAGTCGCCGCCCGCTTCGGCCGCCGCCCAGTCGCGGACCTTCAGCTCGTACTTCTCGTTGTCGATGTTCTCTTCCGACCCCGGTCGCGCCACGTTCTCGTAGAGTTCGTAGCCCGCGTACACGCCGTACGCGGGTGCGGCCGTCGCCGCGATCGCCGCACGGATGCGATAGGCGGCACGTCCGCCGAACTGGAGGTACTCGGTGAGGATGTCGGGGGTGTTCACGAACAGGTTGGGGCGCAGGAAGTCGGCCGTGTCCTGACTGATCGAGGTGAGGAACTCCTCGAGCTCCTGCTTCGTGTTGCGCCACGTGAAGTAGGTGTAGCTCTGCTGGAATCCCACCGCCGCGAGGCCCTGCAGCGGGGCGGGGCGCGTGAAGGCCTCCGCGAGGAACACGACCCCCGGATGCCGCGTGGTCACGGCATCGATCAGCCACTCCCAGAACTGCAGCGGCTTGGTGTGCGGATTGTCGACGCGGAAGATCTCGACACCCTGTGCGATCCAGTGCTCGACGATGCGCAGGACTTCGGCGCGGATACCCTCGGGGTCGTTGTCGAAGTTGACCGGATAGATGTCCTGGTACTTCTTAGGCGGGTTCTCGGCGTAGGCGATCGTCCCGTCGGGAAGCGTCGTGAACCATTCCGGATGCTCGGTGACCCACGGATGGTCGGGTGAGGCCTGCAGTGCGAGATCGAGCGCGATCTCGACGCGCTCATCGCGGGCGGCGCGCACGAACGCCCGGAAGTCCTCGAGCGTGCCGAGGTCGGGGTGCACGCTGTCGTGGCCGCCTTCCGCGGCGCCGATGGCCCACGGCGAGCCCGGGTCGGTCGGTCCTGCCTCGAGCGTGTTGTTGGGCCCTTTTCGATTCCGCCTGCCGATCGGGTGGATCGGCGGCAGATACAGCACGTCGAAGCCCATCGCGGCGACGGCCGGAATACGCTCGGCCGCCGTGCGGAAAGTGCCGCTGCGTACTGTCCCATCGGGAAGGCGCACGGCGCCCTCCGACCGCGGGAAGAACTCGTACCAGGCGCCGACGCCGGCGCGCTCGCGTTCGACGAGCAGCGCGTGGTCGTCACCGATCGTGACGAGCGACATGAGCGGCCGTGCCTCGAAGAACCCGGCGATGTCGGAGTCTCGGACGATGTCGAGGGCCGCGGCATCCGTCGTCTCGGGGTCGCGCAGCGAGGCCGCCGCCACGCGCAGCGCGCGCCGTTCGGTGGCGGGCCTGGTCTTCTCGCCGGCGGCGCGGTCGAACAGCAGCGCGCCGCTCTCACGCATGAGGGGTGCGTCGACTCCCGCTGCGATCTTGAGATCGGCGGCGTGCCGCCACGTGCCGACGTCGTCGCCGAACGCCTCGAATCGGAAGGTCCACACGCCCTCTTCGAGGGGTGCGATCAGCGCCTCCCAGCGATCGAATCCGTCGCCGAGGGGGCGGAGCCTGTGCAGCGACATCGCGCCGGACGGGGTGCTGAGCCGGACATGGACCCCGATGCGGTCGTGCCCCTCGCGGAAGGCCGTCACGCGGAACGGCACGACTTCGCCGCGGAACGCCTTCGGACGGAAGCGGCCGCCGGGGACAGCCGGCGTGGGGAGCGAGAGCGGGATTCGCGCCGTCACGGTGTCGCGGTCCGGCGAGCCGTGCGCAGTCTCGCGCAGCGGGATCTCGTCGGCACTCCGCCAGGAGCGGGAGGGTTCGGTACGCGACGGCTTCACCACGGTTCGAACCTATCGAACCGCCTCCGCGCGCGACAGGCCTTCGCGGTGGGCGCCGGCCTACTCCGCGCGGAACAGCTGCATCGAGGTGCCCTCGAGCCGGACGGTCTCACCCGGCGCGTGCACGTCGTGCTCGCCGGCAGGGCGTTCGTCGACGCTCGACCAGAGCGACACGAATCGCGTGACCCCGTCGATGTGCGGAAGGGTCACGTCGATCGGTCGCTCGAACCCGTGGACCATGAGCAGGACGCGGTTGAGCTCTTCGGTCTCGGGTGTCGACGTCGCGACGTACTGCAGCGTGCGGTGCGCGGGATCGGTCCAGCGTTCGCCCGACATCGTCTCACCGTGCTCGTCGTACCACTCCATGACCGATGCCGAGGGCGTGTGCTCGCCGAGCCGCGCGAACCGGCTCGGTCGCAGCGCAGGGTTCTCGCGGCGCAGCTGCGTGAGCCGCCGCACGTGGGCGTGCAGGTCCTGCTGCCACGGGGCGTGCTCCCACGACAGCCACGTCAGGCGCGAGTCGTGGCAGTACGCGTTGTTGTTGCCGCGCTGCGTGCGCCCGAACTCGTCGCCCGCGGTGATCATGGGGATGCCCGAGGACAGCAGCAGCGTGCCCATCAGGTTGCGCATCGCCTTGCGGCGCGTCGCGAGGATGCCCTCGTCGTCGGTCGGCCCCTCGGCGCCGTGGTTGAAGGAGCGGTTCGTGTCGGCGCCGTCGCGGTTCTGCTCGCCGTTGCCGAGGTTGTGCTTGACGTCGTACGAGACGAGATCGCGCAGTGTGAAACCGTCGTGGGCCGTGACGAAGTTGACGCTCGCGAGCGGCCCGCGCTCGGCGCTGAAGGTGTTCGACGAGCCCGCGAGCCGTGTCGCGAAGCCCCCGATGCCGACCGGTGACGTTGAAGCGCGACGCGCGTAGTCGATGTCGCTCAACCAGAAGTTCCGGACCAGATCGCGATACCGGTCGTTCCACTCGTGCCAGCCGTCGCCGAAGTTCCCCGTCTGCCAGCCGCCCATGCCGACGTCCCACGGCTCGGCGATCTTCTTGACCCCCGCCAGCGCAGGGTCGTGCAGAATCGCCTGGAGCAGCGGATGGTCGGGGGTGAAGGCGTGGGATGCGTCGCGACCCAGGGTCGTGGCGAGATCGAACCGGAAGCCGTCGATCTGCACGTCGTTCGCCCAGTAGCGCAGCGAGTCCAGCACGAGTCGCGCGGCGGCATCCGTCGCGGTGTCGACCGAGTTGCCGCATCCGGTCACGTCGATGTAGGCGCCGTCCTCGCTCTGCCGGTAGTACGCGCGGTTGTCGATGCCGCGCAGGCTCGTGCGCGGGCCGCCGAGACCCTCTTCGGAGGTGTGGTTGAACACGACGTCGAGGATGACCTCGAGCCCCGCTTCGTGGAGGAGGCGGACCATGCCCTTGAACTCGCGGAGCACGGCCTCGGGCCCTTCGCGTCGGGCGTCTTCGCTCGCGTAGGCGGCATGCGGCGTGAAGAAGTTGACCGAATTGTAGCCCCAGTAGTTCGTGAGCCCGTGCTGCAGCAGACGCGGCTCGGTCGCGAACGCGTGGACGGGCAGCAGCTGCACGCTCGTCACGCCGAGGTCGACGAGGTGCTCGATCATGGCGGGGTTGCCGAGCCCCGCGTAGGTGCCGTGCAGCGCGGGCGGCACGGCGGGGTGCCGCTTCGTCAGGCCCTTGAGGTGGGCCTCGTAGATGACGGTGCGGTCCAGCGGCACGTGCGGCTTGCCGACTCCGCCCCAATCGAAGGCGCCGTCGATGACGACCGAGCGCCAGTCCTCGAAGCCCGCGCTGTCCAAGCCCCGCGAGTAGGGCTCGACCAGCAGCGTGCCCCGATTGAAGGTGTTGCCCGGCGCGTGCGGTCCGTCGACGCGGATCGCGTAGCGTGCGCCGGGGCGCAGCAGCGGCGTCGTCACGCTCCAGACGCCTCCGCCGAGGGGCGAGAGGGGCAGTTCGTCGGTGATCCAGTCCAGATCGCCGCTGTCGAACATCACGAGTTCGACGGCGTCGGCCGCGCCCGACCATACGCGCAGAGTGCCGCCGTCGGGTCCCTGCGTGACGCCGAGGCGGTCGAGTTCAGGACGCAGCAGGCCCGGTGAGGGCACGGCGGAGTCGGGAGCGTCCGGGTCATGCATGCGTTCTAGAGTAGTAACGCTCCGCCGGTGCCCGACGCGGGAAGGGAGGGGCCATGACGGTCTACCTCGATCACGCGGCGACGGCGCCGTTGCGCCCCGAGTCGCGCGAAGCGTGGCTGCGGGCTGCCGAGCTCGTGGGCAACGCGTCGTCGATCCACGGCGAGGGACAGGCCGCGCGGCGACTGCTCGAGGAGTCGCGCGAGCGGCTCGCCGTCGTCCTCGGCTGCGACGCCATCGAGATCGTGTTCACCTCGGGCGGCACCGAGGCCGTCAACCTCGGCCTCAAGGGCCTGTGGTGGGCGCGGGAGCCGGGTCGCGATGCGCTCGTGCTGCCCGACGGCGAGCACCACGCGACGATCGATGTCGCCGAATGGCTCGCCGCGGCGCAGGACGCCGAGATCCGACCGGTGTCCCTCGACGGATGGGGACGCATCCCGATCGATGCGTGGCGGCTCGCGCTGCCGCAAGCCGCCGTGGCGACCGCGCTCGTCGCGGCGAACGAGACGGGCACGCTCAACGATGCGGCGTCGCTCGCCTCGGCGGCGGCCGCGGCGGGTGTGCCTCTTCATCTCGACGCGATCGCGGCGTTCGGTCACGTTCCCGTCGCGTTCTCGACGTGGCGGGGGGATGCCGCGCCGGCGACCGGACTCGTCGCGCTCAGCGTGTCGGGCCACAAGATCGGCGCGCCGGTCGGCACGGGAGCGCTCGTGACCGCACGCACCGCCCGGATCGCGCCGCTCGTGCACGGGGGCGGGCAGCAGCGCCGCCTGCGCGCCGGCACGCAGGACGTCGCCGGTGCCGCGGCGTTCGCGACCGCGGCAGAGCTCGCAGCGGCTGAGATGAGGCGGGAGGCGGCGCGGCTCGCAGCGCTGCGCGACGACCTGGTTCGCGGCATCCGCTCGGCTGTTCCGACTGTCGAGCTGCTCGGTGATCCGGATGATCGCCTCCCCGGCAACGCGCACGTGCTGTTTCCCGGCGCCGCGGGCGAGACGCTGCTGTTCCTGCTCGACCAGCGCGGCATCGCCGTCTCGACCGGCTCGGCGTGCCAGGCGGGCGTCCCCGAGCCGTCGCACGTCGTGCGGGCGCTCGGTCGCAGCGACGCCGAAGCGAGAGAGGTGCTGCGCTTCACGCTCGGCCGCACGACGACCGCTGCCGACATCTCGGCCGTGCTCGCGGTGCTCCCCGAGGTCGTCGAACGGGCGCGCGCGGCGCGCTGAGCCGTACCCGGGCTCCACGTTGGATCTCCTGATCTCAGCGAACACCGATCGGCGAGCTCTTACACTGGAACGATGCGAATTCTGGCGGCGATGAGCGGCGGTGTGGACTCCGCCGTCGCGACCGCGCGCGCCGTCGAGGCAGGCCACGAGGTCGTCGGGGTGCATCTCGCGCTCTCGCGAGCCGGCGGCACACTGCGCACGGGAAGCCGCGGCTGCTGCACGATCGAGGATGCCATGGACGCGCGCCGCGCGGCCGACCGGCTCGGCATCCCGTTCTACGTGTGGGACTTCTCGGAGCGCTTCCGCGATGACGTCATCGAGGACTTCGTGTCCGAGTACCGCGCCGGTCGCACACCGAACCCGTGCATGCGCTGCAATGAGAAGATCAAGTTCGCCGCCCTCCTCGAGCGCGCGCTCGAGCTCGGCTTCGACGCCGTGTGCACCGGCCACTACGCGACGCTCGTCGACGGTGCCGACGGCCTCGAGCTGCACCGGGCATCGGATGCGGCGAAGGATCAGTCGTATGTGCTCGGGGTGCTGACGGCCCAGCAGCTCGCGCACACGTACTTCCCGCTCGGCGCCACTCCGTCGAAGGCGCTCGTGCGCGCCGAAGCGGAGGCGCGTGGGCTCACGGTCGCGCAGAAGCCCGACAGCCATGACATCTGCTTCATCCCCGACGGCGATACGCGCGGCTGGCTCGCCGAGCGCGTCGGCGCCGAGACCGGCGAGATCGTGGACCGCGAAGGTGCCGTCGTCGGTTCGCATGACGGTGCGCACGCCTTCACGGTCGGGCAGCGGCGAGGCCTCAAGCTCGGTGTGCCCGCACCCGACGGCAAGCCGCGGTTCGTCCTGGAGGTCAGGCCCGTCTCGAACACCGTTGTGGTCGGACCGAAGGAAGCCCTCGCGACCGCGCGCATCGGCGGCGACCGGTACACGTGGGCGGGTCGCCCGCAGGCCGCGGGGGAGTTCCCCTGCCACGTGCAGATCCGCGCCCATGCCGACCCCGTGCCGGCTGTCGCGGTACTCGACGACTCCGGTCTGACGGTCACGCCCGACACCCCGTTCGACGGCGTCGCCACCGGCCAGACCGCCGTGCTCTACGACGGCACCCGCGTCATCGGTCAGTTCACGATCGACCGGGCCGAGTCCGCCGTGCCCGTCGCGGGGTGAGAGGGCCGATCCTCGATGTCACCGACGACACGGGGCATGGACGGGATCGGGCAGGGCATCGGACAGGTCTTCCGGCCGCGTCGTGGGCTGCACCGGTGAGAACGGCCTGACCGGCGGTTCTGAGCATTCCGTTCGCGTCGGAGCCCGCTCGTAGACTTGCGGACGTGTCGGAGAACATCTCGCGAGAAGACGCCCGGGCTGAGGCTGAGCGCCTGACGGGGCTCATCCTCGATGCGAAGGACGCCTATTACGGGCGCGACACGTCGATCGTCGATGACGCCACGTACGACGGGTGGATGCGGAGCCTCACCGAGCTCGAGCGGCTCTATCCCGAGCTGCAGGGGCAGGACTCACCCACGCAGATGGTCGGTGCCGCTGAATCGACGGGCCTCGACACGATCGAGCACGCCGAGCGCATGCTCAGCCTCGACAACGTGTTCTCGATCGATGAGCTGCGGGAGTGGGCCGGCAAGACCCAAGCGGCGGTCGGTCGCGAGGTCGCGTGGCTCACCGAGCTCAAGATCGACGGACTCGCGATCAACCTGCGCTACGAGGACGGAGTGCTCACATCGGCGGCCACACGCGGTGACGGACGCGTCGGCGAGATCGTCACCGAGAACGCGGTGAAGGTCACGGGGATGCCCGCGCGGCTGACGGGCACCGGGCATCCGCCGATCGTCGAAGTGCGCGGCGAGGTCTTCATCCCGGTTGCCGCCTTCGAGAAGCTCAACGCGGCGCAGGCTGACTTCCGCGAGCGGGCATTCGCCGAGTCGCTCGCACGGTGGGACGCCCGCACGACCGCGAAGAAGCCGTTCGACGAGGAGAAGGCACGCATCGCAGCGGCCCGACGCTTCCCTTCCTTCGCGAATCCGCGCAATGCGGCCAGCGGCGGTCTGCGGCAGCAGCTCGGCAAGAAGGAAGGGCTCGAACTCGAAGCCGGCATCATCCGGATCGAGTCCCTCCGGCTCTATGTCCACGGCATCGGGGCGTGGTCGGAACCGCCGGTTGCGACGCAGAGCGAGGTCTACGGACTCCTCGCCGCTTGGGGGCTCCCCACCAGTCCGCGCACGAAGGTGTGCGACAGCATCGACGAGGTCGCCGACTTCGTCGCCCACTACGGCGAGCACCGTCACGATATCGAGCACGAACTCGACGGCATCGTCGTCAAGGTCGACAACCTCGCCGATCATGCCGAGCTCGGCGCGACGAGCCGCGCACCGCGCTGGGCCATCGCCTACAAATACCCGCCCGAAGAAGTCCAGACCACACTCCTCGACATCGTCGTCTCAGTGGGCCGCACGGGACGCGCCACACCGTTCGCCGTCATGGCGCCCGCGCACGTCGCGGGATCGGTCGTGCGTCAGGCGACGCTCCACAACAAGGACGTCGTGCGTGCCAAGGGCGTGCTGATCGGCGACACCGTCGTGCTGCGCAAGGCGGGCGACGTCATCCCCGAAGTGCTCGGGCCCGTCGTCGAGCTGCGGGACGGCACGGAGCGCGAGTTCGTCATGCCCGAGCGGTGCCCCGAGTGCGGGTCGCTGCTCGCCCCCGCGAAGGAAGGCGACATCGACCTGCGCTGCCCGAACACGAGATCGTGCCCGGCCCAGGTGCGCGGTCGCGTCGAGCACATCGGGTCGCGCGGCGCACTCGACATCGAGGTCCTCGGCGAAGTGACGGCCGCCGCGCTCACGCAGGCGGAGCCTCCGGCCGTCGCACCGCTTGTGACCGAGGCCGGTCTGTTCTCGCTGACGCTCGAAGACCTCGTGCCGATCTCCGTGATCGTTCGCGACGCCGAGACGGGCCAGCCGAAGATCGACGAGACTACGGGCGAGCCCGTGCGGCGCACGCCGTTTCAGAAGCTCGGGCCTGCGCAGTATCCGCCAGGGAGCGAACAGCTGGATGCCGCAGCCCGGCGTCGCGCGGGCATCCGCAAGGACCACCGAGAAGTCCTCCCGTCGGAAGCCGCGCTCAAGCTGCTCGCCGAACTCGAAAAGGCGAAGACGAAAGAGCTGTGGCGGCTCCTCGTATCTCTGAACATCCGTCACGTCGGCCCTGTCGCCGCCCGTGCGCTCGCGCAGTGGTTCGGGTCGCTCGACGCGATCCGTGACGCGAGCCTCGAAGATCTCGCCGCGGTGGAGGGCGTGGGCGACATCATCGCGGTGTCGCTGCGAGACTGGTTCGCCGTCGACTGGCACCGGGAGATCGTGCGGCAGTGGTCGGATGCGGGTGTCCGGTGGGCGACGCCGGGTCATCCGGGCCCGGGTGCGGTCTCGGCGGGCGGTGTGCTCGAGGGGCTCACGGTCGTCGCGACGGGATCGCTCGACGGCTTCACGCGCGAAGGCGCTCAGGAAGCGATCATCGCGGCGGGTGGCAAGGCCGCGTCGAGTGTCTCGAAGAAGACCGACTTCGTCGCGGCGGGCCCCGGCGCCGGATCCAAGCTCGCCAAGGCGGAGGACCTCGGCGTGCGCATCATCGATGCGGCGCAGTTCCGCATCCTCGTCGAGCAGGGGCCCGCCGCCCTCGACGTGCTCGACCCCGACGCGGGGTAGCGGCACGAGCCTGTGTCGTAGGTATGGTCTCCTCCTCTGCCATCGAGAGAAGAGGGGCATCGGACGCGGATACTCGCGCACGACGGCTGGAGACATTGCACAAGCTCATGGAGTCCGAGTGATCTTCGTCTCGGCGCTGGGCGGCGGCTGCGACTAGGAGCCGGACGTGAGGGTGAGCAGCCGGTCCCGCACCTGCCTGCGTAGCACCTTGCCGATGAGGGACTTCGGCAGTTCATCGACGACGAAGACACGGCGGGGCACCTTGTAGGGCGTGAGGATGCCGCGAGCGAACTCCCGGATCGCGTCCACATCGACGTCCTCGCCGCCGTCCACGACGATCGCCGCGACGACCTCTTCGCCGGAGTGTTCGCTGGGCAGCCCGACGACGGCGGCATCCTCGACCTGGGGATGCTGACGCAGGGCGATCTCGACCTCGGTCGGAGCGACGTTGAAGCCGCCCGTGATGATGAGCTCCTTGATCCGGTCGACGATGCGCACGAAGCCGGCATCGTCGATCTGGACGATGTCTCCCGTGCGGAACCACCCGTCCGCGAAGACCCGTTCGGTCTCCTCGGGCTTGCCGTAGTAGCCCTGGAACACCTGGGGTCCGCGGACGATCAGTTCGCCGCGCTCGCCCGGCGGGACGTCGACGGTCGGCTCGTCGGGATCGACGACGCGCGCTTCGGTGCCGGGCAGCGGAAGCCCCACCGTCCCCGGCACGCGGTTGGCGGCGACGGGATTGGCCATGAGGACGGGCGAGCATTCGCTCAGGCCGTATCCCTCGACCAGATAGCCGCCCGTGGCCTCCTCGAACGGCACGACGAGTTCGTG
The DNA here is from genome assembly GCF_053644215.1 of Microbacterium sp. NPDC055442. Lineage (NCBI taxonomy): Bacteria > Bacillati > Actinomycetota > Actinomycetes > Micrococcales > Microbacteriaceae > Microbacterium > Microbacterium sp. NPDC055442. The sequence goes on along the minus strand of NZ_JBSHLF010000002.1, from coordinate 526,814 downwards.
CGGAAGCGCCATCGCGCCCGAGATCGCGACCTCGGTCCCCGCGAGCGAGACGCCCCTCTCTCGCGCGGCTGCGAGCAGCCGGTCGGCGATCGGCGGGACGAGCGGCAGGAAGGTCGCGGGGTGCTTCTTCGTGACCTCGAGCACCATGTCGGGGTCGAACCGTGGGAACAGCACGAGCCGCGCGCCCATCGACATCGCGAAGGTCAGACACAGCGTCAGCCCGTAGGCGTGGAACATGGGCAGCACGGCGTACACGACGCATCCGGGACCCCGCACGATGGACGGCACCCAGGCGCGCGCCTGCGCGGCGTTCGACAGGAGGTTCCGGTGCGTCAGCGCGGCCCCCTTGGGGGTGCCGGTCGTGCCGCTCGTGTACTGGATGAGCGCGAGGTCGTCCGTACCGGGCCGCGGATGCGTCGCCGGCAGCGGCGCGGAGGCGACGACCTGATCCCAGGGGATGGTCCCCGATACGCGTTCGTGAAGAGCCGTCCGGGCCTCGCGGGCCTTCGCGATCGGCAGCTTGAGAGCGAGACGCGTCGCGAACGGCATGGCCTTCGTGACGTCGACCGAGACGATCGAGCTCACGGAGAGGTCGGCCGGGAACTCCTGCACCGTCGCGACGACCTTCGACCACACGATGGCGTGTTTCGCGCCGTGGTCCTCGAACTGCTTGCGCAGCTCTCGCGGCGTGTAGAGCGGATTGTGCTCGACGACGACGGCGCCGAGCCGCAGGATCGCATAGAACGCGACGATGTGCTGCGGGCAGTTGGGCAGCACGATCGCGACGGGGTCACCCGCGCGCACCCCCAGCGCTTTGAGTCCCGCCGCCGCGCGCTCGATCTGCTCGTGCATGTGCCGGTAGCTCGTCTCGCGTCCGAAGAACTGCAGGGCGACGGCATCCGGATAGTCCCGCACCGACGCGTCGACGATGTCGACGAGCGAGCCGGAGACGGGATCGAGGTCGGCAGGCACTCCCTCGGCGTAGCTGGCGATCCACGGGCGGGGCGGGTTGTATGTCGTCACGGCGGACAGCCTATTCCGGTCGGGTGCGCGCCGCGCGCGCTCGTAGGATGGAGGGGTGTCGGAAATCACCCCAGATCTCGTGCGCCATCTCGGCGTGCTCGCCCGCATACAGCTGAGCGACGAGGAGGTCGAGCGCCTCACGGGTCAGCTCGACGTCATCGTCGACAACATCGCGAAGGTGTCGCAGGTCGCGACGCCCGACGTGCCCGCGACGAGTCACCCCGTTCCGCTGCAGAACGTCTTCCGCTCGGATGTCCCCGGCGACATGCTGACGATCGCTCAGGTGCTCCAGAATGCTCCGGATGCCGCGGACGACCGCTTCCGCGTCACGGCGATCCTGGGGGAGGAGCAGTGAGCGACCTCACGCGGCTGAGCGCCGCAGACCTCGCGGCCCGGATCGCCTCGGGCGACGTGTCCAGCGTCGAGGTGACGCAGGCGCACCTCGACCGGATCGCGGCCGTCGACGGCGATGTGCACGCGTTCCTGCATGTCAGCGATCACGCGCTCGATGTCGCGGCCGACATCGACCGTCGCCGTGCGGCGGGGGAGCGGCTCGGACCCGTCGCGGGCGTCCCGCTCGCGATCAAGGACGTCCTGGTGACGACCGACATGCCGTCCACGAGCGGCTCGCGCATCCTCGAGGGCTACATGTCGCCCTACGACGCGACCGTCGTCGCGCGTTCACGCGCGGCGGGACTCGTGCCGCTCGGCAAGACGAACATGGACGAGTTCGCGATGGGCTCCTCGACGGAGCACTCCGCGTACGGACCGACGCGCAACCCCTGGGACCTCGAGCGGATCCCGGGTGGATCCGGCGGAGGGTCCGCCGCGGCCGTCGCGGCGTTCGAAACGCCGCTCGCGCTCGGCTCCGACACCGGCGGATCGATCCGTCAGCCCGCACACGTGACGGGCACCGTCGGCATGAAGCCCACGTACGGCGGCGTGAGCCGCTACGGTGCGATCGCACTGGCCTCTTCACTCGACCAGGTCGGGCCCGTCACGCGGACGGTGCTGGATGCCGGACTCCTCCACGACGTCATCGGGGGACATGATCCCCACGACTCCACGTCGCTCACGGATGCCTGGCCGTCGTTCGCCGATGCCGCCCGCGAAGGTGCATCGGGCGACGTCCTCAAGGGGCTGCGCGTCGGCGTCATCCGGGAGCTTCCCGACAGCGGCTTCCAGTCGGGTGTCGCGGCGTCGTTTCGGCAGGCGCTTGCGGCGATGGAGGCGCAGGGCGCCGAGATCGTCGATGTCAGCGCGCCCCACTTCGAGTACGGCGTCGCCGCCTACTACCTGATCCTCCCCGCCGAGGCGTCGAGCAACCTCGCGAAGTTCGACTCCGTGCGCTTCGGCATGCGGGTCACGCCGCACGCATCCGCGACGGTCGAAGAGGTCATGGCCGCCACGCGTGAAGCCGGCTTCGGCGACGAGGTCAAGCGCCGCGTCATCCTCGGCACGTACGCGTTGTCGGCCGGCTACTACGACGCCTACTACGGCTCGGCGCAGAAGGTCCGCACCCTCATCCAGCGCGACTTCGACGAGGCGTTCGCGCAGGTCGACGTCATCGCGACGCCCTCCGCACCGACGACGGCGTTCAGGCTCGGTGAGAAGATCGACGACCCGCTGCAGATGTACCTCAACGACGTGACGACGATCCCGGCGAACCTCGCGGGCGTGCCGGGCATCTCGATCCCATCCGGTCTCGCGGCCGAGGACGGCCTGCCCGTCGGCATCCAGTTCCTCGCCCCGACCCGCGAGGACGCGCGCCTGTACCGAGTGGGGGCCGCCGTCGAGGCGCTTCTCGTGGATTCCTGGGGTGGACCGCTTCTCGACAGAGCACCGTCCCTCGATGCGAGCGGAGGTGCTCTCTGATGGCGAAGGCCAAACTGATGGATTTCGACAAGGCGCTTGAGCAGTTCGAGCCGGTGCTCGGCTTCGAAGTGCACGTCGAGCTCAACACCGAGACGAAGATGTTCTCGTCGGCGGCGAACCCTGCGAACTCCGCGAACCACGACGCGGCGCCGAACACGCTCGTCGCTCCCGTGGACATGGGCCTGCCGGGGGCGATGCCGACCGTCAACGAGACCGCCGTGCGCTACTCGATCAGCCTGGGGCTCGCACTCGGCTGCTCGATCGCACCCTCGAGCCGGTTCGCGCGGAAGAACTACTTCTACCCCGATCTGGGCAAGAACTACCAGATCTCGCAGTACGACGAGCCGATCGCGTTCGAGGGGTCCGTCGACATCGAGCTCGCCGGCGGCGACATCGTCACCGTCCCGATCGAGCGCGCGCACATGGAAGAGGATGCCGGCAAGCTGACGCACGTCGGCGGGGCGACCGGCCGCATCCAGGGCGCCGAGTACTCGCTCGTGGACTACAACCGCGCCGGAGTGCCGCTCGTCGAGATCGTCACGAAGCCGATCTTCGGCGCCGAGCACCGTGCGCCCGAGATCGCGAAGGCCTACGTCGCGACGATCCGCGACATCGTGATCTCGCTGGGCATCTCGGAGGCCCGCATGGAGCGGGGCAATCTGCGCTGCGACGCGAACGTGTCGCTGCGCCCCCGGGTCGCGGCCGGTGAGCCCGCCGCACCGCTCGGCACGCGCACCGAGACGAAGAACGTCAACTCGATGCGCTCCGTCGAGCGGGCCGTCCGGTACGAGATCCAGCGTCAGGCCGCGATCCTCGCGGCGGGCGGCACGATCACGCAGGAGACCCGCCACTGGCACGAGGACACCGGCACGACCTCTCCGGGTCGTCCGAAGTCGGACGCCGACGACTACCGCTACTTCCCCGAGCCGGATCTGCTGCCCGTCGCCCCGTCGCTCGAGCTGATCGACGAGCTGCGCGCAGCGCTGCCCGAACCGCCGGCCGTGCGTCGCCGGCGTCTGAAGGGCGATTGGGGCTTCACCGACCTCGAGCTTCAGGACGTCGTCAACGCCGGACTCCTGGCCGAGGTCGAGGCCACGGTCGCCGCCGGCGCGTCTCCCGCCGCCGCGCGCAAGTGGTGGACGGGCGAGCTCTCGCGCGTCGCGAACGCCGAGGGCAAAGAGCCCGCCGAGCTCGTCGAGCCCGCGGCGGTCGCCGAGCTGCAGACGCTCGTCGACGCGGGCACGCTCACCGACAAGCTCGCTCGTCAGGTGCTCGAGGGCATGATCGCGGGAGAGGGTACGCCGCAGCATATCGTCGATGCGCGCGGCCTCGCCGTCGTGTCCGACGACGGTGCGCTCATCGCCGCCATCGACGACGCGCTCGCCGCGCAGCCGGACGTGCTCGCCAAGATCCGCGACGGCAAGGTGCAGGCCGCCGGTGCCGTGATCGGCGCCGTCATGAAGGCCATGCGAGGACAGGCGGATGCCGCGCGGGTGCGCGAGCTGATCCTCGAGCGCGCGGCAGGATGACCATTCTCCTCGGGCGCCGGATGTCGGTGCCCGAGGAGAGAATGGACGCATGGGGCGAGGCGACGGCAGCGGACGGATGGTGTCACCGCAGGGTGCGGATGACACCGGCACCGGCATCCTGCATGTCGACATGGACGCCTTCTACGCGGCCGTCGCCGTGCTCGATGATCCGACGCTCGCCGGCAAGCCGATCATCATCGGCGCACCCGAGAGCCGCTCGGTCGTCTCGAGCGCGTCCTACGAAGCACGCCGCTTCGGGGTGCGCTCGGCGATGCCGGTCGGGCAGGCGCTCCGGCTGTGTCCCACGGCGATCGTCGTGCCGCCGCGCTTCGACCGCTACCTCGCGCTTTCCGCGCAGGTCATGGGCGTCTTCCGCGATGTCACACCGCTCGTCGAGCCGCTGTCGATCGACGAGGCCTTCCTCGACGTGCGCGGTGCGCGAAGGCTGTGGGGCAGTCCCGGAACGATCGCTCGGATGCTGCGCGCCCAGGTGCGCGCCGAGACCGGCCTGACGTGCTCGATCGGCGTCGCCGCCACGAAGCACATCGCGAAGATGGCGTCGACCCTGTCCAAGCCCGACGGCCTGCTCATCGTGACCCCTGCCGATACCGCGGCGTTCCTGGCGCCGCGCCCCGTACGAGCGCTGTGGGGCATCGGCCCCAAGGCGGGCGACGCGCTCGAACGCCGCGGCATCCGCACCGTCGCCGATGTGCTCGAAGAGCCGCGGGAGGTGCTCGATCGCGCTCTCGGCCCGGCGCTCGGCGATCGCCTGTGGCATCTCGCACGAGGGATCGACCCGCGCCCGATCGACACGACACGGGTGGAGAAGAGCATCGGGCACGAAGAGACCTTCCGCGACGACATCGCCGACGAGACGATTCTGAGAGCCGAGCTGCGTCGCCTCGCCGATCGCGTGGGTGCGCGTCTGCGGCAGCACGGATGGGAGGCGTCGACCGTGTCGATCAAGGTGCGCTTCGCCGACTTCACGACGGTGACGAGGTCTCAGACGCTCGCCGAGCCCACGGCCGTCGGGCAGCGGATCGGCAGCGCCGCTCACGACCTGTTCGCCGGTGTCCACCGGGGCCTTCCGGTGCGGCTCGTGGGCGTGCGCGCAGAGAAGCTCAGCCCCTCGGGCTCGGGCGCACCCGCCCTGTGGGATGACGACGACGGATGGCGGCGGATCGAAGGCGCACTCGACGGAGCCGCGACGAAATTCGGCCGGAACGCGATCACGCGGGCGACTCTGCTCGGTGCGCGCCGAGACGGCGGCTCCCAGCCCTCGCACCCTCGACCGCCGTCGGCGTCGTGATCCGGCTCTGGGCACGATCGACGCGGGCGGGTAGCGTGGAGGCATGCCCAACATCGCTCTCGAACTCTCCAAGCAATCCGTCTCGCTCGGCGTGAAGAGCGCCTATGGCGAACCCCAGGACGTCAACGGTGTCACGTTCATTCCGGTCGCTCTGACGTGGTCCGGGTTCGGCGGCGGCTCCGATGACGAGGGGAACGGCGGCGGCGGAGGCGGCGGCTATTCGGTCCCCGTGGGCGCCTATGTCCGCAAGGGCGACGACCTGCGCTTCGAGCCGAACCTGGTTTCGCTGCTGGCGGTCGCGATCCCGTTCGTGTGCGTCGCCGGGCGTGCGCTCAGCCGTGTCATCCGCGCCCTCAAGAAGTAGCACCGACGTCGTCGGCCGGGCGCTGACCGCTGCGACATCACGGATCCTGCAGGCCGTCGAGGCGATCGAGGCGCCCAACCCCGTCATCCTCATCGACGGACGCAGCGGCGCCGGCAAGTCGTCGCTCGCGCTGCGCACCGCCGCGGAGTGGCCGGGCGCGGGCCGTGTGCAGCTCGTCGCGCTGGATTCGCTGTATCCCGGTTGGGACGGACTCGAGCTCGGCGTCGAACGCGCACGTGTCGACATCCTGCGCCCGCACGCGCGGGGCACGATCGGGACCTGGAACCGGTGGGACTGGCACGAAGAGCGTGAGGCCGAAGCCCATGCCGTCGACCCGGCCCTTCCGCTCATCATCGAGGGCGCCGGCATCCTCACGCCCGGAACGGCGCTCCTTGCCGATGTCCGCGTGTGGTGCGAATCGCCCTCGGTATCACGCCGTCGACGGGCGCTCGAGCGCGACGGTGACAGCTACCGGCCGCACTGGGAGCGATGGGCGGAGCAAGAGCAAGCCCACATCGAACGCAACGACCCGGCCGCGCTCGCGACAGTCCGCGTCGAGATTCCCTGACCGCTCAGCCCCCGTCGACGGCGCGGACGAGCCCGTCGAGTCGGTAGCCGAGCCAGTCGTAGATACCGAATCGCGGATCCTCGGGGTGGTGGTCGTCTTCGTCGCTGATGTCGAGGCGCGTCGCGAGCACGAGGCGCACCGCCGACAGCGTACGCAGCCATGCGCGCGCCTCGTCGGGATCGAGGCGGAGCTCGACGGCTTCGACGAGGCGAGGATCCTCCGGATCCTCGGGCAGCTCGCCGATCGCGGCGAGAGAGGCGAGGACGACCGTCGCGTCCTCGGAGCGCCGGGCGAGCAGTTCGCGTTCGGTGAGCGAGCGGAACTCTCTCGCTGCCTCCGGGTCGGAGTACGCATCGGGGACGAGGCGGCGAAGCGCGGGGTCTCCGACGACGTCGCTCTCGGCGAGCAGCCGGTCGAACTGGTTCACGAGGTCGGCGAGGTGCGCCCCTTCGATGCGGGCGAGTTCGAGAACGATCGTCCGTTCGGTCATGGTGCCTCCCGGATCGTGGCCCACAGGCCGTAGTCGTGCATGGCCTGCGTATGCAGCTCCATCTGCTCGCGCGCCCCCTCGGCCACGACCGCATGACCGTCGTGGTGCACCGCGAGCATGAGCCGTTCCGCCTCGCTCCGCGCATAGCCGAAGTACTCACGGAAGACGTGCGTGACGTAGCTCATCAGATTGACCGGATCGTTCCACACGACCGTCTGCCACGGGCGCGGACGGTCGACCAACTGCTGTGACGTGGGGGAGCGGTCGGTGTCGGGCAGAACCGTCGGGGTCTTCACGCCCACCCCAGTTCGTGCAGCCGATCGTCGTCGATGCCGTAGAAGTGGGCGATCTCGTGGACGAGGGTCGTGTGGATCTCATCGCGCAGTTCGTCGAGCGTCTCGCACGTGATCAGATGCGGCTCGCGGTAGACGATGATCCGATCGGGGAGCTCACCGCCGCCGTACTGGCCGCGCTCCGTCAACGCCCATCCGTCGTACAGACCGAGCAGATCGAGACTGCCGTCCTCGGGCCGATCTTCGACGACGAAGACGACATTGTCGAGGCCGTCGACCATCTCATCGGGCAGCCTGTCGAGCTCGTCCACGACGAGTTCCTCGAATGCCGCGGCATCCATCTCCATACGATGCCCCATGGCCTCGCTTCTCTTGGGGTGAGTAACGGGGCTCGAACCCGCGACATCGGCCACCACAAGGCCGCGCTCTACCAACTGAGCTATACCCACCATGTCTCCCGCTTTCGCGAGCAACCAGAAGATTCTCTCATACCTCCGACGAGAATGACGAAACGGCCGCGGCCGCAGCGGCACGCGCGTCGTCGCTCGTCGGGCCGGGCTCGGGAACGAACACCGCCCGCCGATAGTAGACGAGCTCGCGAATCGATTCGAGGATGTCGGCCAGGGCGCGGTGACCGCCGTCCTTGGCCGGCGCGTGGATGTATGCGCGCGGATGCCACCGTCGTGAGAGCTCCTTGATGCTCGAGACGTCGACGTTGCGGTAGTGCAGCCATCGATCGACTCGGGGCATGTACTTCGCGAGGAACATGCGGTCGGTGCCGATCGTATTGCCGGCGAGGGGCGCTTTGCCCTGCTGCGGCACGAACCGCTGGATGTATTCGAGAGCCTGGAACTCCGCGTCGGCGACGGAGACGCCGCCGGGGATCTCGGAGAGCAGGCCCGACTTCTCGTGCATCGCGGTGACGAAGTCGTTCATGTGCTCGAGCGCCGAGGCATCGGGCTTGATGACGATGTGGAAGCCCTCGTCGAGGGGTCGCAACTCGAAGTCCGTCACGACGATCGCGATCTCGACGAGTTCATCGACCTCGAGATCGAGACCGGTCATTTCGCAATCGATCCAGACAAGCCGGTCATTCTCAGAGGCACCCACCATGGGACCCATCCTAATGACGGGACGGACACTCGATTTCGGCCCCCCAGAGGTGATTCGAACACCTGACCGGCGGATTAGAAGGCCGCTGCTCTATCCACTGAGCTACTGGGGGTCAACGTCATCAAGGGTAGCGGCCGCTCACAGCGGCCGGGAATCGGCGGATGCGCTGGTTCTTTCCCCGCGGGCGGCGTAGCGTCTGGTGCATCGGAAGGAGTTCGATGATGAGCACGACCGAGACATCACACGCATTGTGGGTCGCATACGGTGCCGGCGGAGTGGTCGGCAGCATCCGCAAATCCGACGAGGGGTACACCGTCACGATGGCCGGAGCGCCCGCTGCCGCCGGAACATACCCTTCGATGGATGTGGCGAAGCAGGCGCTGCACGCCCGGATGGCACCGGGGAGTGACTGGCCGAAGTTCCTCGAGCACTGAGCGGCGCTCAGGGCGAAGGAGGAAGCGCCTCGTCTGCCGTGAGCGTGGTGGTCGCCCGCGTGCCGCGGGCCGGGCGACGGGTGTCCAGCAGCGGAAGGGCGACATGCACGAGGGGGCCGATGAGAACGGCGAACAGGACCGTCCCAAGCCCGACCGTGCCGCCCAGCAGCCACCCCACGAACAGCACCGTGAGTTCGACGGCGGCGCGGCACACCCAGATGGGCCAGCGCAGCCGCGTGTGCATGCCGGTCATCAGACCGTCGCGCGGACCCGGTCCGAAGTGGGCGCCGATGTACAGCCCCGACGCGAGCGCCACGAGCAGGATGCCGGCGAGCAGGACGGCGATCTGCGCGAGCAGCCCCTCGATCGGCGGGACGACGGTGAGGACCGCCTGCATGCTGGTGCCGACGACGAGGATGTTCGCGATCGTGCCGACCCCCGGCTTCTGACGCAGCGGGATCCACAGCAGCAGCACGAGAAAACCGAGCAGATTCGTGATCCAGCCGATGCCGACGCCGGTGTGGATCGAGATGCCTTCGGCCAGGACGGTCCACGGGTCGACACCCAAGCCCGCCTGAACGGTGAGCGCGCACCCGGCACCGTAGAGCAGCAGCCCGATGAGCAGTTGGATGACGCGGCGTGGCACAAGCACCATCCAACCCCATATTCGTGCGCCCGGAGCGGTCAGCGCGTGTAGCGCAGGCAGTCCAGGGCGTCGTCTATCGACCAGAAGTCGCCGAGGTCGCGGAAGGCGCGCGAGCCGACGTGGAACCGACGCGCACGGTAGCGAGTGCCCCCCGTACTGTTCCGTGCCTGGACGTGACCGATGACGCGGCCCGTCGGATCGAGGACGCGCCAGAGCGCGGGCGCGGCGGATGCGAGTCGGAGCGGGGTGGGCCGACGCGGACGCGGAGCGACCGCGACCGGTGGGTGGAGCTGGATGGACATGTGCTCTCCCTTCCTCCGTCGAACATAGATGCGACCTCGGACATCGCCGTGGCGGTCCGATTCCTCCCCAGGTGGGGACGCTCGCCGTTCTCTCCCCAGATCCGGCGGCCCCGCGGAGGACGCGGTTCGCGCGGACCAAGGTGGGACAGCAGTGGTGCCGGCCGGGCACGCCGGCACCACTGCGAGCCAACCGACCAAGGCTCCGAGCAGAGGAGAAGAAATGAACGGAACGACCATCACGGTCGCGGGGAACATCGCGACGGATCCGGAGCAGCGAAGCACAGCGGGCGGCGTCCCCTACACGCGATTCCGAATCGCGTGCGGGGAACGTCGTCGTGACAAGACGACCGGCGAATGGGCTGACGCGGGTACCAACTGGTACACCGTCTCGGTCTTCCGATCACTCGGCGAGAACGCCGCGCGGTCCCTGCGGAAGGGGCAGCGCGTCCTCGTGTCGGGAAGGCTGCGCATCCGAAACTGGGAGACTGCGCAGAACCACGGGACAGAGGCCGAGATCGACGCCGAGGCGATCGGTCACGATCTGCGCTGGGGGACGACGACGTTCGAGAAGACGGCCCACGCCGGCGGCGCACCGTCGTCGCCATCGCGCGAATGGGAGAATCCATCCGTTCCGCGCACGGACGACGCCGTCGACGCGGGCTGGCCGCTGGTCACCGTCCCGGCGGGAGACACCGCGGAATCCCACGAAGAGGTGCCCTACTGAGCCGCCGACGGCCGCCGGGGACGGCGCCTCTAGACTGTTCCGGTGCCCCGATCCACTCAGAAGGACTCTGTTCGAGTCCGCCGTGCGACGGCGACAGCGGCCGCGGTATGCGCCGGTCTGCTGGTGCTGAGCGGATGCACCGACACCGCCCCCGCCCCGGTTGAGTCGGCGACGGGGAGTGCGCCCCCGACACCGACCGAGACGCCGACGCCCGACGCGGTCGTGTTCCTTCCCGACGGCACAGCCTCGGACAATCTGCCGATCTTCCGCCAGGTCGTCGAGGCCGTGTGGGCGGGGGAGCACAACGACGCGGGCCGCGCCTACATCGACGCGCTCACCGCGGCCGGATTCGACAGGGCGGCGATGGAGGTCACGGAGGACCTCTCGACCGTCGGGCACCGCGCCGAGAGCCTGCAGTTCTCGGTGCTGTGGGGATCCGAATGTCTCATCGGGCAGGTCGGTCCCGCGACCGGCGATCCCGTCGCCACGGTCGTCGACGCACTGGCCGAAGGCGGATGCCTCATCGGGCGCACGCGGCCGATCGACTGGTGACCTGCTCACGGCCGGTAGGCTGGGGGGCTGACGTCCGCAGTCCAAGGAGAGCAGGATTCGCATGGCTGAGTACATCTACTCGATGGTCCGCGCCCGCAAGGCGGTCGGCGAGAAGCTGATCCTCGATGACGTGACGATGGCGTTCCTCCCCGGAGCGAAGATCGGCATGGTCGGCCCCAACGGGGCCGGAAAGTCCACGATCCTCAAGATCATGGCGGGCCTGGACACGCCGTCCAACGGCGAGGCGAAGCTCAGCCCCGGGTTCACGGTCGGCATCCTCATGCAGGAGCCCGAACTCGACGAGTCCAAGACGGTGCTGGAGAACATCCAGGACGGCATCGCGATCAAAGCGAAGCTCGACCGGTTCAACGAGATCTCCGCGCTGATGAGCGACCCCGATGCCGACTTCGACGCGCTGCTGGCCGAGATGGGCACGCTGCAGGAGGAGATCGACGCCGCTGACGCCTGGGACCTCGACTCGCAGCTCGAGCAGGCGATGGACGCGCTGCGCACGCCCCCCGGCGATGCGTCGGTCTCGAACCTGTCCGGCGGTGAGAAGCGTCGGGTCGCGCTGACCAAGCTGCTGCTGCAGAAGCCCGACCTGCTGCTGCTGGACGAACCGACGAACCACCTCGACGCCGAGAGCGTGCTGTGGCTCGAACAGCACCTGCAGAAGTACACCGGCGCCGTCATCGCCATCACGCACGATCGCTACTTCCTCGACAACGTGGCGGAATGGATCGCCGAGGTCGACCGCGGTCGCCTCATCGGCTACGAGGGCAACTACTCGACGTACCTCGAGAAGAAGCGCGATCGGCTCGAAGTGCAGGGCAAGAAGGACGCCAAGCTCGCCAAGCGACTCGCCGACGAGCTGGAGTGGGTCCGCTCCAACCAGAAGGGCCGCCAAGCCAAGTCCAAGGCGCGCCTGGCCCGTTACGAGGAGATGGCCTCCGAGGCCGAGCGCACGCGCAAGCTCGATTTCGAGGAGATCCAGATCCCGCCGGGCCCGCGACTCGGCGGCGTCGTGATCGAGGCGAAGAACCTGCAGAAGGGGTTCGACGGCCGCTCGCTCATCGACAACCTGAGCTTCAGCCTGCCGCCCAACGGAATCGTGGGCGTCATCGGGCCCAACGGCGTCGGGAAGACGACGCTGTTCAAGACGATCGTCGGCCTCGAGCCGCTCGACGGCGGCCAGCTCAAGATCGGCGAGACCGTCAAGATCAGCTACGTCGACCAGTCGCGGGGGAACATCGACCCGAACAAGACCCTGTGGGAGGTCGTGTCCGACGGACTGGACATCATCACGGTCGGAAAGATCGAGATCCCGTCGCGCGCGTACGTCTCGAAGTTCGGGTTCAAGGGCCCTGACCAGCAGAAGAAGGCCGGCGTGCTCTCGGGTGGCGAGCGAAACCGACTCAACCTCGCTCTCACGCTCAAAGAGGGCGGCAACCTCCTGCTGCTGGACGAGCCGACGAACGACCTCGATGTCGAAACGCTGCAGTCGCTCGAGAACGCGCTGCTGGAGTTCCCCGGCTGCGCCGTCGTGATCACGCACGATCGCTGGTTCCTCGACCGCATCGCGACCCACATCCTCGCGTACGAGGGAACCGAAGAGAACCCGGACAACTGGTACTGGTTCGAGGGTAACTTCGACGCGTACGAGCAGAACAAGATCGAGCGCCTCGGGCCCGACGCGGCCAAGCCGAACCGCTCGGCATACCGCAAGCTCACGCGTGACTGACGCCGCCGGTCTCGGCCGAGTGCACATCCCGATCCATCTGCGGTGGGGAGACCTCGACGCGCTCGGCCACGTCAACAACACATCGATGCTCAAGCTGCTCGAAGAGGCTCGTCTGCGCGCCTTCTGGCTGCCCGAAGGCGATGCCGAAGCCGCCCCGACCGCGATCTTCGACATGACGGTGCTCGAAGGCGGCGGCGAGCGCGCGACCCTCGTCGCCCGACAGGAGATCGAGTACCTGCGTCCCGTGCCCTACGGGCACCGGCCGCTCGACGTGCAGCTGTGGATCAGCAAGATCGGCGGTTCGAGCATCGAGGTCTGCTTCGAGGTGTTCAGCCCGCTGGGCGATGATCCGCAAGTGCTCTACGCCCGGTCGTCGGCCGTCGTGGTGCTCGTGGACGTCGCCGCCGGATCGCCGACGCGCCTGACCGCGCACGAGCGATCGACATTGTCGCCGTTCCTCGGCGACCCGATCCGCTATCGTCGCTGATCCGCTCAGCCCTCGCCCGGCACCCGCACCATGACCTCCTGAGCGACGCTCGCGATGAGTACGCCCTCGCGCGAGTAGATGCGCCCGTTCGCGAGCCCGCGACCGCCGCGCGCGCTGGGGGACTCCTGGACGTAGAGCATCCAGTCGTCCACGCGCCCCGGACGGTGCCACCACATCGCGTGATCGAGACTCGCGACCTTGAGTCCCGGCGTCGCCCACGGAATGCCGTGCGCGCGCAGGATCGCCTCCTGGATGGTGAGATCGCTGAGGTACGCCAGGGCTGCGCGGTGGAGGGCCGGATCGTCGGGCACCGCGCTGCGCACCCGCATCCACACCGCCTGCTCGGGGCGATGCTCGCCGGTCACCTTCGTGTAGATCGGCGATGCGACGTGGCGCAGATCCAGCGGCCGATCCGTGTACATCCGCTTCGTCATGGGATGCAGCCCGTCGAGCTGTGATTCGACGTCGGGCAGGTCCTCGGGGTCGGGCACTCCGGTGGGCATCGGAGCCTGATGCTCGAGCCCCGTGTCCTCGTCCTGGAAGGAGGCGATCATCGAGAAGATCGGCACGCCCTCCTGGAACGCCTGCGTGCGACGAGTCGAGAACGAACGACCGTCGTGGATGCGGTCCACCGCGAACGTGATGTGCGCGTCGGCGTCACCGGGGCGCAGGAAGTACCCGTGCATGGAATGCACCGTGCGGTCGTCGGGAAGCGTCCGTGACGCCGCGACGATCGACTGCGCGAGCACCTGCCCGCCGTAGACGCGTCCGAGCGGCATCGACTGCGACACGCCCGTGAAGATGTCTTCGGTCGTGCGCGCTTCGGAATCGGCGAGGTCGAGCACGGCCAGCATCGAAGCGACAGGATCCGCCTGCGTTCTCGCGTGCGTGGGCTCGGGGGCATCCGTCACTGGGGTCTCCATCTCTGGTCGGCCGGAGTCTCGCCCCGCTGCCGCTTGGTAGTTTAGGTCGGATGTCCCCACGTCTTGTCTTCGGCGACGCGGCTTCGGCTGCCGATGCGCTCACCTTCGCCGGCCGCGCGGCCGTTCTCGGGGACGGCGCCGTGCGGCTGCGCGGCGCGGACGGCGTGCTCGCGATGACCAGCGCGCCCCTCGCGCCGCGCGGGCTGATGGATTCCACGCCCACGGTGCTCGGGATGCGGGTGCTCACGGTCGACCCCGAACTGGTGTGCGACATCGTCGTCGAGGCGAGCGAGCTGCGCGCGGCCGATGACGATGCCACGGCCGTCGTGCTGCCGGAGACCGGTCTCTCGCCGGCATGGACGGGTGTCTCGCCGCCGCGCGGCGGCTGGCAGCAGGGCGAAGCGATCGCCGCGGCCACACTCGCGTCGCGGGCGCAATGGGGCATCGCCGCGGTCGCCGAGGCGGTGCCGCGCGACGCGGGCGAAGACGCCGTGCGCGCCGTGCGCGCATCGGTGTGGGGGAGCCCCGACGAGGCGCTCGACGGGCTGCCGCTGGGGGTGGCGTTCGCCGCCTTCGGGCTCGGCTTCATCGGAGGCGAGGAGCACGCGGTCATCCGCACGGCGGGTGCCTGGACGAGACTCACGCTCGCGCGCGGCCACGTCCTCGTACGCGGTCCGGTCCGCAGCGGGCTGACGGAGGTCCGCCCCACGGGGCGGTCCTGATCCGGTCAGACGGAGGCCGCCATCGCGCGACCCGCGATCCGTCCGGAGAACAGGCATCCCCCGAGGAACGTCCCCTCGAGAGCCCGATAGCCGTGCATGCCGCCGCCCCCGAACCCGCTCGCCTCCCCGGCCGCGTAGAGGCCGGGCACGGGGTCGCCCTGTGACGACAGCGCGCGAGCGGCGAGGTCGGTCTCGATGCCGCCGAGCGACTTGCGCGTCAGGACGTGCAGCTTGACGGCGATGAGGGGACCGGCCGCGGGGTCGAGGATCCGATGCGGTGCTGCCGTTCGGATGAGGCGGTCACCGCGGTAGGCGCGCGCCGAGCGCAGCATCGCGATCTGCGCATCCTTCGTGAAGTCGTTGTCGACCGCCCGATCGCGGGCTTCGACCTCGAATCGGACACGAGCCGCATCGATCAGGTCGCCGCCCGGCAGAGCCTGCATGCCCCGGATGAGGTCGTCGAGCGAGTCGCGCACGACGAAGTCCGCGCCGCGGTCCATGAACGCCTGCACGGGTCCTGCGGCGCCCTTCCCGAGTCGGGAGCGGGCGAGCAGCGCGAGGTCCTTCCCGGTCAGGTCCGGATTCTGCTCGCTGCCCGACAGCGTGAACTCTTTCTCGATGATCTTCTGCGACAGCACGAACCACGAGTGATCGTGTCCCGTCCCGCGCAGGTGGGCGAGGGTTCCGAGCGTGTCGAATCCGGGGAAGAGCGGCACGGGCAGACGATGTCCCGTGGCGTCCAGCCAGATCGAGGACGGTCCCGGGAGGATCCGGATGCCGTGATCCGGCCAAACCGGGTCCCAGTTCTGCAGACCCTCGACGTAATGCCACATGCGGTCCTCGTTGATGAACCGGGCACCCGCACTCTGCGCGGGTCCGACCATGGACCCGTCGACGTACGCGGGGACACCGGTCACCATCGTCATCGGTGGCGTGCCCAGACGCGGCGGCCAGTGTCGCCGGACGAGGTCATGGTTGCCGCCGATGCCTCCCGCCGCGATGAGCGTCGCGCTCGCTGCGATCTCGAACGAGCCGACCACGTCCCGCGAGGACGCATGCCCCCGGGCCGCCCCCGAGGGAGCGAGCACATCGCCGATCGCGCCGGTGACGACGCCGTCGGTGAACGACAGCGAGCTGACCCGGTGGCGCGGCAGGATGGTGATGCGGCCGACCGCCTCGGCCTGTTCCACGGCGGCGCGAAAAGGCGCCACGACGCCGGGCCCCGTGCCCCACGTGACGTGGAATCGGGGAACCGAGTTGCCGGGGCCCGTCGCGGAATAGCCGCCGCGCTCGGCCCACCCGACGATCGGGAAGAAGCCGACGCCCTTCTCGCGCAGCCAGGAGCGCTTCTCGGCATGAGCGAAGTCGAGGTAGGCCTCGGCCCAGCGGCGTGGCCAGGCGTCTTCGTCGCGGTCGAAGCCGGCGGTGCCGAGCCAGTCCTGGCGGGCGAGGTCGAGCGAGTCCGCGATGCCCATGCGGCGTTGTTCCGGTGAGTCGACGAAGAACAGTCCGCCGAACGACCACCAGGCCTGCCCGCCCAGGTTGACCCGCGGCTCCTGATCGATGATCACGACCTGCTTGCCGGCGGCGGCGGCTTCGCCCGCTGCGACGAGCCCCGCAAGACCCCATCCGATGATGAGCACGTCGGTGCTGCGGGTCGTGGTGGGCATGGCGACTCCTTCGTCGGTGGACGTCTCTCAGTCGGCGGCCGGAGACTCCGGGGTGAGCACGATCGATGCCGAATCGCGGCCGTCCGGAGACGGGCCGATTTCGGTGGGCTCGAACGTGTTGACCATGGCGTGCGCAGCGCGCTCGAGATAGTCCCACAGCGTCGCCTCGTGCAGGGGCGAGAGGGAGAGCTCGTCGACGGCGACCCGCATGTGGGCGAGCCAGCGGTCCCGCGCGTCGGGGTTGACGTGGAAGGGCGAGTGGCGGGCTCGCAGGCGAGGGTGGCCGCGTTCCTGGCTGTAGGTCGTCGGCCCGCCCCAATACTGCTCCAGGAACAGCAGCAGGCGGCGTTCGGCGGGCCCCAGATCCTCCTCGGGATACATCGGCTTCAGCACGTCGTCGTCGGCGACCCCGCGATAGAAGACCTCGACGAGACGCGTGAACGTCGCGTGGCCGCCGATCTCGTCGAAGAAGGTCGGGGATGCGGCATCCGTCATGAGTCCTCCGGAGGTGTGTCGGGTGTTGCGGGCGGCGTCTTCGGCGTCCGCTTCGGCTTCCACACCGGCCGGGCAGCCGACGCAGGGCTGATCGTGGCCTGCGGCTTGGTCCGGGGCGGATTCGAGCCGCGCACGCGGCCGGCACTCTCGAGACCGCTCAGCATGACCGTGCTGAGCTGCGGGACCGAGACACCCAGATCGTCCATCGAGCGCTTGATACGCACCCGCAGCTCACGGGCGACGTCGTCCTTCGCGTTCGCGCGCGTCTTCATGACCAGACGGATCACGAGCGCGTCACCGGTCACCGATTCGAGTCCCCACACCTCGGGGTTCTCGAGGATGCGCGTGCGCCACTTGGGATCCTTCGCCAGTTCGCCGGCGGTGTCGAGCATGGTCTGCTCGACCGCGTCGATATCGCTGTCGGCGGGAACGGCGAGGTCGATGATGACGCGCGACCAGCCCTGCGAGAGGTTGCCGATCCGCAGGATCTCGCCGTTGCGCACATACCAGAGCGTGCCGTTGACGTCGCGCACGTGCGTGATGCGGACGCTGACGTATTCGACGATTCCGGTGGCCAGCCCCAGATCGACGACGTCACCGATGCCGACCTGGTCCTCGGCGACGATGAAGATGCCGTTGAGCACGTCCTTGACGATGTTCTGCGCGCCGAAGCCGAGGCCCGCGCCGATCGCGGCGGTGAGAAGCGTGAGTGAGGCGAGGGCGTTGGGCGCGAGCACGTTGACGATGAGCAGCAGCGCGACGATGACGATCGAGACGTTGACGATGTTCTGCAGGATCGACCCGAGCGTCCGGGTGCGCTGCACGAGGCGGACCGATGCGAGAGGCGACCGCTCGAGCGCCATCGTGTCGGTCACGTCGGCCTTCGTCTTGGCGCCGTTGACGATGCGATGCACGACGCGACGGATGACCAGTCGCAGCGCCCACGCGATCAGGAACGCCACGACGATGATGCCCGCGACCCGCAGAATGTTCCAGCCGGATTCGACGAGGAACGCCAGCACCTGTTCCCAGAAATGAGGATCGGTGATGACCGGCGCATCCGGGTCGGGCGCGGTCGTGTCGGCGAGGGTCCACATCATCGCCCCGATCCTAACGACGGATGCCTCGGCTTCGCCTGAGTGCGAGAGCCGAGGCATCCATGATCACGCGTCTACTCGGCGTCGCGATCCTGCACGTCGAGAGCGCGCTCGACGCCCGCGAGGTTCTCGGCGACGAGACGGCGCAGCGCCGGCGGCGCGTCCAGGTGCGACGCGAGCCATGCGCGCGTCGCGTCGCGCAGCTCGATGTCCGCGAGCGCGGCCGGGTAGAGCCCGAAGATCAGGTACTCCGCGATCTTGTACGTGCGCGATTCCCAGACCGGCAGCAGCATGTCGAAGTACGCCGGCACGAAGTCGCGCAGCAGATCCCGGCTCGCCGGGTTGCCGAATCCCAGAGCCGCCGCGCGCACGAGCGTGTTGGGCAGATCGTCGTTGCCGACGAGGGCATCCCACGCTGCGCGCTTGGCTTCGCCCGTGGGCAGCGCGGCCTTCGCCTGTGCGGCGAATTCCCCGCCCTTCGCCGTGTTGTCGCCGGCGAGTGCGGCGTCGATGTCCTCCGCCGTGACGAGACCCCCCGCGGCGAGCGAGACGAGCAGCTGCCAGGACAGGTCGGTGTCGATCTCGAGCCCCGTGAGCACGTCCTCGCCGTCCCGCAGCCGACGCACCTGCTCCCACTGCGCGGTCGTCGACGCGGCGGCGGCGAACGACGTCGCGAACTGCAGCTGGCTATCGCTGCCGGCCTCGGCGGTCGCGGCGAGCTGCCAGAGCGCGTCGGCGACCTTCTTCCGGGTGGCGTCGCGCGTCTCGGGTGCGACGTACGAGTTCGCCGCGAGCAGCAGCTGCGCCAGCGTCGTGCGGACCGTCGTCGATTCGGTCTCGGACGCGATGTTGCGCAGCACCAGGTCGACGTAGTCCGAGGCCGAGGCTTCGGCGTCGCGCGTCTGATCCCAGGCAGCGCCCCACACGAGCGAACGCGCGAGAGGGTCGTGGATCTTGCCGAGGTGGTCGATCGCCGTCTGCAGGGAACGCTCGTCGAGACGGATCTTCGCGTACGCGAGGTCGCCGTCGTTGAGCAGCACGAGATCGCCGCGTGAGACGCCCTTCAACTCGGGCACCTCGGTCAGATCTCCGTCGACGTCGAGCTCGAGATCGTGCACGCGGACGAGTGCGTCGTCCTGGAGCCGGTAGATGCCCACGCCGAGGCGGTGCGGCCGGATCGTGGGGTAGTCGGCGGGCGCGGTCTGGACGATCGCGAACCGCGTGATCAACCCGTCGACGTCGGTCACGATCTCGGGGGAGAGGGTGTTGACCCCCGACGTCTCGAGCC
This sequence comes from Microbacterium sp. NPDC055442, assembly GCF_053644215.1. NCBI lineage: Bacteria > Bacillati > Actinomycetota > Actinomycetes > Micrococcales > Microbacteriaceae > Microbacterium > Microbacterium sp. NPDC055442. The sequence goes on along the minus strand of NZ_JBSHLF010000002.1, from coordinate 507,169 downwards.
ATTTGCGCGCCCATGTCGTCAGGTCGCGGCCGCTGGTCTCCTCGAGTTCGGCGAGCAGATCGCCGAACTCGGTGTTCGACCACTCGTGCTTCTTGAAGTATGCCGCGACGCCCGCGAAGAACTGCTCGATGCCGACCCAGGCGGCGAGCTGCTTGAGGACCGAGCCGCCCTTGGCGTATGTGATGCCGTCGAAGTTGACCTGCACGTCTTCGAGATCGGTGATCTCGGCGACGACGGGATGCGTCGAAGGCAGCTGATCCTGGCGGTAGGCCCAGGTCTTCTCCATCGCGTTGAACGTCGTCCACGCCTCGGTCCACTCCGTGGCCTCGGCGGTCGCGATCGTGGAGGCCCACTCCGCGAACGACTCGTTGAGCCAGAGGTCGTTCCACCACTTCATGGTGACGAGATCGCCGAACCACATGTGGGCGAGCTCGTGCAGGATCGTGACGACCCGGCGCTCCTTGACGGCGTCGGTCACCTTCGAGCGGAAGACGTACGTCTCGGTGAACGTGACGGCACCGGCGTTCTCCATCGCACCGGCGTTGAACTCGGGCACGAAGAGCTGGTCGTACTTCGCGAAGGGGTACGGGTAGTCGAACTTCTCCTCGAAGTACGCGAAGCCCTCACGCGTCTTGTCGAAGATGTAGTCGGCGTCGAGGTGCTGCCAGAGGCTCTTGCGGGCGTACACGCCGAGCGGGATGACACGACCCGACGTGCTCGTCAGCTCGGAGAACGTCGCCTCGTAGGGGCCCGCCACGAGCGCCGTGATGTACGACGAGATCGGCGGCGTCGACTCGAACGTCCACGTGGCCGTGCCGTCGCCGTGACGCTTCGGCTCGGGAGTGGGGGAGTTCGAGACGACCTTCCACGGTTCGGGAGCGGTCACGGTGAACTGGAACGTCGCCTTGATGTCCGGCTGCTCGAAGACGGCGTACATGCGCCGCGAATCGGGCACCTCGAACTGCGAATACAGGTAGACCTCGCCGTCGACGGGGTCGACGAAGCGGTGCAGGCCTTCGCCCGTGTTGGTGTAGAGGCAGTCGGCGTCGATGACGAGCTCGTTCTGAGCGGCGAGCTCCGTCAGCGCGATGCGCGAGTCGGCGAACGCCGAGACCGGCACGTCGCGCCCGTTGAGCGTGATCGAGTGCACCTCGCGCGCGATCAGGTCGATGAAGGTTTCGGCACCCTCGAGCGCGCCGAAACGGACGGTCGTGCGCGATCCGAAGACCTCGTCGCCCTTCGTGAGGTCGAGTGCGACGTCGTACGTGATCGCGTTCAGCGCGGTCGTCGAGGGGCGGATGACGGCGCGGCGTTCCTGCGCCTCGATCCGAGTGAGGTTCTCTCCAGGCACTGCGATGCTCCCGTGGTCTGTGGATCGGGTCGATGCCGGACGCGGGTGGCGACGGCGGCAACCCGAACAGCCTACGTCAGCGGGTCCGCGCTCCGCGGGCCGAGAACGCCTCGCACGCTGTCAGGATGGACGCATGACGATTCGCGAAGGCCAGCACGTTCCGTTCGCGTCGGATGCCGCGGCGTCCGGAGCCCCCCATGTCGAGACGCCCCTGGCCTATGACGGTCTGCTTCTGGCAGGCTTCGGCGGTCCGGAGGGACAGGACGACGTCATCCCGTTCCTGCGCAATGTCACCCGCGGTCGTGGGATCCCCGACGAACGCCTCGAAGAGGTCGCGCACCACTACCGCCACTTCGGCGGGATCAGCCCCATCAATGCGCAGAACCGGGCGCTCAAGGCGGCCCTCGAGGCCGAACTCGCCCGGCGCGGCATCGACCTGCCGGTGTACTGGGGCAACCGCAACTGGGCGCCGTACCTCGAAGAGGCGGTCACCGAGGCTGCGGCCGCCGGCGACACGACGCTGCTCGCGCTCGCCACGAGCGCCTACTCGTCGTTCTCGAGCTGCCGCCAGTACCGCGAGGACTTCGCACGCGTGCTGACGGCGACCGACCTCGCGGCATCCGTCACGATCGACAAGGTGCGCCAGTTCTTCGACCACCCGGGGTTCGTCACGCCCTTCATCGACGGCGTGCGCGACGCGGTCTCGGGTTTCCTCGCCGACGGCATCGACGCCGCAGCCGTGCGCGTGCTGTTCTCGACCCACAGCATCCCGACGGACGACGCCGAGCGGTCGGGACCGCGCGACGGTGATCTCGGACCGCTGGGCGCCTACCCCGCGCAGCATCTCGCCGTCGCCGAGGTCGTCATGGCCGCGGTCGCCGCCGAGATCCCCGCCGCGGCGACGGTCGGGTGGGAGCTGGTGTACCAGTCCCGCTCGGGTCCGCCCACGCAGCCCTGGCTCGAGCCGGACATCAACGACGTCATCGAGAAGCTGCCCGCCGACGGTGTCGCCGCCGTCGCGATCGTCCCGCTCGGGTTCATGAGCGACCACATGGAAGTGCTGTGGGACCTCGACACCGAGGCGATGGAGTCCGCCGAGGAAGCGGGTGTGCGCGCCGTCCGCACGCCGACCCCCGGCATCGACCCCGTCTTCGTCTCGGGCCTGATCGACCTCGTCGAAGAGCGGCTGCGGGGGACTCCCGCCGCTGATCGCCCCCACCTGACCGACCTCGGGCCGTGGCTCGACGTGTGCCGCCCCGCGTGCTGCGAGAACATCCGCGCGGGGTTCAAGCCGGCCGCCGCGGGAGTCGCGCCCTGACGCCGGTGCCCGTCCCTAGGATGGGTGCCATGCGCATCCACATCGCGACCGATCACGCCGGCCTCGAGTTCTCCACGCAGCTCCAGCACCACCTCGCAGAGAAGGGCCACGAGGTCGTCGACCACGGCCCGATCGAGTACGACGCCGTCGATGACTACCCCTCGTTCTGCATCCGGGCGGCGCAGGCCGTCGCGCGGGACCAGGCCGACGGCGTCGAGACGCTCGGCGTCGTCTTCGGAGGTTCGGGCAACGGCGAGCAGATCGCGGCCAACAAGGTGCGCGGCATCCGCGCGGCGCTCGTGTGGAGCATCGCGACGGCAGAACTCGCCCGTGAGCACAACGACGCGAACGTCATCGCGATCGGCGCCCGCCAGCACACGTTCGACGAGGCGACGACCTTCATCGACCGCTTCATCGCGACCCCGTTCCCGGGAGATGAGCGTCACGTGCGCCGGATCGGGCAGATCGCCGCGTTCGAGATCGACGGATCGCTCGAACCCGACCCCCGTGCCGCGATCGCCGTCGGCGGCGAGTCCGCCGACGCGATGGACCCCGAGGCGGGCTGATGCCCGAGGGGCATTCCGTCCACCGCATCGCCCGTCAGTTCGACCGCAATTTCGTGGGGCGCATCGTCGCCGCCTCGAGCCCTCAGGGTCGCTTCGCCGACGGAGCAGCGGTGATCGACGGTCGCACGGTGACCGCCGTCCGTGCCGTCGGCAAGCAGATGTTCCTCGAGTTCGACGACGGCATCTGGCTGCGCGTGCATCTGGGCATGTACGGCGCATGGGACTTCGCGGGCGAGATCGTCGCGGATGCCACGATCGCGGCCGCCAACGGACGCATGGGGCAGACGAATCAGCGCGGCACCACCGACGCCGAGCCGATCATGGATGCCGCGGGCGAGAACTCGCTGACATCGATCGGCGCTCCCCGCCGTGCGCGCGTGCACGTGCGCATGTCCGAGCAGACGACGGGCCTGTCCGGCGAAGACGACGAGTGGCCGCCGCCGGTCGTCGGGCAGGTGCGGCTGCGGCTGCTGACCGACACGACGTGCGCCGATCTGCGCGGGCCGACGGCGTGCGCGCTGCAGACGCCCGACGAGATGGCGGCGACCATCGCGAAGCTCGGCCCCGACCCGCTCGTCGACGACGTCGCCGAGGGGGAAGAGCGATTCGTCGCCGTCGTGCGCCGCAAGCCCACCCCGATCGGGCTGCTCCTCATGGACCAGGCGGTCGTGAGCGGCATCGGCAACGTCTACCGCGCCGAGATGCTGTTCCGCGCCCGCCAGAACCCGCACACTCCGGGTCGTGACGTGCCCGAAGAGACCGTGCGCGAGCTCTGGCGCGATTGGGTCAGGCTGCTGTCGATCGGGGTCGAGACCGGTCAGATGATGACGATGGACGACCTGAGTGCCGACGAATGGCGCGCCGCCATGGCCAGCCGCGACGACCGCCACTGGGTCTACCACCGGGCGGGGCTTCCGTGTCGCATCTGCGGCACGTCCGTCGTCGTCGAAGAGGCGGCCGGTCGCAAGCTCTACTGGTGCCCGAATTGTCAGCGGTGAAACCTAAGCTGAGGGGATGCGTCAGAACCCGAGCTTCGCGATGACCGACCTCGCCGAGCTGCGACGACTCATCGACGAGAATCCGTGGGTCACCCTCGTGAGCAAGACCGATGACGGCCTCGTGGCGTCCCACTACGCCGTACTGCTGGACGACACGCGCGACGACCTCACGATCGTGGGCCACGTCGGTCGTCCCGACGATCTGATCCACGGCCTCGGCGAGCGGGAGCTGCTCGTGGTCGTCCAAGGTCCGCACGGATACATATCGCCCGGGTGGTACGACGGCGGCACCCAGGTGCCGACCTGGAACTTCGTCTCGGCACACCTCACCGGCATCCCCGAGATCCTCTCGCACGACGAGAATCTGAGCGTGCTCGACGGGCTCGTCGAGCGGTTCGAACGGGGGATGCCGCAGCCCCGGCTGATGTGGGAGCCGCCGAACGATCCCGCCGCGGTCGAACGTCTGGCGAAGGGGACCGTCGGCTTCCGGCTGACGCCGTCGAAGGTCGTCGCCAAGCGCAAGCTGAGTCAGAACAAGTCGACCGACGTGGTCGAGACGATCATCGCCGAGCTGGCGGGAGACGCGCCGTGGGCGAATCCGTCACTCGCCGCCGAGATGCGTCGCGCGCACGACGCGATGGCCGCGGCCCGCGGAGCGGGAGCATGAAGGGCGCGCGGATCGCGACGATCGCGAACGCCCGCATCGCCGGTGCCGGGCGCGAGTTGCTTCCCGATGAGGGGCCCGTCGACGTCTTCGTCTCAGACGGGCGCATCGCCGACATCGCCCCGGCGGGTGCTCTGGCGCACCGAGGCGAGACGCTTCACGCCGACGGGTCCTGGCTCGTGCCCGGGCTGTGGGACCACCATGTGCACGTCGTGCAGTGGGCACTCGTCGCGCAGCGAGAAGCACTCGGCGCCGCCGCGAGCGCGCGCGAGGCGGCACGAATCATGGGGAGTGCGCCGGTCCTCGCCGACGGACGACGCGTGGGCGTCGGTTTCCGCGACGCCCTCTGGCCGGACGCACCGACGCGCGAGATGCTCGACGCCACGACCGGCGACATCCCCACCTACCTCATCAACGCCGACGTGCACAGCGTGTGGCTCAACTCCGCCGCCCTGCGCCGTGAGGGCCACCCGCCGGACGGCGACGGCATGCTCCGCGAGGAGCCCGCCTTCGAGATCTCCCGCCGGCTCAACGCCGTCGACGCGGCCGTGGCCGACGACCTCGTCGCCGCGATGGCGCGGGATGCCGCCTCCCGCGGTGTCGTCGGCGTCGTCGATCTCGACATGTCGTGGAACGAGGACGCGTGGGTACGTCGTCTGGCATCGGGGTTCGACACGCTGCGTGTCGAGTACGGCATCTACCCGCAGTTCCTCGACCGCGCGATCGCCGACGGGCTGCGCACCGGCGACGTCGCCCGCGGGGCGGCATCCGATCTCGTTCGCGTCGGCCCGCTCAAGGTCATCACCGACGGCTCGCTCGGCACGCGCACCGCCGCCTGTTCGCATGCCTACCCCGAGGACCCGTCCCACCGCGGTCTGCTCACGGTCGACCCCGGCACACTGCGGAGCCTCATGACGCGTGCGACCGGGGCGGGCATCGCCTGCGCGATCCACGCGATCGGTGACGTCGCGAACTCGCACGCGCTCGACGCGTTCGCGGCGACGGGAGCGTGGGGCACGATCGAGCATGCCCAGCTCGTCGCGCACGCCGACATCCCGCGGTTCGGTCGCCTCGGCGTCGGGGCGAGCGTGCAGCCCGAGCATGCGATCGACGACCGTGACATGACCGACGCGATCTGGGCCGGCCAGACGGCGCTGCCCTACCCGCTGCGCGCGCTCGCCGACACGGGCGCGAACCTGCTGTTCGGGTCGGATGCTCCCGTCGCGCCGCTCGACCCGTGGGCGGCGATGGCCGCCGCCGTCTTCCGCAACCGCGACGGCCGTGAGCCGTGGCGTCCCGAGGAGGGTGTCGATCGCGCGACGGCATTGGCGGCATCGACACACGGCGGCTCGGCGAAGGGCGCACGCATCGAGGTGGGCGCCGTCGCGGACCTCGCGCTGACCGAGCACGATCCGCTCGAGGCGACCGAGGCGCAGCTGCGTGGCATGCGCGTGGCGGCGACGCTGCTCGCCGGACGCGTGACGCACGCGGGGTAGGCGGCGGAGGGCGGGGGCTGTCCCCCCGATACCTTCGGATGCTGCTCGGATGCCGCGGGACGCACGTTCTCGCGACGCTGGATGAGTGTCCACAGCTTCGCCCACGCCACCCGTCTCACCCGCGCCGTCACCGCACCGGCGCCGTAGGCGTCTGCTCGCCGTGCTCGTCGCGGTGCCCCTCGTGGCGGCGGTCGCGACGGGCTGCCTGTGGGCGCTGACCGAGGTCGGTCGCACGGCGCCCCCCGCCGCCGGCACGACGACGTTCGACACCGAACTCGCGATCCCGCCGCTGGACGAAGGCCGTATGGAAGACGGCGTGCGCGTGTTCGACCTCGTCGCGCAGGAGGGGGCGAGCGACATCGTCTCGCAGGGGACGACGCGGACGCTCGGCTACAACGGCGCACATCTGGGTCCGACGCTCGCCGCGCAGCGCGGCGAATCGGTGCGGGTCGATGTCACGAATGAGCTCGGCGACCCCACGACCGTGCATTGGCACGGCATGCACGTGCCCGCAGCGATGGACGGGGGACCGCACAACACCATCGCGTCGGGCGGTTCGTGGCGCGCCGAGTGGACCGTCGACCAGCCGGCAGCGACCCTCTGGTACCACCCGCACCTGCACGGGCGGACGCGTGAGCAGGTCGACGCAGGCCTGGCGGGTCTGTTCCTGCTGCGCGATGACGAGGAAGCCGGGCTCGATCTGCCGCGCACCTACGGCATCGACGACGTGCCGCTCATCGTGCAGGATCGCCGCTTCCACAGCGACGGCTCCTTCGACGGACGGGTCGGGACGACCTTCGACGGTGCGCTCGGGGACACGATCCTCGTCAACGGCACGGCATCGCCGTACCTCGAGGTCACGACACAGCGTGTGCGGCTGCGGATCGTCAACGGGTCGAGCGCCCGCATGTACCACTTCGCCTTCGCCGACGACCGCGTCTTCCAGCTGATCGGGACGGACGGCGGACTTCTGGATGCACCGGTCGATGCCACCGGCATCCCGCTGTCTCCCGGAGAGCGTGCCGAGATCGTCGTCCACGTCACGGCCGGGGAGCGGATCGTGCTCGGGTCGACGTCGCCCGATCCGCAGCTGCACGCGGGCGCGGACTCGTTCGACGTCCTGGAGCTGCGCGCCGCGGCATCCCTCGCGCCGTCGCCGGATGTGCCCGACAGACTCGTGATACTGCCCGCCGTCGCGGCCGAGGACATCGCCGCAGAGCGGACGTTCGAGCTGTCCGGGCACAACATCAACGACCGGCAGATGGACATGGGCCGCGTCGACCACGTCTCCATCGTCGACACGAACGAGCTGTGGACGGTGCGCAACATCAATCCGCTCCCGCACTCGTTCCACGTCCACGACACGCAGTTCCGCATCGTCGACGTCGACGGCGCACCGCCGCCCGCCCGTCTCGCGGGGTGGAAGGACACGATCGCTCTCGAGTGGAGACGCGAATACCGCCTGCTCGTGCGATTCAGCGACCATGCCGACCCCACGACGCCGTACATGTACCACTGCCACCTGCTGTGGCACGAGGACCAGGGCATGATGGGACAGTTCCTGGTCGTCGAACCGGGCCAGACACCGGCCCTGAAGCGTCCCGAAGGAGACAGCGATGACCACCACGACCACTGACGTCCGCCCGGCCCGACGAGGGTTCTGGGCCGGCTACGGCTCGCTGTGGAAGCACGTTCCGGGAAGCGCCGTCTATCTGATCGCCGTCTTCGCGGTCGCGATGGCATCGATCAGCGTCCTCGTGCCGCTGTTCGCGGCGGGCGCCGGTCTCATCGTCCTCGTCGTCGGTCTGCCGATCATCGTCCTGTCGCTCGTCGTCGCCCGCGGATTCGGCGTCGCCGATCGCTTCATCCTGCGATTGACGGGGCTGCCTGCCATCGAGGAGCCCGTCTGGAGCCGTGATCGGCCGGATCAGAACGGGTTCTGGATGACGGTGACCCGGCCGATCCGGAATGTGCGGTACTGGCTCTCGCTCGTCCACGGCACGATCGTGAATCCCGTCGTGAGCGCAGCGACGTTCTCGGTCACGATCGCGTGGCTGAGCGTGAGCCTGGGCGGGCTCACCTATTGGTTCTGGAGTGTGTTCGTGCCTCGCGAGGGCGCGCCGTGGGGCGAGTACGTCGCCGACGCGCTGCCGTGGCTGTTCGGCGGGTGGGACGGGCGCGTCGTGGAGTCCGTGCTCTACCTCCTGGCCGGAGCGCTGTTCACGATCACCCTGCCGTGGGTGATGCGAGGACTCGCGGTCGTGCACCACGCCATCGCGGCGGGCATGCTCGGCCGGTGGCGTTCGGACGACCTCGCCGACGAGGTGCGCGCCGAAGCGGCAGCGCGCGGAGCCGCCGTGCACGCGGAGGATGTCGCCCTACGCCGACTCGAGCGCGACATCCACGACGGACCCCAGCAGCGGCTCGTGCGTCTGCAGATGGACCTCGCCGCCCTCGAGCGCCGGGCCGAAGCGGGCGACGCGGATGCTGCCGCCGATCTCGCCCGTGAGGCTCGCACGCACGCCAAGGCCGCTTTGGACGAACTGCGGGCTCTGTCCAGCGGAGTCGCGCCGCCGCTCCTGCAGGACCGCGGCCTGTCCGCAGCGCTCGCCGCCGTCGCAGCGGCGACGCCCCTCACCGTGCACGTCGATCTCGCGCCGGATCTGGACACGGCTGTGACCCCCGAGGTCGCCCGCACCGTGTACTTCACGGTGTCCGAGCTCATCACGAACGCGATCAAGCACGCACGAGCCACCGCTGTGACGCTGCGCGCCGTCGTGCGACCCGCGACACCGGACACGCTCGCGATGCTCGACGTGTGGGTCGTCGACAACGGTGCCGGGGGCGCACGGATCACCTCCGGCCACGGTCTCGAGGGCCTGCGTGAGCGGACGGCGGGGCTGCGCGGTCACTTCGTGGTGGACAGCCCGGTCGGCGGTCCCACGTCGGTCGGCGTGCACATCCCGATCGCCGGGCCGTGATCCGTGCCTATCCTGAACGGATGAGTTCCGCCCCCGACCGCCCCGCCCGGGTCGTCCTCGTCGAGGACTCCGTTCTGCTCCGCGAAGGGCTCGTGCGTCTCTTCGACGAGGCCGGTTACGTCACGGCCGGCGCGTTCGGTGATGCCGAGGACATCGTCGCTCGTGTCGCTGCCGCCGATGCCGACGTCGCGATCCTCGATGTGCGGCTCCCACCCGGTTTTCGAGACGAGGGGATCCGCGCCGCCCTGGCGCTGCGCGCGGCTCTGCCCCGTGTCGGCATCCTCGTCCTCAGTCAGTACGTCGAAGGCGTGTACGCGCGCGAACTGCTCGCGGGCGGCGACGGGAGTGTCGGCTACCTGCTGAAGGACCGTGTCACCTCACTCGAGGAGTTCACGGATGCTGTCGAGCGCGTGCGCGCCGGAGGTACGGTGCTCGACCAGGACGTCGTTCGCCAGCTCATCGCCGCGCGGCCCGATCCTGTCTCATCGCTCACGCGCCGTGAACGCGACGTGCTCGAGCTCATGGCGGAGGGTCGCAGCAACGGCACGATCGCGCAACGGCTGTTCATCGGCGTGGGCGCCGTCGAGAAGAACGTGCGGGCGATCTTCCAGAAGCTCGGCCTCGAGGATTCCGGGTCCGACCATCGCCGCGTGCTCGCCGTACTGGCGTTCCTTCAGCGATAGGGGCCGGCACGCGAACGGGGCCGAGGCCCGAAGGCCCCGACCCCGTCATCGAGTAGCGCCGCCGGCGCGTGCACCCGGTCATCGAGTAGCGCCGCCGGCGTGTGCACCCGGTCATCGAGTAGCGCCGCAGGCGCGTATCGAGATGTCGCGCCTACTCGGCCAGGTGCGCGAAGAGGAACCAGCGGTCCTTCTCGAGCGTCTCCTTGATGGCGATCGCGACGTCCTGGCTCGTCAGATCGATCTCGTCGAGGCCGTCGATGGCCGACTGCGTGTCGGCGATCACCCGGTCCATGTCGGTGATGACGTTGCGGATGAGCGCTTCCCACTGGGTGAATCCCGCCGGGACGGCGGTCGTGGCGGTCTTCTCCGCGATCGTCGCGACACGCGCATCGACCGGCAGGCCGAGAGCGACGATGCGCTCCGCGGCCTGGTCGGCGCCGGCCTGCGCGTTGGCGACGACCGAATCGAGAAGCTCGTGGATCGCGATGAAGTTCGTGCCGCGCACGTTCCAGTGCGCCTGCTTGCCGTTCACAGCGAGGCCCTGAAGCCCGAGGACCACGGGGGTGAGGAACTGAGCGGTCGCAGCGGCGACGGTGGGGTCGGCAGCGGTCGCGGGGGTCGTGTTCGTCTTGGTCATGTCTCTCGCCTCCATACAGGTCGGATGCTGCGCGCCCGCGCAGGTGTTCCAACGAATCCAACGCTACTCAACCGGCATCATTCCGCAAGCAAGAGAAGGCTCCGCTAACCGCGCGGAGCCTGCGCGGCAAGCGCGGCTGTCTCGACTAACGTCGAGGCGTGCCTTCTGCCGATCATGATCTCGGTCCCCAAAACCTGCGCAAGCCCTCACGCGTGGTGCTGCGTCAGCCGGACGACCGCTCGCCGGAGCACGCCGAACCGTCCCGGTTCCTGCCGCACGTGCAGGGCCTGCGCGCCATCGCCGTGCTGTTCGTCGTGCTCTACCACTTCTGGCCGGCGAGGCTCTCGGGTGGCTACGTCGGCGTCGACATCTTCTTCGTCATCTCGGGCTTCCTCATCACGGGGCACATCATGCGGGAGCTCACCGCGACGGGCACAGTGCGTCTCGGGCAGTTCTGGGCCCGCCGTGCGCGACGTCTGCTGCCGGCATCCCTGCTCGTGCTGCTCGTGTGCGCTCTCGCGGCCGCGACCCCGTATCTGACGCCGACGTCGGCTCTGCCGAATGAAATTCAGGAGATCCTCGCCTCGACGTTCTACGTCGAGAACTGGTTCCTCGCGCTCACCTCGGCGGACTACCTCAACCACGCGGGCGATCCGACGACGGTCCAGCACTACTGGACGCTGTCGCTCGAAGAGCAGTTCTACGTCATGTGGCCGCTCATCATGCTGCTCGGCGCATGGATGGGCGTGAAGCTCTTCCACGGCGCGCGGCGACGCGCCGTGCTCGTGACCCTCGGCGTCGTGACGGTCATCTCGTTCATCTTCTGCGTCGTCTTCACGATCACCGACCCCGCGCCGGCGTACTTCGTGACTTTCGGGCGCATGTGGCAGTTCGGCGTCGGAGCACTCGTCGCGCTCATCCCGATGCTGCGGGTGCGCCATGCGCTGGGCAGTTTCGTCCTGGGCTGGGGCGGCGTGCTCCTGCTGCTGTACGTGGCCTTCGAGTTCGACGCGCAGACGCCGTTCCCGGGCTATATGGCGGTGCTGCCGACGCTCGGCGCCGCAGCCATCATCGCGGCATCCAATACCGATCGCTGGTGGTATCCGACGCGCATCCTGTCTCTGCGCCCCGCCCAGTTCGTCGGCGACATCTCGTACTCGCTGTACCTGTGGCACTGGCCGCTCATCGTCATCGCGCCGTCCGTGCCGTTCTGGGGACTCACGATCTATCACCGGGTCGCCCTGCTCGTGCTGTGCTTCGTGCTCGCGTGGCTGACGAAGATCTTCGTCGAGGACCCGGCGCGCAGCTGGAAGGTGCTCACCTCGCGTCCCGCGCGCGTGACGCTGTGGTCGTCGCTCGCCGCGATGCTGCTCGTGGCCGGCACGGCTGTCGGCGCGTGGGCGATCAACGCCCCGGCCTACGATTCAGGCGTGCGCGAGATCGCCGAGCTGCGCGAGAACCCCCCGGAGTGCTTCGGAGCGGCGGTCGTGCTCGACGACGCGTGCGGCGAGACGGATGCGGGGGACACGATCCTGCCCGCGCCGGGCTTCGCGGGCATCGATCGTCCGGGGGATCCCCAGTGCTTCATCCAGCTGAACGACGCCCGGCCCGTGTCGTGCGAGTTCGGGTCGGACGACCCGGATGCCCCGCGGATCGCTCTCGTCGGCGACAGTCACGCCTATCAGCTGCTGTCGACGTTCCAGAGGATGGCCGACGACAACGGCTGGCACCTCACGACCTGGTTCAAGGGCGCGTGCCCGTGGAGCACGACGCCGCTGTCGACTCCCGGAGCGTTCGGCGAGGCGTGCACCGAATGGCGCGATGGTGTGCGGGCGGCGCTGGGTGACCGCGATATCGACGCCGTCTTCACCGCCGCGATCGCGACGACGCCCTACGCCTCGGCCGGCTACGACTCGTCGTTCGACGCGGCCGTCGCGGGGTATCGGGGCGCGTGGGGAGAGGTGCTCGATCGCGGCATCCCCGTCATCACCGTCGTCGACAACCCCGTGTGGGAGACGGACCCCAACAAATGCCTGCGCACGCGGGCGCAAGCGGATTGCGACGGACCCCGGTCGGAGCTGCTCGTCGCCGAGGATCCGCTGCGCGAGGCGGCATCCGGGATCGAAGGGGTCACGCTGCTCGACTTCACCGACGTGTTCTGCGATGACGCGAGGTGCTGGCCCGTCGTCGGAGGTGCCAACATCTACCGCGATCAGGACCACCTCACGGTGACGTTCGCCGACACGCTCGCGCCGGCGTACACGGCGGCGATCGAGGACGCACTCGCGGCACGAGCGCAATAGGGTCGGATCATGACCGTTGCCGAAGGTGCCTCCATCCTGTCCGTCGGCGGCTCCGCGCCGCAGCTCGACCCGTCGGCCTTCGTCGCCGCCGGCGCCCGCGTGATCGGCGCCGTGACCCTCGGCCCGGGCGCGAGCGTCTGGTACAACGCCGTGCTGCGCGCAGACGGCGACACGATCACGGTCGGGCAGGGCAGCAACCTGCAGGACAACGTCTCGGTGCACGTCGATCATGGCTCGCCCGTCGTGATCGGCGAGAACGTGTCGGTCGGCCACAACGCCGTCGTTCACGGCTGCACGATCGAAGACGGCTCGCTCATCGGGATGGGCTCGGTTGTGCTGTCGGGCGCCGTGATCGGGGCGGGCTCGCTCGTCGCTGGGGGAGCCGTCGTGCTGGAAGGGATGATCGTGCCACCCGGATCGCTCGTGGCAGGAGTGCCCGCGAAAGTACGACGCGAGCTCACCGCCGAGGAGCGCGACGGCATCCTGCGAAACGCCGACGCCTACCGCGCACACACCGCCGAGCACGAAGGCGCTGCTCCCGCCTGAGGCCTTCGGTCGGCGCTTCAGACGCTCGCAGGCCAGGTGCCGGCGACCCCGACGATCGCGGCGGCGAGGATCACGATCCAGGCGAAGAAGGTGTGGACGACCTGTCGCCGACCCCGCTTGACGCGCTTATCGAACTCTGTGGCGAGACGGTCGGCTTCGGCCTTGTAGTGGATGAACCGCTCGTCATGCGACGCGCGGCGCTCGTGTGCCGTTTCGCCCACGAGTGGTTCGCGCAGAGCCTGTTCGGCGGGGGCCAACTCGTCGCGGTACTTTCTTCCGGCCGCGTCGATCTCAGAATCCCACGAGCGCCACGCCGCACCGAGGGTGAACACCTGATAGGCGCTGCCGATGAGCCAGAGCCACGCAGCCACGAAGGTCAAAGTCACTGCTGGATGCTAGCGGCTACGGCACGTCGAGCTGGCGCGCGAGCTGTACGCGGCAGCGCATCCCAGACTCAGTCCGCCTCTCGTGGGGCGCTCCTGATCACCAGTCTCTGATGCTGACGCTCGGTCACGTCGGGAGGTCGAACACCGGCAACACGGTGGTAGCGGCGCTGGGGGACGCTATCTCGACGGCAGCGACTGTCTGGTGGCTCTACCTGTAGGTGATCGTCTAGCTCTAGAGTCGCGGCATGAGTCGCCCGCTCCCTGAACGCTCCGGATTCGCGATCGCCCTGGCCGTCGGTTCAGCCATTACATGCATTGGCAGCGCGATTTACGTCATGATGCTCGCCATCAAGCTGGCGGAGTCCGGCTCGGCAGACGGATCGGACATCTTCGGCATCGTCATCTTCGCCCTGCTCGCGATCATCATGGGCGCCCAGGCGATCATCTGGTCCCGAACTGCTCCCCAGAATCGAGCTTCCTCACGAGGCGAGCCGGTGACGCCCGAGTGATTCGTCGCGTGAAAGACCTAGTGCGCGCTGATACGGCCGCCCGGGTCGCACGCAACTAGCCGCAAGCGACCCGTTGGGAACTCGCGGCGACGAAGCGGCACGAGCCGCGCGTTCCACACATCGCGGAGGAGCCGAACGCGGTGCTCGCGAGTGCGATGGATACCCCCTCGGGCGACGCTTTTCGGCGCACCTGTTGGCACGCGGGTGGCGCGACCGGAGCTGCCAGAGGCAGTGGAGAGGCGCAAACTCCCACGAGTTTCCGAGGGAGATGGAATGGAGTGGCTGATGGGAATCGTCCCCACCGCCCTCCGCGGCGGGGGCCCACCCGCAAGCGACCCGCTTCCTACGGCACCCACGCAAAAGCTCCGCCGCACCGCCTACGGCGGCACGTCGGAGCTTCGGAGGGGCTGACGGGAATCGAACCCGCATCATTAGTTTGGAAGACTAAGGCTTTACCACTAAGCTACAGCCCCGCTGCCGGCGGAATCCCGCCAGCTGTCGCGACGGCAAGCCGCGACGTCGACCAGTCTAACGGAATCGATCGGCCGCTCATGACACGCGGAAGGAGCGAACCGCGAGGGTCGGCTAGACTTCTCAGGGCCGTTTCGTGTCCGCATACGTGCGCGACCTGCCCGGGGCGTAGCTCAGCTTGGTAGAGCGCCCGCTTTGGGAGCGGGAGGTCGCAGGTTCAAATCCTGTCGCCCCGACGTCACGACCCCGCTCGGGGATCCGAGACCCCAGACCTTCATCCGCCGCGGCCGAGTGCGGTCCAAACGAGGAGAACGAACAGGCATGGTCAACAGCACCGTCGAGAAGCTCAGCCCCACCCGGGTCAAGCTCAACATCACGGTCAGCCCGGACGAGCTCAAGCCGAGCATCGCGCACGCGTATGAGCACATCGCGAAGGACGTCCAGATCCCGGGATTCCGCAAGGGCAAGGTCCCCGCGCCGATCATCGACCAGCGCATCGGACGCGTTGCGGTGCTCGAGCACGCGGTGAGCGACGGGCTCGACGGCTTCTTCCGTGACGCCGTCGCCGCGAACGAGCTGCGCGTCATCGGACGCCCGAACGCCGAGGTCACCGAGTGGCCGAACGAGAAGGACTTCTCGGGTGACCTCGAGGTCACGATCGAGGTCGACGTGCGCCCCGAATTCGAGCTGCCCGCCTTCGACACCATCACCGTCGAGGTCGACGCCGTCGAGACCGACGAGGCAGCCATCGACGAGGAGCTCGACCGTCTGCGGGGCCGGTTCGGCACCCTCATCGCGGTCGACCGCCCCGCCGCGACCGGTGACTTCGTCGAGCTGGACCTGGTCGCCACGATCGGCGACACCGAGAT
This sequence comes from Microbacterium sp. NPDC055442, assembly GCF_053644215.1. NCBI lineage: Bacteria > Bacillati > Actinomycetota > Actinomycetes > Micrococcales > Microbacteriaceae > Microbacterium > Microbacterium sp. NPDC055442. The sequence continues at coordinate 491,391 of NZ_JBSHLF010000002.1, read as the reverse complement.
CGACCGCGCCGAGGGCGTGTCGTACGAGGTCGGATCGGGCGAGCTGCTCGAGGGCATCGACGAGGCCGTCGACTCCCTCACCGCCGGTGAGGACACGACCTTCCGCTCGAAGCTCGTCGGAGGAGACCACGCCGGTGAAGAGGCCGAGGTCTCGGTCACGGTCACGGCGGTCAAGGAGCGCGAGCTGCCCGACGCGGACGACGACTTCGCCCAGATGGCGAGCGAGTTCGACACGATCGCCGAGCTGCGCGAGAGCCTCGCCGAGCGCGTCGGTCAGCAGTCGGTCTTCGCGCAGGGCGCGGCCGCTCGCGACAAGTTCATCGAGAAGCTGATCACCGAGATCGACATCCCCGTTCCCGCTCAGCTCATCGAGGACGAGGTGCACAACCACCTCGAGGGCGAGAATCGTCTCGACGACGACGTGCACCGCGCCGAGGTCGCCGAGGCGAGCGAGAAGCAGTTCAAGACGCAGATGCTGCTGGACAAGCTCGCCGAAGAGTCCGACGTGCAGGTCTCGCAGGAAGAGCTCACGCAGTACCTCATCCAGTCGGCTTCGCAGTACGGCATGGCGCCGCAGGAGTTCGTCAACGCCCTGCAGGAGGGCAACCAGCTGCCCGCCATGGTCGGCGAGGTCGCCCGCAACAAGGCGCTCGCTGTCGCTCTCGGCAAGGTCACCGTCGTCGACACGAACGGCAAGCCCGTCGACCTGACCGGTTTCGTCGCCGTCGAGGACGAGCCGGCTGCTGAGGAAGACGTCGTCGAAGAGGCGCAGGAGATCGCGGATGCCGCAGCCGACGCTGACGAGGTGATCGAGGCCGAAGAGGCCGAGAAGCCCGCGAAGAAGGCGGCGGCCAAGAAGGCACCGGCCAAGAAGAAGGCCGCTGACAAGGAGTAAGTCGCGTTCGCGACACGAAGGGTGGATGCTGCGGCATCCACCCTTCGTCTTTGCCCAGGGCGAACACGCGCGGGTCGCCGGCGGCGCGCCGGTAGATTCGATGCGACGACCACGGAATCAGGAGTGTCACATGGCCGAACCACTTGTCGCGACGAGCGTCTTCGACAGGCTGCTGAAGGACCGCATCATCTGGCTGGGGTCGGAGGTGCGCGATGAGAACGCCAACGAGATCTGTGCGAAGATCCTGCTGCTCGCCGCCGAGGACTCCGAGAAGGACATCTACCTCTACATCAACTCGCCGGGCGGCTCGATCACCGCCGGTATGGCGATCTACGACACGATGCAATTCGTGCCCAACGACATCGTGACGGTGGGCATCGGCATGGCGGCGTCGATGGGCCAGCTGCTGCTGACCGCCGGCACGAAGGGCAAGCGCTACATCACGCCCAACGCCCGCGTCCTGCTGCACCAGCCGCACGGCGGCTTCGGCGGAACGGCGAGCGACATCCAGACGCAGGCGCAGCTGATCCTCGACATGAAGAAGCGACTCGCCGAGATCACGGCGGCCCAGACCGGCAAGACGGTCGAGCAGATCAACGCCGACGGCGACCGCGACCGCTGGTTCCGTGCCGACGAAGCGCTCGAGTACGGCTTCGTCGACCACATCCGCGAATCGGCCACCGACGTCATCGGCGGCGGCGGAACCGCGAACTGACCCGGCTGACGGCGAAAGAGAGAAACCGAATGCACACCCCGACTGTCGGCATCCCGCAGGGACTTCACATGCCCAGCAGCCGCTACGTCCTGCCTCAGTTCGAAGAGCGCACGGCCTACGGCTACAAGCGTCAAGACCCGTACAACAAGCTCTTCGAGGACCGCGTCATCTTCCTCGGCGTGCAGGTCGACGATGCGTCGGCCGACGATGTCATGGCGCAGCTGCTCGTGCTCGAGTCGCAGGATCCTGACCGCGACATCATCATGTACATCAACTCGCCCGGTGGGTCGTTCACGGCCATGACGGCGATCTACGACACGATGCAGTACGTCTCGCCGCAGATCCAGACCGTCGTGCTGGGTCAGGCCGCCTCCGCCGCGGCCGTGCTGCTCGCCGCGGGTGCACCCGGCAAGCGGCTCGCGCTGCCGAACGCGCGCATCCTGATCCACCAGCCTGCGATGGGTGAGGCGGGGCACGGCCAGGCCTCGGACATCGAGATCCAGGCGCAGGAGATCATGCGCATGCGGACGTGGCTCGAGGCGACGCTCGCGCACCACTCGAACAAGCCCGTCGAAGAGGTGCACAAGGACATCGATCGCGACAAGATCCTTTCGGCCGAAGAGGCTCTCACGTACGGCCTCGTCGACCAGGTGCTCACGACTCGCAAGCGCGGTCAGGCCGCCATCACGAGCTAGGGGATGCCACGCAGCCCCGCCGTCCGGAAGATTCGGGCGGCGGGGCTGCGTCGTCGGTGCGGGCTTCCATTTGCCGCGTAGCAATCCCGCGTCATGTCCTACCTTGCGGTTAGGCTCGGAGAACGGCCGGAATCGGTCCGACAGAGGAGGAGCGTCATGGCACGCATCGGTGAGAGCGCCGACCTGTTCAAGTGCTCTTTCTGCGGAAAGAGCCAGAAACAGGTGCAGCAGCTCATCGCGGGCCCCGGCGTCTACATCTGCGACGAGTGCGTCGAGCTGTGCAACGAGATCATCGAAGAGCGCATGGCGGAGTCCTCGTCGGGCGTCGTGTCCGACTTCGATCTGCCGAAGCCCCGCGAGATCTTCGACTTCCTCGAGGAGTACGTCGTCGGGCAGGAAGACGCCAAGCGCGCTCTGTCCGTCGCGGTCTACAACCACTACAAGCGCGTGCGGGCCCACGGCACGCTGCAGTCCGCAGAGCAGCGCGCCGAAGAGATCGAGATCGCCAAGAGCAACATCCTGCTCCTCGGTCCGACCGGCTGCGGCAAGACCTACCTCGCGCAGACGCTCGCGAAGCGCCTGAATGTTCCGTTCGCGGTCGCCGATGCGACGGCTCTCACCGAGGCCGGCTATGTCGGTGAAGACGTCGAGAACATCCTGCTCAAGCTGCTGCAGGCGGCCGACTTCGATACGAAGCGCGCCGAGACGGGCATCATCTACATCGACGAGGTCGACAAGATCGCGCGCAAGGCCGAGAACCCCTCGATCACGCGCGATGTGTCGGGGGAGGGCGTCCAGCAGGCGCTGCTGAAGATCCTCGAGGGCACCGTCGCGTCCGTGCCGCCGCAGGGCGGGCGCAAGCACCCGCACCAGGAGTTCATCCAGATCGACACGACGAACGTGCTCTTCATCGTCGCGGGCGCATTCGCCGGGCTCGAAGAGATCATCTCGGCGCGCGTCGGCAAGCACGGTGTCGGCTTCGGCGCCCCGCTGCACAACAAGGGCGACGACCTCACGCTGTTCAGCGAGGTCCAGCCCGAGGATCTGCACAAGTTCGGGCTCATTCCCGAGTTCATCGGGCGGCTCCCCGTCGTGGCATCCGTCACCCCGTTGGATCGAGCGGCGCTCATGGAGATCCTCACCGAGCCCAAGAACGCGCTCGTCAAGCAGTATCAGCGCATGTTCGAACTCGACGACGCGACCCTCGAGTTCGATGTCGAGGCGCTCGAGGCGATCGCCGACCTCGCCGTAGCACGCAAGACGGGCGCACGCGGACTCCGTGCGATCCTCGAGGACGTGCTCGGTCCGATCATGTTCGAGATCCCCTCGACCGACGACATCGACAAGGTCGTCATCACGCGCGCCGCCGTCGAAGACGGAGCGACCCCCACGCTCGTGCTGCGAGAGAAGCGCAAGAGCGCCTGACCCACGGGTGTCGCCACGTCAAGTGGTGAGACCGCGCCGTTCGAGCAACGGCTCGATCCGCGCGTCGCGGCCACGGAAGTCGCGGTACGCCTCGAGCGGGTCCTTCGAACCGCCGACGCCCAGCAGGCGCTCACGGAACCGGTCGCCGTTGGCGCGGGTGAGGCCGCCGTTCTCGCGGAACCATTCGACGGTGTCGGCGTCGAGCACTTCGCTCCAGATGTACGAGTAGTACCCGGCGCTGTATCCGCCCGCGAAGATGTGCGCGAAGTACGCGGAGGAGTACCGCGGGGGGATCTCCGGCAGGCCGAGTCCGATGTCGGCGAGAGCGGCCTGCTCGAAGGCGGAGATGTCACCGATCTCGGCGGCCTGCTCGGGCGTGAGCGAGTGCCAGGCCTGATCGATCCAGGCTGCCGCGAGGTATTCGCTCGTCGCGAAGCCCTGGTTGAACGTGCCCGAGGTCGTGAGCTTGTCGACCGCATCGGCGGGCAACGGCTCGTCGGTGTCGATGTGCCGCGCGTAGGACGCCAGGATCTGGGGCCAGTAGATCCACATCTCGTTGACCTGGCTGGGGAACTCGACGAAGTCGCGGAAGACGTTCGTTCCCGCGAAGTGCGGATAGGTCACCGTCGCGAACAGCCCGTGCAGTGCGTGACCGAACTCGTGGAAGAGGGTCGTCACCTCGTCGAGGGTGAGCAGCGTGGGCTCGCCGGGCGACGGCTGCGAGACATTGAGGTTGTTCACGACGATGGGCGCCGTGCCGCGCAAGCGGGACTGGAGCACGATCGAGTTCATCCACGCACCGCCGCGCTTGGTGTCGCGCGTATAGAGGTCGAGGACGTACAGCCCGAGCACCGAGCCGTCGGTGTCGTGCACCTCGAACACCCGCGCCTCGGGGTGGTAGGCCCGCACGTCGTGGCGCTCCACGAACGTGACGCCGTACAGCTCGGTGGCCGCGCGGAAGACGCCCTCGTGCAGCACGCGCTCCGCTTCGAACCACGGGCGCAGAGCCGCCGTGTCGAGGTCGTACCGTGCGGCTCGCACACGCTCGGTATAGAACGCCCAGTCGTGCGCTTCCAGAGCGAACGGCTCGGGCCCGTCGGCGATGATCGCCTGCAGGTCGGCGCGCTCCCGCCTCGCGTTGCGTGCGGCGGGCATCGCGAGGCTTCGCAGCAGGTCGTGCACGGCGGCGGGGGAGCCGGCGGTCTCGTCCGAGGTCACATACTCGGCGTGCGTCTCGAAGCCGAGCAGCCGGGCACGCTCGGCGCGCAGGGCGACGATCTCCCGGAGCACATCACTGTTGTCGTGCTCGTTGCCGCGGCATCCGCGTGCACGGGAGGCCTCCATGATCCGGCGCCGGGACTCGCGGTCGGTGAGCGAAGCGAGGTAGGGGTGACCCGTGAACAGGGGCAGCGTCACGACGTACGCACCCTCGAGCCCCCGATCGCGCGCGGTCCGCGCCGCGGCCGACAGCTCTCCTTCGCTCAGGCCCGCGAGCTCTTCTGCGTTGTCGAAGACGACGGCGAGGTCGTTGGTATCGGCGAGGAGATTCTTCTCGAAGATCGTCGTGAGCACCGACAGCCGCGTGTTGATCTCGGTGAGCCGAGCCTTCGCTTCGTTGTCGAGCCCCGCTCCGGCGCGCGACATCTCGCGGTAGCGCCGCTCGACGAGATAGCGCTGCTCGGGCGTGAGGTCGAGATCGTCCAGGTCGTCGTGCAGTGTGCTGATGCGCCAGAAGAGCTGGGCGTCGAGCTGGATCGCGTCCTGGTGGGCTGCCATGAGCGGAGCGAGCGTCTCTTCGATCTGCTGGATCTCGTCGGTGGCGTCGGCCGAGGAGACCGTGTAGAACGCGTGGGCGACGTCGGCGAGCAGTGCGCCACTGGATTCGAGCGCCACCAACGTGTTCTCGAAGGTCGGCATCGAGCGCACGCGTGTGATCGCGTCGATTTCGGCACGATGCGTCGCGAAGGCTTCCTCGAAGGCCGGGAGGTAGTGCTCGGGTCTGATCGCCCCGTAGTCGGGCAGGCCGAAGGGGAGCGAAGACGGCGAGAGCAGCGGATTGTCAGAGGCCATGCGCTCAACGATAGCCCGGACGCCGAGAATGCCCGCGAGTCTTTGCAAAGAGACACTTGCAAAGACCTCTTTGCATCATTACTCTCGAAACATGGTCGAGAAGATGAAGGATGCCGCACCGCACGAGCGCGTCGACCGCGTGCTCGACGTCGGTGCGTTGCGTGCCCTCGCTCACCCGCTGCGCGTGCGCATCTACGACATCCTCAGCCAGTTCGGCCCGCAGACGGCGAGCTCTTTGGCCGATCGACTGGGGGAGTCCAGCGGTGCCACGAGCTATCACCTACGCGCCCTCGCCAAGCACGACCTCATCCGTGAGATCGAAGGACACGGCACGGGTCGCGAGCGGTGGTGGGAGCGACCCCAGGGCTCGATCACGATGACGAACCCGAGCACCGTGAAGACGCCCGCCGGGCGTGCGGCGACCGAAGTCGTGGTGGGCGAGTTCTATCGTCAGCGCGAAGAGCAGCTGCGGGCGTACCTGCACGCGAGTCTTCGTGCCGACCCCGAGACGTGGAAGTCACTGCTCACGTCGACGACCGCGAACCTCACCGAAGCGCAGTTCACCGAACTCGCCGACAGCGTGCGGCAGCTCATCGATGAGACCGTCGAGAAGTACCGCGACCAGACCGGACCCGGCGTGCGGCTGTTCAGTATCCGCACCGACATCTTTCCCATCGACGAGGCAGATCCGTCATGACCACGATGCCCACACCCTGCTCCCACCTCGCTCCGACGCGCTTCGAGCGTCTCCTGCTCGGCCTCGCTGCGAGACTCGAAGGCGTCGCGAGCACGCGCGCGACACGACGCGCCGCTCGTGGAGCCGCGCTCCCCGCGCAGATTGCCGCTCGTCGAGCCGCGCTCGCGCTGCAGATCGCCGCGAGTGACCGGCGCACCGACGCACAAGCGGCCAGCGGCATCGGGATGCTGCCGCGATGACGCCGTCCGATCGCTCCTGACCGTCGGGCGTGATCGTCAGGCGAACTCGTCGTCGGGATCGGACCTGACGACGGGCTCACCCGCCGCGTCCAGCGTCACGAAGACACCCGTGTCGAGTTCGGCGATGGGGCGCCCCTCGACCCACGTGAGGGTCCAGCGGGGTCGCGGCTGGCCGAGGTCGTCGGCAGGGATCGCCTCGTCGACCGAGCGGATGCCGCGCACGAGCGCGTCGGGCACCGAACGAGGCGGTTCGTCACCCGAGGTCCAGCGTGTTCCGAGCTGCATCAGGCCTCCTCGGCAGGAACGAGCACGACGTCGCCCACGACGAGCTCATCGCCGTCCGCGTAGGCGATCTCGCCGATGCGCCCGACGGCCTTGAGGTCGCCTTCGGCCGATCGGATCGCATCGAGGGATGCCGCGGGAGCGGCGATCGTCAGCTGCTCGACCGCCGTCTTCTGCGAGGCCTTCGCCTCGGTCTTCGCGCGGCGAACGCCGATCAGTGCGGCACTCACGGCCGCGAGCACGGCCGGGTCGCCGTCGATCCCGAGCGGCTGCGGCCACTCCGCGTTGTGCACGGACCCTTCGTTGAACCACGACCACGATTCCTCGGCGGCGAACGCGAGGACCGGGGCGAACAGGCGCAGCAGCGTCGACAGCGCGATCCGCAAGGCGAGGGCGGCGGACGGCTGGCCCACGTCGGTCTGGTTGTAGGCGCGCTCCTTCACGAGCTCGAGGTAGTCGTCGCAGAACGTCCAGAAGAACGACTCGGTGAGTTCGAGCGCCCGCGCGTGGTCGTAGCCCTCGAACGCCTTCGTGGCCTCGCGGACGACGTCGTCCAGAGTCGCGAGCATCGACGCGTCGACCGCGTGCGTGATCTCAGCGCCCTCGGGCACGGGGAACGACAGCACGAACTTCGACGCGTTCAGCACCTTGATCGCCAGGCGACGCCCGATCTTGACCTGCGTCGGGTTCTGCGGATCGAAGGCGGCATCGGCGCCGAGCCGGCTCGACGCCGACCAGTAGCGCACCGCGTCGGTGCCATGCGAGTCGAGGATGTCGGCGGGCGTGACGACGTTGCCCTTCGACTTCGACATCTTCTTGCGGTCGGGGTCGACGATGAAGCCCGAGATCGCGGCATCCGTCCAGGGGGACCGACCGTCTTCCAGCGCACTGCGCAGCATCGTCGAGAACAGCCAGGTGCGGATGATGTCCTGGCCCTGCGGGCGCAGATCGAACGGGGCGACGAGGTTCCACAGCTCCTCGTCGCGCTGCCAGCCGCCCGCGAGCTGCGGTGTGAGCGACGAGGTCGCCCACGTGTCGAAGATGTCCTTCTCGGCGTCGAAGCCGCCCGCGACGCCGCGCTGGTCCTCGCTGTACCCCGGCGGCACGTCGATCGTCGGATCGACCGGCAGCGAGGCGAGATCGGGGGTCAGCACGCGGTCGTAGTCCCGTTCGCCGTTCTCATCGAGGGCGTACCAGACCGGGATCGGCACGCCGAAGAAGCGCTGACGCGAGACGAGCCAGTCGCCCGTGAGCCCGCCGACCCAGTTCTCGTAGCGGACGCGCATGAAATCGGGATGCCACGCCATGCCGGTACCGAGAGCGATGAGCTTCTCGCGCAGCGCCTCGTCGCGGGCACCGTTTCGGACGTACCACTGGCGCGTCGAGACGATCTCGAGCGGGCGGTCGCCCTTCTCGAAGAACTTCACGGCGTGCGTGAACGGCTTGGGTTCGCCGTCGAGGTCGCCGGAGGCCCGCAGCAGGTCGACGATCGCCTTCTTGGCGCTGAACACGGTCTTGCCCGCGATCTCGGCGTAGGCCGCCTTGGCGGCATCCGTCACGATGACATCGGGTGCGTCGGCGATGACGCGGCCGTCTTTGCCGAGGATCGTGCGGTTGGGCAGATCCAGTTCGCGCCACCAGATGATGTCGGTGACATCGCCGAAGGTGCAGATCATGGCGATGCCCGAGCCCTTGTCCTTCTGGGCGAGCGGGTGCGCGAGGACCGGCACTTCGACGTCGAACAGGGGCGTGCGCACGGTCGAGCCGAACAGCGGCTGGTACCGCTCGTCGTCGGGGTGCGCGACGAGCGCGACGCAGGCGGCGAGCAGCTCGGGACGGGTCGTCTCGATGTGCACGTCGCCCGAGCCGTCGGTCTTGTGGAACGCCACTCGGTGGTAGGCCGCGGGCTGGTCGCGGTCTTCGAGCTCGGCCTGTGCGATCGCGGAGCGGAAGTCGATGTCCCACAGCGTCGGGGCGAGAGCCTGGTACGCCTCGCCGCGCTCGATGTTGCGCAGGAAGGCGAGCTGGCTCGTGCGGATCGTGTCATCCGAGATCGTGCGGTAGGTCTGCGTCCAGTCGACGCTGAGGCCGAGCTGGCGGAACAGCGCCTCGAACTGCTTCTCATCTTCGAGCGTGAGGCTCTCGCACAGCTCGATGAAGTTGCGGCGGCTGATCGGCACCTGGTCGGCGGCCTTCGTGCTCTTGTTGGTGCCGCCCTGGAACGGAGGCGTGAACTCGTGGTCGTAAGGCAGCGACGGGTCGCAGCGCACGCCGTAATAGTTCTGCACGCGACGCTCGGTCGGCAGGCCGTTGTCGTCCCACCCCATCGGGTAGAACACCGTCTTGCCGCGCATGCGCTCGAAGCGCACCTTGACGTCGGTGTGGGTGTAGCTGAAGACGTGCCCGATGTGCAGCGATCCGGATGCCGTCGGGGGAGGGGTGTCGACCGAGTACACACCGTCGCGGCCCCGCTCAGCGGCACGGGCACGGTCGAACAGGTACGTGCCCCGCTCCTGCCACGCGGCATCCCATTTCGACTCGAGACCTTCGAGAGCGGGCTTGTCGGGGATCGTGGACATGTGAAGGTCTCCTCGCCGTATGTGCGGCACCGTGTGAGCGTGCCTGAGTATGGGATGCCCGATGATTCTATCGAGCGCACGCTCGCGGGCGGACACCGCATAGTGAACCGGGTCCAAGAAGTGCGTTAGCGTATTCACGTCCCGACACCAGCGAGGTTTCCGCATGCTCACCCACCGCTCATCCGCCTCCCGCCTGCTGCGTGCGGCCGCTCTCACCGCCGCGGCTGCACTCGTTCTCAGCGCATGCGCATCGGGCGACGAGGCAGACACGGAAGACGCCGGCGGTGAGGTCGTCTGGGCCATCGAGGGCGCGAACCTGTCCGCAGGACACATGGACCCGCAGACCAGCCAGCTCGACGTCTCGGCGATGGTGCAGCGCGTCGTGCTCGACTCGCTCGTCTTCCAGAACGCGGACGGCTCCTTCTCACCGTGGCTCGCCGCGGACTGGGAGATCTCTGACGACGGTCTGCAGTACACCTTCGACCTGCGCGACGATGTCGTCTTCCACGATGGCGAGCCCTTCGACGCGGCGGCGGTCAAGGGCAACTTCGATCGCATCGTCGACCCCGACACCGCGTCCGCGCAAGCCGCGGCCATGCTCGGCGCGGATTTCTACGCCGGCACCGAGATCGTCGACGACCACACCGTGCGAGTTTCGTTCACACAGCCGTATGCACCCTTCCTCCAAGCCGCCAGCACGGCACAGCTCGGGTTCTACTCGCCGGCCGCGCTCGCTGCCGACGCGGAGCGGCTCGCGGCCGGCGGGCCCGACGTCACGATCGGGACGGGCCCCTTCGTGCTCACCGACTACACGCCCGATCAGGAGATCGTCTACACGCGCAACGCCGACTACACGTGGGGCCCCCACGGGCAGGGCGCACCGCAGATCGAGACGCTGCGGGTGAGCATCATGCCCGAGCCGGCCGTGCGCGCGGGTGTCATCGGCAGCGGCGAGGTCGACCTCGCGAGCCAGCTGCCGCCGAGCGTCATCGCCGATCTCCCCGACGAGCTCACGATCGACTCCGTCGAGCTGCCGGGCCTGCCGTATTCGCTCTACCTCAACGAGCAGTACGGCGTGTTCGCCGACGAGCGCGTCCGCCAGGCGTTCGCGCTGGGCATCGACATCGAGCCCGCGGTCGAACAGGTCTTCTTCGGGCAGTATCCGCGCGCGTGGAGCATCCTCGCCTCGACGACCCCGGGATACGAGCCTGCCGTCGAGGGGACGTGGGCGTTCGATCCCGATGCGGCCGCCGAGCTGCTCGACGCGGCCGGCTGGACCGGACGCGACGCCGACGGCTACCGGACGAAGGACGACGCGCGGCTTTCGGCCCGCTGGATCGCCTGGACACCCGTGCCCGACGACCGCGCGGCGCTGGCGAACGCGATCCAGTCCGACCTGCGTGAGATCGGGTTCGAGCTCGTCCGCGACGTGCTGGAGCCGGGCGCGTACAACGAGCAGTACGGCCCGAAGACCTTCGACCTCACCGACTGGGGTTTCTCGGGAGTCGACCCCGATCTGCTGCGCAGCCATCTGCACACCGACGGCTTCCAGAACGCGTCGCAGGTGTCCGATCCCGCCATCGATGCGCTCCTGGACCGCGGCGTCGCGACGAGTGACGTCGACGAGCGCGCCGAGATCTACCGCGAGCTGCAGCGCTGGAACGCCGAGTACACCGCGATCGTGCCGCTGTACGTGCCGTCGTCCATCACGGCCGTCTCGCCGGCGATCAGCGGAATCGCATACGACCTCTACGGCCGGCCCCTGTTCTACGACGTCACGCTGGAATGAGACCGGCGGGGCGCGTCCTCGCGCGGATCGGCGGTCTGCTCGCGGGGCTGATCGTCGTCCTGTGGGGAGCTGCGACCCTGGCGTTCGTCGCGATGCGGCTCATCCCCGGGGATCCGGTCGACGTCATGCTGGGTCCGCAGGCCCAGGTCTCGGATGCCGTCAAGGACGGCATCCGTCGAGAGCTGGGTCTGGACCAGACCCTCGCACAGCAGTACGCCCAGTACATGGGCCGGCTGCTGCGCGGAGACCTCGGGGAGTCCTATCAACTGCGGATGCCGGTGGCCGATGTCATCGGCAGGCAGCTGCTGCCCACCCTGCAGCTCACCGGTCTCGCGCTCCTGATCGCACTCGTCCTCGCGCTCGTGGTCGCCATCACGGTGCGTCGCCGCGCCGCGCGCATCGTCGTGGCCGGTGTCGAACTGGTCATCCTGTCCTCTCCCGTGTTCTGGATCGGACTCGTCCTGCTCACGGTGTTCGCCTTCACGCTGGGCTGGTTCCCCGTCACGGGGTCGAGGAACGCGGCATCCCTCGTCCTGCCCGCCGTCACGCTGGCGCTGCCCACGGCCGCCCTGCTCGGACAGGTGCTGCGCGACGGCATCGAGGCCGCCGAGCGGCAGCCGTTCGCCGTCACGGTGCGTGCACGCGGTGCGAGCCCGAGCAGACTCCTGCTGCGGCACACGCTGCGGCACGGTGCCACAGGGGCCCTCACGCTCGCCGCCTATCTCGTCGGCACGCTGCTCGGCGGTGCGGTTCTGGTCGAGACGGTGTTCGGCCGGCCGGGGCTGGGCCGGGTCACCCTCGTGGCGATCACCGATCGCGACCTGCCCGTCATCGGCGGCATCATCCTGCTCAGCGCGCTCGTGTTCGTCGTGATCAACATCGTCGTCGAGCTGACGGCGGCGGTCATCGACCCTCGGCTGCGCCGACCGGCCATCGCCGATCACGCGAGGGGCGGTATGCCGTGAACCGTCGTCAGGTCGTGGCACTCACCGCCGCGGGCGCTGTGCTCGCCGTCTTCATCGCGATGGCGATCGCGCCGTCGCTGTTCACGCCGTTCGACCCGCTGCAGACCGATGTGCGCGCCGCCCTCCTGCCGCCGAGCCCGGACCACGTCTTCGGCACCGACCAGAGCGGACGGGACATCTTCGCGAGAGTCGTCTACGGCGCGCGCTCGTCTCTCTCGATCGGCGCGATCGCGGTGGGCGTCGCGCTCATCGTCGGCCTCGTCGTCGGCACGGCGATCGGTGCGGCACCGCGCGTCGTCGATGCCGTCGCCGTACGCGCGCTCGACGTCGTCCTCGCCTTTCCCGAGTTCCTGATCGCGCTCGTCGTCGTCGCGGTCCTCGGGCCCGGTCCCGTCAACGTCGCCATCGGCGTCACGATCGCCGTCATCCCCGTCTACGTCCGGCTGGCCCGCGTACAGACGCGTACGCTCCTCGCGGCCGATCACGTCGAAGCCGCCGCGCTGCTCGGTGTGCGGCGCCCGGTCGCCATCTTCCGTCACGTGGTGCCCGGCGTGCTCGGCGCGCTCAGCGTGATCGCGACGATCGGGTTCGGCACGAGCATCCTCGCGGCGGCGGGGCTGAGCTTCCTCGGCCTCGGGCCGCTCGAGCCCACGCCGGAGTGGGGGCTCATGCTCTCGGGAGGGCGCAACGTGCTCGCTCAGGCCTGGTGGATCGCCGTCTTCCCGGGGCTCGCGATCACCCTCACGGTGATCTCGGCGACGATCGTCGGACGCACGCTGCGCGCCGCGGCGGAAGGACGCACCGCATGAGCGCCCTCGACCTGCGGAATCTGCGGATCTCGTTCGGCCCGCGCACGGTGGTCGACGGCGTCGACCTGACCGTGGAGCCCGGGGAGTGCGTCGCGGTGGTCGGCGAGTCCGGCGCCGGCAAGTCGCTCACGGCGCTCGCCCTGCTCGGGTTGACACCCCCCGGTGCCCGTGTGGGCGCCGACCGTCTCGAGATCGACGGCGTCGACCTGCGCCGGGCGGGTGAGCGCGCGTGGCGCGAGGTGCGCGGCGACCGCATCGCGCTCGTCTCGCAGGACGCGCTCGTCTCGCTCGACCCGCTCGCCCGCATCGGCGCGGAGGTCGCAGAGCCGCTCGAGATCCACACGCGCCTCGACCGTCGCCAGCGCGCGCAGCGCGTGCACGAGCTGCTGCTGCGGGTCGGGATGCCGCATCCCGATCGCCGTGTGCGCCAGCGCCCGCATGAGCTCTCCGGCGGTCTGCGTCAGCGTGCACTCATCGCCTCTGCGCTCGCCGCTGCGCCCCGCGTGCTCGTGGCGGATGAACCGACGACGGCACTCGACGCGACCGTGCAGGCACGCGTGCTGGGCCTGCTGCGTTCGCTGGTCGACGAGGGCGTCGGGCTGCTCCTGATCAGTCACGATCTCACGGCCGTCGCGCGCGTCGCGGATCGGATCATCGTCATGCGAAACGGGCGGGTCGTCGAGACGGGTCCGGCAGCACAGGTGCTGCGCGACCCCCAGCATCCCTACACCCGCGAACTCGTCGACGGCACGACCATCCCGCCGGCCGAATCTCCCGCGGGGGGCGCTGTCGTGCTCGCGGCCGACGGACTGCACAAGACCTTTCGCGGCTCGACCGCCGTCGACGATGTGACCTTCACGGTGCGTGCCGGGCGCTCCCTCGGCATCGTCGGCGAGTCGGGCGCCGGCAAGTCCACCGTCGCGCGGCTCCTGCTCGGCGTCGAGACGCCCGACCGCGGCACGGTGTGCTTCGACGACGCGCCATGGAACCCGGCCCGTGAGCAGGACCGCAGGCCTCGTCGCCCCCGCATCCAGCTCGTGCATCAGGACACGCGCGCCGCCTTCGATCCGCGCTGGACGATCGGCAGATCACTGCGCGAAGCGCTCGCGGCGGGCGGTGTTCCCGCGGGACGACACGCTGCACGGACGGCCGATCTGCTGCAGCTGGTCGAACTCGATCCCGAGCTGGCAGGGCGCCGTCCGGGGCAGCTCTCGGGCGGTCAGCGGCAGCGGGCGGCGATCGCCCGAGCCCTCGCGACCCAGCCCGATGTGCTCGTGCTCGACGAACCCGTCTCGGCGCTGGATGTCTCGGTGCAGCGGCGCGTCCTCGAGCTGCTGGCGCGGTTGCGGCGCGAGCTGAGGCTGACGACGGTGCTCATCTCGCACGACCTCGCCGTCGTGCGAGGGCTGGCCGACGATGTCCTCGTCATGAAGGACGGCCGCGTCGTGGAGCGGGGGGTGACGACCGACGTCTTCGACCGGCCGCAGCATCCCTTCACGATCGAGCTCGTCGCGGCGTCGGCGCGGTCGGATAGAATCACCTGAGCAGCATCGATCCGGCCATCACCGGGGAGCTCTCGGAAGAACGGCGCGAGCCCGGTAGAACCGAGCGGGTCAGGCCCGTGACAGCCGCAGTGAGAGTGGCCGGCAACGGCAACGCGGGGTGGTACCGCGGTCCTTTCCGAAGGGTCGTCCTCGCAGGAACCGGCGACCACGACACCTGCGAGAGACCCATGACCTACCCCCGCCCTTCGGCAAGCTCCGACCCTTCGACGAGCTCAGGGACCGCGACGAGCTCAGGGACCGCGACAAGCCCAGGGACCCGCGGGAGTGCCTTCGGACCCGCAGCGGTCGTGCCCAGCCCGCGCTTTCCCGAGATCGAGCGCGACGTGCTCGCCTTCTGGAAGGACGACGACACCTTCCGCGCGTCGATCGAGAACCGTGAGGGCGCCGACGAGTGGGTCTTCTACGACGGGCCGCCGTTCGCCAACGGCCTGCCGCACTACGGCCACCTGCTGACCGGCTATGCCAAGGACCTCTTCCCGCGCTTCCAGACGATGCGGGGCAAGAAGGTCGATCGCGTCTTCGGCTGGGACACGCACGGCCTGCCGGCCGAGCTCGAGGCGATGAAGCAGCTCGGCATCACCGAGAAGGCCGAGATCGAGGCCATGGGCATCGACGTCTTCAACGACAAGGCGCGGTCATCGGTGCTCGCCTACACGCGCGACTGGGAGGACTACGTCACCCGTCAGGCCCGCTGGGTCGATTTCGAGCGCGGATACAAGACGCTCAACCCCTCGTACATGGAGTCCGTGCTCTGGGCCTTCAAGACGCTGCACGACAAGGGACTCGCCTATGAGGGGCACCGCGTGCTGCCGTACTGCTGGCGCGACGAGACCCCGCTGTCGGCGCACGAGCTGCGCATGGACGACGACGTCTACCAGATGCGCCAGGACCCGTCGGTCACCGTGACCTTCCCGCTCGTCGGCGCGAAGGCCGAAGCCCTGGGCCTCACGGGCGTGCGGGCGCTCGCGTGGACGACGACCCCCTGGACCCTGCCGACGAACCTCGCGCTCGTGGTCGGCCCCGACATCCGCTACGTCGTCGTGCCCGGCGGTCCCGCGGGCGCCGCCGACGTGCAGCCCGGTGACGAGCCGCTCGAGGCGACGGCGCACCGCTATCTGCTGGCCGAGCCGCTGCTCGCCGGTTACGCGAAGGACCTCGGCTACGATTCCGCTGAGGCGGCGCAGGACGCCGTCGTGCAGAGCGTCCTGGGCGCCGAGCTCGAGGACGTCGCCTACGACCGTCTCTTCGACTACTACGCGGATGCCGCCACCTGGGGCACCGAGCGCGCCTGGCGGATCCTCGTCGACGACTACGTCACGACCTCGGACGGCACGGGCATCGTGCACCAGGCACCGGCCTTCGGTGAGGATGACCAGCGGGTGACCGAGGCCGCCGGCATCCCGCTCATCATGAGTCTCGACGACGGCGGGCGCTTCCTTCCGCATGCGACGGATGTCGCCGGCGAGCTCTGGATGGACGCGAACACGCCGCTCGTGCGCCTGCTGCGTCAGAACGGGCGGCTGCTGCGCCTCGCGAGCTACGAGCACTCGTATCCGCACTGCTGGCGCTGCCGCAACCCTCTCATCTACCGTGCCGTGTCGAGCTGGTTCGTGCGCGTGACCGACATCAAGGACCGCATGCTCGCGAACAACGAGCAGATCACGTGGGTGCCCGAGAACGTCAAGCACGGTCAGTTCGGCAAGTGGCTCGAGGGTGCGCGCGACTGGTCGATCAGCCGCAACCGGTACTGGGGCTCACCCATTCCGGTGTGGAAGAGCGACGACGCGGCGTACCCGCGCGTCGACGTGTACGGCAGCCTCGACGACATGGAGCGCGACTTCGGACGTCTCCCTCGTGACCCCGAGGGCAACGTGGATCTGCACCGGCCGTACATCGACGACCTGACCCGCCCGAACCCCGACGACCCGACAGGGCGGTCGACGATGCGCCGCATCGAAGACGTCTTCGACGTGTGGTTCGACTCCGGATCGATGCCCTACGCGCAGGTGCACTACCCGTTCGACAACCGCGAGTGGTTCGACTCGCACGCCCCGGCGGACTTCATCGTCGAGTACATCGGCCAGACGCGTGGCTGGTTCTACGTCATGCACGTCCTGTCGACGGCGCTGTTCGATCGCCCCGCGTTCACGGGGGTGTCGTGCCACGGCATCGTGCTGGGCAGCGACGGGTACAAGATGTCGAAGTCGCTCAAGAACTACCCTGACGTGTCCGAGGTCTTCGACCGCGACGGCTCCGACGCGATGCGCTGGTTCCTCATGTCCAGCTCGGTGCTGCGCGGCGGAAACCTCGTCGTCACCGAGGAGGGCATCCGCGCCGCCGTGCGGGAGTTCATGCTGCCGCTGTGGAGCACGTGGTACTTCTTCGCGACCTACGCCAACGCGGCGGCGCCGGGCGGTTACGAAGCCACCTGGCGCACCGACTCGACGAACGTGCTCGACCGGTACATCCTGGCTCTCACGGGCGATCTCGTGCGCGGAGTCGCGGCTGATCTCGAGGGTCTCGATTCGACGTCGGCGGCGGCGAAGCTGCGCGACTTCGCCGAGGCGCTGACGAACTGGTACATCCGCCGCTCGCGCGACCGTTTCTGGGTGGGGGTCGACCCTTCGACAAGCTCAGGGACCGCGGGCGCAAGCTCAGGGACCGCGGGTACAAGCTCAGGGACCGCGGGTGCAAGCTCAGGGACCGCGGGTGCAAGCTCAGGGACCGCGGGCGCAAGCTCAGGGACCGAGGCGTTCGACACGCTCTACACGGTGCTCGAGACGCTCACCCGCGTCGCGGCTCCGCTCATCCCGCTCGTGGCCGAGCAGGTGTGGCAGGGGCTGACCGGCGGACGCAGCGTCCACCTGCAGGACTGGCCCGATGCGGGCCTGTTCCCGCAGGCCGCCGACATCCGCAGCGCGATGGATGCGGTGCGCGAAGTCTCCAGCGTCGCGAACGCCCTCCGTAAGCGCGAGGGCAAGCGCGTTCGGCTGCCCCTGCCGATGCTGACGGTCGTCGCGACCGACGCGGGCGCGTTGGGACAGTTCGACGACATCCTCCGCGACGAGCTGAACGTCAAGGCGGTCGAGCTCGTCGACCAGCGCGACGACACGGCAGCCGGGTACGGCATCACCCATCGTCTGTCGGTCAACGCCCGGGCCGCCGGGCCGCGCCTGGGCAGAGACGTTCAGCGCGCGATCCAGGCGGCCAAGGCCGGCGACTGGTCCGAGGAGGACGGCACCGTGACCGCCGGGGGCTTGGCCCTGCAGCCGGGTGAGTACGACCTCGTGCTCGAGACGGCAGGACGCCCCGAGGGTGAGGCGCTTGCGCTTCTTCCGAGCGGCGGATTCGTGCTGCTCGACACGACGACGACGCCCGAGCTCGAGGCCGAGGGTCTCGCGCGCGACGTCATCCGCGCCGTGCAGGACACACGCAAGGCCGCCGGATTCGATGTCAGCGATCGCATCCGTCTACAGATGCTCTTCCAGGACGCCGCAGACGCAGACGCCGTCGCGGGAGCGTTCGACGTCGCCGACATCGCGGGGGAGACGCTCGCCCTCGACCACGCGCTACTGCTCGAGGGCGAGGACGCGCACGTGCCGGCCGATGCCGCGATCGAGGTATGGCAGGCGGGCGCGTTCGGCGCCGCGCCGGAGCATGTCGCATACGTGCGCACCGGTCAGTACGCGAACGCAGGCGGCTTCTGGGTCGCCGTGACGAGGATCGAGGCAGCCGAGTGAACGACCGTAACCGCGCCGACGCCGTCTACGAGTCGCTGCTGCAGCGACAGGGGGAGCAGTGGGTGCAGCCGCGGGTCGAGCGCACGGCTCGCGTCCTCGAGCTGCTCGACGATCCGCAGAAGACCTACCGCGTCGTGCACATCAGCGGCACGAACGGAAAGACCTCGACGGCGCGCGTCATCGAGAGCCTGCTGCGCGCGCACGGCCTGCGCACCGGCCTGTTCACGAGTCCGCACCTCGAGCGGTTCACCGAGCGGATCACGATCGACGGCGAGCCGATCTCGGATGCCGCGATCGCCGACGCGTGGGACGAGATCGAGCCGTTCGTGGATATCGTCGACGCCGAACTCGCCGCCGCCGGCGACGCGGCGCTGACCTTCTTCGAACTGCTCACCGTGCTCGCCTTCGTCGCCTTCTCGGACGCGCCGATCGACGTGCTCGTGCTCGAAGTGGGCATGGGCGGCGCGTGGGACTCGACCAACACGGCCGACGGCGACGTCGCCGTGTTCACCCCGATCGCCATCGATCACGCCGATCGTCTGGGCGAGACCATCACCGAGATCGCGACCGTCAAGGCCGGGATCATCAAGGACAGCGCGGCGGTCGTCTCGGCACGCCAGCAGCCCGCCGTCGAAGCCGTGCTCAAGGCCGTGGCCGAGGCACGGGGCGCCACGATCTCGTTCGAGGGAGACGACTTCGCGCTCGTTTCGCAGCGTCTCGCGGTGGGCGGGCAGCTCATCTCGGTACGCGGCCTCGCGGGCGTCTACGAAGACGAGTACCTGCCGCTGTACGGCTCGCACCAGGGCTTCAACGCATCTCTCGCGATCGCCGCTGTCGAGTCGCTCCTGGGCGGTGCCACCCGTGCGATCTCGAGCGACGTGCTCGCCGAGGCCTTCGGCCAGACGACCTCACCCGGACGCCTGCACCTCGCCGGCACGCATCCGACGGTCCTGGTCGACGCGGCGCACAATCCGCACGGTGCACAGGCCCTCGCGACGGCTCTGCGCGAATCGTTCGACTTCGACGACTGGGGCGTCGTGCTGGGCGTGCTCGACGACAAGGACGCGGGCGGAATCGTCACCGCGCTCTCGGATGTCGCGACCCATGTCTTCGCGACCGCGCCGGCCTCGGAACGTGCGTCCGAACCCGACGCGATCGCCGACGTCGCCGAGGCGGCGGGCCTGTCTGTGACGGTCCATGACGACCTCAGCGCGGCAGTGGAGGCGGCACGAGAGTGGGCCGCAGCATCCGATCGTCGTGCCGTCGTCGTGACGGGCTCGGTCGTGCTGGCCGGCGAAGCGCTCACGCTCGCCGAGATCGAGGACTGGAAGTCGGGTTGGACATCATGACGGGAACGCAGACACCCCAGCCGCGCCGCCGCCGCGGCGCCGCGGAATCTCTCGCGTCGATCGTGCTCGCCTTCGAGTCGGTCATCGCCTTCCTGGGAGGGCTCGTCATCTTCGGGCTGGACACGCTGCCCGACGGCATCGAACGGTGGTGGGGCGTCGTGGCGGGAACGACCCTGGCCGTTCTCATGATCCTGACGGGTCGTCTCGTGCGCTACCGGTGGGGGATCGCGATCGGCTGGCTGCTGCAGCTCGTCGTCGCCCTCGGGGCGCTCCTCGAGCCCGTGCTCATCATCGTCGCGCTCATTTTCGGCGGCATGTACGGCTATGCCACCATCAAGGGAGCGGCTCTCGACCGGCGCAACGCCGCGATCGAGGCGCAGCAGCCCGACCAGGCCTGACAAACGGAATGGAAACACGCATGACCACGGAAGAGACCCTCGTCCTCATCAAGCCGGACGGCGTTGCCCGCGGGCTCACCGGGGCGATCCTCGCCCGCATCGAGGCGAAGGGCTACGCCCTCGTCGACATCCGCCTCGTCGAGCCCGACCGCGCCCGTCTCGAGCGGCACTACGCCGAGCACGAGGGCAAGCCCTTCTACGAGCCGCTCCTGGACTTCATGATGTCGGGTCCGTCGGTCGCGATCCGTGTCGCCGGCAACCGCGTCATCGAGGGCTTCCGCTCGCTCGCCGGCACGACCGACCCGACGACGGCAGCCCCGGGAACCGTCCGCGGCGACTTCGGCCGCGACTGGGGCCTCAAGGTGCAGCAGAACCTCGTGCACGGCTCGGACAGCCCCGACTCCGCCGCGAGGGAACTCAGCATCTGGTTTTGATACGAGACGGATCAATGCTGCGCAGCAGCGTTGATGCGGCTCGTATCAAGATCGAGTAGCAGCGCGAAGCGCAGCGTATCGAGATCTCGCGTCCCGGGATCAATGCTGCGCAGCAGCGTTGATGCGGCTCGTATCAAGATCGAGTAGCAGCGCGGAGCGCAGCGTATCGAGATCTCGCGTCCCGGGATCAATGCTGCGCAGCAGCGTTGATGCGGCTCGTATCAAGATCGAGTAGCAGCGCGCATCTCGATACGCGCTTCGCGCTACTCGATGACCGGGGGTTTGCGGTCCGCGCTACTCGATGACCGGTCGGGGGCTTCGCGCTACTCGATGAGCGGGGTTTCGCGGATCAGAACAGCGAGTTCACAATGCTCACGACGGCATTCATCTCGATCTGCGCGAGCAGAAGCACGAGCGCATAGCTGAGGATCGTCGCCAGCGGCACCCACGCCATGAGCTTGTCCGCAGTCCGGCGCACGCCGGCCGGCACGGCGAGCACTCCCGAGCGCAGCACATGCAGCGTCACAACATAGAACGTCGGGATCGTGACGGCCCACGTGACCATGCACCACGGGCACAGGGTGTGCAGGTTCGGCGCGTAGATGCTCTGGCCGATGAGCCAGATGACGAAGCCGAAGGCGAACGCGGTGCCGGCCCAGAACAGCAGCCAGAACCATCGCGCGAAGCGTGCGCGGGCGAGGATCGCGACGCCGACGGCGATCGGTGCCACCCAGCAGGCGAGCCCCAGCAACGGGTTCGGAAAGCCGAAGATCCTGCCCTGCCACGCGTCGAGGTTGGCGCTGCACTGCACGAGCACCGAGATGTCGCAGGCGGCGGCTGCACCGGGATTGGCGAGGCCGTCGAGCTTCGCGAGGGTGAGCGAAAAGGCTGCCCACCACCCGATCGCGCCGGCGATGATGAGCCACACCGCGAGGACGGTCGGGCGCGTGTGGGTCTGAGACGGGGGCATGCCTCGGATTATCGCAAAGATGGCCTATGGGTGAGGCGTGGGCGGGCCATGAAAGTCTTCACACGTCGATGTGTGAGCATTCGGTCCGGGAAAGTGCGATAATGATGCGGATGCGCCGCGGCCGCGCCGCCACCGCATCATCGAAGACTTCAGGGCGATGACAGCCCTTCGCAGCCTGGGCGCACAGCCGGCTGCAGACCGAGTGAGTTCGCGGCACCGCAGGTGCGGCACCGCACGAGATTTCGCCGGGCGACGCGCGGTGTCGCCCCGCAGGGAGTACGCCAGTGATGGCTGATGACAGCACCTCAGAACACCCCGACGGCGACGAATCGAGCGCCCCGACGACGACGGAGACCGCTCCGCCTGACGTGACCGGCCTTCCGGTCGCACTCGAGGGGCCCGACATCGACGTGCCGACCGATGCCGAGCCGCCGCCCGCCGTCGTTGCGGCCGGTGACGACGCGGACCCCGCCAGCGAGGCGCCCACCGGCGACGCCGGCGCACCCGCGTCGGACGAGTCCGACGACGGGTCGGATTCGCCGGAGACCGGCGGCGCGGTCGCGGACGAGCCGGAGCAGTCCGGCCCCGTCACGGCCGTCTCGCTCGGCCTGCTGCCCGAGACCTTCGTCTCCGCGGTGTCGACGGCGCTGCACTTCTACGCGCCCGAGATCGTGCCTCTGCCGGCCCTGCCGGACGAGCGTCCGCACCACGACGACCAGTCGTCGTCGAGCTCCCGTCGGCGTGGGCGTCGCCGCGGGGGAGACCCGCGCGACGACGAGCAGGCCGAACACCCCGCGCCGCACCGTCAGCGTGCCGTCGAGCTCATCACCGAGCCTCAGCGCATCAAGGGTTCCACCCGTCTCGAAGCGAAGAAGCAGCGTCGTCGTGACGGCCGCGAAGCGGGTCGCCGCCGCGCGGTCGTGACCGAGGCCGAGTTCCTCGCCCGCCGCGAGGCGGTCGACCGCGAGATGATCGTGCGATCGAAGAACGGCCGCGTGCAGATCGCGGTGCTCGAGGACAACGTGCTCGTCGAGCACTATGTCGCGCGCAACCAGGACGCATCCCTCATCGGCAACGTCTACCTCGGTCGCGTGCAGAACGTGCTGCCGAGCATGGAAGCGGCATTCGTCGACATCGGTCGCGGACGCAACGCCGTGCTGTACTCGGGCGAGGTCGACTGGGATGCCGTCGAGACCGGCAACCAGCCGCGCCGTATCGAGCTCGCGCTCAAGAGCGGCGACAAGGTTCTCGTGCAGGTCACGAAGGACCCCGTGGGCCACAAGGGCGCACGCCTCACGAGCCAGATCTCGCTGCCCGGCCGCTACCTCGTGTACGTTCCCGGCGGCGCGATGAACGGCATCTCGCGCAAGCTGCCCGACACCGAGCGGGCCCGCCTGAAGAAGATCCTCAAGGAAGTCCTGCCGGAGTCCTCGGGCGTGATCGTGCGCACGGCGGCCGAGGGAGCGACCGAAGAGCAGCTCACCCGCGACGTGCAGCGCCTCACGAACCAGTGGGAGCACGTCTCACGGCAGATCGATTCGATCCAGGCGCCGGCCCTGCTGCATTCGGAGCCCGATCTGCTGGTGAAGATCGTCCGCGACGTCTTCAACGAGGACTTCACGCGCATGCTCATCCAGGGCGATGAGGCGTACGCGACGATCACGAAGTACCTCGAGTCGGTCGCACCCGACCTGCTCGACCGTGTCGAGGCGTACGAAGACGATGTCGATCCGTTCGACGCGCACCGCATCACCGAGCAGATCGAGAAGGCTCTCGATCGCAAGGTGTGGCTGCCGTCGGGCGGATCTCTCGTCATCGACCGCACCGAGGCGATGACGGTCGTCGACGTCAACACCGGAAAGTTCGTCGGCTCGGGCGGCAACCTCGAAGAGACCGTCACGAAGAACAACCTCGAAGCCGCCGAAGAGATCGTCCGTCAGCTGCGCTTGCGCGACATCGGCGGCATCATCGTGATCGACTTCATCGACATGGTGCTCGAATCCAACCGCGACCTCGTCCTGCGCCGTCTCGTCGAGTGCCTGAGTCGCGACCGCACGAAGCACCAGGTGGCCGAGGTCACGTCGCTCGGCCTCGTGCAGATGACGCGCAAGAAGCTGGGCCTCGGACTGCTGGAGACTTTCAGCGAGGCGTGCGATGTGTGCGCCGGTCGCGGCGTCATCGTGCACCACGACCCCGTCGTCAAGCACCGCGGCACGACAGGCGGCGCATCGGGCGGACGTCGCTCGCGCGGCGGCTCGAACCCGCCGGCCGGTTCGAACGGCACGCATGTCATCACGGAAGGCGCGAAGTCCGCGCTCGCGCAGATCGCGGCGTCGACGATCCATCACCCCGACGAGCCGGCCGAACAGGCGCCGATCGTGGAGGCTCCCGTCGAGCGGCCGAAGAAGCAGCGCAAGAAGCGGCAGGACTCCGCCGCCAAGAACGCGGGCCCCGCAAAGAACGCCAACGCGTCCAAGACCGAGAAGGACCTTCTTCTCGATTCGGTTCTGAGTGCGCTTCCCGAGCCCAAGGCTCCGGGACAGGGACGGTCACGCCGTCGTGTCACGACGGCTGCGCTGACGGGGACTCCCGTCGCGCCGACGACAGCGCCCGCGAAGCCCGCGTCAGAGGACTGAGCCGTGTGTCACAGCCCGCGCCGCTCGCGGGCTGTGACACGCAGGCCCGACGCGATCAGGCGCCGCACCAGTTCGTGACCGCCGACGTGCTCGGCACCCGCGGCGACGAGCCGGGCATGGCTTTCGGCGGGCACGTCGTAGTGGTCGAGGTCGAATCCGCGGCGCGGGATGCCGTTCGCCGCGGCGAACTCGTGCAGTTCCGTCAGATCGGCGTCGCTCACCAGATGCGCCCACAGCCTCCCGTGAGCGGGCCAGACCGGGTCATCGAGGAGGATCGCCACGTCGAGAGCCTAAGCGCGACAGGCCGGAAGGCCGCGCTTTTGCGGCAGATCGCGGCATCCGGTAAAGTATCCCTTTGGTGCGTCCCATGTCGCACGCCTCCCGGCGTGCTTCGACAGCTCGGCCGCGGCTCAGCAGTCCGCACCAAGACTTTCCAGTCTCAATCGGAGCATCGTGCTCCCAGACGAAATCAGGTGTGAAGTGGTTTACGCAGTTGTGCGAGCCGGTGGCCGGCAGGAGAAGGTGGAGGTCGGCACGATCGTCGTCCTCGACCGTCAGGCTGCCTCGATCGGCGACAAGATCGAACTTCCGGCCGTCCTCCTCGTCGACGGCGATGCCGTGACGAGCGACGCCGACAAGCTCGCCAAGGTCACGGTCACGGCCGAGGTTCTCGGTGAGCTTCGCGGACCGAAGATCGTCATCCAGAAGTTCAAGAACAAGACCGGCTACAAGAAGCGCCAGGGCCACCGTCAGGACCTCACGCGCGTCAAGATCACCGGCATCAAGTAAGTCCAGGAAGAGACGCAGAGATGGCACACAAAAAGGGCGCAAGCTCCACCCGCAACGGTCGTGACTCCAACGCACAGCGCCTCGGCGTGAAGCGCTTCGGCGGCCAGACCGTCAACGCCGGCGAGATCCTCGTCCGCCAGCGCGGCACGCACTTCCACCCCGGCGCAGGCGTCGGTCGCGGTGGTGACGACACGCTGTTCGCCCTCGAGGCAGGCGCGGTCCAGTTCGGTCAGAAGGGCGGCCGCAAGGTCGTCAACATCGTCGCCGCCGCAGCGGCGGAGTGACCTCGGCAGGTTTCGGCTACCGACGGTAGTAGACCTTCAGCGAAAGGGGCGGGCTCTGGCTCGCCCCTTTTCGCATACCTCAGACAGATAGGAGACGCAGATGGTCACGTTCGTGGATCGAGTGACGCTGCACCTGCGCGCCGGCAAGGGCGGCAACGGCTGCGTCTCGGTACGTCGCGAGAAGTTCAAGCCACTGGCCGGACCCGACGGCGGCAACGGCGGTCAGGGCGGAGACATCGTCCTCGTCGCCGACCCGCAAGTCACGACGCTGCTGTCGTACCACCACTCGCCGCACCGTTCCGGTGGCAACGGCGGCTTCGGCATGGGCGACAACCGCTCCGGTGCCGCCGGCGAACCCGTCGAGCTGCTGGTCCCGGTCGGCACGGTCGTGAAGGATGGCACGGGCGAGCCGCTCGTCGACATGATCGAGCCGGGCATGCGCTTCGTCGTGGCCCCTGGTGGGCTCGGCGGCCTCGGCAATGCGGCACTGGCCTCGCCCAAGCGAAAGGCCCCCGGCTTCGCGCTGCTGGGCACCCCCGGCTGGGAGGGCGATGTCCAGCTCGAGCTCAAGACGGTCGCCGATGTGGCGCTCGTCGGCTTCCCGTCGGCGGGCAAGTCGAGCCTGATCGCCGCGGTATCGGCAGCGCGGCCCAAGATCGCGGACTACCCGTTCACGACGCTGCATCCCAATCTCGGTGTCGTGCAGGCGGGCGACATGCGCTACACCGTCGCCGACGTGCCCGGTCTCATCGAGGGGGCGAGCGAGGGCAAGGGCCTGGGCCTGGAGTTCCTGCGCCACGTCGAGCGCTGCACGGCGCTCGTGCACGTGCTGGACTGCGCGACGCTCGACCCCGGTCGTGACCCGCTCAGCGACCTCGACGTGATCCTCGAAGAACTCGCCGCGTATCCCGTGCCCGACGGGCAGACTCCGTTGCTCGATCGGCCTCAGCTCGTCGCTCTGAACAAGATCGACGTGCCCGAGGCCAGGGATCTGGCAGCGCTCGTGCGGCCCGAGCTCGAAGAGCGCGGCTTCCGCGTCTTCGACATCTCGACCGTCAGCCACGAGGGCCTGCGGCCGCTCACCTTCGCGCTCGGCGAGATCATCGCGCAGCACCGCGCCGAACTGGCCGCCGTGCCGGTCCCCGAGCGCATCGTGATCCGCCCCAAGGGCGCCGTCAAGGAGTTCGTCGTCCGCGTCGAAGGCGGCACGTACGGCAACGTCTACCGCATCCTGGGAGAGAAGCCCGTCAAGTGGGTGCAGCAGACCGACTTCCAGAACGAAGAGGCCGTCGGCTATCTCGCCGACCGGCTCGATCGACTCGGTGTCGAGGACGAGCTCTTCCGTGCGGGTGCGACACCCGGTGCGACGGTCGTGATCGGCGAGGGCGACGGCGTCGTCTTCGACTGGCAGCCGTCGCTCAGTTCGGCCGCCGAGCTCATGACGGCTCCCCGCGGCATGGATCCGCGTCTCGACGACAACGCACGGCGCACGACCGCTCAGCGTCGCGAGCGCTACCACGAGCGCATGGACGCGAAGGCGGCCGCCCGGGCCGAGCTCGACGCGGAACGGATCGCAGATCGGCAGCGTGACACCGGAGAAGCCGAATGACCGCACGCGAGCGCGCGGACATCCCCGGTGCACGACGTGTCATCGTGAAGGTCGGCTCGTCGTCGATCAGCGGCGCGCACGCGTCACGCATCCAACCCCTCGTCGCCGCTCTCGCGAAAGCGCACGGCCGCGGCACCGAGGTCGTCCTCGTCTCGTCGGGTGCGATCGCGACCGGCATGCCGTTCCTCTCGATCGAGGAACGTCCGAGTGACCTCGCGACGCAGCAGGCGGCGGCCGCGGTCGGCCAGAACGTCCTGATCTATCGCTATCAGCAGGCGCTGCACCCGTTCGGCATCGTCGCGGGACAGGTGCTGCTCACGGCGGGAGACCTCGAGAACCCCACGCCGCGTTCGAATGCGCGCCGAGCCATGGAACGACTGCTCGGCCTGCGCATCCTGCCCGTCGTCAACGAGAACGACACGGTCGCCACGCAGGAGATCCGCTTCGGCGACAACGACCGGCTCGCGGCCCTGGTCGCCGACCTCATCGGAGCCGATGCGCTCGTGCTGCTCAGCGACATCGAATGCCTGTATACGCGCCCGCCCGACGAGCCCGGCGCCCGCCCGATCGACCGTGTCGCCTTCGGCGAGGACCTCGGCGGCTTCGAGTTCGGCTCCACCGTCGTCAACAGTGTCGGAACGGGCGGTGCGGCGACCAAGGTCTCGGCCGCACGCCGGGCCGCGGCATCCGGGATCGGCGTCCTCGTGACCCGCACCGATCTCGTCGACCGCGCCCTCGCGGGCGATGCGGTCGGCACCTGGTTCGACCCCAACCCCGACCCCGTCGCGCCCGTCGCCACGGGCCCCGTCCGCACGTCGATAGGCTGAGCGGATGACGACCACCGCCGCGACGGCGCGCGATCGGATGCTGCGCGCCAAAGACGCCTCACGCTCCATCGCGCTGCTGAGCGATGAGAGCAAGCGCGCGGCGCTGCTCGCGATCGCCGACGGCATCGACTCCGCGGCATCCACCGTCATCGCCGCCAACGCGCAGGACATCGAGCGCGGACGCGCCGGGGGACTGTCGACGGCACTGCAGGACCGCCTCACGCTCGATCAGGCCCGCGTCTCGGCGCTCGCGGACGCGGTGCGCGAGATCGCGGAGCTGCCCGACCCGGTGGGCAGGATCCTCGACGAGCGCACGCTGGCCAACGGCGTCGCGCTGACGAAGGTGACGGTGCCGTTCGGCGTCGTGGGCGCCATCTACGAGGCGCGCCCCAACGTCACGGTGGACATCGCCGCGCTCGCCCTGCGCTCGGGCAACGCCGTCGTCCTGCGCGGCGGCACCGCCGCTGAGCGCACGAACGCCGAACTCGTGCGGGTCATGCGCGCCGCGCTCGGCGAGCAGGGGCTCGACCCCGAGGCCATCCAGACCGTCGACGAGTTCGGCCGGGACGGCGCCCGCGACCTCATGCAGGCGCGCGGCCTCGTCGACGTGCTCGTGCCGCGCGGCAGCGCTCAGCTCATCGAGACCGTCGTGACCGAATCGACCGTGCCCGTCATCGAGACAGGAGCCGGCGTCGTCCACATCGTGCTCGATGCCTCGGCGCCCCTGGATTGGGCGCGCGACATCGTCGTGAACGCCAAGGTGCAGCGGCCGAGCGTGTGCAACGCGGTCGAGACGGTGCTCGTGCACCGCGCCGCCGCCGACCGCGTCGTGGCACCTCTCGTCGCCGCCCTGCGCGAGCACGGCGTCGTCGTGCACGGTGACGAGGAGGTCGGCGCACGGGCATCCGATGTCGTTCCGGCGGCGGACGAGGACTGGTCGACGGAGTACCTGAGTCTCGACGTCTCGATGCGGATCGTCGACGACCTCGACGCCGCGCTCGCGCACATCCGGCAGTATTCGACGCATCACACCGAGTCGATCATCACGACCGACGAGGCCAACGCGGAGCGCTTCCTCGCCGAGGTCGACTCCGCCGTCGTCATGGCCAACGCCTCGACGCGGTTCACCGACGGGGGCGAATTCGGCTTCGGCGCCGAGGTCGGCATCTCGACGCAGAAACTCCACGCACGCGGCCCCATGGGCCTCGCAGAACTGACGAGCTCGAAGTGGCTCGCGCGCGGCTCAGGACAAGTACGCGCCTGACCGCCTAAACTGGAGCCGCGCTGTGCCACAGGCGCGGAGACACCCTCGAAACGGAGCCGGAATGACCATCGCCACGCTGCTCGCCTTTGCCGCCGAAGAGGCGGACCACGGGAACGTGGCCCTCGAGACCGTCGGGTACGGCATCGTCTCGATCGTCGTCTTCGCCTCGCTCGGTCTGGTGACCCTCTCGTACCGCAACGTGGCGAACCGTCACTCCGCCAAGGCCGCCGCGTACGCGAAGGCGCACGCCGACGACGTCCAGCACGCAGGGCACGGACACGGCCACTGAGGCCGAAACCGCATGACGGTTGCGCGCCCCCCGCGGATCGGGGTCATGGGCGGGACGTTCGATCCCATCCACCACGGACACCTCGTCGCCGCGAGCGAGGTCGCGCAGTCATTCGATCTCGATGAGGTCGTCTTCGTTCCCACGGGACACCCGTGGCAGAAGGAAGGCGTCACGCACGGCGAGGACCGCTATCTGATGACCGTCATCGCGACGGCGTCGAATCCGCGCTTCACCGTGAGCCGCGTCGACATCGACCGCGACGGACCGACCTACACGATCGACACGCTGCGGGAGCTGCAGGCCGAGCGTCCCGGAGCCGAGCTCTTCTTCATCACCGGCGCCGACGCCATAGCGCAGATTCTCAGTTGGAGGGACCATGATGAACTGTGGGATCTCGCCCACTTCGTCGCGGTCTCCCGCCCCGGCCACGTCCTGACCACCGACGGACTCCCGACCGACGGCGTCAGTCAGCTCGAGATCCCGGCCCTCTCGATCTCGTCGACGGACTGCCGGGAACGCGTGCGGAGCGGGAATCCCGTGTGGTACCTCGTTCCCGACGGGGTCGTCCAATACATTGCAAAGCACCACCTGTACCGGAGCGAGGCATGAGCACACCCGAGCAGCCGAACACCCCTCCGCTGACCCGCAAGCAGCTGCGCGAAATGCGCAACACGGGGGCGACGCCCATCGTGACGACGGATGCTGCACCAGCGGAGCCCGCCGAATCGATTCCGGTCGCACCCGCACCGCTTCCGCGGCCCGCGGAGCCGGTCGCGGTGCCCGCGCCGCCCGTCGACGATTCGTCGGTCGACCTCGACGCCGTACCGCTGACCCGGCGCCAGGCGCGCCAGCAGGAGCGGATCCGCACGGCTTCGGTGCCCGTCATCACGCCCGAGCTCGCGGCCGCCCACGCGGCATCCATCGCTGCCGTTGCACCCATCTCGACCGTGCCGCAGAGCGACGAGCGCGCAGATGACGACGTCGACGCGCTGCGCAGCATGTTCGCGCCCGCCGACGAGCACGAGGCGGACGACGTCGTCGAGGCCGAGTCAGAGGTGGTCGTCGAGGCCGAATCGGAGGACGTCGTCGAGGCCGAATCGGAGGATGTCGTCGAGGCGGAGCCCGGCGATGGCACCGCTGACGACGTCGCATCCGACCTCGTCGCGTCCGAGGTGGACGACAGCGGCGATCTCACCGACGACTCGGTGGAGATCGACGACCAGATCGACGAAGTCGCACCCGCTGACGTCGCCGAGAGCGACGTCGAAGCCGAGCCCGAAGCCGATGTCGAGGGCGCGCAGGCCGAAGCCAGCTCGCGTGAGGACACGACCGCCGAGCGCATCGTCAATCCTGCACTCGGCGCGGGTGTGATCGCCGGCGAACCCGTGCAGCTCGATCTTCCCCCGTCGTTCGATCAGCTTCTCGCGCGCGGAGCGACCGGCGCCGTGGGCACACCCAACGCCCTGATCCTGTCGCAGACGACGGGGGAGCTGCCCATGGTCGCGCCCGTCACCGCGACGGGTGACGTGCTCGTCACGGGCACCTTCACACTCCCCGAGGGCCTCGGCTCGACGGGGCATGCGCGCGGCACGACCGACGGCAAAGAGCTCGACGCCGTCCTTCTCGACGGCGAACTGCCGGCGCACTCGTCGCCGACGCCGATCGCCGCGAGCGCGGCCGTCAGCACCATCAAGCCTGCCGGCGAAGTCATCCGGCCTCCCGTACCCGAGAAGGGCAGCCGCCTCATGATGTGGCTCGCGATCACGGCGGGCGTGCTCTTCGCCGCCGTCGCCGGGCTCCTCATCGTCGCCGTCCTGACGGGGCTACTGTGATGGCCGCGGGTGCGCAGTCGCACGAGATGCTCGCGGTCGCCGCTGCTGCGGCCGATGCGAAGGGAGGCGAGGACCTCGTCGCGATCGATGTGTCGCAGCCGCTCCCGCTCGTCGATGTCTTCCTCCTCGTGACCGGACGCAACGAGCGGAACGTCGCTGCGATCGCCGACGAGATCGAGGACAAGCTGCTCGAGGCCGGTCACAAGCGGCTGCGCCGCGAGGGCCGCCAGGAGTCCCGCTGGGTGCTGCTGGACTTCGGTGATCTCGTGGTGCACGTCTTCCACGAGCAGGAGCGCGTGTTCTACGGTCTGGAACGTCTGTGGAAGGACTGCCCGGTGGTTCCCGTCGCGCTGCCGAAGCCCCAAACGGGCGAGTGACGCGGTCAGAAGACACCTCCGCCGTGTAGTAGCATTGTCGAGTTGCCTGGAGCGATCGAGGCAGTGTCAGGGCCTGTGGCGCAGCTGGTAGCGCACCTGCATGGCATGCAGGGGGTCAGGGGTTCGAGTCCCCTCAGGTCCACCATGATGCTCTTACTCGAACCCTCGACAAGAGCAATGAGATTATCGGACATTGTGTCCAGGGAGAGCCCGCCGGTTTCGGCGGGCTCTTTCGTTTTCCCCGTGCTGTCGGGGATTCCGGTGGTTGACTGCGCGCGCCGTGCGTCGTGGACCAGTGCTCGGCTGGCTGGGCTGTAGATGATGTCGAATGGCGTTGCGCAGGTCGCTTCCAGCTGGTGCTGGCCGTTGTCGTCGGTGGTGACGAGGATCTTGTCGAAGAGGAGCTGATTGAGCATGCGGCGGATGTGCTCGGGGGCTTGCCGGTAAGTGCTTCCGGCGTGTTGGGCGATGTCCAGCGCGATCGCAATGAGTTCGTCGGCTTCTGTGAGGTCGGCGGTGAGGTTGCTGAGGCTGCGGTTCGTGGCGGCAAGTTCCATGTCGAGGCGTCGTTGCTCGGTGCGGAGCATGTCGATCGGGATCGCGTCGTTGTAGTGAGCTTCGAGGAGCTTGCGTTGGCGGCGCTCGATGGTCTGCTTCGTGGCCTCGAGCTGTTCCCGCTCGGTATCGGTGTCGGTGCGCAGCAGTGTGATGCCGTGGCGGAGGAGTTGTTCGAGGTCGCGGCGGAAGTCGGGTGTGAGGCTGATGCGGTCGTAGAGGTCTTGGATGAGGTCTTCGGCATGTTCGATCTGGATCGATCGGAGGGTGCAGTCGGTGCGCTTGGAGTGTCTGCCGAGGCAGGAGTAGTACGGGTACGTCTCACCGTGACGGTTTTTCACGACCTGCACGACCATGCGGAAGCCGCAGTGCCCGCAGTGCAGGGTCGACTTCAGGTAGTGGTCGTGCTTGATGGAGCGTTCGCCGTTGATCTTCTCCTTCAGGATCGTCTGGACTTTCTCGAAGGTTTCGCGGTCGATGAGTGGCGTGTGGCTGCCGGGGTACTCGGCACCCTTGAACGTGGTGACGCCGGTGTAGTAGCTGTTGGTGAGCATTGAGTGCACGTGGCGGACCTCGACGGGCTTCTCAATCAGGCGTGCGGTGGGCACGGTTGTCAGGCCTCGGCGGACGAGTTCGGCGGTGAGGGTACGGATGGAGTGCTCGCCGGTCGCGTAAGCCGTGAACGCCCAGGCGACCAGGGGCGCGCGGCTGTCATCGACGGTGACGATGCGGTTCTCGCGTCCGTTCTCGATCGTGCGGGTGTTGAGGTAGCCGATGGGTGCTCGGCTGACGGATCCGCCGTTCTTCACTTTCTCGCTCATACCTTTGACGACTTCGTTGGCGAGGTTGCGGGAGTAGAACTCGGCCATCGAACTCATGATGCCGTGCAGCAGGATCCCGCCAGGGGTCTGGTCGATGTTCTCGCTGGTGGAGATGAGGCGGATGCCGAGCTCGTTGAAGCGCTGGTTGAGTGTGACGTCGTCGGCGCGGTTGCGTGCGAGACGGTCGAGCTTGTGCACGATGACGTAGTCGATGTTGCCCTGCTCTGCTTCGAGGTAGCGGAGCATCTCTTGCAGCGCGGGACGGTTGGTCGAGGTGCCCGAGACGCCGCGTTCGACGAACTCTTTGACGACCATAGCGCCAACAGCTTGCGCTTTCTTCTTGTTCGCGTCGCGCTGCGCGGGGATCGAGAACCCTTCTTCTCGGCCGCCGCGTTCGGCCTGCTCGCGGGTCGAGACGCGCAGATACGAGACGGCCCGCTTCGGGGTGAAGCTCTGGGTGAGTGCCGCGAACGGGTCGGCGGCGGGTAGCGGGCTGGCGGCGTGTGGAGTTGTGGTCATGTTTCCATTGACGCTCTCTTGCCCGATTGAGTCCAGTGTGAAATGTTCCTCCTGGTCAAGGTTTTCCACAGGACGCTGATGCGTGTCGGGGTCAGGGCTATGCGATGAAGACATGTACTTCGCCTCCTCGCTCGTGGAACTCGAAGTCGCCGCGCAGATGCTCGAGCATCGCGGCGCGGTCGAAGACGAGGATGTCGTTCGGGATCGCCCATTCGCGGGCGGCGTGGTCGCGGGCGTCGGCCCAGCCGAGGCTTTCGATGAAGTCGTCGATGAACTGCTCGATACGTTCATACGACGCCCAGTGCAGGTTGCTGAAGTCCGCTTCCATGTCGGTGATCGCTTCGACGCCGTTCCATACATGGTCGAGGTAAACGTCGAAGGCTGTGCCGTGTTCACGGCGGAGCCGGTCCAGCTGGCGGGCTTCGTGCCGCGTGGTCGGTTCAGGCGGTGCGCGTCGTTCGGGGGTCCTCGGTGAGGTTGTTCTGTTTTCGGCGTTGTCGCGCGTCAGACTATGTGGCAGGGCTGTTAGTTGAGTCCTGAACGGAGAGTCCGACATGGGAAGACCACCAGTGATTCCGGTGGAGAAGAAGACGAGGATCGTGCTCAGCATCCTCGCTGGCGAGATCACTATCGCTGAGGCCGCGCGCCGCGAGAAGGTGTCTGAGCAGTCGATCGGCAGGTGGAAGGCCGACTTCCTCGAAGCGGGGAAGACCGGGCTCGCGGCGGGCAAGTCCGGGCCGTCGACGCGGGAACAGCAGCTCGAGGCCGAGGTCGCGGACCTCACCCAGGCCCTCGGTGAGGCCGCGGTCGAGATCCGCGTGTGGAAGAAGTCCGCGGAGGGCCGCTTGGGCCCTTCGAAGACCTCGAGGTGATCCGCATCGAGGCGGGCATGTCGACTTCGAGGTTCGTGGAGCTGATCGACATGCCCGAACGGACCTGGCGGCGCTGGCAGGCCAAGGCGCGCCAGGAGCAGCCGCCGAAAGGGCCGTGGCCGCAGCCGGCGAGGGACGCTGCCCGCCCTCTGGTGACCAAGCACGCGTTGGCGAAGCCTGCGTGGGGTCACCGGAAGATCTGGGCGCTGACTCGTCACGACGGTCACAAGGTGTCGCAGGCGACCGTGCTGCGGTTGCTGCGCGATGACGGGCTGATCCTGCCGTCGGAGTATC
Organism: Microbacterium sp. NPDC055442; assembly: GCF_053644215.1. Lineage (NCBI taxonomy): Bacteria > Bacillati > Actinomycetota > Actinomycetes > Micrococcales > Microbacteriaceae > Microbacterium > Microbacterium sp. NPDC055442. Next base: position 456,807 of record NZ_JBSHLF010000002.1, on the reverse strand, counting down.
AGAAGCAGCGCCGCGAACTGGCGAAGGATCGGAAGGCGGCGTTCGCGAAGAACCCGACAGGCCCGAACCAGGTCTGGCAGTTGGACTTCAGCGAGTTCGAGACCACGCAGGGCGGGACGTGGCGGATCGCGGGGTGCCGGGACTGGTACTCGAAGCTCGAGCACCCGTTCCATACCTCACCCACCGGGAACCAGTACGACGCGATCGCCGCGATCGAGCTTGCCCTCGCCGACTACGAGCACATGTTCGGGCACCCGCTCGTCGACACCTGCCCCGTCGATACCGAGACCGGTGAGCTGCTGCCGGTGGTGACGATCGTCACAGACATTCAAGCTGGGTGGGCAGCATTCGAGCAGGTTCGTCGGCCGGCGGGCATGATCGATGTTGTCCGGCACCTGCCCGCCGTCGTTTCATCACCGAGTGGAGCGCATCGGCGACTTCTTGCCTGTTGATCGCGTTGGCGGGTGGGGCCACTGCCGGAGCTCGAGATGCCCTGTTAGGAACCCGGAGACCTCGCCGCCACCGGTCGAGGATCCCTGTTAGCGAATGTCCGGTGCGGATCGACTCCCTCGCGCAGCACGGCCGCCGGCCACGGGATGAACAACGCGAAGGAGTCTCAGATGATCGTCCGAATCGGCGTGGACATCGCCGGCCGCGCCCCGCATCAAGCCACGCTTGCCGACGAACACGGTGACCTGCTGTGGTCCGGTTATCGGTTTCGCACCAGCCCTGCCGATCTTGAGCAGCTGTGGTCGAAACTGCCGGCGAGCGTCACCGCGGAAGACGTGACCGTGGTGATGGAGCCCACCCGCAACGCCTGGGTCCCGTTGGCGGCCTGGTTCCGCCGCCGCGGCGCGACTGTGGTGCTCGTGCCTGCGGAACGATCCGCGGATCTGCGTGCGTACTACGCGAAGCACACCAAGAGCGACCGCCTCGACTCGGTGCTGCTCGCACGGCTGCCGTTGCTGCACCCCGAGGGGCTCTACGCAGAGCGGGGCCTGGGCCCGGGCGACCCGCTGCGGCGGGCCACGAAACTGCACTCCACCCTGGTCAAGCGACGCACCACCAGCATCGCCCGCCTTGACGCCCTGCTCGAGATCCTCGGGCCCGACTGGCACGGAGCGTTCAGCGGCGACCTGTCGAACAAAACCCCGCTGCTGTTCCTTGCCGCAGGCTACGGGGACCCGATCGCGGTGCGGCGGCTGGGACGAGCACGACTGGTCAGGTTCCTCGGCCGTCACTCGCGCGGAGCATGGGGAGAAGCCGTTGCTGACATGATCCTCGCCGCCGCGGCGGCATCACGCGAGCTTTGGGGCGAAGACCTGGAGTTCGCTGAACTCGCCGAGGACATCGCCGTCGAAGCGAGACTCGCATTGCGGATCACGGAAGAACTCAAGGAGGTCGATGACCGTATCGACGCACTCGTCAGGGAACGCGACCCGCGCGGCATCATCACCTCAGCGCCCGGCGTCGGACCCGTCACCGGCGCCGTCATCCTCGGCAGGCTCGGCGACCCGGGCCGGTTCCGTTCCCTCGCCGCCGTGCGCTCCTTCAGCGGCCTGGTCCCCTCGCTCGACTCATCAGGCATCTCCGGCCGCCACGGCGGCCCCACCAAACACGGAGACGCTCTGCTCCGAGAGGCTCTGTTCATCAGCGCAGACCAAGCCCGCAGACAGGACCCGACCCTCGCCGCGAAATACCACCGACTCATGGTCGAGACCGGCAAGCACCACAACACCGCGATCTGTCACATCGCCGCGACCCTGCTCACCCGGATCGCGTCCTGCTGGAACGCGAACACGCCCTACGAGCTGCGGGACATCGACGGCGCCGCCGTCACCCTCGACCAGGGTCGCGCGATCATCCGAGCCCGATACACCGTCCCCGAATCCCTGCGCCGCGCCCGCACCACAACAAGAACGAGCCGGCGAAGCAAGGAGTCGCAACGCGCTCCATCAACCGGCCCGTCCCACCCACAGGCTACCCACCCCGCCGCTTGACATCGCTTAGGAACTCAACGGCGGACCGTTCCGGTCGCTGAACTTCGAGCTGTTCATCATGCGCCACCCCGAGCTGCGGCACGTCCGCACCCGGGTGAAGTCGCCGGGCCAGAACGGGTCACGCGAACGCGGGTTCGGGACGTTGAAGTATGAACGGCTGTTCCTCGACGAGATCCCAGACGCTCTCACCCTGATCGAGCGGGCGGAGGACTACCGGGCCGAGTACAACACCGAGCGCCCTCACGAGGCGATCGCCTGGAACCGGCCGCTGGAGGTGCACATGGGCCTGGCCGACCCCACCATCCCCACCTTTGAAAGAGAAGAAATCCTGCCACCTACTTGACGCGGGACAACCACGACCCCTTCTGGATGGTCGCGCAGTATCTTGTGAGCGCACGATCGATCAGAGTGAAATTGCCCTCCGTTGACACCGTCACGCTAACGAGCCTTCGCGAGTGGGGATGTGATGGAAATCCCCGCGGGTTAGGTTGAGGCCGACGGCTAGGCGAGCGTGAGAAAGAGTTTCTCGAGTTCGTCTTGATCGGGGGCGCCCTCCGTGCCTGGGTGGTTCAAGCATTCTTTCAATGCGCTGGAGATCACAAGGAACCCCGCCCGGTCGAGCGCCTTGGAGACGGCGGAGAGCTGCTGCACGACATCGCGGCAGTGCGCGTCCTGCTCCACCGCGGCGATGACCGCGGCGAGCTGCCCGTGTGCACGACGCAAGCGGTTCACCACCTTGCGCTTCGCCTCCGCATCATGCTGAGCAGGAATAGGGTCTGCTGTTGTCTCATGCCCCATGACCTCTGCCTCCTTCACTGTGTTGAAACGACCTGACTTGACCAACATGATACCCCCCTGGGTATAGTTATCCTATTCCACAGGATACCCCCTGGGGTATATAGAACTAAGGAGAGCGTGATGTGTCGAGCGGTGACCTGTCGTACATGCAGGAAGACGACCTGGGCGGGATGTGGGCAGCATGTCGCGATGGTGAAGGCGGGCGTGCCCGCATCGGACTGGTGCAACGGCAAGCACACTCAGGCGCAAATCGATGCCGCGAAGGCAAACCGGGGCGGGTTCTTCTCCCGCCTGTTCGGCCGCTAAACCGCAGAGAAGGAACGGAACAGGCAATGGCTACGAGGAATCTGACGCTGGACACCTTCGAGGGTGCCGTGAACGGTGATGGCATCGTGTTCGTCGATTTCTGGGCGGCGTGGTGCGGGCCGTGCCGGGCGTTTGCCCTCACCTTCGAGCAGCATCCAGACATTGTGTTCGGCAAGGTTGACACCGAGGCCGAGCAGCAGCTCGCAGCGAGCTTCCGCATCAGCTCGATCCCGACTCTCATGGTGTTCCGCGACGGGATCCCGGTCTACGCCCAGCCTGGGGTTCTCCCTCCTGCGCAGCTCGACCAGCTCATCCAGGGCGCCCGTGACCTCGATATGGACGACGTGCGTCGGCAGATCGCCGAGCGCGGCACGCAGCCCGCCTCCTGAAACCGGCTGAGATCCACTCATCCATCCAGCACATCGTCAGAAAGGACCCTCATTATGTGCGCACGAATCACCTGCTCTGCCTGCGGCAGGCCCACCTGGACCGGCTGCGGCGAGCACATCGAGGATGCCCTCTACTGCGTACCCGAGGCCGACCGCTGCACCTGCAACTGACTCCTGAATCACTACATCACTCGAGAAAGAACTGATCATGCTGCTCGAACGCATCTATGACGAGGATCTCGCACAGGCGAGCTATTTCATCGGCTGTCAGGCGAAGGGCGAGGCCATCGTCATCGATCCCCGCCGCGACATCGATGTCTACCTCGACCTGGCCGAGAAGAACGGCATGCGAATCGTCGCCGTCACCGAGACGCACATCCACGCCGACTACCTGTCGGGCACCCGCGAACTCGCTGCGAGAACCGGCGCCCGGATGCACGTCTCCGACGAGGGCGGGCCAGACTGGACGTACGGCCCCGACTTCGACAGTGCCGTGCGCATGAAGCACGGCCACCGCATCCGGCTCGGCAACATCACCGTCGAGGCCTCGCACACGCCCGGGCACACGCCTGAGCACCTGTCGTTCCTCATCACCGACGGGGCGCAGGCGAGCGAGCCGGGTTTCATGCTCACCGGCGACTTCGTGTTCGTCGGCGACCTCGGTCGCCCCGACCTGCTCGACGAGGCCGCCGGGTTCGTCGACACCCGCTTCCGGGGCGCGAGGGATCTCTTCGCAAGCCTGCGCGACCGCTTCCTCACCTTGCCCGACTATGTGCAGGTGCTGCCGGCGCACGGCTCCGGTTCGGCGTGCGGCAAAGCGCTCGGCGCGATCCCTGCGTCGACCGTCGGCTACGAGCGAAACTTCTCCTGGTGGAGCCAGTATCTGAAGAACGACGACGAACAGGGCTTCGTCGATGAACTGCTCAGCGGTCAACCGGATGCTCACGCCTACTTCGGCCGCATGAAGATCGAGAACAAGATCGGCCCAGCCGTGATCGGCGACATGCCCGAACTCGTTGAATACACGGCAAACGAACTCCGGTCGGCGCTCGATGCCGACTTCGTGATCTTCGTGGACACCCGCCACAACAGTAAGGTGCACGAAGGTACCGTGGAGCGCTCCCTGAACATCCCGGGCGTCGCGAGGGCCGCGAGCTACGGCGCGTGGGTCTATGATCCGCAGATCGAGGATCGCCCGCTCGTGCTCCTCGCCGGCTCGCTCGAAGAGGCGCAGCAGATGCGCGACCACCTGATGCGGGTCGGCATCGACACGGTACGCGGCTACATCACCTCACTCGACGGCCTCGAACTCGTCAAGCCGAAGCTCGTGCAGCCGGAGGCTCTCGACGGCTTTGACGGGGTGATGCTGCTCGATGTGCGCAACCGCACCGAGTACGCTGAGGGCCACCTGCCAGATGCCAAGCAGCTCTCCGGCGGTCGCGTGCTCTGGAACCTCGACCTGCTGCCCGAGCCCGAGGCCGGCACGATCGTCACCTACTGCCAGAGCGGTGTACGCAATAGCGTCGCCGCCAGCGCGCTGCGCCGTCAGGGGTATGACATCGCCGAACTCGACGGTAGCTACGCGGCCTGGGCAGCGCGCCCCGGCAACCAGCCCGTCACCGCCTGACCGGCGCACTCAGGAGTCCGAGTGGAACCCCATCTGATCGTCATCGCGCTCGCTCTGGCGGCGCTGGTCGGCGTGTCCCTCGGGCTCCTGGGCGGCGGCGGATCGATCCTCACCGTCCCGATCCTCGCATATGTGCTGGGGATGGAACCGCGCGAGGCGATCGCCGCGTCTCTCTTCATCGTCGGCGCGACCAGCGCGGTCGGCATGATCGGCCACGCCAGATCGGGACGTGTGCGCTGGAAGACCGGGGCCCTGTTCGGTATCGCGGGCATGGCCGGCGCGTTCGCGGGCGGCCTGCTCGGCGGGTTCATCCCCGGGGTGGCGCTTATGATCCTGTTCGCCATCATGATGATCGTCACCGCGACCGCCATGATCCGCGGTCGCAAGGATCGCGGCGGCGCGGCGCGCGCTGCGGATCACCCGAGGCCGATCCTGCGCATCCTCATCGACGGGCTGCTCGTCGGCATCGCCACGGGCCTCGTCGGTGCGGGTGGTGGCTTCCTCATCGTCCCCGCACTCAACCTGCTCGGCGGCCTGCCCATGGCGATCGCGGTGGGCACCTCGTTGCTCGTGATCGCGATGAAGTCGTTCGCGGGACTCGGCGGCTACCTGTTCTCGGTGCAGCTGCACTGGCCGATCGTGCTCGCTTTCACGGCGACCGCCGTCGCGGGGTCGTTCGCGGGCGTCGCCCTGGCCGGGCGCATCCCCGGACGCGCGCTCCGTAAAGGGTTCGGCGTGTTCGTGCTCGTAATGGGAGCCTTCGTGCTCGTCCAAGAAGCCCCTGCGTTCCTGTCCTTGTTCACCTCAGCCTGAAACGGAAGACGCCTCCAATGATCGCTGACGCCTCAAGCGCCGAAACCCGAGCCTCGCGCATCGGCCGAGTCGTTCCCGGGCACGCGATCCCCGTCATCGACGAGCGGGCTGTGCGCGCGGCCGCGGGAATCATGTTCCTGCTGGGCGGGGCCGCATTCGCGACGGCGTTCTTCACCGGCTCGGCACAGCCGCTGCAGCCCTTCGGCATGTTCTTCATGATCGACATGCTTTTGCGTGTGACCGCAGGTGACCGCTGGTCGCCCACGCTGATGCTCGGCCGCCTTGCGGTGAAAGGGCAGCGCCCGGAATGGGTCGGCGCACCGCAGAAGGAGCTCGCATGGTGGCTGGGCTTCGGCCTCGCCCTCGTCGCCTGCGCGAGCATGGGCCTGTTCGCGGCACCGCTCTGGATCCCCCTCGCGCTCTGCGGCTCCTGTCTCACTCTGCTCTTCCTCGAGACCGCGTTCGGCATCTGCGTCGGCTGCGCCCTACAGAGCCGTTTCAGCAAGCAACCGCCCAAGTACTGTCCGGGCGACACTTGCGATACGGGTTCCAGCACCCACTTTGCTGCGCCCTGGTCTGCGCCAGTCGGACACCCGACCCCTGAACCATCCGTCACCACCAGACCATAATCAAGCTGAAAGGGCCACCCGCCATGCTCCGTTCAATCACTATCTCCCTCTCCGCTGTCGCGCTCCTGCTCGGCTTGGCAGCCTGCTCATCCGCGCCGAACTCGGCTGGCGGTGCGAACCCGGTCGAAGTCGGTGATGCCACGATCCTGCTCGACGTCCGCACCGCCGCAGAGCACTCAGCAGGGCACCTCGATGGAGCCAAGCTGCTCGACTTCAACGGCGGCGACCTCGCCGCCGCGATCCCGAGCCTCGACCCAGACGCCGAATACCTCGTCTACTGCCGCTCAGGCAACCGATCCGGCCAGGCGATCGCGCTCATGGAACAGGCCGGGTTCACGAACCTCACCAACCTCGGATCCCTCGAACAAGCAGCTCAGGCGACCGGGCTACCGATCGTGAACTAAGGACAGACCCTTATCACCTATGGGTATCGGCGCTGCGATGGGCGGCGACGCTATCGGCCCCTACAGTAAAGAGCGTTGCAAAAGTGCTAACGAAAGTGCTAAGCAACCTGTAGGTCAAGGTATCGCGGCGGAGTTATCCACAGGTCACATGTCGTAGATCGTTGATTTTATGCGGCAGAACGCTCGGCCCAGATTCGCGGCGCGAGGGGGTCGAGGTCAGTTCAACTCCCGCGTCGCCGTCGGGTTCATCACCGCGTCTTCGCCCACACCGTGCCCCGGTGCACCCCGAACTGACGAGCCACGGCCTTCACGCTGATGCCCTGTGCGCGGGCTGTTCGCATAGCGTCCACTTCCTCGTCGGTCAGGCGTGTTCGAGGTCGTTTCTTTGGTTCCGCCGACACGCCGATCAACGGGTCGTCGGCCTCGCCGTCGGACTCTGCATCCGCGCAAACCCCTTGATTCCACGCGGAAACCAGCCTCTCGACCCGAGGTCGCCTGTTCCCGCAACGCTCCATTGCTTCCACCGAAATGAAGGCACCCCGAACGGGGTGCCTTCGTCGTTTACGGCAGTATCGCGCCGCTACAGTGAGGACTGAAGCGCACGCGAAGGAGACGACATGAGCAGCACGATCGTGGTGGGTGTCACGGGGGCTCCGGCCGCTCGACGAGCCGTCGATTGGGGGGTCGCCCGGGCGGCAGCGCGTCAGCAGCGTGTCGAGCTCCTCGGCGTCGTCGGCGGTGCCGTCGGCGCAGTGGGCGAGGGCGCTGTGCTCGACGCGGCCACTGCCGCGACCCGCGAACTGCTCGAGGCTGAAAAGGCGCGGGTGGCGGCATCCGGTGTCGATGTCTCGACCCGCATCGAGGTCGGCGATCCCGTTGCGACCCTCGTCGAGGCGACGGCAGGGGCCGATCTGCTCGTGATCGGCAGCGACTACCGCGGTCCGGGTGACGGACCCGCACGCGGCGTGCACGGAATCCGTGTCGTCGCAGGATCCGCGTGCCCCGTCGCGGTCGTGCCCGACATCGATCCCGCAGAGCGGCGCGGCGTCGTGGTCGGCATCGACGGGTCGCCCGTCTCCGAGTCAGCCGTCGCATTCGCGGCTGCAGAGGCCGACCGGCTGGGCGAGCCGCTCATCGCCGTCTGCGCTTGGACGCCCCTCGCGTCGCCGCGCAACGCCCTCATGGTGCTGCCCGAGGAGTACCGCGTGAGCATGGAGCAGCTCGCGCGCGAACGACTCGCCCTCGCGCTCGCGGGTCTGCGCGGGCAGTACCCGGGACTCGAGATCGACGCGCGCGTGGCACAGGGTTTCCCCTCCGACGTCATCAACGACCTGGCCGCCGATGCGCAGATCGCCGTCGTCGGTTCCCGCGGCAGAGGCGCCCTGCGCCGCTTCCTGCTCGGCTCGATCAGCCACGAGGTTCTGCAGCGTCTGGCGACGGTGACCATCGTCGCTCGCTGACGGCAGTTGCACTTTCCCGCCAGGACATGAGAATGTGCTCATGTGGTCGCGTGGATGCGACCTCACCAGCAACGGCACTCCCTGCCCGACCCGAGCGGAGTCCACATGATCGTTCCCGACCTCGTCAACCAAGTCGCGCACGTGCTCAGGCGTCCGGCGGTGCTCGAAGACACGCGCCAGCGCATGATCGCCTTCAGCCCGCAGGATGACCGGATCGACCCGGTACGCGAAGCGACGATCCTGCGACAGCAAGCAGGCTCCGACGTCAGCGATTGGCTGCGTCGCGTTGGGGCCTTCAAGACCGATCGCGCCGTGCACGTGCCCGCGAACGGTGACCTGGAGATGCTGCCGAGACTGCTCGTGCCGGTGCGCTCCGACGGCGAACGTCTCGGGCACTTGTGGTTCATCGAGGCGCCCGACCAGCTGACGGCGGACCAGGTGTCCGTGGCATCCGAATTCGCGACTCGCATCGGTCGCGCGTGGCGGCAGGCGGAGACGGCGATGCAGGACGGCTCTGCAGAGCGGGCGGACCGCTCGATGCGGCTGCTCACCGGCTCGACGAAGATGCGCACCCGCACGGCCCGCGAGATCGTCGGCCGTGGGCACACCTGGAATCAGGGGAGCGTGCGCGTCCTCGTGCTGGCGCTGCAGGGAACCGAGCGCAAGGCGGAACCCTCCGAGGCGCTGCGCAGAGAACTGCGTGCCTCCGCGCTCGGCGCGCTTCGCGCGGTCGGCGGCGCGGGGCTGCACGGATCGATCGGGCAGCAGGGGATCGTCATTTTGACCGGAGGGGCCGGGGCCGACGACGACGCCGTCCAGGAAGCCGCCGAGAGATTCCTCACGATCGCCGAATCGCGCCTGCCGGATGTTCCCGGAGCGGGTCAGGTCGTCGTCGGCACGGGCACGCCCGTCGAGACGCTCGTGCACGCGCGCGCGAGCTACCGCGAAGCGCGGCACGCCATCGAGCTCGGAGCGGCGTTCGGGTTGCAGGAGCGGGTGCTCGCGTGGCCGAAGCTCGGGATCTACCGGGTGCTGCACACGAGCGCGCAGAACGGTCTGCGCGCCGAGGGACTGCAGCCCCGCCTCGACGAACTGCGCACGCAGCGCGACGGCGCCGTGCTGCTGGAAACCCTGGACTGCTACCTCACGACGGGCGGCCAGGTCCAAGAGGCCGCCGCGAGACTGAACCTGCATCGCAGCTCGCTCTACCATCGGCTCGCCCGCATCGAGAAGGTGCTGCGCACCGACCTGCAGGACGGCGCGCAGCGGCTCAACCTGCACGCGTCGCTGCTGCTTCTGCGGCTGGAGTCCTCGCCGCTCTGACCCATCTCCCGCGAGACTGCAACCGCGGGTCGAGACTGCGGGGTCTACCCACGGTTTCGGCGCCCCGATGCGGTCTCGCGGTCTGGGGCGACATTTGTCGCGCGGAGTAGGGTCATCTTCGGACGGCCGCATGATGAGGTCGAGACCGTCACCACCTACCATTACCGAAGACTGGGCGCCGTTGTCGCGCGCGCCAGCGGATGCAGGAGTACCCACGTGAGAAACGTCGCCGCCCGGCTCGGGGCGATCGTCAGTACGCTCGTGCTCGGCCTAGGCTTTGCGGCCGTGTCAGCGCCGGCCGCCACCGCGGCAGACGACGTCACGACTTGGGCCGTGCAGCCCTCGTCCGCCGAGGGGCCGGACGGACGCGACGCCTTCGTCTACACGCTCGCTCCGGGCGAGACGGTGACCGACTACATCGGCGTCTCGAACCTGGGGACGACACCCCTCAACCTGCGGGTCTACGCGATGGATGCCGCCATGACGGCCGACGGCGCCTTCACGCTGCCGCCCGCGGACACCCCCTCGACCGATGTCGGCACCTGGGTCGGGTTCAACGGCGACGGCGTCTTCACCGTCGAGCCGGGGACGCGCATCGACGTGCCCTTCCGCCTGACGGTGTCACCCACGGCATCGCCCGGAGATCACGCGGGCGGGATCGTCGCGTCGGTCGTCGAACTCGCCGGCGGCGGCGACGGCGAGCAGCAGGTCGCGGTCGATCGCCGCGTCGGCGCACGCGTCTACGTCAACGTCCCGGGCGATCAGCTTCCGGCGGTGGACGTGTCGAACGTCTCGATCGCCTACTCGGCGTCGCCCATCTTCGCGTCGGGCCCGGCGACGGTCTCGTTCGACGTGACCAACGACGGCAACATGCGCGTGGGGGGCCCTGCCACGATCGAGATCACCGGCCCCTTCGGGCTGTCGCTCGATGCGGTCCACGAGATCGAGGTGCCCGAGATTCTGCCGGGCGCGACCGTGACCCTCAGCGCCGAGCTGGAGGATGTGCCGCCCGCACTCCTGCTCTTCGCGACGGTCACCCTCGAGCCCATGATGTCCGGCGCGGCAGCCGACGTCGATGGCGAGCATTCGGCGACCGGGATGGCCTGGGCCGTGCCGTGGCTGCTCATCGTCGCGCTCGTGATCGTCATCGCGATCATCGTGCTCGTCTGGCTGCGCGGCCGTCGTCTGCGCCAGCGCCTCGCTGCGGCAGAAGCGGCCGCAGCCGAAGCCACGGCGGCATCCGCTGCGCGCGAATCCGTGACCGAGCCGAGCGGCACCGCCGCCGGTCCGACGGAGGTCGCGCTCGAGCGCGACCTCCCCGAGTCCGATGAACCTGCTCGCTCCAGCTGACGCGAGCACACCCGCCTCTCACCCGATGAAAAGGAGAAGCAGTAACATGCAACATTCCACCAAGGCCACCGCGCGACGTCGCGCTCTGGCCGTAGGGATCGCGGTTCCCGCGGTCGCCTGCAGCCTGGTGTTGGCGGCCAACCCCGCGAACGCCGACACCGCGACGACGCCCACGTTCGTCGACGGGATGGCACAGGCGGTCTTCACGACCGACCGCAACGCCTGGATCCGCGAAGAAGCGTGGGTCGAGAGCGAGATCGACTCCGACGGAGACGGCAAGCTCGACCTCATCCACATCGACGTGACGCGCGTTCCCGAGACCGCCAATGGCCTCAAGGTTCCCGTCGTCTTCGAGATCAGCCCGTACTACGCCGGCGGCGGCGCCGTCGAGAACTGGTCCGTCGACCACGAGCTCGGCGCTCCTCCGACCTCGAAGCCGGGCTTCCCCGCGCCGCGGGAACCCCGCACCAGCCCGAAGATCTCCTCGAGCCACGAGGCGACCTGGGTTCCGCGCGGCTTCGCCGTCGTGCACGCCGAGGGCATGGGCTCCGGCTTCTCGGAAGGCTGCCCCACGACGGGCGGTGTCAACGAGACGCTCGCCGGCAAGGCCGTCGTCGACTGGCTGAACGGCCGGGCGAAGGGCTACACGAGCATGGACCGCTCGCAGCAGGTCACCGCTGACTGGACCACCGGCAGCGTCGGCATGATGGGCACCTCGTACAACGGAACGCTCCCGACCGCCGTCGCCACGACCGGCGTCGAGGGCCTCGACGCGATCGTCCCGATCGCGGCGATCTCGAACTGGTACGAGTACTACCGCTCGGACGGCGCCGTGCGCGCGCCCGGCGGCTACCAGGGTGAAGACGCCGACGTGCTCGCCGACTACGTGCACACGCGTCCCGACCAGGCCACCTGCCAGCCCGTCATCGACCAGATCCGCGCCGAGCAGGACCGCGTCACGGGTGACTACAACGGCTTCTGGGACGAGCGGAACTACCTGAACGACGTCGACAAGATCAAGGCGGCGACGCTCGTGACGCACGGTCTGAACGACCGCAACGTCATGATGACGAACGCGTCCGACCTGTACACGGCGCTCAAGAAGACCAGCACGCCGCACCAGATCTACCTGCACCAGGGTGGTCACACCAGCACCCTGCCCGCGGACATCGTGAACCGCTGGTTCACCCGCTATCTGTTCAAGCACGAGAACGGCGTCGAGAGCATGCCGAAGGCGACCGTGCAGCGCGAGGATCGCGTCAACACGCCGTACGCCAACTGGCCCGACGTGGCTGCGGCCGACGTGACGCTGAACTTCCACGCGGCCGATGTCGCGAACGGTGTGGGAACGCTGGCCTTCGGCACGGAGCGCGACGCCGTCACCGAGACGATCATCGACGACGCATCGCTGCGCACGCAGGCGCTGGCTGCAGCCGCTGAGTCGCCGAACCGCCTCGTCTACCAGACGAACGCTCTGACGGACTCGGTCCGTTTCTCGGGCACGCCCCGCGTGTCGCTCGACATGGCGGTGGACCGCGAGAAGGCGAACCTCTCCGCCGCTCTCGTGGAGTACCCGGCGAACGGTGCACCGAAGATCATCACGCGCGGTTGGATGGACGTGCAGAACCGCGAGTCCGCTGCGCGCACCGACGCGATCGTGCCCGGTGAGTTCAACCAGTTCACCTTCGCGTTCGAGCCGCACGACTACGTGTTCCCGGCCGGATCGAAGATCGGCGTCGTCGTGACGTCGTCGGACAACGAGTTCACCGTGCGCCCCGCGCCCGGCACGAAGCTGACCGTCGACCCCTCGGGTTCGTCGCTCACGCTGCCGGTCGTCGGCGGTGCGCAGGAGCTGCTCGCCCGCCTCGGCGCCAGCGGACCCGGCACCGACCACCAGGTCATCACGACCGAGGTCGAGCAGGGCACGCTCTCGCTCACCGTCACCAGTGACGAGCCCGTCGTGCTCGAGTCGGTCGCCCTCACGGGTATCGACCAGACCACGACCGGCGCGCTGCACCCCGTCGACGTCCTCGATGCGCGCGGCACCGCCGCGGGCTGGGACCTGACGGCGCAGATGTCCGACTTCACGAGCGGAACCGGCAGCATCCTGGGTGAGAACCTCGGATGGACCCCGAACGCGCGTGCGGCGGACAGCGACCTGCCCACCGACGGCTCGCAGAACTCGGTCGTCACCCCGGGTGCACCGGCTGCTCCGGGAACCGGCATCGGCGACTCGGCGACGCTCTGCGCCTCCGCCGCAGGACACAGCGCGGGTTCGTTCACGTGCGGTGCTGACCTCGTGCTCGGCGTGCCGGGCTCGACCCGGGTCGGCACGTACTCGGGCGTTCTGACGCTGACGCTCATCTGAGCCATCGGACGGGTGGTGCGCGGCGGCGAGTCCGCCCGCACCACCCGTTCGTGTTTCCGGACCTTGCGTCGGCGGCGCGTCTGCATGAGCCTGGACATATGCCTCACCGCCGATCCGCCGTGCTCGTCGCGGTGATCGCGCTGGCTCTGGCCGCATCCGGGTGCACCGCCGACAGCCCCTCGCCGCGTCCGACATCCGCCCCTGCGGACACGCCGACTCCGGAGGCAACGATGGCGCCGGCCGGGGCCTGGCGCGTTGCCGATGAACCCGAAACGCTCACGGAGGGCCTTTCGGCGCCCTGGTCCGTCGCGCCGCTCCCCGGGGGCGGCGCTCTCATCTCGGAACGCGATTCGGGCACGATCCTCGAGCTCACGCCGACGGGCGATCTGCGCGAGGCGGGACAGGTGCCGGGGGTCGTCGCCGACGTCGAATCCGGCCTCCACGGGCTCGCCCTGCTCGAGGCCGACGACGCGACGTGGCTGTACGCCTACCACGGCACCGACGCCGACAACCGCGTGATCCGGATGCCACTGCTCGGCCCCGAAGGAGCACTCGAGCTCGGCGCGGGCGAGGTGATCCTCAGCGGCATCCCGCGCGCGACGACGCACAACGGGGGACGCCTGGCCTTCGGCCCGGACGGTTACCTCTACGTCACGACGGGTGACGCGCAGTACGGCGACGGCGCCCAGGACCCGGACTATCTCGGCGGCAAGATCCTGCGGGTGACGCCGGACGGACGGGCCGCGCCCGGCAATCCGTTCGACTCGGTCGTCTGGTCTTCCGGGCACCGCAACGTGCAGGGCATCGCGTGGGCCCCGGACGGCACGATGTGGGCGAGCGAGTTCGGTCAGAACACCTGGGACGAACTCAACCGCATCGAACCCGGAGGCAATTACGGGTGGCCACTCGTCGAGGGCGACAGCACCGACGCGGAGTTCATCGCCCCGGTCGCCGTCTGGGCCACCGCCGACGCGAGTCCGAGTGGCATCGCCGTCGTCGGCGAGACGGTGTTCATCGCGGGACTGCGCGGCGCGCGGCTGCTCTTCCACGATGCGACGACGGGCGAGACGGGCGTCGCACTGACCGGCCAGGGCCGCCTGCGCGACGTCGTCGCCGCGCCCGACGGCACCCTGTGGGTGCTCACGAACAACACCGACGGCCGCGGTCAGCCCGACGCCGGCGACGATCGGCTGCTGCGTCTCACGCTGGTCGAGAGATAGAGGCCGCCTGGGCGGATGAGCCGGCGCGCTTATGCTGTCCGGATGACTCGCCATCGCCCGCTTCTGGCCGCGCTGCTGTGCCTCGGTGCACTCGTGGCGCCGTCTGCTCCGGCCGTGGCAGACACGGGCGCTGAGGAGCCGCTGGTCGTCGTACGCGCCGCGACGCCGGAAGACGGCGCGGCGCGTGCGGCTGCCCTGAGGGATTCGCTGTCGCTGCGTGAGCGGGCCGCGACGGTCGTGATGGGACATATCCCGACGACGGATGCCACGGCGGTGAGCGCGTACGTCGCGTCGACGGGCGTCGGCGGCTTCATCCTGATGGGCTCGAACATTCCGGCCACCGAGGCCGAGCTGCAGAGTCTGACGGCGGCGATGACCGTCGATCCGGCGCTGCCGCCCCTGCTCGCGATCGATCAGGAGGGCGGAGACGTCACACGCCTGCCGTGGGATGACTTCGCCTCGGCCATCGTGCTTAAGGACCGTCCCGTCGACGAGGCGCGGGACGCCTTCGCGGGCCGCGCCGCACTCGTGCAGCGTGCGGGCGTCGCCGTCAACTTCGGGATCGTCGCCGATGTCACGAGCGATCCGGGGATGTTCATCCACCGACGGGCGCTCGGCACGACGCCTGCCGCGGGCGCGGAGCGCGTCGCCGCGGCGGTCGAGGGCGAGCACGGCACCGTGCTCTCCACGCTCAAGCACTTCCCGGGGCACGGGGCGGCGCCCGGCGATTCGCACGCCGGCATCCCCTCGACCGACATGCCCGCCGACCTGTGGCGCGCGACGGCGGGGGAGCCGTTCGCCGCGGGAATCGACACGGGCGCCGAGCTGCTCATGTTCGGCCACCTCGCCTACACGGCCGTCGACGCTGCACCGGCGACCCTGTCGCCCGAGTGGCATCGCATCGCCCGCGAGGATCTCGGGTTCGACGGCGTCATCGTCACCGACGACCTCGGGATGCTGCAGGCCTCGGGAGACCCCGCCTACGCCGATCCCGTCGCGAACGCGGTGGCTGCTCTCGCCGCCGGGAACGACATGGTGCTCGCCGTCATGTTCTCGACGGCCGATTCGGCGACCCTCATCATCGACGGCATCGTGGCGGCGGTGGAGTCGGGGGCGCTGCCCGCCTCGCGGCTGGACGACGCTGCCGCCCGCGTGCTCGAGCTGCGTTTGCAGCTCGCGGCAGACGGGCGGGGCCTGCTGCCGTGCACGGAGTGCGCGCCGGCCGAGTGATCAGCCGGGCTCGACGACGTCGAGCAGGCGGGCACGCAGTGCCTGCCCGCGCGCGGCGAACGCACGCTGCGCACGCACGTACGTCGCCTTGCCCTCCGCCGTTTCGATCGGAACGGGCGAATACCCCCACGCCGCGAGGTCGTACGGTGAAGCCCGCATGTCGAGCGTGCGGATGTCTCGGGCGAGCTCGAACGCGTCGAGCAGCAGATCACCGGGCACGAGCGGCCCCAGCTTCACGGCCCACTTGTAGAGGTCCATGCCGGCGTGCAGGCAGCCGGGCTGCTCGAGGGCAGCCTGCGTCGCGCGCGTCGGCTGCTCGCGGTTGAGCGGTACCGCCGCGGGCGTGAAGAAGCGGAACGCGTCGGCGTGCGTGCACCGCAGCTCGGCCGCCTCGACGACGGCGTCGGTCTCGGCCTGCCCGAGCCGCAGAGGTTCGGGGTGGCGGTGCTCGCCCTGGCGGTAGACCATCGCCCACTCGTGCAGTCCGAAGCAGCCGAAGCCCGCGGGGCGAGCCGCGGTCGCGCCGAGAATCGCGGCGATGCCGGCCAGGAGCGACCCCCGGTCGGCGCGGAACGCGGCCGAATCGACCGTCAGCGATCCCGGGTCGCCGCCCGCAGCGTACCAGCGCCACGTCGCGCGCGGCTCAGCAGCGGCATCCGCCAGCTCGATCCCCGCTCCGGGGTGCCACCGCCGCAGCACGGCCGGCTTGTACGAGTAGTACGTGAAGAGGAAGTCCTCGACGGGATGCCGCTCACCGCGGCGCGCGCGCTGCCGGTGCGCCGCCGTCAGCGCATCGGCGCGCTCTTCGTGCCGCGTCTGGGCCGCACGCCACGCGTCGACGTCGAGGACGGTGCGGGATGCGGCGAGCGTGGACACCGTTCGAGGATAGGCGCCGCGGCTCAGGAAGCCTCGTCGACCGGCTCGATGAGCGCGGGGGAGTCGTTGCGCACGTTGCCCACAGCGGTCGACACGACGTGGTCGTCGAGCGTCTCTGCGACGGCCGGTGCGGCGTCGATCGCGGCGTCGAGCACATCGCGGACGTTGTCGGTGTCGGTGTCGAGCCAGGCGTCGGCGTGGTCGGCGTCGACGAACAGCGGCATGCGGTCGTGGATCGACCCGAGCCGCCCGATCGAGTCGCGCGTCAGGATCGTGAAGCTCAGGAGCCACCGGCTCGGGTCGTCGTCGGCCTTCGCGGGGTCCTTCCACCACTCGTACAGACCCGCGAAGAAGAGCGGCGAACCGTCGGCGGGGTGGATGTAGTGCGGGACCTTCGCGCCGTCGGCGCTCTTCCACTCGAAATAGCCGGATGCCGGGACGACGGCTCGTCGTCGCTGCAGCGCCGTGCGGAACATGGGTTTGTCTTCGAGCTCTTCGGCACGTGCGTTGAACGCGCGGGAGCCGATCTTCGGATCCTTCGCCCACCCCGGCACGAGTCCCCAGCGGGCGGGCTCGAGCCGGCGCGTCGGCGGGTCGGTCTTGCTGGAGTCCAGCACGATCCCGACCGTGCTCGTCGGAGCGATGTTGTAGGACGGCGGCGGCAGGTCATCTCCCGCGACGTCGACGCGCAGGACGCCCACGAGCTCCGAGCCGGCACTGGCCACGACGAATCGTCCGCACATGGCGCCAGCCTACGTCGGGGGGCAGACATCGATGACGCCGACTTCTTCGAGTCTCTCGAGCAGTCCCGCGCCGTCGTTGTCGGCGACCCAGGGGATCCCCGCCGCGGAGTGGTCGTTGACGGCGGTGCGACCGCCCGCGAGAACCGCTTCCGCGGGGGTGAGCCTCCGGATGGCGACAGCGACGACGTTGCCGGGGTGCTCGCTCGTGAACGTCGTATACAGGTCATCGTCGTGCTGGCCGTCATCGCCGATGAGGAGCCACCGCACCTGGGGGAACTCCTGCGCGAGCCGGCGCAGGTTCGTCTCTTTGTGCGCCCTGCCGCTGCGGAACCACCGGTCGTGCGTGGGGCCCCAGTCGGTGAGCAGCATCGCCCCGGGCGGGAAGACATGGCGCCGCAGGAACCGGATCAGGGTCGGTGCGATGTTCCATGCCCCCGTCGACAGGTACACGACCGGCGCGCCGGGGTGATCGCGCACGACCCGCTCCAGCAGCACCGCCATGCCGGGAACCGGCTGGCGGGCGTGCTCGTTGACGACGAACGAGTTCCACGCCGCCACCAGGGGGCGCGGCAGCGCCGTCACCATGACGGTGTCGTCGACGTCGGAGACGACGCCGAAGCGCACGTCGGGTCCCACGATGAACACGCGCGTCTCGATGGGCTCGCTGCCCTCGACCGACATCGTGAAGGTCTGCCATCCCGGCTCGAGCGTCGCGGGCAGCCGGGTGTCGATGACTCCGCCGCGATCGGCGACGACCTCGTGGGTCACACCGGCGATCGTGACGCTCACCTGCGCGTAGCCCACGGGCACGGCGGCGAAGCTGCGCCATCCCCGCACACCGGCGTACTCGCCGGGGTTGCGCGGCTTGACGGGGGGGACGATGAGGACCCGACCGAGCACGCGGATCCAGCCGACGCCGCCGTACCCGGGGAACGGCGTGACGGTCGGCGTGAGGCCGCGTGCGCGCACACGGCGTTCGCGCCACGTGTGCAGACGGTGCTCGAGTCGGGCCAGCCACAGCACCTTCGTGGGCGCCGGGGCCTCGGAGTTCTCGGGCATCCCCTCAGTCTTTCACGTCGTCCGTGTCGATCCTGGACGGCTCGGCGTCGCCGTCGCTGTCGACCGACGGCGTCAGGTGGCGTCGTTCGGAGCGCACGATGATCCTCTTGACGAGCACGACGGCGAGCAGGAAGAGCACGATGACGCCGACGAAGATGTATGCGGCGAAGTGCAGCTGGTCCGCGAGTGCCCGGTAGCCTCCGGCGGCGGCGGCCGAGACCGAGATGTAGGCGGTCGACCAGATGATGCAGGCGGGGGTCGTCCAGGCGAGGAAGCGGCGATACGAGTACTCGCTCATGCCGACGGTGAGCGGCACGAGCGAGTGCAGGACGGGGAGGAAGCGCGAAAGGAAGATCGCCGGACCGCCGCGGCGCTGTAGATAGCGCTCGGAACGATCCCAGTTGTCCCGGCCGATCCACCGGCCCACGCGCGAGTCGCGGATCTTCGGTCCCAGCAGCCGCCCGAGCCAGAACCCGATGCTCTCGCCGATGAGCGCTCCGATCACGACGACGACGACGAGGATGGCGCCCTCGGCGAAACCACCCACCGCGGTGCCGGCGACGATCACGATGGTGTCCCCGGGGACCACGAGGCCCACCAGCACGCTCGTCTCGAGCATGATCGCGATGCCGGCGATGACGGCACGCACGACGGGATCCACGCTCTGAACAGTGTCCAGCAGCCACGTCAGGATCTCGTTCACCCCACGAGCCTAAAGCGCACGCATCGTCCTAGCCTGGGAACATGACGCAGTCTCTCCCGCCGGTCGCCCTGCCGCGCTGGATGGACCCGTCGACGGCGTTCGCGTACTTCGCGCGGCGCCATACCGACGTGTTCTGGCTCGACGCCGGTCCCACCGCGGATTCGGGATGGAGCTGGGTCGGCGTCGGCGACCGTGAGACGGACGTGGAGCGCGTGCGTGCGGTCCGGTGCGGCGGGCCGGCCGAACCGCCGGTGGGCGGTCCGCTCCAGGGTGGCTGGGTCGGCTGGCTCGGCTACGAGGATGCCGCGGGCCGGGCCGGCGCGCCCGTCTCGGCCGATGACGGCACGACTCCGCCCGAGGCGTGGCTGCGCGTGCGTCGCTTCGTCGCGTTCGATCACACCGCGCGTCGCGCGTGGGTGTTCTCGCACGCGGGGGAGCGTGACGCGCTCGTCGCGGGTCTCCTCGGCGCCGCGCCCGCCCCGTCCCCTGCCGCGGCGCCCGACCTGGGGCCGGCACGCGTCCGTCACAGCCCGCGTGAGTACGCGCGCCTGATCCAGCGCTGCCGTGATGCGATCCGGGCGGGGGACGCCTACCAGCTCTGCCTCACGACGCGGTTCGATGTCGCGGCATCCGTCGATCCCGGCATGGTGTTCCGGCGACTGCGCGACGCGACGCCCGCACACCACGGCGGCCTCGTGCTCACCGGCGGGCACGCTCTCGCGAGCGCGAGCCCTGAACGCTTCCTCGAGGTGAGCGGGGGCCGCGTGCGTACGCGGCCCATCAAGGGCACGCGCCCCCGCGGCCGCGACGCCGCCACCGACGCGGCTCTCGCACGCGAGCTTCGTGAAAGCGAGAAGGAGCGAGCCGAGAACGTCATGATCGTCGACCTCATGCGAAACGACCTGTCTCGCGTCTGCGAACCGGGTTCGGTGGGCGTGGACGGTCTCCTCGAGGTGGAGTCGTACCCCGCCGTGCACCAGCTCGTCAGCACCGTGTCGGGGCGACTGCGCGAGGACTCGACCGTGGGAGAGCTGCTCGCGGCGACCTTTCCCGCCGGCAGCATGACCGGTGCGCCGAAGCTGTCGGCCATGACGATCCTGCACGGGCTCGAGGGCGCGCCGCGCGGGGTCTTCTCGGGCGCCTTCGGCTGGGTCGGCGACGACGGGGCCCTCGACCTCGCGATGGTCATCCGGTCGGTCGTCGTGCATCCCGGCGGAGCGTACGTCGGAGCCGGCGGTGGCATCACGTGGCGGTCGGATGCCGCCGACGAGGTCGCCGAGGTGGGCATCAAAGCCCGCGGTCCGCTCGCCGCCCTCGGGGCGCATCTGCCGCACGGCTGGTGAAGCAGGGGTCGGCTAATCTGGAGGGTGGCGCTCCCGCGCTTCGCCCGGCATCCCATGATTGGTGTTTCTCCGTGAGTCATACCCTGCCCCCCGACACCACGGCCGACAGCGGCGCCTACGACCCGCACGCCGTCCAGCGCAAGTGGCAGGCACGGTGGGAAGAGCAGGATCCGTTCCGCGCGGGCGGTGAAGAGGACACCCGGCCGCGCAAGTACGTGCTCGCGATGTTCCCCTACCCGTCGGGCGATCTGCACATGGGGCACGCCGAGAACTACCTCTACTCCGACATCGTCGCCCGCTCGTGGCGTCACCGCGGCTACAACGTGCTCAACCCCATCGGGTGGGACTCGTTCGGTCTGCCCGCCGAGAACGCCGCCATCAAGCGCGGCGCCGACCCGCGTGAGTGGACGTACGCCAACATCGCGCAGCAGCGGGCCGGGTTCCACGCCTACGGGGTGTCGTTCGACTGGAATCGCGTGCTGCACACGAGCGATCCCGACTACTACCGCTGGAACCAGTGGCTGTTCCAGCTGCTGCACGAGAAGGGCCTCGCGTACCGCAAGCAGAGCCCCGTCAACTGGTGCCCCAACGACCAGACCGTGCTCGCGAACGAGCAGGTCGTCGACGGCCGGTGCGAGCGCTGCGGCGCCGAGGTGGTCAAGAAGAAGCTGACGCAGTGGTACTTCAAGATCACCGACTACGCCGACCGCCTGCTCGATGACCTGAACCAGCTCGAAGGATTCTGGCCGCACAAGGTGCTGCAGATGCAGCGCAACTGGATCGGCCGCTCGGTGGGCACCGACATCGAGTTCGAGATCGAGGGGCGCGACGAGCGCGTCACGGTCTTCACGACGCGCCCCGACACGCTGCACGGCGCGACGTTCTTCGTCGTCGCCCCCGACAGCGACCTGGCCGCCGAGCTCGTCGCCGACGCCGATGCCGACGTGCAGTCGCGCTTCCAGGACTACCTCGCCACGGTGCAGAAGCAGACCGACATCGAGCGGCAGAGCACGGACCGCCCCAAGACCGGCGTCTTCCTCGGGCGCCACGCGATCAACCCCATCAACGGCGAGCGACTGCCGATCTGGGCCGCGGACTACGTCCTGGCCGATTACGGTCACGGCGCGGTCATGGCCGTGCCCGCGCACGACCAGCGCGATCTCGATTTCGCCCGCGCCTTCGACCTGCCGGTGCGCGTCGTCGTCGACACGACGGCCCCCGTCACGGGGTCGATCCCGGTCATCGAGCTCGATGACGAGGGTGTCCCGATCGATCCCGGCACGGATGCGGCATCCCTCGAGGATCCGGCGCAGACCGGGGTCGCCCTGACGGGTGAGGGCCGCCTCATCAACTCCGGCTCGCTCGACGGCATGTCCAAGCGCAACGCCATCGCGCGCGTCACGGAAGAACTCGAGGCGAAGGGGCTCGGCCGGGCCACGAAGTCCTACCGTCTTCGTGACTGGCTCATCTCGCGTCAGCGCTTCTGGGGCACCCCGATCCCGATGGTCCACACGGCCGACGGTCGCATCGAGCCGGTTCCCGCCGACCAGCTGCCGCTCGTCCTGCCCGACGCGCACGGCCTGGACCTGTCCCCGAAGGGGACGTCGCCCCTCGGCGGCGCGACCGAGTGGATGCAGACCGTCGACCCCGTGACGGGCGAGCCGGCGCTGCGCGACCCGGACACGATGGACACGTTCGTCGACAGCTCGTGGTACTTCCTGCGCTTCCTCAACCCCGGCGACCCCGATCAGGCGTTCTCGCGCGACCAGGCGGACCGCTGGGCACCGGTGGACTTCTACATCGGCGGCGTCGAGCATGCGATCCTGCACCTGCTGTACGCCCGGTTCATCACGAAGGTGCTCTTCGACTTCGGCTATGTCGACTTCACCGAGCCGTTCTCGTCGCTCATCAACCAGGGCATGGTGATCCTGGGCGGCGCGAAGATGTCCAAGAGCAAGGGCAACCTCGTGCTGTTCTCGGACGAGCTCGAGGCGCACGGCGCCGATGCCTTGCGCGTCGCACTCGCCTTCGCGGGACCCGTCGAAGACGACAAGGACTGGGACGACGTCTCGACGACGGGAGCGGCGAAGTTCCTGGCGCGCGCGTGGCGCGTCGCGCACGACGTCACGAGCGCACCGGATGCCGTGTGGGCCGACGGCGACGCGGCGCTTCGCCGCGTCACCCACCGGCTGCTGTCGGATGCGCCGGGGCTCATCGAGCAGACGAAGTTCAACGTCGTCGTCGCGCGGCTCATGGAGCTCGTCAACGCGACGCGCAAGACGATCGATTCGGGCGCCGGCGCCGCCGACCCCGCTGTGCGGGAGGCCGCCGAGGCGACGGCCATGATCCTCGACCTGTTCGCGCCGCACACGGCCGAAGAGATGTGGGAGATGCTCGGCAACGATTCGTTCGTCGGCGTCGTGCCGTGGCGTCAGGCCGACCCGGCCCTGCTCGTCGAGGAGTCCGTCACCGCCATCGTGCAGATCGACGGCAAGGTGCGCGCGACGCTCGACGTGCCCGCGCGTATCTCCGGCGACGACCTCGAGGCGCTCGCCCGCGGAGACGAGCGGGTGCTGCGCTCGCTCGGCGATCGCGAGATCGTGCGCGCGATCGTGCGCGCACCGAAGGTCGTGAGCTTCAGCACGCGCTGACCGGCTCCTCCCCAGGCGGGTACGGCCCGCGGCAGCGCACGGATCGGAATGCCCGTCGTCACGAGCGGCCTCGCCCGCCCTAGCGTGGCGGCGTGACCACGGCCGAGGATCCGCCCGCGACACGCCGCCGGCTCGGCGTGGGCGCCGCCGTCGTCCTCGTCATCGCGACGCTCGCCGTGACCGTCGGGATCGGCATCGTGCGCGGTGCCGTCGCGCCGGTCGAGTCCGTCGCGTTCGATGAGGTGACGGATGCACCCCGGGAGCGGGCCCCCGACCTCTACGCGCACGTTTCGGGGGCCGTCGTCGCACCCGGGCTCTACGTGCTGCACCCCGGCGCCCGGGTCGTCGACGCCATCGCGGCAGCGGGTGGGTTCGTCGACGGAGCGGCGCGCGACGCCGTCAATCTCGCGCGTCCACTCAGCGACGGCGAACAGGTGGTCGTCCCGAAAGAAGGGGATGAACCGGCATCTGCCGACATCGCACCGGTGACCGACGGCCGTGTCAATCTCAACGTGGCCGACGCGACGACGCTCGAGACGCTGCCGCGCGTCGGGCCGGCCATCGCGCAGCGCATCATCGAGTGGCGCGAGCAGCACGGGCGGTTCACGAGTGTCGACGACCTGCTCGCGGTGGCCGGGATCGGTGACAAGATGCTCGAGTCGCTGCGCGATCTGGTGACGGTCTGAGCGCGTAGGCTCGGATTCATGGCCCTCGGTGCGACGATCCACACGTTCGATGTGCAGCTCGCCGACGTCGACCGCGGAGTCTACGAGGACCTCATGCTCCGTGTCGCGCGGCATCCGTCCGAGACCGACGCCTTCATGATGACGCGCGTGCTCGCCTTCTGCCTCGAGCATGAAGAGGGCATCTCCTTCAGCGAGGGCGTCTCGGCGACGGACGAGCCGGCGGTGCTCGTGCGAGACCTCACGAACCGCGTGACGGCATGGATCGAGGTCGGCTCGCCCGACGCGGCGCGACTGCATCACGGCAGCAAGCTCGCCGACCGCACCGTCGTATATACGCACCGCGATCCCGCGAAGGTCATCGCGACGTGGTCGGGCAAGCGCATCCACCGATCGGCCGAGATTCCCGTGCGCAGCTTCGATTCGGGCTTCATCGATTCGGTCACGCCGGCGATCGAACGCCGCAACACCGCGACCCTCTCGGTGACCGAGGGCCATGTGTACCTCGAGCTCAACGGGCAGTCGTTCACCTCGACGATCCACGAGCACGCGATCCCCTGACACTCCAGCTCCTCCCCACCCGCGCAGTCACCGCACTTCTGCACGGATGACCGGCGTGGCCGCCGTGGCCCCGAGGCGCGTCACTAGCGTCAGGCCGTGGCGGATGACGGTCGGCTCAGACGGCGCCTGCGGCTGCTTCCCGCCGCCGGTGTCGCGTGGGCGACGGCGGCCTTCACGACCGCCGCCCCCGACAGGGCGACCGAGGTCGCGGGCGGTCTGTGGGCGACGGCGCTGACCCTCGTGCTCGTGCTGTCCGTCCGTCCACGAGCGGGGCGGCGGGACACGTTCCGAGGCGTGGCGGTCGTGCTCGTCGTGGCGCTCGCAGCCGGTGGTGCCGCGGCATCCCATGTCGCCCTCGCGCACGGCGCGCGCGCCGAGCTCGCGACACTCGCCGTCGACGGCGGCCGCTTCATCGAGGTGCGGGCGAACGTCATCGGCAAGGTCGAGCGCCGCGTCGACGGCACGCTCGCCTTCGATGCCCGGGCGAGCGCCGTGCGCATCGGGTCCGTCGAGCACTCCGTGACGGGCGAGATCGTCGTGCGCGTCGCTCCCGGCGATATCGAAGGAGACCGCGACGACCTCGATGTGGGAGCCGTCGTGGCGGCCCGCGGAACCGCGAGACCCGGCGATGCGGGCGAGCGTGCCGTGCTCGAGCTGCGGGCCGGGCAGGGGCTGACGGTCCTCACGCCGCCGCAGGGCATCCTCGCCGTGTCCGCGGGTCTGCGGCACGGGCTCGTGCGTGCCGTCGCCGGACTGCCCGAGCCGGGGGCAGGGCTCGTTCCCGGGCTGTCCGTCGGGGACACCTCCGCCGTGTCCGTCGAGCTCGACGCCGCGATGAAGCGTTCCGCGCTGTCCCACTTGACGGCGGTGTCCGGGGCGAACTGCGCACTCGTCGTGGGGATCGCCTTCTTCGCGGCCGCCGCGCTCGGCGCGCGACGTTCGGCGCGCGTCGTCGCGGGTCTGAGCGCACTCGCGGGCTTCGTGGTCCTCGTGACGCCCGAGCCGAGCGTCGTGCGCGCCGCGACGATGGCGGCGATCGCGATGGTCGGGCTCCTCCTGGGGCGCACCGGCGTGGGCGTCAGCGTGCTGAGCCTCGCCGCCACCGTCCTGCTGATCGCCGATCCGTGGCTCGCGCATTCGCTCGGCTTCGCACTGTCGGCGGCGGCGACGGGCTCGCTGCTCGTCTTCGCACGTCCACTCGCTGACGGGCTGGCGCGACGACTGCCGCGCGCACTGGCGCTCATGCTCGCCGTGCCGCTCGCGGCCCAGCTGGCGTGCGGACCTCTCCTCGTGCTCATCGAGCCGAGCGTGCCGCTGTACGGCGTGCTCGCCAATCTGCTCGCGGCGCCCGCGGCGCCGGCGGGAACCGTCGTCGGGCTCGCAGCGTGCCTCGCCGCGCCCCTGCCGTGGGTGCAGCAGGGGCTGGCGGCTGTCGCGTGGCTGCCGGCGGCGTGGGTCGCGGCGACCGCGCACACCGCGACCGCGCTGCCGGGCGATCTTCTGCCGTGGGTCGAGGGGCCGGCAGGGGCCGTTCTGCTCGGCGCGGTGGGCGCGGCGCTGGGCATCCTCATCGGGCTGCGCCCGGGCAGAGGCCGCAGGCGGGCAGTGGGGGCGGCATGCGGCGCACTGGTCGCGATCGTGATCGGGGTCGCGACGGGAAACGCCGCGGCGGGCACCGTCGCGGGCAGCTGGACTCTGCCCGGGGACTGGCGCGTGCTGGTGTGCGACGTGGGCCAGGGCGACGCGGTGCTCGTACGGTCGGGCGCCGCGATCGCGCTCATCGACACCGGCCCCGAACCCGAACGACTCGAGGCCTGTCTCGCCCGCGTCGGCGTCTCGCACATCGATCTGCTCGTGCTGACGCACTTCGATCTCGACCACGTCGGCGGTGTCGCCGCCGTGCGCGGACGCGTCGACGCGGTGCTGCACGGGCCTCCCGCGACCGCCGACGACGAGCGACTTCTCGCCGGACTGGCGCAGCACGGTGCCGACAGCGTCTTCGCGACGGCGGGCATGCAGGGGATGCTCGGCGCGGCGCGATGGCGCGTGCTGTGGCCGCGTGCGCACAGCCCGGCGTTCCCGCACGGGAACGATGCGAGCGTCGTGCTCGACATCGGCGGGGGAGACGTGCCACGGACCCTGCTGCTGGGCGACCTCTCCGCGGGGGCGCAGACCGGCCTCGCGGCATCCGGACAGCTCGATCCGCCGTACGCGCTCGTCAAGGTCGCGCACCACGGCAGCGCCGACCAGCACGTCGCTCTCTACGCCCGCGCCGACCCCGCCGTGGCACTCGTGACCGTCGGGGCAGAGAACCGGTACGGCCATCCGCGGCGGGAGATCCTCGACGCCCTCACGGTGTTGGGCGGGTCGATCGCGCGCACCGACACGCACGGCATGATCGCGCTGTCCGTGCGCGAGGGATCCCTGCGGATCTGGCGCGAGCGCGGCTGAAGCCTGTCGGTGCCGGTCGGTAGGCTGAAGTCATGGCTGCCGCACCCCGACGATCCTCCGCGTCGTCGGGTCGAGCATCGAAGTCGGTCATCCCGCAGGTGTCGTGGCGCGCACCGCAACCCGCGCCGATCGTGCTCGTCTCGGGCCCCGAAGAGGTGTGCGCCGAGCGGGCCATCGCGGGGGTCCGCGAGTTCCTCCGGGCCGAGGATCCGAGCCTCGAGGTGTCCGACCTCCGCGCCGACGACTACACGTCCGGCTCGCTGCTGGGCATGACCTCGCCCTCGCTCTTCGGCGAGCCGCGTCTCGTGCGGGTGTCGGGGGTCGAGAAATGCTCCGACGCCTTCCTGACCGAAGCCATCGCCTACCTCGCCGGCCCGCAGGATGGTGCGACGGTCGTGCTGCGGCACACCGGCGCGAGCGTGCGCGGCAAGAAGCTGCTCGACGCGATCCGCGCCGGCACCGGCGGCGGCATCGAGATCGCCTGCCCCGCGATCAAGCGCGACTCGGATCGGTTCGACTTCGCGGCCGGCGAGTTCGCCGCCGTACGCAAGCGCATCGCTCCGACCGCGCTGCGCACCCTCGTGTCGGCCTTCGCCGACGATGTGACCGAGCTCGCCGCCGCCTGCCAGCAGCTGATCTCCGATGTGCCCGGCGACATCACGGACCAGGTCGTCGAGCGCTATTACGGCGGTCGCGTCGAGACCTCGGCGTTCGCCGTCGCCGACACGGCGATCGCCGGCCGCTACGGCGACGCGCTCGTCGCACTGCGCCACGCCCTCGCATCCGGCGCCGATCCCGTGCCGCTCGTCGCGGCCATCGCGTCGAAGCTGCGCACCATGGCGCGGGTCGCGGGCCACCGCGAGTCGTCGTCGGCGATGGCGGCGCGCCTGGGCCTGAAGGACTGGCAGGTCGATCGCGCGCGCCGCGACCTCACGGGGTGGAACGAAACGACGCTGGGCATGGCGATCCAGGCGGCCGCGCGGGCCGATCTCGAGGTCAAGGGCGGCTCGCGCGACCCGGTGTTCGCCCTCGAGCGGCTCATCACGGTCATCGCCACGCGCGCGCCCTTCGGCGCCTGACCAGCGGTCCCGCCCTGCCCCGCGGCATCCCCGGCAACACGAAAGGCCCGCCCCCGGAGGGACGGGCCTGTAGATCATGCGGCTCAGAGAGCGGCGACCTGCTTCGCGATGGCCGACTTGCGGTTCGCGGCCTGGTTCTCGTGGAGGACGCCCTTGCTGACGGCCTTGTCGAGCTTCTTCGTCGCCTGCTTGAGCGCCGTCTCGGCTGCGGCCTTGTCGCCCGTGGCGACGGCATCGCGCGTGTTGCGGATGACGGTCCGCAGCTCGCTCTTGACGGTCTTGTTGCGCTCGCGCGCCTTCTCGTTGGTCTTGTTGCGCTTGATCTGCGACTTGATGTTCGCCACGTTCGACGTCTTTCGTTCGGAGTGAATTCGATGGAAGTGCCGGGCGCCGGGAGAGGGCCGTCGCGTCGGCGGTCGTGAGGGCAGAACCCACACGCAAGCCAATCACCGACTCTATCAGTTCTCGTGCACTGCCTGATCCCGCACGTCGAGTGTCGCGATCGCGAGATCGAGCACGGCGTTGAAGACGCGCGGGCGCATGGCCGTCACGAGGTGCGACGTGCGCGGCACGACGACGAGCTCGGCGTGCGGGGCGATCCTCGTGAAGAGCCGTTCGTTGACCCGCAGCTGGTCGTACTGACCGTTCACGAACCACAGCGGCATGTCGATGCGCGAGAGAGCGGCGAGCAGATCCAGCACCGACAGACTGCGCAGCGCGACGTCCTGAGCATCGAAGGCGTAGCCGCCGGCGCCGAAGTCGGCACGCGTCTCGACTGGAAGCGTCGAGGCCAGCCAGCGATTGCTGAGCCACATCCCGCGATCGGGCAGCGCATCGAAGCGCCGCGCGAGGAACCGGTAGGCGGTGAGTCCCACACCCCGCGGAAGCGCCGTGCAGGATGCCGCGATGAAGCCCGCGACCGCAGGGCGCTGCTCCGCGCCCACGTAGGCCGTCGACAGCAGGCCGCCCATCGAGTGCCCCACGAGCAGCACGGGACCCCGGGTCGCGGCATCCGTCACGGCCGCGTCGATCGTGGCGAAGGCCTCGTCGAGGTCGAAGATCTCCGTCCGTCGCGCACCGTGACCGGGCAGGTCGACCGCCGTCGCGGCGTGACCGCGCTCTTCGAGATGGGCGACCTGAGCACGCCACATCGTGGCGGACGTGCGGATGCCGTGTACGAACACGACCTGGACCGCCATGGCCACAAGGCTAACCCCGCGCCCGCCGGGTAGGATCGACAGGATATGTCACCGCGCGCCCTGAAGCCTCTCGAGCCGTCCGCGACTCCGCCCGAGATGATCCGGAACTTCTGCATCATCGCTCACATCGACCACGGCAAGTCGACCCTCGCCGACCGGATGCTGCAGATCACGGGCGTCGTCGCCGACCGTGACATGCGCGCTCAGTACCTCGACCGGATGGACATCGAGCGCGAACGCGGCATCACGATCAAGTCGCAGGCCGTGCGCATGCCGTGGGCGCTCCAACAGGCGCAGGGACCGGACGCGACGTACGCGCTCAACATGATCGACACCCCCGGGCACGTCGACTTCACCTACGAGGTGTCGCGCAGTCTCGCGGCGTGCGAAGGCGCTGTCCTTCTCGTCGACGCCGCGCAGGGGATCGAGGCGCAGACCCTCGCGAACCTCTATCTCGCGCTCG
Source organism: Microbacterium sp. NPDC055442 (assembly GCF_053644215.1). Lineage (NCBI taxonomy): Bacteria > Bacillati > Actinomycetota > Actinomycetes > Micrococcales > Microbacteriaceae > Microbacterium > Microbacterium sp. NPDC055442. The sequence goes on along the minus strand of NZ_JBSHLF010000002.1, from coordinate 427,079 downwards.
AGAACGACCTGCACATCATCCCCGTCCTCAACAAGATCGACCTGCCCGCCGCCGACCCCGAGAAGTTCGCGGCCGAGCTCGCCGGCCTCATCGGCGGCGACCCCGAAGACGTCCTGCGCGTCAGCGGAAAGACGGGCTTGGGCGTCGAATCGCTGCTGGACCGCATCGTCGAGCAGATCCCGCCTCCGCGCGGTGACGCCGACGCGCCGGCACGCGCCATGATCTTCGACTCGGTCTACGACTCCTACCGCGGCGTCGTGACCTACGTCCGCATGGTCGACGGAAAGCTCGAGCCCCGCGAGCGCATCCAGATGATGTCGACGAGGGCGACCCACGAGCTGCTCGAGATCGGCGTGTCGAGCCCCGAGCCCGTGCCCTCGAGGGGACTCGGCGTCGGTGAGGTCGGCTACCTCATCACGGGTGTGAAGGACGTGCGCCAGTCCAAGGTCGGCGACACGATCACCAACCTGCGCAAGCCCGCCGCCGAGGCGCTGCCGGGCTACACCGACCCGAAGCCCATGGTCTTCTCGGGCGTCTACCCGATCGACGGCAGCGACTACGCCGAGTTGCGCGAAGCGCTCGACAAGCTCAAGCTCTCGGACGCGTCGCTGCAGTACGAGCCCGAGACCTCGGTCGCGCTGGGCTTCGGCTTCCGCTGCGGCTTCCTGGGACTGCTGCACCTCGAGATCATCACCGAGCGGCTGTCGCGCGAGTTCGGCCTCGACCTCATCACGACCGCGCCGTCGGTGACCTACGAGGTCACGACCGACACCGGCGAGACGGTGACCGTCACCAACCCGAGCGAATACCCCGACGGACGCGTCGCCGAGGTCACCGAGCCCGTCGTCAAGGTCGGCATTTTGCTGCCCAAGGACTACGTCGGCACCGTGATGGAACTCTGCCAGGGCCGCCGCGGCACGCTCCTGGGCATGGACTACCTGAGCGAGGATCGCGTCGAGCTGCGCTACGACATGCCGCTCGGCGAGATCGTCTTCGACTTCTTCGACCACCTCAAGAGCCGCACGCAGGGCTACGCGAGCCTCGACTACGAGCCGACCGGCTCGCAGACGGCCGATCTGGTCAAAGTCGACATCCTGCTGCAGGGCGAGAAGGTCGATGCGTTCAGCTCGATCGTGCACCGCGACAAGGCGTACGCGTACGGCACGCTCATGACGGAGCGGCTGCGCAAGCTGATCCCGCGTCAGCAGTTCGAAGTGCCGATCCAGGCTGCCATCGGCGCACGCATCATCGCGCGTGAGAACATCCGCGCGATCCGCAAGGACGTGCTGGCGAAGTGCTACGGCGGTGATATCAGCCGCAAGCGCAAACTGCTCGAGAAGCAGAAGGAAGGCAAGAAGCGCATGAAGATGGTGGGCCGCGTCGAAGTCCCGCAGGAGGCGTTCATCGCCGCGCTCTCCGGCGACACCGACGGCAAGAGCTCGAAGTAGGAGGCCTGCATGCGCCGCGGAACCTTCCGAGACGGAACCGTCGACTACGCCGCCGTCGGGGCGACGCAGGCCGCCGACCTCATGGGCTACCCGCCCGAGCGCAGCATCCCCGCCGAGGAGTCCTGGCGGATCGGCAGCGGTGAGGAGCGCTTTCGCAGCGCCGGCGAAGCGCTGCTCTCGTGGGGCGCCCAGCGCGGCGCGGGTTTCGCGCTGACCGACGTGCGCCCGGCAGCCGGACCGATGTACTCGGGCGTCGGATTCGACGCCGACGGCAACCCGGTCGCGCCGAGCCGCACCGATGCCGAGCAGCGCTTCGACGCCGACGGCACGCCGTACGTCTCCAGCGGCACGACCGTGCGACTGCACGGGCGTGCCGGGGGCCTGAACGGCGATGCCGAGCTGCGTGTCATCTTCGTCGTCGAGGAGCCGCGCCGCATCGGCTTCGCGCTGGGCACGGTCGGCGGATCGGTCGTGAGCGGCGAGGAGTCGTTCATGCTCGACTGGCGCGACAACGACGAGGTCTGGTTCACGGTTCGCGCGTTCGACGCGCCCGCAGCGCTGCTCTACCGCCTGCTGCCCGGCCTGACTCGACGTCGCCGCCGCGAGCTGTTCACGCGCTACCTGCGTGCCATCTCGCCGCTGTACACGACGCCCGCCTGACGATGGGCGCTGCACTTCCGCTCGGCGACCCTGCTCCGCCAGACGGGCGTCTTCCCGACGGCGTACTGGTCGATCCGGTCACCCCGTTCGGGGTCTACCTGCATGTGCCGTTCTGCATCGTGCGCTGCGGATACTGCGACTTCAACACCTACACGGCGACCGAGCTGCGCGGCACGCGACAGGACGAATACGCCGACACCCTGCTGCGCGAAGTGGCCCTGGCCCGCGAAGTGCTCGCCGAGCGGGGCGACATCCGTCCCGCCGCCACGGTCTTCTTCGGCGGGGGCACACCGACGCTGCTGCCGCCCGGCGACCTCGGACGCATGCTGTCCGGCGTGCGCGACGGCTTCGGCCTCGCGCACGACGTCGAGGTCACCGTCGAGGCCAACCCCGACACCGTCACCGATGCGGTGGCCGCCGATCTGGCGGCATCCGGTGTCACGCGTCTGTCGATCGGCATGCAGTCCGCCGTGCCGCACGTGCTCGCGGCCCTGGATCGCACGCACGAACCGCGCAACGTCGCGACGGCCGTGACGGCGGCTCGTCGCGCGGGACTCGGGGTGAGCCTCGATGTCATCTACGGTGCACCGGGGGAGTCGCTCGAAGACTGGCAGCGCTCGCTCGATGCGGTGACGGCCCTCGAGCCCGACCACGTCTCGGCGTATGCCCTCATCATCGAAGACGGCACGAAGCTCGCGCGGCAGATCCGGCGCGGCGAGGTGCCGGCACCCGACGACGACCTGCAGGCCGACATGTACGAGCTCGCGGACCGCGTGCTCGCCGACGCCGGGTTCGGCTGGTACGAGATCTCGAACTGGTCGCGCACGGTCGCCGACCGGTCGCGCCACAACCTCGCCTACTGGACGGGCACCGACTGGTGGGGCTTCGGTCCCGGAGCGCACAGCCACATCGCCGGGACGCGCTTCTGGAACGTCAAGCACCCCGCCGCCTACGCGCAGCGGCTCGCGTCGGGTCAGTCACCCGCCGCCGGGCGCGAGACACCGGATGCCACCGCCCGGGCGCTCGAGAGCGTGCTGCTGCGCACGCGCATCCGAGAGGGGATGCCGGTGGCCGAGCTTCCGCCTGCGACGCGCGGCGCCGTGGCCGGTCTCATCGCCGACGGACTCGTCGAGGGTGCCGCCGCGATCGCGGGGCGGATCGTGCTCACCCTGCGCGGTCGCCTTCTCGCCGACGCGGTCGTGCGAGCCCTCACCTCATGACGGACTGTCGTGCGGGCATCCGCTAGAATTGGCACTCTCTTGCGGTGAGTGCCAGCAACGATATTTCGAAGGAGCCGCCCGTGGTCAGCGAACGAGGTCTGCAGGTGCTGCGGGCGATCGTGCAGGACTACGTCGACACCCACGAGCCCGTCGGCAGCAAGTCGATCGTCGAGCGGCACGCCTTCGGCGTGTCGGCCGCGACGATCCGCAACGACATGGCCCAGCTCGAAGACGAAGAGCTCATCGCCGCTCCGCACACGTCATCGGGCCGTGTGCCGACCGACAAGGGATACCGCGTCTTCGTCGACCACCTCGCCGAGCTGCGTCCGCTCAGCACGGCGCAGCGCTCGGCGATCTCGTCGTTCCTCGACGGCTCGGGCGACCTCGACGACGTGCTCTCCCGCACGGTGCGGGCGCTGACGAAGCTGACCGGCCAGGTCGCGATCGTGCAGTACCCGTCGTTCGCGCGAGCCAAGCTCACGCACGTCGAGCTCGTGCAGATCGGCGGCGGGCGCATGCTCGTCGTCGTGGTGACCGACACCGGCCGCGTCTCGCAGCGTCTGGCGTTCGTGGGCGACGACTACGACGAGGCCGAGCTCGGCGGCATCCGCGCCGAGATCGCGACCCTCGTCGTGGGGCGTCCTGTCCGCGACGGGCTGCAGCGCATCGCCGATGACGCCGCCGTGCGCGCGGCGAGCACCTCGTCGCGCGACGTGGCGATCAGTGCGATCGCCCGCACCGTCGCGGAAGAACTCGAAGAGTTCCGGCAGGATCGGCTCGTGATGGCCGGTTCGGCCAATCTCGCCCGTCGTGAGGCGGACTTCCGCGGCAGCATCTATCCGCTGCTGCAGGCCATCGAAGAGCAGGTGACGCTGCTCACCCTCATGAGCGAGATGGTCGCCGACGAGCACGGCCTCGCGGCGAGCATCGGGCGCGAGAACGAGGCCTTCGGCCTCACCGAGGCCTCGGTGCTCGCAAGCGACTACGACGCGACGGGTTCGCGCGCGCGCGTGGGGCTGCTCGGCCCGACGCGTATGGACTACTCCAACAACCTCGCCGCGGTGCGGGCGGTCGCCCGCTACCTCACGCGGCTGCTCGAAGAAGACGAAGCCGCCCGCTGACGCGGTGACGGCATGACACGACCCCGCGGCGAATCCGCGGACGGAAGGCGACAGTGGCTGACCACTACGAGGTCCTCGGCGTCGGACGCGACGCGACCCCCGACGAGATCAAGAAGGCGTACCGACGCCTCGCTCGCGAACTGCACCCCGATGTCAATCCGGGGGACGACGCGTCGGAGCGCTTCAAAGAGGTGACGCACGCCTATGACGTGCTGAGCGATGCGGATCAGCGGGCGCGCTACGACATGGGCGGCGATTCCCCGCTCGGCGGCGCCGGCGGCTTCGGCGGGTTCGGCGACATCTTCGAGACGTTCTTCGGCGCGGCGGGCGGCGGCCGCAGCGGACGACCGCGTTCCCGGCGGGAGCGCGGTCAAGACGCGCTCGTGCGCGTCACGCTCGACCTGCAGGATGTCGTCTTCGGCGTCCACCGCGACATCGAAGTGGACACCGCCGTCCTGTGCGAGACGTGCGAGGGCTCGTGCTGCCAGCCCGGGACATCGCCCGTCACCTGCGACATCTGCCATGGCAGGGGCAACGTGGAGCGACAGGTGCGGAGTCTGCTCGGCAACGTCGTCACGATGCAGCCGTGCAACGTGTGCCAGGGCTACGGCACGACGATTCCCTACCCCTGCGCGACGTGTCAGGGCCAGGGTCGCGTGCGCTCTCGTCGGACGGTGTCTCTCGACATCCCGGCGGGTGTCGAGACGGGACTGCGCCTGCAGCTGCCCGGTTCCGGCGAGGTCGGACCGGCCGGCGGCCCGAACGGCGATCTGTACGTCGAGGTGAACGTCACGCCGCACGCCGTCTTCAGCCGGGACGGCGACGATCTGCTCGCGACGCTCGACGTGTCGATGCCCGACGCGATCCTCGGCACCACGACGACGATCGAGTCGCTCGACGGTCCGGTCGAGCTCGAGATCCGACCGGGCGTGCAGGCCGGCGATGTGCTGACGATCAAGGGCCGCGGGATCACGCCGCTGCGCAGCACGCAGCGCGGTGACCTGCGGGTGGGCGTGCACGTCGTCACCCCCACGCGCCTGGACGGCAAGGAGCGCGCGCTCATCGAGGACTTCGCGAAGCGCACGAAGGCGCCCGGTCCCAAGCTCACCGAGTTCCACCAGGGCCTCTTCTCGAAGCTGCGGGACCGTTTCCGGAACGGATGACGGATGCCGCTGCACTTTCTGCTCGACGAGGCCACCGACGCGCAGGCGGGTGACGAGGTCGCCCTGACCGGCGCGGAAGCCCACCATGCCGCGACCGTGCGACGCGTGCGCGTCGGCGAAGAGGTCACGGTCGGCGACGGTCGCGGGGCGTGGCTCACCGGCGAGTGCGTCTCGGTGACGCCGCGCGAAGTGGTCATGCGCGTGGACGCGCGCCGCGACATGCCGCCGCCCGTGCCGCGCGTCGTGCTCGTGCAGGCCCTCGCGAAGGGGGGCCGCGACGAGCTCGCCGTGCAGGCCGCGACCGAGCTGGGCGTCGACGCCATCGTGCCGTGGCAGGCTGCGCGCAGCGTGTCCCGGTGGGCGGAGGCAAAGGCCGAGAAGGGGCGCGCACGCTGGGCCACGATCGTGCGCGAAGCGGCGAAGCAGGCGCATCGTGCGTGGGTTCCCGAGATCGAGCCGCTCACGACCACGAAGCAGCTTGCCGGCCGCGCCGCGGCATCCGTCATGCTCGTGCTCGAGCCGTCCGCAACGGACCGCCTCACCGAGATCCTCGGCCCGCCGACGGGAGCGGATGCATCGGGCGAGCCGTGGCACGGCGGTGCGGACGTGCTGCTCGTCGTGGGCCCGGAGGGCGGTATCGCCCCCGACGAGCTCGACGCGCTGCGCGAGGCCGGTGCGCGCGCCGTGCGGCTCGGCAACACCGTGCTGCGAACCTCGACGGCAGGCCCCGCGGCTCTCGCCGCCGTGAGTGCGGCCCTCGGCCGCTGGTGACGCGTGCCGCTTAGACTGTCCGAATGAGCGAATCGTCGATCTTCGCGCGGATCCTCCGCGGCGAGATCCCCTCCGAGATCATCGCCGAGACCGAGAATGCCTTCGCGATCCGTGACATCGCGCCGCAGGCCCCGGTGCACCTTCTCGTGATCCCAAAGACCGAGGAGTACCGCAACGTCGTCGAGCTCGCCGCGGGCGATCCCGAGCTGCTCGCCGAGCTCGTCGGTCTCGCCAACTCCCTCGCCGCCGAGCACGCCGACGGCGACTTCCGGCTCATCTTCAACACGGGTCCGAATGCGGGACAGACGGTCTTCCACGTGCACGCGCACGTCCTCGGCGGCGGCCTGTCAGAGAAGAGCCTCGGTGGTTGACGACATCCCCGACGGCGCGACCGTCGAACGCGTGTACGTCGACGGCGTCGCGATGGTGCAGCTGCTCGGCCCGCAGGACCGCCTCCTGCGCGTCGTCGAGGCCGAACACCCCGACGTCGACGTGCTCGTGCGCGGGAACGAGATCACGCTCACGGGAGCACCCGACGTCGTCACGGCCGCGCGCGCGCTCGTCGACGAGCTGATCGAGATGACCAGGGCAGGGCAAGGTCTCGAACCCGCTGACGTCTCGTCGTCGAGCCGCATCCTGCGCACCGAGGGCGGACCCCGTCCGTCCGAAGTGCTCGGCGAAGCGATCCTCTCGTCGCGCGGCAAGGTCATCAGGCCCAAGACGCTCGGGCAGAAGGCGTATGTCGACGCGATGGACGAGAACACGATCGTGTTCGGCATCGGCCCTGCCGGTACGGGAAAGACCTACCTCGCGATGGCCAAGGCCGTCCAGGCGCTCCAGCGCAAAGAGGTCAGCCGCATCATCCTGAGCCGTCCGGCGATCGAAGCGGGGGAGCGTCTCGGCTTCCTGCCCGGAACGCTCACCGACAAGATCGACCCCTACCTGCGACCGCTGTACGACGCGCTCAACGAAATGATGGATCCCGAGCTCGTGCCCAAGCTCATGGCCAGCGGCACGATCGAGGTCGCGCCGCTCGCCTACATGCGAGGCAGAACCCTGAACGACTCGTTCGTCGTCCTCGACGAAGCGCAGAACACGACTCCCGAGCAGATGAAGATGTTCCTCACGCGCCTGGGGTTCGGAACCCGCATGGTCGTCACGGGCGACATCACCCAGATCGACCTGCCCGAGGGCGCGTCGGGGCTTCGCCTCGTCACGCGCGTCCTGGGGGACATCGACGACATCCACTTCGCGCAGCTGACCAGCGCCGACGTCGTGCGCCACACGCTGGTGGGGCGCATCGTCGACGCGTACACCGAGTACGACGAGCGGCGGCTGGCGGGCCGTCGCGAACGCGACGAGGCGTCCGAACTGGCCAATCGCGCCGAGCGACGCGCCGCACAGCGCCCCACGGGGCCCCGCGACCGATTCCCCAAGCGAGGACGCTCATGACGATCGAGATCGGCAACGAATCCGGCATGCCCGCCGACGAGACGGTGCTGCTGCGGCTCATGGAGCACAACCTCGCTCACCTGCACGTGAGTCCCGACGCCGACGTGGCCATCCTGCTCGTCGATGAGGGCGCGATGGAGTCGCTGCACGTGCAGTGGATGGATGAGCCCGGGCCGACCGACGTACTGAGCTTTCCCATGGACGAACTGCGCCCCGGCACGGATGACGCCCCGACGCCCCCGGGGCTGCTCGGCGACATCGTGCTGTGCCCGCAGGTGGCCGAGACCCAGGCGGCGGCGGCGCGCCACTCGACGATGGACGAACTGGTCATGCTGACCACCCACGGACTTCTGCATCTGCTCGGCTTCGACCACGCCGAGCCCGCCGAGGAGCGTGAGATGTTCACCCTTCAGAAGGAGCTCATCACCAGCTTCCAGTCGGCCGAGCGCCGACGACGCGCATGATCGCCGGCCTGCTACTTCTCGCTGCCGTTCTGCTCATCGCATTCGGCAGCCTCATGGCTGCGATCGATGCGGCCCTCGCCGTCACATCGCGAGCGGACCTCGCCGAGATGGGTGAGGACGGCGGACGCAATGCGTCGTCGCTGCAGCGGATCGCCACCGACCCCGAAGCCCACGCGACCGCCGTGGTCTTCATCCGCATCCTCGCCGAGACGGGCGCTGCCGTCCTCGTCACGGTGGCCCTCACGATCCTGTTCGAGGACATCTGGTGGGCGATGCTCGCCGCCGTCGTGCTCATGACCGGCATCTCGTTCGTCGTGGTGGGCGCGAGTCCCCGCGCGTGGGGTCGGCAGCACGCGACGCGCCTGCTGCGTTCGGCGGCTCCCGTGATCCGCGGCGTGCGGCTCATCCTCGGTCCGCTCGCGCACGGTCTCGTGGCGCTCGGCACGCGTGTCACCCCGGGAGTCCGGCGCAGTGCGTCGTTCGCGTCCGAGGAGCAGCTGCTCAGCATCATCGACGAAGCGACCGAGAACGAGCTCATCGAAGAAGACGACCGCGAGCTCATCCACTCGGTCTTCGACTTCACCGACACGATCGTGCGAACGGTCATGGTGCCGCGCACCGACATGGTGACGGTGGATGCCGCGGCCACGGCCCGCGACGCCATGAGGACCTTCCTCGAGAAGGGCATCTCGCGCATCCCGATCGTCGATGACGAAGCCGACGACCTCGTCGGCATGCTCTATCTGAAGGACCTCGTGCAGTTCGCGTTCCGCGACGAGGCAGCGTGGGCGGACGCGCCGGTCACGCGCGTCGCACGCCCGGCCGTGTTCGTACCCGAGTCGATGAAGGCCGAGTCGCTCCTGCAGCAGATGAAGCGCGAAGCCGTGCATGCCTGTCTCGTGATCGACGAATACGGCGGCGTGTCCGGGCTCGTGACGCTCGAAGACCTCATCGAAGAGCTCGTAGGCGACATCGCCGACGAGTACGACCCGCGCGCCGACGAGGTCAGCGAGATCGAACCCGGGCGCTACCGCGTGAGCGCGCGTCTCGGTCTCGACGAAGTGGGCGACCTGTTCGGCATGGAACTCGAAGACGAGGACGTGGATTCGATCGGCGGACTGCTCGGCAAAGCGCTCGGGCGCATCCCCCATCCCGGCGCGGCGGCGGAGTACGCCGGCCTCGTGCTCACCGGCGGCGCTTCGCGCGGCCGCGGTCGGGGGATCTCGACCGTCTTCGTCGAACGCGGTGAGACGCCCGTCGACGCGGGCCGCAGCCCCCGGACCGGAGAGCTTCGCCTGCCGCGGACCGGCGAAGTCCGGGCAGCGCGCACGGGTGAGCCCCGCAGACCCCAGAACGAGGAGACACCATGACCGATCCCGAGACCACGGTTCACCGTTCCGGGTTCGTGACGTTCGTCGGCCGCCCGAACGTCGGCAAGTCGACGCTCACCAACGCCCTCGTCGGCGAGAAGGTCGCGATCACGAGCGACAAGCCCCAGACGACGCGCCGCGCGATCCGCGGCATCCTCAATCGTCCCGACGGCCAGCTCGTGATCGTCGACACCCCCGGCATCCACAAGCCCCGCACGCTTCTGGGGCAGCGTCTCAACGACCTCGTCGAGACGGTGCTCGGCGACGTCGACGTCATCGGATTCTGCGTCCCGGCGACCGAGAAGGTCGGCCCCGGTGACCGGCGCATCGCCGAATCGCTGTCAGGCTATGCGCGGGCGAAGAAGGTCGCGATCGTCACCAAGACGGATGCCGCGACCCGTGAGCAGATCACAGCGCGTCTCATCGAGGTCGATCAGCTGCGCGAGGACTGGGCGGCGGTCATTCCGCTGTCAGCGCTCACGCACGAACAGCTCGATGTGCTGACCGGCGAGCTTCTCTCGCTCATGCCCGAAGGCCCGCCGTTGTATCCGGACGATGTCGTGACCGACGAGTCGCTCGAGGATCGCGTCGCGGAGATCATCCGCGAGGCCGCTCTCGAGGGCGTCCGCGACGAACTGCCGCACTCCATCGCCGTGACGATCGAGGAGATGTCGCAGCGTGAGACCGGGTCGATGACCGACATCCACGCGAACGTCATCGTCGAACGCGACAGTCAGAAGGCGATCATCATCGGCCACCGAGGGTCGCGCCTGCGCGACGTGGGCGCGCGTGCCCGCGCGCAGATCGAACCGCTCGTCGGCACGAACGTCTTCCTCAAGCTGCACGTGAGGGTCGCGAAGGAGTGGCAGCGCGACCCGAAGCAGCTCGGCCGACTGGGGTTCTAGGCAGCATCCGGGTTCGCGCGGGTCATCGTCGCACCGCTCGAACGCGGGCTGCTTCGACGTCGTCGTACGACATCGCATCCGGCGCGGGGAGGCCATCGCGATAGGCCACGGCAGAGCGGACAGCCTGCGTGATCGCGGTGCGGAACAGCCTGGAGCCGGTGCTGATACGTCGAACACCGAGCTCGTGAAGCTGCGGGAGGGGGAGCTCGGCCAAGACATTGAGCGGTGAATCGCCGAGCACGGAGACCAGCTTCTCGATTTCGTGCGGATCCCTGAGCCCGGGCACGAAGATCCCGTCTGCGCCCGCGTCGACATACTCGCGGGCCCTCCGGATCGTCTCCTCTGTCTGCGCTCCAAGCCAGTAAGTGTCGGTACGGGCGTTGACGAACAGTTCCGGCGCTGCGCTCTTGAACCCGGCGATGAGTGCGCGCTGGCGTTCGACGGATTCCAGGCCTGTGCCGCGACCGTCCTCGATGTTGACGCCGGCCACGCCGATTGTCGTGAGCTCTGCGGCCAGCGCAGTGGGATCCGCGCCGAAGCCCGCCTCGATGTCGACGGTGATCGGCACCCGCAGGCAAACGAGCGACCTCGCCAGCGCGAGCGTTTCGTCGAGTGTCGCACCGGCGGCGTCTGGAAGCCCGCGAGACGCGGCGACGCCCAGACTCGTCGTCCCCACTGCCGAGAACCCCTGTTCGACAAGGGCCGCAGCCGAAGCGAAATCCCACGCGTTGGGGAGCACGAGAGGCTCCTTCGCGTGATGCAGCCCCCGAAACGACGAAGCCCCCTCCGCGATCGCGACGGCATGAGCCTCGCCGGGGCATGAGTGTCGCCCGGCACCGAACGGCCGACCGTCGAGGCTCTCGACGACTTCCTCGCCGGAGGGCGAGATCCGGCGCGTGGAAGGCACGGGAGGTTCGTGGCCCGCGATCAGCGATCGCGTCGCGCCGCAGGCTTGAACCAGCAGACCGATTCGCGTCGCCGTTTCCTCATCCCATTGACCCCCGGCAGCCACGACGAGGCGGGCAACCGCGGCATCGGCACCTGGGGTTTCGCCATCGTGCGGCTGATAGCTGGCCGCTACAACCTCGACATCAGCAGCGACCTCTCGCGGGAGGCCCAGCGCCTCAGCGAGCGTGGACACCGGATGACCTGGCCGACGGAGCGAACCTGGATCGATCTCATCGAGGAGGCGGACAGCCAGCTGGCGCCTTCGTTCGTGGTCCGCGCCCTCAGAGAAGCGCGCGACATGCGCGCGGAGCCAGGCGATCCCTGCGGATGCGTACGGAACACGCGGGACTGTGAACTGCGGATCATCGAGAATTCCCATGCGTGCCATTGTGAAGGCAGATCAGTTCGGTGGACGCCGAACGATGACCGGTGCATACTCGACCACGTGACCGCGGAGAATCTCGCGTCCGTCGCTGCCGCGATGGCCGACACGACGCGCGCTCGCATGCTCGTTGCGCTCATGGACGGCAGAGCATGGACCGCGCGCGAATTGGCGCAGCAGGCGTCCGTGGCCGCCTCGACGGCGACCGAGCATCTGAACCGTCTGGTCGGGTCGGGTCTTCTCGCCGAACGCCGCCAAGGCCGGCATCGCTATGTTCAGCTCGCGGGCGCGAACGTGGCTGGCGCGTTGGAGGCCGTCGCCGCACTCGGCCACCGGCCCCCCGAACCGATACGCAGCCTGCGACAAGCATCCATCAACGCTGCGCTCGCCCACGCACGCACCTGCTACGACCACCTGGCGGGGGCGCTGGGCATCGGGATCACGGACGGGATGGTCGAACGGGGGATTCTGACCGAGGAATCGCTCGACCTCACCCCCCACGGGGCGGCGTGGTTCCACGACACGTTGCACGCCCCCTACGAGCCGGCCCGGCGGACGGCTACTCGCGCCTGCCTGGACTGGACGGAGCGGCGCGTTCACCTCGGCGGCGCTGTCGGCGCACACATCGCCAGCGTCTTTCTCGAGCGACATTGGGTACGGAAGTCGCAGTCCAGCCGCGCGATCGTGGTCACGCCCACGGGTGGTGCCGCGCTCCGACAACTTCTCGACATCGACTACGACGTTCTCCGACGCGTGAACAGCAGGACGGCCGACAACATTTAGGCGGGTATCCCGCGGATGGGAGACACGCCTAGGCGCTCAGCGCGCTTCCTCGACGCGCAGGGTGCATGCGCGCGCGTCGGCGCTCAGCATCATCCGCACCGAGTCGGGGCTCGAGGCATACTTGCGCCAGAGCTCGTCGTCGATCTCGGCCTGCACCTCGTCGTCGACGGGAACGTACGAGGTGGTGACCTCCTCGCGCTCGAGAGCCAACGCGGCGACGCGATCCCGCTCGGCGATCGATCCGTCACCGAGCGCGAAAGCGACCGGCCGGCCGGCACGCACATGGCGGTACCACGCGGCCTCGGGGCCGTTGACCGATCGGATGTACGGCACGCCGTCGATCACCATGGACCAGATCGGGGTGGCGACCGGCTGCCCGTTCGCCTTCGTCGTGACCACGGCGACGACCGCGGTCTCATCCAGTACCTGCACGATGTTGTCGAAGCTCATGCTGCCGAAGCTACCCCACCCGGTGACGCGTCGCGTCAGCCCCGTCGAGTCGCGGCACTCCAGCCGAGCCACGACCGCGTGTCATGTGCGCCGGCCGCCGATGAGATCGAGAATCCGGGTCGGAGATTTCGTGACGGCGCGCCATCGAGGTCGGGTCTCGATCCAGTCGGGTGCGAGCACCTCGGGAACGCCCCTGTTCATGCGGATCCGCCACCCGATGTGGCCGAGGAACCGATGGTGCGCCCAACAGAGGAGCACTCCGTTGTCGCAATGCGTCGGGCCGCCCTCGGCGTGTTCCATGACGTGATGCACTTCGCACCAGCCTGCGGGCACACCGCAGCCGGGAATGATGCAGCCGCCGTCGCGAAGGGCGATCGCCCGGCGCTGGTGGCGATTGAAGACACGCTCCTCCGTGCCGATCTGCTTGATTCGACCGTTGCCGCCAAGGAGGACGCGCTGGATGACGCCAGCGCAGCCCGCGTGCCGTGCGCTGGCCAGCGATACGGGTTCGTCACTCCCGTCGACGTGCGCCCAGCCCGTCTGCGAGACGAGATCGCGGTCTCGGACCGACACCACGAGCGTCGGAGCAGCGCCGCCGATCGTGGGCAGTTGCTCGCTGGATGCTGCGACGAACAGGGCCGTCGCCAGAGCGTCATGCTGCTTCTGCGTCCACGTGCGCGGGTCGACGGGGGCGAACTCGTCGTCGGCATCGCCGGTCGCTTCGGCTGAGGGGCGGAATCGCACTCCGGCGCTGCCGTCGACCCGGGGCGAGGTCACCGCATCGCTGATGCGCCGAAACTGAGCCGCGACTTCGGGGAGCAGCATCCCTCGGATCGGCACGAGGCCGTCGCGCACGCTGCCGAGCGTGATTCCGCGCAGTCGGATCGCGCGCTCTTCGCGCGGTTCGGCGCCGTCCTGGTCGAGGTAGGCCGACCACGCGAGCGCCTGCACGCGCAGCAGCTCGGCACACGCTGGGGGCGCACCTTCCGGACCTTCGCCGCGCGCTTCGGCCGCAAGCACGGCATCCGCCGCGAGCAGGTCGTCACGCCCGACCCGGCGCCCCATTCCCTCGAGCGGACCGGAGACGGCGAGAAGCCCGTCGACGCCGACCTCGCCGTCGAGCAGCGCGTCGCGCAGAGCGGGCAGCCGGGGTTCGATCGGCGACCCGGCGAACGAGATCCCCACCATGGTCGGCTTCGCTCCGCGGATCAGACGAGCTGCCGTGGCTGGGGCGAGACGCGTGTGACGCTGGACGAGTTCACTCACGTCATGGCAGCCCCTGCGCGTCGTCAGCCGCAGATCGCGGTCGCGCTGAACTGACCGTCGGGACACTTCGCCCACCGTCTCGACGAGAACCGCGTCGGTGAGTCGCTGCAGCTCGGCCGCGAGCGTCATGGCCGTCACGACGTGGGTGTCGGACGCATCGATGATCCGACCCGAGCCGAGGGTGTCTGACACGACCCCGCGAGACTGCTCGATGACCTCTTTCAGGTGATCCAGCAGTGCGTCCATACCCACGATTCTGCCAAGGGCCTCCGACATTCCCGTCTGGTTTTCACCGGTACTGCGCGGGCAGTTCGCGCGACGCGATCTGCGACGATCCGACCGCGTCACAGTGATGCCCTTACCCCGTGGAAGCCAGGCGGGGTACGTGCATGCACGGCGTCGCGGAAACCCGGTGCCTCACCCCGCGACGGGGGTCAGCGCCGATCGGATCAGCACGATGTCCTCGCCGAAGTCGTCATCCGCGGCCTTCTGCCACGTGCCGTCGTCCCAGACGACGTCGACCAGCAGCCACCCGTTCTCGGGCATCGACATCAGGTAGGCATCGCCGAGGCGCTGGGGCAGCTCGTCCTGCAGCTCGGTGAGCTGCGGCTCCGTGCCCGCCCCGGGTTCGCCGCCGGTCGGATCGGGCGCGACCATCGGGTCGTACAGCGCCAGCATGACGGGGTCCTCCGTGAGCACGAAGGTGTCGCCGTCGTACGTGCCCTGCACGGCATACGCGCCCCATGTGACGCCGCTCGCCGTCTCGTGTCCGTCGAGCCCCTCCCAATCCCACCCTTCGATCGGGATGCCGGAGCACTGCGGGGGATAGGACTCGGCGATCGCGCCGAGACACAGCTGGGGGTCGCCTCCCGTGTCGAGCACGGTGCCCTGCGCCATGACGTCGCCCTCGGGCGGCGCCGGCCAGACCGAGCCCAGCGAGGCGCCCGGGGGAGCATCGGACGCGGAGGGCGTCGCGCACCCCGCGAGTACGAGAGCGGATGCCGCGCCCACGACGAGGGCGAGGAGGTATCGGCGGTGACGTGTCATGTCGTTCTAGTGTCGCGCGCGGCCGATTCGTCTCATCCCGATCCGGTCCTGTTACCATCTATCCATGCGCTTCGGCGGGCTCCTTCTTCTTAGCCGCCGCGACGAGTCCTCGATCTAGGACCTTCCTCGTCGCGGCGATCGTCGTTGGTCCGCTATCCATCCGGCACTCAGCCAGCCCGATCGGGCGATGAAAGAAGCGACGAATCATGAAGAACACCCAGCAGCCCTCCGGAATGCCGATCCACAAGTATCGGCCGTACCACGAGCAGATCCGGGTCGATCTGCCCGACCGCACGTGGCCGTCCAACCGGATCACGACGGCCCCGCGCTGGTGCGCCGTCGACCTGCGCGACGGCAACCAGGCGCTCATCGATCCGATGAGCCCCGAGCGCAAGCGCATCATGTTCGAGCTGCTCGTGAAGATGGGCTACAAAGAGATCGAGGTCGGGTTCCCCTCGGCGAGCCAGACCGACTTCGACTTCGTGCGCCAGCTGATCGAAGACGACCTCATTCCCGACGACGTCACGATCCAGGTTCTGACGCAGTCGCGCGAGCACCTGATCGCCCGCACGTACGAGGCGATCGCGGGGGCCAAGCAGGCGATCGTGCACCTGTACAACTCGACGAGCATCGTGCAGCGCGACGTGGTGTTCCGCACCGACAAGCAGGGCATCAAGGACATCGCCCTGTCGGGTGCGCGTCTGTGCCGCGAGTACGAGAAGCGCATCCCCGAGACGACCGTCTACTACGAGTACTCGCCCGAGTCCTACACCGGAACCGAGCTCGAGTTCGCTCTGGAGATCTGCAACGACGTGCTCGAGGTCTTCGAGCCGACCCCCGAGCGCAAGGTCATCATCAATCTGCCGGCGACCGTCGAGATGGCCACGCCCAACGTGTACGCCGACTCGATCGAGTGGATGTCGCGTCACCTGAATCACCGTGAGAACGTCATTCTGTCGCTCCACCCGCACAACGACCGCGGCACGGGGGTCGCCGCCGCCGAGCTGGGGTACCTGGCCGGCGCCGACCGCATCGAAGGATGCCTGTTCGGCAACGGTGAGCGCACGGGCAACGTCGACCTCGTCGCGCTGGGGATCAACATGCTCACACAGGGCATCGATCCGCAGATCGATTTCAGCGACATCGACCATGTCAAGCGCACGGCCGAGTACTGCAATCAGCTGCCCGTGCCCGAGCGCAGCCCCTGGGCGGGAGACCTCGTCTTCACGGCGTTCAGCGGCTCGCACCAGGACGCCATCAAGAAGGGCTTCGAGGCGATGCAGGCCCGCGCCGACGCCGCCGGTGTCACGGTCGACGAGATCGACTGGGCCGTGCCGTACCTGCCGATCGACCCGAAGGACCTGGGCCGCTCGTACGAGGCCGTCATCCGGGTCAATTCGCAGTCGGGCAAGGGCGGCGTCTCGTACCTGCTCAAGACCGACCACGCGCTCGACCTGCCGCGTCGTCTGCAGATCGAGTTCTCGGGCGTCGTGCAGGCCAAGACCGACGAGCACGGCGGCGAGGTGACGAGCGACCAGATCTGGTCGGTCTTCACCGACGAGTACCTGCCCGCGGCGGCCGAGGCCGACCGCTGGGGTCGGTTCGAGATCCTCGCGACGCGCAGTACGAGCGACATGACCGGCGACGTCGAGCTCGCGGTGCGTCTGCGCGACGGCGACGAAGTGCAGGATGCCACGGCTCACGGCAACGGCCCGATCGCCGCATTCCTCGAAGTGGTCCGGGCGCACGGGTTCGACATCTCGCTCTACGACTACGTCGAGCACACGCTGAGCGCCGGCGGCGACGCGCAGGCGGCCGCCTACGTCGAGCTGCAGGTCGACGGCGACCGGCTCTGGGGTGTCGGCATCGACGGTGACATCTCGACGGCGTCGCTCAAGGCCGTCGTCTCGAGCGTCAACCGCGCGATCCGCACCCGCGAGCGCTCCGCGTCGCTCGTCACCGCCTGCCCCTGACGGCGAGACTGCAACGGGCGGCCGAGACTGCGGGGTTCACCCGCAGTCTCGGCGCTCCGTTGCAGTCTCGCGGACGATCAGGGCTTGATGATCGGGATGGCCGAGGTCTCGACGGCGACCTTGCGGCGGTGCAGGGCGCGCTGCTCGGGCAGCGAGATGTCGAAGACGACGGCGAGCAGGCGGATCACCGCCGTCACGACCATTCCGGCGATGGATGCTGCGATGAGCGGCGCGCCGAGCGCATGCGCCCCCGCGAGCACGACGCATCCGGCTCCGGCGGCCACGGCGTACAGCGACCCCACGTGCATGATCGCAACCGGCAGGCCCATGATCATGTCGCGCAGGATGCCGCCGCCCACCGCCGCGCACACCCCGACGAAGATGGCGGGGATCTCGGGAAAGCCGAGCGCGAGCGCCTTGCTCGTGCCGAGCGCCCCGAACATGCCGATCACGAGGGCGTCGAGCCCGACGATCACCCGGTTCAGCCGCTGGAAGATGCCGGCGAGGAGCATGCCGACCAACGCGGCCCCCGTCGCTGTGATCAGGTACCAGTTGCTCTGCAGCGTCGCCGGCGGGACGTTCAGGAGCATGTCGCGGATGAGACCGCCGCCCATGCCCATCACGATGCCGATGATGGCCACGCCGAGCAGGTCGAGGCGGCGCTGGCCGCGGAAGCCCGAGGCGAACAGGGCGCCCTGAACGCCTCCAAGACCCACGGCGGTGAGGTCTGCCCAGAGCGGGATCACGAAGAGCGGCTCGTTCACGCGTCCATTCTCTCGCCTGGACGGGATAATCGAGTGGTGCCCACCTACCGCGACGAGGTCGTGATCCTGCGCACCCACAAACTGGGTGAAGCAGACCGCATCCTCACGATGCTCAGCCGCCGCCACGGCAAGATCCGCGCGGTCGCGAAGGGTGTCCGGCGCACGTCGTCGCGGTTCGGAGCACGTCTCGAGCCCTTCATGGTCGCCGATGTGCAGCTCTACCAGGGCCGGTCGCTCGACATCGTGCAGCAGGCCGAGTCGCTCGGATCCTACGGCGCCGACATCGCCGCTCACTACGACCGTTACACATCCGCCCACGCGATGGTCGAGGCCGCCGACCGGCTCAACGAGGCCGACGCGACACGCCAGCAGTACCTGCTCCTCGTCGGTGGCCTGCGCGCGCTCGCGCGCGGCGAGCATGCTCCGCGCAGCATCCTGGATTCGTACCTGCTGCGCGCGATGGCTCTGTCCGGGTGGGCGCCGGGTCTGTCGGAGTGCGCTCGATGCGGCAGACCGGGCCCGCACGACGCCTTCGTCGCTCAGGCGGGCGGCACGGTGTGCACCGGGTGCGCTCCCGTCGGCTCGGCCCGTATCGGCTCGGCGACCTCCTCCCTCCTGCGGTCGCTCATGGCGGGGGAGTGGGAAGCGGTGGATGCCGCGACGCCGGCCTCGACCGCCGCGGCGTCCGGCCTCATCGCGGCGTACGCGCAGTGGCATCTCGAGCGCGGCATCCGCTCGCTCGCGCATGTCAGCTCGGAGGGAGCCCGATGAGCCCGAAGCCGTTCACGCACCGCGACGCCGTGGCGTATCGTCCGCTGGATTGGACCGGACAGCATCCGCCCGAGTTCCCGAAGGGCGCCGTGCCGAAGCATGTCGCGATCGTCATGGACGGCAACGGCCGGTGGGCGAACCGGCGCGGCCTCACCCGCGTCGAAGGGCACAAGGCGGGCGAGGCGGCTCTGCTCGACGTCGTCGCCGGCGCCGTGCAGGCGGGCGTCACGCATCTGTCGGTGTACGCCTTCTCGACCGAGAACTGGTCGCGCTCGCCCGACGAGGTGCGCTTTCTCATGGGGTTCAATCGCGATGTGCTGCACCGACGCCGCGACCAGCTCAACGAGTGGGGGGTGCGCGTACGGTGGGCGGGCCGCAAGCCGCGCCTGTGGGGCTCGGTCATCAAGGAGCTGCAGTTCGCCGAGCAGCTCACCCGCGACAACGACGTGCTCACCCTCACGATGTGCGTCAACTACGGCGGGAGGATCGAGCTCGTCGACGCGATGCGATCGATCGCGCAGGACGTCGATGCGGGGCGCCTGCGTCCGTCAGCCGTCACCGAACGTCTGATCCGCAGCCGTCTCTATCAGCCGGATATGCCGGACGTCGATCTCTTCATCCGCTCGAGCGGCGAGCAGCGCACGTCGAACTTCCTGCTGTGGGAGTCCGCGTACGCGGAGTTCGTGTTCCTCGACACACTGTGGCCCGATTTCTCGCGCACCGACCTGTGGCAGGCGATCGGCCTGTATCTCGACCGCGACCGTCGCTTCGGTGGCGCCGTCGACACCCCGCGAGATTCCCAGAAGCATTCGCCGGAATAGACGCCGCACGGGCGCCGTTGCACCGTGCTGTGAGTGAATCCATCAAGATCGACGTCTGGTCCGACATCGCGTGCCCCTGGTGCTACATCGGAAAACGCAACCTCGAGAACGGTCTCGCGGCGACCGCCGCCGACGACGACGCGCCGCGAGTCGAGGTGACCTTCCACTCGTACGAGCTCTCGCCCGACACCCCCGTCGACTTCGACGGTGACGAGGTCGACTTCCTCGCGAATCACAAGGGGATGCCGGCCGACCAGGTGCGTCAGATGCTCGATCGCGTGACCGGTGTGGCCTCCGAGGTCGGACTCGAGTACCGCTTCGACCTGCTCCAGCACACCAATACGCTCAAGGCGCACGAACTGCTGCACTTCGCCAAGGAGCAGGGCCGTCAGCCCGAGCTCGCCGAACGGCTGATGGCCGCGTACTTCACCGAGGGCCGGCACGTGGGGCGCGAGGACGAGCTCGTCTCGCTCGCCGCCGATGCGGGTCTCGACGCGGATGCCGCCCGCGAGGCGCTCGAGTCGGAACGGTTCGCCGAGGCCGTGCGGGCCGACAAGGCTCAGGCTGCCGCCTACGGCATCACCGGCGTGCCCTTCTTCGTCATCGACGGCAAGTACGGCATATCGGGGGCGCAGCCGGCCGAGGCGTTCAGCCAGATCGTCCGCCAGGTGTGGACCGAGTCCCGCGGCGGCGCACCCGTCGCGGGCGCCTGATCAGCGCGGCAGGTTCTCTTCGATCACGGCCACGACGGCCGGGTCGTCGGGCTTCGTGGTCGGGCGGAACCGGTGCACGTCGCCCGAGGGCGTGATGACGAACTTCTCGAAGTTCCAGGCGATGCGCCCCTTCTTGCCCTCGAGGTCGCGCGCCGCTTTGAGCGCCTGGTAGAGGGGTGCGGCATTCTTGCCGTTCACCTTCACCTTGTCGTGCACGGGGAATGTGACGCCCCACGTGGTCGCGCAGTAGTCGAGGATCTCGTCCATCGACCCCGTTTCCTGCCCCATGAACTGGTTGCACGGAAAGCCGACGACGGTGAACCCTCGGTCGCCGTAGGCCTTCTGCAGCTGCTCGAGCTGCGCGTACTGCGGGGTCAGCCCGCACTTCGATGCGACGTTGACGACCATGACGACGTCTCCCTCGTACTCCGCGAGCGTCGAGGTGCCGCCGTCGGCGGTCTGGAAGGGGATGTCGCGCAGGTCAGGCGTGGTCTCATCGGTCATATCCCCAGGCTAGAGCCTGACCGAGCAGCGGGATCGAAAGGGATGGGAGAATGGTCGACGTGACGACTGCCCTCGCTCCCGCACGGACGCTGCGCATCGGGCCCATCGAGCTCGATGCGCCCGTCGTGCTCGCGCCCATGGCGGGGATCACCAACACCGCCTTCCGGCGCCTGTGCCGCGAGTACGGTGCGGGGCTGTACGTCAGCGAGATGATCACGACGCGAGCGCTCGTCGAGCGCAACGCCGTGACGATGCGCCTCATCACGCACCACGAGTCGGAGACGCCGCGCTCGATCCAGCTCTACGGTGTGGACCCCGCGACGACCGAAGCCGCCGTGCGCCTGCTCGTCGACGAAGACCGGGCCGACCACATCGACCTGAACTTCGGATGCCCCGTGCCCAAGGTCACCCGCAGGGGCGGGGGAGCGGCTCTCCCGTGGAAGCTCGGCCTGTTCCGCGACATCGTTACGCGCGCCGTGCGCGCCGCGGGCGATGTGCCGTTGACGGTCAAGATGCGCAAGGGCATCGACGCCGATCACCTGACGTATCTCGACGCGGGCCGCATCGCCGAAGACGCGGGTGTCGCTGCCGTCGCCCTGCACGCGCGGACGGCGTCGGAGTTCTACTCGGGTCAGGCCGACTGGTCGGCCATCGCGGCGCTCAAGCAGGCCGTCACGAGCGTGCCGGTGCTCGGCAACGGCGACATCTGGTCGGCCGACGACGCGGCGCGCATGATGGTCGAGACCGGATGCGACGGGGTTGTCGTCGGACGCGGCTGCCTCGGGCGGCCGTGGCTGTTCGGAGACCTCGCGCGCACGCTCGGCACCCCCGATGCCGCGGCGGGTGACCCGGTCGATGCGACGCTCGCGTTCGTCGCGCGCGCCTTCCGCCGTCACGCCGAACTGCTCGTCGACTTCTTCGATGACGAAGGCCGAGGCTGCCGCGACATGCGCAAGCACGTCGCGTGGTATTTCAAGGGCTACCCCGTCGGCGGTGAGACCCGGGCGGCGCTCGCAGCCGCCTCGACGCTCGCCGAGATCGACGACCTGCTGGCCACGCTCGACCTGACCGCACCGTACCCCGGCGCGGGGGCCGAGGGTCAGCGCGGTCGCGCCGGTTCGCCCAAGCGACCCGCGCTGCCCCAGGGCTGGCTCGACTCGCGCGAGCTCGGCTCGGCTGCGACCAGCGCCCTCGCCGAAGCGGAGCTCGACCACAGTGGCGGGTGAACGGACCCCGGTCGAGCCTCTCGCGCGACCGCTGGGGTACGACGACCGCGACGCCGAACGCCTCTTCACCGAACGCCACCGGTCGCTGCGCGACGATTTCGCGCGCGATCGTGCCCGCGTGCTGCATTCCGCGGCCCTGCGACGGCTCGCGGCCAAGACGCAGGTGCTGAGTCCCGCGAGCCCGGCCGACTTCGCGCGCAACCGGCTGACGCATTCGCTCGAGGTCGCGCAGGTCGGGCGCGAGCTCGCGACGGCGCTGCAGCTGTCGCCCGACGTCGTCGACACCGCGTGTCTCAGCCATGACCTCGGGCATCCGCCGTTCGGACACAACGGCGAACGCGCGCTCAACGACTGGGCAGAGGACATCGGCGGCTTCGAGGGCAACGCGCAGACACTGCGCATCCTGACGCGTCTCGAGCCGAAGACGATCGACGCCGACGGAACGACGTTCGGCCTCAACCTGACGCGTGCCAGTCTCGACGCGACGTGCAAGTACCCGTGGACGGCCGCGCACCCCCTGCCCGATCCCGGCGGCCGGCTGAAGTTCGGCGTGTATCCCGACGACGAGCCCGTCTTCCACTGGATGCGCGCCGACGCCCCCGGCCGCGTGCGCTGCATCGAGGCCGAGGTCATGGACCTCTCCGACGACATCGCCTACTCGGTGCACGACTTCGAGGACGCCATCGTCAACGGATACCTCCGCCCCGACTGGCTCGCCGATGCCACGCAGCACGAGGCGCTGCTGAACGGCATCCAGGCGTGGGTGGGCTTCGACTTTCCCCGCGATGCGCTCGCGGACGCGCTGTACCGACTCATGCGGATGCCGGAGTGGATCACGTCGTTCGACGGCACGCGCGGCGACCTGGCCCGGCTGAAGAACCTCACCTCCGACCTCATCGGCCGGTTCGCGCGCGCCGCGACGGCGGCGACGCGCGACGCGTACTCGGCCAGCGCCCTGACCCGCTACCGTGCGCACGTCATCGTTCCCCCCGTCGTCGAGGCCGAGATGGCGGTGCTCAAGGGCATCATCGGCACCGCGGTCGTGTCGATCGAGGGGCGCAAGGAGCTCTACCGAGAGCAGCGGCGCGTGCTGAAGCGGCTGGCGACGGCGCTGTGGGATTCGCCGGACGCGCTCGACGCCCTGCACGCGGCCGACTTCGCCGCCTGCGACACGGATGCCGCCCGGCGACGGGTCGTCGTCGACCAGGTCGCGAGCCTCACCGACCAGCTCGCGATCGCCTGGCATGGGCGTCTCGTCGGAGACGTCGATGCGGCATCCATCGGAGTGTGGGCGCCCGGTGCGAACGCGCCGTCGACGCGCGCCGAGGCGACCTGATGGCGGGACGCATCCGTCAAGCCGACGTCGACGAGGTCAAGGCCCGCACCAACATCGCCGACATCATCGGAGAACGCGTCGCCCTCAAGAACGCGGGCGTGGGGGCGATGAAGGGGCTCTGCCCCTTCCACGACGAGCGCAGCCCCAGCTTCAACGTGCGCCCGCAGGCGGGCTTCTACCACTGCTTCGGATGCGGCGAGTCGGGCGACGTCTACTCGTTCCTGCGCGCCATGGACCATGTGTCGTTCCAAGAGGCCGTCGAGCGGCTCGCGGGGCGCATCGGCTTCACCCTGCACTACGAAGACGGCGGTGCCGCCCCCGAGACGAGTGGCCGCGCACGCCTGTATGCCGCCAATGCCGCGGCGGCCGAGTTCTTCCGCGAGCAGCTCATGACGCCCGAGGCCGAGACCGCACGCCGGTTCCTCGGAGAGCGGGGCTTCGACGCGGGAGCGGCGGCGCATTTCGGGGTGGGCTACGCGCCACGGGGCTGGTCAGGCGTCATCGCGGCGCTGCGACCCCAGGGGTACACCGACGAGATCCTGAGCCAAGCGGGCCTCGTCTCGCAAGGACAGCGCGGTGTCTACGACCGATTCCGCGGGCGCTTGGTGTGGCCCATTCGCGACGTGACGGGGCAGGTCATCGGCTTCGGGGCGCGGCGACTGTTCGACGACGACAAGGGGCCCAAGTACCTCAACACCCCCGAGACGACGATCTACAAGAAGGCGCAGGTGCTCTACGGTCTCGACCTCGCCAAGCGCGACATCTCGCGCCAGCACCGTGTCGTCGTGGTCGAGGGCTACACGGACGTCATGGCATGCCACCTCGCCGGCATCACGACCGCGGTCGCCACGTGCGGCACGGCGTTCGGCACCGACCACATCACGGTGCTGCGCCGCGTCATGGGCGACGATTCGACCGCCGGCGAAGTCGTCTTCACGTTCGATCCGGATGCCGCCGGCCAGAAGGCGGCGCTGCGCGCCTTCGCCGACGCGAAGCGCTTCAACGCGCAGACCTACGTCGCGACCGGACCGGAAGGGCTCGATCCGTGCGATCTGCGCCTCGAGCGCGGTGACGGTGCGGTGCGCGCCCTCATCGAGCGCAAGACGCCCATGGTCGAGTTCGTGCTGGACCAGCGCATCGGCGGCTTCGATCTCGCCGCCGTCGAAGGTCGCGTCGGAGCACTGCGCGCCGCCGCACCGGTCGTGGCGGACCTGCGCGACGCGCTGCTGCAACCGGAGTACATCCGCGTGCTCGCGCGGCGCCTGGGGATGGACACGGAAGACGTGCGCCGTGAGGTGGAACGCGCGGGTCGGAGCGCACGACGCGGCGAGGAACAGGTCGCGACGCGCGCGGGTGGCCGACCCGACGCCGAGCCGCCCGTCGAGCGCGTGACGATCGCCTCGCTCCCGCGTGTGAAGGACGTCACGCTCGAACGCGACGCGCTGATGGGCTTCCTGCAGTTCGGCCACCGCCTCGACGAAGCGCTCGTCGCACGGGCGACGGCGCTGGAGTTCCGGCATCCGGCGCTGGATGCGGTGCGGCAGGCGATCGCGTCGGCACCGGATCGACAGCGGATCGGATGGGCTGCCGAAGCCGTCGCCGCCGTGCGCGAGCCGTATCGCTCACTCGGGGCCGAGCTTCTCGCCGCCGACTTTCCCGCGCTCGACGACGACGTGGCCGTCGCCTCGGCCGCCGACCTCGCGCGTCGCCTCATCGGCCGCGCGCTGGAGTCGGAGAAGAGCGAGCAGCTCGGCGCGATCCAGCGTGTGCCGCCGGACTCCGAGGCCGGTCGGGTGATCCGGCTGCGACTGCGCGAGATCGATGCGGAGCGCCGCCGGCTCGCAGAGGAGTCCTGACCTCTCAGTCGTGTCCGCTGGCCGCTCGCGCGCGCAGCGGGCAAGATGGCGTCATGAGCTCCCACCGAGAAGCCGACGTCGCCATCAGGGCCGGCGATCTCTCGATCGCCCAGGCAGGCCGACTCGGCTCGGAGCGGCTCGTCGACGGGGTCTCGTTCACTCTGCAGCACGGCAGCACTCTCGCGCTCATGGGGCCGACCGGCTCGGGCAAGTCCAGTGTGCTCGGAGTGCTGGCCGTCGATTCCGCAACGGGATTGGCGATCGTCGGGGGCGACGCCTGGATCGACGGCATCTCGGTTCGTCGCCCCGGTCGTTCGCAGCGGCTGCTCGACTACATGACGGGATATCTGCCGCAGTCAGCCGGCGCGGGGCTGCCCGCCCGCCACACGGTCGCCGAGGTGATCGGCGAGCCGATCACGAGCCGTGACCGGCACATCAACCAGCGCGCCCTCGCCGTGCGGGTCGCCGCGCTGCTGGACGAACTCATGCTCCCGCTCGGAGCCGCCGGCAAGTACCCCTATGAGCTCAGCGCCGGAATGCGCCAGCGCGTGGCGTTCGCGCGCGCCCTCGTGCTGCAGCCCAAGGTGCTGCTGGCCGACGAGCCGTTCGCCAATATGGACGTCGAGGTGCGCGTCGCGGCGCGCGAGGCCATCATGCGCCGTCGTGACGAGTACGGCATGTCCACGCTCGTCGTGACGAACGAACCGGATGTCGCGACGGAACTGCGTGCCGATGTGCTCGTGCTGCACTCGGGTCACCCCGTCGCATACGGACCGAGCCCGGACGATCTGCTGTGGACGCCGGGCATCGAATCCGATCGGCGATTGATCGCCACCTGATGTCAGAATCGGGCCCGGAGTTTTGGTAAGCTATCGGAAGTGCCTCGCGAAAGCGGGGCTCTTCCTCGGTAGCTCAATTGGCAGAGCAATCGGCTGTTAACCGATAGGTTCTTGGTTCGAGTCCAAGCCGGGGAGCGAGGACCTTCGCGCTATCTACGCGGAACCTCACCAAGACCCGGGCTTCCACCCCGGGTCTTACCTTTTTCCCGGGTGCCGGGTCTGGTGTTCACCCCTCGAGGTCGTCGATCCCGGGCGTCCATGCCTGACCCGGACGGCCCCACCCGCGCTTGCGGGCGATCTTCTGCACGGTCTTCCAATCGCCGTCGTCGAGTCGATCGATGTAGAGGACACCGTCGAGGTGGTCGAACTCGTGCTGCACGATACGGGCTCGCCAGCCGTCGACCTCGATGCGGACGGGCTCGCCCTCGAGATCCGTGCCCGTCACGAGAACGGCGTCGGAGCGGCGCAGCGGAAACCGTTCACCCGGGAAAGACAGGCAGCCTTCGGATTCCTCGTCGGGATCGGGGTGCCCGGGCAGCGGAGGACGGATCCACAGATCGGGGTTGATGATCACGCCGCGCCAGGGGAGACCCTCGTCGTCTTCGTAGTTGTAGGTGAAGATGCGCAGCGCCACGCCCACCTGCGGAGCGGCCAGCCCCACACCGGGTGCGGCATCCATCGTTTCGTACATGTCCGCGACGAGGGTGCGGATCTCGTCGGTGATGTCGGCGACGGGGGCGGCGGGGGAGTGCAGGACGAGATCGCCCATGATGCGAATCGGGAGAACAGCCACGCCTTGAGCCTATCGAGCGACGGCGGCGGCTAGTGTCGAGGGGTGATTCTGATGGACGGGATGATCGGCGACGTCACCGACGAACTCCTCGGTGTCTTTCGTGACCCGGCGATCCTGATCGGAATCCCGCTCGCCCTGCTCGGCGCCGTCTTCATGTCGTTCGGAGCGCAGTATCAGCACCGCGGCGTCGTGAAGGTCGAGCGTCTCACCGGGTCGTCCGGAAGCGGCGGCCTGTCGGGCAGGCAGCTCGCAAGCCTGCTGAAGAGACCGTCCTGGGTGTTCGGCTCGGCGATGCTGGGCGCGGCGATCCTCTGCCAGCTCGGGGCACTGGCGTTCGCTCCGCTCATCCTCGTGCAGCCTCTCGGGGCGATCTCGCTCGTGATCACGACGCTGCTGAACGCTCGCGTCAGCGGGCACAAGCCCACCCGCCAGTCGATCCGCTCGATCATCGCGTGCGTCGGGGGAATCTTCATCTTCGTCACGATCGCCGCCTTCGTCGCGACCGAGCAGGAGATCGACGAAGGCGAGCTCGTGACGATCCTCGGCCTCCTCGGCGTCGTGATCGTCATCTTCGGCGTGCTGTGGGCGTGGTTGCGCAAGCGCGGACAGGCACTGTTCTACATCGTCGCTTCCGGCGTGATCTACGGGTTCGTGGCCACCCTCGCCAAGGTGGTCATCAAGCGGGTGCAAGCCGGCGACTTCGAGTGGCTCACACTGCTGTGCCTCGTCGCGCTCATCGCCGCGACCGCCGCGGGTGCCTACTTCGTACAGACGGCATACTCGGTCGGCCCTCCCGATCTCGTCATCGCGGGTCTCACCGTGATCGATCCCATCGTCGCGGTGCTCATCGGCCTGATCATTCTGCAGGAGGCCGCGACCGCACCCGTAGGCGCGTTCATCGGGTTCGCCGTTGCAGGGGCGATCGCGATCTACGGCGTCATCACGCTCGCGCGCAATCATCCTCAGATCATCAACGACAGCCAGGAGCTGCCCTTCCGACGCGGCAGCACGGGCACGCCCAAATCCGGTGCCGGTGAGGACCCGCTCGTCTGACACCGGGGCGATCGCGGGGCGCGCGTGCACGAAACCGGTATCCGCGTGTGTTTCCGTCGTGCGCGAATGCAGGCTTCTTACGCGGACGCGTGAGCGATGCCGGTAGGCTCGATGCTCGTCAGGGGGCGGTGGCCAAGCTGGTCAAGGCAGCGGGCTCATAACCCGACGATCGTGGGTTCAAGTCCCACCCGCCCCACAAACGAGGGATGAGCCGCCGTTTCGCGGCTCATCCCTTTTCGTCGCCCGGACATCGGCGCACGCGGCCCGATGACGCCGTCTCCGCCTTCCCGGCGAAGCCCCAGCGCGTCTCCCTGTCGCCGGCGGGACTCGTCCGAACCCGCGACACCCGGCATGCGAAACGCGACCCCGCCGAAGCACCGCTTGACACGCGGGAAACTGCGCCGTCTATACTTTGATTGAACGCTCGTTCAAATCTGAGTGGTCATCAACGAGTCAAGGGAGATCTTCGGTGACAGGTAAAGCTTCGCGTACGACAATCGGGGTCGCGATCTCCGTGCTGGCGCTGCTCGCAGTGGGCTGCAGCAGTTCTTCGGGCGGCGCGTCCGAGGGGCAGCTCACGTTCGTCTCCTTCGGCGGCGCACTGCAAGAAGGCGGCGAGGTCGCCTACTCGGAGCCGTTCACGGCCGAGACGGGCACCCGCGTCATCAGCGACGGCCCGACCGATTACGCGAAGCTGCGCTCGATGGTGGAAGCAGGACAGGTGTCCTGGGATGTCGTTGAGGGCGATCCGTTCTTCGCCATCCAGGAATGCGGCACCCTCTTGGAGCCGATCGACACCGAGATCGTAGACACCTCGGCGATGCCGGCTGCATTCGTCTCCGAGTGCTCTGTGCCATCCATCGGCGTCGCCGACGTCCTGCTCTACGACGAGACCGCCTACGACAGTGCCCCGCAGGGGTGGGCGGACCTGTTCGACACGGAGAACTTCCCCGGAAAGCGCGCACTGTGGAGTGACGTCTATGCCGGCAACCTCGAAATCGCTCTTCTCGCCGACGGTGTCGCGCCGGAGGACCTCTATCCTCTCGACGTCGATCGTGCCATCGCGAAGTGGGACACGATCAAGGACGACATCGTCTTCTGGGACTCGGGCGCCCAGTCCCAGCAGCTGATGGCATCCCAAGAGGTCTCGATGCTCTGGGCATGGAGCGGCCGCGCCTACGACGCGATTCAGAACGGCGCCCCGTTCGCCGCGGTCTGGGATCAGAACCTCTTCGTCCCCAACGCGTGGATGGTTCCGAAGGGGTCCGACAACGTCACCGCGGCGATGGAGTTCATCGCCTTCGCCACCTCCGCACAGGCCCAGACCGCCATCGCAGAACTGATCCCTTACGCTCCCACGAACGCGGATGCTTCTCCGCAGCTCGATGAGCTGGGCATGGCCTTCCTGCCGTCTGCGCCGGCCATCCAGGAGACGCAGGTCTCGGTGGACTTCTCCTGGTGGGCGGACAACTACGAGGCGACCCAGAAGCTCTGGGACGCTTGGCGCATCGGCTGATCGGACATGTCAACGGACACGAAGAGCCGGATCTACGCCGAGGCGGTACGCCAGTTCGCGCTCCTGGGCTACCACGGCACCAGCATTCGGAGCATCAGCTCCGAGCTGAAGATCCAGGTGGCGGGGATCTACTACTACTACCCGAGCAAGCAGGAGATCCTGCTCGAGATCATGTCGAGCTTTCTGGATTTCCTCTCCGAGCAAGTCGGCAGCGCGCTGCACGAGGCGAGTCCCGATTCAGGGGCCGCTGCCCGTGAGACAGCGACGGATGTTCTCCGGCGGGCGATCACGACGCACATCCTCTGCCACGCCGAGCGCCAGCCGGAGGCGTTCATCGCCGACACGGAGCTGCGCTCACTGATGCCGGAGAACCGCGCGGCGATCGTCGAGAAGCGCGACCGGTACGAGCTGCTGTTCCGCGGCCTGATCACTGCGGGCGCCGACGCGGGAGAGTTCACCGACATCGACGAGTCGATTGCGGCGAAGGCGATCATCACCATGTGCACCGGCGTGTCCGGCTGGTTCCGACCGGACGGCGCTCGCTCGATCCAGGAGGTTGCGGCCGACCACGTCCGGATCGCCCTCAACGGCCTGGTCCGCACCACACCTCAGAAGGACTGACGTGCTGCACCACCTGTACAGATACCGGTACTACCTGGCGCTCCTGCCTCTGCTGATCTTCCTGGCCGTCTTCTTCCTCATCCCCTTGGTCGAAGTACTGTCGATGAGCGTTCGCGAGGGCGACGGCGGACTCAGCAACTATGCCGAGTTCTTCTCCACGCCGGCGTACGTCGGAGTTCTGCTGCGGACCGTGGGCATGTCGCTTCTCGTCACGGCGGTCTGCTTGCTGCTCGCGTTCCCCTACGCGTACACGATGAGCATCGCAACACCGAACTGGCGCAAGGTGCTCATCGCTCTCGTCCTGCTGCCTTTCTGGACCAGCCTGATGGTGCGCAGCTATGCGTGGGTGATCCTCTTGCAGGACACAGGGGTCGTGAATTCGCTTCTCGAACTCGTCGGGCTGGGGCCCATCCCGCTCATCCGGAACAACACCGGTGTCGTCATCGGCATGGTGCAGGTTCTCCTGCCGTTCCTGGTTCTGCCGCTCTTCTCAACGCTCAGCAACATCGACCGCCGCTACGTGACCGCCGCCATCAGCCTCGGCGCTCGGCCCATCTCGGCCTTCCGCAAGGTCTACCTTCCCCTGGCCGCACCGGGGATCGCAGCCGGAAGCCTCATCGTGTTCGTCCTGAGCCTGGGCTTCTTCGTCACGCCGCAGCTGCTGGGGTCGACGCAGAACATCCTCCTCTCGCAACTGATCCAGCAGCAGACGAACAGGCTCCTGAACTTCGGGATGGGCGGCACGATGGCCGCCGTGCTCCTTCTCAGTACGCTGCTCATCCTGCTCGTCGCGTCGCGATTCGTGAACCCGATCCAGGCATATGCCAGCACGACGACGCCGAAGGGAGCCGGCAAATGAAGGCCCATATCGTCCTCACCCGCGTCCTGACGGCCCTTGTCGCGGTCTTCCTCGTCGCGCCGTCGCTCGTTCTGATCCCGCTGAGCTTCACCGGGAAGAAGTCTCTCGCGTTCCCTCCCGACTCCTGGTCGCTCCAGTGGTACGAGAACCTCTTCGCCCGGCCGATCTGGATCGACTCGATCATGACGAGCCTGCAGGTATCCCTGCTCGTCGCGCTGCTCTCGCTGCTGCTCGGAGTCCCCGCGGCGTTCGCGCTCGCCCGCGGGGGATTCCCGTTCACCACGGCGATCTACGGAATCGTCATCGCGCCGATGATCGTGCCGGTGATGGCCCTCGCCGTCGGAATGTTCTCGCTCTTCCTCAACTGGAAGCTCACGGGATCGGTCGCCGGCTTCGTGCTGGCACACACCGTGCTCGCTGTCCCGTTCGTCGTGGTGACCAGCAGTGCCGCCATCAGCGGCTTCGATCAGAACCTGGAGCGCGCAGCTTCCAGCCTCGGAGCCTCACCCCTGCGCGTCTTCCTGAAGATCACTCTGCCCGGAATCGCCGGCGGCGTCATCGCGGGCGGACTCTTCGCCTTCGTCACGTCGTTCGACGAAACGGTCATCGCGCTGTTCCTGCAGGGTCCGACGGCGCGGACTCTTCCGGCGACCATGTACGCCAGCGTCGTCAACGAGGTGGACCCCACGATGGCCGCCGTCGCCACGCTGCTCATTCTGGCCACCGCGCTCGTGATCGGCGCGACGTTCGTTCCCTGGAGGAAGAAGAAGTGACTACTGTTCTGAAGACGACCGGGGCCTCACTCGACCTCGTCGGCCTGTCGAAGCACTACGGAGACTTCGCTGCCGCCAGCGATGTCTCGCTGTCGATCCAGCCCGGCGAGTTCATCACGTTCCTCGGCCCGTCGGGGTCGGGCAAGACCACGACCCTCAGCATGATCGCGGGATTCATCTCACCGGACAGCGGCACGATCGACATGGACGGAAGCGGGATCCTGAAGCTCGCGCCGCACAAGCGCGACCTCGGTGTCGTGTTCCAGAATTACGCGCTGTTTCCCACCATGACCGTGTTCGACAACATCGCCTTTCCGTTGCGCGCACGCCGCGCTGCGAAGGATGAGGTCGCGAAGAAGGTCGCCGCCGTCCTCGAACTCGTCGGCCTCGACCACCTCGGTGCGCGCTATCCGAAGGAGCTGTCCGGCGGGCAACAGCAGCGTGTCGCGTTCGCGCGCGCCATCGTGTTCTCGCCGCGTGTCCTCCTGATGGACGAACCCCTCGGCGCTCTGGACAAGCGACTGCGCGAGCGTCTCCAGGTCGAGATTCGACGCCTGCACCGCGAGCTCGGGATCACTTTCGTCTACGTCACGCATGATCAGGACGAGGCGCTCGCTCTCTCGGATCGAATCGCGGTCTTCAACGAGGGCCGCATCGAGCAAGTCGGCACCCCCGAAGTCATGTACTCGCGCCCGGCGACACCCTTCGTGGCGAGCTTCATCGGCGAGTCGAACATGCTCGATGCCGTCGTCGACCACGTCGACGGGCACACCCTCCGCGCGCGCACCGATTTCGCGACGTTCGAGCTCGACTCTCGGCGCACGCCGCGGTTGGACGTCGGCGATCCGATCAGCGTCCTGATCCGTCCGGAGAAGATCACCGCCGCCCTCACGGAAGGTCCCGGCTCGTTCGACATCCTGGTGAGCGAGACCTTGTTCCTCGGCACCCATTACCGGGTACGCGGGACCACCACGACGGGCCAGACGATCCTCGTGGACGGCGCGGTGGCCGCAGGGCTGCTGCCTTCCGAGGGCGACCGCTTCCGGGTTCGGTTCGACCCGGCTGAGGCTCATGTGCTCGTGCGCGAACCCGCCACGGAAGGAGCGGCTCGATGAGTGCCGGCGAATCTCGGTCCGTCGCGATCGTCGGCGCGGGCACGATCGGCCTGAGCTGGGCCACTCGATTCGCGTTCTACGGATGGGACGTCCGTGTCTTCGACACGAGCGAGTCCCGCCGGGAGAGCGCTCCGCGGGAGATGGCGCCGATGCTCGCCGAGCTCGAAGCCGTGACCGGTGCCCGCGCCGGCGAGCGTGTCTCGCTGCTGCAGGTTTCCCCGTCGCTGGCAGAGGCCACGAGCGGTGCGAGTCTGGTCCTTGAGAATCTTCCCGAGCGCCTCGATCTGAAACGGGCCTTCTACGCGGAACTGGCAGACCTCGTTCCCTCGAACGCCGTCGTCGCCTCCAGCACGTCCGCGCTGCTGCCCAGTGCGCTGTTCGGGGGACTCGCCATCGCCGAGCGCGCTCTCGTCGCGCATCCGCTGAATCCGCCGCATCTGCTGCCGGTCGTGGAGCTGGTGACGCATCCCACTCTGTCATCGACCGCGCTCGAAGCTGCACGGGAAGTGTTCGCCTCCCTCGAGATGACGGCGGTGGTGTGCGAGAAGGAAGAACCCGGCTTCCTCGCCAACCGACTGCAGTACGCATTGTTCGGCGAGGCACTGCGTCTTCTGCAGGATGGCGTCGCCTCGCTGCACGACATCGATGCGGTCATACGCGACGGACTCGGTCCCCGCTGGGCCCTGCTGGGTCCGTTCGGCGTGGAGGCTTCCAACGCCGAGAGCATCGAGGACAACTACGGCAAGTACGGCAACACGATCCGCGAGCTCGTCCAGGCGGTCGCGAGCACGCAACCCGCGCTGGACGATCCGTCTCTCGCCGCCGTCGTTCCGCTCACGGTGGACGCCATGGCGTTGAGCGGCGCGCCCCTCATCGCGTATCGCCGTGCGGCGCTCGTCGGGATCCAGGCGCAGAAGCGTCGCGCACCCCAGCCCTACCGCGGGGGCACCACAGCACCGACAGGCCGCGATATGGAACGGCGCTCTGAACGAATCGCAGATCCGAAGGAAGACATGACCCTCGCCGTCACTCAGAAGCACTACGTCCCCGATTCCGCCGCCCACTACGGCGGAGGGGTGATTTCCGGCGGCTACATCATGACCTGTTTCAGCGATGTCGCCACGGAAGTGTGCATCCGTCACGACGGGACGGAAGGCCTCTTCGCGTCCTACAGCGGTGTCCAGTTCGGCGCTGCACTGTTCGCGGGTGATCTTGTCGAGGTCTCGGCACGCATCACACGGGTGGGCACGCGCAGCCGTGATCTCGCATTCGAGGTCCGCGTGCTCGCGCGGCGGGAGAACCGCGACTCGGATCGCTCCACGCTCCTGGAAGAGCCGATCGTGGCGGCCACCGCGAACGGGACCGTCGTGATCCCCGTGCGTGAGAAGGCCTGACCGATGACGAACCAGAAGACTCTGATCACGGCGGCGATCACGGGCGGCGAGATCGACAAAGCGGACGTTCCGCACCTTCCGGCAACGCCCACTGAGATCGCGCGCGCGGCCGAGGAATGCGAGGCTGTCGGCGCGGCGATGATCCACATCCACGTACGCGATGAGTCGGGCGCACCGACGCTCGATCTCGCGCGCATCACGGAGACGGTCGCGGCGGTGCGAGAAGCGTCATCACTCGTCGTGCAGCTTTCGACCGGCGGCAGCATCACCGACCCCTTCGAGGAGCGACTGGGTGTGCTCGAAGCGCGCCCTGAATCGTGCTCGATCACGCTCGGGACGGTGAACTTCGGCGACGGCGTCTTCTCGAACCCCTGGGGATTCATCGTCGAGCTGTTCCAGGAGGCGAAGCGTCAGGAGGTCGTCCCCGAATTCGAGATCTTCGAACTCGGCCATATCGCCACCCTGCGCCGGCTGATCGACGCTGAGGGCCTGCCCTTCGGAGGCAAGGTGCATTGCGACCTCGTCCTGGGAGTGCCCGGTGCAGCTCCCGGCTTGCCGCGGATCGTGCAGACCGCGGTGGACATGTTCCCGGAGGAGGTCACGAGCTGGAGCGCGACGGGCATCGGGCGCTCCACCCTCCCCGTCGCACTGGCATCCTTGGCACTCGGCGGCAATCTCCGTGTCGGCATGGAGGACACGCTGACTTTCGCGCGCCACCGACCGGTCCGGGACAACGCTGAGCTGGTAGAGCGGGCGCGCGATCTCGCAGTGCTCGCTCAGCGGCCGCCGCTCACTCCGGACGAGGCACGGTCGCTCCTCGCTGTACGAACGGCCAGGTGAGTCGAAGACTCTCGCCGTGCGAGCGAGGACGCGAGTCCCACCCGCTTGCGACGCAAGGGCCGCCCACCGGGCGGCCCTCCCGTCGTTCCCGGGGAACTACGCGAACGTCAACTGGCCCCGCACGATCGAGTCGCCCGAGTGCGCGGGATCCCCGTCGAGGGGCTCGAACGAGATGTCGACGAGGTCGTAGTCGGCCAGGTCGATCCCGCTCGGGATGTCGAAGCGACCAGTCTCGCCGGTCAGCACGCCGAGGCTCACGAGTGCCTGACCGTCGTTGCGGATCAGCCACACTTCGCGATACGAATCCGGCTCGTCGGCTCGATCGAGGCTCACGGTGAGGAACCGTGCACCGTCACGATCCCGCTCGACCGCGGCCGACCCGACCGAATCCGGGTGGTCCGGGAAGGGGTCGAGGGCGGCGGTCGCGATCGATGTCGGTGCCATACGCACGTTGACCACACCCCAGGTGCCGGCTCCCACCACGGCGATTCCCGCGAGGGATGCCGCCAGGACCCAGGCGGTCCGCCAGCCGGCTCTTCGCGGTCGACGCGGCGGGGAAGCCGCGGCATCCGGCTGGGCAGGAGCGATATCGCTGAGCGGGGGAGTCGCGGTCGGCGCGGGTCGTTCCAGCAGAAGCTCGTCGGCGATTCTCGCCCACACCCGCTCGGGCGGAGCCTCGAGGTCGCCGTCGTCGATCGTGGAGCGCGCGATCGCCGTGACTCGGATCATCTCCGACACTTCCCCCGCACACGCGGGGCAGGAGGCGAGGTGTTCGGTCTGCTCGTGGTCCTCGAGCGGTTCGCCCAGCGCGATGAGCGCGAGCTGTTCAGGATCAAGATGCGACATGGTTCACCTCCAGACGATCGCGCAGGCGATTCAGGCTGCGTCGGATATGGCTCTTCACGGTACCGAGTGGCATCGCCAGTCTTCGGGATATCTGGTCGTGCGTGAGGTCGTCGAAGAATGCCAGACGCATGACCTGCTGTGCGTCGGGTTCGAGATGCTGGAGTTCATCGGCCACGAGGATCTGCTCGGACAGGTCATCATGATCCTGCACGAGGTCATCCGGCCGCGTGAATCGCTCCATCTCCTGTTGGAGTGCCCGCACCTTCGAGCGGGACTCGAGAGTGTCCGCGATCCTCCGACGGGCGATGGCGACGAGCCAGGTCGACAGCTTCGCCTTGCGCGGATCGTAGGACGCGCGTGATGTCCAGGCCGAGACGAATGTGCGCTGCGTGATGTCCTCGGCGTCGCCGCGATCCCCGACCGACCGCAACGCGAGCGTGAAGACGACGGGGGACCACCGACGATACAGCTCTGCCAGTGCGCGCTCATCTCCCGCGACGAAGCGGGTGTTGAGGGCCTCTTCGGCATCCGGATGCGTGTTCACGATCTCCTCGTCGGCGCTCACGGGTCATACCTCCCGGGCGACCGCGACGACATTCTCGCGGTAGCGGCCCGTGGCACTGTCGTAGGCACCGCCGCACGTGATGATCACCACGGCGGGATCACCGTCTCTGCGGAAGAGTTCGGCGGTGGGAAGCCCTGTCTTGTCGTAGTTGACGACGGATTCGACGACGTAGCTGCGTGTCGTTCCGTCGGGTGCGACGAGGTCGACCTGTTCTCCGACGCCGGCGTCACGAAGACGGGCGAGCGGACCGATCGGATAGTCGGGGGCGTCGACATGGGCTGCCAGGACGATGTTCCCCGCGTTGCTGGCGGCGTGGGGGCCGTAGCGGTACCAGCCGGCGACAGCGGGATCCACCGGGAGCTCCATCTGGCCGTTCCCTTCGATCCCCACCGGAACGATCGGCATGTCGACTCCGAGTCCGGCCATGACCAGCCGTTCAGGCTGCACGTGGGGCGTGGGAGCCTGCAGCGCCCCGGATCGAACCGGAACGCTGACGGCGGGGGTGGGAGCGGGCGACGACGTGACCGCACGGTCGTCGCTCGGGGGACGCGACCGGGTCGCGTCGCCCGCCCCCACGGGGGTGCATGCGACGAGGCATGCCGCGGCGGTCACAGCGAGGAGTCCGCGAGCGAACACCGCGCCGATCGGTCGCGACATGCCCCTGCTCATCAGCGGCCCGCCTGCTGACGCGTGCGCATGGTGACGACGGCTCCGGCAGCGATCACGATCGCGCCGATCGCCGCGATCCAGCCGACGCTCGCCGCGGTGTCACGAGCGGCGAGGTAGCCGGCCGAACCCGACGGCACGCCGTCCGGGGTGGAGTGCAGACCCGAGATCGTCTGCGAGGCCAGTGCGAGGTTGCCGTCTTCGGCGCTGCCCCAGGCGTAGACGATCGTGAGGACGCCTTCCTGGATCTGCACGTCGGCCGGGCCGATGACGGGGTCCGTCGTGCCGGTGAGCGCGACGGCTGCGGGCACGGTCCCGGCGGCGAGGTTGAGCGTGGCCTCATCGGGGTTCGAGAGGTCTTCGATGACGGGGCTGCCGCCCGCGAGGACGTCCACGGCCGGCGCCGCGGCGACGTGGCGGACCGTGAGGCGACCTTCGCCGGCTGCGGTGGTGGCGGTGTCGTTCGTGAAGAGGTTCAGCCCCGGGTCACCGGCCTCGGTGAGGTGGGCGACGGCGGTGTAGTTGCCTCCCGCTGCGAGCGTGATCGTCGCGGGACCGAGCACCGGTGAGCTGGCGTCTGCGGCATCCGGCGCGGTGAGGGCGACCTCGTAGTCTCCGGCAGGAAGGTCGAGCGGCCCGGCGAGATCACCCGGCTGGAAGTCATCGAGCGTGAGCTCACCGTTCACATAGACGTCCACCGGCGTCGCGGGAATGCCGTGCAGCACCGAGAGCTGGGCGGAATCGGCGGTGGATGCCGTGGCGGGGCTTGCGAGGCCGAGGGCCGCGATGATGCCGACGGTGACGCCGGCAGCTGCTGTCTTTCGCACTGTCTTCCTCCTTATGAGAAGGCGGTGATTTCCGCCTATGAAAGTGCTTTCTCCTCGAACAGCAGTTTTGGATGCACCTGAATGGAACTTTCTGGAAGAATTTTCACGGCGTCCCCTCTCGCGCGCCTCGACGCGGCGTCGTGTCCGCCTCGGCGGCTGCCGTGATGTGGTTGGCCATGCCCCGGAAGATCACGCCATGGAAGGGCAGGACAGCCAGCCAGTACACCCGGCCGGCCAGGCCGCGGGGAAAGAAGATGGCGCGCTGCCGATAGCGGGACCCGTCGTCTTCCGCGCTCGCCCGCATCTCGAGCCACGCTTCGCCGGGCACCCTCATCTCGGCCCGCAGGCGCAACAGCGAACCGTGCTCGACGGCTTCGACCCGCCAGAAATCCAGCGCGTCGCCGACCTGCAGACGAGACTGGCTGCGTCGACCCCGTGCGAGTCCGACGCCGCCGACGAGCTTGTCGAGCCATCCCCGCAAAGCCCACAGCACCGGGCTCGAATACCAGCCGTTCGCGCCGCCGATTCCCGAGATGACCCGCCACAGGGAGTCGACCGGGGCGCTGGAGGTCGCCGACCGCTCATCGAGGTAGGCCGTGCGCCCCGCCCATTCGGGGTCACTCGGCAGCAGGTCTCCGGGCGCTGTCAGGACTCCCGCATCCTGCCAACTCGTCTCCACACCGTCCTCACCCAGCCGCCGCAGCGCCAGGCGCACGGCCTGACGATACGGCGTCAAGCCGCCCTCGGGCGGGGGGATGACCGCGTCGATGCGGTGGTCCGCCATGACGCAGTCGTTCTGCAGGGACTCCACGAGTGGCCGCGCCAGCGCCCGCGGAATAGGTGTGACGAGGTTCACCCAGTGCGAGGCCAGACGTGGAGTGAGCACCGGCAGCGCGGCGATCGCACGCTGCGGCAGGCCCGCTTCGACCGCGTAGCCGTTCATCATCTGGCCGTAGCGCAGGACGTCGGGGCCGCCGGTGTCGAACGGGCCGCTCACGGGGGTCGGAAGCCGGGCGGCGCTCAGCAGATAGTGCAGCACGTCGCGGACGGCGATCGGCTGGATTCGGTTGCGCACCCAACGCGGAGCGGGCATGTACGGCAGCACGTCGGTGAGGTGGCGCACCATCTCGAACGACGCGGAGCCGGAGCCGATCACGGTTCCCGCCTGTAGAACGAGCGTCGGCACCCCACTGGCCCGCAGGATCTCGCCCACCTCGACCCGCGAGCGAAGGTGCGGCGAGAGGTCTGCCGCCGGATGCAGGCCGCCCAGGTACACCAACTGTCCGACCCCCTCTTCGGCGGCCGCGGTGGCGACCGTTCGCGCGATGACCCGGTCGGTTTCCTCGAAGTCACGGCCGGCTCCGAGCGAATGCACGAGGTGGAACGCGACGTCGGCTCCTCGCATCGCGCGCGAGACGGCCGGGCGGTCTTGCGCGGCCCCCTCGATGACCTCGACGTCGGCGCCCCATGGGAAGGCGAGGGCGCGCTCCCGAGAGCGCGCGAGGACGCGCACGCGGTACCCGGCGTTGAGGAGGCGGGGCACGAGTCGACCGCCGATGTAGCCGGTGGCTCCCAGCACGAGGACGAGCGGGGGCGGAGTGCGGCCGTCAGGCGCGCGAAGGTGACGTTCTCGGCCGGAGGGTGACGAAAGATCCATGGTGATCCATTGGTTGATTGCTAGCCAGGCTAGCTATCTCGCCCCCGAATCACCACCCGCACGCGCGGTCGCTACATCGCGGCAGCGATATAGGAGTATTTGACGAAGACCTCGTGAGCGATGCCCGCCTCCTCGAGGACGCCCTGCACCGCTGTGAGCATGTACTTCGAATCCCACCCCATGTACAGGTGGGTGTCGTCGTCGAGCTGGTCCCACTGTCCGTTCCACGAACGGGTCGGATAGAGGGGGCCGCCGCGGCGGGCGCTGAAGGCGATGACGCTCTCGCGGGAGTCGGCCCACAGCCGCTTGAAGACGCGGTTGAACAGATACTTCACGTCGTGCACTTCCCAGTGCTCTCCGCGGTACTCGGTGTAGTCGAACTCGCGCTCCCAGCCGCGCGGCCAGCCGCGTCTGCGGACGGCGTCGAGGATCGGCGTGAGACCGTCGTCGTCGATGAGCACCGAGGCGGGCCGCGCCCAGATCTCGAGGAACAGGGCGCCGAGCCGCGCGGTGCGCGCCGTAATCGCAGCGGTGTCCCAGGATGCCTCGTGGGCGAGGGCGCGAGTGTCGTCGATGCCGCTCGCGCGATAGAGCTCGCGCTTGGCCGGGAAGTCGCGATCCAGTGCGCGCTCCGCGAGCGGCTCCTCGAGCAGTGCGAGGTTGCCGAGGGTCTGCGCGAGGGCGCGGTGACTGTTCTGCTCGTCTTCGGAGTACTCCGCCCATGTGCGGGCGCCGTCGCCCGTCCACGCGTCCGAGGGGGACAGCGGGAAGAGATGCTCGACGTCGAGTGCGTGCGCAGACGAGATGCCGGCGATTCTGCCGAGGACATAGTGGGCGTGAGGAAGATCGCCGTACTTCAGCGCGACGCGCACCCGCTCGTCCGAGGGCGTGATGCGAGCGATGGCGTGCACGAGCGCCTGCGCACTCTCGTCGCGCGCACGGCAGAGCCGCGCGACGAGGCGTTCGTTCGGGAGGCCCACGATCGTGCGACGCAGCAGGAGCGCCTGCATGTGCTCGAGGGTTGCCAGCAGGTCGGAGCGTTCAGCCTGTCCCGTACTCGCTTCGCGGTAGGCGCGCAGGATCAGGGGATAGGCGATGCGGCCGAAGGTGTTGATGTAGGTCAGGTGGCGCGAGACCTCGGGGTCTTCCTCGAGCGAGGGGTCGAGGAACGTCCGATAGATCTCGGAGTGCGCCCGCCACTGCTCGGCATGCGTGCGCAGGGTCGCGACGTCGATGCGCGGGAACTCCTCGCGAAACGCGCTGTAGACGCCGTGCTCACCGGCGACGGCGACCTCACGACCCGTGAGCATGATGAGGTAGTGGCGCCAGAAGGCGCCGATCGCCGAGCCGGTGTTCTGCTCGATCGGCACCCAGTAGTCCTGCTCGATCTCGGTCTGCTCGTCGTGCGTCAACCCCATCAGCACGTAGTTGTGGATGAGCTCGTGGTCTCGCAGCGGCTCACCCGTCGAATTGAGGCTCGCGAAGATCTGCTGGGCGTTCGCGCCGGCCCCGAGAGTGATCGCGACGTGCTCGAGTCGCTGCAGACCGCGCCAGATGCTCGGCGCTTCACCCGGACTGATCTGGCTGCGGAAGAAGGCGTAGTTGTCGTCGAAGCGCGAGTCGCGCTCGCCGATGTCGGTCGAGCGACGGTCCAGGACGACGTCTTGGAAGACACCGGCCCACGCGCGGTGCGGGCGCAGCTTCGTGCGGGTCGGATCGTCGGCGCGCACGAGCACCGCCTGGAGTTCGGCGGCGAGATCCGGGTCGCTCTCGGCGATCGTGTGGTGCAGCGCCGCGACGAGCAGCATGAGCGTCGTGACGCGCTGCTGGCCGTCGATCAGCACGAGGTCGGCGGTATCGCCGGCGGAATCGGCGTCGACCGACGAGAGGATCGATCCGATGAAATGCATCGTGCGCGACTCGGAGTCGGCGACGGCCCGGATGTCGGCGAGCAGCTGCTCGCACCCGCCGATATCCCAGCGGTACTGCCGCTGATAGACGGGGACGACGATCGTGGTGTCCGGTGCCGAGAGCCACGCGATGGTGTTGACCGCGGTCGCATCGATGTTCGTGGCTGTGGCCATCACGTCGCTTCGTCTCCTGCTCGTCGGCTGTGCAGCATCCGCGGAAGAATCGTCGCGGCCCCGCCGCCGTCGAGTTTAGCCCGGCGCCGCCAGTGCGACTCGGAGGACCCCACCCTCCCGCTTGTCCTCCGGGAATCACGCAGACCGCGGAGGTAGGCTTGCCTAAGTTGGGCCTGTTAAAACGTGCTGGCCCCCTACGAAAGGCTGATCCACCTCATGGGTTACATCACCTCCGCCGCTCTCGAAGAGACCGGCTATGTCGTCCTCGACAGCTACAACCAAGAGCTCGACCCCAAGGAATGGCTCGACATCGAGTACAACGATTGGAAGTCCTCGGGCGACACGCGCTTCGCGCCGCTCGCGAGCGCGTTCGGAGAGATCGAATGCAACGGCTTCTGGAACCACAAGCCGCCGCGCACCGACAAGGACGGCGTCTGGATCGACTCGCAGGTGGCCAAGGCGCCCAACCTCGCCCGTCGCGCGCAGGAGCCCGGTGCCAACGTCGGTCGCTGCCGCGTCATCGAACTGCAGCCGACCCCGTACGGGGAGTGCCTCTACAACCTGCACCAGGACGACAACAACCGTCTCAACCCCGACGGCACGGGCTGGGTCGTCCGCGGGTTCTTCAACCTGACCGACGACGCGACCAGCTACTTCGTCCTGCGTGAGAACCGCACCGACCCCGAGGGCGAGGTGCGCATCGCGCTGCCGGCCGGCGCGCAGCTGATCGTGGACACGCAGCGCCTGTGGCACGCGGCCACGCACAACGGCGACGAGCCGCGATACTGCCTCATCACCTCGTGGACCTCGGGGCCCGAACTCGACGCCTACATCGAGAAGTACAACGGCGTGAACCGCGTCGACAACGTCGAGGTCCCGCAGGACGTGCTCGAGGCCGGCTACGCCGAGCAGGCGCGAAAGGATGCCGCGCGCGCG
Source organism: Microbacterium sp. NPDC055442 (assembly GCF_053644215.1). Taxonomy (NCBI): domain Bacteria; kingdom Bacillati; phylum Actinomycetota; class Actinomycetes; order Micrococcales; family Microbacteriaceae; genus Microbacterium; species Microbacterium sp. NPDC055442. The sequence continues at coordinate 384,281 of NZ_JBSHLF010000002.1, read as the reverse complement.
GCCTACTACGCCGCGAAGGGCCAAGCCATGCGCAATGTCATGAGCGAGGCCTGAGTTCTCGTCTCTGCAATGCCCCCGACCGCCTTCTGGTCGGGGGCATCGCTCATGACACGCCGGAATGACACGGTTGTCATTCATGCCGCGTTCGGGTGATAATGACCACAGCACAACAGAACAAGCCACGATGAACCGAGTCAGGTCGTAGGGGAAGACGCACCTGACGAAACGGAGAACATCATGGCGACACCGCAGGCGCGTGGAGTGGTTCTCATCCACTCTGCGCCACGAGCGTTGTGCCCCCACCTCGAGTGGGCAGTCGGTCGCGCCCTCGGGCGCGCCGTCAACTTCGAATGGAGCGACCAGCCCGTTCTCGAGGGCAGTCGTCGGGCCGAGTTCTACTGGGACGGCACGGCCGGCACGGGGGCTGCGCTGGCGACCGCGATCCGCGGGTGGGAGCACCTGCGTTTCGAGGTGACCGAAGACCCCACTCCGCGCAGCGACGGAGGCCGGTGGATGCACACCCCCGGCCTCGGCATCCATTACGCGCAGACCGACTCCGCCGGCAACGTCGTGATCGGCGAGGATCGCATCCGGTACGCGATGGAGCTCGCCATCGGCGACGCGCAGGAGCTGCAGCGAGAACTTCAGATCGCGCTGGGCTCGGCGTGGGACGACGAACTGGAACCCTTCCGGCACGCCAGCGACGACGCACCGGTCGTGTGGCTGCACAAGGTGGGGTGAGATGTGGGCGGCGGCGAGGCGCGACTACCGGAAGCCGGTGACGTGACCCGGTGCTGAGAAGGCGAATCACCGCCGCCCGATATGAGAAACGCCCCCGTGATCCATCGATCGCGGGGGCGTTCTCGCGCGCTCAGGCCGAAGCGAAGGCGACGACCGCGTTGTGACCGCCGAAGCCGAAGGAGTTGCTGATCGCCAGCTGGTCGCCGTCGCCCAGGGGCGTCGGCGTCCCGGACAGCCGGAACGGCACCTCGGGATCCTGTTCGGTCAGGTTGATCGTGGGGGGAGCGGTGCGGTCGCGCAGCGCCAGCACCGTGAAGATCGCCTCGAGAGCTCCCGTTCCGCCGAGCAGGTGACCCGTCGAGGCCTTCGTCGCCGAGACCGGGATCTCATCGACACGGTCGCCGAAGACGCTGCGCAGCGCCTGGTACTCGTTCGGGTCGCCCACGGGGGTCGACGTCGCGTGCGCGTTGACGTGCGTCACATCGTCGGGGGCGGCATCCGCCATCTCCAGTGCCATCCGCACGGCGCGTGCCGCACCCGCGCCCTCGGGGTCGTTCGCCGTGATGTGGTACGAGTCTGCTGTCACGCCGCCCCCGACGACGGCGCCGTAGATCTTGGCGCCACGAGCCTTGGCATGCTCTTCGGTCTCGAGGATGAGCACGCCGGCGCCTTCGCCCATGACGAACCCGTCACGGTCGATGCTGCCGGGCCGGGATGCCGTGCCGGGCGAGTCGTTGCGCCGCGAGAGGGCCTGCATCGACGCGAACGAGGCGATCGTGATCGGGTGGATGGCGGACTCGGTGCCGCCGGCGATCACGACGTCGGCCAGCCCTGCGCGCAGATGCTCGACGGCGTTGACGATCGATTCCGTGCTCGACGCGCACGCGCTGGCCACCGTGCGCGCGTAGGCGCGTGCACCGAAGTGGAGCGAGAGGTTCCCCGCGGCCGCGTTGGGCATGAGCATCGGCACCGTCATCGGCATGACCCGGCGCGGTCCCTTCTCACGAAGCGTGTCCCAAGCGTCCAGCAGCGTCCAGACGCCGCCGATGCCCGTCGCGAAGTCGACACCGAGACGCTCCGGGTCGACTTCGGGACTGCCGGCGTCAGCCCACGCCTCGAGTGCGGCGACGAGCGCGAACTGCGACGACGGGTCGAGCCGCTTGGCAATCGGACGCTCGAGGACTGTGTCGGGGCGCACGAGCGCCTCGGCCGCGAAGGTGACCGGCAGCTGGTACTGCTCGACCCACTCGTGCTCGAGGGAGCGGGCTCCCGAGACGCCGGAGAGCAAGGCGGACCAGCTTTCGGGTGCCGTGCCGCCGAGGGGCGACGACGCTCCGATGCCGGTGACGACGATGCGTGACATGGTCATAGAGGGATGTTCCTCGCAAATTGATCCGGTGGGGGCCGAGGCCCCCACCGGTGATCGTGCTACGCCTGGTTCGACGTAATGAAGGTGACGGCGTCGCCGACGGTCTTGAGGTTCTTGACCTCGTCGTCGGGGATCGTGACGCCGAACCTCTCTTCCGCGTTGACGACGATCGTCATCATGGAGATCGAGTCGATGTCGAGGTCATCGGTGAACGACTTCTCGAGGGCGACCTCATCGGCCGAGATTCCCGTCTCGTCCGTGATGAGCTCAGCGAGCCCGGCGAGGACCTCGTCGTTGGTGAGTGCCATGGTTTCTCCTGTTGTTTCGGGATTCGCGGACCGGCCGGCCCGGATTCAGTTTAGAGCGGGGGCCGCTCGCGTCACGGAAGCACGACGACCTGCGCGCCGAACACGAGGCCGGCGCCGAAGCCGATCTGCAGAGCGAGTCCGCCGCTGAGTTCGGGATGCTCCTCGAGCAGACGATGCGTCGCGAGAGGAATGGACGCGGCCGACGTGTTTCCGGTCGTCTCGATGTCGCGACCGACGACGACGCTCTCGGGCAGCTTCAGCTGCTTGGCGAACTCGTCGATGATGCGCATGTTGGCTTGGTGGGGAACGAAAGCGGCGAGATCGGATGCCTCGATCCCGGCGGCCTCGAGTGCTTGGCGGGCGACCTTGACCATCTCCCACACCGCCCACCGGAACACGGTCGGCCCCTCTTGACGGAGCGTGGGCCACGGCACTTCGCCGTCGCGGAACTGCGTCAGCGTGGCGTTCATGGTGACGGCATCCGCTTTCGAGCCATCCGATCCCCACACCGTGGGACCGATGCCGGGCGTGTCGCTGGGTCCGATCACGACGGCGCCGGCGCCGTCGCCCAGGAGGAACGAGATGCTCCGGTCCGTCGGGTCGACGACGTCGCTCAGCTTCTCGACGCCGACGACGACGGCGTAGTTCGCGAGGCCGCCGCGGATCAGCGCATCGCCCTGCCCGACGCCGTAGGCGAAGCCCGCGCACGCGGCGTTCAGGTCGTAGGCCGCCGCGGGGTTGGCTCCGATGCGATCGGCGACGATCGCCGACACGGACGGCGTCTGCCGGGGGTTCGAGATCGTCGCGACGAGCACGGCGTCGATCTGGGCCGGGTCGATGCCCGAGCGCTCGACCGCCTCACGCGCGGCATCCGTCGCCATCTCGATGGCAGTCGTCTCCTTGACGGCGCGCGTGCGTGTCACGATGCCCGTGCGCTGGCGGATCCATTCGTCGCTCGAATCGATCGGGCCGATGAGGTCCTCGTTCGGCACGGAGATCTCACCGCGTGCGGCGCCGTACGCGTAGATGCGCGTGTGGGCCGGTCCGGTCTGCTGGACGATCGTGCGGGTCATGCGTTGCCTCCTGAGAGCAGGGCGACGGCGGCGTCGAGGTCACCGGGGGTCTTGAGCGCTACCGTCGGCGTACCGCGCAGTGCGCGCTTGGCGAGCCCGACGAGGGTGCCGGCGGGAGCGAGTTCGATGATGCCGGCAGCGCCCGCGTCGCCGAAGGCCTGCATGCAGAGGTCCCAGCGCACGGGAGAGGCGACCTGGTCGACGAGCAGGCGAGTGAAGTCCGATCCCGCCGCGACCGCGGATCCGTCGTGGTTGGTCCACACGGTGCGGGCGGGATCCGTCGCGTCGACGCCCTCGATCGCAGAGCGCAACGCCTCGACGGCCGGTGCCATGTAGCGGGTGTGGAATGCGCCGGCGACCTGAAGTGGAATGACGCGCGTGCCGGCGGGCGGCTCGGCAGCGAGGGCGGCGAGAGCGTCGAGCGCACCGGCCGCCACGATCTGGCCGCCGCCGTTGTAGTTGGCGGGGGTCAGGTCGAGTTCGTCGAGGCGGGCGACGACGGTCGCCTGGTCGCCTCCGATCACGGCGCTCATCCCGGTCTGCTCGAGCGCGGCGGCCTCAGCCATGGCGCGGCCTCTGATGCCGACGAGGCGCAGGGCGTCTTCTTCCGAGAGGATGCCGGCGGCGGCGGCGGCCGCGAATTCACCGACGGAGTGCCCCGCGAAGCCGTGGATGCCGTCCGTCGCGCCGAGCGCGGACCAGGACAGCAGGCTCGCCGCGACGATGAGCGGCTGCGCGACGCGCGTGTCACGGATGCGATCGGCGTCCCACTCCGTCCCGGCGGCGATGAGGTCGACCTCGGCCCATTCGGAATACGCGGCCAGACGGGCGGCGACGCCGTCGAGCTCGAGCCATGGAGCCAGGAAACCGGGGGACTGAGAGCCTTGACCGGGGAAGACCGCAATGATCACTTACTCATCCTGCCAATCATCGTTGAGGCGGATCTGGCGAGTCTCGCACAAGAATCCCGCGATGGTTTGTGTGCGTCGTACAGATCGTCGACGCCGGTCATGAGGCCGTGCGTCGGGCTGCGGGGCGTCGGCGCACCGAATCCGAGCCGATCGAACCGAGAATGAGCGAGGTCTGGAGGATGAGGGCCTCGCGCGGGCCCGTCGCGTCCCAGCCGATCACTTCGGAGACGCGTTTGAGCCGGTACCGCACCGTGTTGGGGTGCACGAACAGCTCGCGGGCGGTCGCTTCGAGCGAGCGACCGTTGTCGAGATAGCTCCACAGGGTCGCGACGAGATCGGGGCTGTGTGCCTGCAGGGGACGGTAGATGCGCTCGACGAGGGTGATCTTGGCCAGCGGGTCGCCCGCGAGGGCGCGCTCGGGCAGCAGATCGTCGGCCTCCACGGGCCGGGGCGCATGCCGCCAGGCGCGCGCGACGGCGAATCCCGCAAGCGCTGCGCGGGCGCTCTGGCTCGCGTCGACGAGCGCCGGCACGGTCGGCCCGAGCACGAGGTGTCCGGGACCGAATCCGGGCTCCAGGCGTTTCGCGATCTCGACGAACGGCAGATCCATGGGGACGTCCTCACGGCCCGCGGCATCCGCTCTTCCCACGACCAGCACGAGGCGCGAGCCCTGCACGCCGATCAGCACGTCGATGCCGAGTTTGCGCGCGACGCGGCGCAGCTGATCGACATCGAGCTGCGGGGGAGTCGTGCCCACGAGCACGGCGACCTCGCCGTGACCGTGCCAACCCAGAGCCGCGATCCGACTGGGCAGTTCCTCATCGGCCTCGCCCGTGAGGATCGAGTCGACGACGAGCGCCTCGAGCCGCGCATCCCACAGCCCGCGCGCCTCGGCGGCTCGCGCGTACACGTCGGCGGCGGCGAAGGCGACATCGCGCGAGTAGAGCAGGATCGCCTCGCGCAGATGCTCGCCCTTGCCCGCGACGCGCTCCTCGGTGACACCGACCGTGACGCGGATGAGCTGCAGCGTCTGCTGCAGGCTGACGCTGCGCAGCAGCTCACGCGGCGCGGCGGCGAAGATGTCCGCCGCGATCCACGGCGTCGACGTCGGGTCCTCGTACCACTGGATGAACGCCGTGATCCCGGCTTGCGCGACGAGTCCGACGGCAGACCGCCGCGCGGGCGGCATGTCGGCGTACCAGGGCAGGGTGTCATCGAGGCGCTGGATCGTCGCGGTCGCGAGATCGCCCGAGATGCGCCGCAGCCAGGCGAGCGTCTCGGTCTTGTCTCCTTCTTCGGAGGCGGCCATCGCGCGGGTCAGCTCTCGCCGCCCGCGTTTCCGCTCGTGCCCGCGTTGACGTCGTGCAGACGGTACTTCTCGATCGCCTGCGCCGCGAGCGACGCGTCGACCGTGCCTTCGGCCGCGAGGGCCTGCAGGGTGCGGACGACCATCGAGGGCCCGTCGATCTTGAAGTAGCGACGCGCCGCCGCACGCGTGTCCGAGAAGCCGAATCCGTCGGCGCCGAGCGTCCAGTAGTTGTGCTCGACCCAGGGCCGGATCTGGTCCTGCACGGCGTTCATGAAGTCGCTCACAGCGACGACGGGGCCGGGCGTGCCGCGCAGCTTGTCGGTGATGTACGCCGTCTTCGGCTCGTCGGCGGGATGCAGGAAGTTGTGCTCGTCGACGGCGAGGCCGTCTCGACGCAGCTCGGTCCACGACGTGACCGACCAGACGTCGGCCTGGACGCCCCAGTCCTCGCGCAGCAGTTCCTGCGCCTCGAGCGCCCACGGCACGCCGACACCCGACGCCAGCAGCTGCGCGCGGGGCCCGTCGCCCTCGGACGACGAGATGCGGTGGATGCCGCGGCGGATGCCTTCGACATCGACGCCTTCGGGCTCGGCGGGCTGCACGAGCGGCTCGTTGTACACCGTGAGGTAGTACATGACGTTGGGATCGGGGTGCGCACCGCCGTACATGCGCTCGAGTCCGTCGCGCACGATGTGCGCGATCTCGTAGCCGTAGGCGGGGTCGTACGACACCGTCGCGGGGTTGGTCGAGGCGAGCAGGTGCGAGTGCCCGTCCGCGTGCTGCAGGCCTTCACCCGTCAGGGTCGTGCGCCCGGCCGTCGCGCCGATGATGAAGCCGCGCGCCATCTGGTCGCCGGCCGCCCACTGCGCGTCACCGGTGCGCTGGAAGCCGAACATCGAATAGAAGACGTAGACGGGGATGAGCGGCTCGCCGTGCGTCGAGTACGAGGTGCCCGTCGCGGTGAACGCGGCGACCGCACCGGCCTCGTTGATGCCGACGTGCATGATCTGCCCCTGCGGGCTCTCCTTGTAGGCCAGGAGCAGCTCGCGGTCGACCGAGGTGTAGTTCTGGCCGTGCGGGTTGTAGATCTTGGCGGTGGGGAAGTACGCGTCCATGCCGAACGTGCGGGCTTCATCGGGGACGATCGGCACGATGCGGTGTCCGAAGTCCTTCGAGCGCAGCAGGTCCTTCAGCAGACGCACGAACGCCATCGTCGTGGCGATCTCCTGCGTGCCCGAGCCCTTCTTCGGCAGCGCGTACGCCTCGTCTCCCGGCAGCTGGAGGCCCACGTGGTGCGTGCGGCGCTCCGGCAGGAATCCGCCGAGTTCGCGACGACGCTCGCGCAGGTATTGGATCGTCTCGTCCTGCTCGCCGGGGTTGTAGTAGGGCGGCAGGTACGGGTTCTCTTCGAGCTGCTCGTCCGAGATCGGGATGCGCATCGAGTCGCGGAACTGCTTGAGGTCCTCGAGCGTCATCTTCTTCATCTGGTGGGTCGCGTTCCGACCCTCGAAGTGGTGGCCGAGACCGTAGCCCTTGATGGTCTTGGCGAGGATGACGGTCGGCTGCCCCTTGTGCTCGGTCGCGGACTTGTAGGCGGCGTACACCTTGCGGTAGTCGAGCCCGCCGCGGCGCAGCTTGCCCCAGATGTCCTCGTCGGACCAGTCCTTCACGAGAGCGGCCGTGCGCTCGTCGCGCCCGAAGAAGTGGTCGCGGATGAACGCACCGTCTTCGGCGCGGTAGGTCTGGTAGTCGCCGTCGGGCGTCGTGTTCATGAGACGGACGAGGGCACCGTCGGCGTCCTGCGAGAGCAGTTCGTCCCATCCGCTGCCCCAGACGACCTTGATGACGTTCCAGCCGGCACCGCGGAAGAAGCTCTCGAGCTCCTGGATGATCTTGCCGTTTCCGCGCACCGGACCGTCGAGGCGCTGCAGGTTGCAGTTCACGACGAACGTGAGGTTGTCGAGCCCCTCGTTCGCGGCGACCTGCAGCTGACCGCGGCTTTCGACCTCGTCCATCTCGCCGTCGCCGAGGAACGCCCAGACGTGCGAATCCGACACGTCTTTGATGCCGCGGTTCGTGAGGTACTTGTTGGTCATCGCCTGATAGATGGCGTTGATAGGACCGAGGCCCATCGAGACGGTGGGGAACTGCCAGTAGTCGCCCATGAGCCGCGGGTGCGGGTAGGAGGGGATGCCGTGCGGCGCCCGCGACTTCTCCTGGCGGAACCCGTCGAGCTGCGCTTCGGTGAGGCGTCCTTCGAGGAACGAACGCGCGTAGATGCCGGGGGAGGCGTGGCCCTGGATGAAGATCTGGTCTCCGCCGCTCGGGTGATCCAGTCCGCGGAAGAAGTGGTTGAATCCGACTTCGTACAGCGACGCCGACGACGCGTAGGTCGAGATGTGGCCACCGACCCCGATGCCGGGGCGCTGCGCGCGATGCACCGTGACGGCGGCGTTCCACCGGATCCACCGACGGTAGCGCCGCTCGAGCTCTTCGTCGCCGGGGAACTCGGGCTCGTTGTCCGGAGCGATCGTGTTGATGTAGTCCGTCGTGGGGACCTGCGGCACGTTGAGCTGCAGTTCACGCGAGGTGTGCAGCAGGCTGAGCATGATCTCGCGACCACGTCCGTGCCCCTTGGCCTGCACGAGCTGCTGAAGGGACTCCTGCCACTCCGAGGTTTCCTCGGGGTCGCTGTCCTGCGGCTCCTGGGAGTAGGGGTCCTGGTCGTTGACAGTCACGCGAGACCTTTCGTCGTTCTGGCGGGTCATGCCAGGTATTCGCTACTGATGGACGCACGACGTTGTCGCTCGTGCACAATCACCGTCTCTCAGCCTAGCGCGGTTGGGGTGCGCGGAGCCGGGGATGCGTGCACCCTAGAATCGACGAGCAAGGGCCTTTAGCTCAGCTGGTAGAGCGCCACGTTTACACCGTGGATGTCGTCGGTTCGATCCCGGCAGGGCCCACCGACATTCCCGCGGCGGTTCTGCGATGATGCGGCAATGGATGACGAGTTCGAAGAGCTGCGTTCGAGGATCGAACCGGTGCTGCGCGATCGTGACCTCGCGGGCCTGGGCGGGCTCCTCGCCGAGCAGGATGCGCACGAGATCGCGCGCCTGCTCGAACGCGAAGACGCCGCCGACCGCGCCGTGCTCTATCGACTGCTGCCCCGGGCGAAGGCCCTCGAAGTCTTCGAGCTGCTCGACAACGGCATCCGTGCGGAGCTGTTCCGGGGACTCCGCGATGAGGACGTCACGCGCGTCTTCGAAGAACTCGATCCCGATGATCGGGCCCAGCTCATCGACGAGCTCCCCGCGGGCGTCGCGCAGAAGCTCATGAGCGGGCTGTCGGCGCGGGAGCGCGAGCTCACCGCGCCCATGCTCGGCTACCCGGGCGGCAGCATCGGTCGCTTCATGAGCACGGAGTACGTGCGCCTGCAGCCCCAGCTCACGGTCGGCGACGCCCTGAGCCACGTCCGACACCGGGGGCGCGATGCCGAGACGGTCTACACCCTGCCCGTCACCGACGCCGAGCGGCGCGTGCTCGGTGTCGTGGGCCTGCGCGATCTCGTGATGGGCCCGTCCGACACGCTCATCTCGGACCTCATGACCGATGCCCGTCACGTGCACGCGAGCGACGATGCTGAAATCGCCGCGCGCTCGCTCGTCGACGCGCAACTGCTCGCAGCACCCGTCGTCGACGGCGAGGACCGGCTGCTCGGCATCCTCACCGTCGATGACGCCGCGCGCATCCTCGAGCGGGCAGAAGACGAGGATGCCGCCCGCCAGGGTGCATCCGAACCGCTCGGCCGCCCGTACCTCACGACACCCGTGCTCGGCATCGTGCGCTCGCGCGTCGTCTGGCTTCTCGCCCTGGCGGTGTCGGCCCTGCTGACAGTCGGCGTGATCGACGTCTTCGAAGCGACGCTCGAGCAGGTCGTGACGCTCGCCCTGTTCATTCCGCTCCTCACCGGCACGGCCGGCAACACGGGCGCGCAGGCGGCGACCACGGTGACGCGCGCTCTGGCCGTCGGCGAAGTGTCCACGCGGGACGTGCTCGCCGTCGCCTGGCGCGAAGTGCGTGTCGGCGCGCTGTTGGGCGGCATGCTCGGCGTGCTGGGCTTCGCAATCGCGGGTCTCGTCTTCGGCGCGGCCCTGGGCCTCGTGATCGGTGCAACGCTGTTCGCGATCTGCACGCTCGCGGCGACGGTCGGCGGCATCATGCCGATGCTCGCGCGCACGCTGCGGGCCGACCCTGCCGTCTTCAGCACACCGTTCATCTCGACGTTCTGCGATGCGACGAGCCTCATCATCTACTTCCTGGTGGCGACCTGGGTCCTGCAGCTCTGACCCGCGAGGCGCCGATCGGGCGGGGTAGGTTTGAGGGGTGAATGCCAGCCCCGCAGACCAGCGTCGCCTCTTGGATCTCGCCGACCTCGACGTCCGCATCCGCCAGTCCGAGAACCTGCGCCGCAATCCGCCGCAGGCGGCGCGCGTGAAGGAGCTGATCGCCCGTCGGCAGGAACTGTCTCAAGAGCTCACGACCCGCCTCGGCGTCCGCGACGACGTGCGCACCGAGATCTCGCGGCTGGAGTCCGATGTCGCCATCGTCGACGCGCGGGCCGCACGCGACTCCGAACGGCTCGGGGCAACCTCGAACGTGAAAGAGGCGCAGGGTTTCGAGAGCGAGCTGCAGGCGCTCGCACGCCGCAAGAGCGAGCTCGAGGACGCCGAACTCGAAGCGATGGAACGTCTCGAGCAGGCCGACGCCGCCGTCGCGGAACAAGAGGGCCTCATCGATGCGACCAACGCCGAGGGCGCCGAGCTGAGTGCCGAGGCCAAGCGAGTCGTCGCCGAGGCGACGGCCGCGTTCGATGCCGCGACGCGCGATCGCGCCGCGGTCGCCGGCGATGTTCCGGCAGACCTCCTCGCCCACTACGAACGGCTGGCCTCTCGCGGGATCGGTGCGGCGCTCGTGCACGCGCGCACGTGCGAAGGATGCCGCATGGTGCTCTCCGGCACGGATCTGCAGACCCTGCGCACCGCGCCCGATGACGCCGTTCTCACCTGCCCCGAGTGCGGCTGCATCCTCGTGCGCACGGAGGAATCCGGCCTGTGAGCAGTGACGGGCGCTGACGCCCCCGCCTGGATCGTCGTCGGCCGCGCGGGCGACGACGTCGGCATCGTCACGCTCGACGCCGGGGGAACAGAGCTCGAACGGCTCACCCTGGCCCGGTCCGAGTTGGGCACGTGGGTCGCCGCGCAGGAGCGTCTGGGCCATCCGCGCTGGGTGTGGAGCGACACGCCTGCCTGGTACGCACCGCTTCTCGGGAGCGGCGTGCGCGTCGAGCGCTGTCACGACCTGCGCCTGTGCCGCGCGATCCTGCGGGACAGCGAACTGGTGACGGATGCCGCTTCGCGGGCACCGTCGCCATGGGATGCCGCCCCGGTGCCGGTCGATGACACACCGGCGCTCTTCGACGTCGTCGACACGGCGGCATCCGCCCTGCCCGACCGGCTCGACGCGGCGCGCGACGAGCTGCTGCGTCAGCGCGCCGCGATGGCGACCTCTACCGACCCCGCGCGCCTGCGCCTGCTGACCGCCGCGGAATCGGCCGGGGCGCTCATCGCGGTCGAGCTGCGTGCCGCGGGAGTTCCGTGGGACGCCGCCGAGCACGATCGCATCCTGACGGGAGTGCTCGGCCCGCGCCCCGCGAGCGGCGGATCGCCCGCCCTCGTCGTGCAGGCGGCGCAGCGCGTGCGTGAGGGTCTCGGCGATCCGCACGCGAACCTCGACTCGCATCCCAAGCTGCTGCGGGCCCTCCACCGCGCGGGTGTGCTCGTCACGTCGACGAGCCGCTGGGAGCTGGCCGAGCACACGCATCCCGTCATCGAGCCGCTGCTGGAGTACAAGAAGCTCACCCGGCTGCTGTCGGCCAACGGCTGGGCGTGGCTGGACGAGTGGGTCGCTGACGGCCGCTTCCGGCCGGTCTATGTGCCCGGGGGCGTCGTGACGGGCCGGTGGGCGTCATCGGGCGGGGGAGCGTTGCAGCTGCCGCGGCAGCTGCGCGCCGCTGTGCGCGCCGATCCGGGCTGGAAGCTCATCGTGGCCGACGTCGCGCAGCTCGAGCCCCGCGTGCTCGCCGCGATGTCGCGCGACACCGCCCTGGCGGCTGCGGCGAACGGTCGCGACCTGTACGAGGGCATCGTCGACGGCGGCGCCGTGCCGACCCGCGCCGAGGCGAAGCTCGCGGTCCTCGGCGCGATGTACGGCGCGACGACGGGGGACTCGGGCCGTCTCGTGCCGCGACTGCGTCGCGCATACCCGCGAGCGATGGGGCTCGTCGACGCGGCAGCCGCGACGGGCGAGCAGGGCGGCGTCGTGTCGACGTGGCTCGGCCGCACGTCACCGCGCCCGTCGGCCGAGTGGGCCGATGCGCAAGCGCGCGCGAGCGATGACGGCGCGTCCGCCGGTCAGCAGTCGCACGCTCGCCGAGCGGCGCGCGACCGCGGGCGCTTCACGCGCAACTTCATCGTCCAGGGGACGGCCGCCGAGTGGGCGCTGGCCTGGCTGGCCGAGATCCGCCGGCGCCTCGCGGCGATGCCCTCGGCGACGCACGCTCCGGCTCCGCGGTCCGGCGCCGTGTTCGCGCGCACACCGCACCTCGCCTTCTTTCTGCACGATGAGGTCATCGTGCACGCGCCCGCGGCGATGGTGGACGACGTCTCCGTGGCCGTCACGGATGCCGCGGCTGCGGCGACCCGGCACCTCTTCGGCGACTTCCCGCTGGATTTCCCGTTGGATCTGCGCGTCGCCGACTCGGCGCAGGAGTAGGGCCGGGTCAGCGGCAGGTGGGGGTGTAGTCGCTCACGACGAGCTCTCGCATGAGCGGCGTGTGCAGCACCGTCGGCGATGAGGCGTGCGCATCCTCCGCGATGAATCGGAATTCCACAGCGCTCGATTCGCCGGGCGCCACGGTGATCCTCGCTCTGCTCGCCGCGTAGGTGTCATCCTCGGCCTCGACCGAGGGCACGATCTCGCCATCGACGGTCACACCTCCGAAGAACGCCGTTCGTGGTGCCGCCGCCGTGACGTCGGTCGCGATATGACCGGGTGGTACGCCTTCGATGCCGCCGCCCGTGACCCACCACGGCCAGTCCGCGGCTGTCGGCGGCGCCGTGTTGGTGAGCGTGACGGCGATCGAAGTCTCTGCACGACCGTCGCTGCGACACATGACCTCGCCCGCCTGGATATCGACGTCGAGGTTGCTGCTCATCTTTCCCGTCGTCGCATCGTTGAGCCAGACGGCGTACGCGGCGTCGCCGGCTGAAGCCAACCGCGAAGACGGCCCCCCGAACTCCGTGCCGGCGATCACAGCCTGCTCACCGGGATCCGGGCTCCACAGCGAGATCCGTCCGTCGCGAAGCGGCGACATGAGTCGCTCGGCCCACGAGATCGGATCCGCGCCCTGCGTGAGCGCACGCGAGATCGCCGCGCCCACGACGACCCTGTGGAACTCCGTCTGCGCGTCACGGTCGAGCTCGAAGTAGCTGTCGACGAGCATCTTCTGCACGAGGTCTTCGCTGGCAAGCTCCGATCCATCGGCGAGGACGAGTGGATCGGACGTGAGGAGGGCCGCGACCGCGGGTACGTCCAACGACAGCACGAGGTCGGGAGCCTCGCCCGAGTACTCCTCCCACCACGCGCTCGCGAGCTCCCCGGTCAGGGCGAAGTCCGGCGTCATCGAGATGTTCTGGACGTAGCGCTCGAAGACATCGCCGTAGAGCTCGCCCGACGGATCCGACGCCTCGATGACCGGCTTCGACCTGCCCTCGAAGGAGGACGAGTCCGCTTGATCCACAACGGTGATCTCGCCGCCGTCCGATCGCAGGAGGACGAACGACCCGGCGACACCTCCGGCGGTCCGCAGCTCCGCACTGTTCTGCAGCATGACGAGGATGGTGCGCGGCTGATCGGCACCGAGGGCGCGGGGCAGCACGTCAGCGCTCTGGGCCAGCGTCGTGACGAGCGGCACGGCGGCTCGGGTGAAGCTCCGGATCGCCGTGACGCCTTCCGTGACCTGGTCGATCAGGTCGTCGCCCGGCACCGCACGCAGGTCGCCATCGGCCCTGGTGAAGGCGTCGGCCGCGTCACGCAGCGGTTCCCGCGCCTGCGCGAGCAGCTTGACGGAGGAGACGGTCGAATCCGAGGCGGTCGCCGACGCCAATTCGAGCAGCGGCTGCCCTGTGCGCGACATCTCGGCGAGGCTGTGCGAAACGAGACGGACCGCCGTCATGTTCGGGCCGAGCATCGGCACGGCCTCTGCCAGTCGCCACACCGGATCGCCCGTCAGAGACTGCGCGTGGGCGGAGTGGGTGTGAACACGGCCGACGAGCTGCTCCAGGCGATCGACATCACGTGCGTCCGCGGCTTCGCCAACCGGACCCATGAGCTCCATCATCGATTCGAGCTCGTCCTTGACCAGGACTGCGCGGACGCCGACCCACACGACTGCCCCGACGAGAAGCACCGACACGGCGACGCATGCTCCGACGATCCAGCGTCGCGAACGAGACGGCGTCCGCGTGCGCGACGACCGTCCGGAACGCTCAGGCACGCGCGCGGCGCCGGTGGATCGCCAGCAGGCCGAGCCCGGCGATCGCGACGAGCGCCCCACCGATCCCGAGGGGGATCACCGCGGCGCCGACTCCCGTCGCCGGCAGCCCCGCAGAGAAGACGGCAGGTCGCGGGCCGAGCACGCAGTTCGGTGACGCATCGGGGTAGGACAAAGGCACCGCCAGTTGCGGATTGACCTCGATGTACGCCGTGATCGGGCCACGTGTCCAGCCGAAGTTCGCGTCGGTTTCCCGCCACTCGCCGCCGGGCAGCTGCTCCCAACCGGGCCATCCGGTCGCCGTGCCATCCGAACCGACGGATGCCCCAGGCCACAGGACTCTCCCGGCGAGCCTGTCGTCGACCAGCTCTCCGAGTGGAATCTCGACGGTGTTCCCGCCCCCGGCCAGAACCATCGTGGCGGTCTTGTCCGTTGCGAGATCGTCCGGATCCGTGAGCGCGATCGAGAAGTTGATCCACGGCACGTCCGCCTCGCATTCGCCCACCGCGGTGGAACCTGCAAGCGTCGGCGCCGTGGGTTCATCCGGCGTGTATCCGTCGGCGTCTGCGACCGGCGCTGGACTCGCTTCGGAGTCCTGGGCGGCCGCAGTGAGTGGTCCGGTGATGATGAGTGCCGCTGCGATCGTCGCTGCAGCCATGATCGTTCGCATGGTCGCCTCCCCAAAGGCTTCGCGACCGCAACGCGTTTCCCCTCCGCGCGCGGTGCACCACAGGCTACTCCTGTTCGGCGCGATTGTGGCTGTGACTTCGCCGTACGAGCTGGTCCGTCGCGGCGCGGTGTGCGAAGACGTCTCAGACGCGACGGCGGCGCTGCATCACCAAGAACCCCACGCCGGCCAGGAGCGCGATCCCACCGACGATCGCGATCGGCATGACCGCCGCGTCGAGCCCCGTCAGGGGAAGCTGCGCGGGGGATCCGTCGCCGTCGGTGAGCGGCAGGCTCAGGCACTCCGGAGTCGACAGCGGGTACGACAGCAGCACGGCGAGTTCTGCATCGGCACGGATCACCGAGCGGATGTCATCGCGGGTCCAGGCGTAGTTGCCATCGGTCGCGACCCATGCGCCGTCGGCATTCTGAACCATTCCGGTCCAGCCTGTGACGGCACCCGACGCGTCGACGGTGGTTCCGGGCCAGAGCACGCGACCGCTCACACGGTCGTCGACGAACTCACCGAGATCCAGGGTGACCCGTTCGACGCCGTTGGTGATCTCGAGTTCCGCCGCGGTCGTCGTGGCCACACCCTCAGGGTCGTGCCGGACGACGTCGTAGCCGATCCACGGCACACCCTGCACGCATTCACCGGTGACGACGGTTCCCGCGAGCGAGGGCTCCGTCGGCACACCCGGCGTGTAGCCCGCATCGATGTCGACAGTGATCGTGACCGGCGCGTTGCTCTCGGGTTCATCGGCGAAAGCCGCGAGAGGTCCGACCAGAATGAGTGCTGCTGCGACCGTCGCAGTAGTCATGATTTTTCGCATGCCTGTTATGCCTCCCCAAAGGCTGACGACCACGGGGCGATCCCAGTTCGCTTCCGTGGTGACCCACAGGCTATCGGATTCGGAGCCGGTGAATCGGCATTTTCACGAGGAAGGTAGAATCATTCCTGCGAATGGGTCGGCTGGACGGTCGCGTCGCGCACGGTTCGCCGTGTCGCGCCGAGGAACGTCCGGGCTCCACAGGGCAGGGCGGTGGATAACACCCACCCGGAGTGATCCGCGAGACAGTGCCACAGAGAGCAGACCGCCCCGGCGCGAGCCGGGGTAAGGGTGAAAGGGTGGAGTAAGAGACCACCGGGTTCGCGGTGACGCGAATCGCACGGCAAACCTCGCCCGGAGCAAGGTCATACAGGGGATGATGACGCGGCCCGCCGAGTCCCCGGGTAGACCGCTGGAGCGGCACGGCAACGTGTCGCCGAGAGAGATGACCGTCCACGGGGCTTCGGCCCCCGGACAGAACCCGGCGTACAGGCCGGCCCATTCGCACCTGAACTGCCCACCGGTCCCTGAGCACGCACCGGTCCCTGAGCGCGCACCGGTCCCTGAGCGCGCACCGGTCCCTGAGCTTGCACCGGTCCCTGAGCGCGCAACCGGTCCCTGAGCTTGTCGAAGGGTCGTCAGCCCAGCGCGAGCGCAGCCGCGCCGATGATTCCGGCGTTGTTGCGGTGCACGGCCGGCACGATCGGCGTGTCGAGATCCAGCAACGGCAGAAAGCTGTCGGCGTGCTTCGACACGCCTCCGCCCACGATCAACAGGTCCGGGCTGAAGAGGGACTCGATGTGGCCGTAATACCACTGCAGCCGGCTCGCCCATTCCTTCCAGCTGAGGTCGTCGCGCTCCATCGCCGAATAGGCGGCATACGCCTCGGCATCCTTGCCGTGCTTCGCACGCTGGACATGCCCGAGCTCGGTATTGGGCACGAGCACGCCGTTGTAGAGCATGGCGGTGCCGATACCTGTTCCGAGCGTCGTGAGGATCGTGAGTCCGGCTTGCCCCTTCGCCGCGCCGTAGCGCAGCTCTGCGACCCCGGCGACGTCGGCGTCGTTCGCGAAGTGGATCTCGCGACCGAGTCCGTCCTCGAAGAACTTCTCCGCCTCGAACCCGATCCAGGCATCGGACACGTTGGCGGCAGACAGGGTGCGCCCGTGCTTGACGACCGCGGGGAAGGCCACGCCGAGCGCGGTGTCCTCGTCTCCGATCCCGAGCCGGTCGAGCACCTCACGAACGGCGGCCAGCACATCATCGGGCTCGGCTCCCGCAGGCGTCGAGACCTTGATGCGCTCGCTCGCGAGCGCTCCACGATCGAGATCGACGACGCCGGCCTTGATCCCGGTGCCGCCGATGTCCACGCCGACGGCCCGTGTCGCGAGTTCTGCCATGCCTGCCAGCCTATCCAGCAGCATCCGCCGCATCAGTAGGATCGACCATGGCGGATCCGTCCACACACGCCCGGGAATCCGGGCGCGGCCGCCCCATGGGAGGAGCCACGGTGTCCAGCGAGAACGAGAAGTACTGGTACAACCTCACGACGGGTGACGTGGAGAAGGGCTTCGAGTCTCCCGCGATCGACCGGGCAGGTCCTTTCGACACGGCCGAAGAGGCCGCACGGGCACCTGAGGTCCTGCGTGAGCGTTCGCGCGCGTGGTCCGAGGACGAAGCCCGCGAGGACGGCTGGGGTTCGGGGCAGAGCGAGTCCTCCGAGGACACCGGCAAGTGACATTGGACAAGCAGCGCGACTTCGTCCTGCGGACGATCGAGGAGCGCGGCGTCAAGTTCGTCCGGCTGTGGTTCACCGATGTGATCGGAACCCTCAAGTCGGTCGCCATCGCACCCGCCGAGGTCGAGGGAGCCTTCACAGAGGGTCTGGGGTTCGACGGGTCGGCCATCGAGGGTCTCACCCGTTCGTACGAGTCGGATCTGCTGGCACACCCCGACCCCTCGACGTTCCAGACGTTGCCCTGGCGCGGCGAGATCGATCCGACGGGGCGGATGTTCTGCGACATCACGACCCCCGACGGCCAGCCCGCCGTCGCGGATCCTCGGCACGTTCTCAAGCGTGCGCTCGCGAAGGCCGCCGATGCGGGCTTCACCTTCTACACGCACCCCGAGATCGAGTTCTACCTGCTGAAGTCCTCGTCCTTCGGGCCGGAGGGACCGGTTCCCGTCGACTCGGCGGGCTACTTCGACAACGTCCCCGGCGGCACGGCGCACGATTTCCGTCGCCGCTCCGTGCGCATGCTCGAAGACCTCGGCATCTCGGTGGAGTTCAGTCACCACGAGGGCGGCCCCGGCCAGAACGAGATCGATCTGCGCTATGCCGATGCCCTCGCGACCGCCGACAACATCATGACTTTCCGCACCGTCGTGAAAGAGGTCGCGATCGAGCAGGGCGTCTACGCGACGTTCATGCCGAAGCCCCTCGGCGGCAAGCCCGGCAGCGGCATGCACACGCACATGTCGCTGTTCGAGGGAGACCAGAACGCCTTCTACGAAGAGGGAGCGCAGTACCAGCTCTCCCAGGTCGGCCGACAGTTCATCGCGGGCCTGCTGCGTCACGCCAACGAGATCTCCGCCGTGACCAACCAGTTCGTCAACTCGTACAAGCGGCTGTGGGGCGGTGACGAAGCGCCGAGCTTCATCTGCTGGGGTCACAACAACCGGTCCGCACTCGTGCGGGTGCCGATGTACAAGCCGAACAAGGGTCAGTCCTCGCGCGTGGAGTATCGCGCGCTCGATTCGGCGGCGAACCCGTACCTCGCGTACGCGCTGCTGCTGGCCGCCGGACTCAAGGGCATCGAAGAGGGCTACGACCTTCCGCCCGAGGCCGAAGACAACGTGTGGTCCCTGACGGACGCCGAGCGACGCGCGCTCGGATTCGCGCCGCTGCCGCAGAGTCTCGACCATGCCCTCAGCTACATGGAGGAGTCCGAGCTCGTCGCCGAGACGCTCGGCGAGCAGGTGTTCACTTACGTGCTTCTCAACAAGCGCAGGGAATGGCAGGAGTATCGCGCCCAGGTGACGCCGTTCGAGCTCAAGAACAACCTCGAGATGCTCTGACCGGTCACGCATGTCCGCGAGCGCACGCACATCGTCTCTGACCGCTCTCGCCCGGCAGGGGTTCGCTCGGCTCGCCGAGACGGATGCGCTGCTGCGCGAGCTGCAGGCCGAGACGGGTCTCACGCGCGACGCGCTCACCTCGGCGGCGTCCGCCGCGGCCGATCCGGACGCCGCGCTCGCGGCGATCGCGAGCATCGGGCGCCGAGATCCCGACTCGGTGCGCGCGCTCATCGTCGACGAACCCGGCTGGCGTGCCCTGTGGGCGGTCGTCGGGGCGTCCACGGGCTTCGGGGACTTCTTCTTCCGGCATCCCGAAGAGATCCTCCACCTGGCCGGGGGCGCATCCGCCCTGCCGACGGCGGACGAGCTGCGTGCCGATCTGCTCGATTCCGTGGGCGACGTCGACGGCTTCGCAGCCGACGGCGACGAGGCGTCGTGGGTCGCGCTGCGCGTGCGCTACCGCCGGCAGCTCGCCCGGATCGCCGCATTCGATCTGCTCGACGAGAGCCCCGTCGATGCGGTTCCGGCGGTCGCGGCGACGCTGGCGGATGCCGCGGGTGCAGCGCTCGAAGCATCACTGTCCGTTGCCCGCACCCGGATCTCGACGGGGATCGCCGGTGCCGGGCTCTTTCCGCGCGAGCAGGTCGCCGCGACAGCGCTCGCGATCATCGGCATGGGCAAGGCCGGTGCGCGTGAGCTGAACTACGTGAGCGACGTCGATGTCATCTTCGTCGGCGGTGCCGACGACGACACGCTCGCCGAGGCGGGGGAGAGCCGCGTCGTCGACATCGCGACGCGGCTGGCCGTGCAGACGATGCGCGGCATCTCGGGCTTCGAGATGGAGCCGCCCCTGTGGGAGGTCGACGCCAATCTGCGCCCCGAGGGCAAGCAGGGGGCACTCGTGCGCACGCTCGAGTCCCACCTGTCGTACTACGACCGCTGGGCCAAGAGCTGGGAGTTCCAGGCCCTTCTGAAGGCACGCCCAC
This sequence comes from Microbacterium sp. NPDC055442, assembly GCF_053644215.1. Classification (NCBI taxonomy): domain Bacteria; kingdom Bacillati; phylum Actinomycetota; class Actinomycetes; order Micrococcales; family Microbacteriaceae; genus Microbacterium; species Microbacterium sp. NPDC055442. The sequence continues at coordinate 364,399 of NZ_JBSHLF010000002.1, read as the reverse complement.
TCGCGGGCGACGCGACGCTGGGCCAGGCCTACGTCGACGCCGTGCTGCCGAAGGTGTGGACGAGCGCTGCGCGCGAGAACTTCGTCGACAGCGTGCAGCGCATGCGCGAACGCGTGACCGAGCACATCCCGCCCGCCGAAGTGCCTTTTCAGCTCAAGCTCGGGCCCGGCGGCATCCGCGATATCGAGTTCACGGTGCAGCTGCTGCAGCTCGTGCACGGGCTTGCCGATGACCGCATCCGTCAACGCGGCACGCTCGAGGCGCTCGAGGCCCTCGTCACGGAGGGCTACATCGGCCGGGCCGAGGCCGCCGCGTTCTCTCGCGACTATCGCGAGCTGCGCCTGCTCGAGCACCGCGTGCAGCTGCGTCAGCTGAGCCGCACGCACCTCATGCCCGATGACCCCGACGATCTGCGCATCCTGGCACGATCGTCACGCCTGGCCGCGAGCGGTGACGCGCTGTGGAAGCGCTGGGAGGCCATCAAGCGCGAAGTGCGCGACATCCACGTTCGGCTGTTCTACCGGCCGCTGCTCTCGGCCGTCGCCGCACTGCCGGCAGACGAGCGGATGCTGCCCGAAGAAGGGCGCGCACTCTCGATCTCCCAAGCACACGACCGTCTTGCCGCGATCGGCTTCGCCGACCCCGCGAGTGCCCTCCGCCACATCACGGCGCTCACGAGCGGGCTCAGCCGCAAGGCGACGATCCAGCGTCACCTCATGCCCGTCATGATCCGGTGGTTCGCAGACGGCGTCGACCCCGATTACGGCCTGCTCGCTTTCCGGCGCCTGAGCGAAAGACTCGGGTCCACGCACTGGTTCCTGCGGATGCTGCGCGACTCATCGGGGGCGGCAGAGCATCTCACACACGTGCTCTCGGGATCGCGCTACGTGGCCGACCTCATGGAGTGGATACCGGAGTCCGCCGCGTGGCTCGACGACGCCGCTCTGCTGCGCCCGCGTTCGGCAGCGGTGCTCTTCGAGGAGGCGCGAGCGATCCAGACGCGACACGGCACGATCGCTGCCGCGATGCGCGCCGTCCGGGCGCTCCGCCGCCGAGAGCTGCTGCGCACCGCGATGGGCGCTCTCCGAGCCGATTCCGACGTCGCCGACGTCGCCGCGGCGCTCACGAACATCACCGACGTGACGATCCAGGCGACCTTGCGCGCCGTCCGTCGCGAGGTCGTGTCCGACGAGGACGACGCGTTCGAGTTCGCCGTCATCGGGATGGGACGCTTCGGCGGGGGTGAGCTCGGCTTCGGCTCCGACGCCGACATCATGTACGTCTACCGGGCCAACGGCGTCGACCCGCAACGCGCCCAGTCCCTGGCCGTGCGGATCGTCACGGCGCTGCGTCAGCACTCCGAGGATCACCGCATGCCCCTCGATCTCGACGCGGGCCTGCGACCGGAGGGGCGCAAGGGGCCCGTCGCGCGCTCCCTCGACTCGTACGCCGAGTACTACCGGCGCTGGTCGCTGTCGTGGGAGGCTCAGGCCCTCCTGCGCGCGCGCGGTGTGGCAGGCAGTCCCGACCTGCTGGCGGACTTCATGACGCTGGCCGACGACGTCCGGTATCCGGCATCCGCGGATCCGCAGGGTATGCGCGAGATCAAGCGGATCAAGGCGCGCGTCGAAAGCGAGCGGCTGCCTCAGGGAGCCGACCCCGCGCGGCATCTCAAGCTCGGCCCCGGCTCGCTCAGCGATGTCGAGTGGCTCGTCCAGCTGTTGCAGCTCGAGCACGCGCATGCCGTTCCCGGCATGCAGACGACGTCGACGCTCGGGGCGCTCTCTGCGGCGCGAGAGGCCGGTCTCGTGAGCGCGGTCGCCGCAGAACGACTCACGGCGGCCTGGCGACTGGCGAGCCGCCTGCGCTCGGCGAACACGCTGCTGTCAGGACAGACGAGCGATCTGCTCCCGACCGACCGCAAGAAGCTCGACGGGATCGGCCGTCTGCTCGGCTACCCGCCCCGCGCGGCGACCGAGGTCGAAGAGGACTACCTGGGCGTCACGCGCCGCGCGCGCCGTGTCTTCGAGAAGCTCTTCTACGGCTGATCCGACGCCGTGAGCTCGGCGAGCCACGCGATCGTGTCATCCAGCGCCTGCTGTGCCTCGGGCATGTCGAGATGGAACTGGTATTCGTGGGGGAGCGCCGGAGTGTGATCGGCGGGCCAGAACAGCTCGGTGACCTCGACACCGGCATCCTGCAGTGCCGTCGACATCGGGATCGACTGCAGCCACGTGAGGCCGTCGCCGTTGCCTCCGCTGATGTACGTCGGCGGAAGGTCCTCGGTGACGAAATCGATCGTCGACATCGTGGCGCCTTCGTAGGTCGCCGACCAGCTCTTCGTGCCCGTGTAGGCCCATAGGGAGACCTGCAGGCCCCACGCGATCAAGCCGTCGAGCTCGGCCATCGCCGGCATGTCATAGACGCCGCAGTTCAGGATGACCCCGATCAGCTGCGACGCGTCGAGCGAGGGCTCGATGCCCAGCAGCTGGGCATAGCGGTCGTTCGTCGTGAGCGTCGTGAGCTGGCTCGCGAGCTGGGCGCCGGCGGAGTCACCGGCCAGAATGATGCGGTCGGGATCGATCCGCAGCTCGGCCGCGTGCTCGTCGAGGTAGGCGAGCGCGTCATTGAGCTGCCTCACGGCCGTGGGGTAGGTCGCCTCCGGGCCGAGCCCGTAGTTCAGGGCGACGGCCGTGTAGCCCTCGTCGGCGAGGATGCGCAGGTAGGGGTCGACGTTCGCGGAGGATCCCGAGATCCATGCGCCACCGTGGATCCAGACGATCGTGGGAAGGGCCTCGCCTTCAGCCGCGACCGTGAAGACGTCGAGTGTCGTCGTCTCATCGCCCGGCTCGCCGTAGTGGATGTCGAGTGTCTCGTCGACGGGGCCGACGGGCTGGTGCCGCTCCATCTCTGCCGCGGTCGCTGTCCCGCCGCGCTCGAACACGGCGCGGATCAGCATGGCCGAGGGCCACGGTGTGATGGAGCCGACGACGCCGACGACGACAGCGATCCCGACGATGACCGAGAGCGTGATGAGGACGATGCGTCGGCCCCGCCTGCGTGGACGCGTCGGGGCAGCGGCGACGTCTGTCATTGTTCCTCCGGAGTAGGCTCCGGTCAGTCTGGCAGAGCCGAACGCACGAACCCGCCTTCCCCGGCCGTGTCAGGCGGGAAAGGCGGGTTCGATGACGTTCAGACGCCGAAGTACAGTTCGAACTCGAACGGGTGCGGCCGCGCGCTGATCGGGCGGATCTCGTTCTCGATCTTGTATTCGATCCACGTCTCGATGAGCTCGGGCGTGAAGACGTTGCCCCGCGTCAGGAATTCGTGGTCGGCGCGCAGCGCCTCGAGCGAGTCCAGCAGCGAGTTCGGCACCTGCGGGATGTTGACGGCCTCCTCGGGCGGGAGCTCGTAGAGGTCCTTGTCGACCGGCTCGTGCGGCTCGATGCGGTTCAGGATGCCGTCGAGACCGGCCATGAGCTGTGCCGCGAAGGCGAGGTAGGGGTTGCTCGACGCGTCGGGCGCGCGGAACTCCACGCGCTTGGCCTTCGGGTTCGCACCCGTGATCGGGATGCGGATCGCGGCGGAGCGGTTGCCGGCGGAGTACACGAGGTTGACGGGGGCTTCGTAGCCCTTCACGAGTCGCTTGTACGAGTTGAGCGTCGGGTTCGTGAACGCCAGCACCGCGGGTGCGTGCGCGAGCAGGCCGCCGATGTACCAGCGAGCCGTGTCCGAGAGCCCTGCGTAGCCCTTCTCGTCGTAGAACAGCGGCTTGCCCTCGAGCCACAGCGACTGGTGCGTGTGCATGCCCGAGCCGTTGTCACCGAACAGGGGCTTGGGCATGAAGGTCGCGACCTTGCCCCATTCGAGCGCCGTGTTCTTGACGATGTACTTGAACTTGAGGATGTCATCCGCCGAGCTGACCATCGTGTCGAACCGGTAGTTGATCTCGGCCTGACCACCCGTGCCGACCTCGTGGTGTGCGCGCTCCAGGTGCAGACCGGCGTCGATGAGGCGCAGGCTGATGTCGTCGCGCAGATCCGCCTGCTTGTCGACGGGGGACACGGGGAAGTACCCGCCCTTGTAGGGGGTCTTGTTCGCGAGGTTGCCCCCCTCTTCGACGCGGCCGGTGTTCCACGCACCCTCTTCGGAGTCGACGTGGTAGAAGCTCTGGTTCGCCGTCACGTCGTAGCGCACGTCGTCGAAGATGTAGAACTCCGCTTCAGGTGCGAAGAATGCCGTGTCGGCGATACCGGTCGATGCGAGGTACTTCTCCGCCTTCTTGGCCACCTGACGCGGATCCTTGCCGTACACCTCGCCCGTGCGCGGGTTGTAGATGTCGAAGACCATGATGAGCGTCTTCGCCTCGCGGAACGGGTCGAGGTACGCGGTCCCGACGTCCGGGATCAGCTGCATGTCCGACTCATGGATGCTGGCGAAGCCGCGGATCGACGAGCCGTCGAACAGCTGCCCCTCGGTGAAGAACTCCTCATCCACCGTCGAAGCGGGGATGTTGAAGTGCTGCTGCACACCCGGGAGATCCGTGAAACGGATGTCGAGGAACTTGACGTCCTCATCCTTGATGAAAGTCAGGACCTCGGATGGATCTTTGAACATTGACGCTCCAGAGTTAGGGCTTCGTTTCGTACCGCGAACGGGCCGGGCACGTCTGGCACGGTACCGCGCAGGAGTTGCCCTGCCATGACACCGGTGTTTCCGGCATGTTACGCGGTGCTCGGTAGGCTGGGGGCATGCCCGACGCACTTCCTGCCACTTCCTACCCCGGCGAAAGGCTCGGTCTTCCCGCCACCGGGCCCGGCAGTATCGCCAAGCTCGGTCGCCGCGTTCTCGCGCTTCTCATCGATTACGTCACGGCGACGATCATCGCCATCGCGTTCTTCGGATACGACCAGTTCGCACTGCCCGCCGAAGCCGGACTCACGATGTTCGCCCCCATGATCGTCTTCGCCGCCGTGCAGGTGCTGTTCATCCCCACGATCGGCGGCAGTCCCGGACACCGACTGCTGGGCATGCGCCTTCAGCTCGCGACGGGCGGGTGGACCGGACTGTGGCGTCCCATCGTGCGCACGCTGCTGCTGCTGCTGGTCATCCCGGCAGCGATCTGGGATGCCGACAATCGCGGGTTGCATGACAAAGCAGCCGGCACGGTGCTCATCCGCGCCTGACCCACCCCGCACGGATCTCGATACGCCGCATTCGCGGCTACTCGATCTCTCGCCGACGCGGCTCGACAAAGCAGCGGGCAC
>NZ_JBSHLF010000002.1:0-359034 GCF_053644215.1 Microbacterium sp. NPDC055442 | reverse complement strand
ACGGTGCTCATCCGCGCCTGACCCACCCCACACGGATCTCGATACGCCGCATTCGCGGCTACTCGATCTCTCGCCGACGCGGCTCGACAAAGCAGCGGGCACGGTGCTCATCCGCGCCTGACCCACCCCACACGGATCTCGATACGCCGCATTCGCGGCTACTCGATCTCTCGCCGACGCGGCTCGACAAAGCAGCGGGCACGGTGCTGGTCCGCGCCTGACGCTCGTCAGCGCGGGCGCGGCGCCCGGGCCTTCGTGGGGTCGATCCCCTTGGGGATCGGCAGCGAGGCGAGCGACTGCGACACCGAATCGACACGCTTGATGACAGCGGCCATCGTCGCCCGATCGATCGACTTCGGCAGCGACTTGATGGTCGGCGCCAGCTTGCTGATGGGCACTTCGTCTTCACCGTGGCCCACGTAGAGCACCGTGATCGGCACGCCCGAGGCGACGCGCTGCACCTTCATGCGCTCGTCGTTCACAAGGCGCGTGAGGCGCCCGCGGGCACCTTCGCCGATGATGACGACGCCTCCGCGGCCGATCGCGCGGAACACGGCCTCCTGCGTCTTCGGGTTCACTCCGACGGGCATCTCGCTGGCCTGCCACTTGCGCCCGAGCGACGTCGAGATGACGTGGCCCGCGGCCCCCGGCATCCCGTCGAGTCGCGTGTACATCGCGCGTGTCGACAACCGCGTCATCACCATGAGCGAGCCCAGGATGCCGAACATGAGTCCCGTGACACCCCACAGGATGACACTCCAGACTGCCGTCGGAGGGATGAGGAGTCCGACGGTGACGCCGATTCCGATGCCCACCAGCAGAATGCCGACGAGGAGGAAGGGAAGCCACCGGAACGCCTTCTGTGTGAAGACGTAGAGGGTGCGGATCTGCGAGAAGAAGCCGGGCCGCTTCTCGGGAGCGGTACTGCGGGCCATGAGACCCAGCCTACCTTTTCCGCTCCTGTGACCGTTCCTCCCCAACCCGATCGACCGGCGCATCACCCACAGATGCTCCGCTCGCCCCTCGGCGTCATCCGATCGCAGGACACACTTCTCGTATGCCGACCGCCGCGAACGAGCGCCTGCTCGAGCCCTACCGCGTCGTGCGACGTGTGACGGCGGGCGTGGACGCGCCGTGGCCGGGTACCCTCGTGCGTCTTGCCGACGGACGATCGCGCGTGCTCACCGATGCCTCGGTGTTCGACGACTCGTGGCCGGGGTGGCATGCCTCGGAAGGCGGTCACGTGCTCGCCTGCCTCGATATCGCGCGCCGCACGGATGGCCATGACGTCGTCCTTCCGGCGTGCCCGCGCCGCGTGGCGGACGCGCTTCGTCGCCGACGCGAAGCACGTGTCGAGCTCACGAACGGCGAGCGGGTGACGATCGCCGTCAGCGTGCTGCGCGGTATCGCCGAGCTTGCTCGGATCCCTCGCACGCTCGACGAAGCGTCGGTGACAGGGGAGTGGTGGCTGACCGACGCCGGCAGGCCCGTGCTGGCGACCGGGCTCTCCTCCGACGACGCGGTCGAGGCCTCGACCCGACTGCTCGACGAGCTCGCCGAGCCGTCGTCCCCCGTCTGGCACGACCTGATCGAGACCATCACCACCCGCGCGCTCACCGATCCCGCCGTCGCACGGCTCGAAGACGAGCTGTTCGCACTGGCCCGACCCGAGCCGCTCGGCGACGCGGTCCTCGCTGCGCCGTCCGCGTCGTGGCGTTCGGAAGCGTCATCGACAGCGCGCGAGCGCTCCGTCACGACACCGGCCGAGGCACGTGAGCGAGGCACCCTCTTCGACAGTCTCGCCCGACACGTCGACGCCGACGTCTCCGACCTCGTGTCGCGCACGACGACGCGAGTATGGCGGCGATGGCGCGAACGCGGCACCCGCACGCACGGGCGGCCGTGGGCCGTTGCCGCCGGCGTCGCGGGCCTTGTCATCGCCGTCGGTGCCTTCTGGCCCGGTGACGCCGAGCCCGTCGCGGCGAACACGCCCGCGGCAGAGATGGCCGACGTCATCGAGACGGGCGAGGTCGTCGAGACGGCCGATACGGGCGAAGCCCCGTCTCTCGAGAGCGCGCCGCCGTCAGAAGAGAGCACATCACCGCCCGAGAGCGCGGGCGACGATCACGCCTCGGTCCTGGCCCGCCTTCTGACCGCGCGCGACGCCTGCGGCTCGTCGGTGGAATGCCTCACCGAGGTGCAGACGGATCCGCGCGCGACGTTCTCCGCCGGGCCCATCGACCGCAACGCGAGCGACCGCAGCGTCACGCTGCTCGACGACTTCGGAGGTGTGGCCGTGCTGAGAGTCGACGCACCGGACGAGGCGTCTCAACTCGTGGTCATCCAGCGCACAGACGACTCATGGCTGTTGCGCGACGTCTACGCCGCGCAACAGCCATGAGGATGCGTCAGATCAGGCGCCGAGCTGGCCCTCGAAGTCCGCCGCCTCGAGCCGGGACTTGACGGCCCCGAGGAAGCGGGCGGCGTCGGCTCCGTCGATGATGCGGTGGTCGTACGACAGCGCGAGGTAGACGTACGAGCGGATCGCGATCGCGTCCTTGCCGTCGACCGTCACAAGGCCGGGGCGCTTGACGACGATTCCGGTGCCGAGGATCGCGGACTGCGGAAGGAACACGACGGGCGTGTCGAAGAGCGCCCCGCGCGATCCCGTGTTCGTCAGCGTGAACGTGCCGCCGGCGAGCTCATCGGGCTTGAGCTTGTTCTCACGCGTGCGGGCTGCGAGATCGGCGATCTCGCGGGCGATCTGCGCGATGTTCTTGCTCGCGGCGTCGCGCACGACGGGCGTGAGCAGACCCCGCTCGGTGTCGACGGCGATCGAGAGGTTCTCGGACGCCGGGTACACGATGTCGGTGCCGTCGACCGTCGAGTTGACGACGGGGTAGGCCTGCAGTGCTTCCGCGGCCGCCAGGGCGAAGAAGGGCAGGAACGACAGCTTGTCGCCCGTCTTGGCGAGGAAGTCGGCCTTCGTGCGATCGCGGAAGGCGGCGAGCTTCGTCACGTCGACCTCGACGACCGTCGTCAGCTGCGCCGTCTGCTGCATCGAGGCGACAGCACGCTCCGAAAGCACCTTGCGCAGACGAGACATCGGCTGCGTCGTTCCGCGCAGAGGCGAGACCTCGAGCGAAGCGGGTGCGGCTGCGGGCGCCTCAGCGGCCGGCTTCGATGCAGCTTCGGCAGCCTTGAGCACGTCTTCCTTGCGGATGCGTCCGCCGACGCCCGTGCCGGTCACCGTCGAGAGGTCCACGCCCTGCTGCTGCGCGAGGCGGCGGACGAGCGGTGTCACATACGCGGGTGCGTCGGCCGTGCTTGCCGCGGGGGCAGGCGCGGCGGGTGCCGGAGCAGCGGCCTGTGCGGCGGGTGCCGGAGCAGCGGCCTGTGCGGCGGGTGCCGGAGCAGCGGCCTGCGCGGCCGGTGCCGCTGCGGGCTCGGGCTTCGCCTCGGGCTCGGGGGCGGCAGGCGTGTCGGCCGGGGCAGCGCTCGCACCGTCGCCGATCTCGGCGAGCACGGCGCCCACCTCGACGGTCTCGTCCTCTTCCGCGAGCACCTTCTGCAGCACGCCGGCGTAGGGGGACGGGATCTCGGTGTCGACCTTGTCGGTCGAGATCTCGAGCAGCGGCTCATCGACGGCGACCTCGTCACCGACCTGCTTGAGCCAGCGGGTAACGGTTCCCTCGGTGACGCTCTCGCCGAGTTCCGGCAGCACGACCTGCTTGCCTTCGGACGCCGCCTGGGCGGGGGCATCCGACTGCGCGGGAGCCTCCGCGGCCGGGGCCTCAGCGGGTGCGGCCTCGGCGGGTGCGGCTTCTTGTGCGGCCGGCTCGGGCGCGGGCTCCTCAGCCGGCGCAGCGGCTTCGGGTGCGGCATCCGAGGATCCCGCTCCTGAACCGTCGCCGATCTTCGCGAGCACAGCGCCCACCTCGACGGTGTCGTCTTCTTGCACGAGGATCTCTTCGATCACGCCGCTGACGGGGGAGGGGATCTCGGTGTCGACCTTGTCGGTAGAGATCTCGAGCAATCCCTCGTCCGCCTCTACGGTGTCGCCGACGTTCTTGAGCCAGCGGGTGACCGTTCCCTCGGTGACGCTCTCGCCGAGCGCGGGGAGGACCACGGAAGTGCTCATGGGCTTGTCTCCTTCAGGATGACTGATGTCGTATCTAGCTTAGTGATGCCGATGCGCGCGCAGGTCAGAGCGCGTGCAGCGGTTTGCCCGCGAGAGCCAGGAACGCTTCGCCGAGCGCCTCGCTCTGCGTCGGATGGGCGTGGATGAAGGGGGCGATGTCTTCGGGGTGCGCCTGCCAGCCCACCGCGAGCTGACCCTCGGTGATCAGCTCGCCGACGCGGTCGCCGAGCAGGTGCACGCCGACGATGGGGCCGTCCTTCTGGCGGACGACCTTCACGAGGCCGCCCGTGCCGATGATCTCGCTCTTGCCGTTTCCGGCGAGGTTGTAGTCGTATGACACGATCCCGTCGGCACCGTGCGCCTCGACCGCCTGCGCTTCGGTCAGACCGACCGAGGCGACCTCGGGGTGCGAGTAGGTCACCTTGGGGATCTGCACGTCGGGGATCACTTCGGGTTCGAGCCCGGCGATCTCCTCGGCGACGAAGATCCCCTGCTGGAATCCGCGGTGCGCGAGCTGCAGGCCCGGCACGATGTCGCCCACGGCCCACACGTTCGCCACCCCCGTGCGCAGACGCTCGTCGGTCACGACGAAGCCGCGGTCGACCGTCAGTCCTGCCTCTTCGAAGCCGAGCCCCGCCGTTGCAGGACCGCGTCCGACGGCGACGAGCAGGTAGTCGGCCTCGAAGCTCTTGTCGTTCTCGAGCGTCACCGTCACGGCGTCGTCGGTCTGCGTCGCGGACTGGAAGCGGACGCCCAGCGAGTAGGCGATGCCTCGGCGACGGAACGCACGCTCGAGGCCCTTGCTCAGGGCGATGTCCTCGTTGGGCACGAGGTGGTCCAGCGCTTCGATGATCGTCACGTCGACGCCGAACGAGCGCCACACGCTCGCGAACTCGACACCGATGACCCCGCCGCCGAGGATGATGACGCGGTCGGGGATCACATCGAGCGCGAGAGCCTGTTCGCTCGTGAGGATGCGCCCGCCGATCTCGAGACCGGGAAGCGTGCGGCTGTAGGAACCGGTGGCGAGCACGACATCGGTGCCCCGGTAGAGGTCATCGCCGACTCGGACGGCCGGTCCTGCCTCGAGGCGTCCTTCTCCCGGGACGACCGTGATGCCGCGCGCCTTGATGAGGCCCTCGAGCCCCTTGAACTTCTTCGCGACGATGCCCTCGCGGTAGGCGCGCACGCCCTCGGGGTCGATGCCGTCGAGCGTCGCGCGCACGCCCATGCTTGCGGCATCCCGTGCCGTGTCGGCCACTTCGGCGGCGTGCAGCAGCGCTTTGGTGGGGATGCACCCGCGGTGCAGGCACGTGCCGCCCACCTTGTCCTTCTCGATCAGGGCGACGGTCTTGCCGAGCTCGGCAGCCCGGAGCGCTGCGGCGTAGCCGCCGCTGCCGCCACCGAGGACGACGAGGTCGAAAGTGTGGTCAGTCATCGTGTTCCCTCTCCCGCGATGAAGCGGATGAGCGACCGCACGGTTGCGGCGGTCGGTCCCTTGTCAGTGAATCCGTAGCCGGAGCCCTTGTTCATGCCGACGCCGGCGATGTCCAGGTGCACCCACGGAATGCGCGGCGCATCCGCGTCGTCGCCGACGCGTCCGACGAAGCGCTGCAGGAAGAGTCCTGCGAACATCGACCCACCGGCGGGGTCGCCGATCTTGGCGTTCTGCATATCGGCGATGGGGGAGTCGAGATCCTCGGCCATGTGTGCAGGCAGCGGCAGCTGCCACGCGGGCTCGCCCACGGCCGCGGCGGCCGCGAGGTAGTCCGCCACCGCCTGGTCATCGCCCATCACGCCGGTGTGGCGCGTGCCGAGCGCGACGATGATCGCCCCGGTCAGCGTCGCGACGTCGACGATCACGTCGGGCTGGGTGCGGCTGGCGGCGACGAGCCCGTCCGCGAGGACGAGACGGCCCTCGGCGTCGGTGTTGGTGACCTCGACGCTCGTCCCGTCGAGCATGCGCAGCACGTCGCCCGGGCGCGTTGCCCTGCCGGACGGCATGTTGTCGGCGATGCACAGCCACGCGCTGACTCGAACGGGAAGACCGATCGCCGCGACCGCGCGCAGTACCGCGAGCACCGTCGCCGCGCCGCACATGTCGTACTTCATACCCACCATGGACGCGGGCGGCTTGAGCGAGAGACCGCCGGTGTCGAACGTGATGCCCTTACCGACCAGCGCCACGTGGCGCTCGGCGCCCTCGGGCGCGTACTCGAGCCGGACGAGGCGGGGCGGACGATCGGATCCCTGTCCGACGCCCAGGATGCCGCCGTACCCGCCTTCGGCGAGCTGGGTTTCGTCGAGCACGTCGACCGATACGCCGAGACCTTCCACGGCGGCGACGGCGCGCTCCGCGAAGTCAGCGGGACCGAGCCATTCCGCGGGGATCGAGACGAGGTCCTTCACGAGGGCCGCGGCATCGGCGATCGCCGTGATGTCGGCGATCTCTCCCGGTTCGGCCTCGGCCGTCCCGTGCACGACGACGCGCGACGCACGCGGCTTGGGCGCCTCGGACTTGTATCCCTTGAAGCGGTAGCCGCCCAGTCCGGCGCCCTCCGCTGCCGCGGACCACAGCTGCGGGTCGGCGAGAGGCGCGGCGACGGCGACGTGCTCGAATCCGACGAGAGAGCGGATGCCGGTGCCCACCGCATCGCGCAGCGCGGCGGCATCCGGATCAGACCCGGTGCCCACCAGCGCGAGCGGCAGGCTGGTGCTCTCGGGAGCGGAGACCCGGGCGTACGAGCCCGGAGCGCCCGTGAAGCCGATGGACGACAACGCCTGCGCGAGCCCCGGCCAGTCGGAGAGCACATCGTCGTCCTCTATAGGAGGAAGTGCGAGGAGGAGGGCGTCGGCGTCGGCCTCTCGGATCGGATCGGTGCGGTATTCGAGGTCGGGGAACGACATGTCCTCCATCCTAGAGATGGCGGCGTTCGCTGTGAGCGGGATCGGCGCGACCCGCGCGTCGGACGCGACTCGTAGCATGGACGCATGCCCTCGCACGGTCCGCTCTTCGAGCGCTCGGTATCGGCGCCGCCGGTTCCGGCGAGCCTGCCGCTCGTCATCGCGCTGACCGGCTTCACCGACGCAGGCGGAGCGGTCGGTCAGGTCGTCGACCACTTCCGCGACACCCTGCAGCCGATCCCGATCGCGGTGTTCCTCAACGACGCGCTGCTCGACTACCGGGCGCGGCGCCCCATCATCTCGTTCGAACAGGACCATCTGACGGACTACCGTCCGGCGCGGCTCGAGCTCTCGCTCGCGCATGACACGCTCGGCCAACCGTTCCTGCTGCTTTCGGGCTACGAGCCCGATTTCTCGTGGGAGGCCTTCGCGACGGCCGTCGTCGCGCTGGCGCACGAGTACTCCGTGGCATCCGTCACCTGGGTGCACGCGATCCCCATGCCCGTGCCGCACACGCGCCCGATCGGCACGACCGTGAGCGGCACGCGGAAAGATCTGACGGAGGCGCACTCGGTCTGGCAGCCGCACACGCAGGTCCCGGCGACGGCCGGGCACCTGTTGGAGTACCGGTTCGCCGAGGCCGGGGCCCGCGTCGCCGGCTTCGTGCTGCTCGTGCCGCACTACCTCGGAGATACGGAGTACCCCGCCGCGGCCCTGGCGGCACTCGACAGCCTCACCGTCGCGACGGGCCTCGTCTTCGCCGGCGACGATCTGCGCGACGAGAACCGCGACTATCTCACGCGCGTGCAGGAGCAGGTGGCCGCGAGCGACGAGCTGTCCCGCATGCTCCAGGCGCTCGAGGAGCGCTACGACGCCTATATGGCCGGTTCGACCCTCGCCGCGCCCATGGTGCACACGGGCGATCTGCCCAGCGCCGACGAGCTCGCCGCCGAACTGGAGCGCTTCCTCGCAAGTAGGCCGAGCGGCGACGACGACACACGCGGCTGACGCGGGGAATGCTTCGGGGCCCCTCGGGGTTGACCCAAGGGCACCCTGTTGCACACCCCTATCACGGCGGACGAATGTCGTGGGATGAGTATGCGATACTGGATGCATTGACCCGTTGTCAACCGTCCCACAGGCCCACCCTGTCGGGCCGCGGACTTGACAAGGGTCTTACTAGTGTCCGAAATCTACCGGCGCCGGACCCCTCCGGGTCTCACCGGTGAAAGGCAGAACGTGACTCCAGGCACGAACACGAAAGCCCGCTCGAGTGCCGCCAAGGCGGTCGAGTCGGACGAGACCACTGCTGCCGAGCAGGAGGCTGCGGCGAAGAAGCCCGCGGCGAAGAAGCCCGCGGCGAAGAAGCCCGCGGCGAAGGCACCCGCGACCAAGGCTCCCGCGAAGAAGGCGGCTCTCAAGAAGGCCGCGCCGAAGAAGGCGGCCAAGACCGAAGACGAGATCGACGAAGAGACCGAGGTCGACGTCGACGCCAAGCTCGCCACAGGCAAGGGCAAGGCTTCGGAAGACACCGACGACGTCGACGACGACGAAGAAGAGACGAAGACGCCGGCATTCACCGAGCCGCTGCCCACGGGCGCGATCGTCATCTCGTCCTCCGACGACGAGGACGTCCCGGTCTACTCGACGCAGATCACCGGCGCGACCGCCGACCCCGTCAAGGACTACCTCAAGCAGATCGGCAAGGTGCCGCTGCTGAACGCGGCCGAAGAGGTCGAGCTCGCGATGCGCATCGAGGCGGGTCTGTTCGCCGAAGAGAAGCTGTCGCACATGTCGGCGGCCGAGAAGTCGGCGCAACTGGGACTGGACCTGCAGTGGGTCGCCCGCGACGGACAGCGCGCCAAGAGCCACCTGCTGGGTGCGAACCTGCGACTGGTCGTCTCGCTCGCGAAGCGCTACACGGGCCGCGGGATGCAGTTCCTCGACCTCATCCAGGAGGGCAACCTGGGCCTCATCCGTGCCGTCGAGAAGTTCGACTACACGAAGGGCTTCAAGTTCTCGACCTACGCGACGTGGTGGATCCGTCAGGCGATCACCCGCGCGATGGCCGACCAGGCGCGCACCATCCGCATCCCCGTGCACATGGTCGAGGTCATCAACAAGCTCGCCCGCGTGCAGCGGCAGATGCTGCAGGACCTCGGTCGCGAGCCCACGCCCGAAGAGCTCAGCCGCGAACTCGACATGACGCCCGAGAAGGTCGTCGAGGTGCAGAAGTACGGCCGTGAGCCGATCTCGCTGCACACCCCCCTCGGCGAAGACGGCGACAGCGAGTTCGGTGACCTGATCGAGGACACCGAAGCGGTCGTCCCGGCGGATGCGGTGGGCTTCACGATGCTGCAGCGTCAGCTCGAGTCTCTCCTCGACTCGCTGTCCGAGCGCGAAGCGGGCGTCATCCGCATGCGCTTCGGACTCGGCGACGGCCAGCCCAAGACCCTCGACCAGATCGGCGACACCTTCGGCGTGACGCGCGAGCGCATCCGTCAGATCGAGTCCAAGACGATGGCCAAGCTGCGTCACCCGAGCCGTTCGCAGTCGCTGCGGGACTATCTCGAGTGAGCCCGCGCCACGGCAGCGGCCTCCGGTACGTTCCGGCGATCGTCGCCGGCAAGCTCGCGCGGTTCGCGACGCGCTTGCGCGGCGGCGGGTCGGCGTTCCCCGGGTACGTCGCGAATCGGCTGGCGCCGACGCTTCTGAACACGCTGGGCGGGCAGTTCCCGTACGGCGTCGTCTTCGTGCTCGGCTCGAACGGCAAGACGACCACGACCCACATGATCAGCGAGATCCTGCGGGCTCACGGACTGACGGTCTTCACCAACCCGACCGGCGCGAACCTGCCGCAGGGCGTCACGAGCGCCCTGCTGGCCGATGCGACGCTCACCGGGAAGGTGCGCGCCGATGTCGCCGTGCTCGAGGTCGACGAGGGCTTCGCGTCCGAGTTGGCGGACATCCTCGGCCCACGCGTCATCCTGGCCCTCAACGTCCAGGTCGACCAGCTGTACCGCTTCTATGAGACCGAACGCGTCGCCGACATGATGCTCGACGCCGCGACGCGCGCCTCGGTGCGCGTCGTCGTCAACGGCGACGATCCCTACCTGAGCAAGGTCGACGAGTCCTCGCTGCGGGCACCCGCATCGTTCTTCGGCGCCTCCGCCGAGGTCGTCGCCGCATCGGCCCACGGGCTCGTGAACGCGATCGACACGCGCAGCGGCGTCGCCGGCACGCACCAGCGCGTGTACGAGTCCGAGGTCGTGTCCATCGCAGGGCGCGACGTCGAGCTGGATCTCGCGGGCGAGCGCATCCGCATCACGCTCCCCGCGCGCGGTCTGCACTACGCTGTCGACGCAGCGGCCGCCGCGAGCGTCGCCCTGCACGTGCTCGGCGATCGCTTCCACGCGGATGCCGCGTCGGCGGGCTTCGCGCGGATGGCACCCGCCTACGGGCGCGGCGAGCTCGTGCCGCTGCGTCGCGACCCGGCAGGCGAGCAGGTCGAGTTCGTCATGTTCAAGAACGGACCGAGCCTGCAGCTCAACGTCGACGCCCTCGACGGGGCGCCGGAGCGCGTCCTGATGGCGATCGACGAGGGCACACCGGACATCTCGTGGCTGTACGACGTCGATCTGTCCGCGTTCGACCACGTCGATGTCGTGACGGGCGAGAAGGCCCACCAGATCGCGACCCGGCTCGCCTATGCGGGTATCCCGATCGGCGTCGTCGAGCCCGACATGGAGAAGGCGGTGCAGCTCATGCGCGCATTCCCCGAAACGGCGACGCGACGTCAGGTCTGGTTCGTCAACTACGAACTCATGATGAGCGGTCGCCGTGTGCTCGGCTACGGCGACCAGGAAGTGGCCCGGCGATGACGACGCTCACGATCGTGCAGCTGTATCCCGATCTCCTCGGTGTGACCGGAGACCGCGGCAACGTCGACGTGCTCGCGACACGTGCGCGCTTCGCGGGTCTGACACCGGAGGTGACGCGCGTCGGCATCGGCGACCCCGCCCCCGAGCACGCCGATGCGATCGTGATCGGCAACGGTCCGCTCTCCGCCATGCGCACAGTGCATGCCGACCTGCTCGCCCGACGCGAGTGGATCACGGCGCAACACTCCGACGGCACGGCGATCCTGTGCGTCGGCGGCGGCGCCGAGCTGCTCAGCGACGGGATCGACCTGCTCGATGACTCGCGGCTGGAAGGCCTGGGCCTGATTCCTGCCCGCGTCGCGCGCACGCGCACCCGCCGCGTCGGGTACATCGTGGCGGACACTCCCGATGGTCGTCTCGTCGGATTCGAAGACCATGCGTCGGAGTGGACGCTGCTCCCGGCAGCACCGGCGGATGCGCGTTACGGAACCGTCGTGTCAGGTCGGGGCGGTGTCGCGGGCGGCGGCGAGACTCTCCGCGTCGAGGGACTCTATGCCACGAACGTGCAGGGCCCCGTGCTGCCGCTCAATCCGCAGCTCGCCGACGCGCTCCTCCGCCGCGCCGCGGCGCGTGCGGGAGCGGAATACGTCGTCGCTGCCGAACACTCGACCCTCGATCAGCATGCCGATCTCGCCCGTGCAGCGATCGAGCGTCACGCACGGAACGCTCAGTTCACAGCCATCCAGCTCTGAACCGAGCGCGTCCTCAGCGGGTTTCGTCGAGCCGCGCGGTCTCGTCGTGCCACGACGTGGCGACGGCGCGCAGCTTCTCTTCGTACTTGCGCCCGTGGTGGGCGCAGAAGAGCATCTCGGTGCCGTTCACCTCGGCGGCGATGTAAGCCTGAGCGCCGCACGAATCGCACCGGTCGATCGCAGTGAGGCGGTGCTCGAGGACGGCCGTGTTCTCGGCAGGTGTCGAAAGCGTGGTCATCTCGGTTCCTCCTCGGGTATGCAGAGCCGACAGCTGGTCTGAGAAATACAACCATGGGTTCCGGCAGGGAATGCCCGGAACCGGTCGTCGTTCGCTGTCCGCGTACGGACCGCGGGGCTGCCGTGTGTCCCGGGCCCGCTGTCGCCGGGCGCGGATACCCTTGAGGATTGTGACTGCTGAGTACTCCGCCCATCACCTCCAGGTGCTCGAAGGCCTCGAAGCAGTCCGCAAACGGCCCGGCATGTATATTGGCTCGACCGACTCGCGCGGTCTCATGCACTGCCTGTGGGAGATCATCGACAACTCGGTCGACGAAGCCCTCGCGGGGCATGGCTCGCACATCGAGATCGTGCTGCACGCCGACGGCAGTGTCGAGGTGCGCGACCGCGCACGCGGCATCCCCGTCGATATCGAACCTCGGACGGGACTGTCGGGCGTCGAGGTCGTCTTCACGAAGCTGCACGCCGGCGGCAAGTTCGGCGGGGGGTCGTATTCCGCCTCGGGTGGGCTGCACGGCGTCGGCGCATCGGTGGTCAACGCCCTGTCCGAGCGTCTCGATGTCGAAGTCGACCGCGGTGGCAAGACGTGGGCGATGTCGTTCCACCGGGGCGAGCCCGGCATCTTCTCGGGCCCCGAACCGACCTCGGTCTTCACGCCCTTCGAGAAGAGCTCCGAGCTGCGTGTCGTCGGACGCGCACCGAAGGGCGTGACGGGCTCCCGCATCCGCTACTGGGCGGACGGCCAGATCTTCACGAAGGACGCCGCATTCAACCTGGTCGAGCTCGAGCAGCGCGCGCGACAGACCGCTTTCCTCGTCCCGGGGCTCGAGATCGTCATCCGCGACGAGCGCCCGTCGACCGTCGCCGCCACCGCCGACGGCGAACCCGTCGTGACGTCCTATCGGTTCGACGGCGGCATCTCCGAGTTCGCCGATTTCCTCGCGCCCGACACACCCATCACCGACACGTGGCGGCTGACCGGTGACGGTGAATTCACCGAAACCGTGCCGGTCCTGCAGAAGACCGGCGCGATGGTGCCCACCGAACTGCAGCGCACGTGTCACGTCGACATCGCACTGCGGTGGGGCACGGGCTACGAGACGGTGAACCGATCGTTCGTCAACATCATCGCGACGCCGAAAGGCGGAACCCACCAGGCGGGATTCGAAACCGGACTCGTCAAGGTCCTCCGCTCGCAGATCGAACAGAACGCACGTCGCCTCAAGGTCGGCAACGACAAGATCGAGAAGGACGACATCCTCGCGGGCCTCACGGTCGTGCTGACGGTGCGCCTGGCCGAACCGCAGTTCGAAGGACAGACCAAAGAGGTGCTCGGCACGCCGGCCGTGCGGCAGATCGTGGCGAACGTCGTCACGAAGCAGCTCACCGCGAAGTTCTCGTCGACCAAGCGCGACGACAAGGCGCAGAGCGCGCTGCTGCTGGAAAAGGTCGTCTCCGAGATGAAGGCCCGCCTCTCGGCGCGCGCACACAAAGAGACCCAGCGACGCAAGAACGCGCTCGAGTCGTCGTCACTGCCGGTCAAGCTCGCCGATTGCCGCACGAACGACGTCTCGGCATCCGAACTGTTCATCGTCGAGGGCGATTCCGCGCTCGGCACGGCCAAACTCGCCCGCAACAGCGAATACCAGGCGCTGCTGCCGATCCGCGGCAAGATCCTCAACGTCCAGAAAGCCTCGGTCGCGGACATGCTGGGCAACGCCGAATGCGCCGCCATCCTGCAGGTCATCGGCGCCGGGTCCGGCCGCTCGTTCGACATCGACGCGGCACGGTACGGCAAGGTCATCCTGATGAGCGATGCCGATGTCGACGGCGCGCACATCCGCACGCTGCTGCTGACGCTGTTCTTCCGCTACATGCGTCCGCTCATCGACGAGGGCCGCGTCTATGCCGCGGTGCCACCGCTGCACCGTGTCGTCGTCGTCAACCCGGGATCGAAGCCGAACGACACGATCTACACCTACTCCGAGCAGGAGCTGCACGCGCTCCTGTCGAAGCTGACGAAGTCGGGCAAGCGCTGGCAGGAGCCCGTCCAGCGCTACAAGGGCCTGGGCGAGATGGACGCCGACCAGCTCGCGACGACGACGATGGACCGCGCAGGGCGGACGCTGCGTCGCGTGCGCATGGAAGATGCGGAAGCGGCCTCGACGGTGTTCGAACTGCTCATGGGCAATGATGTCGCACCGCGCAAGGAGTTCATCATCGACTCGAGCGGCAGTCTCGCCCGCGAGCGCATCGACGCCTGACCCGCCGCGCCCTGGCCCCTGAGCCCGCCGAAGCGTCGTCCCTCGTCCGGTCCCTGAGCCTGCCGAAGCGTCGTCGCCGTTCGGCCCCTGAGCTTGCCGAAGGGTCGTCATTGACCCGGCCCCGGCCCCTGAGCTTGCCGAAGGGTCGTCATTGGCCCGGCCCCGGTCCCTGAGCTTGCCGAAGGGTCGCCACCAGCGGTTCCTCCCCACCCGCGGCATCCTGCTCTTCGTCCACCGGCCTTGACCCGCAGCATCCGCCCACGGTGATCCGCGGCACGATCGACACATGCCGCACGTTTACATCGCGAAATGCCGCGACGGCCGCCTCTATGTCGGCAGCACGAAGAAGGAGCCCGAGGCCCGCGTCTGGGAACACAACAATGACGAGGACCTCGCCGCTCGGTACACGATCAAGCGGCGACCGGTCGTGCTCGTGTACGCCGAGCACCACGAACGAATCGACGACGCCCATCGACGCGAGCGCCAACTGCACGGCTGGAGTCGCGCGAAGAAGATCGCTCTCATCGCGGGGCGCCTCGATGATCTACCCGCGTTGTCGCGGAAGCGGTCGAGGTAGAGGAGCGACCCTTCGGCAAGCTCAGGGACCAGACCGGCGACGACCCTTCGGCAAGCTCAGGGACCAGACCGGCGACGACCCTTCGGCAAGCTCAGGGACCAGACCGGCGACGACCCTTCGGCAGGCTCGGGGACCGGACGAGGGACGACCCTTCGGCAGGCGCAGGGACCAGACCGGCGACGACCCTTCGGCAGGCTCAGGGACCGGGCGGGTGAGGGACGAACCCGTCGTCCGGGTCGGGGAGCGAGGGGTGGGGGAGCGGTCAGCGGATGGGGAATCCCACGGCGCCGACGACGCCGTCGAGCGGGATGCCCGAGGCGTCACGTTTCGCACCCGACGGCGGAAGCGCTCGCACGCCGCCGTCGGAGCCCACCGCACGCGGGTCTTCGCCGGCCCACGCGAGAGTGAGCGCGTCTTCGCCTTTGAGGAACCGCTGCGCGCGCACGCCCCCGGTTCCGCGACCCTTGGCGGGGTACTCCTCGAACGATGAGACCTTGCCCGTGCCGGATTCGGCACCGAACAGGGCGTCGTTGCTTCCGGCGATCGTCACGACGCTCACGTCGGATGCCGCGGCATCGACGACGCCGAAGAACACGACGCTCGCACCGGCCGAGACCCGGATGCCGGCCATCCCACCGGCACCACGGCCCTGCGGCCGCACGGAAGACGCCTCGAACCGCAGCAGCTGTGCATCGCTCGTCACGAAGACGAGTTCGGCGTCGTCGGGCGCCGGCGCCGCGCCGACGACGCGGTCACCCGGCTTGAGCGCGATGATGTCGATGTCGGGCTTGTTCGCGAGTTCGCTCGCGGCGACGCGCTTGACGACGCCCTGCGCGGTCCCGAGAGCGACGGCGGGGGAGTCCACGAGCGGCACGATCGCGATGACGTGCTCACCCGATGCGAGGCCCAGGTACTGATCCGCCTTCGTGCCTGCGGCGAGCTGCACCGAGTTGCCCGGGACGGACGGCAGGTCGACGGGAGAGAAGCGCACCAGACGACCGGTGCTGGTGACCGCGCCCAGGTCGCCGCGGGTCGTCGCATCGACGGCTGAACGGATCGCGTCGTGCTTCGAGCGACGCCCCGGCGGCACGATGCCGCCTCCGGGAGTCTCGGCAGCCAGCTCGGCGCGCACCATCCGGCCCGTGGCGGAGAGGAGGACACGACACGGGGCATCCGCGATCTGAAGGTCCGCCGCCGCGGCGGCCGACCGGGATCGCGGGGCCACCGGCCCACCGTTGAGCAAGAGGGTGCGCCGCGGCGTGCCGAAGGTCTCGGCCGCCGCATCGAGCTCGCGCGCCACCTGCGCGTGCAGCAGAACGTCGCTCGCGAGCAGCTCTTCCAGCGCGGCGATCTCGGTCTTGAGCGCGTCGCGCTCGCCCTCGAGCTCGACGCGCGAGAACTTCGTGAGGCGACGCAGACGCAGCTCGAGGATGTATTCGGCCTGCAGCTGCGACAGGTCGAAGACCTCTTGCAGACGCGTGCGCGCCTGCTCGCTGTCGTCGGAGGCGCGGATGACCTGGATGACTTCGTCGATGTCGAGGATCGCGATGAGCAGACCCTCGACGAGGTGCAGCCGCTCCTTGCGGCGCTCGAGCCGATACCGGCTGCGTCGCGTGACGACCTCGATGCGGTGATCGAGGTACACCCGCAGCATCTCCTTCAGCCCGAGCGTCTGCGGCTGCCCTTTGACGAGCGCGACGTTGTTCATGCTGAACGAGTCCTCGAGCGGCGTCAGCCGGTAGAGGTGCTGCAGCACGGCGTCGGGATCGAAACCCGTCTTGATGCTGATGACCAGACGCAGGCCGTTGTGCCGGTCGGTCAGGTCGGTGACGTCGGCGATGCCCTGCAGCTTCTTGGCCTGCACGGCATCCTTGATCTTCTCGATCACGCGCTCCGGGCCGACGAGATACGGCAGCTCGGTCACGATGAGGCCGGTGCGACGCGGGCCGAGCGACTCGACCGAGACCTTGGCGCGCGTGCGGAAGCTGCCCCGGCCCTTGGCGTAGGCGTCTTTGATGCCGTCGAGTCCGACGATGATCCCGCCGCCGGGCAGATCCGGCCCGGGGACGAACTCCATGAGGTCCTCGACGCTCGCATCGGGGTTGTCGAGCAGGTGGACCGCGGCCCCCACGACCTCGATGAGATTGTGGGGGGCCATGTTCGTCGCCATGCCGACGGCGATGCCGGTCGTGCCGTTGACGAGCAGGTTCGGGAACGCGGCCGGCAGCACTTCGGGCTGCTGGAACTGGCCGTCGTAGTTCGGGATGAAGTCGACGACGTCTTCGTCGAGATTCTCGGTGAGGGCGAGGGCCGCGGGTGCGAGGCGCGCCTCGGTGTACCGCGCGGCGGCGGGGCCGTCATCGAGCGAGCCGAAGTTGCCATGCCCGTCGACGAGCGGGACGCGCAGCGAGAACGACTGCGCGAGTCGGACGAGGGCGTCGTAGATGGGCGCGTCACCGTGCGGGTGGAGCTTGCCCATGACCTCGCCGACGACACGCGCGCTCTTGACGTGTCCGCGGTCCGGGCGCAGCCCCATGTCGGCCATCTGATAGAGGATGCGGCGCTGCACCGGCTTGAGACCGTCGCGGGCGTCGGGCAGGGCCCGCGAGTAGATCACCGAGTACGCGTACTCCAGGAACGACGTCTGCATCTCGGTCGAGACGTCGATGTCCTCGATGCGTCCGTGATCGGCGGGGATGGCGGCGGAGCGGGATGCGGGCATGGTGCGGGTGCGACCTCGGGTGACGGCGGTCCGGAGAGGGCCTTCTGCGCATGTGCGAGACTGACCCGGATGTCACTCAGCCTACCCGCGGACCCGCCCCACGCTCGAAGCCTCACCGGTGTCGTGCCGCAGCTTTTCGCTTCGCTCGAAAGTCGATCTGAGTGGTTCGCTCCGGCGACGAGTGCCATCGTCTTCGTCGTCGACGGCCTCGGTGCGTCCTCTCTCACCGCGCGGGCGGGCCACGCGCGGTTCCTCGCGCAGTCCGGCACGAAGAAGGACGTCGCTCGCACCGTGTTCCCCTCGACGACGGCGACAGCGCTCACGAGCCTGCTGACGGGCGCACCGGCGGGGGTCCACGGCATCGTCGGCTACCGTGCGCGCATCCCCGGCACGGACGACGTCGTCAATCAGCTGCGCGGCTGGGACACCGACGAGCTGCCGCAGAGCTGGCAGCGCGCGGAGCGCCTCGTCGCCCGCCACGCCGACCGCCCCTGCTTCGTCGTGTCGAAGTCCGAGTACGCCGGCACCGGATTCACCGAGGCCACGATGGGCGAGGCGCAGTTCGTCGGCGAGAACGATCTGACGGCGCGGGTCGAACGGGCCACCGACCTTGCGGCGCGGCATCCCGGCTCGTTCATCTACCTCTATGCGAATGACCTCGACGCCATCGGTCATAAACGCGGATGGCAGTCCGACGAATGGATCGGCGCCCTCGAACGCGTCGACGCCGCCGCGCGGACGCTCGCCGCGGCGGCGGACCCGCAGACGGGGATCGTCGTGACAGCCGACCACGGCATGGTCGATGTGCCGCGGCACCGTCAGATTCTTCTGGCCGACGGCGACGCGCACCTCGACGGCGTCCGCCTCATCGGCGGAGAGCCGCGGATGCTGCACCTCTATGCCGAAGACGGTGCCGCCGCGGACGTGCTCGATACCTGGCGGCAGGCCGAGGGCGGACGCTCGTGGGTGCTCTCACGCACCGAGGCGATCGACGCGGGACTGTTCGGCAGCGTCTCGCCCGACGTCGCGCCGCGGATCGGCGATGTCCTCGTCGCCGCACGGTCCGGCATCGCGTACTACGACGACCGCGTCGACGACAAGGCGCCGCAGAAGATGGTGGGACAGCACGGCTCGCTCACGAACGAAGAACGCATCGTGCCTCTGCTGAAGCTCGGCGCGTACGCCTGAGTCAGTCGTCGCCGCGCGCGCCGAAGACGATCTCGTCCCACGAGGGCATCGACGTGCGCCCCTTGCGGCGCCCGCCGCCCTCGCCCACGACGGCTTGCGTCGACTCGGCACGGTCATCGGGGCGGTCTTCTTCGCCCGGCGCCTCGTCGTATCCGGGCTCGAGCGCATCGAACAGCGCGACGGGGGCGTGCGCGCGAGGCGTCTCGACTTCGGGCTCGGCCTCGGGGAGCGGTTCGCGCTGACCGCGACGGCGGCGCAGCGCCTCGAGCAGATCAGCCGTCTCGGCCGAGGTGACCGAGGTCTCGGTCGCGCGCTTGATCGCGGCCTGCTGCACGGCCGGCGTCGCGGGTGCCGGCAGGTCGGGGGTCTCGAGGTCCGCATCGGGCAGACGGCGCGGCCCGAACGCGCCGCTGTCGAACCGCGACTCGTCCTTGGGCGCCACGACGTCCAGCGCGCGCAGGCGGGGGATGAGTCCTTCGGGCAGCGACCCCTGACGGGAGAGCTGAATGGCATCGGAGTTCAGCGGCGAGAGCGTGCTGCGGCGTGGATCGAATCCCCAGCGCGCGTCGTGGTCGACCGCGCTCGCCGTGAACTCGAGCTTGACGATCCACCCCGTCTGCTCTTTCCAGCTCGTCCAGCGCTCGGCGCTGGCCCCCACACCGGCGAGCTTGGCGCGCACGGCTGCGCCGAACGTCGGGTTGGCATCACCGTCGAAGTCGCCGCCCAGCAGCACGGGTACCGCGAGGGCCTGACCCACGACGTGCTCACGCTCGGCGAGCACGGGCCCTTCGAAACGCACGATGTCTTCGACGCGGGCGCCGAGAAGCGTCGCCACCTCTTGCGCCGACAGCCCGGCACGGATCTGAGCCTGGATGTCGCGCGGGCTCGGACGATCGGCGCGCTGATCGGGCTCCCGGTCGCGCCGTGCCTTGCGCAGCTCGGCCCGCAGCGCCTCGTCGAGCGGCAGCGCGAATCGCTCGCCCGACTCGGTCGCCAGCACGAGCATGTCGTCCTCGGTTGCGATGACTTTGAGCTGTTCCATGCGAAACGCCCTCCGATCAAGATCTCTGCGGCCCATCGTGTCACGCGACATCGACATCGCCGGGAATATCGTGCGCGCGCCGTGAGTTTCACGCTCACGCATGCGGAGGCCGCCGATGGCATTTGCGAAATGGCCACCCGTCGTGCAAACTATCGCCGCCCCATGAGGTCGAGGCGCCCCCCACATACCCGGAAGTCGAGAAGTTCACGCATGGCCACCGATTACGACGCCCCCCGCAAGACCGAGGATGACAGCGAATCGATCGAGGCTCTGAAGGAGCGCGTTCCCGACAAGCTCTCAGGCTCGGTCGACGTCGAAGACGCCGACAACCCGACCGGATTCGAACTGCCCGGCGCGGACCTGTCCGACCTCGAGCTCGACGTCGTCGTGCTGCCTCCGCAGGAGGACGAGTTCACGTGCATGAGCTGCTTCCTCGTGAAGCACCGCTCTCAGGTCGACCACGAGTCCTCCGACGGACCCATCTGTCTCGAGTGCGCGGCCTGAACCGCATCCGCTGACATCCCGAAGGCGAGCGCTGCTACGAAGCGCTCGCCTTCGCCGTGTCCCGGCGCAGCGCCGCCCGCAGGCGATCGGGCGTACGAGTCGAGATGACCCAGTTCGGAGCCGGGTCGTCGATGTCGAGGATCGGCACGACGACGACGCCGTCGATGCCCCCTCGGATGACGTGCCACGCACGGGGATCCAACCCCGAGCCGCGCGCATGGCGAGCAGCCTCGCCCGCGTAGGCGACCGGTTCGCCCGTGAAGCCGATCTCGATCCGCGCGCGCCCGGCGCGCAGCATCCCGTCACGAACCTCGATGACGGGGGATGCCACCACGAGCAGTGCGACCAGGAGCACCGCCACGGCGATCCCGATCGCCAGTGCGAGCGTCGTGTCGACGGGCGAGAAGATGAGCGCGGCCATCGGCCCGCACAGTGCTGCGGCGACGAGCAGCCACAGCGAGGGACTAAGTCTTTCGCGGTAGACAGGCGCGCTGGCCGCTCCGCCGTGCGTGGATGCCATCTGCATTACCCTCGATGAGTGACCGAAACCGTGGACGTCCCCATTATCGCGCCCGTCCTGCCGGTGTACGCCCACCCCGGCGACGCCGGGGCGGATCTCGTCGCGAACGAGAGCGTGCGACTCGAGCCGGGGCGGCGCGCGCTCGTCGGCACCGGCGTGCGGATCGCGCTGCCCGACGGGTACGCCGCGTTCGTCGTGCCGCGCTCGGGTCTCGCCGCCAAACACGGCATCACGATCGTCAATGCACCGGGTACGGTCGACGCGGGATACCGCGGCGAGATCAAGGTCGCGCTGCTGAACACCGACATCGATAACGCCTACGACATCGCCATCGGCGACCGGATCGCCCAGCTGATCCTGATGCCGGTGCCGCGGGCGCGCTTCCTTCCGGTCGACGACCTGCCCGACAGCCCTCGCGGCGACGCCGGCTTCGGCTCGACCGGCTACCAGAACGGAGTCACGTCATGACTGACGCCACACCCACACCCACCCCCGCGGGCAAAGTCGCCCCCGACAATCGCTCCACGACCGGACCGTTCGACGAGTCCGAGGCCAACCCCGTGCGCCCGTACATCGACCTCGGCGGCATCAAGGTGCTTCCGCGCGAGGGACTCAACCTGCGTCTCGAGGTGGAGGAGCAGACGAAGCGCATCGTCGCCGTGGGCCTCGACTACGCCGGTTCGACCCTGCAGGTGCAGCCGTTCGCCGCACCGAGAACGGCCGGGCTGTGGGAAGAGACACGGGAGCAGATCCGCGAACAGGTGAGGCAGCAGGGCGGCCGCGTCGAAGAGCGCGAGGGTCCGCTCGGCCCCGAGCTGCTCGCTGAGGTCCCCGTGGCGACGGCCGAGGGCGAGCCGGGCAAGCGTTTGGCACGATTCGTCGGCGTCGACGGCCCGCGCTGGTTCCTGCGCGGCGTGATCGGCGGCGCCGCGACCGCCGATGTCGAGGCCGCCGAGAGCATCGAAGACCTCTTCCGCTCCATCGTCGTCGTGCGCGGGGGCACGCCCATGCCGCCGCGTGACCTGATCCCGCTGCGGATGCCGGCGACCCCGGGCACCGCGTGAACGACCGCCCCGACCTGACGCCGCCCGACCCCGGAGCGCCGGCGTCCGCCGATGCGGCACCCTCGGCGTCCGAGATCTTCGGGGCGGCACTCGGCGGCGCGGCGCGCCGGGCGGGCCTGGACCCTTCCGAGGGCAAGAGCACGGGACACGTCGTGTGGGGTGCGATGGGCGGCTGGCGCGGCGTGCTCGAATCCGTGCTTCCGGGCCTCATCTTCGTCGCGGTCTACACGGTCACGATCGACCCCGCGACCGGTGACGGCAACCTGTGGCTGTCGCTCGGACTCTCGGTAGGGATCGCCGCCGTCTTCACGATCGCGCGGCTCATCGCCCGCCAGCCCGTCACCGCAGCCGTCGGCGGGCTCGTCGCCGCCGGCGTCGCGGCCGCCTTCGCCGCGTTCACGGGTGAAGCCAACAACAACTTCATTCCCGGGTTCATCACGAACGTCGTCTACGGCTCGGCGCTGCTGATATCGGCGCTCATCGGATGGTCGATCATCGGCCTCGCGGTGGGGTTCCTGATGGGGGAGGGCACCGCCTGGCGCCGGGACAAGCGCAAGCGCCGCGTCTTCTTCTGGCTCACGATCGCGTGGGCCTCCCTGTTCGCCGCCCGGCTGATCGTTCAGGTTCCCCTCTACCTCGCCGACAACGTCACGGCCCTCGGAACCCTCAAGCTCGTCATGGGTCTGCCGCTGTTCGCACCGCTCGTCGCCGTCACCTGGCTCGTCGTGAGGGCCGTGTATCCCCGCAGCGAGGCAACGCCGGATCCCGCCGCCGAGTGATACATTTATCTTGACATCAAGATAAAACGTTCCTCTCCGCGTTAGGTGAACCTCACTAGCCACAGGGCTCTCGCGGGGGAAAGATGGGGGAGCGCGCTGTGCGTCGCGCTCCGCCGCCGATGAAGGAGACCCACGTGTCCACGGTTGACAGCTTCGGTGCGAAAAGCACCCTGACGGTCGGCAGCACCGACTACGAGATCTTCCGCCTCGACACCGTTCCCGGTTACGAGAAGCTCCCGTTCAGCCTGAAGGTGCTGCTCGAAAACCTTCTGCGCACCGAAGACGGTGCGAACGTGACGAAGGCCCAGATCGAGGCGCTCGGCGCCTGGAACCCGGGCGCTGAGCCTGACACCGAGATCCAGTTCACGCCGGCGCGCGTCGTCATGCAGGACTTCACGGGAGTGCCCTGCATCGTCGACCTCGCCACGATGCGCGAAGCTGTGGCCGGCCTGGGCGGCGACGCCGACAAGATCAACCCGCTCTCGCCGGCCGAACTCGTCATCGACCACTCCGTCATCGCCGACCTGTTCGGCTCGGAGAACGCGCTCGAGCGCAACGTCGAGATCGAGTACGAGCGCAATGGCGAGCGTTACCAGTTCCTGCGCTGGGGCCAGACGGCGTTCGACGACTTCAAGGTCGTCCCCCCGGGCACCGGAATCGTTCATCAGGTCAACATCGAGCACCTCGCCAAGGTCATCTACGACCGTGCTTCGACGAGCTCGGCAACCGGCGAAGCGGTGCTCCGCGCTTACCCCGACACGTGTGTCGGCACCGACTCGCACACCACGATGGTCAACGGCCTCGGCGTGCTCGGCTGGGGCGTCGGTGGCATCGAGGCCGAGGCCGCCATGCTCGGCCAGCCGGTGTCGATGCTCATCCCGCGCGTCGTGGGGTTCAAGCTCACCGGCGACATCCCCGCCGGCGTCACCGCGACCGATGTCGTACTCACGATCACCGAGATGCTGCGCCATCACGGCGTCGTCGGAAAGTTCGTGGAGTTCTACGGCGCCGGTGTCGCGTCCGTTCCGCTGGCCAACCGCGCCACGATCGGCAACATGAGCCCCGAGTTCGGCTCGACCGCCGCGATGTTCCCCATCGACGATGTGACGCTGGACTACCTGCGCCTCACGGGCCGCAGCGAGGATTCCGTCGCGCTCGTCGAGGCGTACTCGAAGCTGCAGGGCCTGTGGCACGACCCCTCGGTCGAGCCGGTCTTCAGCGAGTACATCGAGCTCGACCTCTCGACGGTCGTGCCGTCGATCGCCGGACCGAAGCGACCGCAGGACCGCATCCTGCTCTCCGAGGCCAAGACCCAGTTCGAGAAGGACATCGTCAACTACGCCGACCCGTGCGTGACGGACGACATCGTCGACCTCGAGTCGAAGCACTCCTTCCCCGCGTCGGACCCGGGCGCCGTGCCCGGCGAAGAAGACGTCGACACGCGCGACGTGCACATCTCCAGCGGCGGGCCCGCCGCGGCATCCAATCCTGTCAAGGTCACGACGCCCGAGGGCCTGAAGTACACGCTCGACCACGGCGCGGTCACCCTCGCCGCGATCACCTCGTGCACCAACACGTCGAACCCGTCCGTCATGCTCGCGGCCGGCCTCCTGGCGCGAAACGCGCTGCAGAAGGGCCTCAAGCAGAAGCCGTGGGTCAAGACGACACTCGGCCCCGGCTCGAAGGTCGTCACCGACTACTACGAGAAGTCCGGCCTCGACAAGGCGCTCGAAGGTCTCGGCTTCTTCACGGTCGGCTACGGCTGCACGATCTGCATCGGCAACTCCGGCCCGCTCATCGACGAGGTCTCGCACGCCGTCAACGAGCACGACCTCGCGGTGACGGCCGTGCTGTCGGGTAACCGCAACTTCGAGGGCCGGATCAGCCCCGACGTGAAGATGAACTACCTGGCGTCGCCGCCGCTCGTCGTCGCCTACGCCCTCGCCGGATCGATGCACTTCGACTTCGAGACCGACCCGCTCGGGCAGGACCCCGACGGCAACGACGTCTTCCTGAAGGACATCTGGCCCTCGCCCGAAGAGGTGCAGGCCACGATCAACTCCTCGATCTCGCGCGAGCAGTTCATCAAGCAGTACGCCACGGTGTTCGAGGGCGACGAGCGGTGGAAGAGCCTGCCGACCCCGGATGACTCGGTCTTCCAGTGGGATGAGAACTCGACCTACGTGCGCAAGGCGCCCTACTTCGACGGCATGACGATGGAGCTGACCCCCGTCACCGACATCACGGGCGCCCGCGTCATGGCGACGCTGGGTGACTCCGTCACGACCGACCACATCAGCCCCGCGGGCAACATCAAGATCGGCACGCCCGCCGCGAAGTACCTCGAGGAGCACGGCGTCCGCCAGAAGGACTTCAACTCCTTCGGCTCGCGTCGCGGCAACCACGAGGTCATGATCCGCGGCACGTTCGCCAACATCCGTCTGAAGAACCTGCTCGTGAGCGCCGTCAACGACGGTGCGGTCGTCGAGGGCGGCTACACGCGCGACTTCACGCAGGAGGGCGGCCCGCAGTCGTTCATCTACGACGCGTGCATGAACTACCAGGAGCAGGGCACTCCGCTCGTCGTGTTCGGCGGCAAGGAGTACGGCTCCGGCTCGTCGCGCGACTGGGCGGCCAAGGGCACGAGCCTGCTCGGGATCAAGGCCGTCATCACCGAGAGCTTCGAGCGCATCCACCGCTCCAACCTCATCGGAATGGGCGTCGTCCCGCTGCAGTTCCCCGAGGGTCAGAGCTGGGAGTCGCTGGGTCTGGACGGCACCGAGATCGTCTCGATCACGGGCCTCGAGCAGCTGAACGAGGGTGTCACGCCCAAGACGGTCAAGGTCACGGCCACTCCGAGCGAATTCTCGCCCGAGGGCAAGCAGACCGTCGAGTTCGACGCGGTCGTTCGTATCGACACGCCCGGCGAGGCGGACTACTACCGCAACGGAGGCATCCTGCAGTACGTGCTGCGCTCGCTCGTCTGACATCTCGCACAGAAGGTCCCGTGCCCGCAAGGGTGCGGGGCCTTCTGCTCTTCTTCAGCCGGTCGGCGTAGAATCGAGGGATGCCGCGCGAGCGGCGGCATCCGCTGACGAAGGGCATACGGAATGGGTCTTCTCCAGGCGATCCGCGGGCCTCGCGACCTCGACGCCCTCTCCACGGAACAGCTGGAAGAGCTCGCCGGCGAGGTTCGCGCGTTCCTGATCGAGAACGTCGCCCGCACCGGGGGGCACCTCGGTCCGAACCTCGGCGTCGTCGAGCTCACGATCGCGTTGCACCGCGTCTTCGATTCGCCGAACGACCCCGTCATCTTCGACACAGGCCACCAGTCGTACGTCCACAAGCTGCTCACGGGCCGCCAGGACTTCTCACAGCTGCGCACGCGGGGCGGACTCGCGGGCTATCCGCAGCGCTCGGAGAGCCCGCACGACGTCGTGGAGTCCTCGCACGCGTCGAGCTCTCTCAGCTGGGCCGACGGCCTGTCCCGAGCCTTGACCCGCACGGGCCACGACGATCGCCATGTCATCGCCGTGGTCGGAGACGGCGCTCTCACGGGCGGCATGACGTGGGAAGCGCTCAACAACATCTCCGACGACAACGAGCGCAATCTCGTCATCATCGTCAACGACAACGGCCGGTCGTACGCCCCCACGATCGGCGGCATGGCGAGGTACCTCAACCGCGTGCGCACCGCGGAGCCCTACCGTCAGCTGCACGAGGGATCGGCGACGCTGTTCCGCAAGCTCGGACCCGCTGCCCGCGCACTGTATCGGGGTGTGCGCGGCGGAACGCACGGCTTCCTCTCCCGCTTCACGAACAACACCGAGCTGTACTCGAACCTGGACATCAAGTACCTGGGACCCGTCGACGGACACAACCTCGAGACGCTCATCGAGACCCTCGAGCTCGCCAAGTCGTACGGTGCCCCGGTCATCGTGCACGCCATCACGGAGAAGGGTCGCGGCTATCAGCCCGCGCGCGACGACGAAGCCGATCAGTTCCACGCGGTCGGTCGCATCGATCCCGTCTCGGGCCGGCCGGTCGGCTCGTCATCGACCCTCGGCTGGACGGATGTCTTCGCCGACGAACTCGTCGCGCTCGGCGAAGCCCACGACGACATCATCGGCATCACGGCGGCGATGCTGCGGCCCACGGGCCTGCTGCGCTTCGCGCAGCGCTTCCCCGACCGCGTCTACGACGTCGGCATCGCCGAGCAGCACGCCGTCACCTCGGCGGCGGGTCTCGCCTACGGCGGATTGCATCCCGTCGTCGCCGTCTACGCCACCTTCATGAACCGCGCGTTCGACCAGGTGCTGATGGATGTCGCGCTGCACAAGGCCGGCGTGACCTTCGTGCTCGATCGGGCCGGCGTCACGGGCCCTGACGGACCGAGCCATCACGGCATGTGGGATCTCGCGATGCTGCAGATCGTGCCGAACATCCGCATCGCCGCCCCGCGCGACGAGACGACGCTTCGCGAAGAGCTGCGCGAAGCGGTCGCCGTCGATGACGCGCCCACCGTCATCCGCTACCCCAAGGGCTCGGTGAGCCCCGATCTGCCCGCTCTCGAGCGGCTCTCCGACGGTGTCGACGTGCTCGCCCGCGACGACGCGGAAGACGTGCTGATCGTGGGCATCGGCACCATGGCGCACCTCGCCGTCGACGTGGCCGAGCGCCTGCGGGCGCAGGGGATCGGCGCGACCGTCGTCGACCCGCGATGGGTCGTGCCGGTGCAGCCGTCGCTGGTCGAACTCGCGGCATCCCATCGCCTCGTCATCACGATCGAGGACGGCGTCCGCGTCGGCGGCATCGGCACGCGCGTGCGACAGGTGCTGCGCGAGGCCGGAGTCGACACGGCCGTCGACGAGCTGGGGCTTCCGACCGAGTTCATCGACCACGCATCACGCGAGCAGATCCTCGAGGATGCCGGGCTGACGCCCGCGAAGATCGCGCAGGACGTCGTGGCGCAGGTGCTCGGCACCCGCATCCCCATCGCGCGCGCCGCGACGACGGAGATCCCGACGCTCACCGACTGGGAGCGTTCGCCCCGCGCCTGACCGGGAGCCTGTCCCGGGCGGGGCCGGGAACGGGAGCGGCCCCGAGCCGAAGCCCAGGGCCGCCGTCCGTCTCAGGCGTGGATCCCGCGGATCGGCGGGTGATGGAACGTGTCGCCGAAGACCCGCTCCGACGCCCCCTCGCGATCGAGGTACGGCGACGCGCCGCCATCGATGAAAGGCCAGCCGGCGCCGAGGATGAGGCACAGATCGATGTCTTCGACCTCGGGCACGACGCCCTCGTCGAGCATGATCTTCATCTCCTGCGCAAGACCGTCCTGCACGCGCCGGAGGATGGTGTCGGCCGACGCGGGCGAGGACCCGACGTGGCCCTTGATCGTCTTCTCGGCGGCCTTCGTGAATCCCGTGACGCGGCCGCCCTTGTCCTTCTCGACGACGGCGGACAGCTCAGCCAGCGCGTGGAAGTTGTCGTTGGCGTAGAACCGGTCGGGGAAGGCGCGCACCATCGTGTCCTGCACGTGGGCCGCGACCTTCCAGCCGACGAGGTCGATGAGCTGGAAGGGCCCCATCGGCAGGCCGAGCGGGCCGAACGCCTTCTCGACATCGGCGATGGGCGTTCCCTCGTAGACGGCGCGTGCCGCTTCGCCCATGACCTTCGCGAGGAGCCGGTTGACGACGAAGCCCGGTGCGTCGGCGGTGAGCACGGCGTTCTTACCGAGCCCCTTCGCCACGACGAACGCGGTCGACAGCGCGGCATCCGCGGTCTGGGGGGTCTTCACGATCTCGATGAGCGGCATGACCGCGACGGGGTTGAAGAAGTGGAAGCCGACGAGACGCTCGGGGTGCTTCAGCTTCGCGCCGATCTCCTCGACCGACAGCGACGACGTGTTGGTGGCGAGGATCGCGTCTTCGGCGATGATGCCCTCCAGCTCGGCGAAGACGGCCTGCTTGACGCCGACCTCTTCGAACACGGCCTCGATGACGAAGTCGCAGTCGGCGTACTGGCTCTTGTCGACGGTTCCCGTCACGAGCGCCCGCAGCCGGTTCGCGGTGTCTCCGTCCAGGCGCCCCTTGGCCTCGAGCTTCGCGATCTCGTCGTGGATGTAGGCGATGCCCTTGTCGACGCGCGCCTGGTCGAGGTCGGTGATGAGCACCGGCACCTGCAGTCTGCGCACGAAGAGCAGCGCGAACTGGCTGGCCATGAGACCCGCGCCGACGATGCCGACCTTCGTGACCTTCTTGGCGAGCGCCTTGTCCGGTGCTCCGACGGGACGCTTCGCTCGCTTCTGCACGAGATCGAAGGCATACATGGATGCCGCGAACTGGTCGCCCGTCGCCAGTTCCGCCAGCGCGTCCTCTTCGCGCGCGAAGCCCTCGGCCTTCGTGCCGCTCTTGGCCTTGTCGAGAAGGTCCAGCGCGACGTAGGGGGAGCGGGGGACCGTGCCGATCTTGGACTCGAGCATGCCGCGGGCCATCTTGATCGCGATGGGCCACTTCGTCAGTCGTTCGATCTTGCCGGGTTCGTTCTTGCGGTCGACCTTGATGGTGCCGGCGAGCACACCGTCGGCCCAGCGGAGGGAGTCCTCGAGGTAGTTGCCCGCGGGGAAGATGGCGTCCATGATCCCCAGGTCGAAGGCCTGCTTCGGCTTGAGCATCCGGTTCTGCTTCAGGGGGTTCGAGATGACGACCTCGAGCGCGTTCTCGATGCCGATGAGGTTCGGCAGCAGGTACGCCCCGCCCCAGCCCGGGATGATCCCGAGGAACACTTCGGGCAGGGCGATCGCGGCCGCGGACGCGTCGACCGTGCGATAGGTCGAGTTGAGCGCGATCTCGAGCCCGCCCCCGAGCGCGAGCCCGTTGACGAACGTGAACGACGGCACGCCGAGGTCACCCAGCATCCCGAACACCTTGTGCCCGAGCTGAGCGACCAGACGCGCGTTGTCTTTCGATCCGACCCGCGAGATGTCCGACAGGTCGGCGCCCGCCGCGAGGATGTACTGCTTGCCCGTGATCGCGACAGCGTGGATCTCGCCCGCCGCAGCACGGGCTCTGAGGCCCACGAGGGTCTCACCGAGCTCGGTCAGCGTCGCGGGGCCGAGCGTGTTGGGCCGGGTGTGGTCGCGCCCGTTGTCGAGGGTGACCAGGGCCAGCGTCTTGCCCGAGGGCAGGGTGATGTCGCGGACGAGGGAGTGGGTGACCACCTCGTCGCCGGCGAGGGCCACGAGGGGAGAGAAGTCGATGTCGTCGTAGTTCGTCATTGGTCCGCGTCCCTTACTTGCGCTTCTTGCCGTCGTAGTGGGGGTTCTCCCAGATGACCGAACCGCCCTGGCCGAGACCGACGCACATCGCGGTCAGGCCGTAGCGCACGTCGGGTCGCTCGGCGAACTGCGCCGCGAGCTGGATCATGAGACGGACACCGGATGCCGCGAGCGGATGGCCGAACGCGATCGCGCCGCCCCACTGGTTGACGCGCGGGTCGTCGTCGGCGATGCCGAAGTGGTCGAGCAGCGAGATGACCTGGACGGCGAACGCCTCGTTCAGTTCGAACAGCCCGATGTCGCCGATCGTGAGCCCGGCCTTCTTGAGGGCCTTCTCGGTCGAGGGGATGGGTCCGATGCCCATGATCTCGGGCTGTACGCCGGCGAAGGCGAAGGACACGAGTCGCATCTTGGGAGCGAGGCCGAGCTCCTTGACGGCGCCGCCTCCGGCCAGCAGCGACATCGTCGCGCCGTCCGTGAGCGGCGACGACGTGCCGGCCGTCACGCGCCCGTGCGGGCGGAACGGCGTCTTGAGGGCCGCGAGGTCGTCCATCGTGGTCTGCGGACGGCGTCCCTCGTCTTCGGTCGCGAGCGCCCAGGCTCCGTCGGCGTCCTTGACGGCCACCGACACGAGGTCGGGCTGGATCTTGCCGGCATCGTAAGCCGCCTGCACCTTGTGCTGGCTGAGCATGCCGAACCGATCGGAACGCTCCTTCGTCAGCTGCGGGAACCGATCGAAGATGCGCTCGGCCGTGACACCCATGTTGAGCGCGCCCGGGTCGACCATCTTCTCGGCGACGAATCGCGGGTTGGGGTCGGCGTTCGTGCCGATCGGGTGGTGCCCCATGTGCTCGACACCGCCCGCGAGGGCGATGTCGTACATGCCGACGCCGATCGAGCCGGCCATCGTCGTGACGCTCGTCATGGCGCCCGCGCACATGCGGTCGATCGCGAAGCCGGGGACGGTCTGCGGCAGTCCCGCGAGGATCGCGACCGAACGACCGAGCGTGAGCCCCTGATCGCCCGTCTGCGACGTCGCCGCGATGGCGACGTCATCGACGCGGTCGGCGGGAACGCCCGGGTTGCGTTCCATGAGTCCGATCGTCGCCTTGACGGCGAGGTCATCCGAGCGTGTGTTCCAGTACATGCCCTTCTCGCCGGCGCGCCCGAACGGGGTGCGCATTCCATCGACGAAGAAGACGTCTGAGATTTCGGCCACTGAAGCCTCCAAGAGAGTGTGGGATGAGTTCAGCCTACGAACCGGCCCGCTCCCGCGGGCAAACGGGTGGGGAGAATCTACGAAGCCGCTTCCGAGCCCGACGAGCTCGATTGCACGGAACCGACAAAAGCATCGGTGATCCGCTGTGCGGTTTCCTCAATTTGCCAGCGGCGTGCGCCGAGGGCCTCGAGCGCGGTGGAGATGGATGCCGCATCCCATGACTCCGGCGGCGCCCACGCGATCCGGCGCAGCGTATCCGGCGTCAGCAGATTCTCCATCGGCATGTTCAGCTCTCCGGCGCGCGCTTCGAGAGTCGGGCGCACCGCCTTGAGCCGTGCATCCGCTTCGGGATTGCGGTCGGACCACGCGCGCGGCGGCGGCAGCGAGTCGCCGCCACGAGCGCGTTCGAGGGGCAGCTCGGTCGCCGCGCGGCCCTCTTCGATCGCGGCCCACCAGCGGTCGAGCTGCGACCGGCTCGCGCGACCGGTGAACTCCTTGATGGCGGCCAGGGCCTGCTTGCTGTCGGGCTCGGCGAGAACAGCGGCCACGAGCGCTCGATCCGGCACGAGCCGACCCGGGGAGACGTCCTCGGCGCGGGCGAAGTCCTCACGCGCGGTCCACAGTGCGCGCGCGACGGCGAGGTTGCGGCGCCCGCGCACCGTGTGCAGGCCGCTGAGCCGACGCCACGGCTCTTCGCGCGGCGGCTTCGGCAGGCGTTCGAGCGTCGCCTGGAACTCCTCGGCGGCGATCGCGGTCTTGTCCTGGGCGATGAGCTCTTCAACGAGGACGTCACGCACATCGACGAGGTGCTCGACGTCGAGGGCGGCGTATTCGAGCCAGGACTGGGGGAGCGGCCGTGTCGACCAGTCGGCGGCGGAATGCGCCTTCGCGAGCGCGATTCCGAGCGTGTCTTCGACGAGGGCCCCGAGACCGACCCGTTCGTGACCGAGCAAGCGGGCAGCCAGTTCGGTGTCGAACAGCTGCGCGGGCTCGAGCGCCGCTTCACGCAGGGACGGCAGGTCCTGACTCGCGGCGTGCAGAATCCACTCCTCGCCGCCGATGAGCTCCTGCAGTGGCGTGAGGTCGCCGATCGCCGGCGGGTCGAAGAGGAACACCCCCGCTTCACGACGGAACACCTGCACGAGGTAGGCGCGCTGCGAGTATCGGAACCCGGAGGCGCGTTCGACATCGACCGCGACCGGACCGGACCCCCCGGCGAGTGTGTCAAGGGCACGGGACAAGCCGGCGGCATCCTCGATCACGACGTACTCAGTCACGTGTCGACCTGCGATTTGCGAGCATCGCAATCCCTTCCGATCCAGGTGGCAGCCCGGCGAGCATGCAGACGAGCTCAGCCCACGCTTCGATGTGCGGGCCGAGAGGTCCTTCCGGCGACCACGAGGCACGCAGTTCGATCTGCGCGCCCTCTCCCTCGGCGGCGAGCGAACCGAAACCCTTCGAGATGATCTTGGTCGCCGTGCCCGACTCGGAGTGGAAGCCGGCGCGCCGGGATGCAAGCGCATCGGTGAGCCACGCCCACGTGACATCGGCGAGCAGCGGATCGACGCCGATGTCGCGCTCGAGCGGGGCCTGCGCGAAGCACACGATCCGCCACGGGCCCTTCCACGGATCGGGTTCGTCGGGGTCGTGGAGCAGGATGAACCGCCCCGTCCCGAAGGGCGATTCCTCCGCGCCGGGCTCGGGTCGCACATCGCCCGCAAAGGCGATCGCGTCGGGAGCGAGACCTGTCGGCGCGGGAATCTCACGCACCGCCAGGTCGTCCCGGAATCGGGTCTCGCGCACCTCGTCGGCCGCACGGGCGAACGACGATGTGGACGCGGGAGAACGCTGGTCTGCCACGCGGACAGACTAGAGTGAGGCCTCGATGCACGCTCCCAGGCGCGCCGCGATCCGCGGCGCCTCACCTCGCTACATCCCCGGCATCCGCATCGGTCTGCTGCTGTTGACGGGCGCCGTCGCCGCGGCCGCGGCGATGCTGGGCGCCGTCGCCGCGCGCGTGGCACGCCTGGTCGTGACCCCCGCACCGCGCGTGGCGGACACGCGGATCCTGTCGCTGGACACGGCGGCGCAGACCATCACGCTCGAGCGCACGCCCGACACGGCGCTGCCCGGGCGCTACGGTCTGTTCACCGCCGACCCTGCCGGCTACGTCAAGCTCGGCTCGGTGCTCTCCGAGGATGCGACGAGTGTCACCCGCAAGCTCCTCACCCATGTCGGCGCCGGGGCGACGCCGGCTGCCGAGGCCGCCTTCAGCGGCTGGTACTTCGAGCGACCCGATGAGCTTCATGTGCCGTTCACTCCCGAACTCATCGGCTCGACGATCGGTCCCTGCCCCGCATGGCTGTTCCCCGGCGGCGACGGCGACGTCTGGGTCATCCAGATCCACGGTCGCGGCACGACCCGGTCGGAGTGCCTGCGGGCGGTTCCCGTCTTCCACGCGCTCGGCATCACGAGCCTCGTCGTGTCGTATCGCAACGACGGCGAAGCACCCCGCAGCCGCAGCGGCACGTATGCGCTTGGCGCGACCGAGTGGCGCGACATCGACGTCGCGATCGGCTTCGCGCGGCGCCGCGGCGCGAAACGGGTCATCCTCATGGGCTGGTCGATGGGCGGTGCCGTCGCACTGCAGGCGTCGCTCACCTCGGCGCATCGCGACATCATCGCGGGCCTGGTCCTGGAATCGCCCGTCATCGACTGGCGGGTCGTGCTGGCCTATCAGGCGAAGCTGCAGCGGATCCCCTCAGCGGTGGCGGGGCTCGCCCTGGAAGCCCTGGGACACGAGTGGGCGACGCCGGTGACGCGGACGGGCTCGGCCATCCCGTTCGATCGGCTGGATATCGTCGCCCGCGCGGCCGAGCTGCGGCATCCGATCCTCATCCTGCATTCGGACGATGACGGTTTCGTGCCCTCGGATGCCTCGCACGACCTGCTCGTCGCGCGGCCCGATCTGGTGGAACTCGAGGTCTTCGACGTCGCGCGGCACGCGAAGCTGTGGAACTACGACCAGGAGCGCTGGAGCACGCGTATCCGCGCCTGGCTCGCCGCGCGAGGCCTGTCGTCCGAGAGCGCGGACTGACGAAGGCTCACTGCGCCGCGCGCTTGGCCCGAACCTGGCGCTTCGCGCGCAGCAGCATGCCCGTCATGCCGGCGATGCGCAGCGGCGAGACGGCGCGCGTGAGTCCGATGCTCTGCGGGTAGTCCTCGGGGATCGCGAGCACGTCGTCGGCGCTCAGACCCGTGATGCCCTGCGCCAGGATGCTCGCGAAGCCGCGCGTCGTGGGAGCCTCGGGGGGCGCCGTCGCATGCATCGCGACGATGTCGTCCTCGTCGACGTCGACGACGATGTACACGGGGGACTGGCACTCCGCGACGCGCTCCTGCAGCTCGGGGTGGCCTTCGTACTTCGCAGGCACGGCGGGCAGCTCGTGCGAGAACTCCAGCAGCAGCTGCAGCCGGTCGGCTTCGGGCAGCTCGAGGAACTCGTCGCGGATCTCGGCGAGGGCGGCGGGCAGCATCGCGTCGCTCATCGTCGGACGGGAGCCTCACCCGGCTCGGCGCCGGTCACGATCGGCACGCGCACGGCGCTGCCCCACTCGGTCCACGACCCGTCGTAGTTGCGCACGTCGTCGAAGCCCAGCAGATGCTTGAGCACGAACCACGTGTGGCTCGAGCGTTCGCCGATCCGGCAGTACGCCACGATCGGCTCGTCGTCGGTGAGGCCTGCCTCGCCCCGGTAGATCGCGTCGAGTTCGGCGCGCGAGCGGAAGCCGCCATCCTCGGCGACGGCGCGGCCCCACGGCACGCTCTGCGCCGATGGGATGTGGCCGGCGCGGAGGGCCCCCTCTTCGGGGTAGGCGGGCGCCGTCGTGCGCGTGCCGTCGTATTCCTCGGGGGAGCGCACGTCGATGAGGGGGTAGCCGAAGTGCGCCAGGACGTCGTCCTTGTATGCGCGAAGCGCGGTGTCGTCGCGCATAACGACGGGGTAGTCGGTGACCGCGGGCGCGGGCGCGTCGGTCGTGAGCGGGCGGCCCTCGGCGATCCAGCGGTCGCGCCCGCCGTCGAGCAGTCGCACATCCTCGTGTCCGAAGAGCGAGAAGACCCACAGCGTGTACGCGGCCCACCAGTTGCTCTTGTCGCCGTAGATGACCACGGTGTCATCGCGCGAGATC
Source organism: Microbacterium sp. NPDC055442 (assembly GCF_053644215.1). Classification (NCBI taxonomy): domain Bacteria; kingdom Bacillati; phylum Actinomycetota; class Actinomycetes; order Micrococcales; family Microbacteriaceae; genus Microbacterium; species Microbacterium sp. NPDC055442. The sequence continues at coordinate 323,774 of NZ_JBSHLF010000002.1, read as the reverse complement.
CCCTTGCGGCTGAGCAGTTCGGCGAAGCCCGCCCCGTCGACGTAGTCGCGCACGACCGGGTCGTTGAGCTCGGTGTGCCAATCGATCTTGACGGCACCCGGGATGTGGCCCGTCTCATAGAGCAGCACGTCTTCGTCGGATTCGACGACGACGAGCCCGGGACGGCCCAGGCGCTCCTCGAGCCAATCGCCGCTCACCAGCCGTCCGGGCTCGGCGTACTCGGCGAACTTGGGGGATGACGTGTCGAATTCGACGGCCACGGAGTCTCCTCGGGTCGGGGATCGCGGAAGGGACGGCGTAGGGTTGAACCGCCCTTCGACCCTATAGATTCCCGGGCGAGGGAGCGCATCCGTCCGTCACACTCCCACGAGGACCCGCATGACCGCGCCCGCCACCGGGATCGTCCGCCTCACCGAACGTTCGCCGCAGCTGACCGGCGCCGAGATGGTCGCGGCGCTCGTGCCGCCACCTCAGTTCGCCGACGCGACCTTCGAGACGTATCGCACGGATGCCGCCTACCCCTCGCAGCAGGAGGCCAAGGAGCGTCTCATGTCGTTCTCGGGCGTCGGCGCCCCCGCGGCGAAGGGCGGCCTGTTCCGCCGCGCGAAGCGGGCGCCCGCGCTCAAGCCGGGCGTCTACCTCGACGGCGGCTTCGGTGTCGGCAAGACCCACCTGCTGGCATCCGTCTTCCACGCTCTCCCGGCCCGCCGCAAGTACTTCGGGTCCTTCATCGAGTACACGGCGCTGGTCGGCGCGATCGGCTACCAGAACACCGTCGAGCTCTTCCGCGGCGCCGATCTGCTGTGCATCGACGAGTTCGAGCTCGACGATCCGGGCGACACGATGGTCATGACGCGTCTGCTCGGCGAGCTCGTGTCCTCGGGCACGCGTCTCGCGGCCACCTCGAACACGCCCCCCAACGCGCTCGGCGAGGGGCGCTTCGCGGCGCAGGACTTCCTGCGCGAGATCCACGCGATGGCATCGAGCTTCGACACGCTGCGGATCGACGGCGTCGACTACCGCCACCGCGCGCTCGACGGGCATGCCGCTGTACTGGATGAGGCGCAGTACACCGCGGCGATCGCGGATGCCGCGACGCAGAGTGTCGCCGCCGACGACGGCTTCGATGAGCTCGTCTCGCACCTGGCTCGCGTGCATCCGTCTCGCTACATCCGCCTCATCGACGGCGTCTCGGTGATCGGGCTGCGCGATGTCGCGCCGTTCACCGACCAGTCCTCGGCGCTGCGCTTCGTCGCCTTCATCGACCGCGTATATGACGCGCAGCTGCCGATCAGGGCGACGGGCGTGTCGCTCGACCTCGTCTTTCCCGACGAGATGCTCGCGGGCGGCTACCGCAAGAAGTACCTGCGGGCGATCTCGCGCCTCGTCGCCTCGACGCTCGCCTGACGCGAAACGTGATGTTCACACCCGCACCGACGGTGTAACCAGCCCGAAACGCGCGACGCACGTCGCCCGAAACGCGCACTGGTCACACTGACGTCAGTGCGAGGCGATCTCGACGTCGCGATCGCCTCGCCTCTTCGTCACCCGATCGATGCGAGGTAACACCATGGATGCACCCGGCAACATCGCGTGGGCGGTCACAGCGACCGCCTTCGTCCTTCTCATGACGCCGGGAGTGGCGTTCTTCTACGGGGGACTCGTCAAAGCCAAGAGCGTCGTCAGCATGATGATGATGAGCTTCGGCGCCATCGGCCTCGTGGGCGTGCTGTGGATCCTGTTCGGGTTCAACATGAGCGCCGTCGACTCGCCCACCGCGTTCGCGGGCAACCCGTTCAGCGATTTCGCGCTGTCGGGGCTCGCGTCGGGGGAGGACGCGAACGTGGGCCTGCTGGGCGTCGCGTACAGCGCGACATTCGCCATCATCACGGTCGCGCTCATCTCGGGTGCGATCGCCGACCGGGCCAAGTTCGGATCGTGGATGATCTTCGCGGGCCTGTTCGCAACGCTCGTGTACTTTCCCGTCGCGGCGTGGGTGTGGGGTGGCGGCTGGGTGTACGAGCTCGGCACGACGCTCTTCGGTGAAGACAGCGGCATCGCCGTGATCGACTACGCCGGCGGCACGGCGGTGCACATCAACGCGGGCGCCGCGGCGCTGGCCTTGGCGCTCGTGCTCGGCAAGCGGATCGGGTTCCAGAAGGGAATCCTCAAGCCCCACAACGTTCCGCTCACGCTGCTGGGCGCCGCGCTGCTGTGGTTCGGCTGGTTCGGCTTCAACGCCGGTGCCGAGTGGATGTCCGAGGACATGGGCGGCGTCGGGCTCATCGCGATCAACACGCTCGGTGCGACGGCGGCATCGGTCATCGGCTGGATCGTCGTCGAGAAGCTCAAGGACGGCAAGCCCACCTCGGTCGGCGCCGCGTCGGGTGCCGTCGCTGGACTCGTCGCGATCACTCCGGCCTGCGCGAACCTGACGCCCGGCTGGGCGCTGCTGCTCGGCGCGATCACCGGTGTCGTGTGCGCCTTCGCGATCGAGCTCAAGTTCCGCCTCGGCTTCGACGACTCGCTCGACGTCGTCGGCATCCACCTCGCCGGCGGACTTCTCGGCACGGTGTTCCTCGGCTTCTTCGCGACGGAGACGGGCCTGCTCGTCGGAGGAGGGTTCGAGCAGCTGATCGTGCAGGTCATCGCCGTCGTCGGCGTGCTGCTGTACTCGCTCGTCGTCGCCTTCGTGCTGGGCTTCGCGATCGAGAAGACGATCGGCTTCCGAGTGAAGGACGAAGACGAGATCGCCGGTGTCGACACGGTCGTGCACGGTGAGGAGGGCTACCTGCTCGAAGAGCGGGTGTGACGCACACGCAGAAGTAGGGTGGGCGGATGGCACCGCGCTCCGGCATCCTCGGCACCCTGTCGCGACTTCTGCGCACGGTCACCTCGACGAAGACCCCGACACGCGTCGCCGCGTCGGGGTCTTCGTCGTCGAGGGGCACGCAGTCGCGGGGCCACGGCGGTTCGACCGCAACGATCGAGATCGTGCCGCCTCCGGCTTCGAAGCTGCGCATCACGTATGCGCCCGAGATGGACGGCGACCCCGACGCCGGCGAGATCGTCTGGACGTGGGTGCCGTACGCCGAGAACGACGGTCGCGGCAAGGACCGCCCCGTGCTGGTCATCGGCCGCCAGAATGCCGAGCGCGTCTATGCCGTGCGTCTGACGAGCAAGGCTCGTGACGGCGACCGCGACTACCTGCCGATCGGCTCGGGCCCGTGGGACTCGAAGGGACGCCCGTCCTGGGTCGACATCGACCAGTTGTACAGCGTGCACACGACGGGCATGCGCCGCGAGGCATCCGCTCTCGATCTGGACCGATTCGCCCGCATCGCGCAGGCACTGCAGCACCGCTACGGCTGGAGCGTCGGGGACTGACGCGAGGCGGTGGACGCGCCGCCGGGGACGTTCAGGTGATCCACTCCGCGGGGTCGCTGCCCCAGGTTCCTCCCACGCGCCCGTAGTCCGACGCCGCACCCGAGAACGCGAGCGTCGGGGGCGCGTAGGTCAGCGAGATCGGCCGCGGTTCGATGAGGTCCCGCTTCACGACGGGCAGCACGGGCATGTCGGCCACGGTGAGAACGGAGTCGGTGGATTCGAGCAGTGCCTGCCCGGTTCCTGCGATCGAGATCCGCACGTCGGGCGACCCGCCCCAGCGACGCTGTTCGATGAGGGCGAGCACGATCGCCGCGGCCAGGAGATGACCGGTGGCGTGGTCCAAGGCCTGCACGGGCAGCACCCCCGGCGTGACGCCGTCTGCGCTCTCGGCGATGGATATGCCGCTCACGGCCTGCACGATGCTGTCGAAGCCTCGTCGCAGCGCCCACGGGCCTCTGGATCCCCAGGCCGACACGGATGCGGTCACAAGTCCCGGATGCCGCTGCGCCAGGGTGTCGGCGTCGATGCCGAACCGGCTCAGCGCCTCGGGGCGGTACCCGGTGAGCACCACGTCAGCGCGGGACAGGAGCGCGTCGAACGTCGCGCGATCTCGGGAATCGCCGAGGTCGAGGAGCGTCGAGCGCTTGTCCTGACCGGTGTCGAGATACGTCCATCCGGCCTCCGCGAGCGCGGGCGGGTCCACTCGCAGCACATCGGCGCCGGCGAATGCCAGATCTCGGCTGGCCACCGGTCCCGCGAGAACCCGCGTGATGTCGAGGATCCGAACCCCTGCCAGCGGCGCATCACCCGGCCCCCACTCGCGGGGCCGTGCACCCTCTGTGCGGCGCCGCTCGATGAGGGGCGAGGTGCGCACCGTCAGTCCTTGCGGATGCTGCGCCCAGGCCTGCGGCGTCCGTGCGGCGCCGACGACGGCGCCGCACTGGGCCGCGCGGTCTTCGAGCTCGATGGCGGTCCAGCTGAGGAGCGCGGCCGAGACCTCTGCCGTGCTCGCGTCTGCGGTCGCGCCCAGCAGGCTGCGCAGCGCCCGCTCGTGGTGAGGGTAGTTCGCGTGGGTCCGCACCCACCCGTCCTCGACCATCCAGAAGCCGGACAACGGTGACCATACCGACGGCGCCTGCCCGTTGATCCGGAGAAGCCGGTCGCTCCCGAAAGAAGCGGCGACGCGGACGCGCTCCACCTGCACGGGCGCCGCGTCCCGACCGGATCGCGCCGCCAGAGCGAGGTTCAGCGCGAGCGACGCCAACGCGACACTGTCGACGGCGAGCGCGGCGATCGGAAGCGACGAGGGCCACGACGGCGCCCCCGTGGGCGGCAGCACCAGGTCGGTGGCCGCGGCGGTGAGCCCGAGCGCGTCAGCTGCCCGTCGCCCGACCGCCCCGAGGCTCATCTCCGGTCCGCGACGAGCGCGCGTCGGCCCACTGCGATCCAGCTGAGCGACCCCAGAACCGGGACGAACAGGATCACCGCTGTCCAGACGACCGCTTGAGTCGTCGAGAGGCGCGAGGCGGCGCGGGCCAGGAGGACCAGCCCGACGATGGTGAAGATGATCACCGCGGCGACGGTCGCCGACCAGGCGATGTCGTACCACGCGGGGATCAACGGGTTGTGCTCGGAGCCCATGAACTGAATCTACTGGGCCGGTGGCCGGCAGCGGGCAAGAGATTTCGGTCGCCCGTGGTGACGGTCACTCGCAGGCGAGCCCGTCGCCGTCGCCATCCCCACGATGTCCGGTGCCGTTCTGGAACCAGTCGTACAGCGCAGCCTCGTCCGGGTTGTCGACGTTGAACGGGCCGACCGGATGACCGTTGGCGTTCTTCTTCAGTTGTGAGCAGGACCGGTACTGCCGCCACCACTCATCGACCACAGGTGTCGCGGCATCCTCTGCGGCGCGCTGCTCAGCAGCGATCCGCTCTTGCTCCGCGGCGTCTGCCGCGGCCTTGCAATCGACCGTCACCACGGATCCGTCCGCGCCCGACGTCGCCGTCTGCGCGGCACGATAGGCGGACTCGCGGGGGTGCGCGGGGTACCCGTCGGTCGAGTCGTAGCGGGCGACGGCGAGACCCGCCTCAACCAACGAGAGCCCCACGTCGACGCTCGCGGCCGTGTCGACGTATCGGATGAGCCGCCCATGCTGGTCGGTGTCGTTCTGACCATCGGGAAGACCAAGATCGACGGGATCACCCGCTGTGAGGAGCGACGAGACGAGCGCGGAGGCTTCCTGGTACCCGCAGGCACCGCTCTCAGGCGCATCGATGCCGATCAGCCGAACCCTGCCCTCGCTCGTCTCGATCGTGTCTCCATCCACGACAGAGGCGAAGGTGACGGCGGCCGTCGGCGTCGGCGTCGGCGTGGCCGACGACTCCGGCGTGCACCCCACGAGAGCCGCCATCACGACGACGCCGAGCGCTGCAGCCAGAAACCTACCCATGCCCCGAGCCTAGGGGCGGCGAACACTGCCGCCGATCGCGCGAACGCCCGATATCGTCGGGCCATGAGCGACGTCCTTCCCCTGAGCCCCGACGAGCTGCTGACCACTACCCGCTCCGTGCGGCGGCGGCTGGATCTCGAACGCTCCGTGCCGCTCGATGTCATCCGAGAAGCGCTCGAGGTCGCGCTCCAGGCGCCGACGGGAAGCAACGCCCAGACATGGCACTGGATCGTCGTCACCGACCCCGAGAAGCGCGCGGCGATCGCCGGGCTGTACGCGCGATCGTTCGCCCGATATCGCGCGTCCGGTGCCCGAACCTACGCCGACCCGACGCGCGAAGCGGTGCAGCAGCGGGTCTCGTCGAGCGCTGACTACCTCGCCGAGCACATGGCCGAGGTCCCGGTCCTCCTGATCGGCGCGATCTTCACGGGCGCCGAGGAGTTCGACCCCGGAAGTCAGGCCGGTCTGTGGGGGTCGCTGCTCCCCGCCGCATGGAGTGTGCAGCTCGCGCTACGGGCGCGCGGTCTCGGCAGCGCCTGGACGACCCTGCACCTCGCGTACGAGCGCGAGATCGCGCAGCTCCTCGGCATCCCCCCGACGGTTCACCAGGGCGTGCTCCTGCCCGTCGCCTACACCGTGGGAACGGACTTCCGACCCGCGCACCGCGCGCCGCTCGACGACGTACTCCACATCGACGGCTGGTGAGAGCCCGGTGCCGTATAGCTCGACAGCTGGGGGACACGGACCTGTCGTTCGCCGAGTGAGGGGAAGAGCCGATGCTGACGTTCGATGACGCGCGAGAGATCGCTGCTGCGCACTACGGCGAGCCTTTCGCGGGCGAGGGCATGCAGGACGACGGCGTGTGTCTCGTGACGCCGCAGCGTGTGCGCGATGAGGAGGCTCGCGGACTCATCGGGGTCGGCGGCGCGTGGATCGTGGTCGACAGGGAGACGGGTCAGGTCGCCGAATGGCCGCATCTCGATCATCTCGATCGCGTGCAGCAGATGGATCGCGCGAGCGCTCGACGGTTGGAGGGTGGGGGCTGAGCTCCACCGTCGTGTTTCCGGTTAGAATCGTCCGGTGCATTTGTACTTCCTGTGACGGCTGAGTAGGCGCGTCGTGCTCGTTGAGTCATCCGAGTTCGCGACGGCCGCTCATTCCTGACCCCGCACGGGGTCGCCGTCATCTGTGTGCCTCCGGCCCTCGCGGGCTCCGTTGAGGTGCGCCGCCTCGAAGGAAGCGAATGCTCACGCCCACGAACCCTCAACCCGCGCGCCATAACGCGCAGCTCATCGCGTCTGACGTCTCGGTCATGCGCGGGACGACACCCGTCCTCAACCACGTCGACCTCACCGTCACGCCCACGTCGCGGATCGCGATCGTGGGCGAGAACGGGCGCGGAAAGTCGACGTTGCTTCATGTCTTGGAAGGGTCGCTCGAGCCCGACGCCGGCACGGTGCAGCGAATCGGAACCCTCAGCATCGCGGAACAGGAACTGCCCGCCGATGACGGTCGAACCGTCGGGCAGGCGGTGGCCGACACGATCGCAGTGCCCCTGGCGACACTTGCCACGCTCGACGCAGCCGCGCTTGCGCTGTCGACCGGCGACGCCGGAGGTGCAGACAGGTATGCCGCGGCGCTGGAACACGCAGAGACCCTCGACGCCTGGAACGCGGAACGGCGCGTGCACATCGCGTTGGAAGCCCTCGATGCCGAGACCGATCCCGACCGTCGCCTCGCCGATCTGTCGGTGGGACAGCGGTATCGCGTCCGGTTGGCCTGCCTGTTGGGGGCCGACGACGACTTCCTGCTGCTCGACGAACCCACCAACCACCTTGACCGCGGCAGCCTCGACTTTCTGACCGCGCAGCTGCGCGACCGCAAGGGCGGCGTCGTCGTCGTCACGCATGATCGGGCGTTGTTGTCCGACGTGGCGGAGACGATCGTCGATCTCGATCCGACGCCCGATGATCGCGTGCGCGTGTACCGCAACGGGTACGCGGGCTACCGGGAGAGCCGGGAAGCCGAACGGGAACGGTGGCAACAGGATTATGACCGTCAGCAGGGGGAGCTCGCGCGGCTGCAGGACAGCCTCAGCGCGGCGCAGAACCGGCTCGTCTCGGGGTGGCGCCCCGAGAAGGGCACGAACAAGCACGGCCGCGCGACCAGGGCGGGCGGCCTCGTGCAGAGCGTGCACCGTCGCCGGGAGCAGCTCGATGCCCACGCGGTCACGGTGCCCGAACCCCCGCAGCGCTTCCGTTTCCCGGATTTGTCGACGCGTACGGGGGCGACGCTCCTTTCCGTCGACGACGTGAGTGTCGTGGGACGGTTGCCGCATCCGGTGTCGTTCTCCCTCTCGCACCGGAGCCGGCTCGTCGTGACCGGACCGAACGGCGTCGGCAAGTCGACGCTGCTGAGCGTCGTCGCGGGAGAGCTGGATCCGGACACGGGTTCAGTACGCCGACCGCAGAACGTCCGTCTCGGGTTCCTCCGTCAGGAATCTGCCCTGCCCATGCAGCGACGCGTGAGCGACGTCTATGCCGCCCGCGTGGAAGCACTCATCGCCACCGGCGCCGTCCAGCCGACGGCGGCGGTCGGCCTGTCCGAGCTCGGGCTCCTGCGCCCTCGAGAATCGAGCAAACGGGTCGGCGAGCTCTCGATGGGGCAGCAGCGCCGCCTCGACCTGGCGCTGGTGCTCGCGGCGAAACCGCACGTGCTGCTTCTGGACGAACCGACCAACCACCTCTCGATCGCGCTCGTCGACGAGCTCACCGATGCCCTCGGCACGACCCGGGCCGCGGTGGTTCTGTCGAGCCACGACCGGCAGCTGCTCCGTGACGTCGATGACTGGCCGTCCTTGCGCCTGTCATGAGGTGAAATCGCGAAACCCCCGGGATTCCGGGGGTTTCGCGAGTACTTCGGTGGGCGATACCAGACTCGAACTGATGACCTCTTCCGTGTGAAGGAAGCGCGCTACCAACTGCGCCAATCGCCCATGGCCCACTCGGGACCGAGACTCGATGTTACCGGATGCCGGGGGCGCGAGCGAACACTCGGGCGCGACACGCTCGGCATGTCACTGGTTTGGCGAGTCCGAATTCTTCGGCTAAAGTTGCTCAAGTGCCCGGGGCAGCCCGGAAACGCGGATGTAGCGCAGTTGGTAGCGCACAACCTTGCCAAGGTTGGGGTCGCGAGTTCGAGTCTCGTCATCCGCTCGAGTGCAGGGGTTCCTTCCGGGGAACCACGGCACGTGGGGTCAAACCACACGGTGGCGTGGCCGAGCGGCTAGGCACCGGCCTGCAAAGCCGTTTACACGGGTTCGAATCCCGTCGCCACCTCGCCTGCATAACTTAATAGCCCAAACGGGCGCGATTGGCGCAGCGGTAGCGCGCTTCCCTGACACGGAAGAGGTCACTGGTTCGATCCCAGTATCGCGCACCACGATAAAACCCCTGATTTATCAGGGGTTTTTCTGGTTCTTGCGACCTTGCCCGCTTTCGGGGCGGGAATAGTTCCACCTCCACCAGTGTATTCACATGCATACGCATTTTCGCTGAGACACATGGAGGTCTACATCATGACCAATCACGTTGACGGTCGCGTCATCATCATCACCGGGGCAGGGAGCGGCTTCGGCAAGCTCGTGGCCGGCATGACTGCAGAGCTCGGTGCACACGTCGTGGCATCCGACATCAATGAGGACAGCCTGAAGGAGGTCGTCGACGAGATTCGCGCCAAAGGCCAGAGCGCAGAGTACAAAGTCGCCGACGTGACCGACAAGGATCAGATGGATGCCGTCGCCGCGTTCGCCGTCGAGAAGTTCGGCCGCATCGATGTCATGCTCAACAACGCCGGCATCATGCCTCTCGCGTTCTGGTCCGACCACAAGGCTGCGTGGAGGGCCTGGGACAAGTCGATCGACATCAACATCAAGGGTGTCGTCAACGGCATCGCCGCCGTCTACGACCAGATGATCGAGCAGGGCCGCGGACAGGTCGTCAACATCTCCTCGATCTACGGCAACGCCGGTATGCCCGGATCAGGTGTGTACAGCGCGACCAAGGCAGCAGTGAAGATCATCTCCGACTCGCTGCGCATCGAAGCACACGGCAAGATCAAGGTCACGACGCTCAAGCCGACCGGCGTTCCCGGCACCAACCTCGCCAGCGCCGTCGTCAACGACACCGCGATCTCCGGGCTTGCGGGACAGAATGCGGCCGACTACTTCGAGAGCACCGAGAAGTTCATGAAGGGCGAGCTTCCTGCGGACAAGACTGACTCCGACAGCATCGAATACTGGGCCATCACTCCGGAAGAACTCGCCGAGAACGTCGTCTACGTCATCAACCAGCCGTGGGGCGTGAACATCAGCGACATCACCGTCCGCGCGAGCGGTGACGTGTTCATCCACTGACCCACCCCGCGTCCCGCGTCCGGCGCCCGACCGGTTAGGCTCTCACAGCGGCTGCGCCAACGGCCGCCGTCACGACACCGAGCCCGCCGGCCCCAAGCGGCGGCACAGGGGGTAGCCATTTTCCGGACCATCACGAAGCGGTCCGCCGCCGCCGCAGCGGTGGCACTCGGACTCGTCGCCGTCGCGGGCTGCTCAGGCGTCCCGGGAGGGCCGGACGACCAGTCGGTCGCGGATGCCTGCTCGCAGGCATCCGCATCCGTCTCGGCCGCGCAATCCGATCTGTCCGATATCACCACCGATGTCACGGAGGGCAACTTCTCGGTCGTCGCCGAGCAGCTCGGCGCGCTGCATACGAACCTCGCCGAGACCGCCGAATCGCTCGGCAATGCCGATGTCAGGCGAACCCTGAATGCGCTCGCGAACAAGGTGGGCGACTTCGCCCGCATCTTCGACGGCGCCCCCGACGGAGACCTCACGGCGATCGCCGACAGGGTCACCGAGCTGCAGAGCGTCTCCCGGGATGTCGCGGCCGCCGGCCAGGCGATGAGCGATCTCTGCAACTGATCACAGCGGCTCATCTGCCGGGCTGCGCGGAATCACTTCGCGCAGCCCGGTAGCCTTTACGCACGCCCTCTTCTGGAGTTTCTGTGACTGACGCTGCCGCACCGTCCGACGTGGTCTATCCCGCCGACGGTTTCGCCCTGTTCCCCGACCGTTCCGTCGTCGCGCTTCGCGTCAACGGCGAGCTGAAAGACCTCGCCACTGTCGTGCACGACAGTGACGAGGTCGAGCCCGTCACGATCGACAGCCCCGACGGCCTCGCGATCCTGCGCCACTCGACGGCCCACGTGCTCGCACAAGCGGTGCAGCGCCTTCACCCGCAGGCCAACCTGGGCATCGGTCCGCCCATCACCGACGGGTTCTACTACGACTTCGGCGTCGACGAGCCGTTCACGCCCGAAGACGTCAAGGCGATCAGCAAAGAGATGCAGCGCATCGTGCGCGAGGGCCAGCGGTTCGTCCGCCGCGTCGTCACCGATGACGAAGCGCGCGCCGAACTCGCCGACGAACCGTTCAAACTCGAACTGATCGGCCTCAAGGGCAGTCCTTCGACCGGCTCCGGAGCCGGTGCGGTCGAGGGCGCCTCGGTCGAGGTCGGCGCGGGCGAAATGACGATCTACGACAACGTCACCCGCGACGGTGAGGTCGCATGGAAGGACCTCTGCCGCGGGCCGCACCTGCCGAGCACCCGCATGATCGGCAACGGCTGGGACCTCACCCGCATCGCGGCGGCGTACTGGCGGGGGAGCGAGAAGAACCCGCAGCTGCAGCGCATCTACGGCACCGCGTGGCCCACCAAGGACGAACTGCGCGCCTACCAGCACCGCCTCGAAGAGGCCGCCAAACGCGACCACCGCCGCCTCGGCAGGGAACTCGACCTGTTCTCGTTCCCGGATGAGATCGGATCGGGCCTGTCGGTGTGGCACCCGCGGGGTGGGATCGTGCGCGGCGAGATGGAGCAGCACGCTCGCCGCCGGCACATCGAGGGCGGTTACACCTACGTCTACACGCCGCACATCTCGAAGCAGGACCTGTTCCTGCAGTCCAACCACCTCGTCACCTACCGCGAGGGCATGTTCCCGCCCATCCACCTCGACGAGGAACGGGATGCCGCGGGCGAGATCACCAAAGCAGGGGTCGACTACTACCTGAAGCCGATGAACTGCCCCATGCACATCCTGATCTTCAAGGAGCGTGCGCGCAGCTACCGCGACCTGCCGATGCGGCTCGCCGAGAACGGCACCGTCTACCGCAACGAGCTCTCGGGAGCCCTGCACGGTCTCACGCGGGTGCGCGGCTTCACGCAGGACGACTCCCACCTCTTCGTGACGCCGGAGCAGCTGGAAGCCGAGACGACCCGCGTCCTCGAGTTCGTCATCACGATGCTGCGCGATTTCGGTCTCGACGACTTCGAGCTCGAACTGTCGATGCGCGACGACGAGAAGGAGAAGTGGATCGGCACCGACGAGTTCTGGGAGTACTCGACGAACGCCCTGCGCAACGTCGCCCTCGCCAGCGGACTGAAGCTGACCGAGGTTCCCGGCGAAGCCGCCTTCTACGGCCCCAAGATCGACCTCAAGACGAAGGACGCCATCGGCCGCACCTGGCAGCTGTCGACCGTGCAGGTCGACCCGAACCTGCCCGAGCGCTTCGAGCTCGAGTACACCGACCGCGACGGCCAGAAGAAGCGTCCGATCATGATCCACCGTGCGCTCTTCGGATCGATCGAGCGCTTCTTCGCGATCCTGCTCGAGCACTACGCGGGAGCTTTCCCCGTGTGGCTCGCACCCGTGCAGGTGGTCGGCATCCCCGTCGCCGAGGATTACGCCGACTATCTCGAGGATGTCATCGCCGCACTCGCCGTCGCGGGTGTGCGCGCGGAACTCGACCGCAGCGACGACCGCATGCAGAAGAAGATCCGCAACCACACCACGGGGAAGGTGCCGATCATGCTGATCGCGGGGGAGCAGGACCGCTCCGCCGGCACCGTGTCGTTCCGATTCCGCGACGGATCGCAGGAGAACGGCGTTCCCATCGCCGACGCCGTGCGACGCATCCGCGACGCCGTCGACACGCACGCCCTGGTCAACACGGCGGAAGATCTGGCGTGATCGACCCTTCGGCGAGCTCAGGGACCGGGGGCGAGCCCGGGACCGGGGGCGACCCTTCGGCGGGCTCAGGGGCCGCCGGGGCGGAGCCACGGGGCGCGGCGGAGGGCGTGGACGGACTCGCCGACGCCGCGGCGCTGCCGGGTACGCCGGACGGGTTCCAGCGGCTGTGGACGCCGCACCGCATGGCGTACATCAACGCCGGACCCGAGCCGCTGCGCGAAGTGTGCCCCTTCTGCGCGGCACCCGACAAGACCGACGAAGACGGCCTGATCGTCGCGCGCGGCCGCACCGCCTACGTGCTGCTGAACCTCTTCCCGTACAACTCGGGGCACCTTCTCGTGTGTCCCTACCGTCACGTGTCGACCTACGACGAGGCGACGCCCGAAGAGGTCGCCGAGATCGGCGCGCTCACCCAGCGCGGCATGCGGGTGCTGCGCTCGGTCTCCCGCTGCGACGGCTTCAACCTCGGCATGAACCAGGGACACGTCGCGGGAGCCGGCGTCGAACGCCACCTGCATCAGCACATCGTGCCGCGCTGGCGCTCCGACGCGAACTTCTTCCCCATCATCGCCCAGACCAAAGCCCTGCCGCAGCTGCTGGGCGACGTGCGGCGCACCGTCGCCGAGGCGTGGGACGCCTGAGCTCGCCGCGACGCGGAGCGCGCGGCATCCGCTGAGAACAGCCGTTCCTGCCGACGCAGGCCGATCCGTTGGCAGAAACCACCTGCTCCCGCCAGCTCACCTGACCGCCGGCGCAGCAGCCGGCGCGCCGCTCAGCGCACCTGGCGTGCCGCGAACTGCATGCGCGGGTGCGCGTAGAACTCCTGGGCTTCGACGAGCCGCAGTTCGCGGTCCTGCGCCTCGAGCGTGAGGGAGAGCAGGTCGAAGACGCTCGATGCTGTGCGCTCGAGCGCGAGGGCAGCGTTCTGTTCGCGCCGGTAGTGGGCCGTGAACAGAGCCGCCGTCACGTCGCCGGATCCGTTCGCCTTCAGGGGGAGCAGCGGCGTCTGCACGATCCAGGCTCCCGAGTCGTCCGCGACGAGCATCTCGATCGTGTCGGGTTCGCGGTCGGGGCGCTCCACGCTCGTCACGAGCACGGTCGACGGCCCCATTGCGCGCGCAGCGTCGACCGCGTCGAGGGTCGACTCGATCGTGTCGGGCTCGGACTCGGTGAGGAACCCGAGCTCGAACTGGTTGGGCGTGATGATGTCGGCCACGGGAACGACCCGCTCGCGCAGCAGCACCGGGATGGCCGGTGCCACGAAGCATCCGGATTTCGCGTTGCCCATGACGGGGTCGCACGCGTATACGGCGGCGGGGTTGGCCGCCTTCACACGTGCGACGGCGTCGATGATGACGTCGGCGATGCCCTCGCTGCCCTGATATCCCGACAGGACGGCGTCGATCCCCGAGAACACGCCGCGCTCCTCGATGCCGGTGATGACATCGCGCACGTCGTCGGGCGAGATGAGCGGCCCGCGCCAGGCGCCGTAGCCGGTGTGGTTCGAGAAGTTGACCGTGTAGACCGGCAGCACATCGACGCCGATGCGCTGCAAGGGGAACACGGCAGCCGAATTGCCGACGTGACCGTGGGCGACGGCGGATTGAATCGAGAGCACCTTCACGGGACGATCATGCCACCTCTCGCGCACCCGCTCCCACGCGCACGGCCTCGATCGCCGCCGCGACATCTCGCGCGAGAGCGTCGGCGGACGTCTCGTCGAGATCATGGACCGTGAGGCGCAGCCGTCGCGACGGGCCCGTCGACGCGAGCGCGAACTCGTCGCCCGCGCGGGCGAGCCAGCCCCGACGCATGAGCTGCTCGACGACCACTCGTGCGGCGACGGGCAGCTCGACCCACAGGTTGAGTCCGTCACCCGGTTCTGTCACGACGCCGTGCTCTGCCAGCCGCCGGGCGAAGTCGATGTTGCGCTCGGCGTAATGCGCTCCGGCACGGTCGATCGCCGCACCGACGTCCGGATCGCTCACGAGCGCATGCGTCAGGCGCTGCAGCAGGTGGCTCACCCATGTCGTGCCGGGTGTGAGACGCATCGCGAGGCGCTCGGCCGTCTCCGGGTCGGACGCCGTCACGGCCAGACACATATCGGGCCCGAGGAACTTCGACACCGAGCGGATGAGCGCCCACCGACGATGCTCCCCGCCGATGACCGAGTGATACCGCGACCGCGACAGCATCGAGAAGTGGTCGTCTTCGATCACGAGGACATACGGATGCCGCGCCAGCACGTCGCGCAGCTGGGCGGCGCGCTGCGCCGACAGACTCGCACCCGTCGGGTTCTGCGCCCGCGGGGTGCAGACGATGGCCCGCACACCGTCGTCGAGGGCCGCCCGGAGCCCGTCGACCGTCATGCCCTCATCGTCGACGGGGATCGGAACGGGGCGGTAGCCGCCCAGGCGCACCGTGTGGATGCTCGTCAGGAAGCACGGATCCTCGAGCCCCACCGCGTCGTCGCGCGTGAGCGCCTGGGCGAGCAGCCGTTCCACGGCGTCGGCGGCGCCGCTCGTGATCGTGATGCGGATGTCGTCCTCGCGCACGAGGCCGTCACGCATCCAGCCGCGCGCCCACGTCTCGAGGCCGGGATCGACGACGGGCTCACCGTAGAGCACCGGGCGCCCGGTGACCCGCGCGAGCGCGGACGACACGTCGGGGATGAGGTCGGGGTCGGGGTTTCCCGTCGCGACATCGCGCAGCACACTGTCGGCGGCGAAGCCCTCCTGCGCAACGGGGGAGCCCCCCGCGACACGCGTGCCGGCACGGCCGCGCGTCACGATGGCCCCCGCCTGAGTGAGCTGGCGGTAGGCGGCGACAGCGGTGTTCCGGTTCACGCCGAGTCGTTCGGCGAGGGTGCGCACCGGGGGGAGCGGATCGCCCGGACGGAGGCTCCCTCGTTCGACGAGGGCGCGCACGCTCTCGGCGATCTCGGTCGCGGTGCCGCCGCTGATGGCGAGGTCCATGCCGCTCCTTCCGACGTCTCGATCCTACGAGGTGGATCATGCTACGTTTTGGCATAGGCCAATCAACGGATTGGCTGTGCCCATTCCAGGAGGACCAGATGTCGACCGCCGCCACCGGGACCAACCGCGTCAAGCGCGGACTCGCCGACATGCTCAAGGGCGGCGTCATCATGGACGTCGTCACCGTCGAGCAGGCTCGTATCGCCGAGGACGCCGGCGCCGTGGCCGTCATGGCCCTCGAGCGCGTGCCCGCCGACATCCGGGCGCAGGGCGGCGTGTCGCGCATGAGCGACCCCGACATGATCGACGGCATAAAGGCGGCCGTCTCGATCCCGGTCATGGCCAAGGCCCGCATCGGGCACTTCGTCGAAGCGCAGGTGCTGCAGCAGCTCGGCGTCGATTACATCGACGAGTCCGAAGTGCTCTCGCCCGCCGACTACGTCAACCACATCGACAAGTGGGGCTTCGACGTGCCGTTCGTGTGCGGTGCGACCAACCTGGGAGAGGCCCTCCGCCGCATCAACGAGGGTGCCGCGATGATCCGATCGAAGGGCGAGGCCGGAACCGGCGACGTGTCCGAGGCGACGAAGCACATCCGCACCATCTCCGGCGAGATCAATGTCCTGCGCTCCATGACGAAGGACGAGCTCTACGTCGCGGCGAAGGAGCTGCAGGCGCCCTACGATCTCGTGGCCGAGATCGCCGAGACGGGTCAGCTGCCCGTCGTGCTGTTCGTCGCCGGTGGTGTCGCAACCCCCGCGGATGCCGCCATGATGATGCAGCTCGGCGCGGACGGCGTCTTCGTGGGTTCGGGCATCTTCAAGAGCGGCAATCCCGCTGAGCGCGCCGCCGCGATCGTGAAGGCCACGACGTTCTTCGACGACGCGAAGGTCGTCGCGGACGTGTCGCGCGGCCTGGGCGAGGCCATGGTCGGCATCAACGTCACCGACCTGCCGGCCCCGCACCGCCTCGCCGAGCGGGGCTGGTGATCTCGATACGGTCGCTGCGCGACCTACTCGATCCACGGGGGCACGCGTGAGGGTCGGCGTCCTCGCGCTGCAGGGTGACGTGCGCGAGCACGTCAGCGTCCTGACGGATCTCGGGGCCGACGTCGTGCGCGTGCGCCGGCCCGACGAGCTCGCCGCCGTTCGCGGGCTCGTGATCCCCGGCGGCGAGTCCAGCGTCATGGACAAGCTCGCCCGCGCGTTCGGGCTGCACGAGCCGCTGCGCGACGCGATCGCGAGCGGCATGCCCGTGTACGGCACGTGCGCGGGCCTCATCATGCTCGCCGACCGCATCACGGGTGCGATCGACGGTCAGCAGAGCCTCGGCGGTCTCGACATCACGGTGGCCCGCAACGCCTTCGGCAGTCAGGTCGACTCGTTCGAGACCGAACTCGATGTCGACGGATTCGCCGGGCCGCCCGTGCATGCGACGTTCATCCGCGCACCGCTCGTGACCGACGTGGGTGATCGCGTGCGCGTGCTCGCGTCGCTGCCCGATGGGGGAGTCGTCGCCGTCGAGCAGGGCGCATTGCTCGGCACCTCGTTCCACCCCGAGATGAACGGCGAGACGCGCTTGCACGCCCGCTTCCTCGAGCACGTGCGCGCGAGCTGACATCACGCCCGGGTCGGCACCGCTTCGATGAGCCGTTCGATCGCCTCGAGCGTGCGGTCGATGTCGTCGTCGGTCGTCACCCACGACGACATCGAGCAGCGCAGCGTCGCCCGCCCGTCCCACTCCGCGCCGGTGAGCGCCGCCGTGCCGTCGGTGAGGATCGCCGCGCCGAGCTGCCGCGTCGCGTCGTCGTGCTCGAGGCGGAACATCACCTGGGTGTACGACACCTCGTTGACGACTGTGACCCGCGGCATCCGTCGTAGCCCCGCCTCGAGACGCACGGCGTTGCGGTGCAGCCGCTCGACGAGCTCGGCGACGCCGCGACGGCCGAGACTGCGCAACGCGGCCCACGCGGGCACGCCCCGGGCACGGCGCGACAGCTCGGGGTTGACGTCCCAAGGGTCGAGGCTCGTGTACATGAGGTAGTCGCCGCCCGTGCGGAACATCGCTATCGCGTCGGCGGGGTCGCGGATGATCGCCATGCCGCAGTCGTACGGCACATTGAGTGTCTTGTGCGCGTCGGTCGTCCAGGAGTCCGCGCCGTCGACGCCCTCGGTGAGCGATCGCAGGGCGGGAGAGGCGGCGGCCCACAGACCGAACGCGCCGTCGATGTGCACCCACGCCCCGTGGGCGCGGGCGAGCGGAACGAGCTGCGCGAACGGGTCGAACGCCCCCGTATGCACCTCGCCGGCCTGCAGGCACACGATCGTGGGGATGCCGCGCCCACTCGCCAGCGCCGCGGCGAGGCCGTTCGGCAGCATCCGCCCCTCGTGATCGGCGGGCACGACGACGAGCTCGTCGGCGCCGATGCCGCAGAATCGCGCAGCCCGGTCGACCGATCCGTGGCGCTGCGCTCCGACGACGAGCCGGACCGGCGGCGCACCCCGCAGGCCCTGGCGGGTCAGGTCCCACCCGGCGCGGCGCAGCACGGCGTGCTGAGCGGTGGCGAGGCAGACGAAGTTCGACATCTGCGCTCCCGTGACGAAGCCGACGGCCGCATCGGCCGGCAGCCCGAGGAGCTCGCATGTCCAGCGGCCCGCGATGCGTTCGAGCGCGACGGTCGCGGTCGTCATCGTGCTCGACCCGGCGTTCTGGTCCCACGCCGAGACGAGCCAGTCGGTCGCGAGGGCGGCGGGAAGGGTCCCACCGATCACGAAGCCGAAGAACCGGCCGCCCGGGATGGCGACGAGTCCGGGGTCGGCCCGCTCGGCGAGATCGGCGACGAGCTCGGCGGCATCCTGCCCCTCGTCCGCGAGCGGTCCGCCGAATACACCGAGCATGTCGTCGAGACTCGCGCGCGGCCACACGGGCCGCTCAGCGAGCGAGTCGAGGAATCGGGATGCCGCGTCATGAGCCGCCTCGAGGGCATGCGCCCGGTCGTCCATGCCTCGAGTGTCCTCCCCCTTCGGGCCGTGGGCAACGGGACCCGTAGAATCATCTGCATGTCCGGCCACTCCAAGTGGGCGACGACCAAGCACAAGAAGGCCGTCATCGACGCGCGTCGTGCCAAGTCGTTCGCCAAGCTCATCAAGAACATCGAGGTCGCCGCCAAACTCGGCGGCGCTGACCTCGCAGGCAACCCGACCCTGTACGACGCGGTGCAGAAGGCGAAGAAGACCTCCGTCCCCAACGACAACATCGACCGCGCCATCAAGCGCGGTGCGGGCATCGGCGGCGAGTCCATCGAGTACCTGTCGATCATGTACGAGGGCTACGGGCCCAACGGCGTCGCGCTCATGATCGAGTGTCTGACCGACAACAAGAACCGCGCCGCCGCCGAGGTGCGCACGGCGCTGAGCCGCAACGGCGGCAACCTGGCCGACCCCGGCAGCGTCGCGTACAACTTCACGCGCAAGGGCGTCATCGTGGTGTCCGGTGAAGGCACGTCCGAAGACGACGTCATGCTCGCCGTGCTCGAGGCGGGAGCCGAAGAGGTCGAGCCGCACCCGCAGGGATTCGAGGTCGTCACCGAGCCGACCGACCTCGTGACCGTGCGCACGGCGCTGCAGGACGCGGGCATCGACTACGAGTCCGCCGACATCGAGTTCGTTCCGAACCTCAAGGTCGAGATCGACGCCGACACGGCGCGCAAGGTGTTCCGGCTGATCGACGCGCTCGAAGACAGCGACGACGTGCAGAACGTCTTCAGCAACTTCGATCTGAGCCCCGAGGTGCAAGCCGAGCTCGAATCCGACGACTGATCGGGCGGATGACGCCGCTCGGGCGCGCCTGGGCGGTGCAGGTCGCGCGCTCGCTTAGCGTGGGGCCGTGACCTCTTCTTCCGCGCGCGGCGTGCTGCGTGTGCTCGGGATCGACCCGGGCCTCACGCGGTGCGGCATCGGTGTCGTCGACGTCGCGCGCGACCGATCGGCGACGCTCGTGCACGTCGGGGTCGTGCGGTCCCAGCCGGGCGACCCGATCGAGACGCGGCTCGCGGCGATCGCCGCCGGCATCCGCGGCGTCGTCGATCGGCATTCCCCGGCGGTCATCGCGGTCGAGCGCGTCTTCGCGCAGCAGAACCTGCACACCGTGATGGGAACGGCCCAGGCGAGCGGCATCGCGCTGCTCGTGGCGGGGGAGCGAGGCCTTCCCGCCGCGACGCACACCCCGAGCGAAGTGAAGGCCGCCATCACCGGCTACGGCAGCGCCGACAAGCGCCAGGTGCAGACGATGGTGGCCCGCATCCTGCGGCTCGACGAGCTGCCCAAGCCCGCAGACGCCGCCGATGCCCTCGCGCTCGCCCTCTGTCACGCCTGGCGCGGAGGCCCTGCCTCGGCCCCGTCGGCACCGCTCACGCCCGCGCAGCGCGCCTGGGCCGATGCGGAGCGTCTCACGCGGCGGTAGCGTGTCGGTCGAACATAGCTCCGAATACCCGCGTAGGCTCGCCTCATGATCTCCTCGCTCCGCGGCACAGCCGTGCACGTCGACACCGATGCCGTCGTCGTCGAGGTCGGCGGAGTCGGCCTCGCCGTCGCCGTGACGCCTCAGATCGCGCGGAGCACGCCGGTCGGCGCCGAGATCACGCTGCACACGACGCTCATCGTGCGCGAAGACGCCCTGTCGCTCTTCGGGTTCGAGACCCGCGACGACCTGGCCGTCTTCGGACTGCTGCTGGGTGTCACCGGCGTCGGGCCGAAGTCCGCGCTCGGGGTGCTCTCGACGCTCACCGTCGCGCAGATCGCCGATGCCGTCGCCGCCGAAGACGACGCCCCGTTCCGGCGCGTGTCGGGCATCGGCCCGAAGACGGCGAAGCTCATGGTCGTGCAGCTGGCCGGCAAGATCGACGCGCTCGCCGCCACGACCCCGACGACGGATGCTGCGGCCACAGCCGGCATCCCCGCTCAGGTCGTGCAGGCCCTCGTCGGGCTGGGCTGGTCCGAGCGCATCGCGACCGAGTCGGTCACGACCGTCGCCGAGCGCGCGAACGACGCCGACCGTGCTTCGGTGCCGGCTCTGCTGAGACTCACGCTGTCCGCGCTCGGCCCGGCGCGGAAGGAGCCCGTCGGTGGATGAGCTGAGAGACACCGGCGAACCGGTCGACGAGGGAGAGCTGGCGATCGAGGGCGCCCTGCGGCCGGCGTCGCTGGCCGAGTTCGTCGGCCAGCAGAAGGTGCGCGGTCAGCTGCAGCTGCTGCTCGATGCCGCCCGAATGCAGCAGCGGCCCGCCGATCACATCCTGCTCTCGGGACCCCCGGGACTGGGCAAGACGACGCTCGCCATGATCGTCGCGCACGAGAGTGCGCGACCCCTGCGCTTGTCGAGCGGGCCGGCCATCCAGCACGCGGGCGACCTCGCGGCGCTGCTGTCGAGCCTCACGCCCGGCGAAGTCCTCTTCATCGATGAGATCCACCGCATGGCGCGCTCGGCCGAAGAGATGCTGTACCTCGCGATGGAGGACTTCCGCATCGACATCATGGTCGGCAAAGGCGCCGGTGCCACGAGCATCCCCCTCGATCTCGCCCCCTTCACGCTCGTCGGCGCGACGACCCGGTCGGGCCTCCTGCCCAATCCGCTGCGCGACCGGTTCGGCTTCACGGCCCACCTCGAGTTCTACGAGCCCCACGAACTCGAGCGTGTGCTCGAGAGGTCCGCTCCGATGCTCGGCATCGTCCTGCCCACCGGGCCACGCGCCGAGATCGCGCGCCGTTCGCGAGGCACCCCGCGCATCGCCAACCGCCTGCTGCGACGGGTGCGCGACTACACGATCGTGCACGGCGACGGCGCCGCAGCCGACGCTGCGACCGTAGACGCGGCGCTCGAGCTCTACGACGTCGACGCCTTGGGACTGGACCGGCTCGATCGCGCGGTCCTCGACGCCGTCGTGCACCGGTTCGGAGGGGGTCCCGTCGGGCTGAGCACACTGGCGGTCGCCGTCGGCGAAGAACCCGACACGATCGAGTCCGTCGTCGAGCCGTATCTGGTGCGCATCGGCTTCATGGGGCGCACTCCGCGCGGGCGCATCGCGACTCCTGCCGCCTATCAACACCTCGGCGCACCGCGTGACTCCGCGGTCCTGGGATTCGATGGCCTATAATCACTGAAGGCCTCTCGCCTATACCCTCCCTGCAAGGCATCGCCGCCGTGGCGCACGCCTGACCCGAAAGGCACCCCGCCCCATGGAATTCGGTCTCTTCTTCCAGCAGTACGGTCTCATCGTCCTGCTCATCCTGCTGCTCGTCTTCATGTTCTGGAGCTCGCGCCGCCGCATGCAGAAGCAGAAGACGGAGCAGGCAGAGAAGGCCCGCCAGACCGTCCCCGGCGCCGAGGTGCTGCTGCAAGGCGGCCTGTACGGCACCGTCGTCGAGTACGACGGTGAGAACCTCGACCAGCCCGCGATCGTGTCGATCGCCCCCGGCGTCGAGATCAAGGTGCACAGCCAGGCGATCCTGCGCGTCGTGAACCCCACCGAAGGCTTCGTCACCGAAGACGACTTCATCGAAGCTGAGGAGTCCGAGGCCGAGTACGACGCGGCCGTCACCGACGGAGACATCTCCTCGATCAGCGACGACCGCGCCCGTTGGGCCGGCGACGAGTCGCAGCCGGGCAGCGACGACAAAAAGCCCGAGGCCTGACCGGTCCTTCGCGGCCATCCCCCCGAGAGAAGCGAATCACCGTGGCGACATCCACCCCTGTCCGGCACGCCTGGCGCGCCCTCATCGCGCTTGTCGTGACGACGGCCGTCCTGTTCGGCATCAACGCGCTGGGCGTATACGTCTTCACCGACGAAGACGGCAACGGTCAGAGCTCCTGGAGCCCTGACCTGGCGCTCGACCTTCAAGGTGGCACGCAGATCGTCCTGCAGGCGCAGACGCCTGACGGCTCTGCGCCCAACGAAGAGCAGATGAACCAGGCGGTCACGATCATCCGCCAGCGCGTCGACGCGTCCGGCGTCGGCGAGGCCGAGGTCGGCACGCAGGCCGGCAACCAGATCGTCGTGCAGATCCCGGGCGAGGCCGACGACGAGACGCGTGCACGCATCGAGGCATCCGCCCAGCTTCAGCTGCGCGCCGTCCTCGTCGCCGGCGCACCCGTCAACACGTTCGTCGGCGAAGACGGCCAATCGACGCCGTACCCGACCCCGGATCCGACGCTCGGTGCGACGCCGACGGTGGAGCCGACCAACGGCAGCGACCTGAACTGGATCACGCCCAAGCTCGAGGCCGAGTTCATGGCGTACGACTGCGCGAATCCGACCAACGACCCGGCCAACGCGCCCAAGGACGAGCCGCTCATCACGTGCGACCCGTCAGGCTCGGCGAAGTACCTGCTCGGCCCCGTCGAGCTCGACGGCTCGTCGATCTCGGATGCGACGTTCGGCCTGCAGCAGACCGACGGCCGCTGGGCCGTCAACCTCGTCTTCAACGGCGAGGGCACCAAGACCTTCGGTCAGATCAGCCAGCGCCTTTACGGTGCGCAGCCGCCTCTGGACCAGTTCGCGTTCGTGCTCGACGGCTACATCCTCTCGGCGCCGTCGATGAACGGCGTCATCATGGACGGCAAGCCCAGCATCACGGGCAGCTTCACGCAGGAGACGTCCAAGACGCTCGCCGACCAACTCAAGTACGGTGCACTGCCGCTGAGCTTCGAGGTCGTCAGCTCGAACACGATCTCGGCGACGCTCGGTACGCAGCAGCTCGAGATCGGTCTCATCACGGGTCTCATCGGCCTCATCCTCGTGGCGCTGTACTCGCTCATCGTCTACCGGACGCTCGGCACCGTGATCATCGCATCCCTGCTGGTCATGGGTGTCCTGACGTACGTCATGCTCTGCATCCTGGCGTGGCGCATGGGCTTCCGTCTGTCGCTGGCCGGTGTCGCGGGTGTGATCGTCTCGATCGGCTTCACGGCGGACTCGTTCATCATCTACTTCGAACGAATACGAGATGAGCTGCGAGACGGCAAGTCGATCACGAGCGCCGTCGAGGACGGCTGGGCGCGCGCGAAGCGCACGATCTACATCTCGAAGTCGATCAACATCCTGGCCGCCGTCGTGCTGTACATCCTGGCGGACGCGACCGTGAAGGGCTTCGCGTTCACGCTGGGGCTCACGACGATCATCGACGTCTTCATCTTCATCCTCTTCACGCACCCCGTCATGCAGCTGCTGGCGCGCACGAAGTTCTTCGGTCAAGGGCACCCTCTCTCGGGCATGGATCCGAATGCACTCGGCGCGGTCTACCGCGGACGCGCGCAGTTCCGCGCGCCTGTTGCGGCAACGAGCACGACCCCCGCGGGAAGACGAGCCGTCAAGTCGCGAAGCGAGGCCGTGCGCCGCCAGACCATCGCAGAACGCAGACAAGCCGCAGAACTCGCCGCCGCCGACTCCTCGAAACCCGGCCCGAACGTCAAGGAAGCAGGCGACTGATGCGCACCATGAGCCAGCTCGGCAACGACCTCTACACCGGCAAGACGTCCTTCCCGTTCGTCGGGCGACGCAAGCTGTGGTTCATCATCGCGGCGGTCCTCGTGATCGGATCCGTGCTCGTGCCGTTCATCCGGCCCGTGCAGTTCTCGATCGAGTTCACGGGTGGATCGCAGTTCACCGTGTCGGGCCTGTCCAGCCCGGAACAGTCTCTGGCCACCGACGCGGTGCACTCGGTCGTACCCGGAGCGACGACCAAGGTCACCACGATCGGCGACACCGCGGTGCGCGTGCAGACCGACCAGATGACCGAGGCGGAGACGCGCGCGGTCACCGATGCTCTGGCCGACGAGTTCGGCGTGCCCGAGAGCGAAGTGACGGCGTCGTTCATCGGCCCCACATGGGGCGCCGATGTGACGCGGCAGTCCCTGTGGGGACTCGCGATCTTCCTCGCGCTGACCTTCATCATCCTCGCGCTGTACTTCCGCACGTGGAAGATGTCCGTCGCGGCGATCATCGGTGTCGTGGACGTGCTCGTCGTCACGGTCGGCATCTACGCCGCCTTCGGGTTCGAGATCTCGCCCGCCGCCGTCATCGGCTTCCTGACGATCCTCTCCTATGCGCTGTACGACACCGCCGTGGTGTTCGACAAGATCAAGGAGAATACGAACGAAGACGGGGAAGTGTCCGGTCGAACATTCGGCGAATCGGTCAACCTCGCCGTCAACCAGACCCTGGTGCGCTCGATCAACACGACGGTGGTCGCGATCCTGCCCACCGGTGCGATCCTGTTCATCGGTTCGCTGTGGCTCGGCGCTCAGACCCTCACCGACATCTCGCTGTCGATCTTCGTCGGAACCATCGTCGCGGCCTACTCGACGATCTTCGTCGCCTCGCCGCTGTACTCGTTCATGCGCGAAAAGGAGCCGGCGATCCAGGCGCGCGACGAGCGCGTCCTGGCGGCGCGCGAATTGGCGGGCGCTCCGGCCTGACCCTTCGACCCGCTCCGCGGGTTTAGGATGGCAGGCTCGGGGGAGGGAGGTCTATCGCATGGCGGAGACACTCCCTCCTGCCCACCCGTCGTCGCTGCGCCGGCTCGTTCCGCGCATCTTCTCGCGCGCCGCGCGACGCGATGACGTCGAGAAGCTGCTGCGGACGGTGCGCACGCACCACCCCAAGGGCGACCTCTCGATCATCGAGCGGGCCTACGGCGTCGCCGCAGACGCGCACCGCGACCAGAAGCGCCAGAGCGGCGAGCCGTACATCACCCATCCGCTAGCCGTCGCGCAGATCCTCGCCGACATGGGACTCGGGCCCAAGGCGATCGCCGCCGCGCTGCTGCACGACACGGTCGAAGACACCGGCTATGCGCTGGACACCCTGAGCGCGGAGTTCGGCGACGAGGTCGCGATGCTCGTCGACGGCGTGACGAAGCTCGACAAGGTGAAGTACGGCGACAGCGCGCAGGCAGAGACGGTCCGGAAGATGATCGTCGCGATGTCCAAGGACATCAGGGTGCTGCTCATCAAGCTCGCCGACCGGCTGCACAACGCCCGCACGTGGGGCTTCGTTCCGACGCACAAGGCCGCCAAGAAGGCGACCGAGACGCTCGAGATCTACTCACCGCTCGCGCACCGCCTCGGCATCCAGACGATCAAGTCCGAGCTCGAAGACCTCTCCTTCGCCGTCCTGCACCCCAAGATCTTCGCCGAGATCGACAGCCTCGTGCGACAGCGCACGCCCCAGCGCGAGCAGTACGTGCAGAACGTGATCGACGCCGTCGACGCGGATCTGCGCGACCTGCGCATCCGCGGCCGGGTCATGGGACGCCCCAAGCAGCTGTACTCGGTCTACCAGAAGATGATCGTCCGCGGTCGCGAGTTCGACGACATCTACGACCTCATCGGCATCCGCGTCCTGGTCGGCAGCGTGCGCGACTGCTACGCCGTCCTCGGCGCGATCCATGCGCGTTGGACTCCGCTGCCCGGCAGATTCAAGGACTACATCGCGACGCCGAAGTTCAACCTGTACCAATCGCTGCACACGACCGTGATCGGCCCCGGCGGACGAACGGTCGAGATCCAGATCCGCACCAACGAGATGCACCAGCAGGCCGAGTTCGGCGTCGCGGCGCATTGGAAGTACAAGGAGCGGATGAACGGCGGCAAGGCCGACGCGAAGTCGCTCGACACCGATATGGCCTGGCTCGCGCACATCTCGGATTGGCAGGCCGAGACCGCCGACCCGGGCGAGTTCCTGGACTCGCTGCGGTTCGAGATCGGCGCGAAGGAGGTCTACGTCTTCACGCCGAAGGGCCGCGTCATCGGACTGCCGGCCGGCGCCACACCCGTCGACTTCGCGTATGCCGTGCACACCGAGATCGGTCACCGCACGATGGGTGCGAAGGTGAACGGGCGTCTCGTGCCGCTGGAGACGACGCTGAAGAGCGGCGATGTCGTCGAGGCGTTCACGTCGAAGAACCCCGACGCCGGCCCCAGTCAGGACTGGCTCGGATTCGTCACGAGCACACGCGCGCGCAGCAAGATCCGGGGCTGGTTCACGAAGGAGCGGCGCGAAGAGGCGATCGAGCAGGGCAAGGAGTCGATCGCGCGCGCGATGCGGCGACAGAACCTGCCGCTGCAGCGCCTCATGAGCCAGGACTCCTTCACCGAAGTCGCCCAGCAGCTGCACTACGAAGACGTCTCCGCACTGTATGCGGCCGTCGGCGAAGGCCACGTGTCGACGCAATCGGTGATCGAGAAGGTCACGGCGCTCATCAATGCCAACGACACGGCGACCGGTCCCATCGACCTGCCGCAGCTCGGACGCTCCCGCGCGCCGCGCGGGGGAGACTCCGGCATCCTCGTCCGCGGTGCGCCCGACATCCTGGTGAAGCTCGCGAAGTGCTGCACGCCCGTGCCGGGGGACGACATCATGGGCTTCGTCACGCGGGGTACGGGCGTGTCTGTGCACCGCACCGACTGCACGAACGTCGTCTCGCTCCAGCAGGACACCGAGCGCCTGATCGACGTCGAATGGGCTCCGACCTCCAAGAGCGTCTTCCTCGTGCAGATCCAGGTCGAGGCGCTCGACCGCGCGGGTCTCCTCAGCGACGTCACGCGCGTCCTCAGCGAACACCACGTCAACATCCTGTCGGCGACCGTGACCACCTCGAACAACCGCCTCGCCCTGAGCAAGTTCGTGTTCGAGATGGGCGACATCGTGCACCTCGATCGCGTGCTCAACGCCGTGCGCCGCATCGATGCGGTCTATGACGTCTATCGCGTCACATCGTCCTGACCGAGCACGCGCAACCGCTGGAGCCCGACCTTCTTGTGCGGCACCCCCGAGTGCTCCACGAGCCATGTCTCGGCATCGCGGACGATGTCGGGCCGTGCGACGGCGAGGGCGCGGGCAGCATCCGCATGATCTTCGTCATCGACCCGAACCAGATCGGCGAGCGTGCGCGTGAGCGTCGTCACCCACACGCCACCGAGCAGCTGCAGGTCGTCCACGTCGATCGTCGTGTCGCGATAGACGAGCCGCACATCGAGGACGGCATGCAGCCGTCGCCGGATCGCGCGTTGCACGGTGTGCCGCCCCGGTGGGTCGAGCGTGACCCCGTGCACCCACGCCGCGCTCACGTGGGTCGCCGCGAGACTCTCGCCGAGGATGCCGCGCAGCGAGCCCGCCCGCAGAGCCGCGGTCTCGACGGCGTCGGCCGGAACGAAGGCGTCGCCCAGCTCCACGACATGCCCGTCGAGCCGCGCAGCGCACAGCTCGGCTTCGGACAGGCGTCCGCCGGGGAAGTACAGGAACGGCGTGCTCATGAGGGAAGTGTGCCCGAGCGGAGTCGTCCGCGAACGCAGATCGGACCGGTTGTGGAGAACCGGGCCGATCTGAAGACGGTGTGAACTCTAGCCGCCGAGCGCCTTGAGCCATCCGCGACGCGCTTCGAGCGCTTCGCTCGCCTGCGCGATCGAACGCTTGTCGCCCGATGCCTTCGCGGCGTCGAGCTCTTGCTCGAGCTTCTCGATCGCGTCGGTGAGCTGGCGCGTCATGTCGTTCGCGCGCGCCTTGGTCTCGGGGTTGTTGCGCTTCCAATCGGTCTCTTCGCGGGTGCGCAGCGCCTGCTCGATCTTCCGCAGGTCGTCGTCGAGGCCACGCTCCGCGTCGCGGGGGAACACACGACCGATGTCGTCCCAGCGCCGCTGGATACCGGTGAGAGCCGCACGAGCCTTCGCGAGCTCCGGCTCGTCGGCGATGGTCTTGGCTTCGACGAGCAGTTCGCGCTTCGCCTCGATCTTCTCGCGCGATGCTTCGATGTCAGCGGCTTCGCGCTCGACGCGCGCCGAATAGAGCGCATCTCCGGCCGCCTTGAACCGCGCCCACAGTGCGTCGTCGGTCTTCTTGCCGGCGCGGCCGGCGCCCTTCCACTGGTCGAGCAGGTCGCGGTAGGCCGGAATGCCGTCCTCACCCTTCGGCGCGAGGGCCTCGGCGCGTTCGACGAGCTTCGACTTGCGCTCGCGCACCTCTTTATGGGCGCCGTCCAGCTGGGCATAGAACTCGCGGCGGTGCTTGTCGACCGTCGAGCGCGCATCGCGGAAACGCTTCCACAGCTGCTGCGCCGTCGACTTCGGCAGACGCGGGCCGTTCTGCTGCTGCGACTGCCACTGATCGAACAGGTCGGCCATGTCGGCGGAAGCCTGCTTCCACTGCACCGTCTTGGGGTCGCGGGCCGCGAGCGTCTCGGCCTGCTCGACGAGGGTCGTGCGTGCGCGCACGGCCTCATCGACCGCCTCGCGCGCAGCGGCGGCTTCGGTCGCGGATGCCGCCGAGAGAGCTTCGGTGAGCGCGCCGAGGCGCGCCTCGAGGCCGGCGAGATCGCCGACGGCGGCCGCGTCGGTGGTGCGGCTCAGCAGCGCACGGGCGGCCGAACGCAGGTCGGAGGCTGATGCGCCGCCACGACGGTGGCGCGCTTCGAGCAGCGACACCTCGCCGGCGAGGTCGGAATACTTGCGCTCGAAGTACGCGAGTGCTTCGGCGGGCGTGCCGTCGGGGTACTGACCGACGACGCGCCATCCCGCGGCTTCTCGCACCGAGACGGTGCCGTCGTCGTCGACGCGCCCCCACGGCTCGCCGTCGGAGGCGGGCGTCGCGTCGTCTGCCTGCGACGACGAGGAGTCGGCAACGGGCTTGGGGCGGGCTGCCGCGGACGGCGGCGCCGGCACGGCGCGAGGGCGCGGCGTGGGCACGGGTGACGGGGCCGGCGTGGTGATTTCGGCCGCGGGCTCCGCGGTGGCGTCGGCGCCGGCGCCGGCGACCGGAGCGGTCTCGGCGACGGCGTCCGGCGCAGGAGCGGCCTCGGCGTCAGCGACCGGTGCGGCATCCGCGTCCGGGGCAGGAGCGGCCTCGGGGTCGGAGGCAGGAGTGGCCTCGGCGTCAGCGACGGGAGTCGCCTCGACGTCGGGGGTCGGAGTCGCCTCGACGTCGGAGACCGGCGTGGTGTCGTCTTCGGGGGACGGGGGAGTGGGCTCTGCGTCGGCAGTCACGGGTTGCACCTCATCGCGGCCTCGCCGCCTGTGGGGGATGGACGCGTCAAGCCTAGTACGCGAGCTTCATCGCACGACGTCTCGACAGCGGTGTTCTCGGGTCAGGGAGTGGAGGTCGGCTCGGGCTCGGGGAGCTCGGTGTCGACGGGCTCGGGGACGGGGCTCTCGGAGTCCACGGGATCGGGCACGGAGCTCGGCAGCGCCGGCGGCGTCGTGATCGATGTCGGCTCGGGTTCGGGCACCGGGGTGCCCGGTCCGACGGTGAAGTAGAGCGTCTGAACGACGACGATCGCGACGATGACGAGTCCGCCGCCGATGCCGGCGATCAGATTGTCGCGTGTGCGGCGACGCGTCTGACCCTGGTGAAACGCCTGACGCGCCTGGTATACCCGCGACCGTTCGCGCGTCTCACGCGCACCACGGTCCTTTCCCACGCTGGACACGGGACCTCCTTTTCCGGGTGAGCCCCGGGCCGGGACGATCCTATTCAGAACGCAGGCTCGCGGCAAAGGCGGCTGCATCGAACGGGCCCGGTGTCGGCCGACGCGATTAGCCTGGACGGGTGACTGCACCCACTCCCACCGCGCTCTTCCAGGGGCAGACGCCCCTCGCGGTGCGGATGCGGCCGACCTCGCTCGATGAGGTCGCCGGTCAAGGGCATCTGCTCGCACCGGGGTCGCCCTTGGTCACACTCGCCGATTCCGAGGCTTCGACGCGCGCCGCGACCTCGGTGATCCTCTGGGGCCCGCCCGGAACGGGCAAGACCACTCTCGCCCAGGCGATCGCCCGTTCTTCGGGTCGGCGGTTCGTCGAGCTCTCGGCCGTGACGGCGGGGGTCAAGGACGTCCGCGAGGTCATGCAGGATGCGCTCACGCAGCGCGATCTCTACGGCCAATCGACGATCCTCTTCCTCGATGAGATCCATCGATTCACGAAGGCCCAGCAGGACGCCCTGCTTCCGGGCGTCGAGAACGGCTGGGTCGTCCTGATCGCCGCGACGACCGAGAACCCGTCGTTCTCGGTGATCTCGCCGCTGCTGTCGCGGTCGCTTCTGTTGACGCTGCGCCCTCTCACCGACGACGACCTGAGGATGCTGCTGACCCGTGCGACGACCGACGCCCGAGGCCTCCACGACTCGATCGTGCTGCCCGACGAGGCGCGCGACGCCATCGTGCGACTCGCGTCGGGCGACGCGCGCCGCGCTCTCACGACGCTCGAGGCTGCGGCATCCCTCGCGATCGAGACGAATGCCGACGAGACGGCGCCGTCCGTCACGCCCGACCACATCGCGCAGGCCGTCGACCGCGCGCTGCTGCGCTACGACCGCCAGGGCGACGAGCACTACGACGTCATCAGCGCCTTCATCAAGTCGATCCGCGGCTCCGACGTCGACGCCGCGCTGCATTACCTCGCGCGCATGATCGAGGCGGGCGAAGACCCGCGCTTCATCGCCCGGCGCCTCATCATCTCGGCCGCCGAAGACATCGGCCTGGCCGACCCGCACGCACTGCCGCTCGCTGTCGCCGCCGCCGACGCCGTGCAGTTCATCGGGATGCCCGAGGGGCGCATCCCGCTCGCCGAGGCGACGGCGTACCTCGCGACGACAGCGAAGTCCAACGCGGCTTACCTCGCGATCGACAAGGCGATCGCCGATGTGCGTTCCGGAGGTTTCGGACGCGTCCCGACGCACCTGCGCGATGCGCACTATCCCGGCGCGAAGCGGCTCGGGCACGGCAAGGGCTACCGCTATCCCCATGACGCCGACATCGGGGTCGTGGCGCAGCAGTACCTGCCCGATGAGCTGCGCGGTCGCCGCTACTACGAGCCCAAGGCGCTCGGGACCGAACGCGACGTGCAGGCGCGTCTCGAGAAGATCCGCCGCATCCTCGACGGCGACTGACCCGCCTGAGCAGGCGGCACAGCCGCCGTGCATCCGCGGTCCCTGAGCAGGCGGCACAGCCGCCGTGCATCCGCGGTCCCTGAGCAGGCGGCACAGCCGCCGTGTATCCCCGGTCCCTGAGCAGGCGGCACAGCCGCCGTGTCGAAGGGCTGTTAGACTTGACCGGCTTGAAACCGAGTTTTCGGGCATCCCCACCCTCTTTACCGACCTTCCGGTGTGCCCCGACGTGCACACAGCCAGGGCGAGGAGCGGGAGATACGTCCGTGAGCCGTGAAAGACACGGCCACGTCTTCGGAAGGCAATCATGGCTTCGAAAGCCCAGGACCGCCGCAAGGTCCGCCTCTCGCGCGCTCTCGGCATCGCGCTGACCCCCAAGGCCGCCAAGTACCTCGAGAAGCGTCCGTACGCTCCGGGTGAGCACGGCCGCACCAAGCGCAAGCAGGACAGCGACTACGCCGTCCGCCTGCGTGAGAAGCAGCGTCTGCGCGAGCAGTACAACATCCGCGAGGCACAGCTGCGCATCCAGTTCGAAGAGGCTCGCCGCAAGGACGGCCTGACGGGTGAGAACCTCGTCGAGCAGCTCGAGATGCGTCTGGACGCGCTCGTCGTTCGTGCGGGCTTCGCCCGCACGATGGCCCAGGCCCGCCAGCTCGTCGTGCACCGCCACATCCTCGTCGACGGCCAGCTCGTCGACCGCCCGTCCTTCCGCGTGAAGCCGGGTCAGCTCATCCACGTCAAGCCGAAGAGCGAGGCGCTCGAGCCGTTCCAGGTCGCCGCCGCCGGTGGTCACGCCGAGGTTCTGCCTCCTGTCCCGCCGTACCTCCAGGTCGAGCTCGACAAGCTGCAGGCCCGTCTCGAGCGTCGCCCCAAGCGCGCTGAGGTTCCCGTCGTCTGCGACGTCCAGCTCGTCGTCGAGTACTACGCGGCGCGCTGACGTCAACGCGCGCTGACGTTCCGTCGTCAGTGCCGCAGGAAGGGCGTCGGGGAAACCCGGCGCCCTTCGTCGTTTCCGCCTACGATGGACCAAGCCGCGGCTCGCGGCATTCGCGAGGAAGTGGTGACATGAAGAACCTGCTGTGGTTTCTGCTCGGCATCGTGAGCGGCTTCGTCGCCGCGCACCTCGTCAACAAAGACCCCCGCGGCCACGAACTGCTCGCTGAGGTCGACACGCGCATCACGGAGTTCACCGAGCGCATGGGCGATGCCTACCGCGAGCAGGAGTCGCGCATGGCGGGACTCGTCGCCGACGCCGCATCGGCCGTCGCGGACTCCACCCGTTCGTCCTCCGACTGACCACCCACCACGATTCGTCGGCGGTCGCCCGGCCGCCGACGTGTCCGAGGAGCCATCACGCATGAAGACCGCCGAGATCGCCCAGCGCTTCCTCGACTATTTCGAGAAGCAGGACCACGTCATCGTGCCGTCCGCCTCTCTCGTCACCGACGACCCCGCCCTGCTGTTCACGGTCGCCGGAATGGTGCCGTTCATCCCGTACCTCTCCGGTGACGTGCCGGCTCCGTACAAGCGCGCCGCCGACGTGCAGAAGTGCCTGCGCACCCTCGACATCGAAGAGGTGGGGCACACGCCGCGACACGGCACGTTCTTCCAGATGCTCGGCAACTGGTCGTTCGGCGACTACTTCAAAGAGGGCGCCATCCGCTTCGCGTGGGAGCTTCTCACGACCCCCGACGCCGACGGCGGTCTCGGATTCGATCCGAAGGACCTCTGGGTCACGGTCTACGAAGAAGACGACGAGGCACACGACCTCTGGCTGCGGCTGACCGACCTGCCCGAAGAGCGCATCCAGCGCCTCGGCAAGGACACGAACTACTGGTCGACGGGTCTGCCCGGACCAGCGGGCCCCTGTTCCGAGATCTTCTTCGATCGCGGTCCCGCGTACGGAATCGACGGCGGACCCGCGACCGACGACGACCGCTACGTCGAGATCTGGAATCTCGTCTTCATGCAGTACGAGATCACCAACGTGCAGTCCAAGTACGTCTTCGACATCGTCGGCGAGCTGCCGAACAAGAACATCGACACCGGCATGGGGCTCGAACGCGTCGCGTTCATCAAGCAGGGCGTCGACAACATGTACGAGACCGACCAGGTGCGTCCCGTGCTCGACAAGGCCGTCGAACTGTCAGGGCGCGAGTACGGTGCCGTGCACGAAGACGACGTGCGGTTCCGTGTCGTCGCCGACCACGTGCGCTCCTCGCTCATGCTGCTCTCCGACGGCGTGACGCCCTCGAACGACGGCCGCGGATACATCCTGCGTCGTCTCATGCGCCGCGCCATCCGTTCCATGCGCCTGCTGGGCGTGGACGGACCGACGTTCCGCGACCTCTTCGCCGTCTCGCGTGACGCCATGAAGACGACCTATCCCGTCGTCGAGGCGGACTATCCGCGCATCGAGCAGTACGCGCTGGCCGAAGAGGCGACGTTCCTGCGCACCCTCGCCGCGGGCGAGGCGATCCTCGACGAGTCTCTCGTCGCGACGAAGGATGCCGGGGGCACGACGATCCCCGGTGCCGAGGCGTTCCTGCTGCACGACACGTACGGCTTCCCGATCGATCTGACGCTCGAGGTCGCCCAAGAGGCGGGCCTCACTGTCGACCGCGACGCGTTCGACGCGCTCATGCTCGAGCAGCGCACGCGTGCCAAGGCGGATGCGCGTTCGCGCAAACGCCAGCTCGCCGACACGAGCGTGTACCGCGATCTGCGCGCGCAGGGCGAGACGGTCTTCACGGGCTTCACCGATCTCGAGACCGAGTCGACCGTGCTCGGCATTCTCGTCGACGGCGTCTCGGTCGACCGCGCTCCGAGCGGGCAGATCGCCGAGGTCATCCTCGCCGAGACGGCGCTCTACGCCGAGTCGGGCGGTCAGGTCGCCGACAAGGGCATCATCGTCGGGCCCGGCTACGAGCTCGAGGTGCTCGACGTGCAGCGCCCGGTCGCGGGGCTGGTCAGCCACACCGTGCAGGTCACGACCGGTGAGGTGGGCGTCGGCCAGCCGGCGACGACCATCGTCGATGCGGCGAACCGCCGCTCGGCGCAGCAGGCGCACTCGGCGACGCACCTCATCCACGCCGCCCTGCGCGACACGCTCGGCTCGTCCGCGACGCAGTCGGGGTCGCTCAACCGCGCCGGCTACATGCGGTTCGACTTCTCGTGGGGCCAGGCGCTGTCTGACGCGACGAAGAGCGAGATCGAAGAGATCGCCAACAACGCCGTGCGCGACAACCTCGACGTCACGACGCGGGTGCTCCCGCTCGACGAGGCGAAGGCGCTCGGCGCGCAGGCGCTGTTCGGCGAGAAGTACGGCGATGTCGTGCGCATGGTCGACATCGGCGGCCCCTGGTCGCGTGAGCTCTGCGGCGGCACCCACGTCGGACGCAGTGCCGAGATCGGACTCATCAGCGTCGTGGGCGAATCCTCCGTGGGCGCGTCCAACCGCCGGGTCGAAGCCCTCGTGGGCCTCGACGCGTTCCGGTCCCTGGCCGCCGAGCGCGCGCTCGTCTCGCAGCTGACGACATCGCTCAAGACGCCCCGCGAGCAGCTTCCCGCGCGAATCGCCGAACTCACGGCGAGCCTCAAGTCCGCCGAGAAGAAGATCGCGGCGTACGAAGCCAAGGCCCTCGCCGAACGTGCCCCCGCGCTGGCGAACGACGCGGTCCGTGTCGGGGCGTACCGAGTCGTCGCGCACGCCGTCGGCACGGCGGCATCCGGTGATGACCTCCGCACCCTCGCCCTGCAGGTGCGCGACCGGCTCGGCTCAGAGCCCGCTGTCGTCGCGCTCGGCGCGACGGTGGGCGAGCGCCCCGTCGTCATCGTCGCGACGAACGACGCCGCGCGCACGGCCGGCGGCAAGGCGGGCGTGCTCGCCAAGCTCGCAGCCGGCGTCCTCGGCGGCGGCGGCGGCGGACGCGACGATGTCGCGCAGGGCGGCGGTGCGGATGCCGCGGCTCTGCCGGCGGCTCTGTCTGCCATCACGACGGCGCTCGAGGCCTGATGACCTTCCGTCGCGGAGTGCGACTCGGCGTCGACGTCGGCCGTGCCCGAGTGGGCGTCGCGCGGT
Source organism: Microbacterium sp. NPDC055442 (assembly GCF_053644215.1). NCBI lineage: Bacteria > Bacillati > Actinomycetota > Actinomycetes > Micrococcales > Microbacteriaceae > Microbacterium > Microbacterium sp. NPDC055442. The sequence continues at coordinate 287,868 of NZ_JBSHLF010000002.1, read as the reverse complement.
GCGATCCGGACGGGCTGCTCGCAACGCCCGTCGAGACCGTGCCCCGCGACGATGCCGCCGTGGCGCGCATCGTCACCCTCGCGCAGGAGTACGACGCGGTCGAGGTGCTCGTCGGTCTGCCGCTCAACATGCGGGGCGAGGACACGCCCTCGACGACCGACGCGCGAGAGTTCGCGGCGGCCGTCGCGGCGGCCGCCGACCGGGCTGTGCGCCTCGTGGACGAACGCCTCTCGACGGTCTCGGCCCACGCCGCTCTGCGCGATTCCGGGCGTTCTCAGCGTTCTTCTCGTAACATTGTGGATCAGGTCGCGGCGGTCGTCCTTCTGCAGCAGGCTCTCGACGTTGAGAAGAGCACGGGACGCCCGGCCGGTACCCCCGTCGTCCAGGAGCCCGCCTGAATGCCCGATCCCACACCCGATGACCCCTTCGCGGACCTCTTCGGCAAACTTCCCGATCCCAATTCCCGCGTGCTCCGGGACGATGGCGCTGAGCGCCCCGCGCCCCCGGCGCCGGCGCCGGCAGATCCCGCGACGGGTGCGCCGCCGATGAGCCGCCGCGAAGCACGAGAGGCCGCGCTCCGCGCCGCCGCCGCGAAGGACCCCGGAGCTGCGCCTGACCCGGTCGAGCCTGGCACGGGCGAGTCCACGCCTGTCCGGACCACGCCCGCTTCCGACCGCCCTGCGCCCTCGCCGTCCGCGCCGACTCCCGCCGAGCCCACGCCGTCCGCGCCGACTCCGGCCGCACCCGCCCCGGCTCCCGCCGAGCCCACGCCTGCCGCCCCGGCTCCCGCCGAGCCCACGCCTGCCGCACCCGCTCCGTCGCTTCCCGCGCCGCGTGCCGCCGAGCAGCCCTCGCCCGTGCGTGCGACGGCTGGGCAGCCGAGCGACCCCGTCCCGGCGGCATCGGCCAGCGAGGTCCGCGCGCCCGCGTATGCGCGCGCGAGCGCGGCGTCGACGTCGGTGCTCGACGACGATCCGCCGACGCGCGCTCCGCGTTCGACGTCACCGGGGCTCGAGGACCTCTTCTCGGGCGAGAGCACGACCGACGACATCGGGACGCACCCGCGTCCTCGGGACAAGCGCCGCCGGCGCGTCGCGGGCTGGGTCGCCCTCGGGGTCATCGTCGCGATCCTCGGCGGGCTCTCGGCAGGTGGTTGGTACGTCTGGTCGACCTACGAGGACCGCATCCGCGCGTTCATGGGCTGGGAGGAGCCGAAGGACTACGAAGCAGGGCTCGCCAACGGCGAAGCGCTGCTCACGATCGTCTCGGGCGACACGGGCTACTCCATCTCACCGAAGCTGCACGAAGCCGGCATCACGAAGACGCCGGAGGCCTTCTACGACTACCTGATCGCCGAAGGGCTCAACCCTCCCTTCCAGCCGGGCGTGTTCCAGATGCAGCAGCAGATGACCTCGGCCGCGGCGCTCGAGGCGATCCTCGATCCCGCGAACAAGCTCGAGAACATGGCACAGCTGCGCGAAGGGCTCACGGTCGAGCAGTCGCTGCCGATCCTCGCCGACGTCATCGGGATCCCGCTCGAGGAGTTCCAGGCCGCCGTGGCCACCCCCGCCGACTACGGCGTGAGCGCATCGTCGCTGGAAGGCTGGCTCTTCCCCGCGACGTACCAGTTCGACCCCGGCGTGACGGCGACCGACGTCATCTCCACCCTCGTGGGCCGCACCGTACAGGCGCTCGACGGAGCAGGCGTCCCCGTCGACGACCGCCAGCGCGTGCTCACGGTCGCCTCGATCATCCAGCGCGAGGCCCGCTTCGAAGACGACATGCAGAAGGTCGCGACGGTCATCGACAACCGTATGGACCCGAACAATCAAGAGACGTTCGGCTACCTGCAGATGGACTCGACCGCGCAGTTCGGTTACGGCGAGATGCACTCCGGCTCGGCGAGCTCCAGCGCCGAAGCGCTCGCCGACGACAACCCCTGGAACACGTACACGCGCCAGGGGCTTCCGGCGGGGCCGATCTCGAACCCCGGCGACGCGGCGATCAACGCCGTCATGAACCCGGCACCCGGTGACTGGCTGTACTTCGTGACGGTGAACCTCGACACCGGTGAAACGGTGTTCACGTCGAACCTGAACGATCACAACCGCGCGGTCGAGCAGTGGATCTCGTGGTGCCGCGACAATCCCGATTCGGGATGCTGAACGCCCCTCGGCGCCTCGCGGTCTGGGGGGACCCGGTGTCTCAGAGCCGGTCCCCGCAGCTTCACGCGGCGGCGTACGCAGAGCTCGGCCGCGATTGGTCGTACGGGCGGCAGCAGGTCGACGCCGCGTCGTTCGACAGCGCTCTGGCCGCGCTGGACTCGACGTGGCACGGACTGTCGGTCACCTACCCCCTCAAGGGGGCCGCGTTCGCAGCATCCGTCGTGCGCGATGCGCGCGCCGAAGCGACCGGAGCCGTGAACACGCTGCTGCTGACCTCGGACGGCCCGCACGGGTTCAACACCGACATCGGCGGTCTGGTCGGCGCGCTGCGCGAAGAAGGGATCTCCGCGGTCACGCACGGACGGATCGTGGGTGCGGGCGCCACCGCGACGTCTGCCCTCGTCGCCCTGGCCGAGCTCGGCGCGACCTCGGTCGATGTCGTCGCCCGGCGTCCGGACGCAGTGCAGCCGCTGGTCGGGCTCGGCGAGCGGCTCGCCGTGACCGTCAGGCCCGCGGCGTTCGATGCCCCCTCGCACGCGCACGCCGACGTCACGATCGCGACGCTGCCCGGCGAGGCCGTGCTCGACGCCGACGCCGCTGATCGCCTCGCCTCCGCCGGAGGGCTCCTGCTCGACGTCGTCTACGGCCACTGGCCGACCGATCTCGCAGCCGCCTGGGAGCGGGCGGGCACTCCGGCGATCTCGGGACTCGGGATGCTGCTGCACCAAGCTCTCCTGCAGGTGCGGATCTTCGTCGCGGGCGACCCGGAAACCCCTCTCGCGGGGGAGTCCGACGTGCTGGCCGCAATGCGCCGGGCGGTCGTGGGAGACTAGAGCAATGCTCCGCGTGCTCACGGCCGGCGAATCCCACGGTCCCGAACTCGTCGCCATCATGGAGGGCCTGCCCTCCGGCATCCCGGTTTCGCGTGCCGCGATCCAGGCCGATCTGGCCCGTCGCAAGCTCGGCTACGGCCGCGGCTCGCGCATGAAGTTCGAAGAGGACGAGCTCTCGATCTCGTCGGGTGTCGTGCACGGGCTCACGCTCGGCAGCCCCATCGCGCTGCGCATCGGGAACACCGAGTGGCCCAAGTGGAGCGAGGTCATGAGCGCCGAGCCGGTCGAACTGACCGACCGCTCACGCGGACGCGGCGCCACCCTGACCCGCCCGCGCCCCGGCCACGCCGACCTCGTCGGCATGCAGAAGTACGGCTTCGACGAGGCCCGGCCCATTCTCGAGCGCGCGAGCGCCCGCGAGACGGCGGCACGCGTCGCGCTCGGCGCGCTCGCCCGCGCGTTCCTGTCCGAGCTCGGCATCCGGCTCGTCTCGCACACGCTGTCGATCGGCCCCGTGCAGGCGCCGGCGGATGCGGCACTGCCGACCCCCGACGACCTCGAGGCGCTCGACGCCGATCCGCTGCGCTGCTTCCACGCTGCGACGAGCGCCGCGATGGTCGCCGAAGTCGACGCCGCACGCAAGGACGGCGACACGCTCGGCGGAATCGTCGAGGTGCTCGCATACGGGCTTCCGCCCGGGCTCGGCTCGCACGTGCACTGGGACCGCCGCCTCGATGCGAAGCTCGCCGAGGCGCTCATGTCGATCCAGGCGATCAAGGGCGTCGAGATCGGCGACGGCTTCGAGACGACGCGGCGCCGCGGCTCGGCCGCGCACGATGAGCTCTTCGTGACCGACGACGGCATCACCCGCTCGTCCGACAAGGCCGGCGGCACCGAGGGCGGGATGTCGACGGGCACCGTGCTGCGCGTACGCGCCGGCATGAAGCCCATCGCGACGGTTCCGCGTGCCTTGCGCACGGTCGACATCGCCTCGGGAGAGGCAGCGTCGGCGCACCACCAGCGCTCGGATGTCTGCGCCGTGCCGGCCGCGGGAGTCGTCGCCGAGGCGATGACCGCGATCGTGCTCGCCGGTGTCGTGCTCGAGAAGTTCGGCGGCGACAGCGTCGCCGAGACCAGGCGCAATCTCGAGGGGTACCTCGCGGCGCTTCCGACGACGCTGCGCACGACCGACGCGAGCGACGCCGGCCTCGCTCAGCATGACCTCGCGCTCTGACGCGATCGTCTTGATCGGCCCGATGGGCGCCGGCAAGACGAGCATCGGACGCAAGGTGGCCAAGGCGACGGGGCGCGCGTTCTTCGACAGCGACATCGCCGTCGTGCGCGACCACGGTCCGATCGAGCGGATCTTCGCCGAACACGGCGAGTCGCATTTCCGCGCTCTCGAGCGGGATGCGGTGCTCGAGGGACTCGCGACGGGGGGCGTCGTGTCACTCGGCGGGGGAGCGGTGCTGGACCCCGCGACGCACGACGCGGTCGCTGCGCACCGCGTCGTGCTGCTCACGGTCGCGCCCCACGTCGTGGCCGGGCGGGTCAAGGACTCGCAGCGGCCTCTCCTGCAGAACGGCGACGCGCTCGAGCGGTGGACGACGATCTACCGGGAACGTCGCCCCGTGTACGAACAACTCGCGGACGTCACCTTCGACACGTCGCACGGCCCGTTGCAGCAGGTCGTCGACGCCGTCGTCGAGTGGGTGCGCCGCACCGACGAGGAGACGCCATGACCGACACGACCCGCATCACCGTCACAGGCCAGCACGATTACGCGATCACCGTGGGGCGCGGCATCCTGCGCAGCCTCGGCGAGCAGCTGCCCGAAGCGGCGCGCAAGGTGCTCATCGTGCACCCGCCGACGCTCGCGGCGCAGGCCGAGGCACTGCGCGATTCGCTTCTCGGGGACCGCGAGGTGCTGCTCGCCGAGATCCCCGACGCCGAAGCCGGCAAGCGCATCGAGGTCGCCGCCTTCTGCTGGCAGGTCATGGGCAAGGCGGACTTCACGCGCACCGACGTCGTCGTGGGCTTCGGCGGAGGCGCCGTCACCGACCTCGCAGGCTTCGTCGCCGCCACGTGGCTGCGCGGCATCGAGGTCGTTCAGGTGCCGACCACGGTGCTCGGGATGGTCGACGCCGCGGTCGGCGGCAAGACCGGCGTCAACACCGCGGAGGGCAAGAACCTCGTCGGTGCGTTCTGGCCCCCGGCATCCGTCGTCTGCGATCTCGACCTGCTCGACTCGCTCTCGCGCAACGAGACCGTCGCGGGGTACGCCGAGGTCGTCAAGGCGGGGTTCATCTGGGCGCCCGAGATCCTCGACCTCATCGAAGCCGACCCCGACAAGGCCGTCGACCCGCACAGCGATGCGTTCCGCCGCGCGATCGAACTCGCAATCGACATGAAGGCCCGCGTCGTGAGCGAGGACTTCCGCGAGGCGGGACTGCGCGAGATCCTCAATTACGGGCACACGCTCGGCCACGCGATCGAGCATGCCGAGCGCTACCGGTGGCGGCACGGCGCCGCGATCTCGGTCGGCATGGTCTTCGCCGCCGAGCTGTCGCGTCTGGCGGGGCGGCTCTCCGATGACGCGGCGCAGCGGCACCGCAGCATCCTGGATCTTCTGGGGCTTCCGACGACCTACCGCGCGGGCGCATGGCCGCAGCTGAAGGCATCGATGCAGCGCGACAAGAAGAGCCGGGGCGGGATGCTGCGCTTCATCGTCCTCGACGAGATCGGGCGTCCGACGGTGCTGCAGGCGCCCGACGAATCGCTGCTGTTCGCCGCGTACCAGGAGGTCGCGGGCTGACCTCTTGCGCCGCGCTTCGCGGAGGCGAAGAGTGGCGACATGCAGAAGATCGTCCCCAACATCTGGTGCAATCGGACGGCCGCTGAGGCCGCGGAGTTCTACACGCGGATCTTTCCGAAGGCGACGAGCGAAGTGACGCTGCGCTATCCGGCGGAGGACCTGCCGGATTTCCAGAAGGACTTCGCCGGCGACGTCCTCACGATCGACGTCGTGATCGATGGCTATCACCTGTCACTCATCAATTCCGACGGCACCTTCCGCCCGAACGCCTCGCTGTCGTTCATGGTCAACTTCGATCCGCTCATGTTCCGCGGCGACGAAGCGGCTGCGCGTGGGGCGCTGGATGCCCTCTGGATCGAACTCTGCGTCGGCGGCCGCGTGCTCATGGAGCTGGGGGAGTACCCGTTCAGCGCGCGATACGGGTGGGTCGAAGACCGCTACGGAGTCACGTGGCAGCTCATGCTCACAGACCCCGAAGGCGATCCCCGGCCGTTCCTGATCCCGTCGCTGCTGTTCGGTGCGACGGCGCAGAACCGGGCGGCCGAAGCCGTCGAGGCGTACACCTCGATCTTCGGCGGACGGCTCGGGACGATCGTGCCGTACCCGGAGGAGACGGGCCCTGCTGCCGCGGGTGCCGTCATGTTCAGCGAGTTCCAGCTCGCGGGGGAGTGGTTCACCGCGATGGATTCCGGCGCGCCGCAGGATTCGTCGTTCACGCCGGGTGTCTCGCTCGAGGTCCGCTGCCGCGACCAGGCCGAGATCGACCGGCTGTGGGATGCCCTGAGCGCGGTACCCGAGGCCGAGGCGTGCGGCTGGCTCGTCGACCGGTTCGGTCTCAGCTGGCAGATCACGCCCGCCGACATGGGCGACCGGGCCCAGGAACCGGGCGTCTATCAGGGGATGCTCGACATGAAGAAGATCATCATCGCCGACCTGTGATCGTGTCGGCGGTCTGTGCGAGTGTGTGCGGCATGGCAACGCACACACATTCGATTCCGCTCACGATCGACTACGTCGAGATCACCGTCACCGATATGCGCGCCGCGCGGGATTTCTACGGTGCCGCGTTCGGGTGGACCTTCACCGACTACGGCGATCAGTATTCGGGCATCCGGACTCCGGCCGAGGCCGAGGGCGACGAGGCCGGCGGGCTCCTGCTCGGCGATGAGGTGCAGCGCGGAGGGCCGCTCGTCCTGCTCTACAGCGACGATCTCGACGCGACGCGCGACGCCGTCGTCGCGGCGGGCGGCACGATCGTGCAGGAACCGTACGCCTTCCCCGGCGGGCGGCGCTTTCATTTCCTCGATCCGAGCGGCAACGAGCTCGGCGTGTGGGGTCCGGCCTGAGCGCGGGCGGCTACTCCAGCAGGTGGCGGAGGTAGCGTACGGGTGATCCGAGGTATGACTTCCCGTGCCCGATCCCATCTGGCACCACATCTTCGAGCCGGGCATCGCCCTCATCAAAACGCACCTGGATGTGTGGAATCTCGCCGGTCCGCTCGACTACCGAACCGTCAACGAGCAGCACTCCCGGGGGTTCGCCGCCGGCACCTGGATGAGGACGCCGGCCGGCGTCGCGCCGTCCCCTCAGCAGATCGTCACGGTCGGTGACCGGGCCTTCAGCGTCGTGTCGGCACGGGACGGCGAGTTGGTGGCGACGTTCGACCAGCTCTGCTCGGCAGCGACGTCGACGATCGAGCATCTGCACTGGTCACGGACATTTCGGCGGTGGACGATCACGGGGATACCTCCGCTCGCAGACGCCGATCCCGAAGCTCAGCAGCGCTTCATCAGCCTCATCGACGTGCTGGTCGATGCCGACGTCCCCGTGGCGTTTTCATCGCCCGTCGATCTGCCCGGCTTCCTCACGAACGCAGCCGCACGGCCCGACGCCTTTTCGTATGGCGAGCCGCCTCCACCTCCTCGTGGCGGACCGCTGAGGGCGCCGCAACCTCACCGCAACCGTTACCGTTTCGTTACCTCCGCAGACTCGAAAACAGTCCATTCGAGCCTGTCGATGTCGGAGGCCCTTCGTATCTTTGTTCTATGACGTCGAACCCCGCACTCACCGGCCGTCTGGTCGCAGCGGTCGCGCGCGTCGCCGAACGAGTGAGCACCGGTGCTGAAAGTGCGAGTGACGGCGAGGTCGATGTGACCCCGGGCGTGGCGGCGCTCGACGACGACGCACTGCTGGCGGTGCTCGCCGATGTGAGCGAAGCACGCAATGCGCTCGATCTGGTCAGCGCGTCCGCGGCCGCCGAGATCGCACGGCGGTCCTCACGCGAGCTCGGACACGCGGGGCTCGCGCAGCGCAAGGGGCACCGCAATGTCACGTCACTCGTGCAGAACATCACGGGGCAATCCCGCACCGATGTCGGGCGCACGCTGAAGACGGGTGAGGATCTCCTCGTCACGGTCGCCGACGTCACCAGCGATGACGAGCCGCGTCCCGACCGACCCAGCGCGCCGAGCGCACCGCGGTGGCGGATGCTACTGCGCGAGGCGCTGACGGGCGGAAAAATCGGACAAGCCCAGTTCCAGGCGATCCTGATCGGCATCGGCGAGCCGCCCGTCGAGCGATATCCCGAGCTGGATCCCGAGTTCTTGCCCGAAGCCTGGGCCAACGCCGTGGAGCTGCTGCTGCATGAGGCGGCGACGCTGCCCGTCGAAGAGCTGCGCGCGACGGCACGCATCGCCCGCGATCGGCTCGACCCCGTCGGTGTGACGCTTCGGTTCGAAGAACGGTTCGCCGCTCGGTCGTTCCGGATGTGGATCGACGAGCAGGGCAGGCATCACGCGAGGATCGCGTTCGATGACGAGGCGGCCGCGTGGGTGCAGTCGATGCTCCATGCCGCGCTGCGTCCACGACGAGGGCCGAGGTTCGTCGGCTCGGATGCCGCCGAGCGGGCGAAGGAGGCCACGGCAGACGAGCGCACGAACGAGCAGCTGCAGTACGACACCGTCGTGGCGGTGCTCCGCTCGGGAGCGAACGCCGACCCCCGACAGGCATTCGGCGACAGGCAGCCCGGCGTCCGGGTCGTCGTCGAGGCCAGCGCCATCGAGAGCCCGTCCGAGCGAGGCGGGATGCGTGTCGCCGGCGTCGGACACGTCGAGCACTCGGGGGCGGCGCTTCCCGGGGGAGTGATCGAGAAGCTCCTGTGCGACGCCGGCGCGATCGCGGTCACGATCGACCCCTTCGGCAGACCCCTCGATGTGGGCCGCGAAGAACGGCTCTTCACGAGAAAGCAGAGGATCGCGATCGCGATCCGAGACGGCGGGTGCATCTGGCCCGGATGCACGGCGCCGATCGACTGGTCGGAGTTCCATCACACCGACCATTGGTACGAAGACCACGGCAGAACCGATATCGATGACGGAGTACCACTCTGCCGAAACTGCCACCTGCGTCTGCACAATCAAGGGTGGCGGATCATCCGAAAACGCGACCAGCACACTCAGCTGGACACGTACTGGCTCCAGTCGCCGCCCGACCCCGTCACCGGCGCCATCGACGAACCCATCCGCCTCGAGTCGCGCTCGCCTCGACGCTTCCAGGCTGCATGAGACCGACTCGGATGCCGCCGACCGACCACCGTCTCGCCTTCGCTGCGCCGTCGCGGCCGGTGCCACGCGCGCCGTGCCGCGCCGTGTGCCGCGCCGTGCCGTGCCGTGCCGTGTGCCGTGCCGTGCCGTGTGTCGTGCGCCTCGTCACCGGCACACCCGACCACGCGAGAGTCCGAGCGACCGCCGGCCGATCAGCGCCCGGGAGCGCCGCGAGCGGCCGGTCGCGCATCCATCGATCGGTAGGGTGATCGCGTGACCGAACGTCGACTGCTGCTCGTGAACGGGCCCAATCTCAACCTGCTCGGCACACGCGAACCCGACGTCTACGGCACGAGTACGCTCGCCGACGTCGAGCGCATCACGACGGATGCCGCGGCCGTACGCGGCTTCGACGTGCGAGCCGTGCAGAGCAACCACGAAGGCGTCCTGCTCGACGCGATCCACGACGCCCGTGAGGACTGCGCCGGCATCGTGATCAACCCCGGCGGCCTCACGCACACCTCCATCGTGCTGCGGGATGCCCTGTCGGGAGTCGCGCTCCCCGTTGCCGAGGTCCACATCTCGAACGTGCTCGAGCGCGAGCCGTTCCGGCACCGCTCCTACGTCGCCGATGTCGCCGCCGTGCACGTGATCGGCGAAGGCGTGCAGGGCTACGCGAAAGCCGTCGAACTGCTGATCGACCTCATCACGGGACAGACCGACGGGTGACATCCGGCACGAAACCGACGCCGTAACGGGTGTGATCTCGCCGGCCACGCGGTAGACACGAGAAGCGAGCAGGTTCGACGACGGGGGAGTGCATGTACTACAGCAGCGGCAACTACGAAGCCTTCGCGCGTCCGCGCAAACCCGAGGGAGTCGACGACAAGACCGCCTGGTTCGTCGGCGCGGGCCTCGCATCGATGGCGGGCGCCGCGTTCATGATCCGCGACGGCCAGATGGACGGCTCCAAGATCACGATCCTCGAAGAGCTCGACCTGCCCGGCGGAGCACTCGACGGCATCAAGAAGCCGAAGAAGGGCTTCGTCATCCGCGGCGGGCGCGAGATGGAAGACCACATGGAGTGCCTGTGGGATCTCTTCCGGTCGGTCCCGTCCATCGAGATCGACGGCGCGAGCGTGCTCGACGAGTTCTACTGGCTCAACAAGGACGACCCGAACTTCTCGCTCTGCCGCGTCACCGAGAAGCAGGGGCAGGACGCCCACACCGACAAGCTCTTCACCCTCAGCAAGAAGGCGCAGAACGAGATCGTCAAGGTCATCATGGCCACGCGCGAGCAGATGGAGGGCAAGCGCATCACCGACGTCTTCGGCGAGGAGTTCCTGCAGAGCAACTTCTGGCTGTACTGGCGCACGATGTTCGCGTTCGAGGAGTGGCATTCCGCCCTCGAGATGAAGCTCTACCTGCACCGCTTCATCCACCACATCGGCGGCCTGCCCGACCTCTCCGCCCTCAAGTTCACGAAATACAACCAGTACGAATCGCTCGTCCTGCCGCTCTACCGCTGGCTGCTCGATCAGGGCGTCACGTTCCGGTTCTCGACGACCGTCACCGACATCGACTTCGACATCACGGGCGACCGGAAGGTGGCGACCCGCATCCACTGGACCGATGCCGACGGCGACGGCGGCATCGACCTCGGTGAGAACGACCTGGTGCTCACGACGATCGGCTCGCTGACCGAGAACTCCGATGAGGGCGACCACCACACCCCCGCCACGCTCGACACCGGTCCTGCCCCCGCGTGGGACCTGTGGCGTCGGATCGCCGCGAAGGACCCGTCCTTCGGCCACCCCGACGTCTTCGCGGGCGACATCGCCGAGACGAAGTGGGAATCGGCGACCATCACGACGCTCGACGAGCGCATCCCCGCCTACATCGAGAAGATCGCCCAGCGCGACCCGTTCAGCGGCAGAGTCGTGACGGGCGGCATCGTGACGGCAAAGGACTCCTCGTGGCTGCTGAGCTGGACGGTCAACCGGCAGCCGCACTTCAAGAACCAGTCGCCCGATGAGATCGTCGTCTGGTTCTACGCCCTGTTCGCCGACGTGCCCGGTGACTACGTCACCAAGCCGATGCAGGAGTGCACGGGCGAGGAGATCACCCGGGAGTGGCTCTATCACCTGGGTGTGCCCACCGACGACATCCCCGAACTGGCAGCGACCGGCGCGAGCGCCGTGCCCGTCATGATGCCGTACGTCGACGCGTTCTTCATGCCGCGCCGAGCGGGCGATCGCCCCGACGTCGTGCCCGAGGGCGCCGTCAACTTCGCCTTCATCGGGCAGTTCGCCGAGACCACGCGAGACACGATCTTCACGACCGAGTACTCCGTGCGCACCGGAATGGAATCCGCCTACCAGCTGCTCGGCGTCGAGCGGGGAGTGCCCGAGGTCTTCAACTCGACCTACGACATCCGCTGGCTGATGAAGGCGACGACGCGACTCGCCGACGGCGAAGCCGTGCACATTCCAGGACCGAACTTCGTCGAAGGACGCATCCTCGACAAACTCGACACGTCGCAGCTGGGCGAGCTGCTGACCGACTTCGGCCTGGTCGCCCCGCACGGCGACACGCAGCCGCGGCCTCGTCTGGACGACGCCGTGGAGTGAACGGGATGCCGCTTCCCGGCATCCCGTAGACTCGAGCGTCGGCTTCCCACACGATCGGACTGAATCACCTCATGGCATCGACCGCAGACATCAAGAACGGCATCGTCCTGAACATCGACGGCCAGCTCTGGAGCGTCGTCGAGTTCCAGCACGTCAAGCCGGGCAAGGGCGGCGCGTTCGTGCGGACGAAGATGAAGAACGTCGTCACCGGAAAGACGATCGACAAGACCTACAACGCCGGCACCAAGATCGACATCGAGAACGTCGACCGCCGCGACTTCACCTACCTGTACAACGACGGCGAAGGCTTCGTCTTCATGGATGCCACCGACTACGACCAGCTGACCGTTCAGGCTGCGACCGTCGGAGACGCCAAGAACTTCCTGCTCGAGAACCAGCAGGTCACGATCGCGCTCAACAACGGCAACCCGCTGTACATCGACCTGCCGGCATCCGTCGTTCTCGAAGTCACCTACACCGAACCGGGCCTGCAGGGCGACCGCTCATCGGCGGGCACGAAGCCCGCGACCGTCGAGACCGGCTACGAGGTGCAGGTGCCGCTGTTCCTCGAGACAGGCACGAAGATCAAGGTCGACACGCGCACCGGCGAGTACCTCGGTCGCGAGAAGTAAGGCGTGAGCGCTCGTTCCAAAGCGCGCAAACGCGCGCTCGACATCCTTTTCCAGTCCGATGTCCGCGGTGACGAACTGCGGACCGTCCTCGCCGCGGAAGCGAAGCGCGCCGCAAGCGAACCCGCACGCGAAGCGTCGTGGCTGTATGCCCGCGACATCATCGACGGCGTGATCGACAATCGCGACGCGATCGACGAGCAGATCACGACCTTCGCGAAGGACTGGAGTCTCGCCCGCATGCCCGCCGTCGACCGCGCCGTGCTGCGCATCGGCGTGTGGGAGCTCCTCTACAACGATGACGTGCCGCCCGCTGTCGCAATCGACGAGGCGGTCGAACTCGCGAAGGAATTCTCGACCGACGAATCGGGATCGTTCGTGCACGGCGTTCTCGGCCGGATCGCCCGCGCCACCTGATCCCACGTGACCCCTCCGTTCATCGACGCCGTCCACATCCGGAGGCTCGCCGGGCCGGGCGCGTACGAACGGGGAGTCGCCTACTTCGCCGACGGCGCCGTGCAGCGCGTGACGTGGGACGCCGTCGGATCCCTCATCGAATCCGTCGTCGCCGGAAGCGGCGCGCAGCACTACCGCTGCCGCATCCGCGTCGATGCGGATCGGCCACATGCGCCCATCGTCGCGACGACGTGCTCGTGCCCCATGCAGATCGACTGCAAGCACACGGTCGCCACGATCCTCGCGAGCAACCGCTCGGCCGAGGTCGCATCGCGCAGCGAGTCGTCGTGGCGCACCGTCCTGGCGTCCGCCCCGCCCGCGAGCCCCCGCCCCGCGACACCGCTCGCGCTCGGCGTCGAGCTGCGCCAGCGCGTCCGTCGCGGCGCATCCTCGTGGGCGCCGGCCCGCGTCGCGACCGCGACCGCGCGAGGTCTGCACCACAGTGCGGCCGATGTGCTCGTGGGTCTGCGTCCGCTCGAGCGCAGCCCGCGAACGCGCGCCTGGATCAAGGGGACGGTGTCGTGGGACACGCTGCGCCGTCCGATCAGCGCGCACGACCCCGCACAGGCCCGCTGGTTCGCGGAGCTGCACAGCATCGGCCGCGACGTGCGGTCCTTCGGTGCGTTCTCGGACGTCTCGGAGTGGCTCACGCTCGACGACATCGAGTCGAGCCTGCTCTGGGCGCACCTCGCCTCGGGTGTCGAGCACGGCATCCCGCTCGTGCCGACCAAGACCGGTCAGAGCGTCGACCTCGCCCAGACCGCTTCCGTCGTCGTGCGCGCCGAGCGCGTCTCCGGTGCGCTCGAGATCCGGCCGCGGGTCACGATCGACGAGACCGAGGCGGATGCCGCGACCCTTCGGCCGGTCGGACGCTCGGGCCTGTACCGGTTCACGGTGCACGGCGATCGCATCGCACTCACCCTCGCCGCCCTCCCGCTGCCCGATCCGGTGCCCGCGCTCCTCGCCGCGCGGTCGGCGGTGTCGATCCCGGCGCACGAGGCGGACGAGTTCGTGAGCGAGCACCTGGGCAGGATCGCACGTCGCGTCGCCGTCGAGGCGCCCGGCATCCCGATCCCTGCGGCGGTGCGACCGACCCTCGAGGTCGCCGTGCGCTTCGCGCCGTCGGACCGCCTGGACTACGACCTGACGTGGCGGTACGGCCGCGACACGACGCTGCCGTGGGATCCCGACACGAGCGAGGAGCGAGACCCGGTCGCCGAGAGCAGCATCCGCGCGCGCGTCGAACAGCTCTGGCAAGACGCGTCTCCCGTCGAGTTCGCACCGTCCGCGTCGCTGGCGGGCGTCGTCGCGGCGGAGTTCTCGTCGAGGCTGCTGCCGCTGCTCGAGGCGGCGGACGACGTCGATGTCGTGATCTCCGGCGAGCGCCCGCGCTACCGCGAACTGTCCGGCGATCCGCGGATCGAGATCACGACCGTGGAGACGACGGAGACCGACTGGTTCGACCTCGGCATCGTCGTGACGATCGACGGGCGGCGCATCCCGTTCGGCACCCTGTTCACCGCGATGTCGCGCGGCCGCAAGAAGCTGCTGCTGAGCGACGGTGCGTACTTCTCGCTGTCGCATCCGGCGCTGGACCGTCTGCGCGAGCTGATCGACGAAGCGGGCACGCTCGACGAATGGCAGACGGGGCCACGGATCAGCCGCTACCAGACGGATCTGTGGTCGGAGTTCGAAGACCTCGCCGACGAGACCGTTCCCGCCACGAGCTGGCGCGCCGCCGCCGAGGGCCTGCGCGACGCCGACGGCGTGCCGTCGGCCGCCCTGCCGCGCGGGCTGAACGCCGAGCTGCGCCCGTATCAGCGCGCCGGCTACGACTGGCTCGCGTTCCTGTGGCAGCACCGGCTGGGCGGCATCCTCGCCGATGACATGGGGCTCGGCAAGACGCTGCAGATGCTGGCACTGCTGGCCCACGCGCGCGAATCCGGTGAGACGCGCCCCTTCCTCGTCGTCGCACCGACCTCGGTGCTGTCGACGTGGCGTGACGAAGCGGCTCGGTTCACCCCCGGCCTGCGCGTGCACATCGTCAGCGCGCGGGGGACCGAGGTGGCCGATGCCGCATCCGAGGCCGACGTCATCGTGACCTCGTACACCCTGCTGCGACTCGACGCCGCCGCCTTCACGAGTGTCGATTGGGCGGGAGTCGTGCTCGACGAGGCGCAGTTCGTGAAGAACAGCCAGACGAAGACGCACCGCGTCGCGAAAGAGCTGCGCGCCGACGTCACGTTCGCGATCACGGGCACACCTCTGGAGAACAGCCTCACCGAGCTGTGGGCGCTCCTGTCTCTGACCGCACCCGGCCTTTTCGCCTCGGCGCGCCGATTCCGCGACGAGTACATCGCGCCGATCGAGAAGGGCAAGGTCCCCGACACGCAGGAGGGCGGCCAGTACCGCGCCCGCCGCCTCGCACGGCTGCGACGGCGCATCCGACCCCTCGTGCTGCGCCGCACGAAGGACCTCGTGGCCCCGGAGCTTCCGCCCAAGCAGGAGCAGGAGCTGCGGATCGAGCTCAATGCGGCGCACCGGGCCCTGTACGACACCGTGCTGCAGCGCGAACGGCAGAAGGTGCTCGGACTGCTCGACGACCTCGATCGCAACCGGTTCATCGTGTTCCGCTCGCTCACACTGCTGCGCATGCTGAGCCTGGCTCCCGGGCTCGTCGATCCGGCGCACGCGCACGTCGCGCCGAGCAAGCTCACGGCATTGTTCGAACGCCTCGACGAAGCGGTGGCCGAAGGTCATCGCATCCTGGTCTTCAGTCAGTTCACGTCGTTCCTGCGCCTCGTGGCGCAGCGGCTCGAAGAGCGCGGCATCCGCTTCGCGTATCTCGACGGGTCGACGCACGATCGAGACGCCGCCGTCGCGGAGTTCCGCCAGGGTGGCGCTGCGGTGTTCCTGATCAGCCTCAAGGCGGGCGGGTTCGGGCTGACACTCACCGAGGCAGACGATGTCTTCCTGCTCGATCCGTGGTGGAACCCTGCCGCCGAAGCGCAGGCGGTCGACCGCGCGCACCGGATCGGGCAGGAGCGCAAGGTCATGGTCTACCGCCTCATCGCCAACGGCACGATCGAAGAGAAGGTCATGGCCTTGCAGCAACGCAAAGCGCGCCTGTTCCGCTCCGTCATGGACGACGACGCCCTGTTCGGCCAGACGCTCGATGCCGACGACATCCGAGCCCTCTTCGACGCGTGAGCCGGTCGGCCCTCGCCTAGACTCGAGGGGTCACACGGGAGGGAATTCATGCGCATCACGGGCCTCGGACACGCCGGAATGTATATCGAGACGGCGGGTGGCAGCATCCTCTGCGATCCGGTCATCGGCCCGAGCTTCTTCGGCTCATGGTTCCCGTTCCCCGACAACCGCGCACTCGACTGGGAGCGCTTCGGCGCCGCGGACTTCCTCTACATCTCGCACCGGCACCGCGACCACTTCGACCCCGCCCTGCTCGAGCGCTACGTGCCGAAGGACATCAGGGTGCTTCTGCCGGAGTACCCGACCGATGACCTCGAGGTCGATCTGAAGAAGCTCGGCTACGACAACATCGTCTACACGCAGGCGGGTGTGCCGCTCGAGTTCGGCGACCTGAAGATCATGGTGACACCCCTGCGCGCCCCGAGCGATGGACCCATCGGCGACTCGTCGCTCTCGGTCGACGACGGCACGGCCAGCATCCTCAATCAGAACGACTCGCACCCCCTCGATCTCGACACGCTGCTGACGTTCTCGAAGCCCGACGCGTACTTCACGCAGGTGTCCGGCGCGATCTGGTGGCCCATGGTCTACGACCTGCCGCAGGATGCCAAGCAGAACTTCGCGAAGCTCAAGCGCGACGCGCAGAACAAGCGCGCGATGTACTACATCGAGAAGGTCGACGCGGCACACGTGTTCCCGATGGCCGGACCGCCCATGTTCTTGCGCGAAGAGCTGTTCCGCTACAACGGCTACGGCACAGAAGACGACTCGATCTTCACCGATCAGCGTCAGTTCCTCGCGCACATGCGCGAGTTGCGGCCCGAGCAGAAGGGCTATGAGTTCGTGCCCGGCACGCAGGTCGACCTGAACCACGGCGAGCTCGTCGTGACGCAGACGCTCTACACGGCTGCCGAGATCGACCGGATCTTCGATGACAAGTGGGCCTACCTCGCCGAACAGCGCGATACGCGTCAGAGCGAAGTCGCGGCCGAAGAGGCGACGCGCGCGGCCGTACTTCCCCCCGCCGAGATGCTCGCCGCGATCAAGGAGTGGTGGGAGCCGCTGCTGCGCCGCGCGCGCACGATCCGCAACGGTGTCGGCGGCAACGTGCGCTTCCGCATCGGCGAACTCGACATGGTGGTGGACTTCCCGAAGGCGAAGGTGCGCGAGTACGACGGCGAAGACTGCGTCTACTGGTACACGATTCCCGCCGACCTCGTCTCGACCAACATCGCCGACCACGAGATCGACTGGTCGAACTCGATCTTCCTCTCGATGCAGTTCGAGGTCGGTCGCAGCGGCAAGTTCAACGAGTTCCTCACCACGTTCCTGAAGTGTCTTTCTCGCGACCGCATCGAGTACGTCGAGAACTGGTACGCCGAGCAGAGCGATCAGACCGAGGATGCGCAGCTCGGCGACTGGATCGTGCAGCGCCGCTGCCCGCATCTGCGCGCCGACCTCACCAAGACCGGCAAGATCGAGGACGGCGTCCTCACGTGCTCGCTGCACGACTGGAAATGGGACCTCGCCACCGGCAAGTGCCTCACGACGCAGGGCCACCCGATACGTGCTCACGAAGCCGAGGGCGCGCTCGCCGCAGGCTGACGACGGGATGCCACTCGTACGAGGCGTCCCGAGACCGGGGCCACAACGATGAGACCGAGCCACGAAAGCCGTGCCGCATCGGCACTCACAACGAGCGCGACAGGCACGGACGCCAGGAAGTAGAGCGGCACGACCAATGCGTCGAGCAACTGGATCCGATTCAGCCGCGATGGGATCGGGTTTCGCTCGAGACCGCGCGAACGCGCCACCTGGAACATCGCCACCTGCGCAAGCGCGACGGCAGCGACGTTGACGGCGTAGATCGCGGTGGGCAGCGGCAGATCCGTCGTCGCCGCATCGCTGATGCCCTCGGTTGTGAACGGCAGCAGGATGACCAGGCCCGCCGCCGCGAGGTTGACGGCCGTCGTCGGCCCGTCGAGTCCGGACAGACGCCGCACGAGCGTGACATTCACCCGCCAGAACACGACGATCACGACGAAGCTGATCACGAAACCGAGCAGCTGGTCGACGACGTCATCGGTGAAAAGTGTGCGCAGGCTCTGCCAGGCCTCGGGCGCCGGCGCATCGACGTTCGCGACGAGCAGCGTCGCAGCGAACCCGTAGATCGCGTCATAGAACGACAGCCCCCGGTCGAACTCGCTCTCGCCGCGTTCAGCGACGCCCGGACGATCCTGCGCATCGGTGCCCATGACCCCAGCGTGCCAGAGCCCTGTCATCCCGCTAGACTGGCGCGAGTACCCAGCAACCTTTAACACCGTCCTGTGAGGCGGAGAAGGGAGCGGCGGATGAGCACGCGAATCGTGCTGCCTCGTGTCGTCCTGCACAGCGCCGACATCGCCCGCGCTCTGACTCGGATCTCGCACGAGATCCTCGAGTCCAACAAGGGTCCCGAAGACCTCGTCGTCCTCGGCATCCCGACCCGCGGCGTCACGCTCGCCAACCGGATCGGCGGTCTGCTGTCGGAGTTCAGCGGCACGCCGATCCCGATCGGCGCACTCGATGTCACGATGTACCGCGACGACCTGCACCGCAACCCGACGCGCGCCCCCCAGCCGACGCAGATCCCGGCGGGCGGCATCGACGGCAAGGTCGTCGTGCTCGTGGACGACGTGCTGTTCTCGGGCCGCAGCATCCGCGCCGCGCTCGATGCGCTGCAGGACATCGGCCGCCCGTCCGCCGTACGCCTGGCCACCCTCATCGACCGCGGCCATCGCGAACTGCCCATCCGCCCGGACTTCGTCGGCAAGAACCTGCCGAGCGCGCGCGACGAGCGCGTCAACGTGCGCCTGGCCGAGACCGACGGCGTCGAAGAGGTGACGATCGAATCATGAGGCACCTCCTCGACACCAAGACCCTCTCGCGGGAGAGTGCGCTGCGCATCCTGGACGTCGCCGAAGACATGTCGGACACGCAGCTCCGCGAAGTCAAGAAGCTGCCGACCCTGCGGGGCAAGACGGTCGTCAACCTCTTCTTCGAAGACTCCACCCGCACCCGCATCTCGTTCGAAGCCGCTGCGAAGCGGCTGTCGGCCGATGTCATCAACTTCGCGGCGAAGGGCTCCAGCGTCTCGAAGGGCGAGTCCCTGCAGGACACCGCGCAGACTCTGCAGGCCATGGGCGCGGACGCCGTCGTCATCCGGCACGGGGCCTCGGGCGCGCCGCGGACGCTCGCGACGAGCGGATGGATCACCGCGGGGGTCGTCAATGCCGGCGACGGCACCCACGAGCACCCGACGCAGGCGCTCCTCGATGCGTTCACGATCCGCAAGCGTCACTTCGGCGACGACAGCCGGGGACGCGATCTCGAAGGACTGTCGGTCACGATCGTCGGCGATGTGCTGCACTCGCGCGTCGCGCGGTCGAACGTGTGGCTGCTCGACACCCTCGGCGCCGATGTGACCCTCGTCGCCCCGCCGACACTCGTGCCGCAGGATTCCTCGCAGTGGCCGGCGACGATCCTCTACGACCTCGACGAGGCGATCGCCGCGGCTCCCGACGCGCTCATGATGCTGCGCATCCAGCTGGAGCGGATGAACGCCGCCTATTTTCCGACTGAACGGGAGTATTCACGCCGTTGGGGTCTGGACGCCCGACGGTTGACGGCGCTTCCGGCCGGTAGCATTGTCCTGCACCCCGGACCCATGAACCGGGGGCTGGAGATCTCCGCCGAAGCCGCCGACTCGCCGCGCTCGACGGTGCTCGAGCAGGTCACGAACGGCGTATCGGTCCGCATGGCCGCGCTCTACCTGCTGCTGGCGGGCGAGCGACCCGAACGAGAGCAGAACACGCGATGACTGAGACGTTCCTCATCCGGGGGGCCCGACTCGAAGGCGGGGCCGCCGCCGACATCCTCGTCGAGGATGGCCTTCTCACACAGGTGGGCTCGGACGTCTCGCGCGCCGGGGCCACCGTCGTCGACGCCGACGGCCTCATCGCGCTGCCGGGCCTGGTCGACCTGCACACGCACTTGCGCGAGCCCGGGTACGAAGCCTCCGAGACGATCCTCACCGGGTCGCGCGCCGCCGCGGCCGGCGGCTTCACGGCTGTCTTCGCGATGCCCAACACTTCACCCGTCGCCGACACCGCCGGAGTCGTCGAGCAGGAGCTCGCCCTCGGCGAGGCGGCCGGGTTCGTGACGGTGCAGCCCATCGGGGCGGTCACCGTCGGGCAGAAGGGCGAGCGCCTCGCCGAGCTGGGGGCGATGGCCGACTCCCGCGCTCAGGTGCGCGTCTTCAGCGACGACGGCTTCTGCGTGTGGGATCCGCTGATCATGCGCCGCGCCCTCGAATACGTCAAGGCCTTCGACGGTGTCATCGCGCAGCACGCGCAGGACCCCCGGCTGACCGAGGGCGCTCAGATGAACGAGGGCGTCGTCTCGGCCGAACTGGGCCTGGCCGGCTGGCCCGCCGTCGCCGAGGAGTCGATCATCGCGCGCGACGTGCTCCTCGCCGAGCACGTCGGTTCGCGGCTGCACGTGTGCCACCTGTCGACGGCCGGCTCGGTCGACATCATCCGGTGGGCCAAGAAGCGCGGCATCGACGTGACGGCCGAAGTGACGCCGCACCACCTGCTGCTGACCGACGAACTCGTCCGCGACTACGACGCCCGGTTCAAGGTGAACCCCCCGCTGCGGCGCGAAGAAGACGTCCGCGCCGTGCGCGAAGGACTCGCCGACGGCACGATCGACATCGTCGCGACCGACCACGCACCGCACCCCGCCGAAGCGAAGGCGTGCGAGTGGCAGGCCGCGGCGAACGGCATGGTCGGGCTCGAGAGCGCGCTGCGGGTCGTGCAGCAGACGATGATCGACACGGGGATGCTGGTGTGGAGCGACGTCGCGCGCATCATGTCGCGCGAACCGGCCCGCATCGGCCGGCTCGCGGGCCACGGGACTCCGCTGGCCCCCGGGCACGCGGCATCCCTCACGCTCATCGATCCCGCGCCGGTCCGCACCTTCTCGAAGGATGACCTGCGCGGACGCAGCGTCAACTCCCCGTACCTCGGGCGCGAGCTGCCCGGTGAGGTGCGCTGGACGCTGTATCGCGGCACGCCGACCGTCGTCGACGGTGTCGTGCTCGACCGGCCGGGGGAGCGCGCATGACCCGTGAGGGCGCCGTCGCCGTCATGATCGGCGTGGCGGTGTTGATCCTCGCTCTCGCGGCCTTCGCGTGGTGGCGACGCACGCGCCGCGATTCCGGGCTGTCCGCCCCCGTGGCCGAAGCCCCCGCCGGCGCCGAGACGATGAGCGAGTTCCGCTCGCTGTACGTCGCGACGACGAAGCACGGCGAGCCGCTGGAGCGCCTCGCGATCCGCGGTCTGGCGTTCCGCTCGCGCGTCGATGTCACGGTGACGAGCGCCGGCATCGCCCTCGACCTGACCGGCAAGCCCCGCGTGTTCGTGCGCGCCGACCGCATCGATCTCGTGGCGCAGGCCACGGTGACGATCGACCGCGTCGTCGAGCGCGACGGACTCGTCCGCCTCACCTGGCGCCTCGATGACGGCACGGTCGTCGACTCCTACCTCCGACCTCAGGATGCCTCGGCCAGAGCCCTCGCCGATGCGATCTCGAGCATCCTCACCCCGACCCAGACGGGAACCGACGCATGACCTTCTTCTCCACCGAACCCGCAGTGCTCGTCCTGGAGGACGGCACGCGCTACGTCGGCCGCGCCTACGGTGCGGTCGGCACGACCCTCGGCGAAGTCGTCTTCGCCACCGGCATGACCGGATACCAGGAGACCCTCACCGACCCGTCGTACGCCGGTCAGATCGTGCTGCAGACCGCGCCGCACATCGGCAACACGGGCGTCAACGCGGAAGACGTCGAGTCGCACCGCATCTGGGTGTCCGGCTACATCGTCCGCGACCCCTCGCGTGTCGTGTCGAACTGGCGCGCCGACGGCTCGCTCGACGACGCCCTCGTCCGCGAAGGCGTCGTCGGGATCAGCGGCGTCGACACGCGCGCCGTGACACGGCACATCCGCGGAGCGGGCAGCATGCGCGGCGGCATCTTCTCGGGGGATGCCGCATCCCTCGAGCCCGACGAGCATCTCCGGCTCATCCGCGAAGCCCCGCGCATGGCCGGGCGCAACCTGTCGGCCGATGTCTCGATCGACGCCGTTCGCGTCGTCGAGGCGACGGGAGAGCGGATCGGCAATCTCGCCGTGCTCGACCTCGGCGTCAAGCAGGCGACGATCCACAACCTCGTCTCGCGCGGCTTCGACGTGCACATCCTTCCGCACGACGTGTCGATCGACGACATCCGCGCCGTCGACCCCGTCGCCGTCTTCTACTCCAACGGGCCGGGCGACCCCGCGGCATCCGACGCGCACGTCGACCTGCTGCGCTCGATCCTCGACGACCGCCTGCCCTTCTTCGGGATCTGCTTCGGCAATCAGCTGCTCGGGCGGGCGCTGGGTCTGGGCACGTACAAGCTGCCGTTCGGCCACCGCGGCATCAACCAGCCCGTGAAGGACAAACTGACCGGGCGCGTCGAGATCACCTCCCACAACCACGGCTTCGCCGTCGACGCTCCCGTCGAGGGCGAGTTCGACAGCCCCCACGGGTACGGCCGCATCGAGGTCAGTCACGTCGGACTCAACGACAACGTCGTCGAGGGACTGCGCGCCCTCGACATCCCGGCCTTCTCGGTGCAGTACCACCCCGAGGCCGCTGCCGGCCCGCACGACGCGAACTACCTGTTCGACCGCTTCCGTGACCTCGTCGTCGCGACCCTTCGACAAGCTCAGGGACCGCGGGAGCAGGAGCAAGGTCAGGGACCGCAGGAGCAGGGCCGGGGACCGCAGGAGCAGACTCAGGGATCGAAGGAGAACAATGCCTAAGCGCGACGACATCACGAGCGTCCTCGTCATCGGCTCCGGGCCGATCGTCATCGGGCAGGCGTGCGAGTTCGACTACTCGGGCACGCAGGCCTGTCGCGTGCTGCGCGAAGAGGGAGTGCGGGTCATCCTCGTCAACTCCAACCCCGCGACGATCATGACCGACCCGGACTTCGCCGACGCGACCTACATCGAGCCGATCACGTGGCAGGTCATCGAGACGATCATCGCGAAGGAGCGCCCCGACGCGATCCTTCCGACCCTCGGAGGTCAGACGGCGCTCAACGCGGCGATCGAGCTGCACAACCACGGCATCCTCGAGAAGTACGACATCGAGCTCATCGGCGCGAACTTCGAGGCGATCAACAAGGGCGAGGATCGCCAGATCTTCAAGCAGCTCGTGATCGACGCGGGCGCGGATGTCGCGGCATCGGTCATCTGCCATTCGATGGACGATCTGATCGCCGGCGCCGAGAAGCTCGGCTACCCGCTCGTCGTGCGTCCGTCGTTCACGATGGGCGGCCTGGGATCGGGCTTCGCCTATGACGAAGAGGACCTCCGCCGCATCGGCGGCGCGGGCCTGCACGACTCGCCCACCAACGAGGTGCTCCTGGAGGAGTCGATCCTCGGGTGGAAGGAGTACGAGCTCGAGCTCATGCGCGACACGTCCGACAACACCGTCGTGGTGTGCTCGATCGAGAACGTCGACCCCGTCGGGGTGCACACGGGCGACTCGATCACCGTCGCCCCCGCGCTCACGCTGACCGACCGCGAGTTCCAGAAGCTGCGCGACATCGGCATCGACATCATCCGCGCCGTGGGCGTGGACACCGGCGGCTGCAACATCCAGTTCGCCATCGACCCGCAGACCGGGCGGATCATCGTCATCGAGATGAACCCGCGCGTCTCGCGCTCGTCGGCGCTGGCATCGAAGGCGACGGGCTTTCCGATCGCGAAGATCGCCGCGAAGCTCGCGATCGGCTACCGGCTCGACGAGATCCCCAACGACATCACGAAGGTGACGCCGTCGAGCTTCGAACCGACCCTCGACTACGTCGTGGTGAAGGTGCCGCGGTTCAACTTCGAGAAGTTCCCCGCCGCCGATACGACCTTGACGACCACCATGAAGTCCGTCGGCGAGGCGATGGCGATCGGGCGCAACTACGCCACGGCGCTGCAGAAGGCGCTGCGCTCGCTCGAGAAGCGCGGATCGAGCTTCCACTGGGGCGACGAAGAGCGTTCCGTCGATGAGCTGCTCGAGATCTCGAAGACGCCGACGGACGGTCGGATCGTCGTGCTGCAGCAGGCGCTGCGCAAGGGCGCGACGATCGAGCAGGCCTTCGAGGCGACGAAGATCGATCCGTGGTTCCTGGATCAGATGGTGCTCATCAACGAGGTCGCCGAGTTCGTTCGGCAGGCCCCCGAGCTCGACGTCGCCACGCTGCGTCTGGCGAAGGAGCACGGATTCAGCGATGCCCAGCTCGCGCAGCTGCGCGGCGGGTCCGAAGCCGAGATCCGCGGCATCCGGCACGCGCTGGATGTGCGTCCGGTCTACAAGACGGTCGACACGTGCGCGGGGGAGTTCCCCGCGCTCACGCCCTATCACTACTCGAGCTATGAGGTCGAGACCGAAGTCACGCCGTCTGACCGGCAGAAGGTCGTCATCATCGGCTCGGGTCCCAACCGCATCGGCCAGGGCGTCGAATTCGACTACTCGTGCGTGCATGCGTCCTTCGCCCTCTCCGGCGCGGGATACGAGACCGTCATGGTCAACTGCAACCCCGAGACCGTGTCGACCGACTACGACACGTCCGACCGGCTCTACTTCGAGCCGCTGACGCTCGAGGACGTGCTCGAGGTGCTGCACGCCGAGGCGCAGTCGGGTGAGATCCTCGGCGTCATCTGCCAGCTCGGCGGCCAGACGCCGCTCGGACTGGCGAAGGGCATCGAGGAGGCCGGCTACACGATCCTCGGCACGAGCCCCACCGCGATCGACCTCGCCGAAGAGCGCGAGCTGTTCTCGCGCCTCCTCGACGACGCGGGACTTCTCGCGCCGCGCAGCGGCACGGCGATCGACGCCGACGGCGCCGTGCGCATCGCGGAGGAGATCGGGTACCCCGTGCTCGTGCGCCCGAGCTTCGTGCTCGGCGGACGCGGCATGGAGATCGTCTACGACACCGCCGCCCTGCGGGAGTACTTCGTCCGCACGGCGGGCGAGGTCATCGTCGAGGCGGGCAAGCCCCTCCTCGTCGACCGCTTCCTCGACGACGCGATCGAGATCGACGTCGACGCGCTCTACGACGGCACCGAGCTGTACATCGGCGGCGTCATGGAGCACCTCGAAGAGGCCGGCATCCACTCCGGCGACTCATCGTGCACGCTGCCGCCCATCTCGCTCGGTCGCACCGACGTCGACCGCGTGCGTGAGGCGACGCTCGCGATCGCTCAGGGCGTGGGCGTGCGCGGGCTGCTCAACGTGCAGTTCGCGATCTCGGCAGGCGTGCTCTACGTCATCGAGGCCAACCCGCGTGCGAGCCGCACCGTGCCCTTCGTCTCGAAAGCGCTCGGCATCCCGCTGGCCAAGGCCGCCTCGCGCGTCATGGCGGGCACCTCGATCGCCGATCTCAAGGCGGAGGGCCTGCTGCCCGAAGCCGACGGATCGCGCATCCCGCTGGACGCTCCGGTCTCGGTGAAGGAGGCCGTGCTGCCGTTCAAGCGCTTCCGCACGAAGGACGGCAAGACGGTCGACTCCGTGCTGGGGCCCGAGATGCGCTCGACGGGCGAGGTCATGGGCATCGATCGCGATTTCCCGACGGCGTTCGCGAAGTCACAGGCCGCGGCATACGGCGGCATGCCGCTCGAGGGCACCGTCTTCATCTCGGTCGCCGACAGCGACAAGCGCGCGGTCATCCTGCCCGCGCACCGGCTGCAGGAGCTCGGCTACACACTCGTCGCGACCGAGGGAACCGCCGAGATCCTCGCCCGCAACGGCATCGCCGTGACGGTCGTCGCGAAGTACAGCGAGACGCACGACGGTGGAGAGACCAACATCGTCGACCTCATCAACGACGGCACCATCGACATCATCGTCAACACGCCCTCGGGCGGAACGGCCCGCGCCGACGGGTACGAGATCCGCGCGGCGGCGGTCGCCGGAGACAAGGCGCTCTTCACGACGATGGCCGTTCTCGGCGCAGCCGTGAGCGGGATGTCGACGCTGCGCAAGGGCTTCGACGTGAAGAGCCTGCAGGAGTACGCCGCGGACCGGGCAGCGCGCACGTGACATCCTTCGGCGCGCGGCTTCGCGCAGCGCTCGACGCGTACGGACCGCTGTGCGTCGGCATCGACCCCCACGAGCACCTGCTCGCCGAATGGGGGATGGATGCCGGCGCGCGCGGCCTGCGTGACTTCGGGCTGCGTGTCGTCGAGGCCGCGGCAGGACGCGTCGGCGTCGTGAAGCCCCAGGTCGCCTTCTTCGAGCGCTGGGGATCGGCGGGGTTCGCCGCTCTCGAAGACGTGCTGGCCGCCGCGCGCGCGGCGGGGCTGATCGTGATCGCCGACGCCAAGCGCGGCGACATCGGCTCGACGATGGCCGGCTACGCCGCCGCGTGGCTCACGCCGGGTGCTCCGCTGGAAGCGGATGCTGTCACGGTGAGCCCGTATCTCGGACCCGAGTCGCTGCGCGAGACGCTCGCGACGGCGGTCCGTGCGGGCAAGGGCGTCTTCGTCCTCGCCGCGACGAGCAACCCCGAAGCGGCGGCGCTGCAGACCGCACGCACGGTCGACGTCGCGTCGGCCGACGACCAGACCGTCGCAGCGCGCGTCGCACGCGACATCGCGTGGGTCAACGGATCGGCGGCGTTCGCCGGCGACCTCGGACCGGCCGGTCTCGTCATCGGGGCGACCGTCGACCGGCTCGAGTTCGGACTGACCGACGACGCGCTCACCGCATGCCCCATCCTCGCCCCGGGCTTCGGTGCACAGGGTGCGCAGCCGGCCGAGCTGACGTCGCTTTTCGGGGCGGTCGCGCGCAACGTCGTCGCGTCCGAGAGCCGCAGCATCCTCTCGGCGGGTCCCGATGTTCTGACGGCGCGCATCACAGAGCGCGCGGCGTTGTACCGTAGTGGTTCCGATGGCTGATTCACGTACCCCTCCCGAGGTCGACCGCGTCGCGGCATCCCGCCGCGCGGTCGCTGCGCGCCGCGAACGCGCCGCTCTCAAGCACGACGTCACGATGCGCGTCATCACCCCGCAAGAGCTGCTGCGCCGCGCGCTCGCGAAGCCCGAGACACCGGCGGGCGCGATGCGCGTGACCGAGTTCCTCACGTGCATCCCGGCGATCGGCGAGGGCAAGCGGGACCGCATCCTCGCCGAGCTCGGCATCTCGCCCGTCAAGCGTCTCGGCGGGCTCGGCGCGCGTCAGCGCGCTGTCCTGCTGCGCTTCCTCGACGAGAGGCGGCCCGAGCGCGCCCCCCGCGCCGGCCGCAGCCGGCTGCTCGTGCTCGCGGGTCCCACGGCGGTCGGCAAGGGAACCGTCGCGGCGCACATCAAGGAGCACCACCCCGAGATCATGCTCTCGGTCTCGGCGACGACGCGCGCACCGCGGCCCGGCGAGATCGAGGGCGAGCACTACTTCTTCGTCGACGACGCCGAATTCGATCGCATGATCGCCGCGGGCGACCTGCTCGAGCACGCGACCGTGCACAACCGGCACCGCTACGGCACGCCGCGTGCACCGATCGACGCGGCGCTGGCCGAAGGCCGGACGGTGCTGCTCGAGATCGATCTGCAGGGCGCGCGCCAGGTGCGCGCCGCCGAGCCCGCGGCGACCCTCGTGTTCCTGTTGCCGCCGAGCTGGGACGAACTGGTCGACAGGCTCGTCGGTCGCGGCACGGAGGGTCCCGAGGAGCGCGCCAGGCGACTCAAGACCGCCCGTGTCGAACTGGCCTCGCAGGACGAGTTCGATTACCGCGTCGTGAACGACGACGTCGCCCGTGCCGCCCGCGAAGTCGCGGCGCTCGCCCGGGACTGACCGCGCTCGACGGATCGCCTGTCCGGGGGGAACGCCTGTTCCGGATGCCCCTTCGTTGCAGAACATTACGCTCGGCTTCGTTCCGGGGGCCGCCTCAGAAACGATGAGTGCATGTCCAGCACTCTGCTCGCGCCTCCCGCAGCGTCCGCCCCGGCGGTGGACCGCCCCCCGGCCGTCCGTCTCGAGGGTGTGGGGCGAGCCTTCGCAGGACGCGGCGGGCAGCGCACCGTACTGCGCGACGTCGATCTCGAACTCGTCGACGGCGAGATCCTCGCGATCGTCGGTCCCTCCGGCTGCGGCAAGTCGACGCTGCTGCGCCTCATCGGCGCCCTCGACGCGCCGACCGCGGGCGGGGTCGACGTCGGCGGCACGACCGCCGTCGCCTTCCAGGAGCCGCGACTGCTGCCGTGGCGCACCCTCGCGCAGAACGTCGCACTCGGCCTGCCGCGCGGCATCGACAAGCGCGCCGGACGCGACCGCGTCGCCGAGCTGCTGACCCTCGTCGGCCTCGAGCACGCGGCGCACCAGCGCCCGCGCGAGGTCTCGGGCGGCATGGCGCAGCGCGCGTCGCTCGCCCGCGCTCTGGCCCGGGGTCCCGAAGTGCTGCTGCTGGATGAGCCGTTCGGCGCTCTGGACGCACTGACCCGCCTGCGCATGCAGGACCTGCTGCTCGACGTGCACGCCGCCGTGCCCACGACCGTCGTGCTCGTGACCCACGACGTCGAAGAAGCCCTGTATCTCGCCGACCGCGTGCTGCTGCTGCGCGCCGTCGACCCGAGTGCCGACGCCCGCGACGCTTCGATCGCCCGCACGATCACGGTCCCCGGACTTCGACCGCGAGACCGCTCCGAGCGAGCACTGACCGACCTGCGCGCCGAGCTGCTCGAGGGCCTCGGCGTCGACACGCACCACACCCGCACTCAGGAGACCCGATGAACCGTCCGCTGCGCCGCATCCTTCCCGTCCTCGCCGTCACCGGCGTCATCATGCTCGGTGCGGCGGGATGCGTCGCCGGTGAGAACGCCTCGGCGGCACCCGCGCCGGCGGGGGAGGGCGAGTGGTCGACCGACACGCTCACGATCGACTTCGCGACATATAACCCCCTGAGTCTCGTCATCAGGGAGCAGGGGCTCATCGAAGAGGCGCTCGGCGATTCGGTCGCCGTCGAGTGGGTGCAGTCCGCCGGCTCGAACAAGGCGAACGAGCTGCTGCGCGCCGGGTCGATCGACGTCGGCTCGACGGCGGGCTCCGCCGCGCTCCTCGCGAAGGCGAACGGTTCGCCGATCCAGGTCATCGACATCTACTCGCAGCCGGAGTGGGCCGCGATCGTCGTGCCGGAAGGCAGCGACATCACGTCGGTCGCCGACCTGAAGGGGCAGTCCGTCGCCGCGACGATCGGCACCGACCCGTACTTCTTCCTGCTGCAGGCGCTCGAGACCGAGGGTCTCACGGTCGAGGACGTCGAGGTGCAGCACCTGCAGCACGCCGACGGCTGGGCCGCTCTCGATGCCGGATCGGTCGCCGCGTGGTCGGGCCTGGATCCGATCATGGCGGCCGCCGAAGTCGATGCGGGGGCGCAGCTGGTCTACCGCAACGTCGACTTCAACACCTACGGGTTCCTCAACGCGACCGAGGACTTCATCACGAACCACCCCGACCTCGCGCAGGTCGTCGTGAACGCCTACGAAGAGGCGCGCGTGTGGGCACTGGCCAATCCTGACGAGACGGCGGCTCTGCTCGCCGAGGTCGCGGGCATCGACCTCGCCGTCGCCGAGACCGTCATCCAGGAGCGCTCGAACCTCGACGTGAGCGGCATCCCGGGCGCTGCCCAGCTCGCGGTCCTCGAGAAGATCGCGCCCGTGCTGGTGGACTCCGACGCCGTCCAGGGCGGCGAGCAGGCCGTCTCCGACGCCCTCGCGACGATCATCAACGCGACATTCGCCGAAGAAGCAGTGAACGCGCGATGACCACGCTCACCGCGGCGGACACCGACACGGGCACGCCCGCGGCGCGCTCGCTGTGGGATCGCCGCGCCGTGCGCATCGCGGGTGGCTTCGTCGTTCCGATCGCCCTGCTGGCGCTGTGGCAGGCGGTCACCGTGACGGGCATGCTTCCGCCGCACCGGCTGCCGGCCCCCGCGACGGTCTTCCAGGCCGCCGTCGAGATGCTCGACAGCGGCGTGCTCTGGCTGCACATCGCCATCTCGGTGCAGCGCGTGCTGATCGGCTTCGCGATCGGGTCCGTCGTCGGGCTCGTCGCGGCGGCGTTCGTCGGCCTGACGCGGGCGGGCGACGTGCTGCTGAGTCCGACGCTCGCGGCCTTCCGCGCGATCCCCTCGCTCGCCCTCGTTCCGCTGCTGCTGCTGTGGATGGGGATCGGCGAAGACTCCAAGGTCGCCCTCATCGCGATCGGCGCGTTCTTCCCCGTCTTCACGACCGTCGGCTCGGCCCTGCGCCACGTCGACCCGCACCTGGTCGAGATGGGTCGCTCGTTCGGTCTGCGCGGGTGGGACCTGCTGCGCCTCGTGCAGTTGCCCGCCGTCGTGCCCTCGATCATCTCCGGACTACGACTGGCGATGGCGCAGGCATGGCTCTTCCTCGTCGCCGCGGAGCTGATCGCCGCGTCGATGGGCCTGGGGTTCCTGCTGACCGAATCGCAGAGCACGGGCCGCGTCGACCGCATCCTGCTCGCGATCGTGCTGCTGGCGCTGCTGGGCACCCTCACCAACGGCATCCTCAGCCTCGTCCAGAAGCACCTGCTGAAGAAATGGGCGTGAGATGACCGCCGAGACCCGCCTGGTCGAACGGCGCACCTATCCGCCCGACGGCGCGTTCCGCGCGCAGGCCAACGTGGGCGACGAGGCCTACGCCCGCGCCGCCGCCGACCCCACCGCCTTCTGGGAGGATGCCGCGCGCCGGCTGACGTGGGAGCAGCAGTGGCACACGGCCCTCGAGTGGGAGCCACCGGTGACCCGCGCCGACGGCACCCTCTCGGTCCCCGCCGCCCGCTGGTTCTCCGGCGGGCGGCTCAACGTCGCCTACAACTGCGTCGACCGGCACGTCGAGGCCGGTCGCGGCGAGCGCGTCGCCCTGCATTTCGAAGGCGAGCCGGGCGACCGCACGAGCGTCACGTACGCCGATCTGCAGCGACGGGTCTCCCGCGCGGCCAACGCACTGCGGGACCTGGGCATCGAGCCGGGGGACCGGGTCGTGGTGTATCTGCCCGTCCTGATCGAGACCGTCGTGATCGCTCTCGCGTGCGCGCGCATCGGCGCCGTGCATTCGCTCGTCTTCGGCGGTTTCTCGTCAGAGGCCGTGCGCTTCCGCCTGCAGGACACCCGCGCGGCGCTCCTGGTCACATCCGACGGCCAGTTCCGCCGCGGATCCGCCGTCGAGGTGAAGTCCGCCGCCGACGCGGCCGCCGACGGTCTCGACCACGTGCGGCACGTCCTCACGGTTCGCCGCACGGGGCAGGACGTGCCGTGGACGGCCGGCCGCGACGTGTGGTGGCACGACGTCGTCGACACCGCGAGCGACCGCCACGACGCGGTGGCGTTCGATGCGGAGCATCCGCTGTTCATCATCTACACCTCCGGCACGACGGGGCGACCCAAGGGCCTCGTGCACACGTCGGGCGGATATCTCGCGCACGCGAGCTGGGCCCACTGGGCGCACTTCGACGCCAAGCCCGACGACGTGCACTGGTGCACCGCGGATCTCGCATGGGTCACGGCGCACACCTACGAGCTGTACGGGCCGCTGTCGAACGGTCTGACGCAGGTCATCTACGAGGGCACACCGGATGCACCGCACCGCGAGCGGCATCTCGAGATCATCCAGCGCCACGGGGTCACGGTCTACTACACCGCGCCCACGCTCATCCGCACCTTCATGACGTGGTTCGGCGATGATCTGCCGGCGGGGCACGACCTGTCGTCGCTGCGCCTGCTCGGCACGGTCGGCGAAGCGATCAACCCCGAGGCCTGGGTGTGGTTCCGGCGCACGTTCGGCCGTGACGAGGTGCCCGTCGTCGACACGTGGTGGCAGTCCGAGACGGGTGCCGCGATGATCGCCCCGCTGCCCGGCGCGACGACGCTCAAGCCGGGCTCGGCGACGGTGCCGCTGCCGGGGATCGACGCGGCCGTCGTCGACGACGCGGGAGAGCCGGTGACGCCGGGCGCGTCGGGCACGCTCGTCGTGCGACGGCCGTGGCCCGGTATGGCGCGCACCGTGTGGGGCGATCCCGAGCGGTATCGCGACTCGTACTGGGCGCGCTTCGCGGGACACGGCGCGCACGGCGGCTACTACGTCGCCGGTGACGGCGCGACGGTCGACGACGACGGGCACGTCTGGATCCTCGGTCGCCTCGACGACGTCGTGAACGTGTCGGGACACCGTCTGTCCACGATCGAGATCGAGTCCGCCCTCGTCGCGCAGCGCGCGGTCGGCGAAGCGGGCGCGACGGCCGTCGACGATCCCGTCACCGGTCACGCCGTGGCCGCCTTCGTCGTGCCGTCCGGCAGTGGCGGTCTCGACGCCGCAGAGCTGCGCGACGGCGTCGCACGACGGATCGGACCGGTCGCGAAGCCACGCCACGTCTACGTCGTCGCCGAACTGCCCAAGACGCGCTCGGGCAAGATCCTGCGCCGCCTCCTCGCCCAGCTGTGGCAGGCTGAGCGAGACCGCCGGGCCGGGCGTGCCCCCGCCTCCCTCGGCGACACCACCTCGTTGCAGAACCCCTGGACCGTCGAGCAGATCGCCGACGTGCTCGCCTCTGCGTGACCGCCGTCGCGCCCGCACACCGAGAGAAGACATGACCGATGACCACCGCTTCGGCTTCCGCACGCGCGCCCTGCACGCCGGCGGCACCCCGGATGCCACGACCGGCGCGCGCGCCGTGCCGATCTACCAGACCACGTCGTTCGTGTTCGACGATGCGACGGATGCCGCGAACCTGTTCGCGCTGCAGAAGTACGGCAACATCTACTCCCGCATCGGCAACCCCACCGTCGCCGCTCTCGAAGAGCGGCTCGCTTCGCTCGAAGGGGGCATCGGCGCCGTCGCGACGGCATCGGGCATGAGCGCGGAGTTCATCACCTTCGCCGCCCTCGTCGGCGCGGGCGACCACGTCGTCGCCTCGGCGCAGCTGTACGGCGGCACTGTGACGCAGCTCGACGTGACGCTGCGCCGCTTCGGGGTCGAGACGACCTTCGTCGCCTCCGACGACCCCGCCGACTTCGCCGCCGCGATCCGGCCGGAGACGAAGGTGCTGTACGTCGAGATCATCGGCAACCCGTCGGGGGAGATCGCCGACATCGCCGGTCTCGCCGAGGTCGCGCACGCGGCATCCATCCCGCTCGTCGTCGACGCGACGCTCGCGACGCCGTATCTGGCGCGCCCGCTCGAGCACGGGGCGGACATCGTCATCCACTCGGTCACCAAGTTCCTGGGCGGTCACGGCACGACGCTCGGCGGCGTCGTGATCGAGAAGGGCACGTTCGACTGGGGCAACGGCAAGTTCCCGCAGATGACCGAGCCCGTGCCGTCTTACGGCGGCATCCGATGGTGGGACAACTTCGGCGAGTACGGCTTCCTCACGAAGCTGCGCACCGAGCAGCTGCGCGACATCGGCCCCGCCCTCAGTCCGCAGTCGGCGTTCCTGCTGCTGCAGGGCGTCGAGACGCTGCCGCAGCGCATGGACGCGCACCTCGCGAACGCCCGCGTCGTGGCGGAGTGGCTCGATTCCGACCCGCGCGTCGAATACGTCACGTGGGCGGGGCTTCCCGATCATCCTCATCACGATCGAGCGCGCACGTATCTGCCGCTGGGGCCGGGCTCGGTGTTCGCCTTCGGGGTGAAGCCCACGGGCGAGTTCCCGACGGACGAGGAGCGCCTGAGCGCCGCCCGCCGCACCGGCGAGCGCGTCATCGAGGCGCTGCAGCTCGCGTCGCACCTGGCCAATATCGGCGATGCCCGCACCCTGGTCATCCATCCGGCGTCGACGACCCACCAGCAGCTCGCACCCGCGCAGCTGGCCGACGCGGGCGTTCCCGCCGACCTCATCCGCATCTCGGTCGGCCTCGAGGACGCCGAAGACATCGTCTGGGACCTCGATCAGGCCCTCACCCGAGCGACAGGACTGCCGCGATGAGCTTCGGATCCGATCAGACCTGCGCACTGCCTGCCCCCGCCTGCGCGCTGCCCGGCGCGCTCGCCGAGACGACCCCGGCCGAGGCGACGGCCCCGCGCACGTGGCGGGCCCCGTCCGCGCCGGAGCGCTATGCGCTGCTGCGCGAGGCCCGCTCGATCGCGATCGTCGGGGCATCCGACAACCGCGCGCGGGCGAGCTACTTCGTCGCGTCGTACCTGCTGGGCGGCTCCGACCTCGACGTGTACTTCGTCAATCCGCGCGCGACGGAGATCCTCGGCCGGCCCGTCTACGCCTCGCTCGCCGACCTGCCCGTCGCGCCCGACATCGTCGACGTGTTCCGCAGACACGACGACCTGCCGGACGTCGCACGCGAATCGGTCGCCGTCGGCGCGAAGACGCTGTGGCTGCAGCTGGGGTCGTGGAACGAAGAGGCCGCCGCGATCGCCGCCGAGGCCGGCCTCAGCGTCGTGATGGACCGCTGCGTCAAGATCGAGCACGCGCGCTTCCATGGCGGACTGCGTCTGGCGGGCTTCGACACGGGCGTCATCTCGTCGAAACGCCAGGTGACGGCGCGCTGACCCGCACGTCGGATAGAATGGACGGATGCGTCCGCGCTCGGCGCGCGCCTTCAGACATCCACCGCTGACATCCACCCGCTTCGAAAGGATTCCGCCATGGCCGGAACGAAGAACCAGGGGATCATCGATCCCCCCATCGATTCCCTGCTCGGCAAGGTCGACTCGAAGTACCAGCTCGTGATCTACGCATCCAAGCGCGCGCGTCAGATCAACGACTACTACTCCGACCTGCACGAGGGCAACCTGTTCGAC
Source organism: Microbacterium sp. NPDC055442 (assembly GCF_053644215.1). Taxonomy (NCBI): domain Bacteria; kingdom Bacillati; phylum Actinomycetota; class Actinomycetes; order Micrococcales; family Microbacteriaceae; genus Microbacterium; species Microbacterium sp. NPDC055442. Next base: position 252,672 of record NZ_JBSHLF010000002.1, on the reverse strand, counting down.
AACGTGGGGCCGCTCGTCGACTCCAACGTCGAGGACAAGCCGCTCACGATCGCCCTGCACGAGATCCACGAGGACAAGCTCCGCCTGCGCCACGAAGAGTAAATCGCTCTTGCGCCGTCTGTGTGACGGCCCGATGCCCCCGATGATGCGATGTCCGCACCCGGGGGCATACTGGTTTCCGCCCCGCCCCGATCTGGAGGATCGATGACCGAGTTGCGCCTGTTCACGTCCGAGTCCGTGACCGAGGGCCACCCCGACAAGATCTGCGACCAGATCTCCGACAGCATCCTCGACGCGATCCTCACCGACGATCCGCACGGCCGCGTCGCCGTCGAGACGCTCGTCACGACGGGTCTCGTGCACGTCGCGGGCGAAGTGTCCACGTCGGCGTACGTCGAGATCCCGGCGATCGTGCGCGACGTCGTCAACCGCATCGGCTACACCTCGAGCGAGACGGGCTTCGACGGAGATTCGTGCGGCGTCAGCGTGTCGATCGGCGCGCAGTCCTCCGACATCGCGGCCGGCGTCGACAAGGCGTTCGAACGGCGCGAGGGCGGGTCGGAAGACCCGCACGACCTGCAGGGCGCGGGCGACCAGGGCATCATGTTCGGCTACGCGACGAACGAGACGCCCGAGTTCATGCCCATGGCGGCGTGGACGGCGCACCGCATGGCCGAGCGCCTCGCCGAAGTGCGGCGTTCGGGCGAGCTGCCGTTCCTGCGCCCCGACGGCAAGACCCAGGTCACGCTCGGCTACGAGGGCAGCACCCCGCGCACGGTGCAGTCGGTCGTCCTGTCGACGCAGCACAATCCCGACATCTCGCAGAAGGCGCTGCGCGCCGCCGTGCGAGCCGAGGTCATCGATCCCGTGCTCGAGGCGACGGGGCTCGACATCTCCGACGTCAAGTTCTACATCAACCCCGCGGGCCCGTTCGTGATCGGCGGTCCGAAGGGCGACGCGGGTCTCACGGGCCGCAAGATCATCATCGACACCTACGGGGGAGCATCACGCCACGGCGGCGGCGCCTTCAGCGGCAAGGACCCGTCCAAGGTCGACCGCTCGGCGGCCTACGCCATGCGCTGGGTCGCCAAGAACGCCGTCGCGGCAGGCCTGGCCGAGCGTCTCGAGGTGCAGATCGCCTACGCGATCGGCAAGGCCAAGCCCGTCGGACTCTATGTCGAGTCGTTCGGCACCGCTCAGGTGTCGGATGAGACCATCACCCGCGCCATCCTCGACGTGTTCGACCTGCGCCCGCGGGCGATCGTCGAGCAGCTCGACCTGCTGCGTCCGATCTACGCGCAGACCGCCTCCTACGGGCACTTCGGGCGCGAACTGCCCGATTTCACGTGGGAGCGCACCGACCGCGTCGACGATCTCCGGCGCGCCGCCGGGCTCTGACGTGACGCGGCGCATCGCGCGGGTGCTGCTGGATTCGCCGCTGCCGCAGCTGGACAGGCTCTTCGACTACGAGATCCCGCGCGAGCTCACCGCTGACGCCGTCGCCGGTGTGCGCGTGCGGGTGCCGCTGCGCACGGCCGGTCGCCTGGTCGACGGCTACCTCGTCGAGGTGACGGAATCCGACGACCCCGAGCGCCCGCTCTCCGAACTCGACGCCGTCGTGTCCGGTGTGCCGGTGCTGCCGACGCGGCTCTATGAGCTCGCCCGCCGCGCCGCCGACCGCGCGGCGGGATCGGCGAGCGACATCCTGCGTCTGGCGATTCCCAAGCGCATGGTGCGCGCCGAGAAGGCGTGGCTCGCCGGCGAGCACCCCGCGCCGCCCGAGGTCACCGCCGGCGGGCTCCCGGCGCTGGAGGCCTACCCCGGACTCGCCGACGCGCTCGATGCGGGGGAGCGCCTCGCCCTCGACGCGCCGCCACACCCCGCCCAGCTCGCGGACGGCACCACCGTGGGGTCGTGGGCCGTGCTGCTGGCATCCACCGCGGCGCACACGCTCGCGACCGGTCGCAGCGCCGTGCTCGTCGTGCCCGACCACCGCGATCAGGACCAGCTCGCCGCCGCCCTCGCCGACCTCGTCGCGCCCGACGCCGTCGTCGCCGTCGACGCGCGGCAATCCTCGCCCGCGAGGTATGCGGCGTTCCTGCGCACGCTGACCGAAGTCCCGTGCATCGTGCTCGGCAATCGCTCGGCCGTCTACGCCCCCGTGCACGACATCGGCCTCATCGCGATCTGGGACGACGGCGACCCGCTGCTCGGCGAGCCGCTCAGTCCCGGCGTCAGCGCGCGCGACGCGGCCCTGGTCCGCCAAGAGCTCGAAGGTCCCGCGCTCCTGTTCGCGGGCCACACCCGCACGACCGACGTCGAGCGGCTCGTGTCACTGGGCTGGGTGCGCGAGATCGCACCCGCCCGCAAGAGCAGTCCGCGCGTCGTGCTCAGTGCGACGCGCGAGGGCGAGTCGCGCGGTGCGCGCGTTCCCTCGTCGGCCTTCGCCGCGGCACGCGAGGCGCTCGAGGACGGACCCGTGCTCGTTCAGGTCGCCCGCCCCGGCTATGCGCCCGTGCTCGTGTGCGCGGGGTGTCGCCACGCCGCGCGGTGCGCGCACTGCGGCGGACCTCTGCACGCGAAGTCCCACGGCGCCGTTCCCGTGTGCGGCTGGTGCGGTCGTCGGGCGCAGGCGTGGACATGCCCCGACTGCGCCGGCACGACCGTGCGGATGGTCTCGTCGGGCAGCGAGCGCACGGCCGACGAACTGGGTCGTGCGTTCCCCGGCGTGCGCGTCATCGTCGCCGACGGGGAGCACCCCGTGCTGCGCGTCGACGCGCGCCCCGCCCTCGTCATCGCGACGCGCGGGGCCGAGCCGATCGCCGACGGCGGATACCGCTCGGTCATCCTGCTCGACGGCGATCGCATGCTGCAGGCCGAGGCCCTGCGGATCGGCGAGTCGTGCCTGCGCTGGTGGTCCAACGCCGCCGCGCTCGCTGTGCCGAAGGCGCCGGTTCACCTCGTCGGCGTCGCCGGACCCGTCGCACGAGCCCTCGCGACGTGGTCCCAACCGGCGTACGCGCGCGCCGAGCTCGCCGACCGGGCAGCGTTGCGGATGCCGCCGACCGTCCGCGTCGCGGCGCTCGAGGGCCCCCGGGCGGCCGTCGAGACGGCCATCTCGTCTGTGCGGGTCGCCGTGCCGACGCTCGACGAGACGTCGGTGCTCGGCCCCGTCCCGCGTGACGAGGGCGTGCGGGCTCTCGTGCGCTTCGACTACAGCAGCGGCGCGCGCGTCACCGAGGCCCTGCGCGCGGCCGTCGTCGCGAACGCCCTGAGCGCCCGCAAGGCCGCGAAGGGACGCAACCCCGCTGCCCGCAATACACTCAGAGTTCGGGTCGACGTGCCCGATCTCGATCTGTGAGGAGACCATGCGCCTCGTCTTCGCCGGCACGCCCGCACCCGCCGTGCCGTCCCTGCGCGCCCTCGCGGCATCCGATCACGACATCGCCCTCGTCGTCAGCCGCACCGACGCGCCGCTCGGACGCAAGCGCACGCTCACCCCGTCGCCCGTCACGGCGGTCGCCGGGGAGCTCGGTCTCGAGGTGCTGCGCACCGACCGGCTCGACGACGCGGCGACCGAGCGGATCGCGGCGCTCGAGCCCGACCTCGGCGTCATCGTCGCCTACGGCGGCCTCGTGCGCGAGCCGCTGCTGTCGACGCCTCGGTACGGGTGGATCAATCTGCACTTCTCGCTCCTGCCGCGCTGGCGCGGCGCCGCACCCGTGCAGCGCGCCCTCATCGCGGGCGACGATCGCACGGGGGCGAGCGTGTTCCAGCTCGTCGCCGCGCTCGACGCGGGCGATGTCTTCGCCGAGCGGATGCACCCCATCGGCCCCGACGCGACGGCGGGGTCGCTCCTCGACGAGCTCGCGCACGACGGCGCCGACCTGCTGCGTGACGTCGTCGACGCGATCGAGGCCGGAACCGCCGTCGCGACGCGGCAGACCGGCGATTCCACCTACGCGCCGAAGCTCACCGACGACGACGGCAGAATCCGCTGGGATGAGACGCGCGACGCCGTCGTGAACCGCATCCGCGGCGTGACCCCCGAGCCCGGCGCGCACACGACGATCGGCGGTGCACGACTGAAGATCCTCGCCGCCGCCCCCGCGCCCGACGACGCGCCCGAGCTCGCTCCCGGCGTCTTCGGCGCGCACGGCAAGGACGTCGTCGTGGGCACGGGCTCGCAGCCCGTCCGGCTCGAGACGATCCAGCCGGCGGGCAAGGGCGCGATGCGCGCGGCCGACTGGTGGCGGGGCCTGCGCGGCGAGCAGCCGGTGGCCGGCTCATGAGTCGCGTGCAGAGCGCGCGACGCGTCGCCTTCGAGACCATCCGCGCCGTCCACGAATCCGACGCCTACGCCAACCTGCTCCTGCCGAAATCGATCGATCGCGCCGGACTGTCGACCGCCGACGCGGGGCTCGCGACCGAATTGACCTACGGCACGCTGCGCCGCGAGGGCACCTACGATGCCGTCATCGCGCTCGCCGCCGACCGGCCCGTACACGAGATCGACCCCACTGTCCTCGACGCCCTGCGGCTCGGGGTGCACCAGCTGCTGTCGACCCGCGTCGCCTCGCACGCAGCCGTCAACGAATCGGTCGAGCTCGCACGCGGCGCGGCGGGACGCGGTGCCGCGGGATTCACGAACGCTGTCCTGCGTCGCGTGTCCCGCGACACGCCGGGCGACTGGATGATGCGGGTCGCCGATTCCGCGCGGTCCGACGACGAACGCCTGGGCCTGCTGTTCTCGCACCCCGTCTGGGTCGTGCGCGCCCTGCGCCGCGCTCTGGCGGCAGAAGGGCGCGCCGCCGAGCTCGAGGCGCTGCTGACGGCCGACAACGTCTCGCCCCACGTCACGATGACGGCCCTGCCCGGTCTCGCCGAGGTTCCCGACGACGCGCGTCGCACACCGTACTCGCCGTACGGTTTCCGGCTGCCCGGCGGCGATCCCGAGGGCATGATCCGCGCGGCCGAGGGCCGCATCCGCGTGCAGGACGAAGGGTCCCAGCTCGCGGCCCTCGCGCTGACCCACGCGTCCCCGATCGCGCCGGGGGAGCGGTGGCTCGACCTCTGCGCGGGCCCCGGCGGCAAGACGGCGCTGCTGGCGGCCGAGGCGCTCGCGCACGGCGCACGGCTCGAGGCCAACGAGATCGCGCCCGCGCGGGCGGGTCTGGTCCGTCAGGCCGTCGCCGGTGTCCCCCTCGAGGTGCCGGTGTCGGAGCAGGACGGCCGCGTCCGCGCCGCCGATACGCCCGACACGTATGACCGCATCCTCGTCGACGCGCCCTGCACGGGCCTCGGCGCGCTGCGTCGGCGCCCGGAAGCACGGTGGCGCAAGGCGCCGTCCGACGTGCCGGATCTGTCCGAGCTGCAGCGCGGACTCCTCTCCGCCGCGATCGGTGCCCTCGCTCCCGGAGGAGTCGTCGCATACGTGACATGCTCGCCGCACCTCGCCGAGACGGCCGGCGTCGTCGGCGAGGTCAGACGCGAGTGGGGCGACGCCGTCGAAGAGATCTCGGCGCGTGACGCTGTGACCGCGGCATCCGTCGGAGATCCGGGCCTGCTCCCGCAGGCCGACGGAAGCCTGCGCGCGCAACTGTGGCCCCATCGGCACAACACCGACGCGATGTCGATCTCGCTGCTGCGACGGGTCTGACCATAATGGAGCCGTGCCCGACATCCGTGTGAACCCCAGCATCCTCGCCGCCGACTTCGTCAACATGCAGTCCGAGCTGGCGCGCATCCACGCGGCCGACTTCGTGCACGTCGACGTCATGGACAACCACTTCGTGCCGAATCTGACGTTCGGTCCGCAGATGGTCGAACGCATCCAGGCGACGAGCCCCGTGCCGCTGGACGTGCACCTCATGATCACCGACCCCGAACGATGGGCTCCGGAATACGCCGAGCTCGGCGCCGCGTCGGTCACGTTCCATCTCGAGGCCGCCGCTGATCCGGTCGCGCTCGCACGACGCCTGCGCGACATCGGCGCGCGAGCGGGTGTCGCCGTCAAGCCCGCGACCCCCGTCGAGGGGCTCTTCGACCTGCTCGACGAGTTCGACCAGATCCTCGTCATGACCGTCGAGCCGGGCTTCGGCGGCCAGTCGTTCATGCCCGAGACGATGCCCAAACTGCGCAGCCTCGCCGACGAAGCGCACCGCCGCGGATCGAACGTGTGGCTGCAGGTCGACGGCGGCATCGGCGACGCGACGATCGCGCAGGCCGCCGAAGCGGGGGCCGACACGTTCGTCGCCGGATCCGCCGTGTTCGGCGCGTCGGATCCGGATGCCGCGATCGTGGGCCTGCGTGCGGCCGCGGCGGCGGCGACCCACCGCCACTGACCGGTACCCTGGCATAGTGAAGACGTTCGACGCCCTGTTCGCTGAGCTCGAGGCGAAGGCCGCCGAGCGACCCGAGGGATCGGGCACGGTCGCGCAGCTCGACGCGGGTGTGCACGCGATCGGCAAGAAGATCGTCGAAGAGGCCGCCGAAGTGTGGATGGCCGCCGAGTACGAATCGGCCGACGCCGCCGCCGAGGAGATCTCGCAGCTGCTCTACCACCTGCAGGTGCTCATGCTCGCGAAGGGACTGACGCTCGAGGACGTCTACCGACATCTGTGAGCCTGCGCCCATCCGTCATCTGCGACATGAGAAAGCTCCTCTGAAATGCTGCGAATCGCCGTGCCGAACAAGGGCTCGCTCGCCGAGACCGCGACCGAGATGCTCAACGAGGCCGGGTACACCGGCCGCCGCGACCCGAAAGACCTGCACGTCATCGACCCCGCTAACGAGGTCGAGTTCTTCTATCTGCGCCCCAAGGACATCGCCACCTACGTCGGCTCGGGCGCCCTCGATGTCGGCGTCACGGGTCGCGACCTGCTGCTCGATGCCCGCATGCCGGGCGTTCTCGAGGTCGAAGCCCTCGGCTTCGGAGGCTCCACCTTCCGTTTCGCCGGCCCGCCCGGACGCTACTCGAGCGTGCAGGACCTCGAAGGCGCGCGCGTCGCGACGGCCTACCCCGGCCTCGTCGACGGCTTCCTCGACGAGCACGGCATCGCCGTGGACCTCGTGCCGCTGGACGGCGCGGTCGAGTCCGCCGTCGCGCTGGGCGTCGCCGACGCCGTCGCCGACGTCGTCTCGACCGGCACGACGCTGCGTCAAGCCGGACTGGAGATCTTCGGGCCCGTCATCCTCGAGTCCGAGGCGGTCCTCATCACCTCGCCCGTCGAGGCGTCCGGCACGCAGACCCTGCTGCGACGTCTGCGCGGCGTCATGGTCGCCCGCCGTTTCGTCATGGTCGACTACGACCTGCCGGCCCACCTCGTCGATGAAGCCGTCAAGGTCGCCGGCGGTGTCGAGTCGCCCACGATCTCACCGCTGCGCGACCCCGAGTGGGTCGCCGTGCGCGTCATGGTCGCGCGACACGGCGTCAACCAGGTGATGGATGCTCTGTATGCGATCGGCGCGCGGGCGATCCTCGTGACCGCGATCCACAACGCGAGGCTGTGATGAGCGTCGTCTGCCGCGTCATCCCGTGCCTCGACGTGGCCGCGGGACGCGTCGTGAAGGGCGTCAACTTCCAGAACCTGCGCGACATGGGCGATCCCGTCGAGCTCGCGCGCGAGTACTACCGTCAGGGCGCTGACGAGTTGACGTTCCTCGACGTCACGGCGACGATCGACGAGCGCGCGACGACCTACGACGTCGTCCGCCGGACGGCCGAAGAGGTGTTCATCCCGCTCACGGTCGGCGGGGGAGTGCGGCAGGCCGACGACGTCGCACGGCTCCTCGCCGTCGGCGCCGACAAGATCGGCGTCAACTCCGCCGCGATCGCCCGCCCCGACCTCGTCGGCGAGATCGCCGACCGGTTCGGCGCGCAGGTGCTCGTGCTCTCGCTCGACGTCGCACGCGCGACCGGTGAACTGGCCGATCTCGTGCCCTCCGGCTTCGTCGTGACGACGCACGGCGGCCGCACCGCGACGACGCTGGACGCGCTCGCGTGGGCGCGCGAGGCGATCGAGCGCGGCGCGGGGGAGCTGCTGGTCAACTCGATCGACGCCGACGGCACGCGCGAAGGATTCGATCTCGAACTGGTCGGGCTCATGCGCGAAGCGTCGAGCGTGCCCATCATCGCCTCGGGCGGTGCGGGCCGTGCGGCCGACTTCGCTCCCGCCGTCGCTGCGGGTGCCGACGCCGTGCTGGCGGCATCCGTCTTCCACTCCGGCCAGCTCACGGTCGGCGATGTGAAGGCCGCCATGACGGCCGAGGGCATTCCGGTGCGCGAAGTGGCCGCAGGCGACGTGCTGAGCGAGCGGAGCGAGTCGAAGTGACCGACGAGCGCGACCCCCGGCTGGACCGTGTCACCTTCACCGATGACGGCCTCGTCGCCGCGATCGTGCAGCAGTGGGACACGCGCGAGGTGCTCATGCTCGGCTGGATGGATGCCGAGGCCCTGCGGCGCACCCTCACCGAGGGCCGGGTCACGTTCTGGTCCCGCTCGCGCCGCGAATACTGGCGCAAGGGCGACACGTCGGGCCACATCCAGCTCGTCAAGGGCGCGCGCCTGGACTGCGACGGCGACGCGATCCTGCTCACCGTCGAGCAGGTCGGCGCGGCCTGCCACACGGGCACGCGCACGTGCTTCGACGCCGACGACCTGACGCCTGTCGTCGCGGACGGTCTGCCGGAATGATCCGCCGCGCGCGCCTCATCGCGATCCTCCTGACGCTCCTGCCCGGAGCGATCGGAGTCATCGCCGCCACCCAGACCTGGCTCACCGTCGTGCTCGCCGACGGCGCGCACCACACCCTGCCGGTACCGGGTGCGTCGGCGATCCCCGTTCTCGCCCCGCTCAGCCTCGCCGTCCTCGCGCTCGGCGGAGCGCTGTCGGTGGTCGGCCTCGTGCTGCGGTACATCTTCGGCGCGCTGACGCTCGTGCTCGCCGGCGTCCTCACGATGCTGACCGGCGCCGTCGTGATGGGCCCGCAGACGTCGCACGTCGCCGCGACCGTGACCGAGGCGACCGGCATCACGGGCGAGAAGGCGGTGGCCGGCCTCGTCGAGACGGTCGAGATCTCGGTGTGGCCGGCTGTGACGCTCGTCTGCTGGATCGTGCTGCTCATCGCCGGAGCCTTCACGATCGCGACGGCGCACCGCTGGAAGGGCGCTGGGCGCCGCTACACGACGGCCGACACTCCCGGGCGCACGACACCGGCGAGCACGGGCTCGCGGCCGCACGACGCGATCGACGACTGGGATGACCTCTCGCGTGGCGAGGATCCGACGACCTGACCGATAGACTGACCACGACCGCGCCTACTTCAGAGGAGATCCATGAGCACCAACATCGGCGACCCCGGCCACGGACACTCGCCCGCCGCCTGGACGGCCGTCGTGATCATGCTCGTGGCTGTCGCGCTCGGCGTCGTCTTCTACTGGCTGGACATGGCCCCGCTCGTGTGGGCGTCAGGCGTTCTGCTGGTCATCGGTCTCATCGTCGGATGGGTCATGGCCAAGGCGGGCTGGGGCGTCAAGGGCCCCAAGTACCAGCCGAAAGCCCACTGACGTGCTCGCCGACCTCACGGCCGGCGCGGTTCAGGACGCAGAGGATCGCGCCGTCGCGCGTCCTCTCTCGGTCGTCGAGATAGACGCCCTCGCCCAGCCGCCCGCCCGTGATGCCCTCGCCGCGCTCGCACCGGCCGACCGCGTCAAGATCATCGCCGAGGTCAAGCGGGCCAGCCCCTCGCGCGGTGACCTCGCGACGATCCCCGACCCCGCCCTGCAGGCTCTGCGCTACCAGGAGGGCGGTGCATCCGCCGTCTCGGTGCTGACCGAAGGCCGCCGCTTCAAAGGGAGCCTCGCCGACCTCGAGGCCGTCAAGGCCGCCGTGCAGGTGCCCGTGCTGCGCAAGGACTTCATCGCCACCGAGTACCAGGTGCTCGAAGCGCGCGCGTCGGGCGCCGACCTCGTCCTGCTCATCGTCGCCGCTCTCGCGCAGCCCGTTCTCACGCGCCTGCACGCCCTCGTGCTCGAGCTCGGTATGACGCCGCTCGTCGAGACCCACAGCGCGAGCGAGGTCGACACGGCCGCCGATCTCGGCGCACGCCTCATCGGCGTCAACGCACGGGACCTGTCGACCTTCGACCTGGACCGCGACCTCTTCGGCCGTCTCGTCGACCGGATCCCGACCGACGCCGTCCGGATCGCCGAATCCGCCGTTCTGTCTCCCGCCGACGTGACGCATTACCGCTCCGCGGGTGCCGACGTCGTCCTCGTGGGCGAGGCCCTCGTGACGAACGATCCCGTGGCGACGCTGCGGGCCTTCGTCGAGGCCGGATCATGAGCCTGCGGGCGGCATCCGGACCGTTCTTCGGCGACTTCGGCGGTCGCTTCATGCCGGAGTCGCTCATCGCGGCCATCGACGAGCTCACCGCAGAATACGAATCCGCGAAGGCCGATCCGGCGTTCCAGGCCGAGTTCGTCCGCCTCCTGCACACGTACGCCGGTCGTCCCTCGGCACTGACCGAGGTTCCCCGCTTCGCCGAGCACGCCGGGGGAGCCCGGGTCTTCCTCAAGCGCGAAGACCTCAACCACACCGGCTCGCACAAGATCAACAACGTGCTCGGCCAGGCTCTCCTGACGAAGCGCCTCGGCAAGACCCGCGTCATCGCCGAGACCGGCGCGGGACAGCACGGCGTCGCGACCGCGACGGCGGCGGCCCTGTTCGGCTTCGACTGCACGATCTACATGGGCGAGGTCGACACCGAGCGCCAGGCGCTCAATGTCGCGCGCATGCGGCTGCTCGGCGCCGAGGTGATCCCCGTCACGACCGGGTCGCGCACCCTCAAGGACGCCATCAACGACGCGTACCGCGACTGGGTCGCCACGGTCGAGAACACGAACTACGTCTTCGGCACGGCCGCGGGCCCGCACCCGTTCCCCGCCATGGTGCGCGACTTCCAGAAGGTCATCTCCGAAGAGGCGCGCCAGCAACTCCTCGATGAGACCGGCCGGCTCCCCGACGCGGTCCTCGCGTGCGTCGGCGGCGGCTCCAACGCGATCGGCATGTTCGACGCGTTCCTCGACGACGACGACGTGCGGCTGTACGGGGTCGAAGCGGCCGGCGACGGCGTCGACACCGACCGGCACGCGGCATCCATCGAGCGCGGGCGCCCCGGCGTGCTGCACGGGGCGAAGACCTACGTGCTGCAGGACGAGGACGGCCAGACGGTCGAGTCGCACTCCATCTCTGCGGGGCTGGACTACCCGGGCGTCGGCCCCGAGCACGCGTGGCTCGCCGACATCGGCCGCGCGCAGTACATCCCCGCGACCGATGACGAGGCGATGCAGGCGCTGCGGCTGCTGTCGCGCACCGAGGGCATCATCCCCGCGATCGAGTCGGCGCACGCCCTGGCCGGTGCCCTGCGCATCGGACGCGAGCTCGGTCCCGACGCGATCCTCGCCGTCAACCTGTCCGGTCGCGGCGACAAGGACATGGACACCGCCGCACGCTACTTCGAGCTGTACGACGAGGAGTCGCCCGTCGACGCAGCTGTGCCCGATGAATCGGCCAAGGGCGACGGGGTGAAGCTGTGACCGCGTCCCGGGTCGCCGCGGCGATCGACAAAGCGCACGCACAGGGCCGCGGAGCCTTCATCGGCTATCTGCCGCTCGGTTTTCCCGATCTGCAGACGAGCATCGAGGCTGCCGTCACGCTCGCCGAGAACGGCGCCGACGTCATCGAACTCGGTCCCCCCTACTCCGACCCCGTCATGGACGGCACCGTCATCCAGGAGGCGACCCAGACGGCTCTGGCCGCCGGGTTCCGCCTGCGCGACACGTTCACCGCCATCCGCGAGATCACGGCGCGCGTCGATGTGCCCGTGCTCGTCATGACGTACTGGAACCCCGTCATGCAGTACGGCGTGGACCGCTACGCCGACGATCTCGCCGCCGCCGGCGGCGCGGGACTCATCACCCCGGACATCACGCCCGAGGCGGCGTCCGAGTGGATCGCCGCGAGCGAGCGCACGGGGCTGGACCGCATCTTCCTCGCCGCGCCCACCTCGACCGATGAGCGCCTCGACCTCATCATCGAGAAGTCCACGGGCTTCATCTACACGGTGTCGACGATGGGCATCACGGGGGAGCGCGCGCAACTGGATGCCGCGGCTCGAACACTCGTCGAGCGTCTCCGGGCCCGCGGGGCCGGTCACGCGTGCGTCGGGATCGGCATCTCGACGGCCGATCAGGTCGCCGGCGTCGTCGAGTACGCCGACGGCGCGATCGTCGGAACCGCCCTCGTGCGTGCCCTGCGCGATCGCGGACTCGAGGGTCTCGCGACCGAGACACGCGCGCTCACGGCCGGCACGGTCACGAACACCGTCTCCGACAACTAAACTCGCACTCATGCTTTCCTCCGCCGCGGGCGTCGTCGCCAGCATCCCGAGCCCCGACATCAGCTCGTTCTCGATCGGTCCGCTGACGATCCACATCTACGCCCTGTGCATCATCACGGGCATCATCGTCGCGGTGTTCATGACGAACCACCGACTCACCAAGCGCGGCGCCGAGCCCTGGGTCGTGATCGACATCAGCCTCCTCGCCGTCCCGCTGGCGATCATCGTCGCGCGGTTCTACCACGTCTTCACCCACGCGAGCTTCTACTTCGCCGACGGACGCGAGTGGTGGAACCCGTTCGTGAAGGACGCCATCTGGAACGTGTGGGACGGCGGCATCGCCATCTACGGCGCCCTCATCGGCGGCGCGATCGGAGCCTGGCTCGGCTGCCGTTGGACGGGCATCCGCTTCTGGACGTTCGCCGACGCCCTCGCGCCGGGTCTTCTGCTCGCGCAGGCGATCGGGCGGTTCGGCAACTGGTTCAACCAGGAGCTCTTCGGCACTCCGACCGATCTGCCGTGGGGCCTCGAGATCGACTACCCGAACCCCGCGTGGCCCATCGGGCTGCCCGAGGACACGCTGTTCCACCCGACCTTCCTCTACGAAGTCATCTGGAACGTGCTCGGCGTGATCGTGCTGCTGTGGGCGGGTCGCAAGCTGCGTCTGCAATGGGGCCGCCTGTTCGCGCTCTATCTCATCTGGTACAGCGCGGGCCGCATCGTGTGGGAGTCGATCCGCATCGACCCGAGCGACGTCATCTTCGGTCTGCGCACGAACGTGTGGGCAGCGATCGTGGGCGTCGTCGTGGGCCTCGTCATCCTGTTCGTTCAGGCTCGGCGCCACACCGCCGACGAACCCTCCCCGTATCGACCGGGGCGCGAGTGGAAGCGCGACGGGGCTGTACAATCGCAGACACCCGACTACGTCGACGTCAGCGAACCGCCGACCGACACGGTCGAAGAGACCACCGCCACAAGCACAGTCGCCACGAAGTAGCATCCCGCGCACTTCGTCCACCGGGCCGACGACGTCCCCCTCTCCACTCAGTGAGGACGGTTCCTATGGGCGTGAGCCCGTTTTCTGGCGAGCCGAGCGGATTTCCCCCCGCTCAGGGCATGTACAACCCCGCCTTCGAGAAGGATGCGTGCGGTCTCGCGATGGTCGCGACGCTGCGCGGCACCCCCGGCCACGACATCGTCGACCACGCGCTGACGGCGCTGCGCAATCTCGAGCACCGCGGCGCGATCGGCTCTGACGCCGGCACGGGCGACGGAGCAGGCATCCTGACGCAGATCCCCGACGCGTTCCTGCGCGCCGTCGTCGACTTCGACCTGCCGCCGGTCGGCGAGTACGCCGTCGGCATGGCCTTCCTGCCGCGCGATGACGCCGAGCGCGCCGCCGTCAAGGACGGGATCGCACGCATCGCCGCCGACGAGGATCTCGTCGTGCTGGGATGGCGGCACGTGCCCACGCGCGAAGAGCACCTCGGCAAGCTCGCACTCGCCGCGCGCCCCGACTTCGAGCAGCTGTTCCTGTCCCGCCCCGCCATCGGCGGCGCTCCGGCCATGTCCGGCCTGTCGCTCGACCGTCTGGTCTTCCGTCTTCGCAAACGCGCCCAACATGAGTTGGGCGCGTATTTTGTTTCCCTGTCGTGCCGCACACTCGGCTACAAGGGCATGGTCACGACGCTGCAGCTCGAGCCGTTCTTCCCCGATCTGTCCGACGAGAGGTTCGCGTGCGAACTGGCCGTCGTGCACTCGCGCTACTCGACCAACACGTTCCCGTCCTGGCCGCTCGCGCAGCCGCTGCGCATGCTCGCGCACAACGGCGAGATCAACACCGTGCGCGGCAACCGCAACTGGATGCGCGCGCGTCAGTCGCAGCTGGAATCGGAGCTGCTGGGCGACATGGCGCCGCTGCTTCCCATCTGCACGCCCGGTGCGAGCGACTCGGCCTCGTTCGACGAAGTGCTCGAGCTCCTCACTCTGACGGGTCGCAGCCTGCCGCACGCCGTCATGATGATGATGCCCGAGGCGTACGAGAAGCAGGCCGACCTGGCCCCCGATCTGCGCGCCTTCTACGACTACCACGCGCTGCAGATGGAGCCGTGGGACGGCCCCGCGGCCCTCATCTTCACCGACGGCACGCTCGTGGGTGCGACGCTCGATCGCAACGGCCTGCGCCCCGGCCGCTGGACGGAGACGACCGACGGACTCGTCGTGATCGGCAGCGAGACCGGCGTGCTCGAGTTCGAGCCCGAGCGCATCAAGCGCCGCGGCCGCCTGCGGCCGGGCCGCATGTTCATCGTCGACACGGCCGAGGGCCGCATCATCGAAGACGACGAGATCAAGACGCGTCTCGCCCGGCTCGAACCGTGGGAGCTGTGGCTTCGGCAGCGTCTGCAGCTCGAGGAGCTGCCCGATCGCGAGCACATCGTGCACCCGATCGCCTCGATCACGCGTCGTCAGCGCACCTTCGGATACACCGAAGAAGAAGTGCGGGTGCTGCTGACCCCCATGGGGCAGACCGGCGCCGAGCCGCTCGGTGCGATGGGCAGCGACACGCCGGTCGCCGTGCTCAGCGAACGCCCGCGCCTGCTCTTCGACTACTTCACGCAGCAGTTCGCCCAGGTCACCAATCCGCCGCTCGACTCGATCCGCGAAGAGATCGTCACGAGCCTGCGCGCGGGGATCGGTCCCGAGCGCAACCTCCTCGCGTGGGGCCCCGACCACACGCGGCAGATCACCCTCGATTTCCCCGTGCTCGACAACGACGAGCTCGCGAAGATCCAGAACATCCACCGCACGATGCCCGGCCGTCGCGCTGTGACGCTGCGGGGGCTGTATCACTTCGACGCCGGTCCGGGCGTGCTCAAGGAGCGTCTCGATGCCCTGTGCACAGAGGCGGATGCCGCGATCGCCGAGGGCGCCGAGTTCCTCATCCTGTCCGACCGCGACTCGAACAAGGACCTCGTGCCGATCCCGTCGCTGCTCATGCTGTCGGCGGTCCACCACCACCTCATCCGCACCGAGACGCGGATGAAGGTGGGACTCGTCGTCGAGGCGGGCGATGTGCGCGAAGTGCATCACGTCGCGACGCTGCTGGGCTACGGTGCATCCGCCGTCAACCCGTATCTCGCGATGGAGACCGTCGAGCATCTCGTGCGGACGGGCTTCATCACCGGGATCTCGCCCGAGCAGGCCGTGCGCAACGTGATCTACGCGCTCGGCAAGGGCGTGCTGAAGATCATGTCGAAGATGGGCATCTCGACCGTCGCGTCGTATTCCGGAGCGCAGGCGTTCGAAGCCGTCGGTCTCGGGCAGGAGCTCATCGACGCGTACTTCACGGGCACCGAGAGCAAGCTCGGCGGCATCGGGATCGATGAGATCGCGGCCGAGAACCAGGCGCGTCATGATTTCGCCTACCCCGAGGATGCCGCGGCTCGAGCGCACGAGCGGCTCTGGACCGGCGGCGAGTACCAGTGGCGCCGCGACGGGTCGCCGCACCTGTTCGATCCGGACACGGTCTTCCGGCTGCAGCACTCGACGCGCACGCGACGGTACGACATCTTCCGCGAATACACGAAGCTCGTCGATGACCAGGCGCACGAACTGAAGACGCTGCGCGGGCTGTTCCGTCTCAAGACCGGGGAGCGCCCGCCCGTGCCGCTGGACGAGGTGGAGTCGGTGGCATCCATCGTCGCGCGCTTCTCGACGGGAGCCATGAGCTACGGCTCGATCTCGCAGGAGGCCCACGAGACCCTCGCGATCGCGATGAACAGCATCGGCGGCAAATCGAACACGGGGGAGGGTGGCGAGGACGTCGATCGCCTTCTGGATCCCGCGCGCCGCAGCGCGATCAAGCAGGTCGCTTCGGGGCGCTTCGGCGTCACGAGCCTCTACCTGACCGAGGCGGACGACATCCAGATCAAGCTCGCGCAGGGCGCCAAGCCCGGCGAGGGCGGACAGCTGCCGCCGACGAAGGTGTATCCGTGGGTCGCGCGCACACGCCACGCGACGGCCGGCGTGGGGCTCATCTCACCGCCGCCGCACCACGACATCTACTCGATCGAAGACCTCAAGCAGCTCATCTTCGACGTCAAGCGCGCCAACCCGACGGCGCGCGTGCACGTCAAGCTCGTGAGCCAGTCCGGCATCGGCGCGGTCGCAGCCGGCACGGCGAAGGCCCTCGCGGATGTCATCCTCGTCTCGGGGCACGACGGCGGCACGGGTGCGAGTCCGCTGAACTCCCTCAAGCACGCCGGCACTCCGTGGGAGCTGGGTCTGGCCGAGACGCAGCAGACGCTCATGCTCAACGGCATGCGCGACCGCGTCGTCGTGCAGGTCGACGGTCAGCTCAAGACGGGTCGCGACGTCGTCATCGGAGCCCTGCTGGGCGCGGAGGAGTTCGGCTTCGCCACGGCGCCGCTCGTCGTGTCGGGGTGCGTCATGATGCGCGTCTGCCACCTCGACACGTGTCCGGTCGGCGTCGCGACGCAGAACCCGACGCTGCGCGCGCGCTTCACGGGCAAGCCGGAGTTCGTCGTGAACTTCATGGAGTTCATCGCCGAAGAGGTGCGGGAGCTGCTCGCCGAGCTCGGCGTGCGCTCGCTCGACGAGATCGTCGGCCGCACCGAGCTGCTCGATGTCGACGATGCCGTGCGGCACTGGAAGACGGAGGGATTGGATCTGGCGCCGGTCCTGGCAGGTCCGGTGTTCGCCGAGGACGAGCCGCGACGGCATGCGCGCGATCAGGAGCATGGGCTCGACGCGCACTTCGATGTGCCGCTCATCGAACGCGCGCAGCAGGTCATCGCCGACGGCGGGCACATCGTGCTCGACCTTCCGATCCGCAACACCGAGCGCGCCGTCGGGACGCTTCTGGGCCATCACGTGACCCGCGCGCACGGTGAGCACGGTCTGCGCACGGGATCGATCGAGATCAATCTGACGGGTTCGGCCGGTCAGTCCCTGGGGGCGTTCCTGCCCGCCGGGATCACGCTGCGGCTCGAGGGCGACTCGAACGACTATGTCGGCAAAGGCCTCTCCGGCGGACAGATCATCGTGCGGCCTCCCCGGGCGGCCACGTTCGAGGCGGCGCAGAACGTCATCGCCGGCAATGTGATCGGCTACGGGGCGACGCAGGGCACGATGTTCCTCAGCGGCGTCGTGGGGGAGCGGTTCTTCGTGCGCAACTCGGGCGCGACCGCCGTCGTGGAGGGCGTGGGTGATCACGCGCTGGAATACATGACGGGCGGCCTCGCCGTCATCCTCGGCACGACCGGACGAAATCTGGGCGCCGGGATGTCGGGAGGAACCGCATACGTGCACCGGCTCGATCCGGCCCTGGTCAACCGCGAGGCGCTCGCGAACGGCGAGCTCGAACTCGGCCCGCTCGGCTCGGGTGACGCGGCGATGCTTCGCGACCTGCTCGAACAGCACGTCGCGCAGACGGGCTCGGTGCGCGCGGCATCCCTGCTCGAGGACTTCGAGACCGAGGTCCGCAACTTCGTCCGCGTCCTGCCGCGGGACTACGCCGCTGTCCTGGATGCGCGACGGGTCGCCGTCGCCGAGGGACTCGATCCCGACGGCGACATCGTATGGAACCGCATCCTGGAGGTGACGGGTGGCTGACCCGAAGGGCTTTCTGAAGATCACGGAGCGGGAGCTGCCGGCACGCCGCCCCGTTCCCGTTCGGATCATGGACTGGAAAGAGGTCTATGAGCCCGGCGACAGCGCCGTCCTGCGCCGTCAAGCGGGCCGGTGCATGGACTGCGGAGTGCCGTTCTGCCACCGCGGATGCCCCCTGGGCAACCTCATCCCGGAGTGGAACGACCTCACGTGGCGTGGCGAAGGCCGGGCGGCGAGCGAGCGGCTGCACGCGACCAACAACTTCCCCGAGTTCACGGGGCGGCTGTGCCCGGCCCCGTGCGAGAGCTCGTGCGTGCTGGGGATCAACCAGCCCGCCGTGACGATCAAGCAGATCGAGGTGTCGATCGCCGACGAGGCGTTCGGCAAGGGATGGATCGAACCCGAGCCGCCGGGACGGCTCACGGGCAGGACCGTGGCCGTCGTCGGCTCGGGACCTGCCGGGCTCGCCGCTGCCCAGCAGCTGACGCGCGCGGGTCACACCGTCGCGGTCTTCGAACGCGACGACCGCATCGGCGGGCTGCTGCGGTATGGCATCCCCGACTTCAAGATGGAGAAGAAGCACCTCGAGGCGCGCCTGCGTCAGATGCAGGACGAGGGCACGCGCTTCCGCGCCGGCGTCGAGATCGGCGTGGACCTGTCGTGGGACGACCTGCGGACGCGTTACGACGCCGTCGTCGTCGCGACGGGCGCGACGGTCGCACGTGAGCTGCCCCTTCCGGGGCGCGAGCTCGACGGCGTGCACGTCGCGATGGAGTACCTCGTGGAGTCCAACCGCGCGGGCGCGGGCGATGTCGTGCCGAACCAGATCACGGCGGCGGGAAAGCACGTCGTCGTGATCGGCGGCGGTGACACGGGAGCGGACTGCATCGGCACGGCGCACCGCCAGGGCGCCCTCAGCGTCACGAACCTGGCGATCGGCCGGCGCCCGCCAGGGGAGCGGCCCGGTCATCAGCCGTGGCCCACGGCTCCGGTCCTGTTCGAGGTGCAGTCGGCGCACGAGGAGGGCGGTGAGCGCTCGTACCTCGCCTCGACCGTCGAGTTCGTCGGCAACGGCGCGGGCGAGGTCCGCGCGCTGCGTGTCGCCGAGACCGAGTTCATCGACGGGCGTCGCGTGCCCAAAGCCGGCACGGAGCGGGAGATCCCCGCCGACCTCGTGCTCATCGCGATGGGGTTCACCGGTCCCGAACGTGCGCTCCTCGAGGATCAGCTCGGCACGCGCTTCACCGAACGCGGCATCCCCTCTCGCGACTCCGACTTCCAGACGAGCGCCCCCGGGGTGTTCGTCGCGGGAGATGCCGGCCGCGGGCAGTCGCTCATCGTGTGGGCGATCGCCGAGGGACGCTCGGTCGCCGCGGCGGTGGATGCGTTCCTGATGGGCGGCACGCAGCTGCCGGCGCCCGTGCGACCCGACGATGTCGCCATCGGCCTGCCGCCCGCGTAGGCTGGCGGAAGCTTCCCCCCACTTCGCACACCACGGAAGAAAGCACGGATGAGACGCGCAAAAATCGTCGCCACCCTGGGTCCCGCAACTTCGTCGTATGAGATGGTCCGCGCGATCATCGATGCCGGCGTCGACGTCGCTCGGCTGAACCTGAGCCACGGCGACTACTCGATCCACGAGAGCAACTTCGCCAACGTGCGGAAGGCCGCCGAAGACGCCCAGCGCGCCGTCGCGATCCTCGTCGACCTGCAGGGGCCCAAGATCCGGCTCGGCAAGTTCGAGAACGGGCCGCACGAGCTCGCCGTCGGCGACATCTTCAAGATCACCACCGAGGACATCCTCGGCACGAAGGAGATCGTGTCGACGACGTTCAAGGGGCTGCCCCAAGACGTCGCGCCGGGGGACTTCCTGCTGATCGACGACGGCAAGGTGCGCGTCGAAGTGATCGAGACCGACGGCACGGTCGTCACGACCAAAGTCATCGTCGCCGGTCCCGTCTCGAACAACAAGGGCATCAACCTGCCCGGCGTCGCGGTCAACGTGCCGGCGCTGTCGGAGAAGGACGAAGCCGATCTGCGCTGGGGCCTGCAGGCCGGAGCGGACTTCATCGCCTTGTCGTTCGTACGCTCGGCGAAAGACGTGCAGCGCGTGCACGTCATCATGGCCGAAGAAGGACGCCACGTTCCCGTCATCGCGAAGATCGAGAAGCCGCAGGCGGTCGAGAACCTCGAGGAGATCATCGACGCGTTCGACGGCATCATGGTCGCCCGCGGCGACCTCGGCGTCGAGCTTCCGCTCGAGGCCGTGCCGATCGTGCAGAAGCGCGCCGTCGAGCTGTGCCGTCGCATGGCCAAGCCGGTCATCGTCGCGACGCAGATGCTCGAGTCGATGATCGACAACCCCGTTCCCACGCGCGCCGAGACGAGTGACGTCGCCAACGCCGTGCTCGACGGCGCCGACGCCGTCATGCTGTCGGGCGAGACGAGCGTCGGACGCTATCCCGTCGTCGTCGTCGAGACGATGGCCCGCATCATCGCGTCCACCGAGGAGCACGGCCTGGAGCGCATCCAGCCGTTCACGACGAAGCCCCGCACGCAGGGCGGGGCGATCACGCTCGCCGCGCTCGAGGTCGCCGACTTCGTCGAGGCGAAGTACCTCTGCATCTTCACCGAGTCCGGCGACACGGCGCGGCGCATGTCACGTCTTCGCCCCGGCATCCCGATGCTCGGATTCACGCCCGAACCCGGCATCCGCCGCCGCATGGCGATCACGTGGGGCGTTCAGTCCACGCTCGTCGAGCATGTGCCGCACACCGACCGGATGTTCATCCAGGTCGACGACTACCTGCTCGCCAACGACCTCGCCGCCGTCGGCGACAAGGTCGTCGTGATCTCGGGATCGCCTCCCGGGATCATCGGGTCGACGAACGACATCCGCATCCACAAGGTGGGCGACGCCGTGCACGGCAAGGCACCCATCTACCGCGAGTAGCGGCAGGCGAACGACGAAGGCGGTCACCCGGGGGGGGGTGACCGCCTTCGTCGTCGGTCGCGTCGAGACGCGCACGCGCGACCTACATGAGCTTGGTGGACTGCAGCATGCCTTCCATCTTCTCGTTGAGGCCGATCAACGGCTTGCGCAGCACGAGTCCCAGCAGGAGCATCGGGACCATGAACGCGAGCAGCCAGCCCAGCGAGATCCACAAGTCCGCCTGGTAGATCCCCGCCAACGCGGCCCGGAACGCATCGATGGCGTGCGTGGCGGGCAGGAACGGGCTGACGTTCTGGAACCACTCGGGCAGCAGCGACAGCGGATACGCACCGCCCGCGCCGGCCACCTGGATGACGAGCAGGAACACCGCGAGCGCCTTGCCGGCGTCGCTGAACGATACGACCAGCGTGTAGATGAGGAACGTGAACACGAGCGAGGTCGTCCACCCCACGAGCATGAACAGGAACGGATGCACCGGATCGAGCCCGACGAGCAGGATGTTGCCGAGGAACACCAACGTGCTCTGCGCCAGACCCAGCAGCGCGAAGATCGCGTAGCGTCCGAGGAACTGCTGGTGGAGCTTGAGCTGCGGCCCACCTTCGGACGCACGCGTGGGCGGAGCCACACGCAGTGTCACCGCCATGAGCAGAGCCCCCACCCACAGCGACAGGACGGTATAGAGGGGCGCCATCCCCGCACCGAAGCTCACCACGGGGTAGACCGCGATCCGGTCCAGGCCGATGGGTTGCGCGATCGCCCGGGCGAGAACCGAGGGGTTCGTGCCGATGATCTTGCCGATCATGCTGAAGTCGCCGGAGTCGATGGCACTGGACAGCGCATCCTGCACGCGGTCCACCGAGTCGGCGGCCGTGGCCAGCGCGTCCGCGAGCGCCCGGTTGTCCTGCGCGGCGGTCACGAGGAGAGATGCCGCCCCCTCCGCCACACGCGTGACCTCGGACACGTCCCCGCCGATGGCGTCCAACCCGGCACCGACGACGGCGAGTTCTGCCCCCATCTGGTCGAAAGTGGGCTTCAGGTCGTTCGCGTACACGCTGTTCGCGCTGTCCAGTGCCGACTGTGCCGCGGCGATCCGGCTGTCGAATTGACCGCGGAACCGCTGGGCGTCGGCGTTGCCCGATGCGATTCCGTCAGCGGTCTCCTGCAGGCGCGCTTGGAGTGCCTGCTCCTGCGCGATCGCGGCGTCGAGGCTGTCGATGATCGCCGCGAACGCCGGTGCGTCCTCTTCGGGAATGTTCGGCTGGACATCGTCGACGAGCCGTTCCCGCAACGCCTCATGCTTGCTGATGAGGTCGGCGAGCTGGGCGGACATCTCGTCGATCATGGCGATGGTCGCACCGGCATCCGCATCCACTGCCGAGAAGATCCTGTCGACCTGGCCTTCGAAGCGGCCGAGCTGCGCACTGCTGGCCTCGAACGCCGTCGTCAGTGCCTGCGTGGCCTGCGCGATCGCGCCGCCCGCCTCCTGCGCAGCGGCGAGGCCTTCCTTCACCTTGCCCGTCGCCGCCGAGAACTCGGATTCGACCGTACCCAGCAGGCTCGTCGTGCTCTCCACGAGCGGCACGCTCGACTCGAGCAGAGCGGTGAACATACTCGCCGTCCCGGACGCGGCGCGCAGCTGCACGCCGACCTGACCGACGTGCGCCTCGATGCGGGCGAACGCGGCCTGCGATTCTGAGTCGCTCAATGACTTCGACAGCGACGAGACCAGGCTGAGCGCGATGTTGCTGAGCTCCTGGGTGAACTCCGCGTTGATCTTCGCGGAGAGGTCATCGGCCCCCTCGCTCGTGATGAGAGGCGCGAGCGGATTCGATTTGTCGTTCGTGTAGTAGTCGATCTGCGTGCGCTGAGACCCCGCGGTGTAGAACGTCAGCATGCGTTCGCTGAAGTCCTTCGGCAGCACCATCGCGGCATAGTATTCGCCGGATGTGGTGCCGGCGATGGCATCCTCTTCCGACGTGATGATCCAATCGAGCTGGTCGTTCGCGCGCAGGGCCGACTCGACGATGCTGCCGATGTTGACGTGCATCGGGATGAGCGCACTGGTGTACCCATCGTCGACGCTCGCGACGGCGACCTTCAGGTTCTTCGTGTTGTCGAACGGCTCCCAGCTGCCGATGACGTTGAACCAGGTGAACGCCGACGGGATCACGATCAGGCCGCACAGCACGATCACCGACATCACGTTGCTGGTGGCGCGGCGCAGATCGGCGCGGAACAGCTCCCAGATACCGCTCACTTGCGCGCCTCCACTTCGGCGAGTTCTCGACGTATCTCCGCGTCAGGCATCTCACTCACCTCGGTCGAGAGCCGCAGGCTGTAGCGGATGTACTCGAGCGTGATGAGGGCCGCGAACACGATCACGAGCCAGAGGATCCACAGACCCACGAACTCGGTCTTGTCGTCCGGGAAGATCATGGCCAGACCGGCGAGGAAGAAGATGCCGAACAAGCCGATCGCGATGATCGCGGTGCGCACCTTCCGATAGGAGCGCGCGAAGGGGAGTGCGCGTTTGGCCAGCCGCTGCGTGTACCTCTCACGGTTCGCCAGCGCACGCAGCAGGTGGTTCAGGCGGAAGCCGGGGCCCGAGGGTGCGCCGGCCTCCGATGTGAACAGCTCCGTCGCGCCGACCTGCTGTGTGAACAGTCGTGTCAGGTTGGACACGCCTCGACGCAGCACGAGCCCCAGGAAGAACGCCAGGGCGACGAAGAGCAGCAGCGTTCCCATGTAGCGCCAGTACGCGAGCCCCGCGAAGCCGCTGATCACCTCGCGCATGGCGTCGATGCCGTAGGTGAACGGGAAGAAGGGGTACAGCGACTGGAAGAACTCCGGCATGAGCTGGATGGGATAGATCCCCGAAGCCCCGGGAATCTGCATGATCACCAGGATCACGACCAGGCCCTTGCCGATGTAGCCGAACGTGACCGAGAGGGCATAGATGATGCTCAGATAGCTCAGTCCGATCAGGATCGGCGTGATGACGAAGACGAACGGGTTGACGTGCTGCACGCCGATGATGAGGTTGCCGATGCTGAGCGTGATGGCCTGCATCACGGCGATCGAAGCGAACAGCATCCAGCGACCGAGGTAGCCCTGCCGCTCCGTCAGACCGGGCACCTCTTCGTCGTCGACCTCGAGCTTGAGGATGACGACCAGCACGAACGCGCCGATCCACAGTGAGAGGTTGATGAACAGGGCAGCCATCAGCGACCCGTAGGTCTTGGTCGGGAAGATGGTGTGCTGATCCACGACCACCGGCGTCGACATGAACTGCGCGATCTGCTCGGGATCCAGCGACGTGAGGGTCTGCAGCTCCTGCCACGCGGCCGCACCGCCCACGGCGCGCAGGTCCGTCACGGCGGCACCCATGTCCCCTTCGAGCGTGGCCAGGTCCGCGTCGAGGCTCGCGAGCGCTGCCGAGGTCTGAGCGAGCTGGTCGTCGAGGCCCGACAGGAGGCCGGACGCTTCTCCCAGGAGCGTGCGCTGCGCGTCGACACCCGCCGAGAGGGAGTCCGTCGCGGCCGTGACCCTGCCGATCGCGGCGATGGCCGCTGCCGCGCCCTGCGCGACCTCGGCGGATCCGATGACGTGGCCGGTCGTGGCTTCACCGGCGAGGCGCAGAAGATCGGACTGCGCCTTGTCGGAAAGAGCACGGACGTCGCTCAGTGAGCCTTGGACGCCGCCGAGCGCACCGTCGATGTCCGAGAGAGTGACGACGCCCCTCTGCAGCCCTTCGCGGGTTGACTGGAGCCCCGTCTGCAGCTCCCCGACGTGGTCACGGGTCTGCGCGACGATCTGCGCAGCCGCTTCCAGATCGTCGATGATCTTGGCCTCGGCATCCAGCAGGTCCTGCTCGGCGACCCCGCCGCCGGTCTTGATCGCCGTCGCGACGGCGCTGGCGACCTGCTTGGTGAAGGCGTCCGTCATCTGCGTCTGGACGGTCGTGGCGCCCGTGTCGGTGATCTCGGGTGCGACCCCGTTCAGCTTCTCATTGACGTAGTAGAGCAGCTTGGGCTGGGTGAAGTCGCCCGTGGTGAGGCTGAGCAGGTCTGCCGTGAATGTCGCCGGCACGACGAAGGCGGCATAGCTCTCACCGCTCTTGATCGATGCCATGGCCTCGTCCTCGGACAGGAAGTGCCAACCCAGATCGTCGTTGTCTTTGAGCTGCGCCACCAACTGGTCGCCGACATTCAGGTCGCCGGTGAGCGAGGTCGAACCGCCCTCGTCGAGATTGACGACGGCGATGCTGAGGTTCTTCGTGTTGTCGAAGGGATCCCAGAACGCGACGATGTTGAACCACGCGTAGAGGCACGGCGTGATGAGCGCTCCGCCGATGATGACCCACGCCAGGGGCACCCGCCCGAAACGCTTGAGATCGCGAAGGAAAACACGCCACACGTTGCGCATACTTCGGTCGCCTCCCGTGAATACCCAACTGTTCGCACTCAGTCGCAAAGGCTGAGGATCGGCGCACGAAATCGGCTCTCTGTCCGCCGCGCCCACCATATCCATTGGGTCGATTCGATCAGGCCCGTGTTTCGGGCTCGAACGCCGGTCCCGACGCAGATTCCGCGCAAACACTGGGATCGAAGCCGGGTTAGCCCGGGGTGACGCCCGGGGTGAACTTTCCCCGGCGGCCCGTGGTCGACCCGTTCGTCCGCGGATGCGGACCGACGCCGTCGACGTCTTCACGGACCTCGCGAAGACGAGTGAAGTACCGGTGGTGGGAGTCGAACCCACACGCCCTCGCGGGCAACCGATTTTGAGTCGGTCGCGTCTGCCATTCCGCCACACCGGCGCACGCGCGATCTGCCGGCGCGCTGCCGCGAACGACGATACCGTAGGATTCAATGGTGACTGAGCTCGACCAGCCCGTTGGGGCACCCGCATCCGCACCTCGTCGTGTCGTCGTGGCAGAGGATGAATCGCTCATCCGCCTCGACATCGTCGAGATCCTCCGCGACAACGGCTTCGACGTCGTCGGCGAGGCGGGCGACGGCGAGACCGCCGTTCAGCTCGCCACCGAGCTGCGCCCGGATCTGGTGATCATGGATGTGAAGATGCCGCAGCTCGACGGCATCTCGGCCGCCGAGAAGCTCAGCAAGAACCACATCGCGCCCGTCGTGCTCCTGACGGCCTTCAGCCAGAAGGAGCTCGTCGAGCGCGCGAGCGAGGCCGGCGCCCTCGCGTACGTCGTGAAGCCGTTCACGCCGAACGACCTGCTGCCGGCCATCGAGATCGCCCTCGCCCGCTACGAGCAGATCATCACGCTCGAAGCCGAGGTCGCCGACATGGTCGAGCGCTTCGAGACCCGCAAGCTCGTCGACCGGGCGAAGGGCCTGCTCAACGAGAAGATGGGTCTGTCCGAGCCCGAGGCCTTCCGCTGGATCCAGAAAGCCTCGATGGATCGCCGCCTCACGATGCAGGACGTCGCGAAGGCCATCATCGAGCAGCTCGCGCCCAAGAAGGACTGACGCCGCATTCTGCCTGACGTCGCGGCGCGCGTCGAGCCGTCGCATCCGCTCGCGGAAGTCGGCAGAGTCGACGGATGGATACCGCACTGTTCACCGGATTCGCCGCCGGCTACGTGCTGCTGCTCGCCTGGGGCATCGCCCTCGGGGTGCGGCACGGCTGGCTGACACCGGCGAACCTGCCGCTTCTCGTCCTGGGCGGCCTCGTCTACGACAACACCGTGATCGCCGCCGGGGCCGCGATCGGCGAGGGCGCGCTTCTCGAGGGGCTCAGCGCCGGACGGTTCTGGGTGCACGCGTTCGTGACGCCCCTGCTCGTCGTCTGGTCATGGCACGCCGTGCGGCGCGCCGGTCAGCCGTGGGCGCGCACGCGCATCGCGGCCGTCGTGGCGGTCGTCATCACCGCGGCGCTGATCGTGTTCGAGATCGTCACGGTGCTCGCGGGTCTGACCCTGGAACCCGGAACCGAGTACGGGGTGCTCAGCTATTCCGACGCGGATGCCGCCGGCCCGCCGATCATGGTGCTCTTCGTCGCCGCGGCGCTCATCCTGGCGGGGTTCTTCGTCTGGCGCCGTCAAGGGTGGATCTGGCTCCTGGTCGGCGCCGTCATCATGACGGTGGGAAGCGCCGTCCCGATCCCGCTCGACAGCGGGGCCGTCACGAACGCGTTCGAACTCGCGCTGCTCGTCTCGATCCTCGCGACGAAGGCCCGCCAGGACCGGTTCGAGGCGAAGCAGAAGCGGGATGCCGCGGCTCAGGCCTGAGGTCGCTCGGTGATCATGTTGGTGATGCGCACGGTCGAGCATCGCCGGCCCTGATCGTCGGTGACGACGATCTCATGGACGGTCATCGACCGGCCGAGGTGGATCGGCGTGCACACGCCCGTGACGACTCCGCTCGTCGCCGCGCGCGTGTGGGTCGCGTTGACATCGATGCCCAGGGCGAGACGGCCGGGGCCGGCGTGCAGATTCGCCGCCATCGAGCCGAGCGATTCGCCGAGAACGACATAGGCGCCGCCGTGCATGAGCCCGACGGGTTGCGTGTTGCCCTCGACCGGCATCGTGGCCACGCAGCGCTGCACCGAGAACTCGGTGAACTCCATGCCCATCTTCTCGGCGAGGGCGCCGCCCCCGTGTGCGGTGAGCCACTCGTGCGCGTCGACAGCGGCGGGGGAGGAGACGGGCTCTGGCATGGGTCTCGCTTTCGGACGCTGTCGCACCTCGCGTCTACGCTGGGAGGGTGACGGACTCCGCAAAGCCTACTCTTCTCGTCGTCGACGGCCATTCGCTCGCGTACCGGGCGTTCTTCGCTCTTCCGGTCGACAACTTCACGACGAAGGACGGCCAGCACACCAACGGGATCTACGGGTTCCTGGCGATGCTGGTCAACCTCATCAAGGCTGAGAAGCCGACGCACCTCGCGGTCGCGTTCGACACGTCGCGCCAATCGTTCCGCACCCGCGAGTACGCGGAGTACAAGGCGAACCGGTCCGAGAGCCCGGCCGAGTTCAAGGGCCAGATCCCCCTGCTGCAGGACTGCCTCGCGGCGATGCGCATCCCCGTGCTCTTCCAGGAAGACATCGAGGCCGACGACATTCTCGCGACGCTCGCGACGCAGGGCGCTGAAGCGGGCTTCTCGGTGCTCGTGTGCTCGGGCGACCGCGACACGATCCAGCTCGTCACCGACGACGTCACGCTGCTCTATCCCAACGTGCAGGGCGTCTCGCAGCTCAAGCGCTACGACCGTGACGCCGTCATCGAGCGCTACGGCGTGCCTCCCGAGCAGTACCCCGACGTCGCGGCCCTCGTCGGTGAGACGAGCGACAACCTGCCCGGCGTACCCAAGGTGGGCGAGAAGACGGCGGTGAAGTGGCTCACGCAGTTCGGCTCGCTCGATGCGCTGCTCGACGGAGCCGACACGATCAAGGGGGTCGTCGGCGGCAACCTGCGCGACAACATCGACGCCGTGCGCCGCAACCGCGCGCTCAACCGGCTGCTGCGCGACGTCGAGCTCCCCGTCGGCCCCGCTGATCTCGAAGTGCAGCCGATCGACGCCCAGGCCGTGCGTGACATCTTCGCGAGGCTCGAGTTCCGCACGCTCCTGCCGCGCGTCTTCGAGGCAGCAGGTGAGCAGGCCACGGCATCCGCAACGACCCCGGCACCCGAGATGCCGCCCGTGCGCGAGCTGTCCGCTGCAGACCTGGCGGCGTGGCTGGCAGACAAAGAAGGCGCCGTCGGTGTGACCGTCACGACCGAGGGCGGGCTGCCGCATCGCATCGGGCTCGCGCGCGCCGACGAGGTCGTCGAGGTGTCGTGGTCTCCCGACGTCGCCGCGGCGGTCGCGCCGTGGCTGGCCGATGCCGACGACGCCGTCTACGCCGACGCGAAGCCGCAGGTCAAGGCGCTGCGCCGCGCGGGTCTTGCCGTCGGCAATCTCGCCTTCGACGTCATCCTCGCCGGATGGCTGCTGCGCCCCAGCTTTCCCGACAAGAAGCTCGCCGATCTCGTCGACCGCTACCTCGGCGAGAAGCTTCCCGAGGCCGACCCCACCCAGCTCGTCCCCGAGACCGAGGGGGCCACGCCCGGGCAGCTGTCGTGGTTCATCCTGCGTGTCGCCGAGGCGCTGCGGGCCGAGCTTCCCGCGCCGGTCACCCGCGTGCTCGACGAGATCGAATTGCCGACGCTGCTGACCCTCGCCGACATGGAACTCGCCGGCGTCGCCGTGTCGCACGACAACCTCTCCTCGTTCTCCGCCGAACTGGCCGCACGCGCCGACGCGATCGCGCAGGAGGCGTATGCGACGATCGGCCGCGAAGTGAACCTCGGTTCACCCAAGCAGCTGCAGGAGGTGCTCTTCGAAGAGCTGCAGCTGCCGAAGACCCGCAAGACGAAGACCGGCTATTCGACGGATGCCGCTGTGCTGGCCGATCTGCAGGAGAGCAATCCGCACCCCTTCCTCGGTCAACTGCTGCAGCACCGCGAAGCGACGAAGCTGCGACAGATCATCGAATCGCTCGACGCCGCCATCGGCGACGACGGGCGGATCCGCACGACGTATCTGCAGACCGGCAGCCAGACGGGGCGTCTGTCGAGCACCGACCCTAACCTGCAGAACATTCCGATCCGCACCGAAGAGAGCCGGCGCATCCGTTCGGCGTTCCAGGTCGGCACCGGCTACGACACCCTGCTGACGGCGGACTACTCGCAGATCGAGATGCGCATCATGGCGCACCTGTCCGAAGATCCCGGGCTCATCGAGGCGTTCAATTCGGGGGAGGACCTGCACCGCTTCGTCGGCGCACGCGTCTTCTCGGTCGACCCCGCCGACGTGACACCTCAGATGCGCACGAAGGTCAAGGCCATGTCGTACGGACTCGTCTACGGTCTGTCGGCGTTCGGCCTGTCGAAGCAGCTGAGGATCGATCAGTCCGAGGCGAAGCAGCTCATGATGGAGTACTTCGCCCGCTTCGGCGCCGTGCGCGACTATCTGCGCTCGTCGGTCGAGCAGGCGCGCATCGACGGCTACACCGAGACGATCTTCGGCCGCCGTCGACCGTTCCCCGACCTGGCGAGCCCCAACCGGGTGTTGCGCGAGAACGCCGAACGCGCCGCGCTCAATGCACCGATTCAGGGCAGCGCCGCCGACATCATGAAGGTCGCACTGTTCCGCATCCACGAAGAGTTCCATGCCGAGGGTCTGACCTCGCGCGTGCTGCTGCAGATCCACGACGAGCTCGTCGTCGAGGTCGCCCCGGGGGAGTGGGATGCCGCTGAACGCGTCGTCCGCGAGCGTATGGGGGATGCTGCGCAGCTGTCCGTGCCCCTCGATGTGCAGATCGGCCGGGGCGGGGACTGGAACGAGGCCGGCCACTAGCACGACCGCTCGCTCAACGACAGATCTGCCCTTCATTGCGAGCGTCATTGCGGAGGGCATCCACCTCTTGCTCCTCCCCTCGAAACCATCACGAAGGCTGCGCACGGGACGCGCCCATCGTTCACCCTGTTCGCAGCAGTTCCCATTTTGATCTTGCTCGCCAATTGTGGAGGTCGCTAGTCTCAACCGCATCGCCCAGTCAGCTACGCCGAACGGGAATCTGATGCGAAAACTCATTCTCGCGGGGGTTGGCATGGCACTTGGAGGATTCGTCATTGGCACTCTGGCCGTGAGTGCGGTGACCGAGCCCACAGTGGATCACGTGCCAAAGCCCCATAGAACCTCGGCGTCGCAACCGATCGACCGCACATATGACGCTCCCACGCCTGCCGTGAGCGCAATCCCAGGAGCGATCGGCACCAACGAAGGTGGACAATCGTATGGGCAGTGAGGCGAGGCTGAGGGACTCGTTCTTGTTGAAGCGATCGCAACCAACGGACAGATCGGGTACGTCTACACAGCTGACCTCGCTGCACCTCGGATGGACGAGGAACTAACCCCCGAGGAGGCCGCAAAACTGCAGCCAACGACCCGCATGATCCCCGTCTATTTGACAGATGGCGTCACGCAAGTAGGCGAGTTCAAGGTCGGTGGCGCGATCGTGGGCGAGGGAGAATCCGATGAGAAGTGACCGCACCATGAATGATCGTGCCAGACGACGAGTGGGCGTCGGGCTTGGAGTGACTCTGCTTGCCGGACTGATAGTCGGGTTGGGAAGTGGCGCCGCCCACGCCATTACATACTCCAGTTGGCAAACGTTCGGTAGCCCCACTTCGTATCAGGCAAGGGCCTACACCACTAACACAGGAAGCACAGCATACGGGGGAGTGCACGTCAAGCGTACGACGGGCGCATCGTCCCCGACAGGACAACTGGGTGCGGATGCCGGGCTGGTGCGAGGGACAGCGCTGTGCTCCTTCACCAACGCTGTCTACAACGGGTCACCCGTCATTTTGCATATTGTGACGGTTAGTGGGAACTGCGGCGCTGGCAACTACCGCACGTCGGGGACGGGACTCGGCTATCAAGCTTCGGGCTCATACTCGCTCAAGGCTATTCCCTGGACTCCTTACCAGACGGTTCCGTAGAATAGGCGTCCAGCGTGCCGACTGGCGGAGTCGGGCAATACCCTGGCGCCAAAGACCAAGGATTGCGCCCGCACTAGGCTCGATGCCATGACCGACACTGCACGCACCCCCACCCCGATCGACGAGATCGCCGACGCGTGGGTGGACGCCTACGCCGAGCTCGACCCGTCGGTCGCGACCTACATCGGCCGGTTCGAACACAACGGCCGACTCGCCGACTTCTCACCCGCCGGCCACGAGGCCCGTGTCGAGGCGACGCGGGCAACGCTCGCGGAACTGCGCCGCACCGAGCCGTCCGACGAGATCGACGCCGTCACGAAAGAAGACCTCGCGCGCGAGCTCGAACTCGACCTCGAGCTGCACGAGGCGCGGCAGCACCTGCGCGACGTCAACGTCATCGCCTCGCCCGTGCAGGACATCCGCTCGACGTTCGACCTCATGCCGACCGAGACGACCGAGGACTGGGCGACGATCGCGACGCGGCTCGGCGCCGTGCCCGCCGCGATCGACGGGTACATCGAGACGCTGCGCACCGGCATCGCCGAGGGGGTCGTGCCCGCGCGTCGCCAGGTCGTCGAGTGCGTGACCCAGATCGCGCGCTACACGGCCGACAACGGGTTCTTCGCGGAGTTCGCCGCCGAGGCGGCCCCGGCGGACGGGCAGCTTCCCGCGTCGCTCGCGCGCGAGATCGCCGACGGGGCGGGCGCCGCGCGCGTCGCCTACGATGCCCTCGCCCACTTCTTCTCGACCGAGCTCGCGCCGGCCGCGACCGAGAAGGACGCCGTGGGTCGCGAGCTCTACGCCCTCAACTCGCGTCGGTTCCTCGGGGCGACGATCGATCTCGACGAGACCTACGAGTGGGGGATTCAAGAGCTCGCCCGCATGGTGGCCGAGCAGACCGCGATCGCGAACGAGATCGCCCCCGGTGCATCCGTCGAAGAGGCCGTCGCCCTGCTCGAGCAGGACCCGTCGCGCAAGCTCTACGGCACCGAGGCGCTGCAGACCTGGATGCAACAGACGAGCGACCGCGCCGTCGACGAGCTCGGGCGCACGCATTTCGACATCGCCGAGCCGATCCGCCGTCTCGAGTGCATGATCGCACCGACGAAGGAAGGCGGGATCTACTACACGGGTCCGACCGATGACTTCTCGCGCCCCGGCCGCATGTGGTGGTCGGTGCCCGAGGGCGTCACCGAGTTCGACACGTGGCGCGAGCTGACGACGGTCTATCACGAGGGCGTTCCCGGCCACCACCTGCAGATCGCGCAGGCGGTCTACAACCGTGCGCAGCTCAACTCGTGGCGCCGCCTGCTCGCGGGCACGAGCGGCCACGCCGAGGGCTGGGCACTGTACGCCGAGCGCCTCATGCAGGAGCTCGGCTATCTCGACGACCCCGCCGACCGGCTCGGCATGCTCGACGGCCAGCGCATGCGCGCCGCCCGCGTCGTGCTCGACATCGGCGTGCACCTCGAGAAGCCGCGGCTCGACGGGCAGCGCACATGGGACCACGACTACGCGCTCGACTTCATGCGCAGCAACGTCAACATGCCCGACGAGTTCGTGCAGTTCGAGGTCAACCGCTATCTGGGCTGGCCCGGGCAGGCACCGTCGTACAAGGTCGGTCAGCGCATCTGGGAGCAGCTGCGCGACGACGTGCGCACCCGCCAAGGCGACGCGTTCGACATCAAGGCGTTCCACAAGCGCGCCCTCGACGTCGGCGGTGTGGGGCTGGACACGCTGCGTTCGGCGCTCAGTCGCTGACCATGCCGGACGGATCGTCTCGCAGCAGCCGGATGACCTCGTCGTCGCTCGTCTGGGTGAAGTCGTCGTAGAACGGTCCGACAGCCCAGAACTCGCTCTCGCGATGCGGGCAGACGAACTCGTCGGCGGCAGCATCCGGTCGCCACGTGCGCGGCGCCACGGGAACCGCCACGACGACGTGCGCCGCGCCGCGGGCCTTCGCCGACCGGCAGGCGGCGTTCATCGTCGCTCCCGTCGCGACGCCGTCGTCGACGATGAGCACGGTGCGGTCGGTGAGGTCGAGCGGCGCCGCCCCGAACGCCCGGCTCCGTCGATCGAGCTCGATCCGCTCGCGCGCTTCGACGCTCGCGAGCTGCTCGTCAGTCACGTTTCCGTCCCGCAGGACGTCGTCGTGGACGATGCGAACGCCCTCGGCGATCGCGCCGACGGCGTATTCCTCGCGGTCGGGAGCACCGAGCTTGCGCACGACCGCGACATCGAGGGGGAGCTGGAGTCGCCGCGCGACGACAGCGGCCACGACGACGCCGCCACGCGGGATGCCGAGCACGACCGCATCCGTCCGCGCCCACGTGGTGAGCGCGTCGCTCAGCTGCTCGCCGGCATCGACCCGATCCGCGAAGATGGCCACGCGCCCACTCTACGCCGCGGGAATGCGCCGGCAAGGGGATCGGTTTGCATTCATGTGAATGAAGGAGTGCACGCATGACCACGGATATCCAGTTCGGACTCGACACGTTCGGCGACATCACGACGGATGAGACCGGCGCGCCCGTGTCGGACGCGGAGACGATCCGGCAGGTCGTCGCCCAGGCGGTCCGCGCCGACGAGGTCGGGCTGTCGTTCTTCGGCGTGGGGGAGCACCACCGTCCTGAGTTCGCCGTATCGAGTCCCGAGATCGTGCTCGCGGCGGCAGCATCCGTCACGTCCTCGATCCATCTCGGAACCGCGGTGACGGTGCTCTCGAGCGACGATCCCGTGCGCGTGTACGAGCGGTTCGCGACGCTCGACGCCGTCTCGAACGGACGCGCCGAGGTCATCCTCGGTCGCGGATCGTTCATCGAGTCGTTCCCGCTGTTCGGCTACGACCTGAGCGATTACGAGGTGCTCTTCGACGAGAAGCTCGACCTCTTCTCGCAGCTCATGACCGAAAAGCCGGTGACCTGGAACGGCACGACCCGCGCGGCGCTGCAGGACGCAGACGTCTACCCCAAGACCGAGAACGGCCTCAAGGCATGGGTCGGGGTGGGCGGATCACCCGAGTCCGTCGTTCGCACGGCGCGATACGGCTACGGGCTCATGCTCGCCATCATCGGCGGACCGGCGGGACGCTTCCGCCCGTTCGTCGACCTGTACCACCGCTCGCTCGCATCGTTCGGCCGCGAGACGCTGCCGATCGGCGTGCACTCGCCGGGACACGTCGCCGAAACCGACCAGCAGGCGTGGGACGAGGCCTACCCGGGCTTCGAATCCCTCAACAACACCATCGGGCGCGAGCGCGGGTGGCCCGCCTACAACCGACTGCGATTCCAGCACGACGTCGGACCGGAGGGCGCCGTGTACGCCGGCTCACCCGAGACGGTGGCGCGGAAGATCGCCGACACGGTGCGCACGCTCGGCGTGCAGCGCTTCGACATGAAGTTCTCGACGGGAACGCTGTCGCACGAGAAGATGATGCGCTCGATCGAGCTGTACGGATCGAAAGTCGTCCCGCTCGTGCGCGACATGCTGTCGTGAGGCGTGCGCGGCATCCGTAGCATGACGATATGACCGATGCCGCCACGATCCCCGAGCGTCTCGACGCACTGCCGTTCACGAAGCGTCACCTGCGCGTGCTCACCGGGTCGGGGCTCGGCTGGGCGCTGGATGCGATGGACGTCGGCCTCATCTCGTTCGTCATCGCGGCGTTGGCCGCGCAGTGGTCGCTGCAGCCGGGCGAGACGGCGTGGATCGCGTCGGTGGGTTTCATCGGCATGGCGATCGGGGCGAGTGTCGGCGGCCTGCTCGCCGATCGATTCGGGCGCCGCCAGGTCTTCGCCGCGACGCTGCTCGTCTACGGCCTCGCGACGGGGGCGAGCGCGCTCGTCGGGGGTCTGGCCGCGCTGCTCGTGCTGCGATTCCTCGTCGGACTCGGACTCGGCGCGGAGCTGCCCGTCGCATCGACCTACGTGAGCGAGTTCGCCCCGGCGCGCATGCGCGGGCGGCTCATCGTGATCCTCGAGGCGTTCTGGGCCGTGGGGTGGACTGCGGCGGCGCTCATCGGCTTCCTCGTGATCCCCGGCTCGGATGACGGCTGGCGCTGGGCGTTCGCGCTCGGCGCCATCCCCGCGGCCTACGCCATCATCGTGCGGTGGGGGCTCCCTGAGTCGGCGCGGTGGCTCAACCGGCGCGGAAAGCACGCGCGTGCGGAGGAGATCGTGCGCTCCTTCGAGCGCTCCGCCGGCGTCGCCTCACCGACCGTCACCCTCAGCGTCGTGGACGCCCCTGTCGCGACCTCGCTCTCGTCGCGTCTCGGGGCGCTCTGGGCGCGGGAGTTCCGCGTGCGGACCCTCAGCCTGTGGGTCGTGTGGTTCTGCGTGAACTTCTCGTACTACGGCGCCTTCATCTGGATTCCGTCGATCCTCGTCTCGCAGGGCTACGACCTCGTGCGCTCGTTCGGGTTCACCCTCATCATCACGCTCGCGCAGCTGCCCGGCTATGCCGTGGCCGCGTGGCTCATCGAGGTGTGGGGTCGCCGGGCGACCCTGTCGGTGTTCCTCGTGGGCTCGGCCACCGCGGCGGTCTTCTTCGGCACGGCGACGACCGAGGGTGCCGTGATCGCGGCGGGCATGGCGCTGTCGTTCTTCAACCTCGGCGCGTGGGGAGCGCTCTACGCCGTGACACCCGAGATGTACCCGACGTCGCTGCGCGCGACCGGATCGGGATGGGCCGCCGGCGTCGGGCGAATCGCGTCGATCATCGCGCCGCTGAGCGTGCCGCCGCTGCTCCTCGCGGGCGGGGCGCCGCTGCTCTTCGTGCTGTTCGCGGTGTTCTTCATCGTGGCGGCCGCCGCCGCGTGGGGTCTCGTCGATCGGCGCGGACGCGCACTCGATGACCGGTGAGCGGCCGTACGCTGGTGCGGTGACCTCCGTTCGCTACGTCGCCATCGGCGACTCGTTCACCGAAGGCGTGGGCGACGACCTTCCCGACGGTCGTGTTCGGGGCTGGGCCGACCTCGCAGCTCAAGGGTGGGCGGATGCCGCGGGCCGGCCGATCTCCTACGCCAATCTCGCGATCCGGGGCAAGCTCGTGTGGCCCATCGTCGACGAGCAGCTCGAACCCGCACTCGCCCTGAAGCCGACGCACCTGTCGTTCAACGGCGGAGGCAACGACATGCTGCGCCCGCGCACGAGCATGGCGCACGTGCTGTCGGCCTTCGACAGGGTCATCCGCCGGTGCGACGAGGAGGGCGTGCGGCTGATCCTGCTGTCGGGCGCGAACCCGTCCGGACAGCTGCCGCTGCGGCGGGTCATCCAGCGGCGCGGTGATGTGCTGTCGGCCGCTGTCGTCGCGCACATCGCCGATCGACGCGACATCGTCCGGGCCCTCAACTGGCCCGACCTCGAGCTGTCCACGGCGCCGTACTGGTCGGAGGACCGGCTGCACATGAATTCGCGCGGGCACCACCGGGTCGCCGCGCGCGTGCTCACGGCGCTCGGCTTCGAGCCGCCCCAGGAGTGGTGGTCGCTGCCCACCGCCGCGGCGACGGGGGCACGCGGCGCGGCCTATTATCGCGAGCACGTCGGCCCGTGGCTGCGGCGCCGCCTCTCGGGCACCTCGTCGGGCGACGGCCGCGAGCCGAAGTTCGGCGCCTGGACCGAGGTCGCCCCGTCGCCGGGCTGAGGGTCATCGAGGTTCCTCCGTGGGGCGCACCCGCCGCACGGAGTAGGTGAGTTCGGCGAACGCACCGGCCTGACGGACGGCGACGAGCTCGAGCACGTCGGCGCCCAGGGCACGCGGCAGCAGCGGCTTGCCCGACCGCAGCGTCGCAGGAGCGACCGAGAGCCGGACCTCATCGAGCAACCCGGCGTCGGCGAACTGCCCCGCGAGGTCGCCGCCCCCGACGATCCAGACGTCGCGGTCGCCCGCCGACTCGACGATCGCCGGCCAGGATTCCCGCACATCGCCGGACGCGAAGCGCACATCAGCCCCGGGAATCGACGGCAGATCGCGAGTCGTGAACACCCAAGTCGGTCTCGTGCCGTAATATGCGGGCCACTTCTCGGGGTGCGCGACCAGATCTTCGTGCTGCACGACCCACTCGTAGGTCGATGACCCCTGCACGAGCACGCCGATGCCGTCGAGGAACCACTGGAAATCGGCATCGCCGCCCTCGCCGCCGGGCGCCGCGAAGAGCCAGTCGAGCGAGTCGTCGTCGGTGGCGATGAAGCCGTTGAGCGTGGTCGCGGTGGAGAAGATGGCGCGTGTCATGGCGGACACGTTAGCGCCCGCCGCCGACACGAGACCGCGCCCTAATCGACCGGCGGACGGCCTGTCAAGCGGTTGGCGTGAGGTGCGGCATCCCGGACGATCGGTCGAGAACGGAACACGTCACGCGTTCCGGGAGGGAGAATCATGAGCATCGGTGCCGGAGTACTGCTGTTCGTCGTCGGCGCGATCCTCGCGTTCGCCGTCAACGTCGAGGTGGAGTGGGTGAATCTCGACCTCATCGGCTACATCCTGATGGGAGCGGGCGCGCTCGTGTTCATCATCGGGCTGATTCTGCTGGCCCGTCGCCGGCAGACCGACTCCGTGACCCGCACCTCGGTCGATCCCACCGTGGGCGAGCAGGTCACGCGTCGGACGACGCGGGCCGACGACGACGTGATCTGACCCGCCGTTCATCCGGCGTCGGAGAAGACGACGACACGGTCGCCGTCGAGGACGAACTGCAGGGCGCTGCCCTCGGGAAACCGCTCCCGCAGTTCGTCGGGCAGGCCCGCATCTACCGGGAACTGCAGCGTCGCGGGAAAGGCGCCCGTGCCGCAGCCCGAGAACATGCCGCCCTGCGGGTACTCGGCGCCCGTCTCGATGTCCTCGGTGAACACCACGAGCAGGCATTCCTGCTCGACGCCGCCGGCGAAGTACCCGCCCCTGGGGCGCAGCGGGGTGAGGCCGTAGAAGTCGTCGTAGCCGGCTGAGCCCGTACCGGCGACCCCGACGAACTCGGGCCAGTCGAAATCGTCGATCGCGTGCAGCGTCGCGACCTGCCGCACGCTGCCGCCGCCGAGGGCCGAGATGCCGGAGACCCCGACCGTCGCCGCGACGCCCACCAGCAGCGCGACGACGACGGAGGCGATCCACAGCGCGAGCGTGCGCCGGGGGAGTGACGGCCGGGGAGGGATGTCGTCACCGGGTGCGGACGGCAGGGAGCTCTCCGCAGCAGCCGGTACGACCTCGACGACCGGCGCGTCTTCTCGCGAGGGATCCGTCGTGTCGACGTGCTCGTCCGTATCGGTCCGCCGCTGCGTCGGTCGCGCGAGGCGCTCGAGCTCTTCGAGCCGGTGCTGCGCCGAGGGGTCGACATCGATGTCGGCCTCACGCCCGTAGGCGCGGGCACGCAGCATCCGCAGCTCTTCTCGGGTCGTCTCGTCCATCGCAAGCATCGTCGCACACTGTCGCAGTGCCGCCGCCGCCAGGCACGGTGCCGCTCTCCACCGACGGTCAGTCCGTGGGCGGACGGCGCAGCTTCTTGACGTCGGTGCGGCGCTTCTTCTGCGCCAGGCGCCGCTCCTTCGAGCCTCGCGTCGGCTTCGTCGTCCGTCGCGCACGCGCGGGCGGGCGAACCGCGTCGGCCACGAGCTCTGCCAGCCTCGTGCGCGCGGCATCCCGATTGCGCAGCTGCGCGCGATACTCGGATGCGACGACCGTGACCACGCCGTTGACGAGCCGCCCGCTCAGCCGGTCGAGCACCCGCTCGCGCTGGAGCGGCGAGAGAACGGCTGAGCCGGCGACGTCCCAGACGAGTTCGACCCGGGAGTCGGCGGTGTTGACACCCTGCCCGCCGGGACCGGACGATCGGGAGAAGCGCCACGACAGCTCGGACTCGGGAATCGTGATCCTCGAGTCGACCCGAAGACCGGGGCGGTGAGCGGCGGGCATGGATCCATCATCCCCCTGCCGCGTGGGCACGGTGCCAACGACAGAGGAGAGGGGCGCGCGGGTGCGCACCCCTCCCTTCGGTGTCGGCGTCAGCGCGTGCTGTACGCCGGGTGCCAGGTCGAATCGGTCTCGGTGACGGCGCGGCCGTTGACCACGCCCGAGACAGAGACGTCGGTCGAGTGAGCCGGCACCTGCACGAGGCGCGTGTTCACCGAGACAGCCGCCGTGTTGCCCGGTGCGACCTTCGCGAACGACTTGCCGCCGAAGGCTGTCGTCACGACGACGTCGACCGGAACGTCCGCGTCGTTGGTCACGGCGATGGACACATAGCCCTTGCCGGCGAGAGTGCGCGGGGTGACCTCGACCGTCACGGGGAGCTGCGCCGGTGCGACGGCTGCGCGCCACGGACCCCACTGACCGCTGCCGTTCTTGGCCCTGACGAACACGGACCGGTCGTCGGCGTTGTCGGCGGTCAGGGGGATGCTGCCGGCGAAGCCCACCGTGTGCCCCGTGCCGTCGAGCGTGAGCGGCGCGGTCTCACCGATCGACGCACGGTCGGCGGCGAGCGCCGCCTCGACGGCGACGATGTCGGTGACGGCCGGGCGGCGCTCGGCCGACCGCGGCTCGGCGCCGTAACGGTCATCGCTGGCGACGCCGGTGATCGTGATATCGCCGTTCTCGGCGCGATCAGCCGCGACGTGGTCGATCACCCCGCCCAGGCCCGCGGTGTAGGGCTGGTAGGCGGCTTCGGCCGCATAGCGGATGCCGGGAGCGACCTTGTTCCAGAACTCGTCGACGCGGGTGTAGGACGGGAAGAATCCGCCCGTGCGCGACGTGCCG
The DNA here is from genome assembly GCF_053644215.1 of Microbacterium sp. NPDC055442. Taxonomy (NCBI): domain Bacteria; kingdom Bacillati; phylum Actinomycetota; class Actinomycetes; order Micrococcales; family Microbacteriaceae; genus Microbacterium; species Microbacterium sp. NPDC055442. The sequence continues at coordinate 212,438 of NZ_JBSHLF010000002.1, read as the reverse complement.
ATCTCGTAGGTGTACGCGGGCACACCGAGCTGCGAGTAGATCCAGTCGATGTCGTTGCCCGAGTTGTTGTAGAGGATCTCACCCGCCTTGCCCGTGGCGAACCCGTTGGCGTACGACTGGCGGAACGCGTTCGCCTTGATCGGTTCGAGGTTCGGAACGGCATCGGTGGCCGAGTAGGCATACGGGTAGATGACGTAGTCGGAGTACGAATGCAGGTTGACGTACGTGCCGGTGCGCGTATCCGGCGCCGCCTGCGTGTTCTCGGCCGTGAACGAGCCGAACAGGTCGGTGAGCAGGCCCGAGAGTGCTTGGATCTCGGGTTCGGAGTGCGGTGCCACACCCGTATAGGTGCCCGCGTTGGGGTTCGAGCTCGTCGAGGCCTCGGCCCAGTGGAAGGCCCAGTTGCGGTTCAGGTCGACACCCGGCTGCTGGCTGCTCCAGCTGTCGCTGGTCGGCGCGAACAGCGTGTCGTTGACGTTCTTGCGCTGCCACGCCTTCGACGTGTTCGGGGGAGTGGCGTCACCGTTGGCATTAACCGGAGAGGTCGCGAGCGCCGTTTCGACGAGCTCGGCACCGTCGGGGTTGTTCTGGAAGTTGATCCAGACCTCGGTGCTGTCCAGCAGTGCCGTGACCTGCGGGTCGGAGCCGTAGCCGTCGAGCAGCTCGGTCGCGTAGCGCCACGCGAGCTCACTCGTGATGACCTCGCGCGCGTGCGCCTGGGCGACGAGCACGAAGCGCGGACGACCTTCCTGCCCGTCCGTCGGCGCGGGCTGGTCGGCGACGTCGGCCGTGAGGCGCACGGCGAGCAGGTCGTTGCCGCCGCGGTCCTGGGTCTTCAGCCACGAGTCTCCGAAGTCGACGAGTTCGGCCACCTCGGGGTAGGCCTCGACGATGTCGTGCGCGAACTCGGTGTACGCATCGACCGTGCGGTATCCGCCGAAGTACGTTTCGTACTCCGTGCCGGAGAGACGCTCGGGAACCGGGTAGTTCGTCGCGGCGACAGCGGAGCGGGCCGCGCGGAAGACGGCTGCAGTGTCGCCGCCGATCGTTGCGGCGTACGGCGCTACGGCGACCGGCGTGACGCCGCGGTCCGCGAGCAGTGCCTCGGTGCTCGCGTCGCCGAGCACGATGAGGCCGTGCGCGTCGGATCCGATGACGTCCAGGTCACCCGCAGCCGCGCTGTCGTCGCCGTCGAGCGTGAAGAGTCGGACGTCGTCGTCCTCGGCGGAGAATGCCGCGCCGGGCGCGATCAGAATGCCGCCGACGGCGAGTGCGGCCGTGGCCGCGAGCGCGGTGACACGGGTGGAGTGGCGTGACATGGGGGAGTCCTTTTCTCGAGTCGCTGCTCAGGGGGAGGAGCGCCCTCGTCACGCTAGGGAGCGCGGCGAAGCCGGCTCAAGGCGCTCGTAACACGGCGATACGCGACGTCTCCGAACGTCATCTTTCGTACGCGGGCGGAGCGGCTGTGCAATTCGGCGAGCAGCGGCAGAGGCCTCGCCGTGATCGGATGCTGCGCACGCGGCCTTTATCGCGCAGCATCCGCATCGTAGTCTCCTCGCATGCGCACGCTCAGGTACTCCATAAACGTCACGCTCGACGGCTGCGTCGACCATCGGGAGGGGGTTCCCGATCCGGAAAGCCACCGCTACGCGACGGACATCATCGCACGTGCCGACGCCCTGATCCTCGGTCGCGTGACCTATCAGATGATGGAGGGTGCCTGGCGGGCCCCGATATCGGACGACATGCCTGAATGGACCCACCCGTTCGCGGAGACGATCGGTGCCGCAGAGAAGTTCGTCGTGTCCTCGTCTCTGACCTCAGTCGACTGGAATGCGCAGCTTCTTCGCGGCGATCTGCGACGGGAAGTACAGCGGCTGAAGGAGATGCCCGGCGAGAGCCTCTACACGGGTGGAGTGACGCTTCCGACGGCATTGGCGGGGTGGGGCCTCATCGACGAGTACGAGTTCATCGTGCTGCCGCGGATCGCGGGACACGGTCCGCGATTGTTCGACGGGCTGCCCGCACCGCTGGATCTCGCGCTCGTGGGTCGCGTGGAGTTCGACTCGGGAGCCGTCGCGCTCACCTACGTCCCGAATCGATGAACGAAAATGACGACCGACGTCATGCGACCATGATGATCGTCCACACGGGGGAGAGGCGGCCGATCAGCCCTTCGCGACGGTGATGCTGGTCGGCGTCGGGTTCGCGAAGAGGTCGAGCACGGGGCAGTGCGCGTCGACGACGTTCTTCAGTTCGTCGTAGCGCTCCTGCGTCTCGGGACCGTCGATGCGGATGTTCAGGCGCACATCGCTGAACCCGGCGCGCACGGTCTCGTCGATGCCGAACAGCCGACGCGCATCGAGGTCGCCCTCGGCGTCGACGCGGATGTCATCGACCTGGATGCCGAGCGCCTGCGCATAGAGGCGGTAGACGACGATCTGGCACGAGATCAGCGCACCGAGGGCGTACTCGACGGGGCTGGCCGCGACGTCGTCGCCAGCCAGCGCTGCGGGCTCGTCGACGACGAACTCATGCTTGCCCGCGCGGATGACGCTCGCAACCGAGCCGGATCCTTCTCCGCTGACACGGTAAGTGAGGCGGGCACTGTTGGCGTCGGCAGCGATGCGTTCGTTCCAGGAGTCAGCGGCGGCGGTGAGCCGTGCGGCACGGTCATCGGCGGTGGTCTGAGCGACGGAGGTGTCGAGAAGAGTCATATCGGTCACGTTAGGTCCGACCAGCGTGAGGAAGCGCGCGATCGGTAACACGAGGTCACAACCGCAGGTTACTGGTGACCCGACGTAATCATGACCGGCCACAGTCAGTACTCGCGGACGGACCATTGGACGATGAGAACCCGCAGCGCGAGTTGCGCGGGAGAGCGCACGCAACGGAAGACGTCATCCGCGTACTGACATAATGTGCATTATCGGCTACATCGCGGAAGCGACATCGGTGCGCGAGAAGTCCTGACTCTTGTAGAGCAGAGGGACGCCCAGATGCCGTGACAACGCGTACGAGAAGCAGTCGCCGAAGGTGAGGCCGGCTTCGTGTCGCCCTTTACCGAAACGACGCCACGCGGCTGATGCCAGCGCAGCCTGAGTGTCGTCGACGGCGATGATAGCCACCAGGCCAGGAAGAAATCCTCGCCCGCGTCGACGCGTCACCGAGTGGGACGCGATTGCAGCCCCGGCTCCTGGCACCCCTACCCTCGAATCATGCTCGACTCGCTGACGGGATTCGTCGTGGTCGGCGTCGCGATCCTGGTCGGCTGGATCCTGGGACGCATAGATCTGCTCGGCGAGCACGCGCGGCCGGTGCTGGCGCGCCTGACGTTCTTCGTCCTGTCGCCGTTCCTGCTGTTCGTCGTGCTCGCACAGGCCGACGTCGCGATGCTCTTCTCCGCCCTGCTGCCCGTCTCGGCCATCGCCGCCCTCGCGGTCATGGCGGTCTACGTCGTGATCGCGCGCCTGACCTGGCGCCGCTCCGTCGGCGAAACCCTCATCGGAGCGCTGAGCGCGGGCCAGGTGAACTCGAACAACATCGGCATCCCGCTCTCGCTGTACCTGCTGGGCAGCGCCGCGTTCCCCGCGCCGGTCATCCTGCTGCAGCTGCTCATCTTCACGCCGATCTCGCTCACGATCCTCGACGCCGTCAGTTCGGGGCGCGCGTCGCTGTGGCGCACGCTCGGGCGCACGGCCGTCAATCCCATCGTGCTGGGCTCGGTGCTGGGCACGCTCGTCTCGGTGAGCGGACTCGAGCTGCCTCCGATCGTGATGGAGCCCGCGATCCTCGTCGCCAACGCCTGCGTGCCGGTGCTGCTCATCAGCTACGGCATCTCGCTGTACGGCCAGCGCGTGCTCGGCGCGTCGGGTCGACGCCGCGACATCGTGCTCGCGACGGCCCTCAAGCTCGTCGTCATGCCCGTCGTCGCCTGGGCGGTGGGCAAGTTCGTCTTCGGCATGCCGGACTTCGACGTGCTCGTCGTCGTCGTTCTGGCCGCTCTTCCGACCGCCCAGAACGTCTTCAACTACTCGCAGCGCTACAACGTCGGCGAGACCATCTCACGCGACACGATCTTCCTCACAACGGTCGGATGCGTGCCCGTCATCCTCCTCGCGACATTCCTCCTCGCGTGACGCGAACGGATGCCACGACACGCCCTGCGTCGCACCGCATCAAACCTTGAAGTCAGGGTCTAGACTTCAGGCGCCCCTATTCCAGGAATCTCCCAGGAAGGACACTCCCATGTCCACGGAAACCCCTGTCGCGAAGTCGGCCGTCAACGGTATTCGCACCGCGCTCGGCCTCGGTGGCCTCCTCGCCGTGATCGCCGGCGTCCTCATCCTCGTCTGGCCCGGTTGGACGGCGTTCGTCGTCGTCGCGATCATCGCCATCTACGCGATCGCCGCGGGCCTCGTCTACGCGGGTCTCGGCATCTTCTCCAAGACGAAGGGCGGATGGTCGCGGGTCGGCCACATCCTGCTCGGCGTGCTGTACATCATCGCCGGCATCGTGGCGCTGCTGAATCTCGCGACCGCCACGGCCTGGTTCGCGTTGTTCCTCGGCCTGTTCGTCGGTATCGCCTGGATCATCGAGGGCATCATCTCGCTCACGACCCTCGCCGACGCCGCATCGAAGGCGTGGACGATCTTCTTCGCGATCCTCAGCATCATCGCGGGCATCGTCCTGCTGTTCTCGCCGCTGTGGGGCTCGATGGTGCTCTGGCTGCTGCTGGGCATCTCGTTCGTGGTGCTGGGAATCGTGCAGGTCATCCGCGCCTTCACCTTCAAGAGCATCGCCTGACACGGCTTCTCGTGTGAACGGTCCTCGGCGCACGCCGGGGACCGTTCGCATTCACCGAGCCGGCAGCATCCGCTCCCACCAGCCGAGCACGGCGCCGAACCGCTCGACCCGATGCCGCGGACGACCCGAACGCGTCAGGTCGTGGTTCTCCCCCGGGAAGATGAGCATTTCGGCCGGTGTCCCCTGACGCTTGAGCGCGGAGTAGTACCGCGTCGCCTGCTCGAGAGGGCACCGGTAGTCAAGTTCGGCGTGCATGACGAGCGTCGGCGTGCGCACGTCGCCCACGACGGCGAGCGGACTCTGCCGGGCGATGTCCGCGGGATCGACGCCGACGTACTCGTCTCCGAAGAACGACCCGATGTCGCTGGTCCCCTGGAATGACGTCGGGTCCAGGAAGCCCCGCTCGACGATGGCGCCCGCGAACCGGTGGTCGTGCGCGATGATCCAGGCGGTCAGATAGCCGCCGTACGATCCGCCCATGATGCCGACGCGCGACGCGTCGAGCCGCGAATCGGCCGCCAGTGCGCCCTCGAAGAAGTCGATGACGTCCTGGTGGTCGACAGTGCCCATCGCGCCCCGGATGCTGCGCCCGTGCGCCCGCCCGTATCCCGCCGAGCCGCGCGGGTTGCTGTACACGACGGCGTAGCCCGCGTCGACGAGCACCTGGGTCTCGTCGAACAGATGCATGCCGTACGCGGCATATGGCCCACCGTGGATCTGCAGGATGACGGGGAACGGCCCCTCCCCCTCGGGCGTCGCGACCCATCCGTGCACGGGCGTGCCGTCGCGACCCTCGACCGTGAGCTCATGCGGCAGCACGATCCCGGATGCCGCGACCGCGGCGCCGAACGCCGTCAGAGGGCGCGCTGGACCATCACCGAGCACGAAGAGCTCGCCGAACGATTGGGGCGTCGCGACAGCCGCGACGATCCGCCCCGCGCCGGCCGCGTGGCCCGCGACGGCGACGTCGCCGCCGAGCATCTCGGATACGTCGCCCGATCGCGTCACGCGAAGCAGCCGCACGCGTCCACGCCTGCGATCCTGCACGAGCAGATCATCGCCGTCGAAGCCGATGTGGCTGCCGACTTCACCGAGGTCGATCGTCTCGGGATCGGTGAGTCGCCGCGGTTCGCGCGCACCGAGCATCCACAGTGCGACCCCCGGAGCGACGAAGTCGACGCCCGACTCCCCCGCGTCCGACGCCAGCACGAACACGGTGCCGTCGGGAGCCACGGCGAGATCGTTGACCGACAGGCCCGTGTCGGGCCTGAGCACATCGCGCGTCGCTTCGCCGGGCGTGAGCGCGACGATGCGCGAGCGCAGATCGCGGCGATCATGCTCGATCTCGTCGACGACCGCGAGGACGCTCTCTCCGCGGAAGACGATCCCGCTGTGAGAGGCCGCGCCCTCGGTCAGCTGCGCGGGCTCCCCGGGGATCATCCGGCGGACCGCAGGCTCTGCGCCGTCGGGCAGCACCGTGGGCGCCGGCTCGTAGAACGGCTCGCTGTCGACCAGGGGCGCCGCGACGATGAAGACGTGCGCCGGCCGATCGGCGAGATAGCCGAGGCCGTTCGCGTGCCAGCGCACGCCCGTGATCCGCCGCGGACTCTCGGCCGCGGCATCCAGCCCCTCGACGGTGCCGTAGCGACCCGGTTCCGGCACGCGCGCCGTGAAGGCCAGTCGCGCGCCGTCGGGCGACCACGCGAACTCCGAGACGCCGAGCGGTGCGTCCGTCGCCTGCACCGGTTCTCCGCCACCTGCCGCGACGACGAAGATCTGCGGCCGGTCATTCTCGTCACCGCGCAGGAACGCGATCCGGGTGTCGTCGGGCGCGAGCGCGGGCGCCGTGTCGGCGACGCCGCGCGTGAGGCGGCGCGGGGTGCCCTGCGGCAGGTCGACCCGCCACAGCTGACCGACGTCGCGATTCGCCTCGATGTCAGGGCGCGAGGTCGCGAAGACCGCGAACGACCCGTCGCGGGCGATGTCGGGCCGACCGACCGCGATGAGCTTGTCGATGTCGGTGGCCCGCATGCTCACTCCTTCGCGAACGAGTCGGTGTCGCCGATGAGCCGCGTGTGGTCATCGGGAAGAGGATCGACCGCCGCCCGGGCGATCTCGGCGGCGAACTCGGACACGTTGTAGAGACGCCCGGCCGACTCGCGACGTGACGAGATCGCGCCCGGGTTGGCCCGCTCGAGCAGCGTCGCGGTGATCGTGCCCTCGATCATGTCGCCCGACACGACGACGAATCCGATGCCCTTCGCCTCGAGTTCGGGGATCCGCGCGCGCAGGGCGTCCTCGCCCGCGCGCTTGGACAGCGCGACCGGCTCGTACTCGGGCATCGTCGGCGTCGTGCGGATGAAGTGCGCCTGGTGGCTCGTGACGAAGACGACGCGCGAGCCTTCGCCGAGCAGCGGCAGCGCGGCATCCAGCACTCGCACCTGCGCGTCACGATTGAGCTGCAGTGCGTAGTCCTCTGCCATGCCCGCCTCCATGCCGCCCGAGGCGTTGAGCACGAGGATGTCGAGGCCTCCGAAGGTGCGCTGCACGGCGGCGAACATCTCGTTCACCGAATCCGTGTCGGTCAGATCCGCACCGACGACGAGAACCTCGACGCCGAGCTCGCGCAGCTGCGTCGCGAGCTTCTCGGCGCGCGGAGCCTTGTTGCGGAAGTTGATGACGACGTTCGCGCCCGCCTCGGCGAGATAGCGCACGGTGTCGGCGCCGATGCCGCGGGAAGAACCCGTCACGAGCGCGGTCTTGCCGCTCAAGGAGCCGGCTTCGAGGATCTGGGACATGGTGCTGCTCCTGGACGGGATGGGGCTGTGGGCGTCGCTCGAAAGGACGTGTCGACCCTATCAACCGGCCCTCGCGCGGCCTCGGGTTGATAGTGTTCCCTCATGCGACCGAGGGGGTGGCGATGCTGCCGGATCTGACGCAGTACCTGTGGATCGCCTGGCTCGTGCTCGCGCTGCTGTTCGTGGTCATCGAGGTGCTCACGCTCGAGTTCACGTTCCTCATGCTCGCGGCCGGAACCCTCATCGGGGGGCTCGGCGTCAACCTGCTCGGCGGGCCCTGGTGGCTGCAGATCGCCCTCGCGGCGGCGCTGTCCGCGCTGCTGCTCTTCACGATCAGGCCGCTGCTGCTCAGACTCCTCCATCGCGGCGCCGATCCGGCGCGCACGAACGTCGACGCCCTGTACGGAATGGGCGCACGCGTCGTCGCACCCTTCGTCGACGGCTTCGGCTCGGTACGACTGGACAACGGCGAGACCTGGACCGCGAAGCTCCCCGACGACGCGTCGGCCCCCCTGGACGTCGGCTCGCGGGCGGTCGTGCTCGCCGTCCTCGGCGCGACCGTCGAGGTCGGTCCTGCGGCATCCCCCTCCCCTATCGAAAGGAACCCCGATGGTTGACCCCGGAGCGTTCATCGGGCAGATCTTCGTGATCGTCCTGCTCGTCGTCCTGGTGATCTTCGTGATCGTGGTGGTCTTCCGCTCGATCCGCATCGTGCCGCAGGCCTACGCGGGCGTCGTCGAACGCCTCGGTCGGTATCAGCGCACCCTGCAGCCGGGCCTCAACCTGCTCGTCCCGTTCGTGGATCGGCTCCGCCCGCTCGTCGACATGCGCGAGCAGGTCGTGTCGTTCCCGCCGCAGCCGGTCATCACCGAGGACAACCTCGTCGTCTCGATCGACACCGTCGTGTACTTCCAGGTGAACGATGCGCGCGCGGCGACCTATGAGATCGCCAACTACCTGAGCGCCGTCGAACAGCTCACGACGACCACGCTGCGCAACGTCGTCGGCGGGTTGAACCTCGAAGAGGCCCTCACGAGCCGCGACAACATCAACGGGCAGCTGCGCGTCGTCCTCGACGAGGCGACCGGCAAATGGGGCCTGCGCGTCAACCGCGTCGAGCTCAAGGCGATCGACCCGCCGCACTCGATCCAGGACTCGATGGAGAAGCAGATGCGCGCCGAGCGCGAGCGTCGCGCCACGATCCTCACGGCCGAAGGATCGAAGCAGTCGCAGATCCTCGAGGCCGAAGGCCGGCGTCAGGCCGAGATCCTCAGCGCCGAGGGCGACAAGCAGGCCGCTGTCCTGCGCGCCCAGGGTGAGGCCGAAGCCATCGAGATGGTCTTCGACGCGATCCACGCCGGCGCGCCCGACGAGAAGCTCCTGGCCTACCAGTACCTCCAGACGCTGCCCAAGATCGCCGAGAGCTCGTCGAGCAAGCTCTGGATCATCCCCAGCGAGCTCACCGAGGCGCTCAAGGGCATCGGCAACGCGTTCGGCGGACGAGCGGATGCTGCGACACCGCGGCCGCGCACGACCCGGTCGACGACGTCGAGCGCGAGCGATGCGGCATCGGCCGCCGTCGCCGCCGCACGCGAGGCCGCCTCGGCGGCCGACGACATCGCCTCGGAAGCCCGATCCCCCGAGATGCCCACCCGCCGGCCGGCGGACGAGTGACGTGACGGCGAGCCGGCACCCGTTCCTCGCCGGCGTGCGGCCCCGCGTGCTGGCGCATCGCGGGCTCGTGACGCCCGAGAGCGCCGCCCTGGGTGTCGCCGAGAACTCCTTCGCTGCCGTCGCCGCCGCCCATGCGGCCGGCGTCGACATCGTCGAATCGGACTGCCACGTCACTCGCGACGGCGTCGTCGTGCTGTTCCACGACGACGACCTGCTTCGGGTGACGGGCGACCCGCGCAAGATCGCGGACGTCACATCGATCGAGCTCGAGACGATCATGTCCGAGCGCGGCGGACTCGTCACGCTCGCGCAGGCGCTGGACGCCTTCCCCACCGTCAGGTTCAACCTCGATGTCAAGGCCGAAGCCGCCGCCGAACCGATGGGCGCGGCGATAGCGCCGCATGCCGACCGTGTGCTCGTGGCGAGCTTCTCAGACGCCCGTCGCCGGCGCGTGCTCGCCGCGATCGCCGCTGCCGGAGGCGACACCATGCCGGCGACCTCTGCCGGCCGCGAGACGATCACACGGGTCGTGGCAGGGGTGCGCCTGCGCGCGCGCGCCGTCGTCTCGCGCAGCCTGCGCGGCATCGACGCCCTGCAGGTGCCGGAGCAGCACGGGCGCGTGCGCATCGTGACGCCCCGCTTCATCGAGGCCGCGCACCGGCTCGGTGTGGAGGTGCACGTGTGGACCGTGAACGACCCCGACGCGATGATCCGCCTGGTCGATCTGGGCGTCGACGGCATCGTCACCGACCGCGCCGACATCGCTCTGGACGTCCTCGCCTGAGCGTCTCTGAGGCACCCGCTGAGCATCCACTGTGAAAGGCTCCCCGAAGGCCTCCGTTCGGATGATCCACCCAGGTCAGGACGTTAGACCTGATATCCGTCGAGAGGACCACACACCATGGCAGATCGCAGCCTGCGCGGCATTCGCCTCGGCGCCCAGAGCCTACAGAGCGAAGAGGGCGTCGTCTTTCATGAGCGCGCACAGCACGCCTACGCGTGCTCGTCGTGCGAGCGTGACACCGTCATGACCTTCGCGGTCGACGCCGAAGTGCCGGATGCCTGGGAATGCCGCCACTGCGGCGCCGAGGCTCTCCGTCGAATCGGCGACACGACCGCCACGGTCGACCGTTCGGGAGAGAAGGTTCCCCGTTCGCACTGGGACATGCTCCTCGAACGACGCACCATCCCCGAACTCGAGGAGCTCCTCGAAGAGCGTCTCGCCTTCATCCGCGCCCGTCGTGGTGCGAGTGAGACGAAGCTCAGCGCCTGAGCTGACTACGACTCGACGACGCCGGCCCCTCCTCGGGCCGGCGTCGTCTTCGTTGTGCGACGAGACACCAGGGCCAGCACACCGACGGCGATCAGGGCGACCAGCCCGCCCCAGCCGACGACCAGCTGCACCCAGCCGCCCACGACGACGGCGGGCGTGAAGCCCGTCCGCAGCGGCACGTCGGTCACCATGTGCCCCGCCTCGCCCGCCGGCAGGCCGTCGATCGTCGAGCCGTCCGGCGCGATGACCTGACTCGTTCCGACCGTGGAGAGGTTCACCACGGCGCGCCCCGTCTCGATCGCCCGCATACGCGCGAACGCGAGCTGCTGCAGGTTCTCGTCGGTGTCGCGGAAGTCCGCGTTGTTCGTCTGGAACATGTACACCTCGGCGCCCTCGCGCGCGCCCCGCCAGATGACGTCGTCGTAGATGACGTCGAAGCAGATCGCCAGCCCGACGCCGATCCCATCGAGATCGAAGAAGGGTGCGTTCGAGCCCGGCGTGTACTCGCGCTGGATCAGCCCGATGAGATCGGGCGCGATGGCCTCGAAGAACCACCGGTCGGGAACGTACTCCCCCATCGGCACCGGGTTGGCCTTGTCGTGCAGCTGAACGGCGCCCTCGCCCCGTACCCACAGCATCGACGTGTTGAACGTGTCGTCACCGCGTTGCGTCGCGGCGTTCACGATGAGCGGCGCGTCGACCTGCGCGGCAAGGCGGTCGAGCACCGAGGCGGTCGTCGTGTTCGCGAGCGGATCCGAGTCGATCCCGCCCTCGGGCCACAGCAGCACGTCGATGTCCTCCCCGAAGAGCGGAGCGGATGCCGCGAGCTGAGCGTTCAGCACCGCATTGCGGGGGCGCTCGTCGAAGTATCCCGACGGGCCGTTGCCCTGCACGGCGCCGACCCTCAGGTCGCCCGCAGCCGCCGTGGGAAAAGCGGGGACGGCGACGAGCAGCACGGCCAGGGCCGCGGACGGGATCGCCGTGCGCACGTCGCGGAAGCGCCGCAGCCGGACCCACTCGATCACGGCCGCCGTGAAGAAGACCATGAGGAACGTGAGGCCGGCCACGCCGACCCACGACGTGATGTGCGCGAGCGGGCTCTCGGATTGGCTCATCCCGATGCGCCCCCACGGGAATCCCGTGTACGGCCAGGAGCCCATGAACAGTTCGCGCCCCGTCCACAGGGCGCCGACGAGCGCGGGAAGCCCGATGAGGCGCCACCAGCGCCCGGGAAGGGCCCGCGGCATCCATCGGTAGGCCAGGGCGATCGGGATCGATCCGACCCCCATGAAGAGCGTCTCGATGCCCGAGAGGGCGAACCACGGGACGACGCCCAGGTAGCGCGTGATCCACATGATGTGGATCAGATAGAACGACGCGCCGAACACGAGACCGACCAGCAGCGCACTCCAGGCGCCGCGGCCGATGAGCGCGACGAGCGACAGACCCACGCCGACGAACGCGAGCGGCCACCAGCCGACCGACGGGAAGGCGAGATCGAGGATGGCGCCACCCGCGGCGGACACGATGATCGCGGCCCACAGGGGCAGCAGCGGGCGGGTGCGGGGCGTCGGCGGCATTCGAACGCTCACACCGACGAGTACGCCACGATGCCGCGCCGTACGCCGTCGAGGGCTTTGCGCGCCGTGCGGGCGAGCTTCGCGTCGGCCACGAGCGAGAGCTGGTCGAGCAGGTCGATCGTCTGCTTGGCCCAGCGCACGAAGTCTCCCGCCGCCATGTCCGCCTGATCGAGGACACGCTCCAGCGGCAGCCCGTTCGCCCACGAAGCCATCGCGCGGGCAAGGCTCGCAGCGATCGGCTCGGATCCCGGCAACTCGTGCGCGCGCTCGAGATCGTCCAGACGCTGCCACAGCGTCAGCGTGTCGGCGAAAGCCTGGCGGAAGGGACCGCGGGGCAGGTCGTGCTCCCCCGCCATCGCATCGTCGCGGCGCGGCTCGTACACGATCGAGCACGCGAGCGCCGCCAGCGCGGCGGCATCCAATTCTTCCCAGATGCCCTGGCGCAGCGACTCGGCCACGAGCAGGTCGCGCTCGCCGTAGATGCGCCGCATGGTACGGCCCGCGCCCGTGAGCGTCGTCGAGCCGTCGTCCTCGATCCGCACGTAGTCGAGCTCGCTGAGCACGTCGACGACGCGGTCGAAGACACGGGCGACGGCCCCCGTGCGCGTCTCGATCTGGCGACGCAGTTTGCCGACGGTGCGCTTGAGCTTCCAATACCGCTCCGCCCAGCGCGCATGGTCCTCTCGCTCGGGACACGAGTGGCACGCGTGCCGCTGCATGCGTGTGCGCAGGGTCGAGATCTGGCGCTGGCGCTTGTCGCGCGTCGCCCGCGAGGCCGTGGCGTCCTTGCGGTTGAGCTTCTCGAGGTCGCTCAGCTCGCGACGGATGCCGGAATATTCGGCGAAGTCGCCGCGATCGCACGTCATCGACTTCTCGTAGCCGGCGAGCGACTGCTCCTGCTCGCGCACCTGGCGGGCGAGCCCCACGACGGCGCGGTCGGCCTGGAACTGCGCGAAGGACGACTCGAGGATCTGCCGTGCGCGGGCGCGCCCGAACTGATCGATCAGGTTGACGGCCATGTTGTAGGTGGGGCGGAAGCTCGAGTTGAGCGGATACGTCCGTCGCGAGGCGAGGGCGGCGACGGCCTGCGGATCCAGACCCTCGGTCCACTGCACGACGGCGTGCCCCTCGACGTCGATTCCGCGACGCCCCGCGCGACCGGTCAGCTGCGTGTACTCGCCCGACGTGATGGCGACGCGTGCTTCGCCGTTGAACTTCTCGAGCTTCTCGAGCACGACGGTGCGGGCGGGCATGTTGATCCCGAGCGCGAGCGTCTCGGTCGCGAAGACGACCTTGACGAGCTTGCGCTGGAACAGCTCCTCGACGACTTCCTTGAACGCCGGGAGCAGACCGGCATGGTGGGATGCCACGCCTCGCTCGAGATTGTCGAGCCACTGCCAGTACCCCAGCACCTCGAGGTCCTCGTCGAGGAGCGTGCGCGTGCGTTCTTCGACGATCGCACGGATCTCGAGACGCTCCTCGTGCGAGGTCAGCCGCACGCCGCCGCGACGCACCTGCTGCACGGCGGCGTCGCAGCCCGCCCTGCTGAAGATGAAGAAGATCGCGGGCAGAAGATTCGCCCGGCCCAGCAGCTCGACCGCCTCGGGGCGGTCGATCCGCTCGACGCGCTGCGCGTCCCGCGGGCGTGGCTGACGCCGCTGGCCTCGGCGACGGTCGGTGAACGCCGGGCCCTTCGCAGACCGGATGCGCAGCAGCTCCTGGTTGACCTGCGCCGTCGCGATCCCGGCCCGATCGTCGAAGAGGGGCAGCAGGTCACCGCGCACGAGAACGTGCTGCTCGAGCGGCACGGGGCGCGTCTCGGAGACGATGACCTCGGTGTCCCCGCGCACCGTGTCGAGCCAGTCGCCGAACTCCTCGGCGTTGGACACGGTCGCCGACAGCGACACGAGCCGCACGGCGGGCGGCAGGTGGATGATGACTTCTTCCCACACCGCCCCGCGGAAGCGATCGGCGAGGTAGTGCACTTCGTCCATCACGACGAAGCGCAGGCCCCGCAGAGCGGGCGAGTCGGCATACAGCATGTTGCGCAGCACTTCGGTCGTCATGACGACGACGCGCGCATTGCCGTTGATGTTGGTGTCGCCCGTGAGCAACCCCACCTCGTCGGCGCCGTAGACCTCTTGCAGTTCCCGGAACTTCTGGTTCGACAGGGCCTTCATGGGCGTCGTATAGAACGCCTTGTCGCCCGGCTCGCGCATCGCCAGGTGCACGGCGAACTCGCCGACGATCGTCTTGCCCGCCCCCGTGGGTGCGGCGACGAGAACGCTGCGCCCGGCCTCGAGTGCCTCGCATCCCGCGATCTGGAACGGATCCAGCTCGAAGCGCTGCGCCTGCGCGAACGCCGCCGTCACGGGACTGTGACGCTCGCGTGAAGACCGTTCGCGCGCCCGCGCATAGCGCTCGGCGGGACCGACGTCGCTCATGGTTGTGCCTCCGGATCGAGCAGCGTGGCGTTGCGCTTGGCATTGCGCCGATCGAACAGCATGGACAGCCCCGCAGCGGCGAAGAAGAGCAGGATCAGGATGCCGGCGAGCAAGAGCGTCGTGACGACGTCGGCGGGCGGCGTGGCGATGGCGGCGAAGGTGACCGCGATGAGCACCGCGACCCGCCATCCCTTCAGGATCGCCCTGCCCGACATGACCCCGGCGACGTTCAGCGCGACGAGGAAGATCGGCAGGACGAAGGCCACACCGACGAACACGAGCAGCTTGAAGACGAAGTCGTAGTAGTAGATGGCGTCGTAGAAGGCCGCAGCCCCCTCGGGCACGAACTCGGCCATCAGCTTCACGATGTTGGGCATGACATACAGGCCCGTCGCGCATCCGGCGAAGAAGAGCGGCACGGCCGCGCACACGAAGCACACCGTGTAGATGATCTCCTTGCGGCGAAGCCCCGGCATGATGAAGGCCCAGATCTGCCAGAGCCAGATCGGTGCGGACAGCAGGATGCCGATCGCGAAGGCCATCCGGAGCTTGAGGTCGAATCCCGAAGTGACGGTGCTGTACATCAGCTCGACGCGCGACGCGTCACCGCGCGACTCCGCGACGATGCGGATGGGTTCGGTGATGACGTGAAGCACCGGATCGGTGATCAGGAACGCGACCACCATCGCGACCACGAGCGCCGCGGCGCAGATGATGAGGCGGTTCTTCAGTTCGACGAGATGGCCGCCCAGGGACATCCGCCGGTCACGGCGCGAAGGTCTGCGTCCGCGTGCGTGCGGTTGCTCAGCCGTCACCACGGACGACTACTGCTTGGGGTTGGATGCCCCACCCGAATTCGAGGAGTTCTCGGTCGGTGATGCAGGTACAGAGTGGGACGGATCGGCGACGGAGCTGGTCGTCGCGGAGTCCGTCGCCTTGTCGTCCTCTTTCATGGCCTTCATCTCGCCCTTGAACACGCGAGCCGACTGGCCCATGCTCTTGGCGAGCGCCGGGAGCTTGGCCGCGCCGAAGAGCAGAAGGATCACGGCCAGGATGAGGAGCCACTGCCAGCCTTGGATTCCCATGAGTGTCCTTCTTCCAGGATGTCGTCGCCCCAGTGTAACCCCGCCGACTTTATGCGACGCCCGTGACGGGCGAGTTGCGCGGGTGGTGTCACCGGTAGAGCGCGAGTGCGGCCGCGGCCCAATCCGCCGCCGCACGGCGGGCCGCTTCGGGCTCGACGACCTCGACGGCGCCGCCGCGACGTGTGACGAGCCGGCGCACGCTCACCTCGTCGGCGACACGCATCGTCGCCAGCGTCACGCCGTCGGTCGTCTTCAGCGTCGCACGGGCGAGGTAGTCGCCCACGAGGGGGGCGACGTCCTGCGCGAAGCGCAGGGTCACGACATCACGGCCTTCGCCCTCTTCGAACCAGTCCGGCACCCGGTCCTCGCCGTGGGTCGTGGCGATGTCGGTGAGTTCGGGGTCGCTGACGCGGTCGAGGTGGAACGTGCGCATGCCCTCGCGCAGGTGACACCAGCCCTGCAGGTACCACTGTCCGTCCGCGATGACGACCTTGACAGGATCGACCGTACGGGTCGTGGGCGCGGCATCCGGAGCCTTGTACGTGAACGACACCGCGACGCGCCGCTGCAGCGCCGCCGCGACGACGTCGCGCACGGCATCGACGGGGCCCGGGGCGACGATGACGTCGGCGGGCGTCGCCGACGCGCCGCGGGCGAGCTTGGCGAGCAGGGCCGAGAACAGCTCGGTGTCGCCGACGCCGGGGATCGTGCGCGCCAGCTGCAGCCCGGCCAGCAGCGCGGCCGCCTCACGGGCGGTGAGCCGGGGCGCGCGCTCGAGACCGACGGCGTTCGTGATCGAGATGACGCCGTGCCGGTCGAGCAGATCCCAGTCGATGTCGAACAGATCGTTCGCCATCTGCCAATATCCGCCGTCGCCGGGCAGCCCGATGACGGTGAGCTTCTCGACCATGCCACGCATCTGCTCGGGGTCGACGTCGAACTCCTCGGCGGCCTCGGCGACGGAGACCTCGCCCTTGCCGACGAGATACGGCACGAGCTGCAGCAGGAGGGCGGCGCGGTCGGTCGCGACGAGCGGCTTACGGTGCGTCATCGGTCGGCTCCGTGCAGGGCGGCGGCGGCCTCGAGCCGCGCGATGACGTGCTCGCGCAGATCGTGCGGCTCGACGACACGCACTTCGGGGCCGTACGAGGCCAGTTCGTCGGCGAAGAAGTGGACGTCGACGAACGACACGCGGATGCCCTGTTCGGCCGGCGTCGCGCGCCGACCCAGCCGCAGGGCCGCTTCGGTTCCCGGAGTGACCTCGAGCAGCGCGACGTTGCGCGCCGCGACGTCGTTGAGGCCGGTCAGTGCGCGCTCGCCGGCCCGCTCACGCGATGTCGCATCGAAGGACTCCCTTGTCAGCTCGACATCGCCCACGATGCGCGAGAGCAGGAACGTGCGCTCGGCCGCGGCATCCGTGTCGATGCCGTACACATGCCAGCGCGCCTCGTACTCGACGAGCGCGAGCGGCTGCATGCGACGTCGGCGCGCGGTCTTCTCGCCCGGCTTGAGATAGGAGAAGCGCACGACGCGCGCCTGCTCGATCGCCCGCTGCAGGGCGGTGAAGCTCGGCTCGCGCACGCTGATGCGCGGAGAGAACCCGATGATCGGCTCGTCCACGGGGATCCCGAGTGCCCGGATCTTGCGCAGACCGCTGCGCGCATCGGCCGACAGCGAGCTCTCGCTCCACACACCGCCCGCGAGGGTCAGGAGCGCGACTTCGGCGGGTGTGAAGACGATGTCCTCCGGAAGTTCGTATTCCGCCGTGGGCACGCGATACCGGGCTTCGCGCAGGTCATCGGGATCCGCCCAGTCGCCGATCGTCTCGATCGGGATGCCGAGACCGCGCAGGTTCTCCTTGTCGCGCTCGAACATCTTCTCGAGCGCGTCCTTGGAGGCACCGGCATCCGCCTGCTCCCGGTACCCCGCGACGGAGCGCAGGATCGTGTCCTTCGTCAGCCCCTGCTCGGTCGCCATCAGCGCCACGACGAGATTGACCAGCCGCTCTTCGGGCGGACTCTTGGCAGGGGCGTTCGCGGGCACCTCCTCATCTTAGGGTCGGTGCCGCGGTCGGGGCCGGAGCCGTGGCTACTGCGTCGGTGCGTCGTCGAGCCCGAGGATGTCGACGACGAACACGAGCGTCGAGTTCGCCGGGACGGCGCCCTGCGCCTCGTTTCCGAAGCCCTCCGACGGCGGAACGACGACGAGCACCTGGGAGCCGACCGTCTCGCCCTCGAGCGCCTCATCGAGCGCCGGCAGGAACGAGCCGAGCGTGATGGACGGCGGTTCGCTCTCCCACGTCGACTGGAATTCCTCGCGGGTCTCCCAGACGGTGCCCGTGAGATGGATGCGCACGGGCTGCTCCCCCGTCACGACGGGACCGGTGCCGCGCTTGATCGTCTGCACCACGACCTCGGTCGGGGGCGCCGCGTCCGGGATCGTGACACCGGGACGCCCGTTGGTCGCACGCACGACGCTCGGAAGACCGAAGCCGGACTGGAAGACATCGGCGCCGTCGGCCTTGGCGCGGTACACGGTGCGTACGTCGATGACGGCGACGGCGGAGTCGTCAGGGCCGATGCCGATCGAGGTGGCGGAACCCTCTTCGATGTCACCGGGTGCGAGTGCGACGACGGTGCGGGTGCCTTCGGTCGCGCAGTGCAGGATCTCGGGCAGAGCGGGGATCGCACCCTGCAGCACCGTGAGCGGAATCGGGTTGTAGGCCTGCTCGAGAGCGGGCTCGCCCGTGCGGCCGTTCACGATCGTGAGGTTGAGCCCGACGAGCTGACCGTCGTTCTCGACCGCCATGCCCTCGCCCGTCACGACGTCGCGCACGGCGATGTCGGTCGCACGGAACTGCGGGTACACCGAGATCTCGGCGGCGGTGTCGATGTCGGTCGAGACCGTCACCGCGTCGAGGACGGCACGGTCCAGGTCAGGACGCTCGCATGCCGCGCTCGAGGGCGCTGTGCACCCGACGAGGCCGACGGCGGCGAGGCCGAGAACCGAGACGGCCGCGGGGATCAGTGGGAATCTGCGCACCTGGACATCCTAAGTGGAAGACGTGGTCTCGCCGGGCGCGCGTCCCTCGGCGGCGATGCGCGCGCCGTCGGCGGCCTTCTGCGCCTCGCGCACGCGCTTGCGCAGATTCTTGTCGGAGATCTGGCGGTCCCCCACCGCTCCGGGAGTCCACAGCTCGACGTCCTCGTCGCCGTAGCTCGACTTCGACGCACGACGTTTGACCTCGGGCAGGACTGCTCCGGGGGCCAGTCGTCGCGCCCAGATCAGGAAGCCGGTGTGCGCGACCATGCGATGATCGGGCCGCACAGCCAGTCCCTCGACGTGCCAGCCGCGCACCATCGTCTCGTTCGCGTCGGGCTCGGTGAACAGTCCCGTGCCGCGGATGTACTCCGCGACGCGACTCAACTGGGTCGCCGTCGCGACATAGCAGAGCACGACGCCGCCGGGGGTCAGCGCCTCGGCGACGACGTCGATGCACTCCCACGGGGCGAGCATGTCGAGCACGACGCGATCGACGGAGCCCTGGGCGACCGCGGCGGGCAAGGACGCCACCAGGTCGCCCACGACGACCTGCCAGTTCTCGGGCGTTCCGCCGAGGAATGTGCTGACGTTGGCCGTGGCGACCTCGGCGAACTCCTCGCGGCGCTCGAACGACACGACGCGCCCCGTCGCGCCGACCGCACGCAGCAGCGACAGCGACAGCGCACCCGACCCGACACCCGCTTCGACGACGACGGATCCGGGGAAGACGTCGGCCTGCGTGACGATCTGCGCGGCATCCTTCGGGTAGACGATCGCGGCGCCGCGCGGCATCGACATGACGAAGTCGCGCAGCAGAGGACGCAGGGCGAGGTATTCGTGCCCGGCGCTGTTGGCCACGACCGAACCGTCCGGCAGCCCGACGAGCGCGCTGTGCGGCAGCACTCCGTGGTGGGTGTGCAGCTCGCCGTCCTCGCGCAGCGTGATCGTGTGCAGACGCCCCTTGGGACCGGTCAGCTGAACGCGGTCGCCGAGCCGGAAGGGCCCGCGGGGTTGCTCGGTCACGGGGCGTCTCCGCTCGTGCGACGCGACATGTGGACGGCCGAGACGTCGGCGGTCGTGCGCCCCTCGAGCGTCGGCCAGATCGCGTGGGCGCCGACCCCCTCGAGAGACACCATGAGCGGCACGCCGATCGACGTGGCGCCCGACGCGACAGCCGAGCGCATCCCGTTCGGGGAGTCTTCGATCGCGGCGGTCTGCTCGGGGGCGGCCCCGAGCGCCTCGCATGCCTGCAGGTAGGGGTCGGGGAAGGGCTTCGGTCGTGTGGCGTCGTCTCCGGCGACGACGACGTCGAACATGTCGTCGCCGATGAGGTCGGCGATCGCGCTCGCCATGCGGCGCATCGACATCGTGACGAGCCCGGTCTTGATTCCGGCGGCGCGCAGATCGCGCAGCAGCTCGCGTGCGCCGGGCCGGAACGGCACGCCCTCGGCGGCGATGGTGCTCATGACCGTGTCGGTCAGGTGGTCGACGATGTCCTCGACGCTCATGCGTACGCCGGCGTCCTGCAGGATGCGCGCAGCATCGGCGAGCCCCAGTCCCACCAGGCTCAGCGCCTGCTCCGGCGTCCACTCACCGCTGAAGCGGCCCACGAGCGCGGCCTCGGCCGCCATCCAGTGCGACTCGGTGTCGACGAGGGTTCCGTCCATGTCCCACAGGACGGCGGCAAGAGGTGCAGAGGTCATCGTTCCATCGTATCCAGCGGCGTACCGGCTGCCGGGCGGCCGGGGCTGGCGCCTATCCTGGTAAAAGCCCGCGCCGCGGGCGGAGGAGGCCGTGTGTCCGGACTGGGTCGGAGAGTCGTCGTCGCTGCGTTCGACGGATGGAACGACGCCGGGGAGGCTGCCTCGTCGGCCATCGCCCATCTGCGTGCGGCGGGCGAGTACGAACCCGTCTTCTCCGTCGACCCCGAACTGTACTTCGACTACCAGTACACGCGGCCGCACATCGAGGCCGACGGCGAGGGCCGGCGGTCGCTGCGCTGGCCCGAGACGACGCTCCTGCGGCCAACGCATGCGACGGGATCCACCGAGCTGTGGCTGCTCACGGGCGTCGAGCCCGCGCGGGCATGGCAGGCCTACGCCGGCGAACTCATCGATGTCGCTTTGCGAGAAGACGTCTCGGGGCTCGTCTGCCTCGGCTCGATGATGTCCGACGTGCCGCACACACGACCGATCTCGATCTTCGCGGGCAGCGAGAACGAGAGCCTGCGTGCGGCGCTCAAGCTCGAACGCAGCACGTACGAGGGCCCCGTCGGCATCATGAGCGTGCTCACCGACGCCGCCGACACCGCCGGCATCCCCTCTGCCGGCCTCTGGGCGAGCGTGCCGCACTACGTCGCGGGCCACACGCCCTCTCCCAAAGCGACTCTCGCGCTCCTCGAGCGGCTCGGCGAGCTCACGTCGGCCGAGATCTCGCCCGGTGAGCTGCCCGCGCAGGCTGCCGCGTGGGAGGCCTCGATCGATGCCGCCGCCGCGGACGACGACGAGATGACCGAGTACATCCGCCAACTCGAGCACACGCGCGACACATGGGACTCACCCGAGGCCTCGGGCGACGCGATCGCGCAGGAGTTCGAGAAGTACCTGCGCCGGGGGTCCGAGGGCCCCGGAAAGCCCGGGCGCGACGACCCGCGCCGTTAGCGGCGGACGATCACTGCGCCTGCAGCACCCCCGTGCTCAGCAGCACGAGGACGAGTGAGCCGAGCGCGACGCGGTAGATCACGAACGGCAGGAAGCTGCGCTTGGAGATCCAGCTCATGAAGAACGCGATGACGCCGAGCGCGACGACGAACGCGACACCGGTCGCGATGGCCGTCTCACCGAGCGTGAACACCGCCGGCTCGCCCCAGCTCTTGAACAGCTGATAGAAGCCGCTGCCGAAGACGGCCGGAATGGCCAGCAGGAAGGCGTAGCGTGCGGCCGCCGCGCGCTCATATCCCATGAACAGCCCCGCGGTGATCGTGCCCCCCGAGCGTGACACACCCGGGATGAGCGCGAGCGACTGCGCGAACCCGTAGACGACGCCGTCTCCCACCGTCAGCTGGCGGAGCTTGCGCTTCTTCGCCCCGACATGGTCGGCGATGCCCAGCAGCACACCGAAGAGGATCAGCATCGCCGCGACGAGCCACAGCGACCGGAACGTCGTCTCGATCTGGTCCTGGAACAGCAGCCCCAGCACGACGATCGGGATGCTGCCGATGATGATCAGCCAGCCCATCCGGGCGTCCGGATCGCTGTGCGGGATGCGCCCTGCCAGCGCCCTGCACCAATTGCCGATGATCCGCACGATGTCGTGCCAGAAGAACACGACGACCGCCGCCTCGGTGCCGATCTGCGTGATCGCCGTGAAGGCCGCGCCCGGGTCTTCCGCAGACGGCAGGAGCTCGCCGAGGATCCGCAGGTGGGCGCTGGACGAGATCGGGAGGAACTCGGTCAGTCCCTGGACGAGTCCGAGGATGATCGCCTCGAAAAGGTGCATTCGGGTCCTTCAGTAGGTGCGGAGCAGGTCGGTCAGCACGCGCTGCCCGAAGACGAGCGCGTCCAGCGGAACACGTTCGTCGACACCGTGGAACATGCCGGTGAAATCCAGATCGGCGGGCAGCCGCAGCGGCGCGAAGCCGTAGCCGGCGATGCCGAGCTTCGCGAGCGCCTTGTTGTCGGTTCCGGCGCCCAGCAGGTACGGGATCACCGGGACGCCCGGATCGTGGCGGCCGAGGGCGGCGACCATCGCGTCGACGAGCCCGCCCTCGAAGGATGCCTCGAGGCCGACGTCGCGCACGACGGTCTCGACGTCGATGTCGGCTCCGACGATGCGCTGGATCTCACTGAGGACGGCGTCCTCCTGCCCGGGAAGCGTGCGCACGTCGATGAGCGCTTCGGCCGTGTCGGGGATGACGTTGTGCTTGTATCCGGCAGTGAGTCCGGTCGGGTTCGCCGTCGTGCGGAACGTCGAGCGCAGAAAAGCGGATGCCGCGCCATACCGCTCGGCGACGGCATCGGGATCGGCGGGGTCGGCATCGGCGAGCATCGCCAGGTCGTCGACCATGCGGCGCGTCGTCGGCGTCATCGCGAGCGGCCATGACGTGCGCCCGAGGGCGGCGACCGCTTCGGCGAGCCGCGTCACGGCGTTGTCCGGGTGCACTCGACTGCCGTGCCCGGCACGCCCGTGAGCGCGGAGTCGGATCCAGCACAGCGCCTTCTCCCCCGTCTGCAGCAGGTAGGCGCGCTTGTCGCCTGTCGCGATGGAGTACCCGCCGACCTCGCTGATGGCCTCGGTCGCGCCCGCGAACCATTCCGGTCGGTCGCGCACGACGAGCGCGGATCCTTCCGCGCCCCCGGCTTCTTCGTCTGCGAAGAACGTCACGATGATGTCGCGCGCGGGCTGCTCCCCCGCGCGCAGGATGTCGCCGATCGAGGTGAGGATCATGGCGTCCATGTCCTTCATGTCGACCGCGCCGCGGCCCCACAGCATGCCGTCGCGGATCTCGCCGGCGAACGGATCGACGCTCCAGTCCTCGGCGATGGCCGGTACGACATCGAGGTGACCGTGCAGCACGAGTGCGGGACGAGACCGATCCCGCCCGGGCACGCGCGCGCACACGTTGGTCCGGCGCGGAACGGGCTCGAAGTACTGCGTCGTGAGACCGAGCCCCTCGAGGTATGACCCGGCGTATTCAGCCGCTTCACGCTCGCCCCGGGCGTTGCCTTCGCCGTGGTTGGTCGTGTCGATGCGGATGAGATCGCGTGCGACCGCGACGACCTCCGGCAGCGTCGTGTCGGGTGTGGGCATGCGGACTAACCTACCTGCCCGCTCGATTCGGTTTCGTCCGCCGGAACGTGCTAATGTCGACCCTCGGTTGCGAAACCGAAAACCACCTCGCGCGGGTGGCGGAATTGGTAGACGCGCTAGCTTGAGGTGCTAGTGCCCGTATAGGGCGTGGGGGTTCAAGTCCCCCCTCGCGCACAAAATGAAAAGGCCCCCGAAAGGGGGCCTTTTTGTTTTGTCCCCGCGGGTCGGTCGCGAACCCTCGTGAGGGACAGGTCGCGCACACCGGGTTGCGGCCGGTCGGGAGGACCGCGATCATGGCAGCGAGCCGAGAAGTGATGCGCGCCGTGAGTGTGACCCGTCTTGCCGAGATCGTCGATACCCGAGGAATCACGCTCGTGGAAGACGTGCACGATGCCGATGAGTTCGCCGAGATCGCGACGCGCGTCACCCGCCCGCACACGATCCTGCCCCGCTCGCCCGACGCCCGTCTCGATGCGCGGCTGACCGCACTGCCCCTCGGGGACATCGCCGTCAGCCGAGTGACCTACGGCGCCGATGTCTCGGTCATCCCGGGCGACGACGAGCCCGACAGCTTCCTGTTCCCGCTCTCGATGGCGGGCACGGCGCGACTTCGCTACGGCAACGAGAGCGTACCGATCGCGTCGAGCGATACGACGGTCATCGCGCCGTACCGCGAGTTCCGCTCGGACATCGACGCCGATTACGAGCAGGTCCTCGTCGCGGTATCGCGCTCACGGATCGAGCGGGTCGCGGCATCCCTCCTGCTCGGTGACGTCGGCGACGTCCTCGATATGCCGCTGACGACCTTCGACCTACCCGACGCCGTGCTGCGCATGTTGGAAGCACTCGCTCTCCTCGTCGACGAGACCGGACCGCTCGGCGATCCCGACCTGCGGAATCGACTGCAAGACGTCGCACTGGAGAGTCTGCTGCTGAGCGTCCCGTCCTTCCGCGAACGGCTGCCCGCCCGCGGCGACGTCCGTTCCGCGCGTGTCCGCGCCGCGATGGAGTACATGCTCGACCGCGTGAGCGAGCCCGTCTCGTTCGCCGCCGTCGCTGCGGCGGTCGGTGTGAGTCCGCGCGGACTGCAGCTCGCGTTCCGCAAGGCGGTCGGCACGACACCGTCGGCGTGGCTGCGCACGAAGCGCCTCGAACGGGCCCACCGAATGCTCACGGCGGCAGACCCGGCATCGACGACGGTGACCTCGATCGCGAATGCGTGCGGGTTCTTCCACCCCGGCGAGTTCGCCGGGCACTTCCGGGCGGCATACGGGATCGCCCCCTCGGCGCTGCTGGGACGCCCTGCTTCGTGTATCCGCTCCTGACACATCGGTTCTCCGATGGCGGTCACCGCGCGTCCGCGCTGTAATGACGACGATGAGCATCCCCAAGGCCACCTTCTTCGTCGGTTCGTCCGCGTGCGCCCTCCTGGCGGGAACGGCGGCGAGCGTGGTGCGCGCCGCTCGGGACCTGACACTGCCGCAGATCGCGCTGGTGCACACGCGTCAGCGACAGCACGTGCGAGATCCGAGCCGGCCCATCGTGTCGACGTTCCTCTTCTCGCAGACGGACCTGCCCCTCCCCGTGCCCGGCGACGATCCCGCCGTCGCGCTCGCCGTGCCGCGGGAACGTGTGGGACTGCACGTTCTTCCGACCCTGGTGCATCTGCCGATGACCCCGCTCGTGCGGGCTTCACGCTCGATGCTGCGCAGCCTGCAGCGCGACCTGGCAGCGCAGCGCGACCATCTCGAGCACGTGGAAGACGTGGCTCTGAGCCTCATCCGTGCCGTCGTGCTGCAGCACGCGAGCCGAAGCGACGAGGTCGACGACTCGTCGCTGACCGCCCAGCTCGAGGCGTTCATCGACGCCCACCACCGCGACCCGCTGCTGGATGTGGACGGCATCGCACAGAGACTGCACTTCAGCCGTCGCCAGCTCTACCGCTTCGCGCGCGGAGACGGCGTCGCCGCCATGCTCGCCGAGCGCCGCCTCGCCACGGCGTGCGACCTGCTGCGCGAACAGTCCGACCTGTCGATCACCGAGGTCGCGCTCATGTCCGGCTTCACGAGCGCATCCCGTCTGCGCGTGCACGTCATGCGCCGCTTCGGGGTGACACCGACGGAGTACCGCGACGGAGCAGAGTGCGCGGCACGAGACAGCGACCTCAGCCGAGCGTGACGCCGAAGGCCAGACCGAGCGCGTAGGTGACAGCGGCCGCACCGAACCCGATCGCCAGCTGGCGCAGAGCACGCCGCCACGGCGGCGCGCCGGACAGCAGCCCCACCGTGGCGCCCGTGCACAGCAGCGCCGCACCGACGAGCACGAGCGCGGTGACCACGGCCGCGAGCCCGGACAGCCCGAAGAGCCACGGCAGCACGGGGATGATCGCTCCCGACGCGAAGAACAGGAAGCTCGACAGCGCGGCGCTCCACGCGTTTCCGACGACGTCGTGCGCGCGGGCCCGCTCGGGTCGAACGGGCGCCTCGTCGCCGGCCTGGGCTGCGGCCACGGCGCGCCGAGCACGGTCGAGGGCCTCGATCTCGGGCATCCCCCGCGTGCGGTACACCAGCGCGAGTTCGTTCGCGTCGAGGTCGAGGTCCAGCAGCGCGGCGGCCGTATATTCGCTGGGTTCGGTGGCGTCCAGCAGCTCACGCTGCGAGCGCACCGACACGAACTCGCCCGCCGCCATCGACAGGGCACCCGCGAGGAGGCCGGCGATGCCGGAGAACAGCACGAACCGCGAATCCACTCCCGTCGCGCCGATGCCGAGCACCAGGGCGAGGTTCGAGACGAGTCCGTCGTTCGCGCCGAACACCGCTGCGCGGAACGTGCCGGACAGACGGCGGCGCCCGCGCGCGGCGAGCCCCCGCACGACCTCGTGGTGGATGCGCTCATCCGCCGCCATGCGAGGTGTCGCGAACGGCTCGTCGTCGTACGGCGAGCGCGCTTCGGCGTTCTGGGCGAGGGCGAGCACGAAGATCCACCCGAACCGCTTCGCCATCCAGCCCAGCACGAGCGTGCGCGTCTCGGGCCGGGGCGCATGGACGGGCTCGCCCCCGAGCAGGTGCAGCCAGTGCGCCTCGTGCCGCCCTTCGGCCTCGGCGAGCGCCAGCAGGATGTCGCGCTCTTCACCATCGCGGCGCGTCGCGAGCTGACGGTAGACCTGGGCCTCGGCGCGCTCGTTCACGAGATACCGTGCCCACCGTCGTCGGTCGCGGGCGGTCGGTTCAGCGGGCGCGGTCAATCGAGGCCTCCGGGCAGGGTGACGGATGCCTCCACGCTAGCGACGCCGTGACGGCGACGAGGGCGCGAGAGCGCGGATTACCAGCATTTCGGACCCCCGAACGCCGCTCACGACCGCACGCGGGCGCGCAGCAGGTCGATGCGGGCCTGCAGTTGCGCAACGGTCGCCTGTGCGACGCTCGGGCCTCCGCACACGCGGCGCAGCTCGGCGTGCACGGCACCGTGCGGCTCGCCGGATTGCCGCGCATACAGTCCCACGAGGCTGTTCAGCAGCTGGCGCTGCTCCTTCAGCGTGCGGTGCAGGGCCGCCGGCGGGACATCCGGCGCGGGATCGTCGGGCGCCGGCTGCTGCGATTCGCGAACCCGACGGTGGCGGCTCTGACGTGCCTGACGCTGCACGAGCAGCTCGTGCACGTGCTCGGGCTCGAGCAGGCCGGGCAGCCCCAGGAACTCCTCTTCTTCGGGAGTGCCGGGCACAGCGAGCTGGCCGAACTCCTTGCCGTCGTAGAGCACGCGGTCGAAGTGGGCGAGGGATCCGAGCGCCTGGTAGGTGAACTCGTACGTCAGGGCATCCGAAGCGCTGTCGCCCTGCTCGGCGGCGTCGAGCAGGTCGTCATCGAGCGCCCACTCGTCATCCTCGCTCTCGCGGTCGAGGGCGTGATCGCGTTCGACCTCCATGGCGTTGGCGAGGGCGAGCAGCTGCGGAACGTTCGGCAGGAAGACGCTCGCCGTCTCGCCGCGGCGCCGCGCGCGGACGAAGCGACCGATCGCCTGCGCGAAGAACAGCGGCGTCGAGGCGCTGGTGGCATACACGCCGACCGCCAGTCGCGGCACGTCGACACCCTCCGACACCATGCGGACGGCGACCATCCAACGCCGGGTGTTGTTCGCGAACTGCTCGATGCGTGCCGACGCGCCCTCCTCGTCGGACAGCACGACGGTCGTCGGCTCGCCCGTGAGCCGGTCGAGGATCTCGGCATAGGCCCGTGCGGCGGTCTGATCCGTCGCGATCACGAGGCCACCGGCATCCGGAACCTGCTCGCGCACTTCGCTCAGGCGCCGGTCGGCCGAGCGCAGTACGGCGGGAATCCACTCCCCCTCGGGATCGAGCGCCGTGCGCCACGCCTGCGCCGTGACGTCCTTCGTGTTGTCCTGCCCGAGCTGCGCCTCCATCTCGTCGCCCGTCTTGGTGCGCCAGCGCATCTGGCCGGCGTAGACGAGGAAGAGCACGGGCCGCACGACGCCGTCTTCGAGCGCACGACGGTACCCGTAGTTGTAATCGGTGCGCGAGACGCGGATGCCTTTGTCGTCGGGGTGGTATTCGACGAACGGGATCGGTGCGGTGTCGCTGCGAAACGGGGTCCCCGACAGCAGCAGCCGCCGCGTCGCGCGGCCGTACGCCTCGCGCAGCGCGTCGCCCCAGCTGAGCGCGTCACCGCCGTGGTGGACCTCGTCGAGGATCACCAGCGTGCGCCGGTCATGGATGAGCCGTTCGTGCACCGACGATTTGACGGCGACCTGCGCGTAGGTGACCGCGACGCCGTGGAACTGCCGCGACGGCAGACCGTGGCGGTTGCTGAAGTGCGGATCGAGGCGGATCGAGACGCGAGCCGCGGCATCCGCCCACTGGGTCTTGAGGTGCTCGGTCGGCGCGACGACGACGATGCGCTCCACGATGCCACGGCGCAGCAGCTCGCTCGCGAGCCGCAGGGCGAAGGTCGTCTTGCCGGCGCCGGGGGTCGCGGCGGCGAGGAAGTCCCGCGGACCGCCGCCGGGACCGTCAGGTCCGTCGAGACCGAAGTACAGGTCGAGCGCCTCTGCCTGCCAGGCCCGAAGTCGCTGAGCCGTACCCCACGGGGCACGCTGCGGATACGCGGGCGACAGCTGCTCGGCGGCGAAGCTGCCGAAGTGCTCGGGCACGTCGGTCGTCACCGGTTCGGCAGCGGCGATCGCGTCGTCCACTGGCTCCCCTTTCCGCGACGGCCGTCCCACAGCCGCGGACAGCACGATTGACCACCCTAATCCGTGCCGCCGACATGATCGGCGCGCGCGCTACGCTCGAAAGCGGCCGCGACCTGAGGAGGAGCGCATGTCGATCACCGATGCACACCGCAGCCCCTACGTCGCCAATGTCGAAAAGCACCCGTGGCGACGCTACGTCGCGATCGGCGACTCGTTCACCGAGGGGATCGGCGACCCGATCCCCGGCACCGATCAGCACCGCGGCTGGGCCGATCGCGTCGCCGAGGTCCTCGGCTCGCAGGTCGAAGATCTGGCGTATGCGAACCTCGCCGTGCGAGGAAAGCTGATCCGGCAGATCGTCGATGACCAGATCGAACCGGCGATCGCCCTCAAGCCCGACCTCGTCACGTTCTCCGCGGGCGGGAACGACGTCATCCGTCCCGGCTCGGATCCGGACGCGGTCGCCGAGATGTTCGAGGACGCCGTCGTGCGGCTGTCGAGCGGCGGCGCGACCCTGGTCGTGTTCACCGGGATCGACACGAACTTCACGCCCGTGTTCCGTGGCATCCGTGGCAAGGTCGCGATCTACAACGAGAACATCCGCGCGATCGCCGACCGGCACGACTGCATCGTCGCCGACCAGTGGGCGTTGAAGGAAGTGCAGGACATGCGCTTCTTCGACGACGACCGACTGCACTACAACCCGCTCGGACACCACGAAGTCGCCCGCATGGTGCTGCGGTCGCTCAACGTGCCGAACGATCTGCAGCCGATGCAGCCCGATCCCCTGCCGGGGCGCACGTGGCGCGCCGCACGCGCACACGACCTCGTGTGGGCTCGGGAGTATCTCGTGCCCTGGGTGCTGCGGCGTCTGCGGCATCAGTCATCCGGCGATCACGTCACGGCCAAGCGCCCCGAACCGCTGCCGGTCGTCACGCTCGCGCCGGAGGCGGATGCCGCCGAACCGCGCGGCGATCAGGTCTGAGTCCGCAGTTCCCACAGCGCGACGGCACTGGCCGCCGCGACGTTGAGCGAATCGACCCCACCGGCCATCGGGATCATCACGCGGGAGTCGGATGCCGCGAGGGCACGGCGCGAGAGCCCGTCGCCCTCGGAGCCGAGCATCAGCGCGACGCGGTCATGGCCCGCGGCGGCGAACGCATCCAACGGCACGGCGTCGTCGTCGAGCGCGAGCGCCGCGAGGTGGAAGCCGCGGTCGTGCAGCTCACGCTGCGCGTCGGACCACTCCGGCAGGCGCGTCCACGGCACCTGGAAGACCGTGCCCATGCTCACCCGCACGCTGCGCCGATACAGCGGGTCGGCGCACCGCGGGCTGACGAGGACGGCGTCGGCGCCCAGCCCGGCCGCCGCGCGGAAGATGGCACCGACGTTCGTGTGGTCGACGATGTCCTCGAGCACGACGACCAGCCGCGCGCCGTCGACGACCTCGCCGAGCGGTGGGAGGGGCGGTCGGTGCATGGCCGCGAGGGCGCCGCGATGCACGGCGTAGCCGGTGAGGCTCTCGGCGACCTCGGACGTGACGATGTAGAGCGGCACGCCCGGATGTTCGGCGAGCAGTGCCCGCGCAGCATCCGCCCACTTGTCCTGCACCAGGACGGACCGCGGCACGTGGCCGGCGGCGAGGGCGCGGGCGATGACCTTGGCCGACTCGGCGATGTAGAGCCCGCCCTCGGGCTCGAGCACGCGCCGCAGCGCGATGTCGGTCAGATCCCGGTAGTCCGCCAGCCGCGGGTCGTCCGCCGTCTCGATCTCGATCCCCACCCCTCCACTATCCCAGCCCCACTGACCGCGAGACTGCAACGGCAGGGCGAGACCGTGGGTGAACCCCGCAGTCTCGGCGCCCCGTTGCAGTCTCGCGGTCAAGCGAGCGACCTAGACTGCGAGGGCGGGAGGTGCGGATGACGGAGCCGGATGACATCGCGCGGGCGGTCGAGGTCCTCGCGGGGCGCCGGATCGCGGTGCTCACGGGCGCCGGCGTCTCGACCGACTCGGGCATCCCCGACTACCGCGGATCGGGCGCCCCCGTGCGCACGCCGATGACGGTCGATCGCTTCCTCGGCGACGAGGCCGACCGCCGGCGGTACTGGGTCGGCAGCCACCTGGGCTGGCGCGCCTTCGCCGCGGTGCCGCCGAACCCCGGGCACCGCGCCATCAGCCGCCTCGAGGAGCGCGCCCTGGCCACCGGCGTCGTGACGCAGAACGTCGACGGGCTGCACGTGCGCGCCGGCAGCCGCCGTGTCGTCGAGCTGCACGGCACGATGCGCCGCGTGCTGTGCACGCACTGCGGCCAGATCTTCGACCGCCGCGACCTCGCCGCCCGCGTCGAGGCCGACAACCCCTGGATCGCCCTGCCCGACGCCGTCGCCCTCGGACCCGACGGAGACGTGCTCCCCGAGAGCACCGAGGGCTTCCGGGTGCCGGCGTGCAGCGCGTGCGGCGGCATGCTCAAGCCCGACGTCGTCTTCTTCGGCGAGTTCGTCCCGCGCGAGAAGTTCCGCCACGCCGAGCAGCTCGTGCGCACGAGCGACGCCCTGCTCGTGGCCGGCTCCTCGCTCACCGTGAACAGCGGCATCCGCCTCATCGAACGCGCCCGCCGCCAGCACCTGCCGATCGTCATCGTCAACCGCGGCGAGACGCGGGCCGACCCACGCGCGACCGTCAAGATCGACGGCAGCGCGAGCAGCGTGCTCGAGGCCCTCGCCGCCGGGCTCCCCGACCGTTGAGCGCGGTTAGGCTCGAAGGGTGACGACCCTCATCCTGATGCGCCACGGCGAGACCGACTGGAATCGCGCGCGACGCATCCAGGGCAGCACCGACATCCCGCTCAACGACACCGGACGCCAGCAGGCTCGGGATGCCGCGCAGTCGGTGCGCGAGCAGCTCGACGGCTCCCCCGTCGTGGTCGTCTCGAGCGACCTCTCCCGCGCGCGGGAGACCGCCGAGATCGTGGCCGAGGGGCTCGGGGTCGAGCTGTCGCACGCGTACCCCGAGCTGCGCGAGCGCGCCTACGGCGAGGCCGAGGGCCTCGAGACGACCGAGTTCTTCGCGCGGTGGGGAGACTGGTACACCGCCGAGGTCCCGGGCGCCGAATCGCGCGAGGATCTGCGCCTGCGTGCCGTGCTCGGTCTGCGCAGAGCCGTGCGGCGGGCGCGCCGCGAGACGGCTCCCGCCTCGCCCGCCCTCGTCGTCGTCGCGCACGGCGCGCTCATCCGCGAGGTCATCATGCACGCGACGGCCGGCGAGATGCCGCCCGCGGGCGAACGCCTCGCGAACGGCGCGAGCTTCTCGTTCCTGCTCGAGCGCGAGCGGCTGAGCCTGCGCTCGTACGCCGGCTCACCGCTCGTCTGACGCGCCGACGCCTCCTGCAGGACCGACGGCGCGAACCGCGCCGCACGGGCACTCCCGTCACACCTGCTCCTGCATACGGCGCGGGAAAGCCGACCTCAGGCTCCGTCGACGCGGCGCAGCACGGCGCGCGCATGCCGCAGCACGGGCTCGTCGACCATGCGCCCCTCGAACGCGAAGACCCCGCGCTCCCCGTCCGCCGCAGCGAGCACCGCCCGCGCCCACGTCACCGAAGCGTCGTCGGCCCGGTAGGCGTCGCGGATGACGGCGACCTGGCTCGGGTGGATGCACGCCGTGGCGGTGAATCCGGATGCCGCGGCATCCGTCGCCTCGTCGGCAAGGCCGGCCACGTCGGCGATGTCGAGGTGCACGGCGTCGATCGCGCCCTTGCCCCGCGATCCCGCCGCGAGCAGTGTCCGGGCGCGCGCGTGACGGGCGATGTCGCGATAGCGGCCGTCCGCGCCGCGGCTCGAGGTTCCTCCGAGGGATGCCACGAGGTCTTCGGCACCCCACATGAGCGCGACGACGTTGTCCAGCGCCGCGATCCGGTCGGCCTGCGCGATGCCCTTCGCCGTCTCGCACAGCGCGATGATCTCGAACCGCTCGTCGAGGCGCTTGAGCCGCTTGGGCGACTCGGCCTTGGCGATCATGACGCGGCGGTAGTCGGTCTGCGACAGGGTCGCGAGGTCGGCGGCGAACTCGTCGGTCTCGGGCGGATTGACGCGCACGATGACGCGGGCAGGATCCAGCTCGGACTCGATCAGCGCACCGCGCGCCGCGGCCTTCGCCGATGGCGAGACGGCGTCCTCGAGATCGAGGATGACCGCGTCGGCCCGGTCGAAGGCCTTCGCGTAGCGCTCCGGGCGATCGGCGGGGCAGAACAGCAGCGCGGGCCCGAGATCGAACCCGGTCATGCGTGCGACTCCGCGTTCAGCCACATGAGCGCCGTGCGCGTCGCCGTGGCGACGACGACGCCGTCCTGATTGCGACCCGTGTGCGCCATCGTCACGATCCCCTGACCGGGACGCGAGCTCGACGGGCGCTTGTCGAGGATCTCGGTCTCGCTATAGAGGGTGTCCCCGTGGAAGACCGGCGCGGGGAACGTGATGTCGCCGAGCCCGAGTTGGGCCACGAGCGTGCCCTGCGTGATCTGCCCGACCGACGCGCCGACCAGGGTCGACAGCGTCCACATCGAGTTCATGAGGCGCTGCCCGAACGGCTGCGTCTCGGCGAACGCGGCATCCAGGTGCAGCGCCTGGCCGTTCATCGTGAGCGTCGTGAAGAGGATGTTGTCGGCTTCGGATGCCGTCCGTCCCGGTCGGTGCGCATATCGCGCACCGACTTCGAGCTCGTCGACGTACAGTCCGCGTTGAACGATCTCGGTCACAGCCTCACGCTACCCCGAGCGAACGGGCGATGACGAGCAGCTGCACCTCGTTCGTGCCCTCGCCGATCTCGAGGATCTTCGAATCGCGGTAGTGCCGCGCGACGGGGTACTCGTTCATGAACCCGTTGCCGCCGAAGATCTGCGTCGCATCGCGCGCGTTGTCCATCGCGGCGTCGCTCGAGGTGAGCTTCGCGATGGCCGCCTCGGTCTTGAACGGCTTGCCGGCATCGCGCAGTCGCGCCGCGTGGTGCCACGCCAGACGCGCGTTGTGCACGCGCAGCTGCATGCGCGCGATCATGAACTGGATGCTCTGACGCGTCGAGAGCACTTCGCCGAAGACCGTGCGCTTGCCGGCATAGTCGATCGCCGCTTCGAGGCATCCTTCGGCCGCACCCGTCGCGAGAGCCGCGATCGCGATGCGCCCTTCGTCGAGGATGTGCAGGAAGTTCGCGAACCCGCGGCCGCGCTCGCCGATGAGGTTCTCTTCGGGCACACGGGCGTCCTGGAAGGTCAGCGGGTGCGTGTCGGAGGCGTGCCAGCCGACCTTGTCGTACGCCGGCTCGACCGTGAAGCCCTCGGTGCCGTGCGGCACCATGATCGTCGAGATCTCCTTGCGGCCGTTCTGCTCGCCCGTGACCGCCGTGACGGTGACGAAGCGTGTGATCGGCGTGCCGGAGTTCGTGATGAACTGCTTGGCCCCGTTGATGACCCACTCGCCGCCCTCGAGCCGCGCCGTCGTGCGCGTCGCGCCGGCGTCCGACCCCGCTTCGGGCTCGGTCAGGCCGAAGCCCGCGAGCGCCGTGCCGGCGAGCAGGTCGGGCAGGAGCGTCTGCTTCTGCTCGTCGGTGCCGAAGCGGTAGATCGGCATCGCACCGAGGCTCACCCCTGCTTCGAGGGTGATCGCGATCGACTGGTCGACGCGCGCGAGCGCCTCGATCGCGAGACCGAGCGCGAAGTAGTCGCCGCCCTGTCCGCCGACCTCTTCGGAGAAGGGCAGACCGAACAGGCCCATCTCGCCCATCTGACGCACGACGTCCATCGAGAGCGTCTTCGTGCGGTCGGCCTCGTAGGCCTGCGGCGCGACGACCTCGTCGGCGAACTCGCGCACGAGGCCGGCGAGCTCGCGCTCGTCATCGGTGAGGTTGTGGTGGTCCATGGTCACTCCTTAGTCGATCTCTGAGCTCGTCGAGGGGTCGGCCGCCACGTGCGCGATGACCTGGTCACGGCGCACCTGGTCGCCCGCGGCGACATCGAGGCGCAGGATGCCGCCGTGCGGCGCCGTGACGGGATGCTCCATCTTCATCGCCTCGATCGTGACGATGCGCTGGCCCGTCTCGACGCGGTCGCCGTCGGCGGCGTGCACCGCCACGACGGCACCGGGCATGGGCGCGCGCAGCTCGGGTGCCGCGGCCGCGGCACCGCGTGCCGACGCCGCGAGACGTCGTTCGAGGGCTTCGCGGCGCGTCAGCGGCTTGAGGCGGTGCGTGACGCCGTCGGCGTGCACCCACGACCACCCTTCGCGGTCGGTCCGCAGCTGTGCGCCGGCGGGCAGCGCCCGCCCGAGCGACACGGCGCGCCATCCCCCCGCTCCCGCCGAGACGAGCGGGCCGGGATCCGGCACGGCAGCCGTGCGCACCTCGCCGTCCTCGCCCAGCACGGCGACCGTGCGCGCGGGCGCGCCATCGCCGATCCGCCAGCCGGAGCCCGTGCGCCACAGCGCTGAGGCGCGTCCCTGCTGAAGTCCCGCGAGGTGCCGGCCCTCGTCGACGGCGGCGACGGCGCTCAGCGCGGCAGCGGACGGGTCCGGCGCGGCGAAGGGCGGCAGCCGGTCGATGAGCCCGGTGTCGAGGTCGCCTGCCTGCACGGCCGGGTCGGCGAGCAGAGCGCGCAGGAACGCGATGTTGGTGTCGACGCCGAGCAGGACGGTGTCGGCCAGCGCCGCGTCGAGCCGGGCGAGCGCGTCGGCGCGGTCGACGCCGCGCACGATGACCTTCGCGATCATGGGGTCGTAGTCCGAACCCACGATCGAACCGCTCTCGACGGCGGAATCCGTGCGCACGTCGGCCGGGTCGGCAGCATCCCACAGCAGCACGTCACCCGTCGCGGGCAGGAATCCGCGCTCGGGACTCTCGGCGTACACGCGCGCTTCGATCGCGTGCCCTTCGAGGATGATGTCGTCCTGCGCGATGCCGAGCGGCAGTCCCGCCGCGATCCGCAGCTGCTGCTCGACGAGGTCGATCCCCGTCACGAGCTCGGTCACGGGGTGCTCGACCTGCAGGCGCGTGTTCATCTCGATGAAGAAGAACTCGTCGGGGCGGTCCCCCGCGACGAGGAACTCGACCGTCCCCGCACCGCGATAGTCCACGGATGCCGCGGCGGCACAGGCAGCCGCTCCCAGTCGCTCTCGGGTTCGGGCGTCGACGATCGGCGACGGCGCCTCTTCGACGACCTTCTGGTGACGACGCTGCAACGTGCACTCGCGCTCGCCCACGTGGATGACCGCACCGTGGGAATCCGCCAGCACCTGCACCTCGATGTGGCGCGGCCGCTCGATGAGCCTCTCGAGCAGCAGCGTGTCGTCGCCGAATGCCGCCAGCGCGACGCGACGGGCCGTCGCGAGGGCGTCGGCGAGCTCGTCGGCGGCGCGCACGATCTGCATCCCCTTGCCGCCGCCGCCCGCCGAGGGCTTGATCAGCAGCGGGAAGCCGGTCTCTTCGGCGGCGGCCGAGATCGCGGCATCCGTCATACCTGCCGCGCTGAATCCCGGCACCGTCGGCACGCCGTGACCGATGACGTGCTCTTTCGAGCGGATCTTGTCGCCCATGACGTCCAGGGCGCGCTCGCCGGGACCGATGAAGACGATGCCCGCGGCAGCGCAGGCGCGCGCGAAGGCGACGTTCTCGGAGAGGAACCCGTACCCCGGATGCACCGCCTGCGCGCCCGTCTCGACGGCGGCGCGGACGACCGCGTCGATGTCGAGATACGACGCGGATGCGGCGGCGGGTCCGATGCGTACGGCCTCGTCGGCCTCGCGCACGTGCGGAGCATCGGCGTCGGCGTCGCTGTAGACCGCGACCGACCGGATGCCCAGACGGCGCAGCGTGCGGATGACCCGGCGCGCGATCTCGCCGCGATTCGCGACGAGCACGACGTCGAGCCGTTCGACGAGCTCGGGGACAGCGTTCACTTCGGTGTTCATCATGATCACATCCGGAAGACGCCGAAGCGCGGTTCGGGGAGCGGCGTGCGCGACACGACGTCGAGCGCGAGCCCCAGCAGGTCACGGGTATCGGCAGGATCGACGATGCCGTCGTCCCACAGCCGGGCCGTCGCGTAATACGGACTGCCCTGGCGCTCGTACTGCTCGCGGATGGGCCCCTCGAAGTCGCTCTGCGCCTCGGCGGACCACTCCTCGCCCCGCGCCTCGATCTGATCGCGCTTGACCGTCGAGAGGACGGATGCCGCCTGGGGACCGCCCATCACCGAGATGCGGCTCGCGGGCCAGGTCCACAGGAACCTCGGCGAGTACGCCCGCCCGCACATCGAGTAGTTCCCGGCGCCGAACGATCCGCCGATCACGACCGTGAGCTTGGGCACGCGCGTCGTCGCGACGGCGGTGACCATCTTCGCGCCGTCCTTCGCGATCCCGCCGGCCTCGGCGTCACGCCCGACCATGAAGCCCGAGATGTTCTGCAGGAACAGCAGCGGGATGCCGCGCTGGTCGCACAGCTCGATGAAGTGGGCCCCCTTCTGAGCGGACTCGCTGAACAGCACGCCGTTGTTCGCGACGATGCCGACGGGGTGGCCGTGCAGGCGGGCGAACCCCGTCACGAGCGTCTCGCCGTATTCGCGCTTGAACTCGTGGAACTCGCTGCGGTCGACCATGCGCGCGATCACCTCGCGCACGTCGTACGGCTGATTGACGTCGACGGGCACGACGCCGTACAGGTCGGACGCGTCGACGGTGGGGTCTGCCGCGGGTCGCACCTCCCAGGCGGGCTCAGCGGGCGGGGGCAGCGTCGCGACGATGTCGCGCACGATCTGCAGGGCGTGCTCGTCGTCTTCGGCGAGGTGGTCGACGACGCCGGAGCGCTTCGCGTGCAGTTCGCCGCCACCGAGCTCCTCGGCCGTGACGATCTCGCCGATCGCGGCCTTCACGAGGGGCGGACCACCGAGGAAGATCGTGCCCTGGTCGCGCACGATGACCGTCTCATCGCTCATCGCCGGCACGTAGGCGCCTCCGGCGGTGCACGATCCCATGACGGCGGCGATCTGGGGAACGCCCGCGGCGGACATGCGCGCCTGGTTGAAGAAGATGCGTCCGAAGTGGTCGCGGTCGGGGAAGACTTCGTCCTGCATCGGCAGGAAGGCACCGCCGGAGTCCACGAGGTAGACGCACGGCAAGCGGTTTTCGAGGGCGATCTCCTGTGCGCGCAGGTGCTTCTTGACCGTGAGGGGATAGTAGGTGCCGCCCTTGACGGTCGCGTCGTTGCAGACCACCATGACGTGTCGTCCGTGCACGAGGCCGATGCCCGCGATGACGCCCGCCGCGGGAGCATCTCCGCCGTAGACCCCGTCTGCGGCCAGTGCGCTCACTTCGAGGAAGGGGCTGCCTTCGTCGAGCAGCCGTGCGACCCGCTCACGGGGAAGCAGCTTGCCGCGCGCGACATGGCGCTCCCGCGAGGCTTGCGGTCCCCCGAGCGCCGCGGCTGCGAGCTTGTCGCGCAGTTCCTGCGCGAGGTCCGCCTGGGCCTCGCGTGTTCGGGTGAACGCCTCGTCGGCGACGATCTCGGTCCCGAGTGTGGTCATGTCATCTCCGTCGACGTCACGATCGGATCACGCTTCGAGCGGTGGAGGATCCGAACTGGTTAGTGTTCACTAACCGAGGTACCAGGTTAGCGAGGGTTAACTGAAATGACAAGCGGTGTCACGGAGCGCGAGCGCGCGAAGGCAGACCGTCAGGCCGCGCTCCTCCACGAGGCGGCGCGGCTGTTCGCCGAGCGCGGATACAGCGGCGTGAGCCTGGAGGATCTGGGCGCCGCCGTCGGGGTCAGCGGACCCGCCGTCTATCGGCACTTCGTCAACAAGCAGGCCCTGCTCGCGGCGATCCTCGTGCGGGTCAGCGAGCGACTCCTCGCGGGCGGACGCGCCGTGCTCGCCGAGCACCGCACAGCGCGGGATCGTCTGACAGGGCTCGTGCGCTTCCACGTCGACTTCGCCCTCGCCGACGCCGACGTCATCCGCGTGCAGGACCGCGATCTCGCGAGTCTCGCCGATGACGATCGACACACCGTGCGCCGTCTGCAGCGCGAATACGTCGAGCTGTGGATCGCCGTGCTGACCGATCTGCATCCCGACCGGGACGCGAGCGACCTGCGCGTACGCGCGCACGCGTGCTTCGGTCTCATCAACTCGACGCCGCACAGCGTGCACGGCCTGCGCTCGGCGCCGGACGCGCCCGACATCCGCGGCATCCTGGAATCGATGGCGATCGCGGCGCTCAGCGCCTGACGCCGAAGGACGACGGGCCCGCCCGGTCGTCGCGGGCGGGCCCGTCGTCGTCAGCGCAGAAGCAACGCGCGTCCGGGTTCGCGCAGCACGCCCGCGACGTCGGCGAGGAACTTCGAGCCCTGCTCCCCGTCGACGAGTCGGTGATCGAACGACAGCGCGAGCGTCATGACGTCGCGCAGGGCGATCTCGCCGCGGTGCTCCCACGGCTGACGGCGCACCGCGCCGATCGCGAGGATGCCCGCCTCGCCGGGGTTGAGGATGGGGGTTCCCGCATCCACGCCGAAGACGCCGACGTTCGTGATCGAGAACGTTCCGCCCATCATCTCGGCGGGCGAGGTCTTGCCGGCACGCGCCGTCTCGGCCAGCGCCCGGATGGCGTCCGCCATCTCGGTGAGCGACAGCTCCTGGGCGTCGCGGATGTTCGGCACGACCAGGCCGCGGCCCGTCGCGGCGGCGATCCCGAGGTTGACGTAATGGTGCTGGACGATCTCGCCCGCTGCC
Source organism: Microbacterium sp. NPDC055442 (assembly GCF_053644215.1). Lineage (NCBI taxonomy): Bacteria > Bacillati > Actinomycetota > Actinomycetes > Micrococcales > Microbacteriaceae > Microbacterium > Microbacterium sp. NPDC055442. The sequence goes on along the minus strand of NZ_JBSHLF010000002.1, from coordinate 172,957 downwards.
TCATCCCACTTGGAGTTCAGTTCGGGGTGCGTGCCCAGCGCGAGGCACACGGCCTTCGCCGCGACCGTGAGCACGCCGATGCGGTGATCCTGCAGGCGACGGTCGGCCTTGAGCGAGGCGATCAGCTCGCTCGTGGCCGTGACGTCGACCGTGAGGAACGTCGTGACGTGCGGTGCCGTGAAGGCGCTCTGCACCATCGCGGCCGCCGTGTGCTTGCGTACACCGCGGATCGGGGTGCGGGTCGTGCGCTCGCCGGTCTCGCGGACCGGCGCCGGCTGCGCAGGCGCAGCGGGGGCGGCCGGGGCGGCCCCGACGCGGGCGGCGTACGCCTCCACGTCGTCGCGCGTGATGATGCCCGTCGCGCCGCCCGCCTCGACGAGAGCGAGGTCGATGCCGAGCTTCTTGGCGAGCATGCGCACCGGCGGCGTCGAGCGGGGGCGCTCGAGCGGGCGCTCGATGACCTCTTGCGAGTGCACCGCGTCGTGCGGGGCCGCTTCGAGCACGGCGGTGTCGGCCGGCTCCTTCCGGCCCCCGGCAGCGCGGGCACGCCGCTGCGGGCGACCCGACGAGCGGGGCGCCGCGCCGTAGCCGACGAGGTTCGGCTGCGCCTTCTCACCGGCATCCTCCGCTTCGGCGGGAGCGGATGCCGCCGCCTCGGGCGCCGCCTCGGGTGCGGCGTGCTCCCCCTCGAGCTGGAACGAGATGAGCACCGAGCCGACCTCGACGACATCGCCCGCGGCGGCGTGGAGGTTCTGCACGATGCCCGCGTGGGGGCTGGGGAGCTCGACGACGGCCTTCGCGGTCTCGACCTCGGCGATCGTCTGGTTGAGGGCGACCGTGTCGCCCTCGGCGACGAGCCACTGGACGAGCTCGGCCTCCGGCAGACCTTCGCCGAGGTCGGGCAGGCGGAAGTCCTGGATCACAGCTCCACTCCTGTCAGGCTGTTCGGGCGGTCGAGCACGCGGTCGACCGCGTCGAGGATCCGGTCGAGATCGGGCACGTGCTGCTTCTCGAGCTTGGCCGGCGGGTACGGGATGTCGTGGCCCGTGACGCGCGCAGGCGCGGCTTCGAGGTGGTTGAAGCAGCGCTCGGTGACGCTCGCGATGAGCTCGGCGCCGACGCCCGCTTCGCGCGCCGCTTCGTGGGTCACGACGACGCGACCGGTCTTGCGGACGGATGCCGTCACGGTGCGGTAGTCGACGGGCGAGAGCGAGCGCAGGTCGATGACCTCGATCGAGAGACCGTCGTCTTCGGCGGCCATCGCCGCGTCGAGGGCGACCGGCACCTGGGCGCCGTAGGTCAGGATCGTCACGTCGCTGCCTTCGCGCGCGACCCGGGCGAGACCCATCGGCGGCGCGTCGGCCAGGTCGGTGTCGAAATCGACCTCGCCCTTCGTGTGATAGAGCCGCTTCGGCTCGAAGTAGACGACCGGGTCGTCGCTCGCGATCGCCTGACGCAGCATGACGTGCGCGTCCTGCGGGTTCGACACCGCGACGACGCGCAGGCCCGACGTGTGCACGAAGTACGCCTCGGGCGACTCCGAGTGGTGCTCGGCGGCGCCCACGCCCCCGGCCCACGGGATGCGGATCGTGATCGGCATCTTGACGTTGCCGCGCGTGCGGTAGTGCAGCTTCGCGACCTGGCAGACGATCTGGTCGAAGGCCGGGTAGACGAACCCGTCGAACTGGATCTCGACGACGGGGCGGTAGCCGCGGAACGCCAGCCCCACGGCGGCGCCCATGATGCCGGACTCCGCGAGCGGGGTGTCGATGACGCGCTGCGCGCCGAACTCGTCGATCAGGCCGTCGGTGATGCGGAACACACCGCCGAGCTTGCCGATGTCCTCGCCCATGAGCAGGACCTTCGGGTCGTCGGCCATGGCGCGACGCAGACCTTCGTTGATCGCCTTCACCATCGTGAGCTGTGTCATCGTGCCGTCTCCTCCGTGTCGAAGCCGCCGAGGTACGCGCCGTACCATTCGCGCTGCTCTGCGAGCCCCGTGTGCGGCTCGGCGTAGACGTCGTCGAGCACCTCGATCGCGGGGCGGGTCACGGCGCCGAGCGTGGCGGCGCGCACCTCGGCTCCGAGCTGGTCCGCGTCGGCGGCGACCTCGGCCGCGAACGCGTCGTCGAACGCGCCCTCGGCGCGCAGGAGTGCTTCGATGCGCGCGATCGGGTCGCGCTGACGCCAGCGCTCGACCTCGTCCTTGTCGCGGTACCGGGTCGGGTCATCCGACGTCGTGTGCGGGCCGATCCGGTAGGTGACGGCCTCGATGAAGGCGGGACCGTTGCCCTTGCGGGCATTGTCGATCGCCCAGCGCATCGCGGCCAGGCACGCCAGCACGTCGTTGCCGTCGACCCGCATGCTGGGGATGCCGAAGCCCGGTGCACGCCCGGCGATCGGGAACTTCGCCTGCACCGTGACGGGCTCCGAGATCGCCCACTGGTTGTTCGTGCACACGAAGACGACGGGCGAGCGGAAGGATGAGGCGAAGACCATCGCCTCGTTCACGTCACCCTGGCTGGTCGCTCCGTCGCCGAAGTACGCCGCCGAGACCTGGTCGGTGCCGTCGCGCTGGATGCCCATGGCGTAGCCCACGGCGTGCAGGGCCTGCGCGCCGATGATGATCTGCGGCGTGGCGGTGTTTATGTCGTAGGGGTTGTAGGTCGAGTGCGACTCACCGCGCCACGCGAGCACGAAGTCGGCCGGCTTCGCGCCGCGCACGAGGTTGACCCCGATCTCCCGGTAGCTGGGGAAGACGAAGTCGTCGGCCCGGAATGCGCGAGCGGTGCCGACCTGCGTCGCCTCTTGACCCTGGCAGGGAGCCCACAGGCCCAGCTGCCCCTGGCGCTGCAGCGCGACGCCCTCGGTGTCCACGCGACGCACGAGCACCATGTCGCGGTAGAGCTCACGCAGCGCCGTCGCGTCGACGTCGGCGACCCAGCGCTCCAGGTCGGGATCGGAGACCCGCTCCCCGTCGGGGTTCACGAGCCGCGCGACGTCGTCGACGTCGGTCGCTCGCTCGGCGGTCGGTGTCAGGGTGTGCGTCATCGTCATCCCTCCTCGGGAGCCATCCTCGTGGGGGCTCGTCGTGGTCGTCAGCTGCTTCGCCGACAAGCCAGACCTTACGTCGACATTGCACCTAGCTCAAGCTAACGAAGAGTACTTGAGCATGTTGCGCATTCATTTGAAAATACGGCGTGCTAACGTTGCGCACTATGAGCACCCTGGACCAGGTAGACCTCGACCTGCTCGCGGCCCTGTCGACCGACCCGCGCGCGACCGTGGTCGCCTTGGCCGAGAGACTCGGCCTGTCACGCAACACCGTCCAGGCGCGCATGTCGCGTCTCGACCGCGCCGACGTGTTCCTGTCGTATGAGCGTGCTCTCTCGTCGGCCGCTCTCGGCTACCCGATCGAGGCGTTCATCAGCGTCATCGTCCGGCAGGCAGACCTGCCGCGCATCACGGAAGACCTCGCTGCGATCCCCGAGATCGTGCAGGCGCACGGACTGAGCGGTCAGATCGATCTGCTCGTGCGCGTCGCCTGTCGAGACACCCAGCATCTGTTCGATACGGACGCGCGCATCCTCGCGATCGACGGCGTCGAGCGCACCGAGACATCGCTCGTGATGGACGAGGTCATCCCGTACCGCCTGATGCCGCTCATGGAGCTGGCACGGCGGGAGAGATAGCCTTCCCGGCGCGCCCCCGCCGCCCCGTGCCCGCCGAGGCATCGAGGCGCACGAGCACGACGCCGACGAGGATGAGCGCGCCGCCCACGAACTGGACGGGCGCGGGCACCTCGGCCAGCAGGAGCCAGGCGAACCCCAGAGCGAAGAGCACTTCGGACAGCCCGACGAAGGACCCGACCCGCGATCCGATGCGCGGGATCGCCATGACACCCAGACCGTATCCGAGCGTCGTCGCGACGCACGCGACCCACAGCAGCGGCACGAACCACGGCACCTCGATGCCGGCGAGCTCGACCGAGACCGGTGGAGCGTGGAACGGCAGGACGCCGATGACCACGAGGACCCCCATGAACAGGGCGCCGGCGAGCAGTCCTCCCGCCGCGAGCGCGAGGGGCGGCAGATCGTCGCGCGACTTCTCGGCGATCAGGTAGTAGGCCATGACGCAGACGGCGGCGCAGAGGGCGAAGAGCGTGCCGACGAAGTCGAAGCTCACCCCCGAGATGTCCACGACGAGCACGAGACCCGCAACGGCCACGACCGATCCCACGATGACGAGCGTGGACGGCGCGCGCTTCGTGCGCACCCAGGCCAGCAGAACGAGCATGACGGGGGCGAGGAACTGGATGAGCAGCGCCACGGCCACCGGCATCCGCTGCATCGCCAGGAAGTAGAACAGCTGGCATCCGACGACGGCGGTCACCCCGAACCCGACCATGAGCAGACCGTGGCGACGCAGGAACGACCGCTGTCGTCGCATCGCGACGAACAGCGCGGGCGAGAGCAGCAGCCCCGCGAGGCCGATCCGGACGATGAGCGCTGCGCCGACCGACCAGCCCGCTTCGAGGAGCGGCTTGATGAACGGCCCGCTCGATGAGAAGGCGAGGGCCGAGGCGACCGCCAGGACGAGGCCCGTCGTGCTGAGTCTCGTCGGCGGGGCGATGTCGCGGATGATCGGGATGGGTGCGGTCGAGGTCATGGGCGGCATCCGGCTGTCAGGAGTGAAGGGTGATTACACTGGTGACAGTATCCGAGTCGAATGTCAGGAGTCAACATGGTCTTCATCCGTGACACGAGACAGAGTCTCGAAGCCGCCGCCGCCCTCGTGAACACGCTCCCGCTGTGCGACGGCGAGGACACCATGACCACGGTCGCCGACCTCGATTCCTACCTCGCCGATCACCCGTATTCGGGTACCGTCCGGCGCGATCGAGCGACGGTCGAGGAGATCCGCCAGGTGCGCGCCCGGGTGCGGAAGCTGTGGGAGGTCGACCGCGAAGGAGCCGTGCCGCTCATCAACGACATGCTGCGCGACGGCGAGGCCGTGCCGCGGCTGGTCATCCACGGCGAACACGACTGGCATATCCACGCGACTCCCGACGACGCCCCCATCGCGACGCGCATCATGGTCGAAGCGGCGATGGCCTTCGTCGAGGTGATCCGCAGCGACTCGTACGATCGCGTGCGGGTGTGCGAGGCCGATGACTGCGACGCGGTCTACATCGACTATTCGCGCAACGGATCGAAGCGCTACTGCGACACCGGAAACTGCGGCAACCGCATGAACGTCATCGCGTACCGGGAACGGAAGGCGCGAGAAAGCGCCTGATCGCTGCGGCCGCGGGTTCCGGGGTCTCGTAGTGGATCAGATGCCCGACATCGGGGATCTCGACGAGCTCGACGTCGGCGAACAGCGTCGCGAGGTGGCGCTGCGCCTGGATCGGGGTGATGTCATCGCGCACGGCGGCGATGAGCAGCGTCGGCACGTCGATGCGCGGTGCCGCCTCGCGGACATCGTGCGACACCGACGTCACGAACGCGTCGTGCAGCACATCGCGGTCGGCGAAGCGTGAGAAGTAGGTGTCGTGCTGATCGTGCACGAAGCGCCGCAGCGCGGCATCCTTCGTCTTGGCCATCGACACGCTCATGACCCGCACGATGAGGCCATTGCGCAGCAGCGCTTCGCCGATCGCCGCGGGCAGCTTCGCACCGGCCCAGTAGTAGAGGACGGCGAGCCGCGTCAGCACGCCCCGCGGGCCCTCGAGCGCGGGAGCGCCGATCGGATTGATCAGGATGAGGCGGGGCGTGGCCAAGCCGCCGGCGACCGCCGCCGAGGCGACGATCGAGCCGAAGGAATGCCCGAGGATCACGGCGCCGGGGGCGACCGTCTGCGCGAAGCGCGTGAGCCACTGGGCGTAGGCCTCGAGATCGTGCGTGCGGCCCGGCAGCGGAGGTGTCTCTCCGAAGCCGGGGAGATCGGGCGAGATGACGCGGATGCCGCGCAGTTGGGCGATCACCGGTTCCAGCCCGTGGTGGTCGCCGCGGAACCCGTGCACGGCGATGATCGTCGTCTCGGCGTCGTGCGGACCGTAGTCCCAGTACGCCGTCGTGCCACCGAGCACCTCGACCTCATGCCGCTCGACGGGGATCTGCTCGAGCAGGGCGGCATAGGGGTTGAACGCGGGCACCGGACGAGTCTACGAGTGCGGGCAGGACCAGGCCGCCTGTCGCACGCGGAGCGCCTCGCGCGCGATGTCGGGGGTGTCGCATACCGTGGGCGGCATGCAGCCCACGCACGCCGCGCCCGCTCCCCCGGTGCATCCGCACTGGTCCACCGCCGTGGGCGTGTTCGATCTCGAGACGACGGGCGTCGACGTCCGCACCGATCGCATCGTGACGGCCTACGTGGGACTGCTCGACGGCACGGGAGCCGTCGTGCGCGCGCGAGACTGGCTCGCCGATCCCGGGGTCGAGATCCCCGAGGGCGCCGCTGCGATCCACGGGGTCACCACCGCCCGGGCCCGCGCCGAGGGCCGCGCCGCGCGCGATGTCGTCGGCGAGGTCGTCGAAGCGCTCCGCGCGATGCTCGACGCCGGCATCCCGGTCGTCGCCTACAACGCGGCATACGACTTCTCGCTGCTCAAGCACGAGGCCGAGCGCCACGGCATCGCCGGCATCGCCACGCCGTCGCCCGTCATCGATCCGTTCGTGATCGACAAGCACTGCGACCGCTATCGCCGCGGCAAGCGCACGCTCGAGGCCGTCGCGGCGCACTACGCCGTGCCGCTCGCGAGCGCGCACGAAGCGGCATCCGACGCCGTCGCCGCGGGCCGCGTGGCACAGGCGCTCGTCACGCGCTACTCCACGCGCCTGCCCGCCACACCGCACGAGCTGCACACGAGTCAGATCTCCTGGGCGCGCGCGCAGACGGCGAGCCTCACCGAGTACTTCATCCAGATCGGGCGTCTCGACCCCGGCGACGCCCTCGACGGCGTGTGGCCCGTGCGCTGACGCGCACAGACGACGAAAGCCCCGCCGGAGCGGGGCTTTCGCACGTCGGCTGTTACTTGCCGAAGTTCTTGAAGCGCTGGTTGAACTTCTCGACGCGACCGGCCGAGTCCATGATGCGCTGCTTGCCCGTGTAGAACGGGTGCGATGCCGACGAGATCTCGACGTCGATGACGGGGTACTCGACGCCGTCGAGCTCGATCGTCTTGTCGCTCGTGACCGTCGAACGGGTGAGGAAGGTCTCGCCCGAACCGAGGTCGCGGAAAACGATGGCCCGGTATTCGGGGTGGATGTCAGTCTTCATGAAAAGTCCTTAAGGGGATGGCGTCCCTGCTGAGAACCAGGGACCAGGGTCCGTGGTGCGAGTGCACCAAGGAGCGATTCTATCAGGAAACCGACTCCGCGCGCGCCGCGTACCGGCCGTCGGCCTCGGACAGGATGATCGGCACGCCGAACGTTTCGGTGAGCGACTCTGCCGTGAGCGCTTCGGCGATCGGGCCCTGTGCGACAGCGCGTCCGTCGCGCAGCAGCAGCACGTGCGTGAAGCCGACCGGGATCTCTTCGACATGGTGGGTCACCATGATCATCGCCGGGGTCGTGGGCGCCTGCGCGTATCCGCTGAGGAGCGCGAGGAGCTCTTCCCGCGCCCCGAGGTCGAGGCTCGCGGTCGGCTCGTCCAGCAGCAGCATCTCGGGGTCGGTCATGACGGCACGCGCGATCTGCACGCGCTTCTGCTCGCCGTCGCTGAGCGTGCCGAACGTGCGATCGGCGAGGTGGTCGAGCTTCCACTCCGCGAGCACGCGCAGCGCGCGCCTCTCGTCGATGTCCTCGTAGTCTTCGCGCCAGCGCCCGAGCACCGAGAACGCCGCCGTCAGCACGACATCGACGACGGTCTCCTCCGGCGGCACACGGCGTGCCATGGCGGACGAGGCGAAGCCGATGCGCGGACGCAGCTCGAACACGTCGGTGCGACCGAGTCGCTCACCGAGGATCGTCACGACGCCGGACGTGGGGTGCAGGAGCGTGTCGGCGAGCTGCAGCACCGTCGTCTTGCCGGCGCCGTTCGGGCCGAGGATGACCCATCGTTCGTCGTCCTCCACCGTCCAGTCGAGGCGATCGACGATGTTGCGGGAGTTTCGGCGGACGATGACGTCGGAGAAATCGAGCACCTGGGGCATGACGCCCAGCCTAACGGCCCGACGCGGCGACCTCGGCGTAGAGCGCCGCCGTCTGCTCCGCGATGCGCGCCCAGCTGAAGTCCTTGCCCGCGCGCTCGCGCCCCGCTGCACCGTAACCGGCGGCGCGAGCCGGATCGCTCACGACCTCGGCCAGGACGCGCGCGAGGTCGGCGACGAACCGGTCGGGGTCGGTCGGGGTCCCGGTCCCGTCCTGCACCTGGTCGATCGGCACGAGCCGGCCCGTCACCCCGTCGACGACGACCTCGGGGATGCCGCCGGTCGCGGTGCCGACGACGGCGGCGCCGCACGCCATCGCCTCGAGGTTGACGATGCCCAGCGGTTCGTAGATCGACGGGCAGACGAACGTCGTGGCCGCCGTGAGGATCGTGCACAGCTCGTGCCGCGAGAGCATCCGATCGATCCACACGACGCCGTCGCGCGTGCGTTGGAGGCCACGCACGAGGTCCTCGACCTCGGACATGATCTGCGGTGTGTCCGGTGCGCCCGCGCACAGGATGACCTGCACGTCGGGCGGCAGCAGCTGGGCGGCGCGCAGGAAGTACGGCAGTCCCTTCTGCCGCGTGATGCGCCCGACGAACACGACCGACGGGCGGGACGCGTCGACCCCGAGCTCGGCGAGCAGGGCGGGATCATCGACGGGATGCCACCCCTCGACGTCGATGCCGTTGTAGACGACGTGCACCTTGGCGGCATCCAGCGCCGGGTAGCTGCGCAGGATGTCGTCGCGCATGCCCCCGCTCACGGCGATGACGGCGGCGGCCGACTCGTACGCCGTCTTCTCGATGTAGCTCGACACGGCGTACCCGCCGCCGAGCTGCTCGGCTTTCCAGGGGCGCAGCGGCTCGAGCGAATGCGCCGTCACGATGTGCGGGATCCCGTGCAGCAGGGACGCGAGGTGCCCGGCGAAGTTCGCATACCAGGTGTGGGAGTGCACGACGTCGGCACCGGCGACATCGCCCACGATCTCGAGGTCGGTGCCGAGTGTCCGGATCGCGGCATTGGCATCCGCCAGTTCGGCGGGCACGCCGTACGACGTCGTGCCCGCTTCGTCGCGGTCTGCCCCGAACGCGCGCACTCGCACGTCCATGCTCCGGCGCAGGGCCGCGACGAGCTCGGTCACGTGCACGCCCGCGCCACCGTAGATCTCCGGCGGGTACTCCTTGGTCACGATGTCGACGCGCATGGCACGAAACCTAGTACACGAGACGTTCCTGTGACAGTCGCTATACCTCGCCGCGCGGCGCCCCTAGGGTGGTGCCATGCCTGCAGCGCCGAAGGTCTTCGGAATCATCCTCGCGGGGGGCGAGGGCAAGCGACTCATGCCTCTCACGGCCGATCGCGCCAAACCGGCGGTGCCGTTCGCGGGCCAGTACCGGCTCATCGATTTCGCGATCTCGAACCTGATCAACTCCGGCCTGCGCCAGATCGTCGTGCTCACGCAGTACAAGTCGCACAGCCTCGACCGCCACATCTCCCAGACATGGCGCATGTCGCCGCTGCTGGACTCCTACGTCGCCTCCGTACCCGCTCAGCAGCGACTCGGGAAGCGCTGGTTCTCGGGATCGGCCGACGCGATCCTGCAGAGCCTCAACCTCATCACCGACGAGAAGCCGGACATCGTCATCGTGATCGGCGCCGACCACGTCTACCGCATGGATTTCCGGCAGATGCTCGGCGCGCACGTCGAGTCCGGCGCGCGGGCGACCGTCGCCGGCATCCGCCAGCCCATCGGGCTCGCCAACCAGTTCGGGGTGATCGACGTCGACCCGGCCGATCCCGGCCGCATCCGCGAGTTCCTCGAGAAGCCGCAGGACCCGACCGGGCTCGCCGACTCCCCCGGCGAAGTGCTCGCGTCGATGGGCAACTACATCTTCGACACCGACGCGCTCATCGAGGCCGTCGAGTCCGATGGCGAGCTGCCGACCTCGAACCACGACATGGGCGGCGACATCGTGCCGTACTTCGTCGAACGCGGCGAGGCGGGCGTGTACGACATGAATCGCAACGACGTGCCGGGCTCGACCGACCGCGACCGGTACTACTGGCGCGATGTCGGCACGATCGAGTCGTTCTTCGACGCCCACCGCGACCTGATCTCGACGCTGCCGATCTTCAACCTCTACAACATGCAGTGGCCGATCCACTCGCAGGCCGTCAACTCCCCGCCCGCCAAATTCGTGCGCGACGCGGACGGACGCATCGGCAACGCGATCGACTCGGTCGTGTCGCTGGGCTCGGTGCTCTCGGGCACGCATATCGAACGCAGCGTCGTGGGGCCCTGGACGCTCGCCGGGGGTGGATCGACGATCACCGACTCCGTGCTGTTCGACCATGTCCGCGTCGGGGCGGGCGCGCGCGTGCACCGCGCCATCCTCGACAAGAACGTCTTCCTCGACGACGGCGCGACCGTCGGCGTCGACGTCGAACGCGATCTGGCGCGCGGCTACACCGTGACCGACAGCGGCATCACGGTCGTCGGCAAGGGCATCCGCGTCGAGCGCTGACGTGTCCGGCGCGGCACTCGCGCGACGCTAGCGTGGAGGGATGCCGCTTCAGGACGCCCGTTTCCTCGTCGTTCTCGACGCCGATTCCACGCTCATCCGCAACGAGGTCATCGAGCTCATCGCCGATGAGGCGGGGCGCGGCGCCGAGGTCGCCGAGGCGACCGAGGCCGCGATGCGCGGCGAAGTCGACTTCGCGACGAGTCTGCGCTCGCGTGTCGCCACCCTCGAGGGCGTGCCTGTCGCGGCGTTCGCCCGCGTGCTCGCGCGCGTCGAGCCGACGCCGGGCGTGCACGAACTGATCGCCGCCGTGCACGAGCGCGGCGGCCGGTTCGGCGTCGTCTCGGGCGGCTTCCACGAGATCCTCGACACGGTCGCTCCGCAGCTCGGCGTCGACATCTGGCGCGCGAACCGTCTCCAGGCCGCCGAGGGCGCCCTCACGGGGCTCGTCGACGGCGAGATCGTGGATGCCGCGGGCAAAGCCACCGCACTCGGCGAATGGGCCGCCGCAGCCGGTGTCCCGCTGTCGCGCACGATCGCCGTCGGCGACGGCGCGAACGACCTGCTCATGATGGCGGCCGCGGGGCTGGGCCTGGCGTTCAACGCGAAGCCCGCCGTGCGGGAGCTCGCCGACCTCGTGATCGGTCCCGTCGACCTGCGCGAGGTCATTCCGCTGCTGCCCTGACGGATGTCCGAGGTCCGGCGTACCGTCTGTGCCATGGACATCGTGCTCATCCCGGGACTCTGGCTGGACGCATCCTCCTGGCGTGCGGTGACCCCCGCGCTCGAGCGCGCGGGGCACACGCCGCATCCGCTCACGATGCCGGGGGTCGGCGAGCCCGCGCCGGCATCGGGCGACATCGGCATCGCGGACTGGGTCGCCGCGACGGTGTCCGAGATCGACCGGATCGACGGTCCCGTCGTGCTCGTCGGCCACAGCGGCGGCGGCAACGTCGCCTACGGCGCGGCAGACGCCCGCCCCGAGCGCGTGCAGCACATCGTGTTCCTCGACACCTTCCCGCCCGGCGACGGGGGTTCCATCTGGGAGTTCCCGGCCGTCGACGGGGTCGTCCCCTTCCCCGGCTGGAGCTTCTTCGACGCCTCCGACACCGCCGACCTCGCCGACGATCTCCGCGCGGCGATCGGTGCCGGCGCGCAGACGGTTCCCGTGCGCGTGCCGACCGACCCGATCCGTCTCACGGATGAGCGGCGCCGCAGCGTGCCCGCGACGATGATCACCTCGACGGTGCCCGAGGCGCAGATCCGCGCGCACATCGCGCAGGCGCCGGCGTGGGCGGCCGAGCTCGCCGCGCTCGAGAACCTGAACATCGTGCAGATCGTGCCCGACGGTGAGCCCACGGGCCACTGGCCGCAGTTCTCACGCCCCGGTGCGGTGGCGGCGGCGATCGTCGAGGCGATCGCGCGCTGACGCGGCGGGGTCGGTGCGGGTCAGTGCCCCATGCCGAGGCCGCCGTCGACGGGGATCACGGCGCCGGAGATGTAGGCGGCGTCGTCCGACGCGAGCCACGTGACGACGCCCGCGATCTCGTCGGGGGCCCCGAAGCGGCCGGCGGGGATGTTCTTCTTGTACTCCGCCTGCGTCTCGGGCGCGAGCTGCGCCGTCATGTCGGTCTCGACGAAGCCCGGAGCGACGACGTTCGCGGTGATGCCGCGCCCGCCGAGCTCCCGCGTGAGCGACCGGGCGAACCCGACGAGGCCGCTCTTGGACGAGGAGTAGTTGATCTGCCCGGGCGAGCCGTAGAGGCCCACGACCGACGAGATGAGGATGACGCGTCCCCAGCGCGCACGCAGCATCCCCTTCGATGCGCGCTTGACGACACGGAACGCACCGCCGAGGTTCGTCGCGACGACCGAGTCGAAGTCGTCCTCGGTCATGCGCAGCAGCAGCATGTCCTTCGTGATGCCGGCGTTGGCCACGACGATCCCGACCGGACCGAGCTCCTGCTCGACCTGTGTGAAGGCGACATCGACGGATGCCGCATCCGTGACGTCGGCGCGCACCGTCAGCGTGCCCTCGGGACCCTCGCCGGAGCGCGCCGTGACGGCGACCCGGTATCCCGCGGCGACGAAGCGCTCCGCAATGGCGCGACCGATGCCGCGGTTTCCGCCGGTGACGAGCACGACGCGATCGGTGAACATGACAGCTCCCTCGGGATGACGACGAACCGCCCCAGCCTAGCGGCGCGTCGTTTGACCTATGCCGCCCGCGCTGGAACGCTGGAGGCAGCATCGACGAAAGGCGCGACCGTGAGCACCCCGGAGAACCCCTCTAACGACGACCACGACGACGCGCGTCCGACGTACGCTCCTCCGGCCTACACGCCGCCTCCCGCGTACAGCGCGCCGCCCGCCTACACTCCTCCGGCCGAAGCGCCGGCGCCGCCCGCGGCGGACGCACCCCCGCAGGCGCCCGGCGCCTACCCCGCCTACGGCGGGTACGCGCAGCCGCAGTATCCCAGCGCGCCCGCGTACGGTGCCCCGGCGGGCCCGTACGGGGCCGCTCCCGCCTATGGCTACGCCGCTGTCAAGACGAACGTCCTCGCCATCATCTCGATGATCGCGAGCATCGCCGGATTCATCTGGATCCTTCCCTTCGTCGGCTCGCTCGCCGGCGCCATCATGGGTCACATCTCGCTCAAGCAGATCGCGCGCACGGGCGAGAAGGGTCGCGGCATGGCCCTGGCCGGCGTCATCGTGGGCTGGGTCGGCCTGGCCTTCCTCGTGCTGGGTGTGCTCTTCTTCCTGGCGTTCATCCCCTTCGCCGCCACGCAGTCGTCTTTCCGCTGATCCGCCGCGGGCGAAGCGGCGTACGCTGGATGGGTGAGGAACTCGTCTGCGCGGCAGTCTGCGACTTCGCTCCCCGCGTCGCCGCACGACGACACGAGCGACCGCGCGAAGCACTACCTCATCACGATGGGCGTGCGGGTCGCGTGCTTCGTGCTGATGGTCGCGATCACCCCCTACGGCTGGTACACGTGGGTGCTCGGTGCGGCCGCGGTGTTCCTGCCCTACTTCGCGGTCGTCACGGCCAACGTGAGCAAGAGCACGAACCGCACGACGTCGGAGTCGCCCGAGCTCGCCCTGCCGTCGCAGGCGTCGCCCACCGCCGCCGGCGGTCCCACCGTCATCCGGCTGAACGAGGCCCGCGCTGTCGACGAGGGCCCGCACGACGCGACCGGGCCCGTCGAGAAGGATTCCGCATGACCGGCGCCACCGACACCACGTGCTCGCGCGCCGGGTGCCGTGCGACGGCCCGCTGGCGCATCGACTGGCGCAATCCGCGCATCCACGCCGAGGACCGCCGCAAGACGTGGGTGGCGTGCGACGACCACGTGGCGTACCTGCGCGAGTTCCTCTCGGCGCGCTCCTTCCCGCTCGACGTGGGTGAACTCGAGGTTCCGTCATGAAGAACGCCCCCGCCGCCGTCCGCTGGTCGACCTATGTGCTCGTCGCCGCCGTGTTCGCGATCGCGTGCGCGTTCCTGTCGGACTGGCAGTTCACCCGCAACGGCGACCGCTCCGCGCAGCTCGCGCTCGTCGAGCAGAACTACGACGCCGCGCCGGTCGCCTTCGCCGAGCTGATCCCCGACGGCGAGACGCTCGACGCGGGTGATGAGTGGCATCCAGTCGTGTTGACGGGCGAGTACCTCGCCGATGAGCAGCTGCTCGTGCGCAACCGCCCGCACGGCGGCACGGCGGCGTATGAGGTTCTCGTGCCGTTCCGCCTCGACGACGGGCGCGTGCTCGTCGTCGATCGCGGCTGGGTTCCGCCCGGCGCCGACCAGCCCGAGCCCGATGCCGTGCCGGCACCGCCGGCCGGCGAGGTGACGGTCATCGTCCGGCTCCGGCCGGGTGAGCCGCTCCCCGCGTCCGGCCGCACGGCCGATGCGGGTCAGGTGCCGACGATCAACCTGCCCTTCGTCGCCGAGCGGGTCGCGCCCGACATCGGCGACGCGCTCGTGCAGAGCGCCTACGGCATCATCGTGTCCGAGGATCCCGCCGTCGAGGCGATGCCCGGTTCCCTCCCGTCGCCCTCCGAGGACCCCGGCCCGTACCTGTCGTACGCGATCCAGTGGATCCTGTTCGCCGTCATGGGCTTCATCTTCATCGGATACATGATCCGCACCGAGATCATCGCCCGCCGCGAGGACGCCGAGGACGACGAGCACTCCCCGCCGAGGCCGCCGCGCCCCGCGGCATCCGCTCGTCGTCGCGACCGCGACGCCGACGCCGAGGACGCCCTCCTCGACGCCGTCCGCTGACCCCACCCCTCACCCGCGAGACTGCACGGGGCGGCCGAGACCGCGGGGTTCACCCGCAGTCTCGGCGCGCGCGTGCAGTCTCGCCGTCAACGGGCAGAGGGGATGCCGCGGGCCGGTCAGGCGAGGGAGACGAGGTCGGCGTAGTCGCGACCCCAGATGTCCTCGACGCCGTCGGGAAGGATGAGCACACGCTCGGGATTGAGCGCCTCCACGGCGCCCTCGTCGTGCGAGACGAGCACGACGGCGCCCTCGTAGTGCGCGAGCGCACCGAGGATCTCCTCGCGCGAGGCGGGGTCCAGGTTGTTCGTGGGCTCGTCGAGCAGCAGCATGTTCGCCGAGGACACCACGAGCGTCGCGAGCGACAGTCGCGTCTTCTCGCCGCCCGAGAGCACACCGGCGGGCTTGAGCACGTCGTCGCCCGTGAACAGGAACGACCCGAGCACCTTGCGCGCCTCCGTCGCCGTGATGTCCGGCGCCGCCGACATCATGTTCTCGAGCACCGACCGCGAGACGTCGAGGTTCTCGTGCTCCTGCGCGTAGTAGCCGATCTTGAGACCGTGTCCCGGTTCGAGCTGCCCCGTGTCGGGCTTGTCGACGCCGGCGAGGATCCGCAGCAGCGTCGTCTTGCCGGCGCCGTTGAGGCCGAGGATCACGACGCGCGAACCGCGGTCGATCGCGAGGTCGACGTCGGTGAAGATCTCCAGCGAACCGTACGACTTCGACAGTCCCGACGCCATGAGCGGCGTCTTGCCGCACGGTGCGGGCTTGGGGAACCGCAGCTTCGCGACGCGCTCCTCCTGCCGCACCTCGTCGAGCCCCGCGAGCATCTTCTCCGCGCGCGCGACCATCTGGTGCGCGGCAGCCGCCTTCGACGCCTTCGCCCCGAACCTGGCCGCCTGCTGCTGCAGCACGGTGGCCTTCTTCTCGACGTTGGTGCGCTCCTTCTTGCGGCGCTCCTCGTCGGCCACCCGCTGGCGCAGGTAGTTCTTCCAGTTCATGTTGTAGACGTCGATGACCTGGCGGTTGGCATCCAGGTAGAAGACGCGGTTGACCGTCTCGCCGACGAGCTCGACATCGTGCGAGATCACGATGAGCCCGCCCTTGTATCCCTTGAGGAACTCCCTCAGCCACACGACGCTGTCGGCGTCGAGGTGGTTGGTCGGCTCGTCGAGGATCATCGTCTGGGCATCCGAGAACAGGATGCGAGCGAGTTCGATGCGGCGGCGCTGACCACCCGACAGCGTCTTGAGCGGCTGATCCAGGATCCGGTCCGGCAGCGAGAGGTTGTGAGCGATGGATGCCGCTTCCGCTTCGGCGGCATACCCCCCGAGCGCCTCGAACCTCTCGGTGAGGGTGCCGTACTTGCGCATCGCGCGAGCAGCGACAGCGGGATCGTCGTCGCCCATCGCGAGCGAGGCCTCCTGCATGCCGATCGCGAGCGAGCCGAGCCCGCGCGCGTCGAGCACACGGGTCCGCGCGAGCATCTCGGGGTCACCCGACCGGGGGTCCTGCGGCAGGTAGCCCAGCTCGCCCCAGCGTTCGACCTTGCCGTCGGCGGGGATCACGTCACCCGCGAGCACCTTCGTGAGCGTCGTCTTGCCGGCGCCGTTGCGGCCCACGAGGCCGATCTTGTCTCCATCGGAGACGCGGAAGGACACGTCCGACATGAGCACGCGTGCACCCACGCGGATCTCGAGGTCGTGCACGGCGAGCACAGCGGACGTCCGTTCTTCAGGGCGGGTGGGTGGGCGGCCGAGCGGCCAGCCGCCCAGTCTACCGGGTCTTCTCGTGCGCGTGACCGAGCCGCAGCCCGGGGACGAGCGCAAGCACCGAGAGCACGGCCGCGAGGGCGAAGACAGCCGTGAATCCCCCACCCGAGGCGCTCAGCGCCGTGAACACGAGCCCCATGACGGCGATCGTCGTGGCCGACCCGACAGCGTCCGAGATCGACAGAGCCGACGAATTGAATCCCTGGTTCCGCGGCGTCGAGTACGCGAGCGTGAGAACCGTGAGCCGCGGGTACATGAGCCCCATGCCGCTGCCCGCGAGCGCCCAGCCGGCGATGAGCAATCCGGGCGGCAGGTGCGACAGCGCCGTGATGCCCGCCAGCACGATCGCGGCGAGCAGCTGGGCGGTGCCGATGAGGGTGATGCGCGCGTTGCCGATGCGGTCGCCGAATCGGCCCTGCACGTCCGCCGCGAGTGCCCAGGTGAGCGCGGCGGCGGTGAGCCCGAGCCCCGCCCATGTTGGCGAGAACCCGTACTCGTCGATCAGCAGGTACGGAATGTAGATCTCGGCGCCGAACAGCGCTCCCGCGATGAGTCCCCGCATGAGCACGACACTGGGCAGTCCGCGTCCCGCCACGAGCGTGCGCGGCGGCAGCAGCGGCCGCGCGGCGAGGGCGATGACGACAGCGGATGCCGCCACCACGACCCATGCGCCCGCGCCGAGCTCGCCGGCCAGGCTCAGGGCGAGCGCGCCGACGGCGACCGCGACGGCACACGCGAGGCGGGGGGCGATGCGGCCCGTCGCCGGCTGATCGGTGTGCAGCGGAAGCCCGTGCAGGCGCGTCACCACCATCGCGAACGCCACGACGGTGAGACCGGCGACGCCGAGGAACACCCAGCGCCAATGCAGGAGCTCGGTGACGGCGCCGGCGAGGAACGGGCCGATGAGGGACGGCACGACCCACGCGGCTGAGAACGCCGCGAACACGCGGCCGTGCAGGTCGGTCGGGTAGACACGGGCGACGGCGACATACAGGGCGACCGTCTGGCCGCCCGTGCCGAGGCCCTGCACGAGCCGCCCCGCGACGAGCAGCTCCATCGTGGGCGCGGCGCCGGCGATGATGAGCCCGATCACGAAGAGCACGACCGCCGTCGTGAGCGGTGCGAGCACTCCCCCGCGGTCGCACCATGCGCCGACGGCGACCATGCCGATGACGCTGGTTGCCAGGGTGCCCGCGAAGGCGACGGCGTACAGCGACTCACCCGCCAGGTCGGCGCTGACGACGGGCATGACCGTCGTGACGGCGAGGGACTGCATCGCGGCGAGGAAGATCAGCGCGACGGCGCCGACCGTCACCCAGACGTAACGAGCGCTCCAGACACCGGCACCGCGATGCGCGGGCGCCGTCACGTGCTCACCAGCGCGGAGACGCGCCGGATCGCTTCGCGCAGCATGTCGGGTGCGCAGCCGAAATTGATCCGCACGTGTCCTGCGCCCTGCTCGCCGAACTGAGGACCGAAGTGGAAGGCGACCTTGGCGTCGCGCAGGATGAGCCGCCCCGGGTCATCGCCCCAGCCGTACGCCGAGAGGTCGACCCACGCCAGGAAGCCCGCGTCGGGGATCCGGTAGACGGCGTCGGGCAGGTACTCATCGAGCAGTTCGGCCAGCAGTCGGCGGTTGACATCGAGCGCGGCCAGCTGCGCATCGAGCCAGGCGTCGCTTTCGACCGAGAACGCCGCGATGGCCGCGATCGCTCCGAAGTGCGCCGTGCGCCATTCGATCTCGTCGGGAAGCGCCCGCAGCACGGCGGAGTTCTCGTCGGAAGCGGTCACCATGAGGGCGCACTTCAGGCCCGCGAGGTTGAACGCCTTGCTCGCCGACACGAAGGCGTAGCCGACACGTTCGGCAGCGGGCGAGGCAGACAGGAACGGTGTGAAGACGACATCGGGCTGCGTGAGCGGAGCATGGATCTCATCGCTCAGGACGACGGCCCCGTGCCTTTCGGCGATGGCGGCGAGTTCGGCGAGGTCCGCCTTGGCGTGCACGGTCCCCGTCGGGTTGTGCGGATTGCACAGCAGCACGGTCCGCGCGCCCGCGGCGAGAGCGGACTCGATGCCTGTCAGATCCAGCTGCCACCCGGCATCCGATTCGCGCAGCGGCACGGTCTCGACGACGGCACCCGCTTCGGGGATGCAGTCGAAGAACGGCGGATACACGGGGGTCGTCACGACGACCCGGTCTCCGGGGCTGGTGACCCGTCGCAGAACTTCGACGACGCCCATCATCACGTCGCATGTCGTGCGGGCGCGGGCGGGGTCGACACTCCAGCCGAATCGACGGAGCGCAAAGGCCGCATAGGCCGCCCCGACGCCCGCGCCGGGCGCCGAGTACCCCGTGTCGCCGAGCTCGACGGCGCGCGCCAGGGCGGCCGTGATCGCGGGCGCCGGTGCGAAGTCGGTCTCGGCGACGAACAGCGGCAGGACGTCGTCGGGATACGCACGCCACTTGACGCTCGTGCGCTCTCGGAGACGTTCGACGGGAAGGGCCTGCAGGGGGGTCACGCTCACCGCGCAAGCCTACCGAAGGTCAGATGGCGAAGCCGAGCGCCCGCATCATGTCGCGGCCGTCGTCGGTGATGCGCTCCGGACCCCACGGCGGCATCCACACCCAGTTGATGCGGAAGCGATCCACGACCTCGTCGAGGGACTGCGCGGTCTGCTCTTCGAGCACGTCGGTGAGCGGGCAGCCCGCCGACGTCAGCGTCATGTGGATGATGAGGGCGTCGTTCTCGTCATCCCATGCGAGGTCGTAGATGAGTCCGAGGTCGACGACGTTGATCCCCAGTTCGGGGTCCATGACGTCCTTGAGCGCTTCGATGACCTCTTCGTACTTCTCGGGTGCGAGCGTGGCGGACATACGGCGATCCTACGCGCCGGCTTCGACGACGGCGCCGTCCGAAGGGTCGAGGAACCGGTCGTAGCCCTCGTTCTCGAGGCGGTCGGCCAGTTCGGGGCCGCCCTCTTCGACGATACGGCCGCCGATCATGACGTGGACGAAGTCGGGGTGAATGTAGCGCAGAATGCGCGTGTAGTGCGTGATCAGCAGGACACCGAGGTCGGTCTCCTCCTTCGCCCGGTTGACGCCTTCCGAAACGACCTTGAGCGCGTCGACATCGAGGCCCGAGTCGGTCTCGTCGAGCACGGCGATCTGCGGCTTCAGCAGTTCGAGCTGCAGGATCTCGTGGCGCTTCTTCTCGCCGCCCGAGAACCCCTCGTTGACGTTGCGCTGGGCGAACTTGCCGTCCATGCGCAGGTTCTTCATCGACTGCTTGACGTCCTTCGTCCAGTGGCGGATCGAGGGGGCTTCGCCTTCGATCGCCGTCTTGGCGGTGCGCAGGAAGTTCGTCACCGTCACGCCCGGGATCTCGACGGGGTACTGCATCGCGAGGAACAGGCCCGCGCGGGCACGCTCGTCGACGGACATCTCGAGCACGTCTTCGCCGTCGAGCGTGATGGAGCCGCTCACGACCTCGTACTTGGGGTGGCCGGCGATCGTGTAGGCGAGGGTCGACTTGCCCGAGCCGTTGGGGCCCATGATGGCGTGGGTCTCACCCTTGCGGATCGTGAGGGTCACACCGTTGAGGATGGGCGTGGTGCCGGCATCCGTCTGGACCGTCACATACAGGTCGCGGATCTCGAGGACAGACATTCAGACTTCCTTCTTCAAAGCGGGGTCGATGAGCACGTCGTCGCCGTCGATCTGAACGACATAGACGGGGACGGGCTCATACGCGGGGAGGTTGAGGGGCTTGCCGGTGCGCAGCGAGAAGGCCGAGCCGTGGGCCCAGCATTCGAGCGTCTCGCCGTCGACGAAGCCCTCGGACAGCGAGATGTCACCGTGCGTGCACGTGTCGCCGATCGCGTGCACCTCGCCACTGGAATCGAGCACGAGTGCGATCGGCACACCGTCGACCTCGACACGACGGGCTTCGTCCTGCACGAGGTCGCTGAGCGCGCACACGCGGGTCGCGCTCACGAAGCCGTCCCGCCCTCGAGTTCACGCTCGATGGCGGCGGACAGCTCTTCTTCGAGATCGGCGATGCCGATCTTCTGCACGATCTCGGTGAGGAATCCGATCACGACGAGGCGGCGGGCCTCGGCCTCGGGGATGCCGCGGGCCTGCAGGTAGAACAGCTGCTCGTCATCGAATCGGCCCGTCGCGCTCGCGTGACCGGCGCCCTGGATGTCGCCCGTCTCGATCTCGAGGTTCGGCACCGAATCGGCGCGCGCGCCGTCGGTCAGGATGAGGTTGCGGTTGGCCTCGTACGAGTCGGTGCCGACGGCATCCGCCCCGATGAGCACGTCGCCGACCCAGGCACTGCGAGCCGATTCGCCCTGCAGCGCGCCCTTGTAGAGCACGTCGCCGCGCGTGTGCGGACCCTTGTGGTGCAGGTACACCTGGCTCTCGAGGTGCTGACCGGCGTCGGAGTACGACAGTCCGTACAGCTCGCCCTGCGCGCCGGGGCCCGCGAGCTCCACCGAGGGGTTGACGCGTACGACGCCGCCGCCGAAGCTCACGACGAAGTGACGCAGGAAGGCGTCCTTGTCGACGCGCGCCTGGTGGGATGCCGCGTGCACGGCGTCGTCGTCCCACTGCTGCACCGTGATGACGTCGAGTCGGGCACCGTCACGCACGATGATCTCGACGTTCTGCGCGTGGTGCGCCGATCCGACGTGGCGAAACAGCACGATGGCGCGCGAGTTGGGCATCGCCTCGACGACGACATGCGCGTGCGCGAGGCCGCCCGTGCCGCGCAGGTCGACGACGATCGGCTCGTCGAGCTCGACGCCGGCGGGAATCCGCAGGAGCGGCGCGTCGGTCTCTTGGCTCCACGCGATCGCCGAGGGCAGGTCTTCGGGAGTGAACACGTCGCCGCGCGGCGACTGTCCGACCCGGAGGGTCAGCTGCTCGACGGCGGCGGGCGCGTCGACCGCGACCTCGACGACGCCGTGCGGGCCGGCCTCGTCGACGAACAGCGGCGCGAGCCGGTCGAGGGGCGCGTACTTGAACCCGACGTCGCGTGAGGTGGGGACGGAGAAATCAGCGGGGTCGAACGACCAGGGTCGTTCGGACCGCGTCTGCACCGGGACGAATGCCCCGGCCCCGTCGGAGTGCGCTCGAGAACCCGGCACCGTCGTGGGTGCCTGTGTCATGGCCGTCATCTAGCCGACCGATCCTTCCATGCCCATCTCGATGAGCTTGTTGAGTTCCATCGCATACTCCATGGGAAGCTCGCGTGCGATCGGCTCGATGAAGCCGCGCACGATCATCGCCATGGCCTCGGCCTCGGGAAGGCCGCGCGACTGGAGGTAGAACAGCTGTTCCTCGCTGACCTTGGACACCGTCGCCTCATGACCGAGCTGCACGTCGTCGACGCGGATGTCGATCGCGGGATAGGTGTCCGAGCGCGAGATGGTGTCGACCAGGAGGGCGTCGCACACGACCGAGTTCGCGGAATGGTGCGCTCCGGGCTCGACGCGGATCTCACCGCGGTAGCCCGTACGACCGCCGCCGCGGGCGATCGACTTCGAGACGATCGAGGATTGCGTGTAGGGCGCCATGTGCACCATCTTGGCGCCGGCGTCCTGGTGCTGTCCGGGACCGGCGAACGCGACCGACAGGGTCTCGCCCTTCGCGTGCTCGCCCACCAGGAAGATCGACGGGTACTTCATCGTGACCTTCGAGCCGATGTTGCCGTCGACCCACTCCATCGTCGCGCCCTCGTGCGCGACCGCACGCTTCGTGACGAGGTTGTAGACGTTGTTCGACCAGTTCTGGATCGTCGTGTAGCGCACGCGGGCGTTCTTCTTGACGATGATCTCGACCACGGCGGAGTGCAGCGAGTCGCTCTTGTAGATCGGGGCCGTGCAGCCCTCGATGTAGTGCACGTACGAGCCCTCGTCGGCGATGATGAGCGTCCGCTCGAACTGGCCCATGTTCTCGGTGTTGATCCGGAAGTAGGCCTGCAGCGGGATCTCGACGTGCACGCCCGGCGGCACGTAGACGAACGAGCCGCCCGACCAGACCGCCGTGTTCAGGGCCGCGAACTTGTTGTCTCCGGCGGGGATGACCGTGCCGAAGTACTCCTGGAAGAACTCGGGGTGCTCGCGCAGCGCCGTGTCGGTGTCCATGAAGATGACGCCCTGCTCCTCCAGATCCTCGCGGATCTGGTGGTAGACGACCTCGGACTCGTACTGCGCCGCGACGCCCGCGACCAGGCGCTGGCGCTCGGCCTCGGGGATGCCGAGCTTCTCGTACGTGTCACGGATCTCCTCGGGGAGGTCCTCCCACGACTGCGCCTGCTTCTCGGTCGAGCGCACGAAGTACTTGATGTTGTCGAAGTCGATCTCACTGAGATCAGCACCCCACGTGGGCATCGGCTTGCGGCCGAAGAGCTGATAGCCCTTGAGCCTGGTCTTCAGCATCCATTCGGGTTCGTCTTTGAGGGCCGAGATACCGCGCACGACGCTCTCGTCGATCCCTCGCTTGGCGATGGCACCCGCGGGATCCGCATCGTGCCATCCGAACTCGTAGACGCCCAGCCCATCCAGCTCCGGGCGGTCGATCAGCACATCTGACATCGTCACACTCTCCTCTGGGCCTCAACGGTTTCATCCGCCCCGGCATTCCGTTCACCTGATGTATTCGAAGGAATGGATGCCGCTGGTGGGCCCTCTCAAGTGGCGCTGTGCTTCGCGCCTAGACTGTCTCTGGATCACGGTGCCTCGGGCAGCCGCATCCGACCTCTTGATTCTACAGGGTCCGCCCGTCCCGCGGGCGAGACACCCTGCTCCGCCGCCGCACCGCAGTAGACCCGCAGGAGAACCCATGTCCGCGCAGACGCTCATCACCCCGACGCCGCGCTGGCTTCCGGACCACGTCGATCGGCGCATCCGTGTGTTCGCGTGGCTGTCGTTCCTGGCAGAGGTGCTCATCATCGGCACGGGAGGCGCCGTACGACTGACCGGCTCGGGCCTCGGCTGCCCCACGTGGCCCACCTGCACGGCGGATTCGCTCGTGCCGACGCCCGAGATGGGCATCCACGGGGTCATCGAATTCGGCAACCGCACCCTGACGGGGCTCGTCGGCATCCTCGCGCTCATCGTCGTCGTGCTCGTGTGGCGCATGCGCCGTTCACGCCGCGACCTCTTCGTGCTGGCCCTGATCGTGGTCGGCGGCGTCGTCGCGCAGGCGATCGTCGGCGGGATCACGGTCTGGACGGGGCTGAACCCCTTCATCGTCGGCTTCCACTACATCGCCTCGGTCGTGCTCGTGTGCGTCACGACGGCGTTCCTCGTGCGGATGCGGCAGGAGCCGGGGCCCCGCGTACTCGCCATGCCGCGGTGGTACGCCGTCGTCGCCCACGTCACGACTGTCGCGCTCGTCCTCACGATCGTGTTCGGCGTGCTCACGACCGGCGCCGGCCCCCACTCGGGCGACGCCGACGCGGGCCGCAGCGGGTTCAACGCCGAAGTGCTCGAGCACGTTCACGCGTGGCCGGGCTACATCCTGTTCGCGCTCACGCTCGTCCTGCTCGTGGGCTCGTGGGCGCGCCGCTCGGTCGTGCCGAGTCTCGCGCTGTGGACCGCGCTGCTGCTCGCCGCCGAGCTCGTGCAGATCGCCGTCGGTCTCTACCAGGCCCGCAACGGACTGCCCGTGCTCGCCGTCGGCGTGCACATGGTGCTCGCCGCCCTCACGGCCGCGACGATGACCGTCGTCATCCTGCACCTCAGGCTGCCCCAGGCCGCGATCGACGCCGAACGCGCGACACGCGCCCCCGAGGCCGCTCGTCCGCTCTGATCGGCCTCGCAGCACCGGCGGATCCGCGCGCGCACGCTGCGCTGCGGCGCGGTGCTCCACCCTCGCGCTACCAGAACCTGCACGCGCGCCCGGCCACCACCCTCGCGCTACCAAGACCTGCACGCGCGCCCGGCCACCACGCTCGCGCTACCGAAACCCGCCGGCCACCACCGTCGCGCTACCGAAACCCGCACGCGCGCCCGAGCACCACGCTCGCGCTACCAAGACCCGCACGCGCGCGCGAAGTTCGGGTAGCAGCTGCAGGTTTCGGTAGCGGCTGCTGAAACCCGCACGCGCGCCGGGCCGACACCCTCGCGCTACCAAAACCTGCACGCGCGCCCGGCCTCCACCCTCGCGCTACCGAAACCCGCACGCGCGCCCGAAGTTCGGGTAGCAGCTGCAGGTTTCGGTAGCGGCTGCTGAAACCCGCACGCGCGCCCGGCCACCACCCTCGCGCTACCAGAACCTGCACGCGCGCCGGGCCGACACCCTCGCGCTACCGAAACCTGCATACGCGCCCGGCCACCACCGTCGCGCTACCGAAACACGCACGCGCGCCCGAAGTTCGGGTAGCGACTGCGGGTTTCGGTAGCGCGGGCCGCAGTGGTCCTCGACCCCAGCCCGGCCGTGAGCTGTCGCCCGAGTCGAGACCACGGGCGCGCCGAGCGGGGCTCAGAACGGCAGCAGCGGGTCGACGGCGATCGCGACGAAGAGGAGCGTCAGATAGGTGATCGACGCGTGGAAGACGCGCATGGGGCGCGCCTCGGTGCCGCGCACGGCCCGGCTGTACATGCGGTGCGACTCGTAGATGAACCATCCGCCGAAGACGATCGCCGAGACCGAGTAGACGAGCCCCATGTGCGCGACGGGAATGAGCAGGAGCGAGCAGGCGACGGTCGCCCACGCGTAGAGGATCACCTGCAGGCCGACCTGCGAGCCGTTGCGCGTCGCACCCAGCATGGGCACGTCGACGTCCTCGTAGTCGACCTTGTACTTCATCGACAGCGGCCAGTAGTGCGGCGGCGTCCAGAGGAAGACGACGACGAACAGGATGATGGGGGGCCACGCGAGCGAGCCCGTCACGGCCGTCCAGCCGATCAGCACGGGGAAACAGCCGGCGATGCCGCCCCACACGATGTTCTGCTCGGTGCGGCGCTTGAGGATCATCGTGTAGATCACGACGTAGAAGAAGATCGCGCCCGCCGACAGTGCCGCGGCGACCCAGTTCGTCGTGAACAGCAGCCACGCGGTCGAGACCACGGCGAGCACCCAGGAGAAGACGAGGGCGCCGCGCGGCGACACCTCTCCCGTCACGATCGGACGGTTGACCGTGCGCGCCATGTGCGCGTCGATGTCGCGATCGAGGTACATGTTGAACGAGGCGGCTGAGCCGGCGCTCAGCGAACCGCCGATCACGGTCGCGAGCACGAGCCACAGATCGGGCAGGCCGTTCTGGGCGAGAACCATGACGGGCACGGTCGTCACGAGCAGCAGCTCGAGCACGCGCGGCTTGGTCAGCTGGACGTAAGCGCGGATCTTCCGTCCGAGCGGGCGACGGGTGGCGGATGTCGCAGTCGTCCGCAGTGTCGTCGTGTCCATTGCTCCCGCTCTTCGCCCGCCACAGAATCCCCTCAAGTCTAGGCCATCCGGCGTCTCGCGCCTCTCCCGGCGCCGCGGGCGACCCGCGGTCGATGCGTTCGCCGAGCCACCGTCGATGCGTTCGCATCGTCGTCGCGGCATGCGCCTTCGCTATGCTGAAATCACACGCGCGCCCCCGGGCCGGCTGCCCCTTCCCAGGACGCGGTCTGCTGACCGGCTTCGACGGGCGCACCCCTCTTTCTGGAAGGCGGCCGGGTGTCGGATCTGCAGTGGGACGAAATCGATCGGCGCGCGGTGGACACCGCGCGAATCCTCGCGGCGGACGCCGTCGAGAAGGTGGGCAACGGCCACCCGGGCACGGCGATGAGCCTCGCTCCGGCGGCGTACCTGCTGTATCAGCGGGTGATGCGCCACGATCCGACCGACACCGACTGGCTCGGCCGCGACCGCTTCATCCTCTCGGTCGGTCACTCCTCGCTCACGCAGTACGTGCAGCTGTACCTCGGCGGCTTCGGTCTCGAGCTCGAAGACCTCGAGAGCCTGCGCACGTGGGGTTCGAAGACCCCCGGACACCCCGAGTACGGCCACACCGACGGCGTCGAGATCACGACCGGACCGCTCGGCCAGGGCCTGGCCTCGGCCGTCGGCTTCGCGTACGCGGCCCGCTACGAGCGAGGTCTGTTCGATCCGGATGCCGCGGCGGGAACGAGCCCCTTCGACCACTTCGTCTACGTCATCGCCGGCGACGGTGACCTGCAGGAAGGCGTCACGAGCGAGGCATCCTCACTCGCGGGACACCAGCAGCTCGGCAACCTCATCGCGATCTACGACTCGAACCAGATCTCGATCGAAGACGACACCAACGTCGCCTACTCCGAGGACGTCGCCGCGCGCTACGAGGCATACGGCTGGGACGTGCGGACCGTCGATTGGAAGAAGACGGGCGACTACGTCGAAGACGTCGCCGAGCTGTATGCCGCGATCGAGGCCGCCAAGGCGGAGACCGAGCGGCCGTCGCTCATCATCCTGCGCACGATCATCGGATGGCCGTCGCCGGGCAAGCAGAACACGGGCAAGATCCACGGCTCCGCCCTCGGCGCCGACGAGCTCGCCGCGACGAAGAAGGTGCTCGGCTTCGATCCCGAGCAGTCCTTCGTCGTCGCCGACGACGTCATCGCGCACACGCGCCAGCTGGCCGACCGCGCGCGGGCGGACCGCGCCGCGTGGCAGGAATCGTTCGATGCCTGGGCTGCCGCGAACCCCAAGCGCAAGGCTCTGCTGGACCGGCTCGAGGCGGCGACTCTGCCCGACGGCATCGCCGATGTGCTCCCGAGCTTCGAAGCAGGCAAGGACGTCTCGACGCGCGCCGCATCGGGCCTGGTCCTCAATGCCCTCGCCGAGCAGCTGCCCGAGCTGTGGGGCGGATCGGCCGACCTCGCCGAGTCCAACCTCACGACGATCAAGTCGGCGAAGTCGTTCATCCCGGCCGAGTGGTCCACGAGCGAATGGTCCGGCGACCGCTACGGGCGGGTGCTGCACTTCGGCATCCGCGAGCACGCGATGGCCGCGATCGTGAACGGCATCGTGCTGCACGGACCGACCCGGGCGTACGGCGGCACGTTCCTCATCTTCAGCGACTACATGCGCCCCGCCGTGCGTCTCGCGGCGCTCATGAACGTGCCCTCGGTGTTCGTGTGGACGCACGACTCCGTCGCGCTCGGTGAGGACGGCCCGACGCATCAGCCCATCGAGCAACTCGCGACGCTGCGCGCGATCCCGAACCTCGCGATCGTGCGCCCCGCCGACGCCAACGAGACCGCAGCCGCGTGGCTCGAGATCCTGCGCCGCAACGAAGGCCCCGCCGGCATCGCGCTGACGCGCCAGAACATCCCGGTCTTCCCGCGCGGCGAAGACGGCTTCGCGTCGACCGACGCCGTGGCGAAGGGCGCGTACGTGCTCATCGACGCACCGAACGGCGAACCGGACGTCCTCCTCATCGCGACGGGGTCCGAAGTCCAGCTCGCCGTCGAGGCACGGGAGACGCTCGCCGCCGAAGGCGTGCAGGCGCGCGTCGTGTCGGTGCCGTCACTCGAATGGTTCGCCGAGCAAGACGAGGCGTACCGCGAATCGGTCCTCCCCTCTGCCGTCAAGGCGCGCGTCTCGGTCGAGGCGGGTCTGGCCCTCACGTGGCGCGACATCGTCGGCGACACGGGCCGCTCCGTGTCGATCGAGCACTTCGGCGCGTCCGCGGACTACAAGACCCTTTTCCAGAAGTTCGGCATCACCGCCGAAGCGGTCGTGCACGCGGCCCGCGAAACCCTCAAGGAGAACGCATGAGCACTCCCACTCAGCAGCTGTCCGAGGCGGGCGTGAGTATCTGGCTCGACGACCTCTCGCGCACCCGCATCACCTCAGGCAACCTCGCCGAGCTCATCGACTCCCGCAACATCACGGGCGTCACGACGAACCCGACGATCTTCCAGGGCGCCATCGGCGGCGGAGGCGACGCGTATGCGGCGCAGATCGCCGAGCTCGCGGCATCCGGAGCAGATGCGGATGCCGCGATCTTCGCGGCGACGACCGATGACGTGCGCGACGCCGCCGACATCTTCCTGCCCGTGTACGAGGCCACGAACGGCGTCGACGGTCGTGTGTCGATCGAGGTCTCCCCCGATCTCGC
The DNA here is from genome assembly GCF_053644215.1 of Microbacterium sp. NPDC055442. Taxonomy (NCBI): domain Bacteria; kingdom Bacillati; phylum Actinomycetota; class Actinomycetes; order Micrococcales; family Microbacteriaceae; genus Microbacterium; species Microbacterium sp. NPDC055442. Next base: position 144,131 of record NZ_JBSHLF010000002.1, on the reverse strand, counting down.
TCACGACACGGCAGCGACGGTGGCTCAGGCGAAGGAGCTGTACAAGCGGGTGGGTCGCGACAACGTGCTCATCAAGATCCCGGCGACCAAAGCGGGGCTGCCCGCGATCACCGAGACCATCGCGGCCGGCATCAGCGTGAACGTGACGCTCATCTTCAGCCTCGAGCGCTACGCCGAGGTCATCGATGCCTACCTCGAGGGGCTCGAGCGCGCACTCGCGGCGGACTTCTCCCTCGGTTCGATCCACTCGGTCGCGTCGTTCTTCGTCTCACGCGTGGACACCGAGGTCGACAAGCGTCTCGTGGCGATCGGCTCCGACGACGCGGAGGCGCTGAAGTCCCTCGCGGGCGTGGCCAATGCGCGCCTCGCCTACGAGCTGTACGAGCAGAAGTTCGCCGAGGCGCGGGCCCGCAAGCTCATCGAACTCGGCGCGAACGTGCAGCGCCCGCTGTGGGCGTCGACCGGTGTCAAGGACCCGTCGCTTCCCGACACGCTCTACGTGACCGAGCTCGTCGCTCCCGGCACCGTCAACACGATGCCCGAGAAGACGCTCGAGGCGACGTTCGACCACGGGGAGATCGCCGGCGACGCCATGACGGGCACCTACGAGGCCGCGCACCAGGTCTTCGCCGATCTCGCTGCCGTCGGCATCGACTTCGCCGATGTCACGCAGGTGCTCGAAGACGAAGGCGTCGACAAGTTCATCGCGTCGTGGCACGACCTGCAGCAGACCGTGACCGATGCCCTGACGAACGCGAAGGAAGACCGATGAGCTTCGACATCCACCTCAGCGGCCACGCCAAGTCCGTCGTCGAGGCCACCCTTCCCGGTCTGGCCGAGAGCCTCGTCGCCTCGGCCATCACCGCCGGCGATCCGACCCTGTGGGGCCCCGCAGCCGAAGCCGAGGCGGCTCAGCGTCTCGGCTGGGTGCAGGCGGTCAGCACTTCGCGTCCGCTCGTGCCCGAGATCGAGGCACTGCGCGCCGATCTCGTGGCGAAGGGCGTCACCCGCGTCGTGCTCGCGGGCATGGGCGGTTCCTCGCTCGCGCCCGAAGTGATCACCCAGACGGCCGGAGTGCCGCTCGTGATCCTCGACTCCACGGCACCCGGGCAGGTCCTCGCCGCGATCGACGGCGACCCCGAGGCCGGCGGACTCGACAAGACGGTGCTCGTCGTGTCGTCGAAGTCCGGTTCGACGGTGGAGACCGATTCCGCCAAGCGAGCCTTCGAGGCCGCGTTCCGCGACATCGGGGTCGACCCCGTCGAGCGGATCGTCATCGTGACCGACCCCGGATCGCCGATGGACAAGGCGGCGCGCGCCGACGGCTATCGCGTCTTCAACGCCGACCCGACGGTCGGCGGACGCTACTCGGCGCTCACGGCGTTCGGCCTCGTGCCGTCCGGACTCGCCGGTGCCGACATCTCCGGGATCCTCGACGAAGCCGAGGCGACCCTTCTCGAGGTGGCGATCGACAGTCCGGAGAATCCGGCACTCGTCCTGGCCGCTGCCATCGCGGGCGCCGACCCGCGCCGCGACAAGCTCGGCCTCGTCACCGACGGCACGCACATCGTGGGACTGCCCGACTGGATCGAGCAGCTCGTCGCCGAATCGACGGGCAAGGAAGGCACCGGCATCCTTCCCGTCGTGCTGCTCCCCGTCTCCCCCGAGGTCGAGAGAAAGCCCGCCGACATGCAGATCGTGCGCCTGGTCGACGAGGCGAAGGAGTTCCACCTCTTCGAGCACCATGACGGCGAAGTTCTCGTGAGCGGCTCGCTCGGCGCGCAGTTCATCGTGTGGGAATACGCGACGGTCATCGCGGGGCGGATGCTGGGGATCAATCCCTTCGATCAGCCCGATGTCGAATCGGCGAAGATCGCCACGCGTGGCCTGCTCGACGCCCGGCCCGAGCCGACGGCCGCGGCCTTCACCGCCGACGGCGTCGAGGTGCGCGTCTCGGACCCCGAGCTCGCGGCATCCGGAACGCTCGCCGGCGTCCTCGACGCCCTGTGGGCGCGCATCCCCGCCGACGGCTACGTCGCGGTGCAGGCTTACGTCGACCGCCTGCGACTGCCGCAGCTGCAGGGTCTGCGCGAGCTCGTGGCGGCTGATTCCGGGCGTCCGACGACGTTCGGCTGGGGTCCGCGCTTCCTGCACTCGACCGGGCAGTACCACAAGGGCGGCCCCGCGACGGGCGTGTTCCTGCAGATCCTCGAGCAGACCGACGTCGATCTCGAGATCCCGGGGCGGCCGTTCACTTTCGGGCAGCTCATCCAGGCGCAGGCGGCGGGCGACGCGAGCGTGCTCGCGGACGGGCACGGTCGTCCCGTCGTGACGCTCACCCTGACCGATCCGCAGGCCGAAGTGCTCACGCTCTTCGAAGCAGCCCAGTAGGAGCCGCTCCCACATGACCGTGGAAGTCTCGCGCGGACACAATCCGCTCCGCGACCCCGATGACCACCGCTTGAACCGCATCGCGGGGCCCAGCGCCCTCGTGATCTTCGGGGTGACCGGTGACCTGTCGCGCAAGAAGCTCATGCCCGCCGTGTACGACCTCGCCAATCGCGGGCTCCTGCCGCCCGGCTTCGCGCTCGTCGGCTTCGCCCGCCGCGACTGGGCCGACCAGGATTTCGCCGAGGTCGTCTACCAGGCGGTGCGCGAGCACGCTCGCACGGAGTTCCGTGAAGAGACGTGGCAGCAGCTCATGCAGGGCATTCGCTTCGTGCAGGGCGAGTTCGACGACCCGCAGGCCTTCCACCGCCTGCGTGAGACGGTCGATCGGCTCGACGTCGAGCGCGGCACGATGGGAAACCACGCCTTCTACCTGTCGATCCCGCCGAAGGACTTCCCCGTCGTCGCCGAGCAGCTCAAAGCATCCGGGCTCGTCGATGACACCGCCGACCAGCCGGAGCGCTGGCGACGCGTCGTCATCGAGAAGCCGTTCGGGCACGACCTCGAGTCGGCGCGCTCTCTGAACGACGCGCTGCGTGCGGCGTTCCCGACCGACTCCATCTTCCGGATCGACCACTATCTCGGCAAGGAGACGGTGCAGAACATCCTCGCGCTGCGGTTCGCGAATGAGCTGTACGAGCCCATCTGGAACCGCAACTACGTCGACCACGTGCAGATCACCATGGCCGAGGACATCGGTGTGGGCGGCCGGGCCGGCTACTACGACGGTATCGGCGCGGCACGCGACGTCATCCAGAACCACCTGCTGCAGCTGCTCGCGCTCACGGCGATGGAGGAGCCGAATTCGTTCGAGGCCCGCGATCTGCGCGCCGAGAAGGAGAAGGTGCTCGGCGCCGTGACGCTGCCGAACGACCTCGCGCGCTCGACGGCGCGCGGGCAGTACGCCGGCGGCTGGCAGGGCGGCGAGAAGGTGCTCGGCTTCCTCGAAGAGGAAGGCATGAACCCGCAGTCCACGACCGAGACCTACGCCGCCATCACGCTCGAGATCAACACGCGCCGCTGGGCGGGCGTGCCGTTCTACCTGCGCACGGGCAAGCGCTTGGGCAGGCGCGTCACCGAGATCGCCGTCGTATTCAAACGCGCTCCCGAGCTGCTCTTCCCATCGAGCCAGACATCGGGTCAGGGGCAGAACGCCCTCGTCATCCGTGTGCAGCCCGACGAGGGCGTGACGATCCGTTTCGGTTCGAAGGTGCCCGGTGCCGGAGTGCAGGTGCGCGACGTCACGATGGACTTCGGCTACGGCCACGCCTTCACCGAGGCGAGCCCCGAAGCCTACGAGCGACTGATCCTCGATGTGCTCCTGGGCGACCCGCCGCTGTTCCCCCGCCACGAAGAGGTCGAGCTCTCGTGGAAGATCCTCGATCCCATCGAGGAGTTCTGGGAACAGCAGGGCGGTCCGCTCGAGCAGTACTCGCCCGGGTCCTGGGGCCCCCCATCCGCGGACGACATGCTTGCCCGCGACGGACGAGCCTGGAGGCGCCCGTGATCGTCGATCTGCCCGACACGACCGTCAGCAAGATCTCGCGCGCTCTGGTCAACGTGCGCGAAGAGGGCGGTGTCGTCGCCCTCGGGCGCGTGCTGACCCTCATCATCCTCACGAACGAGCGCGCGATGGAAGAGGCCATCGAGGCCGCCAACGACGCCTCGCGCGAGCACCCGATGCGCGTCATCGTGCTCATGCTCGACGAGGATGCCCCCGAAGCGCGGCTCGATGCCCAGATCCGCGTCGGCGGTGACGCCGGAGCCAGCGAGGTCGTCACGCTCCACGCGCTCGGCGAGGCCGCGAGGTCGAACCAGGAGAGCCTCGTGACGGGGCTCCTGCTGCCCGACGCGCCCGTCGTGGCGTGGTGGCCCAACACGACGCCGGATTCGCCGTCGACGACCTCGATCGGGCGCATCGCGCAGCGCCGCATCACGGATGCCGCGACCAAGCCCGACCCGTCGAGCTTCGTCGCCCACCTCGGGCGCACGCACGCGCCCGGCGACACCGACCTCGCCTGGACGCGTCTGACGCACTGGCGGGAACAGCTCGCCGCCGTCCTGGACCAGCCGCCGTACCAGCCCGTCACGGCGGTCGAGGTGCGCGGCGCGGGAACGTCGCCGTCCACGGCACTGCTCGCGGCGTGGCTGCGCCTCGCTCTGGATGTGCCCGTGGACTGGCAGTACCTGCCCGAAGACGAGTGGGCCGAGGGCATCAAGTCGGTGCGACTCGTGCGGGCGGACGGTGACATCCTGCTGGAGCGGTCCAGTCCCGCCGTGGCGTGCCTGACGCAGCCCGGCCAGCCGCTGCACGACCTCGTGCTCCCCCGCCGCACACTGCGCGAATGCCTCGCGGAAGAGCTCCGCAGGCTCGGTCCGGACCTCCTGTATGGTCGAGTGATCACCGAGGGCTGGGCGCTCTTGGACACCGGTGCGATGCAGGAGACTCATGGCTGAGCTCGATGGCGAGAAGCGGGTCGTGATCGCGGCCGACCCCGAGGCACTCGCGACCGCGGTCGCGACGAGGTTGATCACACGGATCCTCAAGCGGACCGAGCGCGGCAAGACGGTGCACGTGTCGCTGACGGGTGGCTCGATGGGCGGGCGCGTGCTGTCCACGGCGGGCCGGGACGCACGCATGGCCGACATCGACTGGTCACTCGTGCACTTCTGGTGGAGCGACGAGCGCTTCGTGCCGAACGGCCACGACGACCGCAACGACGTGCAGTCCCGGCGCGCGCTGCTGGACTCGCTCGACATCCCGGCCGAGAACATCCACGCGGCCGCCGGCAGCGACGAGGGCATCGACCTCGATGCGGCGGCCGAACGCTATGCCGCCGAGCTCGCACGTTTCGGCACGCCCGACCAGCCGTGGCCATCGTTCGACGTGTGCCTGCTCGGAGTGGGCCCCGACGCGCACATCGCGTCGTTGTTCCCCGATCGCCCCGAGATCCAGGTGACCGATCGTGCGGTCCTCGACGTGCGCGACTCCCCCAAGCCTCCGCCCGAGCGCGTCACGATGACGCGGCCCGTGATCAACGCCTCACAGCGCGTCTGGCTCGTCCTCGCCGGCGCCGACAAGGCGGCGGCGCTCGGACTCGCGCTCGCCGGTGCGAGCTATGAGAGCGTGCCCGCGGGCGGCGCGAAGGGCCGCAAACGCACGGTGTTCTTCGTCGATGACGCGGCGGCGGGGCAGGTTCCCCCCGAGCTCATCGACCGCGACTACTGACCGCGGCGCTCGCGCAGCTGCGTGAGCGCGTCGTCGAGGAGCGCGTCGGCCTCTTCTTCGGTGCGACGCTCTTTCACGTACGCGAGGTGGGTCTTGTACGGCTCGGTCTTGGCGACCGCCGGCGGATTGGTCTTGTCGCGTCCGGCCGGAAGACCGGAGTGCGGCGAGTCGATCGTCTCGGGGATCTCCTCGTCGGGGATGCCCGCCGCGAAATAGCGGACGGTCTCGTTGCCGACGGCATCCCAGTAGGACACGGCGACGCGATCGGCGTGGAAGCCGTGGTCCTGCTCGCCCATGGGACCGGCACCGACGCGCGTGCCGCGGATCGCGTTTCCCCCGGAAGCCATTAGAGCAGACCCTGGAACTTGGTGACCAGGCCCAGCGCCACGATCGACAGGAACCACGCGAAGGCGAGGACGACCGTGAACCGGTTGAGGTTTCGTTCGGCGAGGCCGGACGAGCCCATCGATGAGGTCATGCCACCGCCGAACATGTCGGAGAGGCCACCGCCGCGCCCCTTGTGGAGCAGGATGAGGAGGGTCAACAGGAGGCTCGTGATGCCGAGGAGCACCTGGAGGACGAACTCGAGGATCTGCACAGTCGTTGAAGCCTTTCGCCGCGATCTCCCAGCGATCGCACAAGGGTCAAGTATACGGGCCGGGCGCACAAGTCTCGACAGGCTCGTCGGCGATGTCGGATCGTCGACGAGCCCGTCGCACGATTCAGACGCCGACGTGCTTCTGGAACCGGATGATCGCGGCGAACTCGTCGACGACGAGGCTCGCACCTCCGACGAGCGCGCCGTCCACATCGGGCTCGCGCATGAAGCTCGCGATGTTGGCGGCCTTGACCGAGCCGCCGTAGAGGACACGGGTACGGGCCGCGGCCTCGTCACCGAGCTTCGCGGCCACGACCTCGCGCAGCTTCGCGCAGACCTCTTGCGCCTGCTCGGGCGTCGCCGCCTGACCGGAGCCGATCGCCCAGACGGGCTCGTACGCGACGACGATGTCCGCCTCGGGCTTCACGCCCTCGAGCGCCACTTCGAGCTGACCGACGGGCACGGCGCTCGCGCCGAACTTCTCGAGATCCTCCGAGGTCTCGCCGACGCAGATGACGGGGGCGATGCCGTGGCGCAGGGCGGCCTGGACCTTGCCCGCCACGATCTCGTCGGTCTCGTTGTGGTACTGACGCCGTTCGGAGTGGCCGATGATGACGTACGCGTTGTCGAGCTTCGCGAGGAACGCCCCCGAGATCTCGCCCGTGTACGCCCCCGAATCGTGCGCGGACACATCCTGTGCACCGAGGGCGAACGGGATCTTGTCCGCGTCGAGGAGCGTCTGCACCGTGCGGATGTCGGTGAACGGCGGGAACAGCGCCACCTCGACCGAGCCGTCTTCGTGCTTGGCATCCTTGAGCGCCCAGTGCAGCTTCTGGACGAACGCGACCGCCTGCAGGTGGTCGAGATTCATCTTCCAGTTGCCCGCGATGAGCGGGGTGCGTGCCGTCATTGCCATCCGAGGACCTCCAGTCCGGGAAGTGTCTTGCCCTCGAGGAATTCGAGGCTCGCCCCGCCTCCCGTCGAGATGTGTCCGAACTCGTCGTCGGTGAACCCCAACTGGCGCACGGCGGCCGCGGAGTCACCGCCGCCGACGACCGACAGACCGTCGACGTCGGTGAGCGCCTTGGCGAGCGCCTTCGTGCCCGCTGCGAACGCCGGCATCTCGAAGACGCCCATGGGACCGTTCCAGAACACCGTCGCCGAATCGCGCACGACCGCCGCGAACGTCGCGGCGGTGCGCGGGCCGATGTCGAGCCCCATCCCCGAGGCGCCGAAGGCGGTGTCCTCGAGGTGGGTCGCGTCGGCGACGACATGCGCGGCCTCGGCGTCGAAGGATTGCGCCATGACGGCGTCGACGGGCAGGACGAGCTGCACGCCCCGCTCCTTCGCCGTGGCGATGTAGCCCTTGACCTTCTCGAGCAGGTCCTTCTCGAGCAGGCTCGCCCCGACGGCGTGACCCTCGGCGGCGAGGAAGGTGAACATCATCCCTCCGCCGATGAGCAGCCGGTCCACACGCGGCAGCAGATGCTCGATCACGCCGAGCTTGTCGCTCACCTTCGACCCGCCGAGGACGACGGTGTACGGGCGCTGCGGGTTCTCGGTGAGGCGATCGAGCACGCCCACTTCGGTCTCGATCAGCAGACCGGCCGCGCTGGGCAGCAGTTCGGCCAGTTCGTAGACCGAGGCCTGCTTGCGGTGCACGACGCCGAACCCGTCCGAGACGAGCGCGTCTCCGAGGATGGCCAGCTGCTCGGCGAAGGCGCCGCGCTCGGCGGCATCCTTGGATGTCTCACCGTGCTCGAAACGCAGGTTCTCGAGTACCGCGACCTCGCCGGGCTCGAGACCGGCGACGGCCTCACGGGCGGAGTCGCCGACGGTGTCGCGCGCGAAGGCGACGGGCTTGCCGAGCAGCTCGGCAAGCCGCTGCGCGACAGGTTCGAGGCTGAGCGACACGTCGTCCGGCCCCGTGGGGCGTCCGAGATGCGAGCAGACGACCACCACGGCGCCCTGATTGATGAGCGCGTTGAGAGTGGGCAGTGAAGCGCGGATGCGGCCGTCGTCGGTGATCTCGCCGTCCTTGAGGGGGACGTTCAGATCACAGCGGACGATGACGCGCTTGCCGGCGAGCGGCCCGAGCGAATCGATGGTGCGCAGGGTCATACGACGATCTTAGAGACGCTCGGCGACGTACTCGGTGAGGTCGACCAGACGGTTCGAGTAGCCCCACTCGTTGTCGTACCAGCCGACGATCTTCACCTGGTTGCCCATGACCCGGATGAGCCCGGCGTCGAAGATGCACGAGTGCGGGTCGGTGACGATGTCGCTCGAGACGATCTCGTCTTCGGTGTACTTCAGGATGCCCTTCAGGGGACCTTCGGCGGCCGCCTTGTACGCCGCCTTGATCTCGTCGACCGTGATGCCCTCGCGCGTCTCGATCGTCAGGTCTGTGGCCGAGCCCGTGGGGACCGGCACGCGCAGTGCGAAGCCGTCGAGCTTGCCCTTGAGCTCGGGAAGCACGAGCCCGATCGCCTTGGCTGCGCCCGTCGAGGTGGGGACGATGTTGAGCGCGGCAGCGCGCGCACGACGCAGATCCTTGTGCGGGCCGTCCTGCAGGTTCTGATCCGCCGTGTACGCGTGCACCGTCGTCATCAGACCGCTCTCGATGCCGAACTCGTCGTTGAAGACCTTCGCCATCGGCGCGAGGCAGTTCGTCGTGCACGACGCGTTGGAGATGATGTGCATCGTGGCGGGATCGTAATCCTGCTCGTTGACGCCCATGACGAACGTGCCGTCCTCACCCTTCGCGGGTGCCGAGATGAGCACCTTCTTCGCGCCGCCCTCGATGTGCTTGCGCGCGTCGTCGGCGTTCGTGAAGCGACCGGTGGACTCGATCACGATGTCGACGCCGAGTTCGCCCCACGGCAGGTTCGCGGGATCGCGCTCTTCGAAGACCTTGATCGTCTTGTCACCGACCGTGATCGAATCGGCACTGTAGGACACGTCGGCGTCGAGACGGCCGAGGATCGAGTCGTACTTGAGCAGGTGGGCGAGCGTCTTGTTGTCGGTGAGGTCGTTCACCGCGACGATGTCCAGGTCCGCGCCCTGCGCGAGCGCAGCGCGGAGGTAGTTGCGTCCGATGCGGCCGAAGCCGTTGATGCCGATCTTGACGGTCACGGTATCTCCCGTTTTTTCTCGTCGCGCCGGGACCCTGATCGGCGTCCCTGTCACGCGATCTCCCTTGAACGCGAAGATGGTCCCGTCAACCCGAACGACGGGGCCGCCGGGGCATCCTCGCCGACTACGACACTAGCGCAGCGCTCAGCCGGGATGAAGGCCGCGAGCCGAAGAGGAAAGACGACGCCCGGCGGCACCGCGAGGTGCACGCCGGGCGTGTGTCGCACTGCGTTCAGACGAGCAGACCGGCCGTCTTCTCGCGCGCCGTCGAGAAGCGCCTCTGCACATCGGCCCAGTTCGCGATGTTCCAGAACGCCTTGACGTAGTCGGCGCGCACGTTCTTGTAGTCGAGGTAGTACGCGTGCTCCCAGACATCGAGCAGCAGGAGCGGAACCGTGCCCGCCGCGAACTGCGACTGCTGGTCGAAGAACTGCTGGATGATGAGGTTCTGGCCGATCGAGTCCCAGAACAGCCCCGCCCATCCCGAGCCCTGCACTCCGAGCGCGGCGGCTCCGAAGTGGGCCTGGAATTTGTCGAACGACCCGAAGTGGTCATCGATCGCAGCCTCGAGGTCGCCCGTGGGCTTGTCCCCGCCCTCGGGCGACAGGTTGGTCCAGAAGATCGAGTGGTTCGTGTGTCCGCCGAGGTTGAACGCGAGGTCCTTCTCGAGCTTGTTCACGTTCGCGAAGTCGCCCTTGTCGCGCGCTTCGGCGAGCTGCTCGAGAGCCGTGTTCGCTCCGGTCACATAGGCCTGATGGTGCTTGTCGTGGTGCAGCTGCATGATCGTCGCACTGATGTGCGGCTCGAGCGCTGCGTAGTCGTACGGGAGGTCGGGAAGCGTGTAGGTCGCCATGTTCTCTTCTTCCTGTCGGCGCCGCGAACGGGAAGGAGGTTCTGCGGCGAGGGTGACGAGTTCATCCTACTGAGCCGCGCGGCACCCGGCAGGGGCTTGCGGCACGCTCCGCAATGGTGAAGCGAACGGACGTCAGTCCTCGACGCCGGCAGGGACGGCCGACTCGGTGCCGGGGATCTGGTCCTGCTCGGCCTTCTTGTCGGCCATCGCGAGCAGGCGGCGGATGCGCCCGGCGACGGCGTCTTTCGTAAGCGGCGGCTCGGCGTGGTGGCCGAGTTCGTCGAGACTGGCATCCCGGTGCGCGAGGCGCAGTTCGCCCGCCTGCCGCAGATGATCGGGCACCTCATCGCCGAGGATCTCGAGCGCTCGCTCCACCCGCGCGCACGCGGCGACCGCCGCCTGCGCCGAGCGTCGGAGATTCGCGTCGTCGAAGTTGACGAGGCGGTTCACCCCCGCACGCACCTCGCGGCGCTGTCGCATCCGGTCCCAGTCTGCGGCGGCGCGCACGGCGCCCATCTCGGCCAGCGCGAGACGAATGGCCTCGCCTTCCCGGACGACCACTCGCGGCACGCCGCGGACTTCGCGCGCCTTCGCGGGAATGCCGAGCCGGTGCGCCGCTCCGACGAGCGCCATGGCCGCTTCGGGCGCGGGACAGGTGATCTCCAGCGCCGCGGAGCGGCCCGGATCACTCAGCGAGCCGGTCGCGAGGAAGGCCCCCCGCCAGATCGCGGCGAGGTCAGGACGCGCGCCCGTCGTGAGCTTGTTCGGCAGGCCGCGCACCGGCCGGCGCCGCTGGTCGAGCAGCCCCGTCTGGCGAGCGAGGGTCTCACCGCCCTCGATGACGCGCACGGCGAAGTTGTTGTCCGAGCGTCCGCCCGAACCCTGCACGTGCACGAGCTCGGGGCGCACGCCGTAGATCTCCATCAGCTCGCGCGCGACGCGGCGGGCGAGCCGATCGGAGTCGAGCTCCGCTTCGACCGCCACGCGATTCGCGATCGAGTGGAGCCCCCCGGAGAACCGCAGGAGCGACGTGAGCTCGGCGACCCGGGCCGACGGGCGCGGATCCCGCACGGTGATCAGTTCGGCCTTCACGTCGGCGGTCAGCGACACGTCTCTCCTCACAGCTGGGAACGGGGACGATCGTCCAGCTTACTCCCGCGCGGCATCCTCTGCCGCCGTTCACTCTCGGCCGAGGTCGCGGTGCTTGATGCGCACCGCGACGCCGGACACCTTCGACAGGCGCTGCGCGAGCTCGCGCGACATCACGACCGAGCGGTGCTTGCCTCCGGTGCATCCGATCGCGACGACGGAATGCCGCTTGTTCTCGCGCTGATATCCCTCGAGTACGGGCACGAGGGCCTCGGCGTACGCATCGATGAACGGTTCGGCGCCCGTCTGGCGGAGCACGTAATCGCGCACCTGCGCGTCCTCGCCCGTCAGCGCGCGCAGGCCGTCATCCCAGAACGGGTTCGGCAGGAATCGCATGTCCGCCACGATGTCGGCGTCGGGCGGGAGGCCGTACTTGAATCCGAAGCTCATGATCGTGAGCGTGTGGCGTGCGGCGCCCTCTTCCGAGAAGAGATCGACGATGCGGGTCGACAGCTGGTGGACGTTGAGCAGCGACGTGTCGACGATGATGTCCGCACGCTCGCGCACTGCCGCGAGACGTTCGCGCTCCTGCCGGATGCCGTCGATGATGGTGCCGTCCCCCTGCAGCGGATGCGGGCGACGCACGGCCTCGAAACGCCGCACGAGCACATCATCGGAAGCGTCGAGGAAGATCGAGCGGACGGGCCGGCGCTCACGCAGCGTCCGCATCACCTCGGGCAGCTCGACGAAGAGGTCGCGCCCACGCGCGTCGACGACGACGGCCACCTTCGGCAGCGCCTCACCCGCGATCTCGGTCAGATCCAGCAGCGGTTTGAACATCTGCGGCGGCAGGTTGTCGACGACGTACCAGTCGAGGTCTTCCAGCGCATTCGCGGCCGTCGACCGGCCGGCTCCGGACATGCCCGTCACGATCAGCACTTCACCGGCGTCCCGCCGGGAATCGTCGCTCATGCAGTCCCCCGTCTCGGAGTTCACCCTATCGAGTCGCGAGGTGGGCGTGGATCGTCGTGGCGAGCTTCGGGCCGATGCCGGGCAGTTGCGAGATCTCGTCGGGATTCGCCGTCTTCAACGCCGCGACCGACCCGAAATGGCGCAGGAGAGCCTTGATCCTCGCCTCACCGAGCCCGGGCACCTCGGCCAGGACGCTCTGGATATCGCGACGACGGCGCTTGCGCTGGTGCGAGATGGCGAAGCGGTGCGCTTCGTCACGCAGCCGCTGCAGCAGGTAGAGCGCCTCGCTCGTGCGCGGCAGGATGACCGGGTAGTCCTCGCCCGGCAGCCACACCTCTTCGAGCCGCTTGGCGATGCCGCACAGCGCGATCTCCTCGTGCCCCGCGTCGCGCAGCGCGCGAGCGGCCGCCTCGACCTGCGGCTTGCCGCCGTCGACGACGAGCAGCTGCGGACGGTACGCGAACCGCGGTCGTCTGCGCGGCTCGGTCGCAGAATCCACAACCGCGTCCCCGGAATCGACGCCCCCGTCCCCCGAGCCCACGACCCCGCCCCCCGAGCCCGCAACCCCGGCCCCTGAGCTTGCCGAAGGGTCGGGCCGGTCGAGATATGCCAGCCGCCGCGTCAGCACCTGGTACAACGAATCGGTGTCGTCCGTCGTCTCGGCCACGCCGAACGACCGGTACTGGTCCTTGCGCGGCAGCCCGTCCTCGAACACCACCATCGACGCCACGACGTTCGTGCCGCCCAGGTGCGAGACGTCGAAGCACTCGATGCGCAGGGGCGCTTCGGCCAGGCCCAGTGCCTCCTGCAGGTCGGTGAGCGCCTGTGTGCGTGCCACGTAGTCGCTCGTGCGACGCGTCTTGTGCAGCATGAGCGCCTGCTGCGCGTTGAGCGTCGCCGTCTTCATCAGCTCGGCTTTGCGCCCGCGCCGGGCCACCTGGATCGATACGTTCCTGCCGCGCCGCGCGCGCAGCCAGGTCTCGAGCTCCGTCGCGTCGTCGGGGAGCGCCGGCACGAGCACCTGACGCGGGATGTCCGCCTCGCCCGCGTCGCCGTAGGCTCGCTGCACGATCTGGTCGACGAGGTCGCCGCCCGAGATGTCGAGCTCCTTCTCGACGGTCGTCGCACGCACACCACGGACGCGGCCGCCGCGGATGACGAAGTGCTGCACGGCTGCGGCGAGCTCGTCTTCGGCGATGCCGAACAGGTCGGCATCGGTGTCTTCGGAGAGCACCAGCGCGCTCTTGTTGAGCACCGCGTCGATCGCCTGAAGACGGTCACGGTAGACGGCGGCCGCCTCGTAGTCCATCGCGGCGGCCGCTTCTCGCATGCGGGCGGTCAGGTCGCGCGCGAACCTCTGGTCGCCGCCGGCCATGAAGGCGACGAAGTCGTCGACGACCGCGCGGTGCTCGTCGATCGTGACGCGCATCGAGCACGGACCGCCGCAACGGCCGATCTGCCCCGGAAAGCACGGGCGGCCCGTCGCCATCGCCTTCTTGTAGGACGCGTCGCTGCACGTGCGGATGGGGAAGACCTTGATGAGCTGATCGATCGTGTCGTGAACGGCCCAGACCTTCGGATACGGGCCGAAGTACTTCGCCCCCGAGATGCGCCGGTTGCGCGTCACGATGACGCGCGGTGCCTCGTCGGCGAGGGTGACGGCCATGAACGGGTAGGACTTGTCGTCGCGGTAGCGCACGTTGAAGGGCGGATCGAACTCCTTGATCCACTGGTATTCGAGCTGCAGCGAGTCGACGTCGGTTGCGACGACGGTCCATTCGACGGATGCCGCAGTCGTGACCATCCGTCGCGTGCGCTCGTGCAACGTGTGCAACGGTGCGAAATAGTTCGACAGCCGCGCGCGGAGGTTCTTCGCCTTTCCGACATACAGCACGCGCCCGTCCCGATCGCGGAAGCGATACACGCCCGGGTTCGTGGGGATCTCCCCCGGCTTCGGCTTGTAGGCGACGGTGGGGGCGGAACGGGCCACGTCAGCCCGCCTTGCGCTGGATACCCGGTCCTTGGCCTTCCAGCACTTCGGCGAGGAAGGTGCCGGTGTGGCTGCCCTCGACGCGCGCGACCCGCTCGGGGGTGCCCGTCGCGATGACCTCGCCGCCGCCGGCACCGCCCTCGGGGCCGAGATCGATGACCCAGTCCGACGACTTGATGACGTCGAGGTTGTGCTCGATCACGATGACCGTGTTGCCCTTGTCGACCAGGCCGCCCAGCACTTCGAGCAGTCGGGCCACGTCTTCGAAGTGCAGACCCGTCGTTGGCTCGTCGAGCACGTAGATCGAGCGGCCGTTCGAGCGGCGCTGCAGCTCGGTGGCGAGCTTGACGCGCTGCGCCTCGCCGCCGGACAGCGTCGTGGCGGACTGCCCGAGTCGCACGTACCCGAGGCCGACGTCGACGAGCGTCTTGAGGTAGCGGTGGATGGCCTGGATCGGCTCGAAGAACTCGGCTGCCTCGGCGATCGGCATCTCGAGCACTTCGGCGATGTTCTTGCCCTTGTAGTGCACCGACAGCGTGTCGCGGTTGTACCGCTTGCCGTGGCACACCTCGCAGTCGACGTAGACGTCAGGCAGGAAGTTCATCTCGATCTTGATCGTGCCGTCGCCCGAGCACGCCTCGCAGCGGCCGCCCTTGACGTTGAAGCTGAACCGGCCCGGCTGGTAGCCGCGCGCTTTGGCCTCGGGCGTGTCGCTGAACAGCGAGCGGATGCGGTCGAACACGCCCGTGTAGGTCGCGGGGTTGGATCGCGGTGTGCGGCCGATCGGCGCCTGGTCGACGTGCACGACCTTGTCGAGGTTGTCGAGCCCCGTCACTCGCGTGTGCTTGCCCGCGACGCGGCGTGCGCCGTTGAGACGGCTCGCGAGGACTTCGTAGAGGATGCCGTTGACCAGCGTCGACTTGCCCGACCCGCTGACGCCCGTGACGGCGGTCAGCACGCCGAGCGGGAAGTCGACCGTGATGTTCTTGAGGTTGTTCTCCCGCGCGCCCACGACCGTGATCTGACGCTTCTTGTCGATCTTGCGCCGTTTCGCCGGCGTCGGGATCTCGCGGCGCCCCGCGAGGTAGTCGCCCGTGATCGACGCCGGGTCGTCGAGGAGTGACGCGAGCGGACCCGAGTGCACCACTTCACCGCCGTCGACACCGGCACGCGGGCCGATGTCGACGATCCAGTCGGCCGCGTGGATCGTCTCCTCATCGTGCTCGACGACGATGAGCGTGTTGCCCAGGTCGCGCAGGGTGAGCAGCGTCTCGATCAGACGGCGGTTGTCGCGTTGGTGCAGGCCGATCGAGGGCTCGTCGAGCACGTACAGCACGCCGGTCAGCCCCGAGCCGATCTGCGTCGCCAGACGGATGCGCTGCGCTTCGCCGCCCGACAGCGAGCCGGCCGCCCGGCCGAGACTCAGATAGTTCAGCCCCACCTGGAGGAGGAAATCGAGGCGCGCGCGGATCTCGCGCAGCACCGCCGCGGCGATCTGCGCTTCGCGCTCGGTCAGTTCGAGCGTCGCGAAGAACTCCTGCGATTCGGCGAGACTCAGCCGCGACGCGTCGGCGATGGAATGCCCGTGCACGAGCACGGCGAGGACTTCGGGCTTGAGTCGGTCGCCGTCGCAGACGGGACACGGCACTTCGCGCAGGTACTCGGACCACCGCTGCCGCTGCGTGTCGGACTCGGCCTGCAGGTACTGCCGCTCGATGTACGGGACGACACCCTCGAACCCCGACGTGTAGCGCATCTCGCGCCCGTAGCGGTTTCGCCACTTGACCGAGACCTTGTAATCCTCACCGCGCAGCACGGCTTCGCGCACCGATTCGGGCAGGTCCTTCCACGGCGTCTCGAGCGAGAACTCGAGGTCGCGTGCGAGGCCTTCGAGCAGCCGCTCGTAGTACTGATAGAGCCCCTTGCCCTGCGTCGTCCACGGCACCAGGACGCCCTCGCTGATCGAGAGCTCCTCATCGCCGAGCATGAGCTCGACATCGACCGACATGCGGGTGCCCAGACCCGAGCACGCGGGACACGCGCCGAACGGCGCGTTGAACGAGAAGGTGCGCGGCTCGATCTCGGTCAGCTGCAACGCGTGACCGTTCGGGCACGCGAGCTTCTCTGAGAAGGACTGCCACGCGTCGTCGCCCTCTTCGTCGACGAAGTTGACCTGCACGATGCCGCCGGCAAGGCCCAGTGCCGTCTCGACCGAATCGGTGACGCGACTGAGGGTGTTCGGGCCGGCGACGAGCCGGTCGACGACGACGGCGATGTCGTGCTTGTAGCTTTTCTTGAGCTTCGGCGGCTCGGCGAGCTGGATGAGTTCGCCGTCGACGATCGCCCGGGCGTATCCCTTCGCACCGAGCTCGGCGAAGAGATCGACGAATTCGCCCTTCTTCTGGGAGACGACCGGGGCGACGACCTGGTAGCGCGTGCGCTCGGGCAGCTCCATGAGCTGGTCGGCGATCTGCTGCACCGTCTGGCGCTGGATCCGCTCGCCGCACTCGGGACAGTGCGGCACGCCGATGCGCGCCCACAGCAGGCGCATGTAGTCGTGGATCTCGGTGATCGTGCCGACCGTCGAGCGCGGGTTGCGGTTGGTCGACTTCTGGTCGATCGACACGGCGGGGCTGAGCCCCTCGATGAAATCGACGTCGGGGCGGTCGACCTGACCGAGGAACTGACGCGCATAGGCGCTCAGCGACTCGACGTAGCGGCGCTGGCCCTCGGCGAAGATCGTGTCGAACGCGAGACTCGACTTGCCCGACCCCGAGAGCCCCGTGAACACCACGAGCGAATCGCGCGGGATGTCGAGATCGACGTTCTTGAGATTGTGCACGCGAGCGCCGCGCACGCTGAGCGTGCCACTCCCGTGCCCGGATGCGGGGAACGGGCGCGTGACGGCGTGGCTCTGACCGGAGCCTCCGGGCGTGTGATCAGGCGTGGTGACGGGGACGATGGGCACCCGACAAGTTTAGGTGCGGCCTCGGACACGGGATCGAAAGCGTGTTCGCCTCGCGCGAATCTGCGCGGACGACGAGCGGATGCCGCGGGTCCGACCCGCGGCATCCGTTCGTTCAGCCGCCGCTGATCACCACACGAGGACGGGGAAGCGGAAGCTCTTCGATCCGTCGTGCGCGTCGCTGCCGGCGTACGTCGCCGAGAGCAGGTGCAGACCGCGGCTCAGCGTCGGCAGCGTCACCGAGACGACGCCGCGGTCCTTCGCCGTGAGGGTCGCCGTCGCGATGCGACGGTTGCCGTCGAAGATCGCGACCTCGCCCGTCGGGGTGCCTTTCGCGGCGATGACGGCGACGTTGTACTGGATCTTCGTGCCGTGCTTGGCGAGGATCTTGCTCGGCACGCCGAGTGTGATCGTCGCGCTCTTGGCGACCGGCTCGGCGATCGTGATCGGCACCTCGATCGCCGTTCCTGCCAGCGTCGTGATCGTCAGCGCTACGGCGCCGCTCACCCCGGTCGGCACCGTGACCGACAGGTTCGCGGTTCCCGTGACATCGAGCACCTCGTTGCCCACCGTGGAATCCACGGGCGCCGTGCCGACGACCGTGCCGTCGATCGCCACCGACACCGTGTCGGCCTTCGGCTCGGTGGTCGAGAAGTCGAGCGACGAGAGCGAGATGTCGATCGTCGAGCCGGCGGTGTACCCGCCTGCCGGCGGTGCCGACAGCACGAGCCCGATCGAACGCTGCGCGTAGTCGGGCGACGCCGTGCCGACGAAGGCCATGTAGTCGACCATCGCCGCGAGGTCGGCCTGTCCCGTGTCGGCCTTCGCCGTTCCCTGCGTGAACGCGGCGAAGTTGTCCCCACCTGCGGCGAGGAACGAGTTCGCCACGACGCGGTACTCCCCCGCCGGATCGATCGGCGCGCCGTCGAACTGGGCGTTCGCCACGCGGCTGCCGGCCGCTGCCGTCGAGTCGAACGTGTAGGTGAGTCCCTTCGAGACGCCGAGCTTGAGGAACGGTCGAGTCGCTCCCGCCGGCTGCCACTGCTGTTCGAGCAGTGTCGTGAGCTGCGCGCCCGTCAGCGTGAGCGCGACGAGCGTGTTGGCGAAGGGCTGGACGCTCGCGGCCTCGCGGTATGTGAGCACACCGTCCGGCGCATACGTCATGTCGGTGCGCAGACCCCCGGGATTCATGAACGCGATCTGCGCGGTCGGGTCCGTGCGCTGCACGGCCCACAGCTGCGCGTCGGCGACGAAGTTGCCGAGCGTCGATTCAGCGCCCCGGTTCTCGGTCGTGCCGTTGGCGAGCTTGGCGCGGTTGATGTCCGCCGACAGCGTGCCGAGCGGCGCCGCTCCGAGCGGACCCGCGTCGATGACCGCCTGATCGACGATGGCCTGGACGGTCGGGTCGGGCGCGTAGGCGGCGACGCCGCCCTCGAGGTACATGGAATATACGGTGTTGTCCATCGACTGCACCGTCTTGCTGTCGGGGTCGATCGTGATCACCATGTTGCTGAACTTCTCGCCGTACTGTCCCGACGAGATGACGGGACGAAGCCCCGCGTCGCCCGCGTAAGGCACCTGATGCGAGTACGCCAGGTGAGTGTGTCCGGAGACGATCGCGTTGACCTCGGAGTTCACGCCGTTGACGATCGCGCCGAAATTCGTCGTCGGGTCTGTCGCCGTCTCGTACGACGTGTCCTCGGCCCCTTCGTGCACGAGCAGCACGATGACGTCGGCCTCGCCGTTCGACGGGTCACCGTCGCTGAGGTCGTCGGCGACGGCGTTGACGCTCGACACGATCGGCAGCACGTCGAGCGTCGCGATGCCCGCGGGATTGACCAGCGACGGCAGGTCTTCGGTCACGGCTCCGATGAAGCCGACCGACACCCCGTCGACCGCGCGCACCCAGTACGGCGCGAGCGCGAGGTCGTCGGTCTCGGTGTCCCAGACGTTCGCGCTGATGTACTCCCAATCCGCCGCACTCTGCACACGGTCGCGCAAGTCGGCCCAGCCGCCGTCGAACTCGTGGTTGCCGGCCGCGCTGACATCCAGGCCCGCCGCGTTGAGCGCCTGGATCGTCGGCAGATCCTGCTGGATGAACGACTCGAACGTCGATGCGCCGATGAGGTCGCCGGCCGCCGCGAAGATCGTGTTGTCGTTCGCCTCGCGAAACGACGTGACCGCCGTCGCGAGCGCGGCGGCGCCGCCGGCGGGCGCGGATGCCGCGATGCGCCCGTGGAAGTCGTTCATCGTCACGAGATTGACCGTGACGGGGTCGGCGGCCTGGGCCGGAACGGCGACGAAGGCTCCTGCTCCGAGTACCGCGGCGGTGAGCGCCGCTCCGACGGCGAGGCGTCGACGTGACGCGGCGCGGCCGGGTTGTGACCTGTTTCGCATGTGACTGCTTCCTCTGAATGGAATCGGGCAGACACGTCCGCGCGTGATCACCACGACGTGACGCGCCGATGCCGAGCCTAGGACTCCGCGCCGCCGCGCAACAGAGAAATGAGAGGGTGCTCACACACCGGTGCCGTGCAAACGGCGGCGGTTCTGTGCGATGCGTGCATCCGAGCGGTCAGGCGTGCCCCGCGCGCTCCATGGCGCGCAGGTCGCGCTTGAGATCCTGCACTTCGTCGCGCAGGCGCGCCGCGAGCTCGAACTTGAGCTCTTCGGCCGCGACGAGCATCTGCGAGCTGAGGTCGGCGATCGTCGCCTCGAGCTGCTCGGCGCCCTCGGCCGCGATCCCCTCGCGCGCGCCCTTCGAACTCAGCGACCGCGGCGTCGGCGCTTTGCCCTTGCCCGACGCGAGGCGCGACGAATCCCGGCGCGACAGCATTCGATCGGTGTCGGATGCCTCGCGGGCGAGCGCGTCGGTGATGTCGGCGATGCGCTTGCGCAGCGGCTGCGGATCGATTCCGTGCTCTTTGTTGTAGGCGAGCTGCTTGTCGCGACGCCGATCGGTCTCTTCGATCGCGTTGCGCATGGAGTCGGTCACCCGGTCGGCGTACATGTGCACTTCGCCCGAGACGTTGCGCGCCGCACGGCCGATCGTCTGGATGAGCGACGTGCCGCTGCGCAGGAACCCCTCTTTGTCGGCGTCGAGGATCGCCACGAGCGATACTTCGGGCAGGTCGAGACCCTCGCGCAGCAGGTTGATGCCGACGAGCACGTCGTAGACGCCCGCGCGCAGCTCGCTCAGCAGCTCGACCCGGCGCAGCGTGTCGACGTCGGAGTGCAGGTAGCGCACGCGCACGCCGTGCTCACCGAGGAAGTCGGTGAGCTCTTCGGCCATCTTCTTCGTGAGGGTCGTCACGAGCACGCGCTCGTCACGTTCGGCACGCAGCCGGATCTCCTCGAGGAGGTCGTCGATCTGGCCCTTCGACGGCTTCACGATGATCTGGGGGTCGACGAGACCCGTGGGGCGGATGATCTGCTCGACGACGCCGTCGGCGATGCCCATCTCGTAGCGCCCGGGGGTCGCGGAGAGATAGACGGTCTGGCCCACGCGGTTCTTGAACTCGTCCCAGCGCAGCGGTCGGTTGTCCATCGCGCTGGGCAGGCGGAAGCCGTGCTCGACGAGAGTGCGCTTGCGCGACGCGTCGCCCTCGTACATGGCGCCGATCTGGGGCACCGTCACGTGCGATTCGTCGATGACCATCAGGAAGTCGTCGGGAAAGAAGTCCAGCAGCGTGTGCGGCGGCTCGCCCGGCCCGCGACCGTCGAGGTGACGGGAGTAGTTCTCGATACCCGAGCAGAAGCCCAGCTGCTGCAGCATCTCGAGATCGAACGTCGTGCGCATGCGCAGGCGCTGCGCCTCGAGCAGCTTGTTCTGCGACTCGAGCTCTTTCAGCCGCTCTTCGAGCTCGTGCTCGATCGTGCCGATCGCGCGATGCACCGTGTCGGTGCCCGCCGCGTAGTGCGTCGCGGGGAAGATCGGCACCGAATCGAGCTTCTGCACGACATCGCCCGTGAGGGGATGCAACATGAACAGACCCTCGATCTCATCGCCGAACATCTCGATGCGCACGGCGTACTCCTCGTACACCGGAATGATCTCGATCGTGTCGCCGCGCACGCGGAAGTTTCCGCGCGAGAAGTCGACGTCGTTGCGGTTGTACTGCATCGCGATGAACTTGCGGATCAGCGCGTCGCGGTCGTACCTCTCGCCCAGCTGCAGGGCGACCATCGCCCGCAGATACTCTTCGGGCGAGCCGAGACCATAGATGCACGACACGGTCGACACCACGACGACATCGCGACGGCTGAGCAGCGAGTTCGTCGTCGAGTGGCGCAGTCGCTCGACCTCGGCGTTGATCGACGAGTCCTTCTCGATGAAGGTGTCCGTCTGCGGGACGTACGCCTCGGGCTGGTAATAGTCGTAGTACGACACGAAGTACTCGACGGCGTTGTTCGGCATGAGCTCGCGGAACTCGTTCGCGAGCTGCGCCGCGAGCGTCTTGTTGTGCGCGAGCACGAGGGTCGGGCGCTGCACCGCCTCGACGAGCCACGCCGTCGTCGCCGACTTTCCGGTTCCGGTCGCACCGAGGAGCACGACATCGGTCTCGCCCGCGTTGATGCGCGCCGCGAGTTCGGCGATCGCCTGAGGCTGATCTCCGGATGGGGAATAGTCGCTGATGACCTCGAAGGGCCGCACGGAACGTGTCGTCTGCACCTTTCCAGCGTAGGCGCGGGCTCCGACATCGGGGCGCGTCGGACCTCAGCCCGCTCGAGAAGTCAGCGCGCGGCGCGTTGCGCGATGTGCTGCGGGAGCGCGTCCCACAGCGCGTCGACCTGCCGCATCGTGTCCTCGATCGTGCCCGTCGTGTCGACCACGACATCGGCGACCGCGAGGCGCGCGGCGTCGGTCACCTGCGACGCGAGACGCGCGTCGGCGTCTGCTTCGGCCATCCCCCGCAGCTCGACGAGCCTCGTTCGCCGCACGTCGGCCGGCGCGTGCGCGACGACGATGAGCTGCCACGGGTCTTCGACGCGGGCTTCGACCAGGAGCGGCACGTCGTAGACGATGACGGCATCGGGGTCGATCGCGAAGGCCGCGGCGAAGCGCCGCTGCGACTCGACGCCCACGGCGGGATGCACGATGGCGTTGAGCCGCGCGACCGCCGCGGGGTCGCCGAAGGCCTTCGCCGCGAGGGCCGCGCGGTCGAGGGCGCCGTCGGGCAGGATGACGTCTTCGCCGAACTCGGCGGCGAGCGCCGCGAGCACAGGTGAGCCCGCGCTCTGCACGTCGCGGACGATCTGGTCGGCGTCGACCACGACGGCACCGTGATCGGCGAGACGGGCGGCGATCGTGGACTTCCCCGACGCGATCCCGCCGGTGAGGGCGATGAGCGGCATGTGACGAGCATGCCATGACGGCATCCCCGATCCGAGTCGAACAATATTCACGCGCATGAAATCTCAGTTTCGGCTCAGGACGACGATCCTTGGATCCCCCTGAGGTGCGCACAAGCCGGGGCTGAGGATGCGGCCATAGCTTCGAGATGTCGCAGAAACCGCGGGTCAACCCACAACGGAGGATCCGGTCGCGACTCCCGAACCTCACGAAAGGCCATCATGTCCGCATCCGTCACCCAGCCCGAGACCCGCCGCAAGAACAAGCGTCGCCCGATCGTCGCCTTCGCCCTGGCCACCCTCGCGGTCGGCGGCGTGGGCGCAGCGCTCACCAGCGCCGCCTGGACCGACAACGTCTTCGCCGCCGCACCCGCCGATGCCGCGACGTTCGACCTCCAGGCCTCGCTCGACGGAGTCACCTGGCAGCAGTCCGACAAGAAGGACGCCGTCGAACTCGTCGTCCCGGCGACGACGTTCGCGAAGCTCCTGCCCGGCCAGACGCGCACCGTCACGCTGCACGTCAAGAACTTCGGCAACGTCAGCGCGGCCGTGGTGCCGAGCGTCGAGTGGGCCGGATCCACGTTCCTCACCGAACCGACGGCGCAGGTCTCCGGCCTGGCTACGACGCTCGCCCCGGCCGGAACCATCCGCGACACGAGCACCTTCACGCTCACGGTCACCGCACCGGCGGACTGGAAGCCCGAGAACAAGGGCAAGACCGGAACGATCATCGTCACCGTCGCGGGCGAAGCCGCGGCCTGACGCACCTCTTCCGAACGACACGAGACCGACAGGAGATCATCATGCAGGCACTGCGTCGCGTCACGATGGTCGCCCTGTGGGCGCTCGCCGTCGTCGGAGTGGCGAGCGGTGTGGTCTGGGGGGCCACCGCTGCCGGCATGATCAAGCCGCTCATCGTGATCTCGGGTTCCATGGAGCCCGAGATCACGACGGGCGACCTGCTCATCGCCACCAAGAAGCCCGTCGCCGATCTGGGGGTCGGTGACGTCGTGAGCTTGCCCAGCGAGCTCACGAGCACACTCGTGACGCACCGCATCGTGGAGATCACGGCCGAGGGGGACGGCAGTGTCATCACGATGAAGGGCGACGCGAACGAGTTCGAGGACGCCCTCGACTACCGCGTGGCCGGCGCGGTGTGGATGCCGCAGATGCAGGTGCCCGGCGCGGGCGCCGTCATCGCGCGCATCTCCACCCCCGCTGTCGCGGTGCCCCTGCTGATCGGTCTCGTCGCTCTCCTCGGGCTGACGTGGCTGATCCCCGCTCCCGAGTCCCGCGGAACCCGAAAAGCCGGGGACTCGGGAGCACTCCTGCCGGAGGTCGCGCGATGAGCCGTGCGACCGCCGCGGACCGCGTCGCGGTGGGGGCCGCGACACCGGCCGACGTGGGGACGTCGGCCGGTCGGTCTGTTCGCGCGCGTGGCCGTGCGCGCTCCGGCATCCTGTCGCTGCTCGCGGCGCTCGCTCTGATCCTGGGGGTCGGGGCGGGCGCTGCGGCGGCGCAGTCGACGCTCAGTGCGTGGACCGATCCGGTACGGGCGGTCGCGACCGTGAGCGCGGGCCAGTGGGAGGCCCCGGCGACGCTCGGCTGCATCGCGATGAACGCCGACGGCAGTGTCAAGAACAACGGGCACTGCGCCGTCACCTCGGTCGTCTTCGACCAGTGGGGCACGGACGCCGGCCATCACCGCAACTACTACGTCACCGTCACCAGCAACGCGGGCAACGGGTACGTCGTCGTCACGATCGATCTGGCCTCCGCCCGGATGCGCTCGGACACGGGCACCGGCACCTGGAGGTGGGAGAACGCCGCGACGACCGGCGGTCACCTCGCACCGTCGTCGGCGTGCGCGGACCTGCCGCTGCTGACGGCGAGCACGCCGCTCGGATGGGGCGGGTCGGGTCAGTTCTACCTGCCGATGGTCGACAACCGCGCATCGACGCCGGCGGGATCGGTCACGTGCCGGTGAGTCCAGACGTGCCCGGCAGAGCGTTCCGTCGCCTCTTCTGGGATATCATCACGGTTGTCGACTCGGCGACCGAGTTCGATGAGTCGGATGCCGGGGGTGTGCACGTGCAGGACAGCCGCGTCGCCGTCGTGATCGAAGACGAAGCCGACATCCGGCAGCTCCTGAGCGATGTCCTCGAAGCCGCGGGCTTCACGGTGCATGCGGCCGGATCCGGACTCGATGGCATCGAGCTCGTCCGGACGAAGCAACCCGTCGTGACGACGCTGGATGTCAGCATGCCGGGCATCGACGGGTTCGAGACGGCCAAGCGGATCCGCGCCATCAGCAGCACATACATCGTGATGCTCACGGCGCGCAGCGAAGAGATCGATGCGCTGCAGGGGCTCGAATCCGGTGCCGACGATTACGTCACGAAGCCCTTCCGGCCCCGTGAGCTGCGCGCGCGCATCGATGCGATGCTGCGTCGCCCCCGCGTGCACACCGCCGCGGGCGACGCGCCTGCCGATCCCCCGCAATCGTCGTCGACGACGGTCCGGGATCCGGATGACGGCTGGCTCGAGCACCGCGGACTGCGCGTGCACCCGGACATGCGCCTCGCGACGCGCGACGGGCAGAACCTCGATCTGACGCGCAGCGAGTTCGACATCGTCGTCGACCTCCTCACCGCGCGCGGCCGTGTCGTCAGCAAGACCGACCTCGCCCTCATGCTGCGTGGTGACCACTACAGCACGAACGGCTTCGTCAGCGACGCCGATGCGCGCGCGATCGAGGTGCACATGGCGAATGTGCGCCGCAAGCTCGGCGAGACGCCGACACGGCCGCGCTGGATCGAGACCGTGCGCGGTGTGGGCTACCGGCTCACGCGGTGATCACGACGTCACGACGACGGCCGCCTCGGCGGCGTGCGCGGCGTCCGTCGCCGCCCGCCGCGCTCCGCGCATGAGCGCTGCGGGCTCGTAGCCCGTCGTGTCGCTGAGGGTCACGCCCACGCCCACGACCGGGATCACCGCCCCCACGACTCCCGACAGCTCGTCGAAGAGCCCCCGGCGGATGCGTTCCGCCGTGCGGCGCGCTTCGGCGGGCGACCCCGGCTGGATGCCCACGAAGAGGCCCGTCGGTCCGTCCTGGCCGACGAACGCGCTCGTCGGTGCGAAGCGCCGCACGACCGTGCGGAACGCGTCGGCGACGCTCGCGGCCGCCTCCGTCCCGAAGGCCGTCGAGATCGCCGGCAGATCGTCGATGCGCACCGAGATGACGCCGACGAGTTCGCCGCGGCGTCGCGCGCGACCGCTCATCCCCAGCAGCACGTACGCGAAGGACAACTCGGGCAGCACGTCGTCGTCGGTGAGGGCGAGGTCGCGCGACGCGACGACACCCACCGATCCGGCGCGGTCCGACAGCAGCACCGAGGTCACGACGACCGCGACGATCGTCGTCAGGGTGGTGATGAAGCTCGTGGGGATCGTGTCCAGCCACGTGCGGAAAACGTCGCTCTCCGGGCCGGCGACGAGGAACACGACCGTGCGCACGAGGTAGAACACGGACTGGAATCCGAGCACCGCGACGAGACTCCACGCGTTGCGGTTGCGACCCATGTCGCCACGCAGACTCTCGACGGCGCCCAGGGCGGCGAAGATGAGGATGCCGACGAACATGACCGGCGCCCCCGCCCACCCTCCGCCCTCGGGTCCCGCGACGACGACTGCGCCGATGGCCACAACCGCGGTGGCCGCCACGACGAGGCCCGCCACGAGCATGCGTCGTGTGTTGTAGGCGCGGCATCCGAGCCAGATGCAGCCCGGGATCGCCACGAAGGCCCCGTTTCCGATCGCGATCGCCCACCAGGCCTCCGGCGCCGCCGACCAGACGAGATAGCTGACCGATGTCAGCACGGCGGCGAGGAACGCCAGACCCCACATGCGACCCGCACCATCGTCGCGCCGCAGGATCGATCCCAGGATGAACACGACGCTGCTCGCGACGACGACGACGGTCGTCATCACCGAGACGGAGAAGAGGTCGAGGGTCATACGGTTCCTTCCGGTGCTTCCAGGCGATGCGCCCCCAAGGGCAGTCGCACCACGAACGTCGTTCCCGACCCCAGTTCGCTTCG
The DNA here is from genome assembly GCF_053644215.1 of Microbacterium sp. NPDC055442. NCBI lineage: Bacteria > Bacillati > Actinomycetota > Actinomycetes > Micrococcales > Microbacteriaceae > Microbacterium > Microbacterium sp. NPDC055442. The sequence continues at coordinate 117,400 of NZ_JBSHLF010000002.1, read as the reverse complement.
CACCGTGATCTCGCCGCCGTGGGAGCGGACGATGTCCCGGCTGATCGCCAATCCCAGCCCGCTGCCGTGCGTCGACGTCATGCGCACGGCGTCGGAGCGGAAGAACCGATGGAACAGCCGCGGCATCTCGGCATCCGAGATCCCCCGGCCCGAATCCCGCACGACGATCCACGCGTGTACGTCATCGGTCGTGGTGCCGACCTCGATCGATCCGCCGTCCTTGTTGTACTTGACGGCATTGGAGAGCAGGTTGTCGAGCACTTGACGGATCCGCGATGCGTCGACGAAGGCGACGGCGCTCTCGACCCCGGAGGAATCGATCCGGATGCCGCGCTCCGCGGCGCGCGGATCCTGCAGCTCGATCGCGGCGATCGCGATCGCGGCGATGTCGGTCTGCTGCGGGCGGATGCTGAGTTCGACCGTCGTGCGATCAGAGCTGGATGCCGCGAGGATGTCGGACACGATCGAAAGCAGCCGGTGCGCGTTGCGCTCGGCGACTTCGAGCCCGCGGCGCGCGGACGGCGACAGATCTTCGTCGAGCACGAGGTCGAGGTAGCCGACGATCGCGGTGAGGGGCGTACGCAGTTCGTGCGACACCGACGCCACGAGGTCCTCACGGGCACGCACGGCGATGAGCTCGGTCGTGATGTCGCGCGAGACGATGACGGTTCCCGTCACCTGCCCGTCGTCGTCGCTGAGGTGCCGCGCCGTCACGGTGAGCGCACGGCGCTGCTCACCCGGCTCGCCGAACCAGACGACCTCGTCGTCGAACGTCTCACCGCGCATCGCCCGGGCGAGGGGCTGCTCGTCGGCGGGCAGGAGCGTGATCCCGTCGCGCGAATAGGCGGGCACGAGGGTCGTCGCCTCCTGTTCGGCTCGGGTGTCCTTGACGCGCTGCAGGCGTCCGTGCGCGTCGTTGCGCACCGCGATGCGGCCGTCTTCGCCCACCCGGATGATGCCGAAGTCGACGGCATCCAGCACGCTCGTCACGGTCTGCTCCTGCTGACGGGCGTTCTCGAGAGCCTTGCCGAGGATGCGCGTCTGGCTGTCGAGGAGAATCCGCTGCACGCGCGAGCGCCGCGCCGTGAGGTAGCTCGTCGTCGACAGGGCGATGACAGCCATTGGCAGCAGCAGCGCCGAGAACGTCAGTGGCCGATCGGGCAAGAACGTCTGGAATCCGTAGATGGTGCAGATGCTGAGGATCGACACGAACAGACCCACGAGGCCGAACCCCGATGCGAGCCACATCGCGGGAAAGATCCACAGCAGCCCGAACCCCGCCGTCGGGCTGGATTCGCGCATGAACGCGATGGCCGCGACGTCCGCGAGCGGCAGCACGATACTCACCCACTGCGGGAGGCTGTTCCACGGCACCGCGATCGCCACACCGCCTCCGACGAACACGACGAGGACCGCGGCGAAGAAGATCGGCGTGTCACCGGGAAAGTCGCCGATGACGGCGATCAGCGTGACGATGAGCACGACGGCGCCCAGCAGGAGCTGGTTGAGCACCGTCGTTCGGGCCCGCGTCCGGTCCTCGAACTGCGCACGACCGACGCGGCGGCGGAGTGCGGGCGGCCAGGACATGGTGCGACGCTACCGCGCGGGGTGCGCTCGGCGCTGCTCGCCGCTCCGGATGCCGCGGGTGCGGCATCCGTCTCGTGAAACGCCGAAGAGGCCAGGACCCGAAGGTCCTGGCCTCTTGGCGGTGTCGAGGAGGATACTCCCCGATCAGCTGTGTCGGATCAGCGACCCGAGAGCTTCTCGCGGAGAGCGGCGAGCGCCTCGTCGTCGGCGAGCGTTCCGCCGCCGGCCTCGGAGGTGAAGCTCGACGACGAACCCGTGTCGGCGGGGGCGTTGGCCTCGGCCTCGGCTGCCTTCGTGACGGCGGCCTTGTGCGCCTCCCAGCGGGCGTGGGCAGCGGCGTACTCCTGCTCCCACTTCTCGCGCTGCTCGTCGAAGCCTTCCTTCCACTGGTTGGTCTCGGAGTCGAAGCCCTCGGGGTACTTGTACTCCCCGTTCTCGTCGTACTCGGTGACCATGCCGTAGAGGGCCGGGTCGAACTCGGTGCCGAAGGGGTCGACCGACTCGTTCGCCTGCTTGAGCGAGAGCGAGATGCGACGACGCTCGAGGTCGATGTCGATGATCTTGACGAAGACCTCTTCGCCGACCGACACGACCTGCTCGGCGAGTTCGACGTGCTTGCCGGAGAGCTCCGAGATGTGCACGAGGCCCTCGATGCCGTCGGCGACGCGGACGAACGCACCGAACGGAACGAGCTTGGTGACCTTGCCCGGAGCGACCTGACCGATCGCGTGCGTGCGGGCGAAGACCTGCCACGGGTCTTCCTGCGTCGCCTTGAGCGAGAGCGACACGCGCTCGCGGTCCAGGTCGACCTCGAGGATCTCGACGGTGACCTCCTGGCCGACCTCGACGACCTCGGACGCGTGCTCGATGTGCTTCCACGACAGCTCCGAGACGTGGACGAGACCGTCGACGCCACCGAGGTCGACGAACGCACCGAAGTTGACGATCGACGAGACCGTGCCCTTGCGGACCTGACCCTTGTGGAGGTTGTTGAGGAAGTTCGAGCGCGACTCGGACTGCGTCTGCTCGAGCAGAGCGCGGCGCGAGAGCACGACGTTGTTGCGGTTCTTGTCGAGCTCGAGGATCTTCGCCTCGATCTCCTGACCGAGGTACGGCGTGAGGTCGCGGACGCGGCGCAGCTCGATGAGCGAAGCGGGGAGGAACCCGCGCAGACCGATGTCGACGATGAGGCCGCCCTTGACGACCTCGATGACGGAGCCGGTGACCACGCCGTCGTCTTCCTTGATCTTCTCGACGTCGCCCCACGCGCGCTCGTACTGCGCGCGCTTCTTCGACAGGATGAGGCGGCCTTCCTTGTCCTCCTTCTGGAGAACGAGGGCCTCGACCTCGTCGCCGACCTTGACGACCTCGTTGGGGTCGACGTCGTGCTTGATCGAGAGCTCGCGCGAGGGGATGACACCCTCGGTCTTGAAGCCGACGTCGAGGAGGACCTCGTCGCGGTCGACCTTCACGACGGTGCCTTCGATGAGGTCGCCGTCGTTGAAGGACTTGATGGTCAGTTCGACCGCGGCCAGGAAGTCCTCAGCAGAGCCGATGTCGTTGATTGCGACCTGCTTGGTGGCCGGGGCGGTCGTTGCGCTAGTCATGTAGTGGGTTGTCCTTGTGGGTTTGGGGTCTCGGGCTCGGCACCTCGAACGCGCGGACGCGAACGAAACAGCAGCCGAAGCGAAGCGGATTGTTGTCGTGCGATGTCACCAGCCCCGTACCGGGACGTGGCTGTAGAACCACAGAAGTGACATTCCAGGGTATCAGAATGCCGCCGACGCCCGCGAGGTCAGGCTCCGGCACGCGTCGCGCACGGCACGCAGCGCGTCGCCGTCGGCCGGGCGACGAGACGGGCGAGCGGGATCGGGGCGCCGCAGTCCGCGCAGATCCCGAAGCCTTCCGTTCCGGTCCGCGCGAGCGCGGCATCGACCTCGTCCCGTTCCCGCGCCGCATCCGCGCGCAGCCCCGCGAGCCGCGACCACTCCGCCGAGAGGGTCGCACCCTCGGGATCGTGCTCGTCGTCGGCGGTCTCGGCACCGCGGTCGGCGCGCAGCTCGACGAGCGTGTCGTCGAAACGGCGGATGCGGTCGTCGAGCTCGGCGCGCAGCGTCTCGAGCGCCTGCTGCACCTGCCCCGCGGCATCCGTCGTCACGGCTGAAGCAGCACCTTGACGGCGCGGCGTTCGTCCATCGCCGCGTAGGCCTCGGCAGCATCGGCGAGCGGCAGCACGAGGTCGAAGACGCGCCCCGGCTGGATGCGGCCCGAGCGCACGTCGGGCAGCAGCTCCTCGATGTACCCGCGTACCGGTGCGACTCCCCCGTTGACGCCGACGTTGCGGCTGAACAGGTGCGTGATCGGCAGCTCGGGACCGCCGTTGGGCACGCCCACGAACCCGACCATGCCGCCGGGCCGCGTGGCGCGCAGCGCCTGGTCCATCGACTCCTTCGTGCCGACGCACTCGAGGACGCGATCGGCACCGATGCCCTCGGTGAGCGCACGCACGGCCGAGACGCCCTCGTCGCCGCGCTCCTCGACGATGTGCGTCGCGCCGAACTCGCGGGCGAGCTCCTGCCGGCGCGGGTGCCGCGACATCGCGATGATCGTCGTGGCGCCGAGCCGCTTGGCCGCGATGACGGCGCACAGGCCCACGGCGCCGTCGCCCACGACGGCGACCGTGTCGCCGGGTGCGACGCCCGCCGAGACCGCGGCGTGGTGGCCCGTTCCCATGACGTCGCTGAGGGCGAGGAGGCCCGGGATCTCGTCGTCCGAGACGGGGCCGGGCACGACGGCGAGCGTGCCGTCGGCGAGCGGAACGCGCACGCGCTCCCCCTGGCCTCCGTCGGCGAACCCGCCGAAGCGGTCGTCGCGCCCCCACCAGTCACCCTCCAGGCACGACGTGCTCACGCCGTTGCGGCAGTTGAGGCACGTGCCGTCGCACACGTAGAAGGGCGCGATGACGAAGTCTCCGGGACGCACGAGCTCGACCTCGGCGCCGACCGCCTCGACCACTCCGACGAATTCGTGACCGATCCGCCGCGGCGCATCGACCGCCGTGACGCCGCGATAGGGCCACAGGTCCGAGCCGCACACGCATGAGGCGACGACCCGCACGATCGCGTCGCGTCCGGTCGAGAGCTCGGGGTCGGGTACCTCCTCGACGCGGACGTCTCGGGCCGCGTGGATGACAGTGGCGCGCATGGGCTCGATGCTACGCCCGGTTCCGCGCCGAGGTGCCGCGGCCTACGCTCGGGCCATGCGTATGACCGCAGCGTTCCGTGCCCCGCGACGCGCGCCTGCCCTGCAGGTGGCCAAGTCCGCTCTCGCGACGATCGCCGCGTGGCTCGTCGCGGGCTGGCTCGTCGATGGCCCGCCGCCCGTTTTCGCCGCGATCGCGGCGCTGCTCGTCGTGCAGCCGAGCGTCAACCAATCGCTCACCAAGGCGCTGGAGCGCTCGATCGGCGTGATCGCGGGCGTCACGGTCGCGTCGGCTCTGGGAATCCTGCTCGGCGGCTCGACGTGGGTGATCCTCCTGGCGACCGTCGTCGCGCTGCTTCTGGCGTGGGGACTGCGGATGACGGCGGGCACGGCCAACCAGGTGGCGATCAGCGCACTGCTCGTGCTGGCACTCGGTGGGACAAGTCCGGGGTATGCCGTCGAGCGGATCATCGAGACACTGCTCGGAGCGGTCATCGGGATCGTCGTGAACCTCGCGCTCGTGCCTCCGCTCGCCGTCACGCCCGCCCGCGACGCCGTCGAATCGCTCGCCGGCGAGCTCGCCGCATCGCTCGATCGCCTCGCGACGGCTCTCGAGCAGCCGCAGTCGCCGGAGCAGGTCGAAGAGGTGCTCCTGACCGCCCGCCTCCTGCGCCCCATGCGCGACAAGGCGGCCGCCGCGCTCGCCGACGCCTCCGAATCGCTCACGCTCAATCCGCGCCGCACGCGGCACCGCGACGAGCTCGCCGACGCACAGGGGCAACTGGACCGCTTCTCGCCGATCGTGACGCAGACGATCGGCATGACGCGCGCCTTCGCCGATCACCACGACGCATCCGTGCACGAGGAACCCGTCGTGCACGACATCGCGCAGCAGCTGCGGCGCGCCGCCCATGACGTGCAGCTCATCTCGGGAGACCCGGCGCACCTGCCCGCCGACGACCGTGAACCGGCGCTCACGGCACCGCTCACCGTGCGGATGCCGAGCTCCACCCATTGGATGCTGATCGGCTCACTGCTGGAGGATCTTCGGCGCATCCACGAGACGCTGAGTGAGCCCGCTGAACCTACTGCGTGACGTGCACCGTGAAGATGACGTCCTGGATGCCGCCGTCGGAGTTCGACAGCGTGACCTCGGTCTCGCCCTCGGCGAGCGCCGTGATCCCCGGATTGAACGTCGCCGTGGCATCTTCGTGCCCTTCGACGAACTCGGCGACGGCGGGGTCGCCGATCGTCGCGGTGTAGCTGTCGACGGCGAGATCGCCCGTGTCGATGTTGAGCACCTGCCCGACGACGAGGTCGACGGTCGTACCCTCGAGCTCGCCCGCACCCTTCGTGACGGGTGCGATGACGTCTCCTCCGATCGAGCCCGAACACGCGGTGAATGCGAGAGCCGAGACGGCGATCACGCAGGCGGCGGCGATGCGAGTGATTCTCATGCCGTCAGCCTGGCAGTGCGGATACCTCGGCGCCAGGGTGAACTCATGAATCACCCCTGTGGATAAGTACCCCCGGGCACTGCCGGTGCGAATTACGGTGGTCGCGTGTTCACCCGCCTTCGCCCCGTCATCGCTGTGTGCGCCCTCGCGCTCGCTCTCGGCGGCTGCGCCACGTCTCCCCATCCCGCAGAACCTCCGCCCGCCTTCTCGAGCGAAGCCGAAGCGTTCGCCGCCGCCGAAGAGACCTACCGCGCATACGTCGACGCGTTGAACCAGGTGGACCTGAGCGACCCCGCGACCTTCGAGGCGGTGTACGCGTGGACGACGGGGGAAGCGAATGCGAACGAACGCAGATCATTTTCTGAAATGCACGCTGCCGGCCTGACTGTTTCCGGAATCAGTCGCTATGACGCGTTCAATCCGGTCTCGTTCGCAGCCTCTGAAGGCGTCGTGATCGTAGAGCTCTGCATGGATGTTTCGGACGTCGATCTTCTGGACCAGTCGCAGACCTCGGTGGTGCCGGGGTCTCGCCCAGACCTTCAGCCTGCCGTCGTTACGTTTCATCAGAGTGACGCCACAGCGACGGGACTGTGGATCTCCTCAAGCGTCGCAAAGGAGGACGCGTCATGCGGATAGCCCTCGTCACAATCTCCGTCCTAAGCACACTCCTCACCGCCGCCATCCCCGACGGCTGTGGCATGGCGTCGGCTTGGGGCTCTTGCTCCGCCTCGAACTCCGGCACGTCCGTCGAGATCGGTGCATCCACCACTCGGCCGGGTAGCTCCCCCGGACCCTCGACACCCGGCGGCAGCCAGCCCGCGCCCGAACCCACGAGGCCTTCGGCCCCCGAAACCTGCGGTCCCCTCGGCTGCCGCCCGAACTACTCCGTCGTCATGATCCCCGACGTCACGATCGACGACCTCGCCTCGTTCCGTCCCGCGCCGCCCTCGCTGACGGGTGAACCGCTCGGGTTCGCCGTCGTCGGTCTGCCGGCGAACCTCGTGGCGGCGGCATCCGAGCAGCGCATCGCGGGTGAGCTGCTCGGCTGGGACGTCACGGTGCGCTTCGTGCCCGCCGGATTCGAGTTCGACCACGGAGACGGCTCATCGCGCACGTCCACCACCGGCGGTGTCGCGTGGGCCGCGAACGGTGCACCGCAGTTCGCGCCGACGGCGACGAGCCACGTGTACCGCGAGCGCGGCGCCCACACCGTGACGGCGACCGTCCGCTATGCGGCATCCGTCGACTTCGGCACGGGCTCGTGGCGTCCCGTGCCCGGGTACGTCACCGCGACGAGCGCGGGATACGGCGTGCGCGTCGTCGAGGCCACGACGGCCCTCGTCGACCGCACGTGCCGTGAGGGCGCGGCCGGCCCCGGCTGCTGACCGGCCGCGTCGGTGGTGCGTGGCAGGATGACGGCATGTCCGACCGACTCATGCTGCTCGACTCCGCATCGTTGTACTTCCGTGCGTTCTTCGGCGTGCCCGACACCGTCCGCGCGCCCGACGGACAGCCCGTCAACGCCGTGCGCGGGTTCCTGGACATCATCACGAAGCTCGTGACGGCATACGAGCCGACGCACGTCGTCGCGTGCTGGGACGACGACTGGCGGCCGCAGTGGCGGGTCGATCTCATCCCCTCGTACAAGACGCACCGTGTCGCCGAGGTGGTCGCGGGTGCACCCGACGTCGAAGTGGTGCCCGACCCGCTCGAAGCGCAGGTGCCGGTCATCCGCGAGGCGCTCGCGGCGGTCGGCATCGTCGTCGTCGGAGCCGCCGAGCACGAGGCCGACGACGTCATCGGCACCCTCGCGACGCGTGCCGCGATGCCCGTCGACGTCGTCACGGGCGACCGCGATCTGTTTCAGCTCGTCGACGATGCGCGCGGCGTCCGGGTCATCTACACGGCGCGCGGCATGAGCAATCTCGACGTCGTCACCGACGACGTCGTCCTGACGAAGTACGGCGTACGCCCCGACCAGTACGCCGATTTCGCGACGCTGCGCGGCGATGCCTCCGACGGCCTGCCGGGTGTCGCGGGTGTCGGCGACAAGACGGCCGCGAAGCTGCTGCAGGCCCACGGCGACATCGCCGGCGTCATCGCCGCGGCCGACGCGGGCGAGGGCATGTCCGCCGGTCTCCGCGGCAAGCTCGAGGCGGCCCTGCCCTACCTCGCCGTCGCTCCCGCTGTCGTCGGCGTCGTGCGCGACCTGCCCCTCCCCGATGTCGACGCGCGTCTGCGTCCGCTCGGCGAGCAGCAGAAGACGGATGCCGCGGCTCTGGCCGAACGCCGCGGGCTCGGCACGTCGATGCACCGCCTCGTGACGGCGCTCGACGGCGTCTGAACCGCGTCAGCGCAGCGGCGCCGACCGCGCCGTCGCCGCCAGGAGCAGCACGCAGTAGACGACAGACAGCGCCATGCAGACGACGAGGGGCGTGTTCCACCCGCCCGACACGTCGTGCATCCACCCCACGAACGGACCGCCGGCAGCGCCGAGCGCGTAGCCGCCGCCCTGCACGAGGGCGGACATGCCGGCCGCCTCGCGATCGGACCGCGAGACGCCGATGAGCGCCGTGAAGACGACGACGAAGCCGCCCGCGTGCCCCACCGCGCCGATCACGAGCCACAGCCACAGCATCTCGGGAGCGAAAACGAGGCCGATCGTGAGGACGAGCCACGAGGCGCAGATCGTCAGGGCGGGAACGTAGCGCGGCGCGTAGCGGGCCAGCAGCGGCACGATGAACGCACCGGCGATCCCGGCGCCCTGATACAGCGACGCGAGCGCCCCCGCCGCTGACGCACCGAGGCCGAGCTCGTCCGCCGTGAGGGCGGGGAGCCAGGTCGTCAATCCGTAGTAGATGAGGCACTGCGTGCCGAACGCGCCCACGAGCAGCCACGCGATGGGTCGCCGCAGGATGCCGCGTTCGTCGCGGCGACTGCCGACGACGGGCAGCGGTCCCGTGATGGTCTCGGCCAGTTCGGCGGTGCGCTGCTCTTCGGCCGAGCGGGGCGGTGTGCGGTGGGCGGCGGGTTCGCCCGAGAGCCGGTCCACTCCCCCGGTCAGCCGCTGCCGGCGGGCATGTACGGTCCACAGGGCCAACCCGGCGAGCGTGATGGCCGACCACATGAGCAGCGCCCACGACCACCCGACGACGTCGGCCAGCGGCGCGGTGAACAGCGCGGTCACGAGCGATCCGACGTTCGTCGCCGCCGCGTAGGCCGCCGTGACGGTGGCGACCCGCTCGGGCGGAACATCGCGGCGGATGATGACGGGGATCACGATGTTGCCGATCGTGATGGATGCCCCGATGACGACCATGCCCGCGAGCATCCACCCGAATCCGGGGATCGCGCGCACGAATGTGCCGACGAGCACACCCGCGAGCGACGTGAAGAGGGCGATCTCGGCGCCCGTGCGCCGGATGATGATCGCCGCGACCGGGGTGAGCACGGCGAACATGAGCACGGGCAGCGTCGTGAGCAGCCCCGCCGCGGCGGATCCGATGCCGTAGTCGTGCTCGATCTGGCGCAGCACGGGCGTCGGCGCGACGATGGGTCCGCGCAGACTCAGCGCGGCCACGAGCACACCGGCGACGATCAGCCAGGGGATGCCGCGCCTCGCTCGTCCTGCGGCGGGGAACGAGCTCATCCGGCGAGCCTATCCCCGGTCACCGTCGGCGCCGCGTCCATTCGCGCAGCCGATCGAGCGGCCAGGTCGTCACGATGCGGTCGGCGGGGACGCCGGCGCGCTCGGCCCGTTCGGCGCCGTGGTCCAGCAGCGAGAGCTGGCCGGGCGCGTGCGCATCCGAGTCGATCGAGAACAGGCACCCCTCGTCGAGCGCGATCGCGAGCAGGTCGTCGGGTGGGTCCTGCCGTTCGGGTCGCGAGTTGATCTCGACCGCGACACAGTGCTCGGCGCACGCGGCGAAGACGGCACGCGGGTCGAGATCCGACGGCGGCCGCGTGCCGCGCGCCCCCTCGACGAGCCGGCCCGTGACGTGGCCGAGCACGTCGACGTGCGGGTCCGAGACGGCCGCGACGATGCGCCGCGTCATCGGCGCGCGCTCCATCCGCAGCTTCGAATGCACGGATGCCACGACCACGTCGAGTTCGTCGAGCAGATCGGGTTCCTGGTCGAGCGCACCGTCGTCGAGGATGTCGACCTCGATGCCGGACAGCAGCGTGAACCCGCCCCCGCTCAGTCCCGCCACGACCTCGAGCTGGGCACGCAGGCGCTCGGGCGACAGCCCGTTCGCGACGCGCAGCCGCGGCGAGTGGTCGGTCAGCGCAAGGTACTCGTGGCCGAGGCGCCGTGCCGCATCGGCCACGAGGTCGATCGAGGTGAGTCCGTCCGACCAGTCGCTGTGCGCGTGCAGGTCGCCGCGCAGCAGCGGCCGCAGGGTCGACGCGCGCTCGACGCCGGCACGCTCCCGCAGTTCGGCCAGGTACGCCGGCACGTCGCCGGCGAGGGCCTGCTGGATGACCGCGAACGTGGATTCGCCGATGCCTTTGCGGCGCCGCAGGGATGCGGCATCCCGCAGCTCGTCGTCGGTGAGCGTCGCGATCGTGTCGGCCGCAGCACGGAACGCCCGGGACTTGTAGCGCGACGACCGCTCCCGCTCGAGGAGCGTCGCGATCTCGGCAAGGGCGTCGTACGGCCTCATGCGCTCACGCTCCGGCGGCGAACCTCGAGGTCTTGACGACGACGGGGGCGGAGGCCACGCGACGCAGCGCCCAGCCGAACAGGATCGACAGCACGCCCATCCCCATCGCGAACGCTGCGACGCCGAACGAGACGACCGAGGTGAACAGCGAGGCGCGCAGGAACGAGGCGTTCATCATCGTGGCGCGCACGGGGTCGTCCTGCGGCAGCTCGGCGTACGTCTTGCCGCCCGATGCCTCCATGGCGTGGTGCTGGATGATGTCGGCCTGCACGTAGGCCGTCAGCGGTCCCTGCACCGTCTGCCCCTGGAAGGCGGCCGCATCGTCGGGGATCGTGATGTTCTCGGCGCGCAGCTGCGAGGACACCATGATCCACACGACGAGGCCCACGACGATGAGGAGGATTCCGCCCAGGATGCCGAGCACTCCCACCGCCTTGACACCGCCGAGGCTGCGGGCGGGGGGTTCGACGGCTGCTGCCGAATCGCTCATGTGCGTTCTCCTCAGATCGGGGACTTCCGCTTCACGCTAGCGTCGGTCGGCCGATCGGGGGAAGAGGACTCGCGCCTCCCACGAGGGCGCGCGTAGCCTCGACCCACTGGTCGAGCTTCGACGCCGCAGCGCCGCTGTCGATCGCGGCGGCGGCCTCCTCCCGCGCCTCGGCGAGGCGCTCGAGCATCGAGCGCTGCACCTGGGTCGGATCGCGGAAGAGCCGGTACGAGACGATTCCCGCCGCGGCATTGAGCAGGACGATGTCGCGGACCGGACCCGCCTCGCCCCCGATCACGCGGCGCACGACCGCGGCGTTGTGCGCGGGGTCGCCGCCGAGCAGGTCGCCGATGTCGGCGAGCGGGATGCCGAGGTCACGGGGATCGACGTCGTGCTCGTGGATGTCACCGCGGCTGACCTCCCACAGGCGGCTGTGGCCGGTCGTCGTGAGTTCGTCGAGCCCGTCGTCGCCGCGGAAGACGAGCGCCGTCGCGCCGCGCGTGCGGAAGACGCCCGTGATGAGCGGCACCCGGTCGAGCTGCGCGACGCCGACCGCGTTGGCCTCGGCGCGAGCGGGGTTGCACAGGGGCCCCAGGAAGTTGAACACGGTCGGCACGCCGAGCTCGGCCCGCGTCGCGCCCGCGTGGGCGAAGCCGGGATGAAACGCCGAGGCGTACACGAACGCGATGCCGGCGCGCTCGAGGGTCTGCGCGACGGCGTCGGGGCTGAGGGTCAGCTCGATCCCGAGCGCGCCCAGCACATCCGATGACCCCGACGAGGAGCTCGCGGCGCGATTGCCGTGCTTGACGACGGGAATTCCGGATGCCGCGGCGACGACGGCTGCCATCGTCGAGACGTTCACGGTGCCGAAACGATCCCCGCCGGTGCCGACGATGTCGAGGACGCCCGGGTCGACGGGAAGCGGCAGCGCCGCCTCGAGGATCGCGTCGCGGAACCCGACGATCTCGTCGACGGTCTCGCCCTTCGCACGCAGCGCGAGCAGGAATCCGGCGATCTGCGACGGCGTCGCCTCGCCGTTCATGATGCGCCGCATCGCCCAGGTCGATTCCGACACGCTGAGATCACGTCGCTCGAGAAGCGAGGTCAGGATGCCGGGCCACGTGTACAGATCCACCATGGGAAAACAGCCTACCCACCGCGCCAGCCGCATGTCCGCGCGGTAACCGCGCGCATCCTCATGCACTTGACAGCCCGTTCCCGGCGTTCTCTTAGGTAGTCCTAAGTTCACACTCGGGTGACGAGAACCCCGCGGGTGGGAAAATCTCCGCGCGGTTTCGGCAATAATGGGGAGCGTGACGACCACCCCAGCTACGTACTCTCAGGCGATGAGGTCCGTTAAGCGACCCGATCCGGTCGCCGTCGGCACCATCGTGTGGCTCGGCAGCGAGGTGATGTTCTTCGCGGGTCTGTTCGCGATCTACTTCACCCTTCGCAGCACTTCGCCCGAATTGTGGGCCGAACGCTCCGATCTGCTGAACATCCCCTACGCGACCGTGAACACGATCATCCTCGTGCTCTCTTCGGTCACGTGTCAGATGGGGGTGTTCGCGGCCGAGCGCTTCCAGCCCTACTCCACCAAGAAGCGCGGCTGGCTCGGCTGGGGCATGGTGGAGTGGTTCTGGCTGACCTTCATCCTCGGCGCGATCTTCGTGTCCGGTCAGGTGTGGGAGTACGCGCAGCTCGTGTACGAAGGCATGCCGATCTACTCCGACGCGTACGCCTCGGCGTTCTACCTCACGACGGGCTTCCACGCCCTGCACGTGACCGGCGGACTCATCGCGTTCCTCCTCGTCATCGGACGCGCATACGCCGTCAAGACTTTCGGGCGCAAGGAGATGACCACCTCGATCGTCGTGTCGTACTACTGGCACTTCGTCGACGTCGTCTGGATCGCCCTGTTCCTCGTCATCTACTTCCTGAAATAGAGCGGAGCTGAATTTCCCCATGGCACGAGACAAGACGCGCCGCTCGAACGGTCGTCGCAGTCCCTTCGCTGCGGCCGCCGTCGTCGGAATCGGACTGTTGCTGACCGGTGGCCTGTATGCGGGCGCATCCGCTGCGATGGCCGCCACCGACGACACGCGGACCACGACCGTGCTCACGGTCGACGACGGCAAGAAGCTGTTCGACGCCAACTGCGCGACATGCCACGGCCTCGACGTGCAGGGCACGCCGGAAGGTCCGTCGCTCTACGGAGTCGGCGAGCTCGCCGTGCACTTCCAGATGAGCACCGGCCGCATGCCGCTGCAGATGCAGGGGCCGCAGGCGCCGCAGAAGCCCGTGCAGTTCACCGACGCGCAGATCGAGGCGATCGGCGCGTACATCCAGTCGATCGCGCCCGGGCCGAGCTTCCCCAGCGACGACGTGCTCGATGGCGGCGGCAACCTGTCCCAGGGCGGTGACCTGTTCCGCATCAACTGCGCGATGTGCCACAACGTCGCCGGCGCCGGCGGCGCCCTCACCGAGGGCAAGTACGCGCCCGCGCTGCACGAGACCTCGCCGCTCAACATGTACGCGGCCATGGTCACGGGCCCTCAGGCGATGCCGGTCTTCAACGACCTCACGCTCACGGCCGAAGAGAAGCGCGACATCATCTCGTACCTGCTGTATCTGCAGGAGAGCGAGTCGGTCGGCGGCTTCACCCTCGGTTCACTCGGTCCCGTCTCAGAGGGACTCTTCATCTGGATCTTCGGCATCGGCGGTCTGATCGCCATCACCGTGTGGATCACGGCGAAGTCCAACTGATCGACCAGACGACGACATTCAGGCACTAACGAGGAGCAGCATGGCACACGAGGACGATCCGCTCGAGCTGGAGAGGGGCTCTTGGAAGCCCTCCCCCGGGCTCGCTGTCGCGGTCCCCGATCCGGTGCGCAACCCGGAGCTCCCGCCGCACCGCGAGCGGGTGACCGACAAGGACCCGGCCGCGATGAAGCGCGCGGTAAGGACCGTCTACACCCTCTTCTACGTGTCCGTGGCCGCCAGCATCTGGGCAGTCGCGGCGTACATGATCTTCCCGATCGAGAGTGGCCGGTTCATCGACATCCGCCACAACAACCTCTTCATCGGCCTCGGCATCGCGCTCGCGCTGCTGGCGATCGGCGTCGCCGCGATCCACTGGTCGAAGGCGATCATGTCGGACAAGGAGTTCATCGAGCCCCGGCACGCGACACGCGGGCGCGACACGACACGCGAGGCGGCCATCCAGGCCTTCGCCGACGCGAACGAGGAGTCCGGCTTCGGACGCCGCACGATGATCCGCAACTCGCTCATCGCGGCGCTCGTCGCCTCGGTGGCTCCCGGCATCGTGCTGTTCCGCGGGCTGGCACCGCACAACACGCCCGACAACCCGTTCGCGGGCGACCCGGTGCACCTTCTCGAGCACACGATGTGGGCCGAGGGCATGCGCCTCGCCCACGACCCCTCGGGCGAACCGATCCGCGCCGCCGACCTGACGCTCGGCTCGGCCGTGCATGTCATCCCGGAGCCGCTCGCCGAGCTCTCCCACCACGACGGCTACCTCGAAGAGAAGGCGAAGGCCATCGTGCTGCTCATGCGCCTGCTCCCCGAGCAGCTCATCGAGTCCGAGGAGCGCAAGGACTGGTCGTACGACGGCATCGTCGCGTACTCCAAGGTCTGCACGCACGTCGGCTGCCCCGTCGCCCTGTACGAGCAGCAGACGCACCACCTGCTGTGCCCCTGCCACCAGTCGCAGTTCGACGTGACGGATGAGGCCAAGGTCATCTTCGGCCCCGCCGCGCGTGCTCTGCCCCAGCTGCCGATCACGGTCGACGACGAGGGCTACCTCGTCGCACGCAGCGACTTCACCGAACCCGTCGGCCCGAGCTTCTGGGAGCGTCATTGAGCACCGCAACCGTCACCGAGAAGACCCAAGAGCGCGATAAGCCGCTCGGGGGCCGCTTCGTCGGCGCCACGGCGAACTATCTCGACGAGCGCACGAGCCTGTCGGGCATCGTCAAGGAACTCGGCCGCAAGGTCTTCCCCGACCACTGGTCGTTCATGCTCGGCGAGATCGCGCTGTGGAGCTTCGTCGTCGTGCTCCTCTCGGGCACCTTCCTGACGTTCTTCTTCGATGCGTCGATGGCTCCCGTCCACTACCACGGCGCCTATCTGCCGATGCGCGGCCTCGAGATGTCGGCGGCGATGGCCTCGACCCTCGAGATCTCCTTCGACATCCGCGGTGGTCTGCTCGTCCGTCAGATGCACCACTGGGCGGCGCTGGTCTTCGTGGCCGGCATCGGCGTGCACATGCTGCGCGTCTTCTTCACGGGCGCGTTCCGCAAGCCCCGTGAGCTCAACTGGGTCATCGGCTTCGTGCTGTTCGTCCTGGCAATGGGTGAGGGCTTCACGGGCTACTCGCTCCCCGACGACGTGCTCTCCGGCAACGGTCTGCGCATCATCGACGGCATGATCAAGGGCATCCCGCTGATCGGCACGTGGACGTCGTTCCTGCTGTTCGGCGGCGAGTTCCCCGGAACCGAGATCGTCGGACGCCTCTACGCGCTGCACATCCTGCTGCTGCCGGCGATTCTGGTCGCGCTCCTCGCGTTGCACCTCATGCTCATGATCATCAACAAGCACACGCAGTTCGCCGGCCCCGGCCGCACGAACAGCAACGTCGTGGGCTACCCGATGATGCCCGTGTACATGTCCAAGATGGGCGGATTCTTCTTCGTCGTCTTCGGCTTCATCGTGCTGATCGCCTCGCTGTTCTCGATCAACGCGATCTGGGCCTACGGACCGTATGATCCGTCTCCCGTCTCCGCGGGAACGCAGCCCGACTGGTACATCGGCTTCGCCGACGGCGCGCTGCGCCTGGTTCCGCCGCATCTCGAGAGCGTCTTCCTCGACCGCACGTGGTCGTGGAACATCCTGATCCCGCTCGGCGTGCTCGTGGTCTTCATCCTGATCGTCGCGATCTACCCGTTCATCGAGTCGTGGATCACGGGCGACAAGCGCGAGCACCACATCGCCCAGCGCCCGCGCAACGCCGCGACGCGCACCGCGATCGGTGCGGCCGGCGTCACGTTCTACGCCGTGCTGTGGGCGGCTGCCTCGTCGGACATCATCGCGACGCACTTCTGGCTGACGATGGAGGGCGTGATCCACGCTCTGCAGGCGCTGCTGATCCTGGGTCCGATCATCGCCTACTTCGTCACGAAGCGGATCTGCATCGCGCTGCAGCGCAAGGATCGCGAGATCGTGCTGCACGGCTACGAGTCCGGACGCATCGTGCGTCTTCCCGGTGGCGAGTACATCGAGGTCCACCAGCCCGTCGATCAGTACGACCGCTTCAAGCTCGTCGACTACGAGACCTACGAGCCGCTCGTCGTGCGTCCGAATGCACAGGGACGGATCCCGTGGCACGAGAACCTGCGTGCCGGTTTCTCGCGCTGGTTCTTCGAGGACCGCCTCTCCCCCCTCACGCAGACCGAACTCGACGCGGCCGATGCTCACCAGCACCACGAGCTCGACCACATCGCGGACGAAGAGCACGCCGAGATCCAGGGCGCGCATGAGCGCGCGGGTGTCCCGGATGCACCGCACGTGCCGATCGACGACGGTCACAACACCGAGACGGCCAACCGCCCGTCGAACGTCATCATCCCCGAGGACGAGGGACGCGACAAGTAGCGCGGTCCAGTCGCGAAGAGCCCCGGTTGCATCACGCAGCCGGGGCTCTTGCTCTTCCGTGAGCGCCGGGATGCGGCATCCGAGGTCGTGTGCCCGTCCGAAGAGCGGCCCGGTCCACCGCCACACGTCAGGGCGGCATCCGGCGTGTCACGACCCGGCGTCGGGCAGCTCCACCCCCTTGCGCGCAGCCAGTTCGGCGATCTTCTCGGCCTCGTCGATCGAGACCGCGACATACATTCGCAGACCCTCCTCGTCACGACGCAGCAGATACTCGTAGTCGCCATCGGTGAGCAACTCGTCGCCGGCGCCGTAGAAGTGCCACCGGACCCTCAGTCTGGTGATCGCGGCGGTCAGGTCCACGCGTTCGAGCAGCGTGTGCTCCACGCGCTTCAGTCCGAGCTGTCGATACAGCGGATAGGACTGCTCCAGGCCCTGCGCCATCTCCTCACGCGAGGAGACCGTGCCCACGAACGGGTCGCTCAGGATCGTGCCCGGCACGCCCCACAGGGCCACACTCCGCGCCACGTCGTAGGTGCCGAGTCCGTCTTGGTAGTCGTTGAGGAACGACTCGATCTCCCGGTCGCTGACCGCCATGGGCGTCAGGGTAGCAAGACCCGTTCTTCCACGGTTGCGGCACTATCGCCGAGCCGTGGAGCGGCGTGCGTCCGCAGGCCGACCGGTGGGGCAGCGACGACGTGGATCCGGCGCCGACAGGGACGCAGCGCCGCCCGGGCGTCCCACCACAGCGAAGCGGCCGGCATCCGGATCGAGATCCAGGATGCCGGCCGCTATGAGCCGCGAGCGGGTCAGCGCGCGAAGTGACCGCGGTAGTACTCGTAGACCCAGCCGACGATCGCGACGACGAACAGTGCGATGCCGATGGGGAACATCCAGACGCCGACAGCGAGGCCGAGGATCGCGACGGCAGACGCCCCCGCGAGGACGATCGGCCACCACGACCACGGGCTGAACTCGCCGACCTCGGGGTCGCCGTCGTCGATGTCCGACGTCAGGATGTCCTCGGGCAGCTCGCCGCCCTGTGCCTTGTGCACACGGCTCGTGTAGAAGGCGATGAGGCCCGTCATGAACGCCGTGAAAAGCAGTGCGACGCTTCCGACCCACTCGATCGAGAGGGTGAAGGTGTCCCACCAGGACAGCCCGGGAGCGGCATACGTCCCCCAGTGGGCAATCAGGTTCCACACCGTGTACATCGTGAAGACGACGAGGAAGAAGACGGTGAGGATCCACCAGAGCGCGGTGTTGGTACGCATCTACTTGACCTCTCCTTCGGCCGCGTCGACGACCGGGGCTTCGGGTGCATCCTTCGCTGGACCGACGCCGACGGGGATTCCCGCCTCGGGGTGGTTCAGGTCGAATGCGGGACGCTCGCTGCGGATGCGCGGGATGGACGTGAAGTTGTGACGCGGCGGCGGGCACGACGTCGCCCACTCGAGCGAGGCGCCGTAGCCCCACGGGTCGTTGACCGTGACCTTGGGCGCCTTGCGGGCCGTGATCCACACGTTGAACAGGAACGGGATCATGGATGCGCCGAGGAGCATCGCACCGACCGTCGAGACCTGGTTCTGCCACGTCCAGCCGTCAGCGGCCGAGTAGTCCGCGTAGCGGCGCACCATGCCGTCGACGCCCAGCCAGTGCTGGATGAGGAACGTCATGTGGAAGCCGATGAACAGCATCCAGAAGTGCACCATGCCGAGCCGCTCGTTGAGCATGCGACCGGTCCACTTGGGCCACCAGAAGTAGAACCCGGCGAACATCGCGAACACGACCGTGCCGAAGACGACGTAGTGGAAGTGGGCGACGACGAAGTACGAGTCGGAGATGTGGAAGTCCAGCGGCGGCGAGGCGAGGATGACGCCCGTGAGGCCACCGAAGACGAACGAGACCAGGAAGCCCAGCGAGAACACCATGGGCGTCTCGAAGGTCACCGATCCTCGCCACATCGTTCCGATCCAGTTGAAGATCTTCACGCCCGTCGGTACCGCGATGAGCATCGTCATCAGCGCGAAGAACGGCAGTAGGACGGCGCCCGTGACGTACATGTGGTGGGCCCACACGGCGATCGACAGCGCGGCGATCGCGATCGTGGCGTAGACCAGGGTCTTGTACCCGAAGATCGGCTTGCGGCTGAAGACCGGCAGGACCTCGGAGATGATGCCGAAGAACGGCAGCGCGATGATGTACACCTCGGGGTGTCCGAAGAACCAGAACAGGTGCTGCCAGAGGAGCACTC
Organism: Microbacterium sp. NPDC055442; assembly: GCF_053644215.1. Taxonomy (NCBI): domain Bacteria; kingdom Bacillati; phylum Actinomycetota; class Actinomycetes; order Micrococcales; family Microbacteriaceae; genus Microbacterium; species Microbacterium sp. NPDC055442. Next base: position 98,077 of record NZ_JBSHLF010000002.1, on the reverse strand, counting down.
CACCGTTCTGCGGATCGTAGATGTGGGCGCCCAGCACGCGGTCGGTCGCGGCGGCGAGGATCGCGGCGGCGAGGACAGGGAAGGCCATCAGGATCAGGATGCTCGTCACGAGCGTGTTCCACGAGAAGATCGGCATGCGCCACATCGTCATGCCCGGTGCGCGCATCGTGATGATCGTCGTGATGAAGTTCACGGCACCGAGAATGGTTCCGAAACCGCTCATGCCGAGTCCGAGCATCCACAGGTTTCCGCCGACACCTGGCGAGAACGTCGTGCTCGCGAGTGGCTGATAGGCGAACCAGCCGAAGGATGCCGCACCCTGGGGCGTGAGGAAGCCGGCGACCGCGATGAGCGAGCCGAACGTGAACAGCCAGAGAGCGAAGGCGTTGAGTCGCGGGAACGCGACATCGGGGGCACCGAGCTGCAGCGGCAGGATCGCGTTCGCGAAGCCTGCGAACAGCGGCGTCGCGAACATCAGCAGCATGATCGTGCCGTGCATCGTGAACAGCTGGTTGTACTGCTCCTTCGTCGGGACGATCTGCATGCCCGGTTCGAAGAGCTCGGCGCGGATGATCAGCGCCATCACACCGCCCAGCATGAAGAAGATCACCGAGGCGATCAGGTACATGTAGCCGATCGTCTTGTGGTCGGTGGAGGTGATCCACTTGACGATGATGTTGCCCTTCTGCTCGACGCGAGATGCGCTGAGCAGAGCGGCCTGGCGAGGCGGCAGGGTCGTCGGACGCCCCTGCGCGGGTTCATTGAGGGGAAGTGTCGTCGCCATGGTCAGTCTTGTCCCTCCGATGCGACCCCGCCCGTACCGGGAAGGTTCTGGAGCCGGTCGTATTCGTTGTTGATGTCACCGGTCTGCCCCGCGGCTTCGAGGGAGTCGAGGTAGTCCTCGTACTCGGCCTCGCTGACGACCTTGACGTTGAAGAGCATCATCGAGTGGTACTCGCCGCAGAGCTCGGCGCACTTGCCGGCGTACTCACCCTCGCGCGTCGGCGTGAACGACCACAGGTTGTCGCGGCCGATGTACATGTCCTTCTTGTAGAGGAAGTCGATGATCCAGAAGGAGTGGATGACATCGCGCGACTGCAGGTTGATCGTGACGGACTTGTCGACCGGCAGGTAGAGCGTCGGCAGCTCGTTGATGATGTTGCCGGACTCGTCGGTCTGCGCCTGGACGCCCATCGACCAGACCGTGTCGTCGTCGGTGGCGCCGTCGTACTGGAAGTCCCACGCCCACTGCTTGCCGATCGCCGTGATCGACACGTCGGGGTTCTCGTCGTAGTCCTCGAGGATGGCCTGGTCACGCGCGGTGAACGCGAAGAATCCGAGCACGAGGATGACCGGCACGACCGTGTAGAAGATCTCGATCGGCATGTTGTAGCGCAGCTGGACCGGCAGACCGGTCTGTCCGCGGCGACGTCGGTAGACGATCGCGGCCCACAGCGTGAGACCCCACGTGATGACGCCGACGGCGAGCAGCACGATCCAGGAGTTGACCCACAGGCCCGACACCATCTCGGTGTGGTTCGTCGTCGCGGGACCGTCCTCGACGAAGCCCGGTAGATACCCGTTGAGCTCCGTCGGGGTGCATCCGGCCAAGATGGCGGCCGTAGCGATCCCGACGGGGAGGAGGGCCCAGCGGAGGCGGCGTTTCGAGGGCACGGTGCACCTTTCCAAGTCGCGAATGTGACTCACGCCAGTCTAGGGCAACCGCTCAGGCACTTCAGGCCATCTGCCCAGCTTGTCGCGCCATCTCCCGCCGAGGACGACAGAACCCGGCGGCTGATGAGCGCGCCGGGTTCCGTCGGATTTCCGTTCCGATCAGTGGAAGCTGTCTCCGCACGCGCAGCTGCCGCCGGCGTTCGGGTTGTCGATCGTGAATCCCTGCTCGGAGATCGTGTCCTTGAAGTCGATCGAGGCGCCGTCGAGGTACGGGACGCTCATCTCGTCGACGATGACTTCGACGCCCTCGAACTCGACCGCCTGGTCACCTTCGAGGTAGCGCTCGTCGAAGTAGAGCTGGTAGATCAGTCCGCTGCAGCCGCCGGGCTGCACAGCGACCCGCAGGCGCAGGTCGTCGCGGCCCTCCTGCTCGAGCAGGTTCTTGACCTTGAGTGCCGCAGCGTCGGTCAGCGACACGTTGTGCGCGCGGGCTTCCTGGTCGGTAGACAGAGCGGTGTCGGTCATGTGATCCTCCGAGATCGGTGCTGCCGGATGCCACGATTCTACGCCGCGCAGCCCGGAAGGGGCTCCGCACTCGGCGTATTGGCTCAGTCGCCCCGCCGCGCGTCGAGCTTGGCCAGCAGCAGCGCCTCGGACACGAGGGCGTTGCGGAACGTCTCGAGGTGCAGCGACTCGTTCGGGCTGTGCGCCCGCGCGTGCGGGTCTTCGACACCGGTGACGAGGATCTGCGCCCCCGGGAACTCCCTCACCAGATCCGCGATGAACGGGATCGACCCGCCGATGCCGAGATCGACCGGAGTCACTCCGTATCCCTCGTCGAGGGCTTCGCGCGCCGTGGCGGCGGCCCAGCCGGACGTGTCCCCCAGGAACCCGTTGCCGAAATCGGCGTCGCGGAAGGACAGCTGAGCGCCGAACGGGGCATGCGACCGCAGATGCGCTTCGATCGCGGCGTACGCCTCTTCGGCGGACTGCCCCGGCGCGATGCGCGCACTGACGACGACGCTCACTTCGGGCGTCAGGGTGTTCGACGCGTTCACGACGCTCGGCGCGTCGATTCCCGTCACGGTGATCGACGGCTTGTTCCAGATGCGGCTCAGGATCGTGCCGTCGCCGATCGGGCGGACCCCCTCGGGCAGGCCCGCCTCGTCGCGCAGGGTCTCTTCGGTGTAGTCCGGGGTCGCGGCATCCCGCGTCTGCAGGCCCTCGACGGCGACCGAGCCGTTCTCGTCCCACAGCGTCGCCAGCAGCGTCACGGTGGCCATCATGGCGTCGGGCACGGCGCCGCCGAACATGCCGGAGTGCGACGCGTGCTCGAGCGTGCGGACGGACATGGTGAAACGCGCGTTGCCGCGCAGCGACACCGTGAGCGCGGGTGTCTTGGCATCCCAGTTGCCCGAGTCCGCGACGACGATGACGTCGGCGCGCAGCGCATCGGCGTTGTCGGCGAGGAACTGCGCGAACGACCGCGATCCCGCCTCTTCCTCCCCCTCGATGAAGAGGGCGACGCCGAGGTCGAAGTCGTCGCCGAGCACCTCTTTGAGCGCGCGCAGCGCACCGATGTGCACCATGACACCGGCCTTGTCGTCGGCCGCGCCGCGACCGTAGAGCCGTCCGTCGCGCACCGTCGGCTCGAAGGGCGCCGACTCCCACAGCGATTCGTCGCCGACAGGCTGAACGTCGTGGTGCGCGTAGAGCAGAATGGTCGGCCGGCCGTTGCGCGCGGCACGCGTGGCCAGCACGGCCGGCATCCCCCGCTCGCCGGTGCCGGGGATCGCCGCGTCGCGGATCTCGACGCGGTCGAAGATGCCGAGGCCTTCGGCGAGGGCCGCGACGGCTTCAGCGCTGCGGCGCACGTCACTCGGATCGAACCCCGGAAAGGCGATCGAGGGGATGCGCACGAGGGCGCCGAGATCGGCGAGCGCCGAGGGGATGCCGGCGCTCGCGGCATCCGCGACGGACTTCTGGCGGGAGAGCTCTGAGGTCATGCGGGTAATCTTAGAGGGCACCCTTCCCGCAGATCCGAGGATCCATCGTGGCCAAGACCCCCGCAACATCCGCGTCCGGCGACGCGCCGTCCGACGGCACCGTGCTCAACGGCACCTCCATCGGGAAGGGCCGGCCGACGCCATCGCGCGCCGAGCGTGAAGCAGCGCGCAAGCGCCCGCTCGTTCCGGACACGAAAGAGGGCAAGGCGCGCGCGAAGGCCGAGATCGCGGCACAGCGCGAGAAGGCGCGCGTCGGCATGGCAGCCGGCGACGACCGCTACCTGACGCCGCGCGACAAGGGCCCCCAGCGACGATGGGTGCGCGACTTCGTCGATGCCGGGTGGCACTTGGGCGAGGCGGTCATGCCGGCCATGGTGCTCGTCATCGTCGCGACCTTCATCCCGGTCGCCGGAATCCAGTACTACTCCTTCATCTCCCTGTGTATCTTCATCCTCTTCGTCGTCGGCGACATGATCATCACGTCGATCCGCGTCAAGAAGGCCGCACGGGCCAAGTGGGGCGACCAGACGGAGAAGGGCCTCGGCTGGTACGCCGCGATGCGCACGATCCAGATGCGCTTCCTGCGGCTGCCCAAGCCGCAGGTCAAGCGCGGCGGGCGCCCCGACTGAGGTCGTCGCAGGCGGTCTCGATACGCGCGCTTCGCGCGCTCCTCGACGGTGAATCCCGCCGCGTCAACGCCGCTTCGCGGCAGTGATCCGGCGCAACTCACGGTTGATCTGACGGGCCCACAGCGGGCCGCGGTAGAGGAACGCCGTGTAGCCCTGCACGAGGTTCGCGCCGGCGTCGAGGCGCTCCCGCACATCGGCGGCCGTCTCGACTCCGCCGACCGAGATGACGCAGAACTGCGCCGGCACGACGGCGCGCACCAGGAGAAGCACCTCCAGCGCGCGTGCTTTGAGCGGTGCGCCGGACAGCCCGCCCGCGCCGGCGGCCTCGACGACGTCAGACGACGTGCGCAGGCCCTCGCGCGAGATCGTCGTGTTGGTCGCGATGATCCCTGCCAGATCCGTGTCGACCGCGAGCCGCGCGATCGCCTCGACCTCGTCATCGGACAGGTCGGGCGCGATCTTGACCAGCAAGGGCGTGGAACCCGCGGCATCCCGAACCGCTTCGAGCAGCGGACGCAGCGTCTCGACGGCCTGCATGCTGCGCAGGCCGGGCGTATTCGGAGACGAGACGTTGACGACGAGGTAGTCGGCCAGCGGAGCCAGCAGCGTCGCGCTGCGCACGTAGTCGGCCGTCGCGTCGGCGACATCGACGACGCGGCTCTTGCCGATGTTGACCCCGACGACAGGTCGTCGTCGACGCCGCCGCAGCTTCTCGAGCCGCACCGACGCGGCAGCCGCCCCGCCGTTGTTGAAGCCCATCCGGTTGATCACGGCGCGGTCCGGGACCAGCCGGAACAGGCGCGGACGCGGGTTGCCGGGCTGGGGGATGGCCGTCACCGTGCCGACCTCGACATGGCCGAAGCCGAGCGCCCACAGTCCCGATGCGCCGATCACGTCTTTGTCGAAGCCGGCGGCGACCCCGAAGGGCGAGTCGAAACGCAGCCCGAGCGCTTCGGTGCGCAGGTCGGCATGGGGTCGGGTGAGCGCGCGCGAAGCCCACGCGAGACCCGGAAGCCCCAGCATCCGGATCACCTTCATCCCGAGGTGGTGCGCCGATTCGGGATCGATGCGCGACAGGACGGTGCGGAAGAGAAGGGGATACATCCCGTTCAGGGTATCGCCCCGGGGGCGCTCACTCGTCGACGGCAGCAGGAGCCGGTGCACGATCCGCACGCAGCTGGTCGATCGCCGACTCGAAGTCCTCGAGCGATTCGAACGCCCGATACACGCTCGCGAACCGCAGGTACGCGACCTCGTCGAGTTCGCGCAAGGGGCCGAGGATCGCCAGTCCGATCTCATTTGCATCGAGCTGCGATGAGCCCGTCTGGCGGATCGACTCCTCGACGCGCTGCGCGAGCATCGCGAGATCGGCATCGGTCACAGGCCGGCCCTGGCATGCCTTGCGCACTCCCGAGACGACCTTCTCGCGACTGAACGGCTCGACGACGCCGGAGCGCTTGATGACGCTGAGGCTCGCCGTCTCGACCGTCGTGAAGCGGCCGCCGCATTCGGGGCACTGGCGCCGGCGACGAATGCTCAGCCCGTCATCGCTCGTGCGCGAATCGATGACGCGCGAGTCGGAGTGGCGGCAGAACGGGCAGTGCATGTCAGCCCCAGCCTACGCGTCGAACCGCACGTCGACGGCTTCGCCGTGCGCGGGCAGGTGCTCGGCTTCGGCGAGGGTCACGATCGCCTCGCGCACGCCCGCCAGCGCGTCATGGTCATACTCGATGACCTGCTGCGGGCGCAGGAACGTCGCGGCGGAGAGACCCGCCGCGTACCGCGCCTGACCGCCCGTCGGCAGCACGTGATTGGAGCCGGCGAGGTAGTCTCCGAGGCTCACGGGCGAGTTCGCGCCGACGAATACGGCCCCGGCGTGCACGAAGTCCTCGGGATGCGGATCGGACAGGTGCAGCTCGAGGTGCTCGGGCGCATACGCATTGCTGAACGCCGTCGCCGCCGCGAGATCGTCGACGAGCACGATCGCGGACTGCGGTCCGCGCAGCGCCGTCGCCACCCGATCGGCGTGCCTCGTGCGCGGCGCGCGCTGCTCGAGGTCGGCGTGAACCTCGGCCGCGAGTGCCGCTGAAGTGGTCACGAGCACGGCCGAGGCCTGTTCGTCGTGTTCGGCCTGGCTGATCAGATCGGCCGAGACGAGCCGCGGATCGGCCGTCTCGTCGGCGACGATGAGGATCTCGGTCGCTCCCGCCTCGGAATCGGTGCCGACACGCCCCGCGACGGCGCGCTTGGCCGCCGCGACGAAGTTGTTGCCCGGTCCGGTCACGACGTCGACGGGGTCGAGCCCGAACGACGCCACACCGTGCGCGAATGCGGCGATCGCGCCGGCCCCGCCCATCGCGTAGACCTCGTCGACGCCGAGCAGGCGGGCCGCCGCGAGGATGACGGGATGCACGCGACCGTCCGCGTCGCGCTGCGGCGGCGACGCGAGGGCGATCCGCTGGACTCCGGCGACCTGCGCCGGCACGACGTTCATGACGACGCTCGACGGGTATACGGCCTTGCCGCCGGGCACATACAACCCGACGCGGCGCACGGGCTGCCAGCGCTGCGCGACGCGGGCACCCGGGGCGAGCTCCGTGACGACGGGGGGCGGAATCTGAGCGAGGGATGCCGCGCGCACGCGCTCGATCGCCGCTTCGAGGGCGTCGCGCACGGCGGGATCGAGGTTCGCGAGGGCTTCGTCGAGATGCGCCGCCGGCACGCGGATCGCGTGGCCGGTCACGCCGTCGAAGCGCTCGGCCTGCTCGCGGAGCGCATCCTCGCCGCGCGCGGCGACGTCGGACACGATCTGCGCCGCCGCCGCGAGGGCTTCGTCCCGCGCCGAGACGGCACGGGGCACAGCGGCGAGCAGTTCGGTGGGTGAGAGGGCGCGCCCGCGAAGGTCGATCGTGCGAAGCATCCGTCTACGCTAGCGCGGCAGCGGGCCTCAGCCGCGCGTCACGTCCTCGATGTCGAGCAGGTGCCCGACCCGGCCGTCTTCGTGGCGCACGACGAATCGGTCGCCGTGGTCCTCGATGACGAGTGCCCAGGCGGTCGGTCCGATGCGGAACAGCGGCGCGCCGTGCTCGTCGACGACGTCGCGCTCCTCGGGAACGAGCGCCCAGAAAGCCTGGTGCCGCACGGGTTCGTCCGCGACGGGCTCCTGCGCGACGGGCTCGTAGGTGTCGCGCACCTGATCGGGGTCCCAGTCCGCATCAGCTTCGGCGGGCTCGGCGCCGTAGGGCGGCTCGTCGGCCGTGCCGGCGTCGTAGGCGTCGGCCTCGGCGACGGGCGCGTACGTGCCGTCGGCCGGCGCACCCCGCTCGGCTTCCGGAGCGTGCGGCTCGGGCCGGGGTCGCACCGGACGCGGGGAGACGGCGCGGACCGGTCGCGCGTTGCGGTGCGCGGCGATCTCGCGACGCCCTTCGAAGTCCTCGGAGAACGGCGGGATGAGCGAGCCGAACACCGTCAGCAGCACACCGGCGAGCATGAGGAAGAACTCCACCCAGATGACCCATGAGCGGAACCATGCACCGCCCGCGAGCGAGAACGCGACGGTCTCCCAGACCAGCTGTAGCCACACGACCGTCGACACCGAGAAGGCCACCGAGGCGAACTGATCGATCCCGAGTGAGCCGAATCGCCGGATGCCCTGGGGGGACAGCCGCCGCAGCACGAGCAGGAAGACGGCGATCGTGGGCAGACCGATCGTGAGGACCCAGCCCAGACCCGAGGTCCAGACCGAACCGAAGCCGAACAGGAGGCTCTCGCGGGGGCCCCCGATGATGGCGGCGACGGGGAAGAACGAGACGACGAACGCCGCGAGCCAGATCCCCGCGAGCGAGACCTCGCGGATCGTGAACGGTCCGACCCCGTACTGGGGACGCTCCCCCGAGCTCGCGGGTTCGTCGACCGTCATGTCGGTTTCGTCGACCGTGATGTCGGTGTCGACGTCGATGTTCTCGTCCTGGTGGTCGGTCACGATGGTCCTTCCGGTTCCGAGCAAGGGGTCTTCTGAATCCTACCGGCGGCTCATCCGAGGCACTGCGGGCCGAGCAGCCCCTTGAGCTCACCGAACAGGTCAGCGGTCACGGTGACGGTGAGGGGCACCTCGAAGACCTTCGCCGTGCCGCCCTTGTGCAGCTTGAGGGTCACTTCGGTCTCGCCGCGGTGGCGCCCGAGGACGTCGGCGAGATCGCCGATCACCGTCTCGGTCGCACGGTGCTCGGGCATCGTCAGAGTGAGCGGCCCCGCGGCATCCATCGTTCCGAGATCGGGCGAGAACACCGCCTGCGCGTGCAGATTCATGCCGTCGTCGCGGCGGGACACGCGGCCGCGAACGACGAGGATCGAGTCGGCCTGCAGCATCGACGAGAACTCGGTGTAGGTCTTGCCCATGAACATGACGGTGATCTCGCCGTTGAAGTCTTCGACGGTGATCATGCCGTAGGGGTTGCCGCTCTGCTTCGCGACACGGTGCTGCACGCTCGTGACGAGCCCCGCGATCGTGACCTGGTCGCCGTCATCGAGGACCTCGCTCGCGAGCAGGTCGTGGATGCTGATGGACGCGTGCTTCGCGAGCGGGATCTCGAGCCCGGCGAGCGGGTGGTCGGACACGTACAGGCCGAGCATCTCGCGCTCGAACGCGAGCTTGTCCTTCTTGGTCCACTCCGGGCGATCGGGCACCTTCGCCGCCTGCTGCGGCTCGTCGTCGCCCCACAGCGAGTCGAAGTCGAATCCGACCTCGCCGTTGGCCTCGCGCCGTTTGTCGAGCACGGCGGCCTCGGTGGCATCCTCGTGGATCTCCATGAGGGCGCGCCGGGTGTCGCCGAGCGAGTCGAACGCACCCGCCTTGATGAGCGATTCGACCGTGCGCTTGTTGGCGACGTGCACGGGCACCTTCGTGAGGAAGCCGTGGAACGACGTGAACGGCTCGTCGGCACGCGACGCGACGATCGCATCGACGACGTTCGTGCCGACGTTGCGGACGGCACCCAGTCCGAAGCGGATGTCCTCGCCGACGGCGGCGAAGTAGCGGATCGACTGGCCGACGTCGGGCGGCAGCACCTTGATGCCCATGCGCCGGCACTCGTTGAGATAGATCGCGAGCTTGTCCTTCGCATCGCCCACGCTCGTGAGCAGGGCCGCCATGTACTCGGCGGGATAGTGCGCCTTGAGATAGGCCGTCCAGTACGAGACCAGCCCGTATGCGGCGGAGTGCGCCTTGTTGAAGGCGTAGTCCGAGAACGGCAGCAGGATCTCCCACAGCTTCTGCACGGCCTCGTCGGAGTAGCCGTTGGCGTGCATGCCCGCCTGGAAGCCCTCGAACTGCTTGTCGAGCTCGGACTTCTTCTTCTTTCCCATCGCGCGGCGCAGGATGTCGGCTTGACCCAGGCTGAATCCGGCGACACGCTGGGCGATCGCCATGACCTGCTCCTGGTAGATGATCAGGCCGTAGCTCGTGTCGAGGATGTCCGAGAGCGAGTCGGTGAACTCCTCGTGGATCGGCGTGATGTCCTGCTGCCCGTTCTTGCGCAGGGCGTAGTTGATGTGCGAGTTCGCACCCATGGGTCCTGGACGGTACAGGGCGATGACGGCCGAGATGTCCTCGAAGTTGTCGGGCTTGAGCAGCCGGAGGAGCGAGCGCATGGGCCCGCCGTCGAGCTGGAACACGCCCAGCGTGTCACCGCGCGAGAGCAGCTCGTAGGATGCCGCATCGTCGAGCGTGAGATCTTCGAGCACGAGGGGGTGGCCGCGGTTGGCCTCGATGTTGTCGAGCGCATCATTGATGATCGTGAGGTTGCGCAGCCCCAGGAAGTCCATCTTGATGAGGCCGAGCGATTCGCACGCGGGGTAGTCGAACTGCGTGACGATCTGGCCGTCCTGCTCGCGCTTCATGATCGGGATGATGTCGAGCAGCGGCTCGCTGGACATGATCACGCCGGCGGCGTGCACGCCCCACTGGCGCTTGAGGTTCTCGAGGCCCACCGCGGTGTCGAACACCGTCTTGGCCTCGGCGTCGGTCTCGATGAGAGCGCGGAACTCGGAGGCCTCTTTGAAGCGCGGGTGCTTCGTGTCGAACATGCCCTCGAGCGGCATGTCCTTGCCCATGACGGCGGGCGGCATGGCCTTGGTGAGCCGCTCCCCCATGCTGAACGGGAAGCCGAGCACGCGCCCGGCGTCTTTCAAGGCCTGCTTGGCCTTGATGGTGCCGTACGTGACGATCTGGGCCACGCGCTCGTCGCCGTACTTCTCGGTGACGTACTGGATGACCTCGCCGCGGCGACGGTCGTCGAAGTCGACGTCGAAGTCGGGCATCGAGACGCGGTCGGGGTTGAGGAAGCGCTCGAAGATGAGCCCGTGCTGCAGCGGGTCGAGATCGGTGATCCCCATCGCGTACGCCACCATCGATCCGGCGCCCGATCCGCGACCGGGACCGACGCGGATGCCGTTGCGCTTGGCCCAGTTGATGAAGTCGGCCACGACGAGGAAGTAGCCGGGGAAGCCCATCTGAACGATGACCCCGGTCTCGTACTCGGCCTGCCTGCGTACATCGTCGGGGATGCCGGTGGGATACCGGACGTGCAGCCCCTGCTCGATCTCTTTGACGAACCAGGACTCCTCGGTCTCGCCGTCCGGCACGGGGAAGCGGGGCATGTAGTTCGCCGACGTGTTGAACTCGACGTCGCACCGTTCGGCGATCAGCAGCGTCGTGTCGCACGCCTCAGGGTGCTCGCGGAAGACCTGTCGCATCTCGGCGGCGGTCTTGACGTAATACCCGTCGCCGTCGAACTTGAAGCGCTTCGGGTCATCGAGGGTCGAGCCGGACTGCACGCAGAGCAGCGCCGCGTGGCTCTTCGCATCGTGCTGATGCGTGTAGTGCAGGTCGTTCGTCGCGACGAGCGGGATGCCGAGGTCTTTCGAGATCTTCAGCAGGTCGCCGATGACGCGTCGCTCGATCGACAGACCGTGATCCATGATCTCGGTGAAGTAGTTGTCCTTGCCGAAGATGTCCTGGAATTCCGCCGCCGCGGCCCGCGCCGCGTCGTACTGTCCGAGCCGCAGTCGCGTCTGGATCTCGCCCGAGGGGCAGCCGGTCGTGGCGATGAGACCCTTCGCATAGGTCTGAAGCAGCTCGCGGTCCATGCGGGGCTTGAAATAGTAGCCCTCGAGGCTCGACCGCGACGAGAGCCGGAAGAGGTTGTGCATGCCTTCCGTCGTCTCGGACAGCAGGGTCATGTGCGTGTACGCGCCCGAGCCCGACACGTCGTCGTCGGACTGTCCGGGCGTGCCCCATCGCACGCGCGAGCGGTCGCCGCGGTGCGTTCCCGGGGTGACGTAGGCCTCGATCCCGATGATCGGCTTGATGCCGGCATCTTTCGCCGCCTTGTAGAACTCGAAGGCGGCGAACGTGTTGCCGTGGTCGGTGACGGCGATCGCCGGCATCTCGAGCCGCACCGCCTCTTGCACCATCGATCCGATGCGCGCGGCCCCGTCGAGCATCGAGTATTCGCTGTGCACGTGCAGGTGTACGAAAGAGTCGGATGCCACGCATCGAGTCTACGTAGCGGCTCGGACATCAGGGCCCGAGGTGGCCCTCGGCCGCGCATGCCGTGCACGGTGTCGTCCTGTGTCCCCCTCGCCCGCGCCGAACACGCAGGTGCACGGCGCACGACACGCAGGAACGCCGCCGTGCCACGGCAACCCGCCCGACGGGCACGGCACCGGCGGTGATCCCCGTCGACGCCGGACACGGCGTGCCTAACGTCGAAGTGCGACGCCGGCACGAGGAGGTCCGTGGGGGATGTCATCCCGGGCCGGCGTCGCGACCTCCTCCCCCGTCGGCTCAGTCGCCGCGCAGGACCTCGAGCGCGTGAGCGAGGTCGCCGGGGTACTCCGAGGTGAAGGTCGACCACTCCCGCGTCGCGGGGTGCGCGAAGGAGAGCTGGTGCGCGTGCAGCCACTGGCGCGTGAGCCCCAGCCGAGCGGAGAGGGTCGGATCGGCGCCGTACAGCGGATCGCCGACGCACGGATGCCGGTGGGCGGCCATGTGCACACGGATCTGGTGCGTCCGGCCCGTCTCGAGGTGGATCTCGAGCAGCGATGCTCCGGGGAACGCCTCGATCGTCTCGTAGTGCGTCACGGAGTCCTTGCCGTCGGGTGTGACCGCGAACTTCCACGAGTGGGTCGCGTGTCGGCCTATCGGTGCGTCGATCGTGCCGGTGAGGGGGTCGGGATGCCCCTGCACGATCGCGTGATAGATCTTCTCGACCTCGCGCTCCTTGAACGCCCGCTTGAGCGCCGTGTAGGCGTGCTCGGACTTGGCGACCACCATGAGCCCGCTCGTGCCCACGTCGAGCCGATGCACGATGCCCTGGCGCTCGGCCGCCCCCGTTGTCGCGACGCGCACGCCGCCCGCCGCCAGCGCCCCCAGCACGGTCGGACCCTCCCAGCCGACGGAGGGATGCGCCGCGACGCCGACCGGCTTGTCGATCACGACGATGTCGTCGTCTTCGTGCACGATGCCGAGGTCGGGAACCGCGAGCGGCACGACGACGGGCTCCTGCCGATCCGTCCACGTGATGTCGAGCACGCTTCCTGCCGAGACCCGGTCGGACTTGCCCACGACACCGCCGTCGAGCAGCACGCCGCCCGCTTCGGCGACCTCGGCCGCGAACGTGCGCGAGAAGCCGAGCATCTTCGCGAGCGCCTGGTCCACCCGAGTTCCGTCGAGCCCGTCGGGCACGGGGAGCATCCGGGTGGGCATGTCAGCGGTCGTCGCGGTGTTCGTCCGCCTCGCGGTCCGCTTCGCGCTCGACCTCACGCTGCTCGCGCTGCGTGAGCGGCGGCAGTCCGCGTTCATCGGCGGGGATGCCGACATCAGGGTCGGCGACGGGGAACTCGTCGCCGAAGCCCGAGACTGCGCCGCCGGGCGCCACTTCGTCGCCTTCGCCGAGAATCGTCTCGCGCTCGGAGTCGTGTCGCGATTCGCGTGTTCCGTCCATGTGCACTCCCAGGATGATCAGCAGTGCGACCAGGATCATGTCGCACACGATGAAGATGTCGGCGACGTTGTAGATCGCCGGCGACATGCCCGGGAAGAACCACATCCAGGGCGTGTTGATAAAGTCGATCACGTGCCCGACCGCGAAGCCGGGCTCGCGGAAGAGGCGATCGGTGAGATTGCCGAGCACACCCCCCAGCAGCAGGCCGAGCACGACCGCCCACAGGCGTGAGCGCACGCGCGTGACGGCGAGCCAGCCGATGACCACCGCGACCAGAGCCAGCGCGATCGTGAAGATCCAGGTGACCCCCTCGCCGAGCGAAAAGGCCGCGCCGGGGTTCTTCACGAGATAGAAGCTCAGGAAGTCCCCGAAAACGGGGACCGTCTGCTGCAGCGGCAGGTTCTCGAGGGCGAGCTGCTTCGAGAACTGGTCGGCGGCCAGCACCACTGCCGCGAGAATCGCGATCGTGATGCCGGCCGCCGCCGGACGAAGCTTCGACGCGCTCGTGTGCGGGCGTGTCAAAGGGACAGGTTCAGAGGCCGGCCGCAGAGATCGGGGTCGAACCCGATGCCGTGCCGGTCGTCTCGAGGTCGCGGAGGTGGCTCTCGATGTAGCCGCGCAGCTGCGTGCGGTAGTCGCGCTCGAACTGACGCAGATCGGAGATGCGGCCCTCGAGCGAGACGCGCTCGCGATCGAGGCGTGCGATCTCTTCGCGACCACGTGTCTCGGCGTCCGAGATGATGGCGGCCGCCTGCGACTTGGCGTCGGCGATGAGCTTGTCGCGCTGAGCCTCGCCCTCGGCGACGTGCTCGTCGTGCACCCGCTGAGCGAGCTCGATGAGGCCGGCCGATGCCGAGACGGGCGCGGGGGTGGCCTGCGGTGCCGCTTCGGCCGCGGGTGCGGGAACCGACACCTCTTCGATGACCTCGACGGACTCGACGGTCTCGGAGGCCGGCGCCTCGCCGGACTCGTACGCGGCGAGCTTCGCCTTCAGCTCTTCGTTCTCGGCGATCGTCTTGCGCCACTCGACGACGATCTCGTCGAGGAAGTCATCGACCTCGTCCGGGTCGAAGCCTTCCTTGAAACGGACGTGCTGGAACTGCTTGGTGACGACGTCATCCGGAGTCAAAGCCATGGTGATTCCTCTTTCGAGCGCTCAGGTCGGTGGCAACGGTCTGGGGCGGACCCGCCGACTGGCAAGCCGTACCTGCCAAGCATAGCCGCGGCATCCACCCCTGTGGTGTCGGTCCGTGCGGAGTCAGACGGACATGAAGGCTCTCGTGATCGAGAGCAGCACGAAGCACAGGAGCATCGTGAGGGCGAAACCGAAGTCGATCGCGATGGCCCCGACGCGCAACGGAGGGATGAGGCGTCGGAAGAGTCGGATCGGCGGGTCGGTCACGGTGTAGACGATCTCGGCGGCGACGAGGCCGAGCCCTTTGGGCCGCCATTCGCGGTTGAAGATCGGCACCCATTCGAGCACGAGACGCACGAGCAGCACGAGCACGTACAGGACGAGCGCGCCGTTCAGTATCGCCGCGGCGAGGCGGACGAGCTCCACGGCTTACTGCTGTGCGAAGGGCACGGACTCCGCGTCGGCGTGCGCGACGGCGCCGTCACCCGACACGGCGACGTTCTCGGGCGAGAGCAGGAAGACCTTGCTCGTGACCCGCTCGATGCGCCCGAACAGGCCCAGCGAGAGTCCGCTCGCGAAATCGATCAGACGGCGCGCGTCGGCGTCGCTCATCTGCGAGAGATTGATGATGACCGGCACGCCGTCGCGGAAGTTCTCGGCGATGACCTGCGCGTCGCGGTACTGCTTGGGATGCACCGTCAGGATCTCGCTGATGGCGGTCGGCGCCGGCTGGCGCACGACGGCGGGGCGATGGATCGGGGTCACGGGCGCTGCTTTCTCGACGACGGCTTCGGTCTTGCGACCGCGGGGCTGCGGCGCAGGCTCCTCGTACACCTCTTCCTCGTCGGCGAGGCCCAGGTACACCATGGTCTTCTTGAGCGGGTTCGACATCGCATCCTCCGTTGTGCTCGTCTGTTCCGAGGTTAACCGCGGTCGGGCCGCGGTCCCGTGATTGCCGAGCCGATCCGCAGGTGTGTCGCACCCGCGGCGATCGCCTCGGCGAAGTCTGCCGTCATGCCGGCTGAGATCCAATCCGCATCCGGCACCGTCGCTCGCACCACATCGCTGAAGGCTGCCAGGCGCGCGAACGCGGCGGCGGGCGGCTCCTCGAGGGGCGCGACGGCCATGATCCCGCGCACGCGCAGCGACCGTCGATCGGCGACGTGTTCGGCGAGCTCGGCGAGATCCTCCGGCGCGACGCCGCCTCGACCCGGGTCTGCCGTGAGGTTCACCTGCAGCAGCACATCCAGGACGGGATCGGAGGCCTCCGCCGCGGCGTCGAGCGCATCGGCGACCCGACCGCGGTCGACCGAGTGAACGATGGATGCCGCGGCGCGCACGGCGCGAGCCTTCTTGGTCTGCAGCTGGCCGATGAAGTGCCAATCGACGTCGAGGTCGGGCAGCTCGGCGCGCTTGGCGGTGAGCTCCTGCTGGCGGTTCTCGCCGACATCGCACACACCGAGGTCGGCGAGGGCTGTGACCAGCGCCGCGGGATGGAACTTCGTCACGACGATGCGCGTGAGGGAGCTCGGTGCGCGGCCGACGTCGCGCGCCGCCTGGGCGATGCGTTCGTCGATGTCGGCCAGTCGCGCCGACAGCGCCGCGACGTCGACAGACTCAGGGGACGGGGGCATGAAAATCCGTTCTCTGAGTCTGTCGATCGTCGTGCGGGACTTACTTGAGGAAGTCCGGGATGTCGAGGTCGTCGTCGCCGAACGCCGAGTCGTAGGCGTCGGGCACCGAGACGCCGACCGAGACCGGCTCGGCGGGAGCGGGTTCGGGCGTGTCGAGCTCGCGGGCGGCGTCCTGAGCGGGCGTCGCCGGCACGACCGGTGCCGAGAAGTCGCGCGACGCCGTGATCGGCTCGATACGCGCCTGCGGCTGTCCGCCGTCGAAGCCCGCCGCGATGACCGTGACCCGCACCTCGTCTCCGAGCGTGTCGTCGATGACCGTTCCGAAGATGATGTTGGCCTCGGGGTGCGCCGCCTCTTTGACCAGCTGCGCGGCGTCGTTGATCTCGAAGATCCCGAGATTCGACCCGCCCTGGATCGACAGCAGCACGCCGTGCGCGCCTTCGATGGATGCTTCGAGCAGGGGCGATTCGACCGCGAGCTCGGCGGCCTTGATGGCGCGGTCCGCTCCGCGGGCGGAGCCGATGCCCATGAGGGCGGAGCCCGCGCCCTGCATGACCGACTTGACGTCGGCGAAGTCGAGGTTGATCAGACCGGGCGTCGTGATGAGGTCGGTGATGCCCTGCACACCGGCCAGGAGCACCTGGTCGGCCGTCGCGAACGCCTCGATCATCGAGATGCCGCGGTCGCTGATCTCGAGGAGTCGGTCGTTCGGCACCACGATGAGGGTGTCGACTTCTTCCTTGAGCTTCGCGACGCCGGTCTCCGCCTGCTGCTGCCGGCGGCGACCCTCGAACGAGAACGGCTTCGTCACGACACCGATGGTGAGCGCTCCGATGGACTTCGCGATCTTCGCGACGACCGGCGCACCGCCGGTGCCCGTACCGCCGCCTTCGCCCGCCGTGACGAAGACCATGTCGGCACCGCGCAAGGCCTCCTCGATCTCCTCGGCGTGGTCTTCCGCCGCCCGGCGACCCACCTCGGGATCGGCGCCCGCGCCGAGTCCGCGCGTGAGTTCACGCCCGACGTCGAGCTTGACGTCCGCGTCGCTCATGAGCAGCGCCTGCGCGTCGGTGTTCACCGCGATGAACTCCACGCCGCGCAGTCCGAGCTCGATCATGCGGTTCACGGCGTTCACGCCGCCCCCGCCCACTCCGACCACCTTGATGACTGCGAGGTAGTTCTGGTTCTGGCTCATGCCGGCCTCCGTCTTTCGAACCAAACCTTCAACCTCATCTAGAGGTTTAAAGAATTGCTCGGTATGCAATTCCTGATTCCGAACGTAGGCGGATGCCGCGCCTCGGGCCGGAGGAGGACGGCGTGTCGCGACATCGCCCGTGAAGTTGCCGTCGGAAGTCGGGATCGTCAGCGGATGACGACGGCGGCCGGCGACGAAACGTCGTATTCGACGACCGTGTCCGGCGGGCGCGCCGCCATCGCCGTCTCGAGCACGACGGCCTTCATCGCCGAGTCATCGGCGCTCCCCCACACGACCATCGCGTTCGAGCCGCCCAGCGACAGGCGCACATCGTCCGGGGAGGTCGCCGTGACGGCCGTGACCTGCGCGCGGATGGATTCGGGGAGCGTACGCATGACCAGGCCCACGGCCCGGAACGCCGACGAGTCGGCACCGCCCCGCACGGTCAGGACGGGGGCTCCCTCGCCGGGCGAGGGCGCGGTCGACAGCGCCACCCCCGCGGCATCCACGAGGGTGAATCCGGCTGAGGTCTCGATGTAGCCGACCGGTGTGCGCTCGACGATCCGCACGACGAGCTCGTGCGGGGGGCGCGCCTCGAGCGTGTACGTCTCGACGAGCGGGAAGCCCACGAGCGCCGCCTTCACCCGGCTCTCGTCGACCGAGGCGAGAGGTGTGCCGATCTGGCCCGACAGCGCGTCTTCGACAGCGGCGGCATCGAGCTGCGACGCGCCGACGACGGTCACCTGCTCGACGGCGAAGAGGGGACTGTATGCCGCACCGACGGTCGCCGCCGCGAGCAGCACGACCGAGGCCACGGCGCTGATCCACACCGCGCGTCGCCTGCGCTGCCGCGCCGTGAAGCGGCGCACTTCGGCGCGCAGCGCCCGACGGCGCGCCCGTGTGGCGGCCCAGACGTCGCGCACGCCGATGCCGTCGGGCGCGTCGCCCGCCGACTCGCGATCCGACGGCGGCGGGGCGGCAGCATCCGGATCGGGACCCGCGAACGTGATCGGCACGATGGGTGCCGTCGCATCGGGCTCGGCGCCGGTCGCCGGGCGCTCGGGCCGGGGCGGGGCCGTGCTCGGCTGCGGCAGCGGCGGGGGCCGGCGCATGCCTACTCCGCCGCGGGCGTCGCGCGGCCGAGGGCCTCGAGCACCTGCGGCACGATCAGGTTGACGTTGCCGCACCCGAGCGTCACGATGAAGTCGCCCTCGCGTGCCACGGACGCGGTGTAGTCGGCGGCGTCCTGCCAATCGGCGACGAAGTGGACGTGCGCCGGGTCGGCGAAGGCCTCGCTGACGAGGGCGCCCGTGACGCCGGGAACGGGATCCTCCCGCGCGCCGTAGACGTCGAGGACGACGGTGTGGTCGGCGTGGGACTCGAGGACGTCGGCGAACTCCTGGAACATGTCCGCCGTGCGCGAGTAGGTGTGCGGCTGGTGCAGCGCGATGATCCGCCCCCCGCCCGCGACGGTGCGCGCGCCGGCGAGGGCCGCGGCGACCTCGGTGGGGTGGTGCGCGTAGTCGTCGAAGACGCTCACGCCGCGGATGACGCCGTGCAGTTCGAAGCGGCGGGCGGTGCCCGCGAAGCCCTCGACGGCACGCGCCGCGTCGAGCACGTCATGGCCGAGGGCGATGAGCACGGCGACCGCACCGGCGGCGTTGAGCGCGTTGTGAGCACCCGGCACGGTCAGCTGCACGGCCGCCGCCGCGACGCCGTGCCGGATCGTGAAGGCGACCGGACCATCGGTGACGATGTCGGTCACGCGCACGTCGGCGTCCGGTGCCGTGCCGAAGGTCAGCACGTTCGGGTGGGTGATGCGCTCGCGCACCGACACGGCGCCAGGGTCGTCGGACGAGAGCACGACGGCATCGCGCGCCTCGTCGGCGAAGCGGGCGAACGCCGCGTCGAAGGCGTCGCGCGAGCCCCAGTGGTCGAGGTGGTCGGGGTCGACGTTCGTGATGAGGGCGACCGCCGTGTCGTAGAGCAGGAACGTGCCGTCGGACTCGTCGGCCTCGATGACGACGAGATCGTCGGCTCCGCTGCCGCTCGAGACGCGGAGCTGCTCGATGACCCCGCCGTTGACGAACGTCGGGTCGGCGCCCAGCGCCTGCAGCGCCGTGACGATCATGCCGGTCGAGGTCGTCTTTCCGTGCGCTCCGGCGACCGAGACGAGCGGCCGGCCGCCGATGAGCCAGTGCAGGGCCTGCGAGCGGTGGATGACGTGCAGCCCGCGCTCCTTGGCGAGCACGAACTCGGGGTTCTCGGGCCAGATGGCCCCCGTGTGCACGACGGTGTCGACGTCGTCTGCGAGGTTCGCGGCGTCGTGACCCACGTGCACGATCGCTCCGAGCTCGGCGAGCTGGCGCAGCCCGGGGCTGTCGGCACGGTCGGAGCCCGACACGCGGATGCCCCGCTCGAGGAACATGCGGGCCAGCCCGGACATGCCCGAGCCGCCGATGCCGATGAAGTGCGCGGCGTCGATGGTCTCGGGGATCGGAAGGCTCAGGTCGGGTCGGATCATGGCCCGTCAATCCTAAGTCGGCCCCGCAGGCGCCGGCTCTCGCCGCGCGGGACGATCAGGTCAGCGCCTCGTCGACGAGGGCGACGACGTTCTCGGTGCCGCGGCGCGTGCCGATGCGGGATGCCGCCTCGCGCATCCGCTCTCGCGTCGCGCCGTCGGCGAGCAGCGGCACGATCTCCGACCGCACCCGGTCGGGTGTGAACTCGGCGTCCGCGATGAGGCGTGCCGCGCCGGCCCGCACGGCCGAGCCGGCGTTGAGTGCCTGCTCGCCGTTGCCGACGGCGTACGGCACGTACACCGCGGGGATGCCCAGTGCGCTGATCTCGCTCACGGTCGCCGCACCGGCGCGTGCGACAATGAGGTCGGCCATCGCGAAGGCGAGGTCCATGCGGTCGACGTAGCGGCGCAGGGCGTAGCCGGATGCACCGGGGTCGGCGAGGTCGGAGCGCTCGCCCGTGACGTGCACGAGCTGCCATCCGGCGTCGAGCACATCGCGCCAGGAACCCTCGAGGGCCGCGTTGAGCCGGGCCGCCCCGAGCGACCCGCCGAACACGAGGAGCGTCGGCCTGTCAGGCTCGAGCCCGAAGTGCGCGGCCGCTTCGACGCGCAGCGCGGAGCGGTCGAGCTCGACGACCTCGCGCCGCAGCGGCATGCCCACGACACGGGCGCGCTTGATGGGCGTGCCCTCGAAGGCGACCCCGACCGACGCCGCCGAGCGGGCGCCGAGGATGTTCGCGAGCCCGGGCCGGGCGTTCGCCTCGTGCACGACGACCGGCACGCGGGCGCGGCGCGCCGCGACGTAGGCCGGTGCCGACGCGTAGCCGCCGAAGCCGACGACGACGTCGACGCCGCGGGCGCGGACGATGTCGCGCACCTGCCCGACGGCACGGCGGAAGCGCAGCGGGAAGGCCGCGGCATCCCGATTCGGGCGGCGGGGGAAGGGGACCTTGTCGACGAAGACGAGCTCGTACCCGCGCGCCGGCACGAGCCGGGCCTCGAGCCCCTCGCGGGTGCCCAGGACGAGGATCTGCGCGTCGGGCTCGCGCTCGCGCAGGGCGTCGGCGACGGCCAGCAGCGGATTGACGTGACCGGCGGTGCCGCCGCCTGCGAGCAGGTAGGTGCGGGGCGGGGGCGAAGAACTCACCGAGAGATCTTCGCACGCCCCGCTGGGACGACCCGGGATGCCGGGGGCGGCAGCGAGCGGGCGAAGGACAGCAGCACGCCGCAGGCGATGAGCACGGACAGCAGCGAGGTTCCGCCCTGCGACATGAACGGCAGGGGCACGCCGAGCACGGGGAAGACCCGGAGCACGACGCCGATGTTGATGAGCGCCTGCCCGACGATCCACACGGTGATCCCGCCCGCGACGATGCGCACGAAGGGGTCGTCGGTCTTGCGGATGACGTGGAACGCGCCGACCGTGAACAGGGCGAACAGGGCGAGCACGACGATGCACCCGATGAGTCCGAGCTCCTCGCCGACGATCGCGAAGATGTAGTCGTTCGCCGCGGCGGGGAGCCAGTCGTACTTCTCCCGCGAGTTGCCCAGGCCCAGCCCGAAGATGCCGCCGCCCGCGAGGCCCCACATGCCGTGCAGCGGCTGATAGCAGTCGTTGAGATAGTCGTCGAGGCAGTTCGGGTTGAGGAAGCTCATGAACCGGCGCACGCGGTCGGGGCTCGTGACCGCGAGGAACGCCACGGCGGCCGCCGCACCGATCGCCGGCAGCAGGAAGATCCGCAGCTTGACGCCGGAGAAGAAGAGGGCTCCGAGCACGATCAGCACGAGGATCATGGCGGTGCCGAGGTCGTCTCCGGCCATGACGGTGCCGATGACGAGGATCGAGACGGGCACGAGCGGGATGAACACGTGACGCCAGAGTCCCAGGAGCGTGCGCTTGCGGTACAGCACGTAGCCGACCCACAGGGCCAGGGCCAGCTTGAGGAACTCGGAGGGCTGCGCCTGCACTCCCCCGATCGAGATCCAGTTGCGGTTTCCGTACGCTTCGACGCCCAGGCCCGGCACGAAGACGAGCAGCTGGAAGATCGTCGCCCCGATGAGTGCCGGCCACGCGACGCGCTTCCAGAAGGTGATCGGGAACCGGCTCGCGATGAACATGAGCGGCACGCCGAGCATCGCGAAGATGCCCTGCCGGATCATCGACTCGAAGGGCGATTCCCCGATCGCCGCCGAGTTCGCCGATGTCGCCGAGAGGATCATGACGAGCCCGAAGATCGTCAGCAGCAGGGCCGTCGACGAGATGAGCAGGAACTCGCTCGGAACGGGCGCGAAGACCCTGCCGAGCGACACGCGCGCGGAGAGCCCGCGCTTGGAGGGGCGCTCAGGCTCGCTCGGTCGCGGGCCCTTCCGGGTCGACGTCGTGTCCGCCATCGGTCCCCCTCCCGAGCCGTTCTCTCACCGCATCGGCGAAGCGCCGGCCGCGGTCGGCGTAGGACGAGAACTGGTCGAACGACGCGGCGGCGGGGGCGAGTAGGACGACGTCCCCGTCACGCGCGATCTCGGTCGCCAGCTCCACGACCCGCGCCATGATGTCTTCAGTCTGAGCGGCGTCGACCTCGAAGACGGGCACCCCGCTCGCGTGTCGTGAGAACGCCTCGACGACCGACGTGCGCTCCTCGCCGATCACGATCGCGGCCTTGACCGACACGCCGCGCTGCGCGACGAGATCCGAGATGTCCACGCCCTTGAGCACCCCGCCGACGACCCACACGGCGCCCGGATACGCCGCGAGAGAGGATGCCGCCGCATGCGGGTTCGTCGCCTTCGAATCGTCGACCCAGGTGATGCCCGCCACCGACGCGACGACCTCGATGCGGTGCGGGTCGAGACGGAAACGGACGAGAGCGTCGCGGATCGCCGCGGGCGGCACGTCGAGCGAGCGTGCCAGCGCCGCGGCGGCGAGGATGTTCGCCGCCATGTGCGGAGCGGCCAGGCCCATCGATGCGAGGTCGGCCACCGTCGTCAGCTCGAGCGCGCTCGTGCGGCGGTCCTCGAGGAAGGCACGGTCGACGAGGATGCCGTCGACGACGCCCAGATCGCTGGGGCCGGGGACGCCCAGGTCGAATCCGATGGCACGCGCCCCCTCGACGACGTCGGCGTCCTCGACCATCTCGCGCGTCGCGACGTCGCTCTTGTTGTAGACGCACGCGACCCGGGTCCGGTCGTAGACCCGCGCCTTCGCGGCGCGGTAGTCCGCCGCCGTGCCGTGCCACTCGAGGTGGTCGTCGGCGAGGTTGAGGCACACGGCGGCGTGCGGCGAAAGCGGCTCCGGACCCGTCTGCAGCCCGAGATACCACAGCTGGTGGCTGGAGAGTTCGACGACGAGCGCGTCGAAGCCTGCCGGGTCCCGGACGGCGTCGAGCACCGGCGTGCCGATGTTGCCGACGGGAGCGGCGCGCAGCCCACCCGCGACGAGCATCGTCGCGGCGAGCCGGGTCGTCGTGGTCTTGCCGTTCGTGCCCGTCACGAGGATCCAGTCTGAGGCCGAGCCGTCGGAGCGCACGACCTTGTCGCGGACCCGCCAGGCCAGCTCGATGTCGCCCCACAGCGCGATGCCCTGCGCGCGCGTCCACTCGACGAGCGGATGCCGCGGCGAGAAGCCCGGCGAGGCGATGACGAGCTCGGGGGCGAACTCGATGAGCGGCTGCGGGGCGCTGCGCAGCGACCCTTCCCACAACCGCGCCCCGATGACGGGCACGAGCCGCGCGTATTCCTCGTCGGCCTGCTCCGTGAGCACGAGCACGTCGGCACCGAGCTCGGCGAGGGTGTCGGCGACCGAGAAGCCCGTGACCGACAGGCCCAGCACCGCGACGCGCAGTCCCTTCCAGTCGGCGTGCCAGCTCGTGAGGGATGCGAGGCGATCCGCGGTCATGTGCGTGAGAGCCATTCGACGTAGAAGAAGCCGATGCCCGAGACCGCCAGCATCCCCGCGATGATCCACATGCGCACGACGATCGTGATCTCGGACCACCCGCGCATCTCGAGGTGATGGTGGAACGGGCTCATCAGGAAGAGGCGTTTGCCGCGCGTCACCTTGAAGTACAGCCGCTGCAGGATGACCGATCCCGGGCCGATGATGAACACGCCCGCGACGAGCACGGCGAGCAGTTCGGTGCGCGTGAGGATCGCCATCGCGGCGATCACGCCACCGATCGCCATCGATCCGACGTCACCCATGAAGACCTTGGCCTTGGGGGCGTTCCACCACAGGAAGCCGACGAGGGCGCCGACGAACGAGGCCGAGATGATGGCGAGGTCGAAGGGGTTGCGCACCTGGTAGCACGCGGCCCCGAGATCGGGCGAGAGCGCGCCGCCGCCGCAGGCCTGGTTGAACTGCCAGAAGGCGATGAGGCTGTAGGCGCCGACGACGAAGATGCCCGCGCCCGCGGCGAGGCCGTCGAGGCCGTCGGACACGTTGACGCTGTTCGAGAAGGCCACACCGATGAACGTGATCCACAGCAGGTAGACGATCCAGCCCACGATGAGCCCGAGCGTCATGAAGCCGAGCCAGGGCACGTCACGGAAGATCGAGACGTACGGGGAGGCGGGCGTCTGGCCCGTGGCATCCGGGAACATCAGCGACGCGACGCCGAACGGCACCGCGACGATGACCTGCCCGAGGATCTTGCGCCACCCGGTCAGCCCGAGACTGCGCTGACGCCGCACCTTCATGTAGTCGTCGATGAAGCCGACGGCGCCGAACCCGACCATCATCCACACGACGAGCCAGCCCGAGATCGTGGGCGGGTTGTTGCCCGTATAGGTTCCGACGAGATAGCCGACGATCGCGCCGACGATGAAGATCGTGCCGCCCATCGTCGCGGTGCCGCGCTTCTCGCCGTGGCTCGGGTTGTGCACGTTGTCGGGCGTGCGGATGACCTGTCCCCAGCCCCACTTGCGGAACAGCCGCAGGAAGACGGGTGTGAGGAACAGCGTGAAGGCCAGCGAGATCGCTGCGGCAGTCAGGAGTGATCTCACGCGAACGATTCTCCCAGACGATCCCCCAGGAACCGCAGACCCGCCGCGTTCGAGGATTTCACCAGCACCCGATCGCCGTCGCGCAGCTCGCCCAGGAGGTAGTCGTACGCCTCGTCGGCCGTCGCGAAGAAGACGGCCTCGTCGCTCCAGGAGCCCTCGCCGACGGCGGCGAGGAAGAGTCGCCGCGCCTCGGTGCCGACGACGACGATGCGCGGGATGCGCAGCCGCACGGCGAGCTCTCCGATGCGGTCGTGCTCGTCGCCGGCATGCTCGCCGAGCTCGCTCATGGCGCCGAGGACAGCGACCATGCGCTGGTCCGGTCCCGTGATCTGCGCGAGGGTGCGCAGGGCGGCCGACATCGAGTCAGGGCTGGCGTTGTAGGCGTCGTTGATGATGCGGACGCGATCCGAGCCGAGCGGCTGCATGCGCCAGCGCTCGGCGATCTCGACCGCTTCGAGCCGCTCGATGCAGTCCACGAGCGGCACGCCGAGGGCTGTCGCCGCAGCGATCGCCGCGAGGGCGTTCATGATGTGGTGCTCGCCGAGAACGCGCAGGCGCAGCGCCGCCGATTCGGCGCCGACGGTCACCGTGCAGGACGTGCCGGACGCCGTCACGTCGAGGTCTGCCGCGCGCACGTCCGCGACGGGTCCGCGCCCGAACCAGCGCACGGCGATGTCGTGCTCGTGGGCGAGGGGCGCCATCGCTGCGACCCGCGGGTCGTCGCCGTTGAGCACGGCCAGACCGCCCGGGCGCACGGCGCGCACGAGCTCGGACTTCGCGAGGAACGTCGCCTCGATGCCGCCGAAGCCGCCCGCGTGGGCCATCCCGACCATGAGCACGACACCGACGTCCGGTTCGACCAGGCCCGCGAGCCGCGCGATCTCGCCCGGTCCGCTCGCGCCGAACTCGCAGACGAGGTATCGCGTCGATTCGGTGACCCGCAGCATCGTCAGGGGCGCGCCGACCTCGTTGTTGAACGAGGCTTTGGGCGAGACCGTCTCGCCCGCCGGCTCGAGGATGCGCGCGAGCATGTTCTTCGTCGTGGTCTTGCCGTTCGAGCCCGTGATCCCGATGACCCGCAGGTCGCCGCGCGAGCGCACGTCGGCCACGACGACCCGCGCGAGGTCGGCGAGTGCGGCGACGGCGTCGGGCACGACGATCTGGGTCACGGCCGCCGCGACGGGACGCTCGACGATCGCGAGCACGGCGCCGCGCTCGACGGCGGCATCGACGAACCGGTGCCCGTCGGTGGATTCGCCGGGCTTGGCGACGAAGATGCCGCCGGGCGCGATGAGGCGCGAGTCGGTGTCCACGGCGCCCGACACGATCGTGTCGACGGTGTCGGATGCCGCGAGGCGGAGGTCGCCGCGGACGGCATCCACCACACGGGCGAGGGTCAGGGCGATCATCGAGTCTCCGGCCGGATCAGCACTGCTCAGCCGAACTTCGGCAGCAGCGTCGGCGTCGTCGTGGACGGCATGACGCGGTAGGTCTTGAGCACCTGCGTCATGGCCTTCTGGAACGCCGTCGCGTTGGCCGCAGACGACTTTACCTTCGTCGGCTCGTCCATCGTGACGACGACGACGTACTCGGGGTCCTCGATGGGCGCCATGCCGATGAGGGTCGTGTAGTAGGCCCCGGCCTTGTAGCCGCCCGTCTCGCTGTCGTGCTTCTCGCCGGTGCCGGTCTTGCCGCCGACGCGGTAGCCGGGCACGCTCAGCTGCCTGGACATGCTGCTCTGCGCGATGACGTTCTCGAGCATGTCGCGCGTCGCCGACGCCGCCTCGGCACTCACGACGCGCGTGGGCTCGGGCGCATCGGGCTCGATGACGGTGCCGTCCGTCGTCGTGCACGATTCGATGAGCGAGAGGGGCATGCGCAGACCGTCGTTCGCGATCGCGGCGTACGCGCCGGCGAGCTCGGGCATCGTCGTCGTGAGCCCCTGACCGAACGACGTGTTGTAGACCGTCTGGTTGTCCCACGATTCCGCGGGATGCAGCGTGCCGCGCTCTTCCTTCTGATAGCCGACGTCGGTGCCCTGGCCGATCCCGAACCTCTCGAAGTAGTCGTGCCGGGTCTGCGCGTCGACGGTCTCGCTGAAGCGGGCGATCCCGGCGTTCGACGAATCCATCAGGACGCCCGCGAGCGTGTAGGTGTAGGCGGGGTGGTTGAACGCATCGTTGACGCGCGCGCCGTTGGCGAAGGTCTCGCGCCCGGATGCGATGACCGTGGAGGTCGTGGTCTGACCGCCGGCATCCACCACCGTCGCCGCCGTGAGCGCCTTGAAGGTCGAGCCCGGCTCGAACGTGCCGCGGAAGATCCGGCTCGCACGGTCGTCTTCTTCGGCCGCCGTCGGCTCGTTGGGATCGACCGTGGGGTATTCGGCCGCCGCGCGGATCTTTCCCGTCTTCGTCTCGACGACGAGGATCGCGCCGCTCTGGGCCTCCATGTTCTGCACCTGCTCGGCGATGAGTTGCTGCAGATACCAGTTGAGGTCGCGGTTGATCGTGAGCTGCAGCGTGCCGCCGTCGACGGCGGCGACCTCGCGCGCCGTGCCGGGGATCGTCACGCCGTCCTTGCCCTGCTGATACGTCAGCGACCCGTCGGTCGCCGCGAGGCACTGGTTCTGCGAGAGCTCGAGCCCCTCGATCGGCTCTCCGTCGGACGTCATGAAGCCCACCAGGTTGCCGCCGACAGCGCCGTCGGGATACGCGCGGGCAGGATGCGGCCCGCACGCGAGATACGGCACGCCGGTGTCGGCCAGTGCCCGGTACTGCTGAGTCGACAGCCCCTTGGCCAGCTGCGCGTAGCGCGAGTTCTCGTCGATGGCGAGTGCGTCGCCGACGATGCTCTGCACCTCGTCGAGGTCCTTGTCGATGATGCGCGCGATCTCGTGCGACACCTTCGACCAGGGCTTCGCGGTCGATTCGCCCTCGGCGACCTTCGCGTCGATCTGCGTGATGAGCAGCGGATCGAGCTGACAGTCGTATTCGACGATGCTGCCGGCGAGCGGCTGCCCGGTCTCGTCGACGATCGCGCCCCGGGTGCCGTACAGCGCCTGCGATGCGCGGAACGCCTTGTCCATCGAGTCCGCGATGTGCTCGTCGGCGCTGACCACCTGGATGTCGACGAGCCGCACGAGGAAGCCGCCGAGGACGGCGAGGACGACCGCGAGGGCCACGACGGTGCGGCGGCGCGTGCCGCGCGTGCTCTTCGTGGTCATGTGCTCAGTGTGTGCTCGGGGTGGGCAGTCCGTCGGTGATCGGCGGCGGTGTGTTGGAGACTCCGCCCGTGAGATCCGCGGGGGTCTCGACCGGGACCTGGGCGATCGTGGCATCGGGCGCCGTGATGAGCGGCGTCGAGGTGATGAGCGAGTTCGCGACGGAGCCGCGGTTGAACGCATCGACCGACGAGATCCAGGACGCCGCCTGGCCCGTGCCGAGAACGGCGCCGTCGCTCAGTCGCAGATAGCTGGGCGACTCGTCGATGACCATGCCGAGAGCAGCGGCGTTCGCGGCGAGGTACTGCGGCGAGCTGAGTCCGGCGAGATCGTCGGCGAGGATCTGGCGTTCCCAGGTCAGGTCGCGCTGCTCGCGCGTGAGCGTCGAGATCTCGTACGAGGTCTGCGTCGTGAGGATCGACAGGCCCATCTGCGCCGCGCCGATCAGGAAGGCGCCCAGCACCGCCACGACGCCGTAGACCAGACGGGGCCGGCGCCGGGGCGCCGCCTGTTCGACGACGCGAAGGCCGCGCCGCGGATCCCGGATCGGCGCGACGGTCGGAAGGGACCACGCCGTGGAGTCGAGACTCATGCGGCCTCCCTCACTCGCTCGGCCGCGCGCAGACGCACGGGGGTCGCGCGCGGGTTGCGCGCACGTTCTTCGTCGGAGGCCAGTTCGGCTCCCTTCACGAGCAGCCGGAAGCGCGCCGCGTGCTCGGGCAGCTCGACCGGAAGCCCCGGGGGCGTCTTCGACGTCGACGCGTCGGCGAACTCGCGCTTGACGAGGCGGTCCTCGAGGGACTGGTAGGCCATCACGACGATGCGCCCGCCGACGGGCAGCGTGTCCAGCGCCGCCGGGATGGCGCGCTCGAGCACGGACAGTTCGCGATTGACCTCGATGCGCAGCGCCTGGAAGACGCGCTTGGCGGGGTGGCCGCCCTGTTTGAGTGCCGCGGGGGTGGCGTCCTGCAGGATCTGGACGAGACGCCCCGACCGGTCGAGCGGCGCCTCGGCGCGCGCCGCGATGATGGCGCGCGCGTACCGACCCGCGAGCTTCTCCTCGCCGTAGCGCTCGAAGATGCGTCGCAGGTCTCCCTCGCCGTAGGTCGCGAGGACGTCGGCCGCCGTCGTGCCGCCGGTCTGGTCCATCCGCATGTCCAGGGGCGCGTCCTGCGCGTACGCGAAGCCGCGGTCGGCGACGTCGAGCTGGAGCGACGAGACGCCGAGGTCGAACAGGATGCCGTCGGCCGCGGCGTATCCGGCCGAGGCGACAGCATCCGCTATCCCGTCGTAGACGGTGTGCACGAGCGTCACCCGATCGCCGAAGCGGGCGAGCCGCTCCCCCGCGATGCGCAGCGCGTCGGTGTCGCGGTCGAGGCCGACGAGCCGCAGCCCCGGAAAGCGCTCGAGGAACGCCTCCGAGTGACCGCCCATGCCCAGCGTCGCGTCGACGAAGACGGCGCCGTCACGGTCGAGGGCGGGGGCGAGCAGCTCGACGCAGCGCTCGAGGAGGACCGGGGTGTGGATGTCGCGGAGGCTCATGCTGTCGGGGCCCTGCGGTTCCTGTGTCCTGATCCCCATCCGCTCCGACCTGGCACCGGGGAAGTGCGCCAGGGTGTGAGCGGCTGGGAGTCAGGACACAGGGGCCGGCTAGAACAGGCCCGGAATCACCTCCTGCTCGAGTTCGGCGTAGTTCTCTTCGTTGGCTTCGGCGTAGGTGTTCCAGGCGTCGGCGTTCCAGATCTCGGCGTGCGCGCCGACGCCGGTGACGACGAGTTCCTTCTCGAGGCCCGCGTAGGCGCGCAGCGGCGGCGGGATCGTGATGCGGTTCTGGCTGTCGGGCTTCTCGGCGCTCGCGCCGGAGAGGAACATGCGCAGGAAGTCACGGGCCTGCTTGTTGGCCAGCGGCGCTTCGCGGATGCGCTCGTGGACGCGTTCGAACTCCTGCGTGCTGAAGACGTAGAGGCAGCGGTCTTGCCCGCGGGTCACGACGACGCCCGAGCCGAGGTCGTCGCGAAACTTCGCCGGAAGGATGACGCGGCCTTTGTCGTCGAGCTTGGGAGTGTGCGTGCCGAGAAGCATCGGTCCACTCCTCCCCTGTCTGTCCGGCCCCCGCTGGAGTATCCACCACTTTACTCCACTTCACTCCACTTCACCATCGTTTTCACGTCGAGGACTCCCCCGAACCCCATTCCGCGCACGAAAGCGCACGAAAAAAGCACCGACCCGAAGGTCGGTGCTTTCGTCGGTGGCGCGGAAGCCCGCGCTCAGGTGGAGCGGATCAGCGCTCGCCCTGCCTCTTGTCCCAGCGGTCGCTCATGCGGTCCATGAACGACCCGCCGGCTGCCTGCGGCGACGGACGGGACGCCCGCTCGGGCGTCGGCTTGCCGAGTCCGCGAGTCGGCGTCACGGCGAGGATCACGCCGCCGAGCATCACGACGAACCCGATGATGCCGACGACGAGGAGCGAGGGGACGGCGACGCCGACGAGCAGGCCGCCGAGCCCCAGCAGGACGAGGATCGTCCCGTAGACGATGTTGCGGTAACTGAGCGTGCGTCCATCGCTCGATGCGCTCACGACGTCGGCGTCGTTGTGCATGAGATGGCGTTCCATCTCGTCGAGCAGGCGCTGCTCCTGTTCGGAGAGTGGCATGCATCCCCCTTGGCTGCTGGTCTTCGATGATTCTACGCGTCGCGTCAATCACTAGGCTAGGCCCGTGCAACACACCTCCGAGCCGATCGAGGCGGTTTCCCAGCGACTCGACACGTTCTTGGCGGCACAACGCGCCGCTTCCGCCCCTCTCGGCGATGAGGCGGGCCTCTTCGTCGAGGCGGCCCGCGCGGCTGCGAGCGGTGGAAAGCGCCTGCGCGGCCGGTTCTGCATCGCGGGGTGGAGGGCTGTGGAGGATGCCCGCAGGCCGGGGACTCCGATCCCGGATGCCGTCGCTTCGGCAGCCGCATCGCTCGAGCTGTTCCACGCTGCGGCACTCGTGCACGACGACATCATCGACAACTCGGACACTCGGCGTGGGCGCCCCGCGGCGCACCGCGCGCTCGAGGAGCTGCACCGCGCGGCGGCATGGGCGGGAGATGCCGCGAGCTTCGGGCGGTCGGGGGCGATCCTGCTCGGCGACCTGCTCGTGGCGTGGAGCGACGACCTGTTCGAAGAAGGACTCGATGAGCTCTCGGCCCCGGAGCGCGCACGCGCCGCCCGCCGCGAGTACGCCACGATGCGCCGCGAAGTGACGATCGGCCAGTTCCTCGACATCGCCGAAGAGTCCGCCTTCGTCGTCGAGCCCGACGATCAGCACGCCGAGCGAGCTCTGCGCGTGGCATCCTTCAAATCGGCCCGCTACTCGATCCAGCAGCCGCTCGCGATCGGCGCGGCACTCGCGGGCGCAGACGCCGATCAGCTCGCGGCGCTCGTCGCCTTCGGTCATCCCGCCGGCATGGCGTTCCAGCTGCGCGACGACGTGCTCGGCGTGTTCGGAGACGAAGCCGAGACCGGCAAGCCCTCGGGCGACGATCTGCGCGAGGGCAAGCGGACCGTCCTGATCGCCTTCGCCCGCGAAGCCCTTTCGCCGACGGCTCGGCGCATCATGGACGAACTGCTCGGCGACCCGACGCTCGACGCGGATCAGATCGCATCGCTGCAGCGCACGATCCGCGAGACGGGAGCACTCGACCGCCTCGAGGCGCTCATCGCGGACTACGTCGGCCAGGCGCGACGGGCCCTCTCCGGCGCGCGCCTCGACAACGCCGCGGTCTCGTCGCTGCGCGACCTCGCCCACGCGGCGGCCGTGCGCACGACCTGATCCGCGCTACGCCAGCGTAAGGGCCACACGCCGGACGTCGCCCTTGCGGCCGGCGCGCAGCGCTTCGATGGGCGCGAGCCCGATGGAATCCTCGTAGGTCAGGAGCCAGTCGATCATCTCGTCGTCGTCGAAGCCGGCGTCGTGCAGCACGAAGACCGTGCCGCGCAGCGACGGCACCGGCTGGCCGTCGATGAGGAACACCGACGGAACCTTGAGGCCGCCCTCGCGACGCGACCCGATCAGGTGGAAGTCTTCGAGGAGGCGCCGCACACGTCCGAGCGGTTCGCCGATCACCTCGACGAGGTCGGGCAGTGAGAGCCAGTCGGTCGGGATGCGCGGCGCGGTGTCAGCGTTCACGCCCCCATGATCGCACCTCTGCACGATCACGGTCGACACCACTTGAATCACAGCAGGCACATCAGCCCCTCGAGATGACACCAGTTGACAGCCGATTACATCCGTGACAGCGTTTTGGCGTCGATGAAGGGACCCGAAACCTGTGGACACCGCCGTCAAACCCCTCCGTGATCCGCGACCGCTCGTCGTGCCCGTCGCCGTGGCGGGATCCCTCGCCGTGATCCTGTCCTCGACCCCGGCGGCCGCCGTCGAACGCTCGTCCGAGCACTCTTCTTCTCCGTCGACGCGCACGCTCCCGGCGTCCGCGCTGCCGGCCGCGCGCTCCGCTGCCGTCGCACCGCCGACCCACACCGTGACGGCGGGCGACACCGTGAGCGGCATCGCCTCGCGCCACGGCCTGCGCACCGACGACGTGCTGGCGTTGAACGGACTGACCTGGAACTCGGTCATCCAGCCCGGTCAGGTGCTGCGCCTCAGCGGCGGGGCCGCCCCCGCGCCCACCACTCCCCACGGCACGTACGTCGTGCAGGCGGGCGACACGATCGTCGGCATCGCCGCCCGGCACGCGGTCACGACGCAGGCCATGCTCACCGCCAACAGACTCGACTGGTCGTCGATCATCTACCCCGGCCAGAAGCTCAGTCTCCCGGGCGCAGCGCCGGCCCCGGCCGCGCCGGCCCCGACCCCGGCACCGGCTCCCGCTCCCGCTCCCGCGGGAAGCCACACGGTGATCGGCGGCGACACCATCACGAGCATCGCCGCGCACCATGGCGTCTCGGTGCAGGGCATGCTCGATGCCAACGGGCTCGACCGGTCCGCGATCATCTATCCGGGTCAGCAGCTCGCACTTCCCGGCGCGCCCGTGCTGGCGGCATCCGTCTCGGCGGTCGTGGCGGGACTCGACGCCGAGCAGACGGCGAACGCCCGCATCATCGTCCAGGTCGGGCGTGAGCTGGGCGTACCCGATCGCGGCATCGCGATCGCGCTCGGCACGGCGATGGTCGAGTCATGGATCCGCAACCTCGACTGGGGCGACCGGGATTCGCTCGGTCTGTTCCAGCAGCGACCGAGCATGGGATGGGGCACGGCCGAGCAGATCCGCGACCCGCATCGTGCGGCGCGGGTGTTCTACGGTGGGGCGCACGACCCGAACGGATCCGCGACGCGGGGGCTCCTCGACATCCCCGGATGGCAGGACATGACGTTCGCCGATGCCGCCCAGGCGGTGCAGATCTCGGCGTTCCCGGATCGTTACGCGCTCTGGGAGCAGCCCGCGTACGCGTGGCTGGCAGCCCTCGGGTGACCTGCGACACCGGGTCAGAGGTGCGCCGCTGCCCGGGGACGCGCTCCGCGCTCCGTAGACTTTGCGCGTGAGCACGAGCCAGCAGACGGACCCGTTGATCGGGCGTCTCGTCGACGGCCGGTACCGGGTGCGTGCCCGCATCGCTCGCGGCGGTATGGCGACCGTGTACGTCGCGACCGATCTGCGGCTCGAGCGGCGCATCGCCCTCAAGATCATGCACGGGCACCTCAGCGACGACACCGTGTTCCAGAGCCGGTTCATCCAAGAGGCTCGCGCCGCCGCGCGGCTCGCCGACCCGCACGTCGTGAACGTCTTCGATCAGGGCCAGGACGGCGACATGGCGTATCTCGTCATGGAATACCTGCCCGGCATCACGCTGCGCGAGCTCATCCGCGAGCAGCGGCGGCTCACGGTGCCCCAGGCGATCACGATCATGGATGCCGTGCTGTCGGGCCTGGCTGCCGCCCACCGCGCCGGCATCGTGCACCGCGACGTCAAGCCCGAGAACGTCCTGCTCGCCGAGGACGGGCGGGTCAAGATCGGCGACTTCGGCCTGGCCCGCGCGACGACGGCGAACACCGCGAGTGGCGCGCAGCTGCTCGGCACGATCGCGTACCTGGCACCGGAGCTCGTCACGCGCGGCACGGCCGACGCCCGCAGCGACATCTACGCCCTCGGCATCGTGCTCTACGAACTGCTCACGGGCGAGCAGCCGTACAAGGGCGAGCAGCCGATGCAGATCGCGTACCAGCACGCGACGGACTCCGTCCCCCGGCCGAGCGTGAAGAACCCCGGCGTCCCCGAACCGCTCGACGAGCTCGTGCTGTGGGCGACGGCGCGCGAGCCCGACGATCGTCCCGTCGACGCGAGCGAGATGCTCGATCGGCTGCGCGAGATCGAGCGCGAGCTCGGCATCTCGCCGCAGGTCGCGCGGGCCACCGCCGCCGTCGGCATCGTGCGCGACGAGGGCCTCGCGTCGGGCGAGCTGACCCAGGTGCTGCCGACGACGGGTGCTCTGCAGACGGCGTCGGTGGAAGACACCGACCACGGCAGCCGGTTGCGCCGCGCCGCGCGGCGTCGTACGACGCGCGGCGTATGGATCGCGGTTCTCGTCGTGCTGCTGGCCGCCCTCACCGGCGGCACGGGCTGGTGGTTCGGCTCGGGTCCGGGCTCGCTGGTCGCGGTGCCGGCCGTGTCAGGGACCTTCGCCGATGCGCAGGCACAGCTCGCCGAGCATCGACTGATCGCGGTCGAACGCGGCGAGGCGAGCCGCGACGTGCCCGCAGGTCAGGTCATCCGCACCGACCCCGAGGCCGGGCAGCGCGTCGACCGTGATGCCGAGGTCGCCGTGTACATCTCGCTCGGTCCCGCTCAGGCGACGGTCCCCGCTCTCATCGGCTCGACCGAGGTCGATGCCCGCGAGACGCTGTCGAGTCTGTATATCGAGCCCGGCGAAGAGAACACCGAGTTCTTCACCGACGCCGCGGCCGGCACCGTCGTGGGCGTCATGGTCCAGCCCGCCGGCGGCGGAGACGGCATCCCGTGCGGCGACGGATGCACCGTGCACGAGGGCGATGCCGCGACGCTGTGGGTCTCGCTCGGACCCCTGCCGAACGTCGTCGGCGAGTCGGCGGACCGAGCACGCAGCATCCTCACCGATGCCGGTCTCGCGGTCGACGAAGCCGTCGCCGAAGAGTCCAGCGAAGAGATTCCGCGCGGCGATGTCATCCGCACGAGCGAACGCGAGGGCGAGGGATGGTGGCAGCCGGGCGACCGCATCTCGCTGGTCGTCTCGACGGGACCGCCGCTGTTCGAAGTGCCCGGCGTCATCGGCGCAACGCGTGACGCGGCGGCGCAGACCCTGCGCGATGCGGGCTTCGAGGTGAACTACTCGGCTCTGTGGAACGTCTGGCCCGATGCCCTGACCGAAGTGACGTCCCAGGATCCCGCCGGGGGTGAGCTGCGCGAGCGCGGCACCGCCGTCACCATCCAGATCACCGTCACCGGCTGACTTTTCCGCGAGACTGCAACGGGCGGCCGAGACTGCGGGGTTACCCCGCTGTCTCGGCGTGCCGTTGCAGTCTCGCGGTCAGGGGGTCAGCGCTTCTCGAGCTCTTCGGCGACGAGGAAGGCCAGCTCGAGGGACTGCATGTGGTTGAGGCGCGGATCGCAGAGCGACTCGTAGCGCGTCGCCAGCGTCGCCTCGTCGATCATCTCGGAGCCGCCGAGGCACTCCGTGACGTCGTCGCCGGTCAGCTCGACGTGGATGCCGCCGGGGAAGGTTCCCACGGCACGGTGGGCCTCGAAGAACCCGCGCACCTCGTCGACGACATCGTCGAAGCGGCGGGTCTTGTAGCCGGTCGGCGTCGTGATGCCATTGCCGTGCATCGGGTCGGTCACCCACAGCGGCGTCGCTCCCGAGTCCTTCACGGCCTCGAGCAGCGGCGGCAGCGCGTCGCGGATCTTTCCTGCGCCCATCCTCGTGATGAAGGTCAGACGACCCGGCTCGCGCTCGGGGTCGAGCTTGTCGATGAGGGCGAGCGCCGTCTCGGGCGTCGTGGTCGGCCCGAGCTTGACGCCGATGGGATTGCGGATGCGCGAGAAGTAGTCGACGTGCGCACCGTCGAGGTCGCGCGTGCGCTCGCCGATCCACAGGAAGTGCGCCGACGTGTTGTAGGGCGTGTCCGTGCGCGAGTCGATGCGCGTGAGGGGTCGTTCGTAATCCATCAGCAGACCCTCGTGGCCCGTGAAGAACTCGACGCGACGCAGCTCGTCGAAGTCGGCTCCCGCGGCCTCCATGAAGTTGATGGCGCGGTCGATCTCGTTCGCGAGGCGCTCGTAGCGCTGGTTTGCGGGGTTCTTCGCGAACCCCTTGTTCCACGAGTGCACTTCACGCAGATCGGCGAAGCCACCCTGCGTGAACGCGCGGATGAGGTTCAGCGTCGAAGCGGCCGTGTGGTAGCCCTTCATCAGACGCTCCGGGTCGGCCCGGCGCGACCCTTCGGTGAAGTCGAAGCCGTTGACGATGTCGCCGCGGTACGCCGGAAGCGTCACGTCGCCGCGCGTCTCGGTGTCGCTCGAGCGGGGCTTGGCGAACTGGCCCGCCATGCGTCCCATCTTCACGACCGGCATCGACGCGCCGTACGTGAGCACGACGGCCATCTGCAGCACCGTCTTGATGCGGTTGCGGATCTGGTCGGCGGTCGCTCCTGCGAACGTCTCGGCGCAGTCCCCGCCCTGCAGCAGGAACGCCTTTCCGGATGCTGCGCGGGCGAGCCGGTCGCGCAGATTGTCGACCTCGCCGGCGAACACGAGCGGCGGCAAGGTCGAGAGCTCGGCGGACACGGCCGCGACAGCGTCGGCGTCATACCAGGTGGGCTGCTGCTTGATGGGCAGAGTCCGCCAGTGATCGAGCGCGTCGAGGTGCTGAAGCATCCCCCGAGTCTATCCGCGCACGACCGACGCGAGAGCCAGGTGACGAGCCGTCAGGAACGGCTCTTGAGCCGGTCCTTGACGGTCGAGGCGTACACGTCATCGTACTCCTGCTCCCCCAGGCGCTGCAGCGCCACCATGATCTCGTCGGTGATCGAACGCAGGATGTAGCGGTCGCTCTCCATGCCGGCGAAACGCGAGAAGTCCAGCGGCTCGCCGATGACGATGCCCACGCGCGCGACGCGCGGTACGCGGGTGCCGATCGGCATCATCGTGTCGGTGTCGACCATGACGACGGGCACGACGGGCACGTGCGCCTCGAGCGCCATCCGGGCGATGCCCGTGCGGCCGCGGTAGAGCTTGCCGTCGGGGCTGCGCGTGCCCTCGGGGTAGATGCCGAGCAGGTCGCCGCGGCCGAGCACCTGAAGACCGGTGTTGAGGGACGCCTCCGAGGCCTTGCCGCCCGACCTGTCGATCGGCAGCTGGCCGGTCGCCT
This sequence comes from Microbacterium sp. NPDC055442, assembly GCF_053644215.1. NCBI lineage: Bacteria > Bacillati > Actinomycetota > Actinomycetes > Micrococcales > Microbacteriaceae > Microbacterium > Microbacterium sp. NPDC055442. The sequence continues at coordinate 60,657 of NZ_JBSHLF010000002.1, read as the reverse complement.
TGAAGAACATGCGCGTGGCCCACCCCTTCAGGCCCTTGCCGGTGAAGTAGTCGCTCTTCGCGAGGAACGACACGGGCCGGTCGATCATGAGGGGAAGGAAGACGGAGTCGACGAACGACAGGTGGTTGCTGGCGAGGATCGCAGCGCCCTGCGACGGGACGTTGCGTCGCCCGACGATCCAGGGGCGGAAGATCGCCTTGACGATCGGCCCGATCGCGACGTACTTCATGAGCCAGTAGAACACCCGGCTACCCCTCCTTCCGGGCACGCGCGGCGAGGTCGGCGACACCGATGACTCCCGCATCGTTTCCCAGCCGCGCGATCGCGAAATCCGCGACGGGGCGCTCGCCGACCGCGGGCACGGAACTCTCGTAGGCGGGGCGGACGAGTTCGAGAAGGTGCTCGCCGAGCTCGGCGACTCCCCCGCCGATGACGAAGAGCTCGGGATCGAGTACGGCCTGGAATCCGCCGCACGCTTCACCGAGTGCCGTCGCGACACGTCGCAGCGCCTCGAGTGCACCCGGGTCGCCCGCGAGTACGAGACGCGAGACGGCCGGTCCGGGGATCTCGCCGCGCTCGTCGCGGACCGCCGCGAGGGCGGCGCCGATGCCACCGGCATCCGCGATCTCATTCGCCTCACGCTGCAGCGCGCGGCCCGACGCGTACTGCTCGAGGCACCCCCGCTGACCGCAGCCGCACAGGCGGCCGTCACGCATGAAGCGGATGTGGCCGAGCTCTCCGCCGATGCCGTGGCCCCCGCGGAAGAGCTCGTCGCCGAGCACGACGGCTCCACCGACGCCGGTTCCCATCGTCAGCATCACCATGTGGTCGACGCCGCGGCCCGCGCCGAAGCGGAACTCCGCCCACCCCGCCGCGTTCGCATCGTTCTCGATCGTGACGGGACGAGGGATGCCGCTCTCCAAGGTCGCCTTGAGCGGTTCGTCGCGCCACGCGATGTTCGGCGCGTGGATGACGGTCGCCCGCTCGCGGTCGATGAATCCCGCTGCCGCCACGCCGACGGCCGCCACATCGTGGGACGCGATGAAGTGATTCGCCATGTCGATGACGGCTCGGGCGAGTGCATCGGTGTCGACGGGTGTGTCCACGCGGACGGAATCGATGATGCGCCCCTCGTCGTCGACGACGCCACCGGCGATCTTCGTCCCGCCGATGTCGATCCCGACTGTGAGCACGTGGTGTCCCTCATCCCGCCGTGCGTGTGCGACGGCGACAAGAAGTCTAGACTCGATCCCACCCGAAGCCGATGTCGTTCCGCACCGGTACCGAAGGAGTTGCCGTGGTCCAATTCGAAGTTCCCGCAATCGTCCCCGCAGACCCGCAGGCAAACGTCAGCGACCTGCTCGTCGAACGCGTCAAGCTCACCCCGAACCGGCCGCTGTTCGCCGTTCCCGACGGTGAGGGCTGGCGTGACATCACGGCAGCCGAGTTCCATGCCCAGGTCATCGCACTCGCGAAGGGCTTCGTCGCGGGGGGCATCGAGCCCGGCGACAAGATCGGATTCGTCGCTCGCACGACGTACGAGTGGACCCTCGTCGACATGGCCCTCTTCTTCGCGGGTGCCGTCATGGTGCCGATCTACGAGACGAGTTCGCCCGCGCAGATCGCGTGGAACCTCTCGGACTCGGGCGCCGTCGCCTGCATCGTGGAGTCCCCGGACCACAGCGCACGACTCGACGAGGTGCGCGCCGACGTCCCGCTCGTGCGATCGGTCTGGGCCATGCACAAGGGCGACCTCGACAAGCTCGTCGCCGATGGTGCATCCGTCACCGATGACGAGATCGAACGCCGTCGCAACCTCGCGAACGGGTCGGACATCGCGACGCTCATCTACACGTCCGGCTCGACCGGACGTCCCAAGGGGTGCGTGCTGACGCACAGCAACTTCGTCGAGCTCTCGCGCAACTCCGCCAAGGCGCTGCACGAGGTCGTCGAGACGCCGGGCGCCTCGACGCTGCTGTTCATCACGACGGCGCACGTGTTCGCACGCTTCATCTCGATCCTGGACATCCACGCCGGTGTGAAGACCGGCCACCAGCCCGACACGAAGCAGCTCCTGCCGGCGCTCGGCTCCTTCCAGCCGACCTTCCTCCTCGCCGTCCCGCGCGTGTTCGAGAAGGTGTACAACTCCGCCGAGCAGAAGGCCGAAGCGGGAGGCAAGGGCAAGATCTTCCGCGCCGCCGCCCACGCCGCCGTCGAGCACTCCACGCTCCTGCAGGACGGCAAGAAGGTGCCGCTCGGCCTCAAGATCAAGTTCGCACTGTTCGACAAGCTCGTCTACAGCAAGCTGCGCACCGCGATGGGTGGGCGCGTCGAGTACGCCGTCTCGGGATCGGCTCCGCTCGGGCCGCGCCTGGGTCACTTCTTCCACAGCCTCGGCGTCACGATCCTCGAGGGCTACGGCCTGACCGAGACGACGGCGCCCGCGACGGTCAACCTCGCGAACAAGTCGAAGATCGGCACCGTCGGCCCCGTGCTTCCCGGGATCGGCGTCCGGCTCGGGGAAGACGGTGAAGTCGAGGTGCGTGGCATCAACGTCTTCAAGGAGTACTGGCGCAACCCCGAGGCGACGGCCGAGTCGTTCGACGGCGACTGGTTCAAGACCGGCGACATCGGTTCGTTCGACGACGAGGGCTTCCTCACGATCACGGGCCGCAAGAAGGAGATCCTCGTCACGGCCGGTGGCAAGAACGTCGCCCCCGCTGCGCTGGAAGACCCGATCCGGGCGAACCCGATCGTCGGGCAGGTCGTCGCTCTCGGCGACCAGAAGCCCTTCATCGCGGCGCTCATCACGCTCGACTCCGAGATGCTGCCGACCTGGCTTGCGAACAACAACCTGCCGGGTGACATGTCCCTCGCGGATGCCGCCGCGCATCCCGCCGTCCGCGCCGAAGTGCAGCGTGCGATCGACGAGGCCAACGCGTCGGTGTCGCGTGCCGAATCGATCCGCAAGTTCACGATCCTCGCGACGGAGTGGACCGAGGCGAGCGGTCACCTCACTCCCAAGATGAGCATCAAGCGCAACGTCATCCTCGATGACTTCGCCGCCGAGATCGACAAGATCTACGACGTTCCCGTCAACACGACGAACGTTTCGCTGGGCTGACGCGCAGGACCGGGTGCGCCGCGGCTCACCCGGTCCTCAGCGCGCGCTCCCCGGTCATCGAGTAGCGCCGCACCGCCCACCCGGTGGTCCAGTAGCGCCCCCACCCGTCGCCCCCCGGTCATCGAGTAGCGCCGCAGGCGCGTATCGAGATGCGGACCGGAGCAGTCGCAGCTCGATACCCCGGGATCTCGATACGCGCGCTTCGCGCGCTACTCGACATTGATCCGAGCCGCATCAACGCGCGCTACGCGCGCATCGATCCTGCTCGCATCAAAACCAGTCCGACTCCCGGATCTGGCGCATCGCGACACGGCGGGTCTCGGCCGGAAGACGATCGAGGAAGAGCATGCCGTCGAGGTGGTCGGTCTCGTGCTGAAGGGCCTGGGCGAGCAGCCCCTCCCCCTCGATCACGACGTCGTTGCCCTCGAGGTCGGTGCCGACGACCTTGGCCCGCGGGTGGCGCAGGGCCTCGTGCCACAGACCCGGCACGGACAGGCAGCCCTCGGCGACCAGCTCGGGTTCACCGTCGACCTCGACGAGCACGGGGTTGAGCACGTAGCCGATGTCGCCGTCGATGTTGTAGCTGAACGCGCGGACTCCCACGCCGATCTGGCAGGCGGCGACCCCGGCGCGACCGGGCAGTGCGACGGTGTCGAGCAGGTCCTGCACGAGCGAGCGGATGCCGTCATCGACGACGTCGACGGGCGCACCCGGCGCCCGCAGAACGGGGTCGCCGAAGACGCGGATCGGACGGACCGCCATGTCAGGCGGCCGCCGCGAGCGAGCGGAGTCCCTCGACCACCTTCGCGGCGAGCTCACGGGCGGCGAGACGGGTCGCAGGCTGCAGATCTCGGAACGCGATGGCGCTGCCGGCGGCGACGTGCGCGTCGTACGGCATCCGCACGACGGCGCGCACGCGCGAGCGGAAGTGCGCCTCGAGCTCGTCGGGCCGCACGAGTGGAGCACCGGGGCGGGCGTTGTTGAGCACGACGACCGCGCCGCGCACCTGCTCGGCGTAGCCGTTCGTCTCGAGCCAGGTGAGCGTCTCGGACGCCAGTCGCGCCTCGTCGACGCTCAGCCCGGTGACGATGACGAGCTGATCGGCGAGCCCGAGTGTCGCCTCCATGACCGAGTGGACGACGCCGGTTCCGGTGTCGGTGAGCACGATCGAGTAGTAGTGCGCGGCGATCGAGGCGACGTCGTTGTAGTCGTCATCGCTGAACGCTACGGACACGCGCGGGTCGCTGTCCGACGCGAGGACGTCCAGGCGAGTCTCATCGCGCGCGACGATGCCGGAGAGGTCGTTGTAGCCGACGACCTCGGCATGCGTGCGCACGAGATCGCGCACGGTCTTGCCGCTCGTGCGACCGATGCGCTCGGCGAGCGTTCCCCGGTCGGGGTTCGCGTCGACGGCGATGACGCGGTCATCGCGAGCGTCGGCGAGCGCCATGCCCAGCAGTGTCGTGATCGTCGTCTTGCCGACGCCGCCCTTGCGCGACATCACCGGCACGAAGCGGGCACCGCCGTTCAGCGGCGCCGAGATGCGACGGTCGAGCTCCTTGCGCGCCCGTGCGCGCTTGCCGTCACCGAGGTTGATGCGCCTGCCCGACAGCGAATAGACGAGGTGCTGCCACGCGCCTTCGGGCTCGGGGCGCACGACGTGGTGCGGGTCGAGCAGACGATCCGCCGTCAGCAGATCGGCGCTCTCACGATCGGCTTCGAACTCGCCGATCCGCTTCGAGGTCAACGCGACATCAGCGCGCGACGGCACACGCTCGAGGGCGTGACCGCGCGCAGGACGCGGTGAATCGGGATGCTGCGCCTCCCAGCGCGTCGTCGGGATCGACGACGTCACGGGTTGCGCGGCCTCGGCGGGCGTCTCATCGGAGTGAGCTGTCATGGCATCCTCCACCTCTTCGGCGTCGGTGATGTCTTCGGACGGCGACGCCGCGGCGGGCGAAGCCGAGTCGGCGACGATCTCGGCTTCGGCGGTCTCGAGCGGAACCTCGTCGTCGGTGCGCGCGTCGACCAGTGCCGCGTACCCGAGTTCGATGGGCACCTCGTCGCCGATGACGTCGTCTTCGTCGTCGTCTTCGGCCGCCACGGCGAACGACAGGTTCACCTGCGCCGTGGCGCCGTTGAGGATCCCGATCCCGGCGGTGTCGAGGCTGCCCGCGTCGGAGAGGACGCCGTTCAGGGCATCTTCGTCAGGTTGGTCGGGGCGATCAGACGTCACTGCGGGTCTCTCCAAAGGCGGGTGTCGAGCGTGTACGGCCCTCCAGGTTACTGCGCGGGGCGGATGACGACCAAAAGGTCGCCCGCCTCGACCTGCTGCGTCGCGCCGATCGCGAGTCGCTCGATGACGCCGTCGACGGGAGCCGTGATCGCCGCTTCCATCTTCATCGCCTCGATCGAGGCGAGCGACTGACCGGCCTTGACGGTGTCGCCGACGGTCGCCTTGACCGTCACGACACCGGCGAACGGCGCGGCCACCTGACCCGGCTTGCTCGTGTCCGCCTTCTCGGCCTGGCGCGTCTCGACCGCGATGCTGCGATCACGGACATATACGGGGCGGAGCTGACCGTTGAGGGTCGTCATGACGGTCCGGATGCCCTTGGCGTCGGCCTCGCCGATTGCCTCGAGACCCACATACAGCTGCACGCCGGGATCGATCTCGGCGACGTGCTCTTCGCCCGGCTTGAGTCCGTAGAGGTAGTCGGGAGTCCCGAGCGCCGACAGGTCGCCGTACGCCTGGCGGTTCTTCTCGAACTCCTTGGCCGGGGCGGGGAAGAGCAGTCGGTTGAGCGTGCGCTGACGCGTCGGGGCGTCGCCCGCGAGTCCCTCGCGCTCTTCGTCCGTGAGGGGAGGCACGCTGATCGACACCTCGCGACCTTCGAGGACCTTGGTGCGGAAGGGCTCGGGCCAGCCGCCGGGCAGATCGCCGAGTTCGCCCGCCATGAACCCGACGACCGAGTCGGGGATGTCGTAGCTCTGCGGGTTCTCGGCGAAATCGGCCGGATCGGCCTTGGCCGCCACGAGAGCGAGAGCGAGGTCGCCCACGACCTTCGACGACGGGGTTACCTTGGGGATGCGGCCGAGAATCCGGTCCGCCGCCGCGTACATGTCCTCGATGAGCTCGAAATCGTCGGCCAGACCCAGCGCGATCGCCTGCTGGCGCAGGTTCGACAGCTGGCCTCCCGGGATCTCGTGGTGGTACACCCGACCCGTCGGCGACGGCAGACCGGACTCGAACGGGCGGTACAGCTGGCGCACGCCCTCCCAGTAGGGCTCGAGATCGCTCACGGCCTGAAGATCGATTCCGGTGTCCCGGTCGGTGTGCGCCAGGGCGGCGACGAGCGACGACAGTGACGGCTGGCTCGTCGTGCCGGACAGCGGCGCGGCAGCGGCGTCGACGGCGTCGACCCCGGCCGCGCTGGCGGCGAGGAGCGTCGCAAGCTGGCCGCCCGCCGTGTCGTGCGTGTGCAGGTGCACCGGCAGGTCGAACCGATCGCGCAGCGCTGTGACGAGCTTGGCCGCCGCGGCGGGACGCAAAAGGCCCGCCATGTCCTTGATCGCCAGCACGTGCGCGCCGGATTCGACGATCTGCTCGGCCAGACGCAGGTAGTAGTCGAGCGTATACAGGCGCTCAGCGGGGTCGAGAAGGTCGGCCGTGTAGCAGACCGCGACTTCGGCGACCGCCGTGCCCGTCTCGAGAACGGCCGCGATCGCGGGGCGCATCTGGTCGACGTCGTTGAGTGCGTCGAAGATGCGGAAGACGTCGACACCGGTCGCGGCGGCCTCGCGCACGAACGCGTCGGTGACCTCGACCGGTCGCGGCGTGTATCCGACCGTGTTGCGTCCGCGCAGCAGCATCTGGATCGGGATGTTGGGGATCGCCTCGCGCACAGCCGCGAGCCGTTCCCACGGGTCCTCGGCGAGGAACCGGAGCGCGACATCGTAGGTCGCGCCGCCCCACGCCTCGACCGACAGCAGCTCGGGTGTCATGCGGGCGACGTGCGGGCCGATGCGCACCAGGTCGCGCGTTCGCACGCGCGTGGCGAGGAGGGACTGGTGGGCGTCGCGGTACGTGGTCTCGGTGACCGCGAGCGGTGTCTGTTCGCGCAGCGCACGGGCGAAGCCCGCGGGGCCCAGGTCGCGGAGGCGCTCGAGCGTTCCGGCCGGTGCCGGGGCGGTGAGGTCGATGTCGGGAAGCTTGCTGCCGGGCGACACGGAGACCGGCTTCTCACCGTACGGCCGGTTGACCGTGACATCGGCGAGCCAATTGATCAGTTTCGTCGCGCGGTCGCGCGACGGGTGGCTCGTGAGCAGCCCCGGACGCTCTTCGATGAACGCCGTGCTGAGGTCGCCCGCGACGAAGGCGTCGTCATCGAGCACGGCGCGCAGGAACGGGATGTTCGTCGCGACACCGCGGATGCGGAACTCCGCCAGCGCGCGTCGCGCGCGGGCGACGGCGGCGGGGAAGTCGCGTCCGCGGCACGTCAGCTTGGCGAGCATCGAATCGAAGTGCGGGCTGATTTGGGATCCCGCGGCCGTGGTACCGCCGTCGAGACGGATGCCGGCGCCACCGGGCGACCGATAGGTGGTGATGCGCCCCGTGTCGGGGCGGAATCCCTGCGACGGATCCTCCGTCGTGATGCGGCACTGCAGCGCCGCACCGCGCAGCACGATGTTGCTCTGCTGCAGACCGAGATCTTCGAGGGTCTCCCCCGCGGCGATCCGGATCTGCGACTGCACGAGGTCGACATCCGTGACCTCTTCCGTCACGGTGTGCTCGACCTGGATGCGGGGGTTCATCTCGATGAAGACATGCTGGCCGGCGCGTTCGCCGGCCGTATCGACGAGGAATTCCACCGTGCCGGCGTTGCTGTAGCCGATGGATTCGGCAAAGGCGACGGCATCCCGGTGGATCCGCGTGCGCAGCTCGTCATCGAGGTTCGGGGCGGGCGCGATTTCGATCACCTTCTGGTGACGACGCTGCACCGAGCAGTCCCGCTCGAACAGGTGCACCGTGTGACCCGTGGCATCCGCGAGGATCTGCACCTCGATGTGGCGCGGGCGTACGACGGCCTGCTCGAGGAAAACCCGGGCGTCACCGAACGCGGCGCCGGCTTCGCGCATCGCCTCGGCGATGGCCGGGGGCAGGTCGCCCGCTGTCTCGACGCGACGCATGCCGCGGCCGCCGCCGCCGGCGACCGCCTTGACGAAGATGGGGAAGCCGATGTCGTCTGCCTGGGCGACGAGTGCGTCGACATCGTCTGACGCGGGGGTGGACTTCAGCACCGGTACGCCCGCGGCGATCGCGTGCTCCTTGGCGGTGACCTTGTTGCCGGCCATCTCGAGCGCCTTCGACGGGGGCCCGATGAACGTGATGCCGTTCTCGGCCGCGCGGGCGGCGAGTTCGGGGTTCTCGGAGAGGAACCCGTAGCCCGGGTAGATCGCGTCCGCACCGGATTCGAGAGCGACGCGGATGATCTCGTCGACGTCGAGATATGCCCGGACGGGGTGACCCTGTTCGCCGATGACGTAGGACTCGTCCGCCTTCTGGCGGTGGAGTGATCCGCGGTCTTCGTAGGGGAAAACCGCGACCGTGCGCGCCCCCAGCTCGTATGCCGCGCGGAACGCCCTGATGGCGATTTCACCGCGGTTGGCGACCAGAATCTTTCGGAACATGTGCACCTCGCAGAGCGGCCACGACGATGGGCCAAGTGTGCTCTCAGCCTAGGGGACGGTAACGTAGTCGCTTGTGCACGTACTCTCGGTGAGCTCCCTCAAGGGCGGCGTCGGCAAGACGACCGTTACACTCGGGCTCGCCTCGGCGGCCTTCGCACGGGGAGTGCGCACTCTCGTGGTCGATCTCGACCCGCAATCCGACGTCTCGACGGGTATGGACATCCAGGTCGCCGGGCGACTCAATGTCGCCGATGTGCTGGCCAATCCCAAGGAGAAGGTCGTTCGTCAGGCGATCACGTCGAGCGGCTGGGCGAAGGTGCACCCCGGCACGATCGACGTGATGATCGGCAGCCCGTCCGCGATCAACTTCGACGGCCCGCATCCGAGCGTCCGCGACGTGTGGAAGCTCGAGGAGGCGCTGGCCACGATCGAGCCCGACTACGATCTCGTGCTCATCGACTGCGCCCCCTCGCTCAACGCGCTCACGCGCACGGCCTGGGCCGCCAGCGACCGCGTCATCGTCGTGACCGAGCCCGGCCTCTTCTCGGTCGCGGCCGCCGATCGCGCCCTGCGCGCGATCGAAGAGATCCGACGGGGACTCTCCCCCCGTCTGCAGCCGCTCGGCATCGTCGTGAACCGCGTGCGCCCGCAGTCGATCGAGCACCAGTTCCGCATCAAAGAGCTGCGCGACATGTTCGGTCCGCTCGTGCTCTCGCCGCAATTGCCCGAGCGCACGTCGCTGCAGCAGGCGCAGGGTGCGGCCAAGCCGTTGCACATCTGGCCCGGGGACTCCGCTCAGGAGCTCGCGGCCGACTTCGATGCGCTGCTCGACCGCATCATGCGGACGGGGCGTATCCCCACGCCGACCGCGTGACGCGCTGACGACCCTTCGACAAGCTCAGGGCCCGCGTTCCGGCACACTCCAGGGCCCGCCTTCGGCAGGCTCGGGAACCGACGCTTCGGCAGGCTCAGGGACCGCGTTCCGGCATGCTCCAGGGCCGGCCTTCGGCAGGCTCAGGGACCGCCCTTCGACAAGTTCAGGGACCGCCTTCCGTTACGCTCCAGGGCCGGCCGTTCGGCAGGCTCAGGGACCGCCCTTCGACAAGTTCAGGGACCGCCTTCCGTTACGCTCCAGGGCCTGCCGTTCGGCAAGCTCAGGGACCGACCCTTCGACAGGCTCAGGGACCGACCCTTCGACAGGCTCAGGGACCGACCCTTCGACAGGCTCAGGGACCGACCCTTCGACAGGCTCAGGGACCGGCCCTTCGACAGGCTCGGGGACCGCCTTCCGTTACGCTCAACGGCCGGCCGTTCGGCAAGCTCAGGGACCGACCCTTCGACACGCTCAGGGACCGCCTTCCGTTACGCTCAACGGCCGACCCTTCGACAGGCTCTGGGACCGGCTCTCGGCTCGTTCGGGCGCGGACCGTTCGGCAGGCTCGGGGGTCGTGCGTTAGAAGGGGGCGGGTTCGTTGTTCGGGTGGAAGGTGGGGGTGCGTCGTTCGGGTTCGACGAGGTATTTTCGGCCGGTGGGTGAGGTCCACTCGATGGTCCCGTTGCACCTCTGGGTGAGGGCCCATCGGCCGTGGTGCTTGATGGTGTGGTGGCCGGTGCATAGGGGGGCGAGGTTGGTCAGGGCGGTGGTTCCGCCGTGTTCCCAAGCGATGGAGTGGTCGATCTGGCATCGCCAGGCGGGGATCCCGCATCCGGGGGCCATGCAGCGGTCCGCTCGCCAGGCGGCCAGCTTCCGCAGTGATTTCGGGGGCCGGTATTGCCGGCGACCGACGGAGAGCACCATCCCGGTCTCGGGGTGGGTGAGGACCCGCATCCACCCGTCCGCGCTCCCGCACAGTTCGCGTGCCCGCTCGATCGGGATCGGCCCGATTCCCTCCACGGTCGCCGGGACGTCCTCCTCCCCGGTGCCCAGCAGCGCCAACGCCGGGACAGTCACGACAACGGTGGGCCGGATCCCGCGGGCACTGTCGGGGTGGGTGGTGGTGTCCCCGTCGATGAGGAGGTCGCACAGCGCATCGGCGCGGCGCTCATCCAGGGACCGGTCATCGTCGTCACCGCCCAGGGTCTTGGCGATCGCGGTGACCCGCCCGTGGATGGCGTGGGCCTCGACGGCGGGAAGGTACGCGGTCAACCACGCCATCCCGTCATCAACGGTCTCCACACGCACATGCCGTTGCCGCAACGCGACCGTGTGCCGTTCGGTCAACGTGGTGTGCCGTTCGGTTTCGATGAGGTCACGGAGTTTGCGGCGAAACACCCCCACCGGCTGTGTTTCGGCCAGGGCGACCGCGCGGGCGGTGAGAGCCTCACGCAGGACAGGGTCGAGGGGATCGAGCAGGTCCACCAGCACCGCGGCATGCTGCTCGCTGATCCGGGCAGCCCCCAGTGAGGTCAACGCGGCCGGGTACCGGTGCACCAGGGCATCGGCACGGACCATGAGGCGCTCGGCGGCATGCTCGGTGATCCGCAACGCCGCGGCCAGCTCCAGACGCACCGAACGCTCCGCGACCCCGGCAAGACCGGCACCATACTGCGCAGCATCCGACATCGCCGCCACCCGCAACCGATCGATCACCACATAGCGCTCCGCGGTGAACACCGCGACCATCCCATCGACCTCGACCACCCGATCCACCCGATCCAGATGTACGAGCTCGGCTTCATCTTCCATGCGCCAACACTAGAACACACCTCCGACATCGGAGCCGGCGGTTGCAATGGGTGGCTGCGCCCTGGCGAGCTCCTCCGCGTTCGAGAAGTTCAGGAGCCGAGTGTGGCGGAGTGTGGCGTCTCCTCCGCGAGACCCGCATCGGGTCTGGCAGGAGCGCGGGGCGCGGGCCGGTGAGAAGGGCAAACCGAGCGGAGGCGACGCCTCACGACCCTTCGACAGGCTCAGGGACCGCCCTTCGACAGGCGCAGGGACCACCCTTCGACAGGCTCAGCGCCGGGCCGCTGGCGACGACCCTTCGACAAGCTCAGGGACCGGGGCGGCCAGCGACGCCCTCCGACAAGCTCAGGGACCGGGGCGGCCAGCGACGACCCTCCGACAAGCTCAGGGACCGGGGCGGCCAGCGACGACCCTCCGACAAGCTCAGGGACCGGGGGCGACCCTTCGGCGAGCTCAGGGACCGCCCTTTGGCAGGGTCAGCGCCGGGCGGCTGGCGACAACCCTTCGGCAGGCTCAGCGCCGGGCGGCTGGCGACGACCCTTCGGCGAGCTCAGGGACCGGGGCGGCCGGGGCCACCCTTCGAGGGGCTCAGGGACGAGCCTTCGACGAGGTCAGGCCGTGCGGGCGGCGCGACGCGCGGCGAGCTCGTCTTGGATGTCGGGCACCTGCGGGTCGAACTCGACGAGCGTCGATTCGACTTCGCGCAGCACCTTGCCCACGGCGATGCCGAAGACGCCCTGTCCGCGGCTGACGAGGTCGATGACCTCGTCATTGGACGTGCACAGGTACACCGACGCACCGTCGCTCATGAGGGTCGTACCGGCGAGGTCGCGGATGCCGGCGGCACGCAGCTGATCCACGGCCGTGCGGATCTGCTGAAGCGAGATGCCGGTGTCGAGAAGTCGCTTGACGAGCTTCAGCACGAGGATGTCGCGGAACCCGTACAGACGCTGCGAGCCGGAGCCGGATGCCCCGCGCACGGTCGGCTCGACGAGCTCGGTGCGCGCCCAGTAATCGAGCTGGCGGTAGGTGATTCCCGCTGCGCGTGCCGCGACGGCTCCCTTGTAGCCGGCCTCGTCGTCCATCTGCGGAAGGCCATCGGTGAAGAGGAGGTCGGCGACGAATGTCGGCTCGCCTGCCGTTTCTCGAGCGGTCATACGCTGATCCTCCCCATCGGACTCCTCCACGCTAGATCAGCGCGACGCCCCGAGCAATGACATCCGCTCTGGCGTGTCGCGCCGCGGCTCAACCGAGCAGCCGGTCCAGCGCCGTGCGGACGAAGATGGCGCGCACGTCTTCGAGTCGCTTGGCCAGCTCCGGAGCGACCTCTGCGGCACGGCCGCGCGAACCGGCATCCGTCCGTCGCAGCAGCGGTGCGAGCGCCGACTCGACGAGGGCGACATCGCGCTCCGAGCTCTGGCGCAGGGCCCGAACGTGACGGGGCTCGATGCCGTGACGATCCAGCGCGACGAGTGCGCGCAGCAGCGCGACGGTCTGATCGGTGTAGCTCTCGGAACCTGCGATGATCCCCGTGCTGATCGCGTCGTTGAGCAGCTGGGGGGCGGCTCCGGCCGTCGCGAGGAGCTCTTCGCGGCGGAATCGTCGCGGAGCCGGGACGATCGACGGGACCGACGCCGGCTGCACGGGCTCACGGCCCGCGTCGAGGTCGGCGAGATACTCGCGGATGACGCTGTGCGGCATGAAGTGGTCGCGCTGCAGAGTCAGCGCCAGGCGCAGCCGCTCGACGTCGGCGGGAGAGAATTTGCGGTAGCCCGACTCGGTCCGCGTGGGCGTGATGATGCCCTGCACTTCGAGGAAGCGCAGCTTGCTCGCCGACAGTCCGGGGAATTCGGGGGCGAGTCGCGCAAGCACCTGACCGATGCTGAGCAGACCCGCGGACGTAGACCGTTCGCGGGGGGCGGGAGCCGCCATCAGTCGTCCGCCGCCTGAACCAGGTCGGCGGGTGAGACGAAGAAGTTCAGACGGAACTTGCCGATGCGCACTTCGGCGCCGTTGCGCAGCGTCGCGCGGTCGGCCCGCTCCCCGTTGACATAGGTGCCGTTGAGGGAGCGCTGATCGACGAGCTCGAACGATGTGTCGCTGCGCGTGATCTCGGCGTGCCGACGCGACACCGTGACGTCGTCGAAGAAGATGTCGGCCTCGGGGTGGCGTCCGACGGTGGTCACATCCGTGTCGAGCAGGTAGCGTGCACCCGCCGTGGGACCCGAGCGCACGAGGAAGAGCGCGGCTCCCGAAGGGAGCGCGTCGATCGCATCGAGTTCAGGACCGGACAGGTCACTGCCGAACGGCACGAACGAGAGGTCGGAATCGTGGCCGAACGTCTGCGTCGTATCGTGCGCTCGCTCGGCACCCGCGCCACGGCGGATGTCGTCCGGTTCGGGTCGACGGTTGTCCTCCACGGTGCTCCTCCTTCTGCGCAAAGCCTATCCGATCGGTCCCTCCGTGAAACAGCCGGATCCGCCGATCCGTCGACGGCGATCCGCCGAAGTGTTTCGCAGTGTTTCGCGCGGGATGTCTCGAGCGCTCGGGCGGCCTAACGTGGCTGATCGAACCTACTGACAGGAGCCCACCGTGTCGAGTCCGCACTTTCGCACATCACCCGCCCCGGCGCGTGAGGCTGCGACGTGCATGTGCGCGTTCGACGGTGTCTGCTCCTCGTTCGCCCGAGGCCACGCGCTGCACCTGATCCAGGCGCGCCTCGCATCGGCGACTCCCACCGAGTGGTCCGACGCGATCGTCGAGCAGACGGATGCCGCAGAGGGCACCGTCGTCGTGCGCACGCTCGACGGCGAGGCCATCGAGCTGTGGAACGGCTCCGGCGCGGCCGATGCCGTCGCCGTCGGAACGCCGGTCGCCGTGCACGCGCGCTACGACGTCCTGGCGGTCGGACGCCGTCAGTTCAACGTGCTGCGAGGCTGATTCAGGCCATCGCGTTCTTCATGGCCATGCACGCGTCCATGCACGCCTGACAGGCCTGCGCGCACATCCGGCAGACCTCGCTGGCATCCGCGTGCGACGCGCACTCGTCCATGCACATGCGGCACATCTCGATGCACGCGTCGAGCATCGCCATCATCGCCGTGGCGTTCATCCCCTGCATGCGCAGCATCGAGCGCATCATCGTGTTGCACATGTCGGCGCAGTTCATGCTCGTCGTGGCGCACGACATCAGCTGGGTCGCGCACACCGTGCACGCCTGCTCGCATGCGGCGCACGCGTCCATGCACGCCTGCATGAGGGACATGTCCATCGTGTCCATGCCGGGCATCTTCATCATGTCCTTCGACATGGCATCCATCATCATGGCGTCCATCACGGGCCTCCTCGTCACGGCTGAGGCGGGCGTGGTCCCGCCTTGCCGTCATGCTAAGCGGACAGCGCCCGCACAGTAAGGGGTTGGCTAGGCTCGAACCGTGATGACACAGGTTTCCCACCGCGTCTCCCGCGGTCTCCTCGCCCTCTTCGCGGTGCTGCTGGTCGCGGCATCCGCTCTCATCGCCTCTCCCGCGGCGGCGCACGACCGGCTCATCGGGTCGGATCCCGCCGCCGGCGCGACCGTCGACGAGTCCCCCGCCCAGCTGACGCTCACCTTCAGCGGAGTGATCTCACCCGACGCCGGGGCCTCGGAGGTCCAGGTGACGGATGCCGCGGGCACACAGCTCGCCGGAGACCCGGTCGCCGCCGACAACACCCTCACGGTGCCGCTCGTCGCGCAGGGCGAGGGCGCGGTCACCGTGCTCTGGAAGGTCGTCTCGAGCGACGGCCACCCCATCTCGGGCGAGTACGGCTTCACCGTGACGGCGGCCGCTCCCGAGCCGGCACCGGAGCCGACCGAGACGGCCGAGACGAGCCCCACGACCGAGCCGAGCGCGCCGGTCGAGACGGCGGAGCCGGCCGAGACGGAGACGCCGGTCACCGAGGCCCCCTCGGATGCCGCCGACATGACCCCGTGGATCATCGCGGGCATCGTCGTGCTCCTGGCGGTCGTCGGCGGGATCATCTACCTCGTCGCCTCGCGAGCCCGTCGCGCGAAGGCCGCTCAGGCCGACTCCGCGAACACCTCCGAGCGTTAGGCTGGAACACATGCCTCACTACGACGTCGTCATCCTCGGCGCGGGCCCCGGCGGCTACGTCGCGGCCGTCCGCAGCGCTCAGCTCGGCCTCTCGGTCGCGATCATCGAAG
Source organism: Microbacterium sp. NPDC055442 (assembly GCF_053644215.1). NCBI lineage: Bacteria > Bacillati > Actinomycetota > Actinomycetes > Micrococcales > Microbacteriaceae > Microbacterium > Microbacterium sp. NPDC055442. The sequence goes on along the minus strand of NZ_JBSHLF010000002.1, from coordinate 44,955 downwards.
AGAAGTACTGGGGCGGTGTCTGCCTCAACGTGGGATGCATCCCCTCGAAGGCACTCCTGCGCAACGCCGACCTGGCGCACACCTTCACCCACAAGGCCGAGCTGTTCGGCATCTCGGGCGACGTGCACTTCGACTTCGGCACCGCGTGGGATCGCAGCCGCAAGGTCGCCGACACGCACGTCAAGGGCATCCATTTCTTGATGAAGAAGAACAAGGTCACCGAGTACGAGGGCCGCGGCTCGTTCACCGGGCCGAAGGCGATCACGGTCACCACGTCCGACGGCGCGACCGAAGAGATCACGTTCGACAACGCGATCATCGCGACCGGGTCGACCGTCCGTCTGCTGCCCGGCGTCACCCTGAGCGACAACGTCGTGACCTATGAGGAGCAGATCCTCACGCGCGACCTGCCGTCGTCGATCGTCGTCGTCGGCGCCGGCGCGATCGGCATGGAGTTCGCGTTCGTTCTCGCCAACTACGGCGTCAAGGTCACGATCATCGAGTTCCTCGACCGCGCGCTGCCCAATGAGGACGCCGACGTCTCGAAGGAGATCGCGCGCCAGTACAAGAAGCTCGGCGTCGACATCCTCACCTCGACCAAGGTCGAGACCGTCGTCGACGCGGGCGACAAGGTCACCGTCACCTACACGGGCAAGGACGGCGCGCAGGGCTCGATCGAGGCCGACAAAGTGCTTATGTCGATCGGCTTCGCCGCCCGGGTCGAGGGCTTCGGGCTCGAGAACACCGGTGTCAAGCTCACCGAGCGCGGCGCGATCGACATCGACGATCACATGCGCACCTCGGTCCCCCACATCTACGCGATCGGCGACGTCACGGCCAAGCTGCAGCTCGCACACGTCGCCGAGGCGCAGGCCGTCGTCGCGGCCGAGACGATCGGCAAGGCCGAGACGATGACGCTCGGCGACTACCGGATGATGCCGCGCGCCACGTTCTGCTCACCGCAGGTCGCGTCGTTCGGTCTCACGGAAGAGCAGGCCCGCGCCGCCGGCCACGAGATCAAGGTCGCGAAGTTCCCGTTCTCGGCCAACGGCAAGGCGAACGGCCTCGGCGAGCCCGTCGGCTTCGTCAAGCTCATCGCCGACGCCGAGCACCTCGAGCTGCTCGGCGGCCACATGATCGGCCCCGACGTGTCCGAGCTTCTTCCCGAGCTGACACTCGCCCAGAAGTGGGACCTGACGGCGCTCGAGGCGGCACGCAACGTGCACACGCACCCGACGCTGTCCGAGGCCGTTCAGGAGGCCTTCCACGGCCTCGCCGGTCACATGATCAATATGTGACGCGACCCGGATCAATGCTGTGCAGCAGCGTTGATGCGGGTCGGGTCAGATCGAGTAGCCGGCGCAGCCGGCGTATCGAGATCTTCACCCGGATCAATGCTGCGCAGCAGCGTTGACGCGGGTCGGGTCAGATCGAGTAGCCGCCGCAGCCGGCGTATCGAGATCTTCACCCGGGTCGATGGGCCCGGCTTTGCCGGGCCCTTCTCCGTGTCACTCCCCGAGGGCCCTCGCGAGTTTCGATGCGGATGCCGCGGGCACACCGCCGACGGCGCTGATCGCCGATCCGGCGGCGGCGAACAGCGCCGCCCGCGCGTCGGCGTCGGTCGATGCGGCGGGTCCGAGCTCGACCTCCCATTCGCGCCAGCGGCGCACCGTGCCGGAGCGTTCGTCGGTCGCCACGACGCGGTCGTCGACGAACTCGGCCACGATGCCGCCCTCTTCGTCGAGCAGGAGATACGGCGTCCGGGTGTTGAGGATCCGCGCGATGAGCTGCAGCGGCGCCTCCGTCACCGCCGCGACGGCGGAGCGCACAGCCGACGGCACGACGTCGTCGTCGGGGCCCAGCGGCCAGCCGAGCTCGACCCGTGCGAGCCCTTCCCGCGGGCCCTTCAGATGCCACCCGGCATCCGGACCGCCCGTGCGCCGACGCACGGCGACACCCGCGCGTGCGAGTTCGAGCCCTGTGCTGTCGAAGTACCGGGCGTCCAGGTCACGACGCGGTGCCTCCTCGACACGCGCGATACCCGGCACGCCCTCCCACTCGGGCAGCGGCGCGGCGTCGTCGACGTCGAACGTCAGCTCGATCTCGACCGAGCGGATCGGCTCGTCGGGATCAGTCGTCCCGGCCATCGGGATCGGGGTCGATGTCCTCGGTCGCCTCGACGTACACGAAACGGACCTCGGTGGGACCGTCGTCGTCGCCCGTGTGCGTCTCGTCGCCCTCGCGGCGATAGATGAGCTGCCCCTCGCCATAGGGGGCGATGTACGTGTCGGTGACGCCCTCCTCGAGCGGAAGGATCTGCCCGTCGAGCGGGCCGCCATGCAGTCTCGCAAGTGCCATGGCCCGAGCCTACCCCCGCATCCCCCGGTCGATCCGGCCGCGCGGCCGCCCTGCATAGACTCGAGGCGTGAAGGCCATCCGAACGTTCACCGTCCGCCCCGTCCTCGCTCCCCCGCTCGCCGCCCTCGATCGGCTCGCCGCCAACTGGCGCTGGTCGTGGAGCCGCTCGACGCACGCGCTGTTCGCCTCGATGGACCCCGGGCTGTGGTCACGGGTCGGCGAGAACCCCGCCCGCATGCTCGGCGCCCTCGGCCAGCACCGCCTCGACGATCTCGCGTGCGACGACGCCTTCGTCGCGCGCGTGCACGCCGAAGACGCCCGGCTCACGGCGTACCTTTCCGGCGACCGGTGGTTCCAGCGGATCGAAGGCCCCGTGCCCGAGCACATCGCGTACTTCTCGCCCGAGTTCGGCGTCGACGGCTCGTTGCCGCAGTACTCGGGCGGTCTCGGCATCCTCGCCGGCGATCATCTGAAGAGCGCGTCCGATCTCGGTGTCCCCCTCACCGGCATCGGGCTCTTCTATCGTGCGGGGTACTTCCGCCAGTCGATCGGCGATGACGGCTGGCAGCGCGAGAGCTACCCCGTGCTCGACCCGTACGGGCTCGGGCTGACCCTGCTGCGCGACGAGTCCGACTCCCCCGTCGAGATCGCGCTCGATCTGCCCGACGGCCGTCGCCTGCACGCGCGCGTGTGGATCGCCGATATCGGACGCGTGCCGCTGCTGCTGCTGGACTCCGAGACGCCGTCGAACACCGACGAGCTGCGCCGCGTCACCGACCGGCTGTACGGCGGGGGCGGTGAGCACCGCCTGCTGCAGGAGCTGCTGCTCGGTGTCGGCGGCGTGCGGGCGGTACGCCGGTGGAGCACCCTCACCGGGCGTGCGCAGCCGGACGTCTTCCACACGAATGAGGGGCACGCCGGGTTCCAGGGCCTGGAGCGCATCGCCGAGCTGGCATCGCACGACGGGCTGTCGTTCGGCGAGGCCCTCGTTCAGGTGCGCGCGTCGACCGTCTTCACGACGCACACGCCCGTGCCCGCCGGGATCGATCGCTTCCCGCGCGACCTCATCAAGGCCTACCTCGACGGCGGGCTGTTCGCCGGACTCGACGTCGAGCGTGCGCTCGCACTCGGCATCGAGGATCACGACGGCGGCGATCCCCACGTGTTCAACATGGCCGTCCTGGGTCTGCGCCTCGGCCAGCATGCCAATGGCGTCTCACGTCTTCACGGCGAGGTGAGCCGGGGGATGTTCGGCGCGCTGTGGCCCGGCGTCGACACGGCTGAGGTGCCCATCACCTCGATCACGAACGGCGTGCACGCTCCGACCTGGGTGCACCCCGCGATCAAGTCGCTGAGCGAACGGGTCTTCGGCGACGCGCACGCCGACGCCCATGATTGGAACGACCGCGACCGGGTGTCCGACGACGAGCTGTGGAGCATCCGCGCCCAGATGAAGGGCGAACTCGTCGCCGAGGCGCGCCGCCGGGTCGCGGCATCCGTCGTCGAAGGCGGCTCCGGCGCGGTTCCGGCATGGGTCGACACGCTGCTGGACCCCGCGGTGCTGACGATCGGCTTCGCCCGCCGCGTTCCGACCTACAAGCGACTGACGCTCATGCTGCGCGACACCGAACGGCTCACCCGCCTGCTGACGGACCCCGAGCGCCCCGTGCAGATCGTCATCGGCGGCAAGTCGCATCCCGCAGACGACTCCGGCAAGCTCCTCATCCAGGAGCTCGTGCGCTTCTCGCAGAACCCGCGCGTGCGAGGGCGCATCGTGTTCCTCCCCGATTACGACATCACCCTCGCCAAGAGCCTGTATCCGGGATGCGATGTCTGGCTCAACAACCCGCTGCGCCCCCTCGAGGCGTGCGGCACGAGCGGGATGAAGGCGGCGCTCAACGGCGCGCTGAACCTGTCGATCCTCGACGGCTGGTGGGACGAATGGCACGACGGCCGCAACGGCTGGGCGATCCCCACCGCCGACACGGCGTCCGACGACGAGGAGCGCGACGACGCCGAAGCCGCGGCGCTGTACGACCTCATCGAGCACCAGCTCGTACCGACGTTCTACGACCAGGAGGGCGGCGCGCCGCGCGCATGGCTCGAGATGGTGCGGCACACCATGACCGACCTCGGCCAGAAGGCCACGAGCGACCGCATGGTGCGCGACTACGTCACGCGCCTGTATCTGCCGGCATCCGTCAACGACCGCGCGCTGCGCACCGACGACTTCGCGCAGGCGAGGGGCCTCGCCGCCTACGTCGCGCGCGTGCGGGAGTGCTGGGCGGGCGTGCGGATCGACGCCGTCGACGGCTCGGGCATCCCGCAGCATGCGCGGGCCGGCGACACCCTCGAGGTGCGCGCCCGCGTGCGACTGGATGCTCTCTCGCCCGAGGACGTCGCGGTCGAGCTCGTGTACGGTCCGACCGATGACGACGGCGCGTTCACGCCCGAGCCCGCCGTGCAGCGGCTCGCTCCGAGCGGCGACGCCGCCGACGGGGTGACGACGTTCGCGGGTTCACTGCCGCTCGAGGTGACGGGCAGGTTCGGCTACACCGTGCGCGTCGTGCCGACGCATCCGCGGTTCGTCTCGCCCGTCGAGCTCGGACTCGTCACGTACGCCTGACATCGTCCTTCGCGGCTTCTTCGCGCTGCTTCTTCTCGGCCTCGGTGCGCTCCTTCTCGACGGCCTCGCGCGCATGGCGAAGCTCGTCCGTCGCGACGTGCACGGCGTCTTCGGCACGCTGCACGCGACGCAGTGTCAGCGACGGCGCGCCGTGACGCTGGCGCACGCGGTCGGCGTCTTCGCGCGATGCGACGATCATGTACGAGCTCGCGATGAGGATGGCCTGCGTCGAGAGGTTCAGCCACAGCAGCAGCGCGATGAGCGACGCGAAGGTCGCCAGCAGCGGGTTCGACGACGCTCCCCCGACGAACCACGACGACAGCTGCTGCAGCACCGTGAGAGCCACGCCACCGAGGGCCGCGCCCGTCAGCAGCACGCGCCGGCTCGGGCGTACGCCGGACAGCACGCGGAACAGCACAGCCACCACGGTCGCGTCCAAGAGGAACACGATCAGGATGCTGCCGGCCCGGGCGACGAAGACCGCGAGGGGGTCGTCCTCGGTCAGTCCGACCCACCCCGTCACCATGCCGATGCCGACATCGGTGAGGACCATTGCCGCCGCGGCGGCGGCGAGGGCTGCGCCGATCCCGATCGCGAGGGCGAGGTTGCGCAGAATCACCCAGATGAACAGCACGTCGTCGTGAACGATGTCGGCGAGTGTGCGCAGCGCCGTTCGCAGCGAGCCGATCGCGCCGATCGCGGCGCCGATGAGCCCCGCGAGCGAGAGGATGCCGGCGATCGTGAGCCCCGCGGGCGCCTGGATGTCGTCGGGGTCGACGATCGAGCCGACGAGCCCGGGGATCGCGGCATCGACGGCGTCGATGAGCGCCTGCCACGCCGCGGGGTTGCCCGCGAGCCACAGCGCGGCGACCGAGAACCCGAGCAGCACCCCCGCGAAGACGCTGAACAGGGTCCGGTAGGTGACGCTGTCGGCGAGCATCGGTCCGCGATGCTCGCTGTAGTGCAGGAACGCGCGCACGGCCCGCAGTGAGAGCGCCCACGCCGTGACGCGCGCGACGAGGCCCGGACGAGGCGCTGCGGGAGTGTTCATGTCGTCAGGCTATCGACGGGCTTCCCTGCTCACGCACCCGTTGACACGAGCCCCGCGCTCAGGGCAGGACCCGCGAGGATTCCGACCCATGCGCCGGCGAGCATGAACGGACCGAACGGGATGCGCGTGCGTCGATCCGCCCGTCGCAGTGCGAGCATCGCGGTGCCGAACACCCCGCCGAGGATGAAGCCGGCGAGTGAGCCCACCGCGACGGCATCCCATCCGACCCAGCCGAGCACGAGTCCCACGACGCCGGCGAGCTTGACGTCACCTCCGCCCATGCCGCGCGGGCTGATCAGGCGCAGCACGAGATAGAAGGCGAACATCCCCGCCATCGCGAGCAGCGCGCCGATCAACCGACGCCCGTCGGCCCCCAGCAGGCACGCCAGCGCCAACAGCCCGATCGTGATCGGGTAGGCCGGCAGCACGATGATGTTCGGAAGCCGGTGCGTGCGGATGTCGATGACGCTGAGGGAAACGCTCAGCGCCGCGAACAGAACGAACACGACGCTGAGCGTGAGGTTCACCGCAGACACACGTGCATCCCGTGACGGAATGTGCGCGATCCCAGAGCGGCCCGGCCTCCCCCTCCCTTGATCATGAGAGATTTCTCATGTCTCGTCAAGTTCCCCGTGTTGTTCAGGCATCGAGGATGTCCAGACTCACCCGGACCGTCATGCCGTCGACGATGCCTTCCGCCTCGCGCACGGACTTCTTCAGGGGCAGGACGTAGGCGCCCCGTTCGACGTCGGGGAAGATCGAGGTGCGCCAGCGGGAGCCGCCGATCTGCGCCTCGACGCGCACCGATCCGAAGCCGCGCACCGGTCGCGGGATCTCGCGGATGTCGGCGGACAGCGCCTCGGGAAGGCCCGCGAAGAACCAGTCCTGCTGCTGCCGGGCATGCCAGAGGAAGACCTCTCCGTCGAAGTCGACGATCACTGCTGTCTCCTCTTCGCTCGAGCTCCGGTGCCCCAGCATGCCACCCCCGCTTCCGCCGCCGGCACCCCCTGTGGACAACCGCCGAGCCACGAGCCGCGGGGCGGAATGCGGCTATGGTGGCCGAACACAGGGCCGGAGGCGACCGGCAGCGTCGACGGAGGGAACGCAGCGGTGAACGGCAGTCGACGCGTGCGCGACACGGTGGCCCTGCTGGCAGGGCTTGCCGTCGTCGCGGTCATCATCTGGCTCGATGTGGCCTCGGGCATCTGGCAGGACCTCGTGGTGCTGTCAGGCCTCGCCGCGGGGCTCGTGACGTTCCTGCTCACCGTGCTGGTGCTCGACCGTGTCGTCGCCCGGTCCACGGCCCGACGCTGGGCGCCGGTCAACCGTCTCGCCTTCTCGGAGTTCCTGCACGATCTCGCCGATGACGAGCACAGCGAGATCTCGCGCGGTCGCATCGTGACGCGGGCACTGCCGACGCTGAGCACGACGCCGTCCTCCCCCGACTACGCCGACGACCTGCATCTCCTGCGTGAGAGCATCGTCGACGAGCGGGCACGGCTGGCGGACTCGCTCAGCCGCTGGGCCCCGTTCCTCGCCTCCAGCGGCGACAACGCGGCCATCCTGCTGCACCTCGCCGACATCGCTCTCGCACTCGACACGGTCCGGGATGCCGCGCTGCAGGCGGAGGAATCGCTCACGAGCGCCGACCACGACCTCGTGATGCACGAGATCGACGCGTGCAACGACCGGCTGGGCGCTCTCGCGGCCGAGCTGGTCAGCCGTCTCGCGACGCCCGAGCGCCCGCGGCGATCACTCGCGAGGACGTGACGGCGCCCGGCGCCCTCCGGCCGTTCGCGCGCCGGCCCCCGGCGCGGGCGGCGTAGACGCCGAAACCGACCAGAGCGGCGCCGATGATCCACGCCGCGAGCGAGCCGGTGCCGGCGAGGATCACGACGATGCCCAGCGCCGAGACGGCCGCGATCCCGAATGCCGCCCATCCCGTGCGCCGGGATGTGCGCGAGGGTCGGCGCTCGAACACGCCTGCGGCGCGGGCGACGACGGCGGTCGCCACTCCCGCCGCGACGAGCCACAGGGGCCGGGAGGCCCACCAGTCCGCGGAGACGGGGGCGGGAAGGTCGATCGGCAGGAGCAGCAGCACCCCGGCGAGGGCGAGGAGCACGAGCATGTGCCACGCGTACACCGTCATGGCGTGCGCGCCGACGGCTCGCGTCGCACGCGCGATCGGCGCGCGCGCATGCCACGCCCGCAGGCGGGGGCGCAGCAGTTCGAACGCGCACAGTTGCACGACACCGAGCAGAACGAGCGCGCCGGTGGGCGGGTTGAGCGCGTCGAAGAGATCCGCCGAATAGAGGCCGGCCGATGTCGTGAGGGCGAGAACCGCGAGAGCCGCCGAGCCGAGCCGGAGGATGCGGCCTCGACCGAGCGAGGACAGTCGCCCGTCGGCGACGAAGTATCCGAGCTGCTGCACGAGCATCCAGACGAAGAGCAGGTTCGCCAGGCCCACGGCTTCGACACCCGTCGCGATGCGCGTCAGGTCCACGGCGAGGACGGCCGCGGCGAGCAGGCCCACGGTGAGCGCCGGCGCGCGCTCGTGGCACGCGACGGCGATCGGCACGAGCAGCGTGCACAGAAGATAGACGGCGAGGAACCAGAGCGGCTGGCTGATGCGGAACCCGGCTTCGGCGACGATGGCAGGGTCGACGCCGACGATCGTGAGGATCGCGAGGAACACCCCGGTCGCGACGAGCGCCGCGAGTGCCGGAACCGTCAGCCGCCGCACGCGTCCGACGATGTACGTGCCCGCTCGCTCTCCCCCGGCACGCCTGCGGGTCCAGTCGGCGAACGACGAGAATCCGCCGAGCACGAAGAAGAGCGGCATGACCTGCACGACCCAGGTCGTCGCGGCGAAGCCGTCCCACATCGACATGGCGTTCTCGAAGACGGGCGCACCGTCCGGCGCGCTGACGCCGACCATCATGGCGTGCAGCGCGACGACGATCACCAGACACGCGGCGCGCGCGACATCGACGGCCGAATCCCGCGCGACCAGGGGCGGGCGATCCGTGGCGGGCAGAGCCCGACGAGCGGTGAGCAGAGACATGCGAGACCTTCCGGCGACGCGTCCACGACGCCGCACGAGAATCGTCTCGCCAAGGTTTCGCACGCGGCATCCATCCCCGGTGCGAATCACACCCCCTACCGGGGTAGGGGTCAGGACGCCGGTTCGACCAGTCCCGCGTCGAAGGCGAGGATGACGGCCTGGACGCGATCGCGCACGTCGAGCTTCGAGAAGATGCGGCTCACGTGGCTCTTGACGGTCTGTTCGGCGATGAACAGCTCGGCGGCGATCTCGGCGTTGGAACGTCCGTGACCGATGAGCACGAGGATCTCGCGCTCGCGCTCGGTGAGGTCGTTCAGGCGCAGCGCGTGACGGTTGATGGGCGGCCGCTGGGCCGCGAAGCGCTCGAGCAGGCGCCTCGTGACCCGCGGCGAGAGCAGCGCGTCTCCCGCGGCGACGACCCGCACCGCGGCGATGAGGTCGGCCGGAGTGGCATCTTTGAGCAGGAATCCGCTCGCTCCCGCGGCGAGCGCGTCGTGGATGTACTCGTCCGCATCGAACGTCGTGAGCATCATGACGAGCGGGCGATGTCCGTGCGTGTGCTCATCGCGCAGGACGCGTGTCGCTTCGAGGCCGCCGACCCCCGGCATCCGCACGTCCATCAACACGATGTCGGGCCGCAACCGCCGCGCCAGGGTGATCGCTTCCTCTCCGTCGGCGGCCTGTCCGACGACGGAGATGTCGGGCTGCGCGTCGAGGATCGCGGCGAACCCCGCCCGCACCATCGACTGGTCGTCGGCGATGAGTACCGAGATCGGCATGTCAGTCGTCCTTCCTGGCGGGAAGCCGCGCGATCACCGCGAAGCCGCCCTCGGGCGTGGGTCCTGCCGCGAGCTCGCCGCCCGCGAGTTCGACGCGCTCGCGCATTCCGCGAAGCCCGTGTCCTCCCCCGTCCGTGACGGGTGGGCGGATGCCGGGGGTCGGCGTGTTCCGCACCTCGATCGCGATCCTGCCCGCACTGTCGCGGTCGAGGCGCACGAACGTCTCGGCGCCGGGCGCGTGCCGCGCGATGTTGCTCAGCGACTCCTGCACGACGCGGTACACGGTGAGTCCGGTGAGTGGGTCGTCGGGACCGTCGAGCAGGTTGCCCCGGGTCGTCAGCGGACCGCCGTGCGGGGGCCGTGCGAGCAGCTCGGCCAGTTCGCGCAGCCCGGGCTGGGGCGCCGACTCGGCCGGGTCGTCCTCGCGCAGCACGTTCAGCAGCTGTCGCATCTCGCTCATCGCGGTGCGTGCTGTCGTGGCGAGCTCGTCGAACTCGTCGGCGGCGGTGGGCGCGAGGTCGGGCAGGCGGTACCGTGCGCTCGCGGCCTGCACCTGGATCGCCGACATCCCGTGCGCGACGATGTCGTGCAGCTCGCGCGCGATGCGCGTGCGCTCCTCGGCGAGCTGGCGGCGAGCGGTCTCGGCCGCCGACACTTCGCGTTCGACCGCGAGCAGACGTCGTGCTTCGCGGGCGCTTCGCAGCAGCATCCCGCCGCCCAGCGCGAGCACGCCCAGCGAGGCGAACACGACGAGGTCCGCGACGATCGGTCCGGTCTGGACATCGCCATGGTCGCGCACCGCCACGATCACGAGCAGGCCGACGACACCGGCCCCCCATGCGACGGCGCCGACGACGCGGGGGGCGGTGGTGCCGACCACGCCCAGGGTGAGGGCGACGGCGACCATTGCGGCGACACTCGCCGGCCACGGCGCGGCTGCCGGAGGCACGCTCACGATCGCGAAGGCGAGCACGGCGGCGACGGACAGCGCCGCGGCGAGGCGTGGCCGCACGAACGCGAGGGGGATGGCTGCTCCGAGCGCGGCGGCAAGGGCGATCGCCAGCGGAGCGTCGATCGCGTAGACCGTCGCGCCGAGCGCGGAATCGACGGCGAGCACGGTGAGACCGGCCGCGAGCGCAGCGGTGGTGATGACCGCTCTGGTCGCCCTTCGCCCTCCGGATCCCACCCGCCCATCGTAGGCGCGAGCTCTGGCGATGCGAGGAGAATGCCCCGTGGCCGTTCGCTGCCTCGGCCACGGGGCATGTGTCATGAGCGCGTGGTCCCCGCGCTGGATGAGTGCTCTCGCCGTCTACTTCTTCGTGCCGACCAGGTCCTGGACGGCCTTTTCGACTGCGGCGAACTCGTCCTGCTTCTTCGCGACGAGCTCGAGCGCGGAGACACCCGCGGCCAGCAGCTCGTGACCGAGCTCGCCGACATCCTTGAACTGGTGGCTCGCGTCTCCGACCAGGCCGCCTTCCAGCGCGAGACGGCTCACCAGGTCGAGCTTGAGCACCTTCGTGCCCTCGCGGAAGCTCAGGTCGTCGAAGTCGACCCAGACGATGTTCGGTCGAGTCGTCGACTCGAAGGCGTAGCGCCGGTTGGTCAGATCGAGCACCACCTGCCACAGGGTCTGCGAAGCGTCGGGCTTGCCCGGCTCCGGAGTGCGGAAGGGCTGAGCCGCGTTGCGGATGATGCTGAACATGGCCGCCATCGCCTCGAGCTGCGTCTTGGGCTGCTCCTGGTGCGCCACGTAGTAGGAGGCGCGCGCGAAGCGGTCGCTCGCCAGGGTCGATCCGGGCAGCGGCTGGGTGCCGCCCAGACCCGTGATCTCTTTGGCGAGCTCGAGCTGCTTGTCGAACGTCGGCGAGTTCGTCATGACCTGGTAGTCGCGGCTGTGGTAGACCGTCGGAGTGCCGTCGGTGTACTCGATGATCGCCGAGTCGCCGGTGGCGTCGTTGATGGCGAGGTGCAGGGTCGGCACGAGGTGACCGGTCGGATCGAACAGCTGCGCGATCGCGACCTGCGACTGGTTCGTCCATTCGACCGCTTCCGCGACGGTGGCGAAGTTGTCGAGGTAGTACTGCAGCCAGACGGCTTGACTCAGCTGTGTGTCCGTCGGGCCGGGCGTGCCGTAGTCGGACTCGGCGAGCCACAGAATGTGTCCCGCGAAACCCTCCTCGTTCATCCCGTCGCAGGCGATCAGATCGAAGGCCGTGGCCACGACGCTGCCGTACTTGGCGGTCCAGGTGAGGTCGCCGTTCACGCCGTCGGTGCGCTCGAGTCCGCGCGGCAGCTTCCAGAGGTTGGAGAGGAGGTCCATGTGGAAATCCATGTTCCGGCCGACGATGACCGATCCGTTGGCATCGGGCCATACAACTCGTGTGCACATGCGCTTGACGTGTCCAATCATTTTCAGTCACCGGCGCGGCTGTGGCCGGCGCGAAACGGTGCGGCAGAGAACCATCGACGCCGGGATACCTCTGCATCGCGGCGCCGTTCGGGGTCAACCATGGCCGATGGCAGACATGAGAGCAAGCTCATTCGACCGTGTTCTGGCGACGGCCGAAATGGGGTGAGACGTGGGTGTTCGGCGGGTGACGGGGAGGGTGCCGGGCGGGTTACGGGAGGGCGCGATACGGCCGCGCGTGGCAGCGTCCGCCGAGAGCGGACTCTAGGCTGAGAACCGCGCGCCCGCACGCGAGGGGGAACCGCAGACGGCGCGTCGAGACACGAGATCAGGGGATCATGACCACGACAGACAGCGGCGCGCCCGCGACACGAGGATCAGCAGCATCCGAGGGCGACGGCTATTTCGCACCCGGCAGCGTCAGCCGGCGCGTCTTCGCCGACCCGTCGTCCAAGCTCGGCGGTGTCGCCGGCATCCTCCTGCAGTCGCTCAACCCCATGATGATGCGACTGTTCGAGGCGGCCAGCGGCTATTCCAGCGACATCGAGGGCCGCGGCGAGCGCACGGGCCGCTACGTCGACACGACGATCTTCGGCGACAAGGCGCACGCCGATGCCGCGGCGGAGGCCGTCCGGCGACTGCACGCACGTGCCGTGTGGACCGATCCCGAGACGGGGAACGAGCTGCGCGCCGACCACGAGCCGTGGCTCGCGTGGACGCACAATGCGCTCGTCTACGGCGTGCTGCGTGCCGCCCAGGAGTTCGGTCCCGATCTCACGCCCGCTGAGCAGGACGAGTTCGTCTCGGAGCAGCGCATCGCGGCCGGCCTGCAGGGTGTCACGGACCCCGCGCTCCTCCCCGCCACGCGCGCCGAACTCGAGGCCTACATCGACGGCAACAAGGACTGGATGGCGCTGACCCTGCCGGCGGCGCGTCTCTCGCGGTCGCTGCGCAAGCCGTCGCTCAAGGGCAACCCGGCCGCCGTCTTCGTGTCGGTCAACGTGCAGGACGCGATCCTCTCGCTCCTGCCCGAGTGGGCGCTGCTGCTGTTCGGCATCGAAGGGCGCCCCATGAACCTGCGCGCCGCCGCGCGGACGACCCGGCGCATCATCGCGAGCGCACGCAAGCGCCGGTCGACCGAGCAGCTCGTCGGTGAGGCGACACAGCGCGTGCAGACCCACCCGTATCGCAAAGTGCGCCGGTGACCGTTCGCGTCACGCAGACGCCGGGCTTCTGGGCAGCATCCGCTTCTCTGTTCGTCGGCGGTCTGCGCCTCGTGCGCTCCGGCGGCGCGAAGCTCGCTGCGGTCGTCCTCGTCACGCAGCTGGTCATCCTCGGGATCTCGCTGCCGCTCGTGCACTGGCTCTTCCGCGAGGCGCTGCGCGCGGCGGGGATGACCGGCCTCGACCTCGGTCAGCTGCAGATCACGGGCGGCCTGCCGTTCTCACTGGGCCTCATCGTCATCATCTGCACGCTGGCGTTCTGGATCGTCGCGCTGCAGTTCACCGTGCTCATCGTGGCGGTCGACCAGGTCACCGCGCGAGGGTCGCTGTCACTCCGGGGTCTCGGGGGTGAGCTGGTCCGGCTGGCGAAGAAGCTCGTCCGGCCCTCGTCGCTCGCGCTGCTGGGCTACCTGTTCGTCGTGCTTCCACTGAGCGGATTCGGCTTCCTCTCGGCGCTCACTCACGGCATCGCGGTGCCGCGGTTCGTCACCGGCGAGCTGAGCAAGTCGGCCACCGGCAGCACGATCCTCATCGTCTTCTTCGTGGGCCTGGCCGTCGCGAACCTGCTGCTGGCAGCGAGCCTGCCTCTGTTCGCGCTCACCGATGCGACGGGCGGACGCGCGCTGCGCGGAAGCCTGCGGCTGACGTGGGGCGTGCGGGGGCTCTCCCTCGCCCTCGCCATCGTCGGCGCGATGATCGTCGCCTCTGCCGCCGGCGCGGCGCTCACGGTCGTGGCGATCCTGCCGACCCTCGTGACGGATGCCGCCGCGCCGGCCCTCTCCCCCGCCGTGGCGGCGTTCAGCCTCGGCGCTGTGCGCGTCGCCGGCGCCGTCCTCGCGGGTGTCGTCGCGGCGTGGATCGCGGGCATCCTCGTCGTCTTCGTGCGGCGCCACCGCGACAGGGTCCCGGCGCAGTGGCTGGGGATGGACCGAACGACGGCGGATGCCACGGGCTCTGTCCTCCACGAGCATTCGCGCGGTGCGGCGACCGTCGTGGTCTCCGTCTCGGTTCTTGCCGCCGTCGCCCTCGGCCTCGCGAGCCTGGGTCCCATGCAGCGGATCTCCGAGGCGCCGCAGACCCTGTCGCTGGCGCACCGCGGGTTCACGCCGGGCGGGATCGAGAACACCCTCGAATCACTCGATGCGGCAGCCGAGGCGGGTGTGGACATGGTCGAGGTCGATTTCATGCAGACGGCCGACAGAGGGTTCGTCGCGATGCACGACGCGACGCTCGGTCGCCTGGCGGGCGAGGACGTCGCGGTCAAAGACCTCACGACGCCGCAACTGCAGGCACTCACGCTGCGGGATGCGCTCGGGCACACCAGCACCATCCCGACGGTCGCCGAATATGTCACGCGCGCCGACGAGCTCGACCTGCCGCTCCTCATCGAGATCAAGCTGGGCGGGGGCGAGACCGACGATCACGTCGACCTGCTCGTCGCCGAGCTCGAGGAGCTCGGCCTGCTCGAGCGCAACATCTACCACTCGCTCGATGCGGCCAGTGTCGCGCGTCTCAAAACGCTGCGGCCCGACCTCACGGTGGGCTACACGATGGCGTTCGCCGGAGACGAGGCGCCGGACACCCCCGCGGACTTCATCGTCGTGGAACAGTGGACCGCGAGTGAAGCGGTCCAGGCGTCAGCCGAGCGCAAGGGCTACGGCTTCTGGGTCTGGACGGTGAACGACGACGCCGGCATCCGAGAGCACTTCCGGCGGGGAGCCGGAGGCATCATCAGCGACGTGCCCGATCGGGTGGTCGAGATCCGTGCCGAGATGGCAGAGGAGACAGGCCTCGCGGGCAGGCTTCTCGACGCGATGCGCGGCTTCATCACGGTCGGCTAGGTTCGCCGTCTCACGCGGGCTGTCGCGCGCGCTACGACGAGGTCGATCACCACCGCCACGACGATGGCCGCGACGTAGACGACGAGGTCGCGCGCGTCGAAGACAGTGCCGAGCACGAGCATCACCGGCGGGAATTCGGCGCCGAGCGCGAGCGGAACGCCCGTCAGCTGGAAGAGCTCGACCGCGACGCACCAGGCCGCCGCAAGGCCCGCTGCCGCGAGTGGATGCCAGCGCGGGGCGAGGACCATGACGAAGGCGTAGGCGGCGACGGCATACAGGGCATCGCCCGCGATGTCCGTCGCGGGGATGTCGGGGAGCAGCGTGTGTACGGCGAGTCCCGTCGCGACGACCGCGGCGAGCGCGACGGCGGCAGCGATCCGGCGACGCCTCACGCGACGACGACTCACCACAGCGGGTGGATGGAGGCGCGCAGCATCCGGTCGTAGACATCACGGACGGCACGGTCGAACTCGCTGAGATCCGTGTCCAGCAGGTCGGCCGCGCCCGCGTTCGCCCGGGCCTGGGCGACGTTGCGCGCCCCCGGTATGACGCTGGTGACGCCCTCCAGTCCGGCGATCCATGCGAGCGTCGTGGCGGGCAGCGTCGCCCCCTCGGGGACGGCTGCGGCGAGCTCGCTCACGGCGATAAGACCCTTCTCGAAGTCCACGCCCGAGAACGTCTCGCCGCGGTCGAACGCCTCCCCGTGCCTGTTGAAGGTGCGGTGGTCATCGGAGGCGAAGGTCGTCTCGCGCGTGTACCGCCCGGACAGCAGGCCCGATGCCAGCGGCACGCGGGCGAACACCGCGACACCGGCGGACGCCGCGGCCGGAAGGACCTCGTCGAGAGGCTTGAGCCGGAACGGGTTCAGGATGATCTGCACGTTCGTGATGTTCGGGCGTGCGATCGCCGCGAGCGCCTGCGCGCACGTTTCGACCGAGACCCCGTACGCGTCGATGACGCCGTCGTCGACCAGCGCGTCGAGCTCGTCGAACGTCACGTCATCTTCGATGACGGCCGTCGGCGGGCAGTGCAGCTGCACGAGGTCGAGCGTGTCGACGCCGAGATTCCGACGCGAGCGCTCGGCCCAGGCGCGGAAGTTCTCTCTCGTGTAGTTCTCGGGCTCCTGCGCGAGCCGGCGCCCCATCTTGGTGGCCACGGTGATTGCATGACCGGGTCGCTCGGCGAGGAAATCGCCGATGATCGACTCGCTGCGTCCGTCGCCATAGACATCGGCGGTGTCGAACAGGGTCACCCCTGCGTCGGCGGCTGCCGCGAGTACGCCGCGCGCATCGTCCTGCGAGACATCACCCCAGTCGGCACCCAACTGCCACGTGCCCAGACCGATCGCCGACACCTGACGGCCGGTGCCGCCCAATGCGCGCTGCTGCATGGTGCTCCTCTGGTTATCGAGCCTCAGCCCGAGGTATCGAGCGGAATATTCAGCTCGTTCATCCTCTGCCGGTAACTGTGCCCGGCAGCGGTGGCCTGACCGTGGGCGCCCAGCGCGGTCAGCGCGTCGATCAGGCCCTCATGGGCGCGCTGGTCGTAGCCGTCGATGGCCAGGATGCGGCGGTAGCACTCGAGCCTGGTGAGCTCATCCCCGAGTTCCTGTGACGCTTCGGCAAGGCTGTGTGCGGCGGCGAAGAACGCGCCGTCCACTTCGCTGCGCAGCTCCACCGCCCACGATTCCTCGGGTTCCTCGGCGAGCGCATCGCCGCGGTGCAGGTCCAGCGCCGCGCGCAAACGGTCCACGGCAGTGGGGGTGAGCGGCTGCGTGGCGAGCGCCTGCGCCGTCTCTGTGAGGAAGCGCTCGACGTCGATGTCGATCCGTTCGACGCACAGCCGCACGACCGACCCTTGGGTCTGCACGTATGTGTCGCCAGGGAACTGCCCGAGCGGGTCCAGGGCGCGTCGCACCGTCGTGGCCGCCACCGAGAATCGGTTGGCCACCTTCTGCGGTGCCTCGTCCGGCCATAGCAGCTGCATGAGGCTGTCACGGTTGATCGCGATTCCGCGCCGGGCGACCAGGATCTTCAAAAGCTGACGTGCTTTGCGCGATTGCCAGCGAGCCGGGGTGCCGTCGTGCGCGATGACGTCGAACGTCCCCAGAACCTCGATCCTCGGTGCGGGAGGCGGCGCGGCGAGGTGCTCAGCAGGTCGAGGCGGCGCGCCCGATGCGGTTCGGGATGCCAGGAGCCCCGCCGCAGCCCGCTCGATGCCGTGCAGTGTGAGTGCCCTACCGGTGGCGGCGGCCTCCGATGCCAGCACGAATGCCTCCTGCAGGCTGTCGGCGTCGCCGCGGTCTGCCAGGATCGCGGCCAGCTCGACCTGCGCTTCGGCAAGCCACGGGTGCGCACCGATCCTTCCCGTCACCTCGATCGCCCGACGGTAATGCCGGATCGCTCCCTCTGTGTCTCCCTGAGCCAGGGCGACGAGCGCGAGCGGGCGGGATCCGGTTCCCCAACATGTGACGCCGAGGCCGATCGTGGCGAGCCGCTCTTCGTACGGACGCAGAGCATCACCGGCGGCGGCAGCGATCTCGGTCTCTCCCAACTCGACCGCCGAGACGGCGAGGATGCACGCGGTGGCGAGCCAATTGCGGTCCTGGGGGAATTCCGAGAACGGCGGAAGAGAGGCCACCAGCGAGCGGGCTGCACTTCTGCGTCCTTGACGTAGCCACATCCACGCCAGTGACACCGCCCAGACCGGTTCGTGAGGAACGCTCTGCCTGGCGTGCAGGAACGCCGGCTCGAGTTCGACGACGCGTCCTTGCATCCATCGGATGATCGCGAGCTGAGCGACCCACACGCTCCGCGCGTCAGGGTCGCCGCTGTCCAGCGCAATCTGCAGCGCCCGATCGGCGATCTGCTCTGCGCGGCCCGCTTGACCGTCGATCGTTGCGCGCAAACATCGAAACCACGCGGCGTGGCGTTCGTCCGCCAACCAGGGAAACGCGCTCACGAGCGCGCCGGTCTCGCTGAGCGCCGCATCCACCTCGGCGATGAGGCCGAGATCGGCGAGCGCGCTGAGATGAAGGAAGTAGGCGGTGGGCACAAACTCCGACTCCCCCGCTACCTCGGCGATGCGCAGTGCCTCACGGGTGTCGGCGAGGCGCTGGGGAACCCGGTCGGGCGAAACGTCCACGACGGTGGAGGCAACCAGCGCCCATGCGCGCGAGACATCGTCGCCGGCCCGTTCTGCTTCGTGTGCCGCATCCTCGGCCGCGCGCCGGGCTGCGAGGGGGTCGGTCGATATCAGCGCCGAGGCGAGGATGCTCTGCAGACGAGTGCGCACGGCGGGCTCGTCTACCTGCGGCTGTGCCAGCAACTCGGTCACATGGCCGGCCTGTTCGATCGGATCCCGACCGGAGAAAGCGAGAGCGAACCGCGTCGTCGAGGGCATAGCGCCACCATAGCTGGCGTTAAAGCCCACCCTAAGAACCCTTTAGACACGCCGACCTATGGTGATCAGATCACCCGGAGGAAAGAACTGTCGATGTCACCACGCGCGCTGCGAATCGCGGCAATGTCGCTCGTCACCGCTCTGGTCTTGGTCGGCTGCGCCACCGGTCAGCCGTCCGAGGCGACGGACACTTCCGATGCCCCCGCGCCGCAGAATTCCTCGATCGAGCCCGCTGCTGCGGCGAAGAAAGACGTCGGCCAGACGGACCGGGTCGAGCAGGCGGATTCCTGCGATTGGGACTCCGCTCCCCTGACACCCCCTGGAGCTACGGCGCCATCCGACAAGGCGGGTGACCTGCAGTCTCTGATCGTCGGAGCATGGCAGCACACGCACTACGACGACGGCAGCGGTTTCGAGCCCGTCGAACAGGACATTCGCTTCGTCTTCCCCACGAACACTCAGCTCCTTTACTGCCAGGACGTTACCGGCATCACTGATCGCGCAGAGAACCGCGCGGCGATCACGTGGGAGGGCGAGCGGATGATCCTTCCCGGGCAAGCACCCGGTTACATCGTCACGGAGTGGGACGCCGATTCGATGGTGTGGACCAACCGAATGGACGACTCCTCGTACCTTCTCCAGCGGCGATAGCGCCCACGCACCAGCAGACTCCATCGACCAGCGTCCGAACTCCGACGGAAAGAGCCGCGCACATGACGACCGACAGCCTCGTGAACACTCCGCGCAGAATGCCCCGCGCAAGCGGGCGGATGCGGGGGCTCACGGCGCTCCTCGCCGGGGCGGCGGCCTCGCTCCTGATGCTCAGCGGATGTGCGGGCAACGCAGAAGGTGAGACGGAGAGTTCCGACGCAGCGGCAGCGCCACAATCTGACACTGCCCCGGCCGATCAGGATCCTGGCCAAGAGTCAGAGTCCACGGATGCCGGGACAGCGACGGTCTCCATGGGCGGCCGGGAGTTCTCGTTCACCCTCACACTCTGTGGGGTGTATCAGGACAGCGAGGTCGAACTCGCCGGCCCCGGCGGAGAGGCAGGATCCGACCAGCCCAGCTTCCTCGACGGCGGGCTCATGCAGATGGACGCCGATGTGCTCGGCGAGTTTCGCATCCACATCGGAACCGACCGCCCCTTCGATTCGACCGATGAATTCGTCGCGCTCGGCGCCTCGACGGGAGACGGCCTCACCGTGGTCAGGGAAGGCGATGGATACGTCGCCACCGGGAACAGCTGGGATGACCAGGGCACGGATCTCGGCACCGGCACAGTGCGTTTCACCTGCCGGTGAGTCGCACCCGCCTCAGTCGGTGTTGTGGCGGTCGGCGCAGATGATCTCGCCGTCG
The DNA here is from genome assembly GCF_053644215.1 of Microbacterium sp. NPDC055442. NCBI lineage: Bacteria > Bacillati > Actinomycetota > Actinomycetes > Micrococcales > Microbacteriaceae > Microbacterium > Microbacterium sp. NPDC055442. The sequence continues at coordinate 24,845 of NZ_JBSHLF010000002.1, read as the reverse complement.
CCGTAGACGACGGTGGCGTCTTCGCCGGCGGCGATGATGGCCTCCAGCGCAAGGCACGGAGTCTTGGCGGTCGGGTCACCGACGGATCCGTCCATCGTGACCCGCAGGGTCGAACCCACCCATTCCGCAGTCCCGTTCTTACTACTGAACGTGATCTCGACCGCTTGGATCACCGCGTCATCGGATGAGCCGAAGGCGCGCCCGTCGTCTCCATCGGCGTCCGAACCCGAAGCAGCATCCGTGATGACGTCGAGAGCCTCGTCGGCTGAGGTCTGGCTGGTCCCGCCTTGGTCCGTACTCTGCGCGGAGTCGGGGTCGGGGTCCGCGGCGCACGCGGTCGTGACCCACATCAGGCTGAGGATCACCGCCGCGCTTCCTGCGCGAAGAGCGTGTGAGAGTCGCAAGAGATCTCCTGTCTGTAGGTCCGCAGCCGGCGATGAGCCCGGCTGCACAGGAGCCTAGGAGCGGCTCTGTGAGTTTCCTTAAACTCGTGATCTCCTCGGCTAGCCCGCCGTCACGACGTACTGCAGACCGAATCCGACATCGCTCGGGACCTGGCTGACCACCACGGTGAACTCGTCATTGGAGTAGAGAGCGGTCAAGATCTCACCGACGTTGCCATTGGACACTTCGCTGAACCCGGCGGCGATAAGGGCTTCTCCCAGGCGGGAGTGTTCTTCGTCGTCGGAGAACACGTAGGAAAGCGTCCACATAGGACCGTCATCCCCCTGCACGGTGAATGCCTGAGCAGGGGTGCCCGAGGGCCGAGGAATGTCGGGGAAATCTGCGGGGATCTCGGTAGAGAGGATATCGACGACGGCACCATCGGTGACCTCGCTGATGATTCTCTCCGAAACGCCCTCGGCGACCAGATCCAGCGGATTCGCGCATCCCGCGAGGCTGAACACCAACACCGCCGACGCCGTCGTCGCGAACGTGACAGAACGTGCGCGTGTCTTCTTCACTGTTGTGCCTCGCATCTCCGAGCGGCGAGGGTGCCGCTGGCACCGGACGCTACCGACGGCTCTGTGAGTTCTCTTAAAGCAAGGGGGTGGATGCGCTGCGGATACTCACGGCCGGTTCGGGAAAGCCCGAGGGAATGATCGGCGCGGCCGGAGTGTTGTAGCCCACGGTGCTCAAAAGTGACGTTCGCGCCCGGGGGTTCTCCCGTCTTCCGGCGCTTTCGCGCCTCTAACGTCACGAAAGAGGTATCGATGCCGACACTCGCACTCGCCCCAGGGCAACCGCATCCGTGGTCTGGTCTCCTTGATCGCGACGACGTCGTCCTGCACGGGGGTGTCCTGCACCTTCTCCACGACTCCGTCACACCGCAACAAGCGCGCATCGATGACCTGCTCTTCGTCGCGGCCGCTCTGGAGGATGCCGGGATCGAAGTCGTCCTGATCCGAGGAGAGCACTCCGTCCCCGCCCTTGTGGTCGACGTCGATGCGCACGCCCGGGCCATCGACGCACTGGCGGCCGTGTGCGATGGCGAGCCGCTGTATCTCAAAGCGAAGCAGCAGCCCCCCGTGCTCGCGAGTGAAGCATCCGCCCCGACTGCGGGGAATGCTGCCGGCCCGCACGCCGTGCGCGTGTATCGTCCACGAATCACGACGAATCGCGCGTTGCGCTATGGCGCGTCGCTCGGGGCGCGTCTGGAGTTCTGGCGTCTGCACGGCGGACTCGTCGAGGCGCCGAATGACAACGCGCTCACGCGCCGCGTCATCCCTCGCGAGGATCTCGTCTTCGTCGATGTCGAACGATACGGCCGCCGCTGGCGCACGATCGACGGCATGTTCGACCCGCAGTCGCACGAGTTCACCGGCGACGTCGACATGGTCTTCTCGTGGGTCGACGGATCGACGAATGAGTTCCAGCGCCAGCGGGCAGCGCGCATGGCCGAGTACGTCGTCGGCGAGGGTGATGACAGCCCTGCCCGGTACCGTCATGTCGACGAGCTGCGCTACGCGCTGCGGAGCGTGCACATGTACGCCCCCTGGGTGCGACGGATCTTCATCGCGACCGACTCCCCTGCGCCCGGGTGGCTGATCGATCACCCGAAGGTCACGGTCGTGCGCAGCGAGGAGTTCTTCGCCGACCCTTCTGTCCTCCCCACCCACAATTCGCACGCCGTCGAGGCGCAGCTGCATCGGATCCCGGGCATCGCCGAGCACTTCCTCTATGCGAACGATGACATGTTCTTCGGCCGCTTGGTCTCTCCGGAGCTGTTCTTCACATCGACCGGGGTGACGAAGTTCGTCGAGTCCGAGGTGCGCATCGGCACCGGGGCTTCCGCGTCGCATCGCAGCGGGCACGACAATGGCCTTCGCGTGAACCGGGAACTTCTGAGGGCCCGATTCGGTCGCACGATCACGCGCGACCTCTCGCACTGCGCGACGCCGCTGCGCAAGAGCGTCATGACCGAGCTCGAGCGCGAGTTCTCTGAGGACTTCGAGCGCACCGCGGCGTCTCGATTCCGCTCTGCCACCGACATCTCGGTGACCAACAGCCTCTACCATTACTACGCGCTCCTGACGGGGCGGGCCGTCGCCACGAGCAAGCCGCGGGTGCGATACGTGCACACGACGCTCGCGAGTTCGCTTCGACGCATGGAGCGGCTCGCCGAACGGACCGATGTGGACATGTTCTGCCTCAACGACGGCGGCGAGACGGAACTCCCCGAAGAGATCAGGATTCGCACCATCCGCGCGACGCTGGACCAGATGTTCCCGGTGCTGCCGCCCTGGGAGCGTGCCGAGATCAGCGATGCACTGGTGTCGATTCAGCCCGAGCATCCGTCGATGGCGCACTGAACGGTCCGGCCCCCGCATGAGTGGGGCCGAGATCCACGTCGTCCGGGTCGAGGTCCCCGCCAGTCGGACGGATGCCTGCGGCTGTGAGCCGCCGACGGACCTCCGCGGCGTCGATGTACTCGAGCGTGCTCGGCACCTCGATCGGCACGACCGAGTGCACAACCGTGTCATCGAACACGTGCACGAGGTTGAAGGTCTGTGCACCGTCCTGCGGACGCATGCCACCGGTCGGCACCGTGAGGTCCTGCGAGTAGCACGTCGATGATGCGACCGAGACCGGAATGCCCGCGAACGTCGCAAAGGTCGAGTAATGCAGATGACCCGCGATGATCGCCCTCACATCGGTGCCGCGCAGAACCTCGGCGAGCCGTGACTGATCGCGCAGCTCGACGGCCACCGCCAACGGCAGCACGCTGGGCACCGGCGGGTGGTGCATCGCGAGGATCGATCCCAGCGGCGCGGGCGTTGCCAGCTCATTCCGAAGCCACTGCAACTGCTCGTCGCGCAACTCGCCGTAGTGCTCGCCCGGAACGGTCGAATCCAGAGTGATGACGCGCAGCCCGTTGAGCTCGTCGACCCGGTCCACCGGCCGCAGGTCGGCCGCTTCATCGAGCAGCCCTTCGCGGAATGCCCCCCGGTCATCATGATTGCCCATGACCCACAGCACGCGCGCGCCCAGTCTCTCCGCGAACGGCTCGACGAGGCCGCGGAGGGCCGCGTAGGCGGCGGGTTCGCCCCGATCAGCGAGGTCGCCGGTGACCACGATCACGTCGGGCGTGATGCCTGACGACTCGAATGCGGCGAGCGCACGGGCCAGTCGCTCGGCACCATCCACCAGATCGAACAGGCGCGCGCCCTCCGCAGTCAGGTGGGTGTCGCTCAGGTGCAGAAGGATCTGCTCAGGGGCGGGGTACTCAGCGCTGCGCATCGGTTCGGCTCCTCGCCTCGGCCGCAGTTTCCCGGAATGCTACCCGCGAGACACGACAACAACGTGGCGACACAGTGAACAGTGCGCGACCCAGGCCAAGTACGCGTCGCCCCCGGCGGCGGGGCGGTCTCGTGCAGCGCGTCGGCGACTCGGTCATCCGCCGCTGGACGAACCGCCGTCGGTGTGTGCTCGAATAGCCATATGAGCGGGCTCTCGCTCGCAGACTGCATCTTCAGCGGCCGACGCGCCGCCGCGCACGCAGCACGGTCCACCTCCGACACACTCACGAGGAGAAGCAGATGAACATCACGGGAAACGTCTTCGTCGTCACTGGCGCAGGCAACGGAATCGGACGCGAAGTCACCCGGATACTGCTGGCGAGTGGGGCCTCTGTGGCAGGAGTCGACCTGAACGAGTCGACACTGGCTGCGACGGCCGCGCTCGTGGCTGCCGGGAGTCGCTTCAGCAGTCACGTCGTCGACATCACCAGCCGCGATGAAGTACTCGCGCTGCCCGCGGCGGTGCTCACAGAGCATGGACAGATCGACGGTCTGGTCAACATCGCAGGTGTGATCCAGAAGTTCGTGAAAATCATCGACCTCCCGTTCGAAGAGATCGAGAAGGTCATGAATGTGAACTTCTGGGGCACGGTGAACATGGTGAAGGCATTCCTGCCGATCCTGGTGGAACGCCCCGAGGCGAGCCTGGTGAACGTGGCCAGCATGGGGGCGTACGCTCCCGTCCCCGGACAAGCGGTCTACGGTGCGTCGAAGGCGGCCGTCCGACTGCTCACCGAGGCCCTGTATGCCGAACTGCTCGACACGAACGTGTCCGTGACCTCGATCTTCCCGGGTGCGATCGCGACTGACATCGCAACCAACTCCGGCGTCGCCCTCTCCGAAGGCTCTTCGACGGACGCACCAGCCTTCAAGATGACCACCGCGACGGATGCCGGGAACGCCATCGTCGCTGCAATCCGAAAGGGCAGCTTCCGCGCGACCATCGGGAAAGACGCTGCCGCGATGGACAAGCTGGCCCGCCTCAGCCCGAAGCACGCGGCTCGAACGATCGCGAAGCAGATGGGATCCTTGCTGAGCTGAGCGCCCGCACCCTGTCGGAGGGGAAGGCTGGAGATCCGGTCAGCGATTCATGACCCGTCCCAGGTTCTTTGCCGCCAGGAGAGGGCTCCGTTGATCCGGCGACGCCTCACGCGATCACTCCCGCAGCGCGCGCAGGTGCGGCGTACGCGTCGGCGAGCGTGGCCACGGTGTCGTGCGCGTTGAGGCCGCTCGGGTTCGGGACGACCCACAGGGCGGCATCCGCGAGGTTCTCCTCTTGACGTCCGGCTTTCGCCTTGGCCCGGCGAAACCCCTGACGGTACGCCGTCAGCCCGACGATCGCGACGACCCGCGGCGCCCAGCGCGCGACGTCGGATTCGAGTCGCACTGCTCCCGCCTGCAGTTCGTCGCGCCCGAGCTCGTCCGCGCGCACGGTGGCGCGCTGCACGACGTTCGAGATGCCGATGCCGCGATCGAGCAACATGGCGCGGTCGTCGTCGCGCCACCCGCCGTCGCCGACGCTCGGCAGTCGGGGAATGATGCCGGCGCGCACGAGAGCGGGATAGAAGCGGTTTCCCGGGTGCGCGAAGTGGATGCCGGTGGCCGCTGTCCACAGCCCCGGGTTGATGCCGACGAAGACGAGCTTCGGATGCTCGGGCATCAGATCGGCGACGGTCTGATCCCGGTGGCTCTCGAGCTCGGCACGCGTGAAGGGCATGGGTCCAAGCATGCGGGAATGCTGAAGCGTTGGCGATTGCATGAAGCAGCCGTCCGCGCCTTCGCTGAGGTCTACGTGGGAGTCAGGCGGAGCCGTAGCGCATCTTCGCACCGCGCACCTGGCGAATGAATGCCAGTACGGCAGCGAAGTACCCAGTGATCAGCATCGCCGACGCCGAACCGATCCCGTTCCCGGGCTTCGACCGGCTCGTCCTCAGCCACGCGAAGCTCCAGTCAGTGATGCGTGAGCATCGCTACGCATCGTGGCGCACGGCGCTCGCGTCCGTGGTCGGCGTCTACCTCATCACAGACACCCGTGACGGCCGACACTACGATGGTAAAGCCGACGGCGCAGAGAGTATCCGCCAGCGCTGGAACGCGTACGCGACGAACGGCCACGGCGGCAACGTCGAACTTCGCCGTCTTGATCCGACCAGCTTTCGATTCTCACTACTGCGTGTGTTCGATCCTGCGACGCCGACGCGGGATATCGACGCAGCCGAGAAGCATTTCAAAGACGCGCTCGACTCACGCCGCCACGGCCTGAACCGAAACTAGGGCTCCGCATCTCTGGCCGGCACCCACGTGCGGACATCGTGACGCGACGCGACCTGCCCACGAAGGTGCACGCAAACCCCGAAAACCAAGGACGAAGCCCAGGTGAGAAACATTCTCTCACCTGGGCTTTTTCTGTCGGGATGACAGGATTTGAACCTGCGACCCCTTGACCCCCAGTCAAGTGCGCTACCAAGCTGCGCCACATCCCGGTCCACTGCCCGCTGCGCGGACAACTCCACCATCCTACCCGCTCCCGAAGAGTGCCGCGAACGCGACCGGCCCATGACGACAAGCCGATCCGCACCCGCACGTGGTTGTCGATGTCGCCGGCCGGGAGTACCGTCGGCGCATGGCTGAGATCCGGATCGAACCGGCCACCCGATTCGACGACGTCGAGCACGCCCTCACGGGCGGCGGCGACGGCCCGGGGTGCCAGTGTCAATGGTGGACGCTCACCGCATCGGAGTGGAACCGCACGCCGGTCCCCCAGCGTGAAGCCCTCTTCCGCGACGAGATCGCGGCGACGCCCGCTCCCGGGCTCATCGCCTATGTCGACGGCGACCCCGCAGGGTGGGTGCGCGTCGGCCCGCGCACGGCACAGCAGCGCCTTGCCCGCACGCGCAACTTCGCCAAGACGAGCGAAGAGCCGTGGGACGACCCGACGGTCTGGGCGATCACGTGCTTCGTCGTCCGCAAAGAGCACCGCCGATCAGGGCTCACCGCGGCGCTGCTCGATGCGGCGGTCGCGTTCGCCCGCGACAACGGCGCCCGTGTCGTCGAGGGCTACCCCATCGATCCCGACGCGGGCCGGCGTCGCACATCGAACGAGCTGTTCCACGGCGTCGTGTCGACCTTCCGCGCGGCGGGGTTTCGCGAGGTCGCACGACCGCGTCCCGATCTGGCCGTCGTGGCTCTCGACCTCGGCAGCTGAGCGCCCGCTCGCGTGCGACGATGGTGACGCCGCCGCACACCGTCGAGGAGGACCATGCCACGGCTCTGGATCGGGTTCATCCCCTACATCGTGCTCTCGATCGTGCACGTCACCGCCCTCGCGTTCGGTTCCGACGCGATCGCCGCGCCCACCAAGCTCACGCTCATGCCGCTCCTCGCGATCGCGGTGCTGCTCGGATCGCGCGGTCGCCCGTGGACAGGAGCGACGACACTCCTCCTCGTCGCGATCGGGCTCTCCTGGCTCGGTGACGGCGCCGGCACGTTCTTCCCGTGGGCCCCGACCGTACCGCTCATGCTGCTGTGGTTCGGCCTCGCGCACGTCTGCTACATTGTGCTCTTCGTCCGCACCCTCGCGCGGCGTCGCCTGCCGCTGTGGTCGGCGGTCTTCGCGCTGTGGTGGGTCGCCCTCCTCCTCATCCTCGCGCCGCACCTTGACGCACTGCTCATCCCCGTCGCGCTCTACGGCCTCGTCCTGGGCGGCACCGCCGCCGCGGCTTCGCGCTGCCACCCGCTCATCGCGTGGGGAGGTGTGTTCTTCCTGGCATCCGATTCGATCCTCGCGTTCCGTCTGTTCGTGCCCGATGCGATGCCCGACTGGACGAGCCCCCTCGTCATGCTCACCTACACGCTCGGACAGGGGCTCATCGCCGCCGGCGCCCTCGTCAGCCTGCGAACCCGCGCCCGCGCGGCGCAGCCGATCTCATGACGGATGCCGCCGCTCGCGTCGACGCATGGCTGTGGGCCGTGCGCGTCTACAAGACGCGCACTCTCGCGACGCAGGCGTGCCGCGCCGGCCACGTGCGGGTCAACGGCGAGCGCGCGAAGGCCGCGCAGCAGGTGCGCCCCGGCGACGAGGTGCGCGTGCGGATCTCGGGCTTCGACCGTCATCTCGTCGTGCGGAAGACCATCACCAAGCGCGTCGGTGCGGCCGTCGTCGCCGAGTCCGTCGAGGACCGAACGCCGCCTCGCGAGAACATCCCCGTCGTGGCGCAGCGCGACCGCGGAGCCGGACGCCCGACGAAGCGCGAACGACGCGAGATCGAGAAGTTCCGCGGACGCTGACTACAGCTCGAGCAGCCAGCGAGCACCTGTCACGCGCGTCGCCCCGGCCGCACTCGCGCGACTGGCGAGTCCCCGATCGCTCGTCACGACCGAGACGTGGCCACGCTCCGCCGCGAGGCGCTGGACCGCCGCGACGATCGCGTCGTCGCCCGATCCGTCCGCGCGCACGACCTCGACGCCCTCGACATCCGCCACGCCGCGTGCGGCGCCCTCGACGACGACCACCCAGTCGGGGAACCACACGTCTTCGGCGAGATCGAGCTCCCTCGCGGCGACGCCGACGCGTGCGTGCGCGGCGACCCGCTCGAGGAGACGCTCGTTCGCTCCGGCGCGGTCGCGCCACCAGCCGTCCGGCACGGAGCCGACGACGTTGGCCGCGTCGACCACGACGACGGGGCGGACATCCAGCAGCCCGCGCATTCTCTCCCACGACGCGGCGAAGCCCGGATGCAGAGGACGATCGGCGACCTCGTCGACGGGCACCCACTCCAGCGCGCGGCTTTCCGGGTCGGTGATGACCGCTTCGAACGGGTCGACCACATCGGCGACGACGGTCGTATAGCTCCAGTAGCCGAGGTCGAAGACGCTCAGCACGCGCGGGCGGGTCGTGCCATCGGGGACGCCCGCTTCTTCCTGAGCCTCGCGCACGGCGCCGGTCATCGCCGCTTCACCCTCGTGCAGCGCACCGCCGGGCAGCGCCCACGTGTCGCCGTGATGGCTCCACGCGACCCGGTGCTGCAGCAGCACACCGCGCTGCGGGTCCAGCGCGAGCAGCCCCGCGGCGCCGAAGCGCCCCCAGTACCGCTCCCCCGTCGGCGCGACGACCCACGCGTCGCCCGGATCGCGCGGCCCGAGCGGGCGACGTGGCTCGTCGGCGGCGGGAGGAACGAGAATCACCGCTGGCGACGCTCCCGGACACGCATGTTGATGACGATGGGCGTGCCCTCGAAGCCGTACAGCTCGCGCAGGCGGCGCTGGATGAACCGGCGGTATCCCGGGTCCAGGAAGCCCGTCGTGAACAGCACGAACGTCGGCGGACGCGTCGACGCCTGCGTCCCGAACAGGATGCGGGGCTGCTTGCCGCCGCGAACGGGGTGCGGGTGCTCCGCGATGAGTTCGGAGAGGAAGGCGTTGAACTTGCCCGTCGCGATGCGCTGATCCCACGAGTTCAGCGCCGTTTCCAGCGCCGGCACGAGCTTGTCGAGGTGACGACCCGTGCGCGCCGAGATGTTGACGCGCGGCGCCCACGCCACGTGAGCGAGATCCTGTTCGATCTCACGCTCGAGGTAGCGGCGACGGTCGATGTCCTCCATGTCGTCGTCGTTGAGGCGGTCCCACTTGTTGAACGCCAGCACGAGGGCGCGTCCCGATTCGAGCACGAGGTCGATGATCCGCACATCCTGCTCGCTGAGCGCCTGCGAGACATCCAGCACGACGACGGCGACCTCGGCCTTCTCGAGCGCCGCCGATGTGCGCAGCGACGCATAGAAGTCGGCGCCCTGCTGCAGATGCACACGACGACGGATGCCGGCGGTGTCCACGAACCGCCACATTCTGCCGCCGAGCTCGACGATCTCGTCGACGGGGTCGCGCGTCGTGCCTGCCAGTTCGTTGACGACGACGCGCTCTTCGCCTGCCGCCTTGTTCAGCAGGGAGGACTTGCCGACATTCGGCCGGCCCAGGATCGCGACCCGGCGGGGCCCGCCGATCTCGTGCTTCGCGACGGCCGAGACATCGGGCAGCACCTTGACGACCGCGTCGAGGAGGTCGGCGACGCCACGTCCGTGGATCGCCGAGACGGGGTGCGGTTCGCCGAGGCCCAGGTTCCACAGCGCGGCGGCTTCGGGCTCCTGCCGTGCGTCGTCGACCTTGTTCGCGACGAGGAAGATCGGCTTGCCGCTCTTGCGCAGCAGCTTCACGACGTGCTCGTCGGTCGACGTCGCACCGACCATGGCGTCGACGACGAAGAGCACGACGTCGGACAGGTCGATCGCGACCTCGGCCTGCGCCGCGACCGAACGGTCGATGCCGCGCGCGTCGGGCTCCCAGCCGCCGGTGTCCACGAGCGAGAAGCGACGCTCGAGCCACTCCGCCTTGTACGTGACGCGGTCACGCGTCACGCCCGGCGTGTCTTCGACGACGGCCTCGCGGCGGCCGAGGATGCGGTTCACGAGCGCCGACTTGCCGACGTTCGGGCGACCGACGATCGCCACGACGGGAAGGGCGGGGAAGAACTCGATGCCGTCGATCCCCGACTGCAACCCCTCGAGCAGAGCGGCGTCGTCCTCGTCGAGGTCGTAGTCGGCCAGGCCCGCGCGCAGCGCTTCGGCTCGCTGCTCGGCGAGTTGCTCGTCCATGTCGGCGAGCGTCTCGGCCAGTTGGTCCGGCCCCGCCTCGTACTCGTCTTCAGCTGCCACGGGTTTCTCCTGCCTTGTTCGCGAGCGTCGCGTGCACGACATCGAGCACGGCGCGCACGGTCTCATCGAAGTTAAGTCGCGTCGAGTCCACCACGGTCACCCCGGGTGCCGCTGTGAGGAAGTCGACGACGGACGAGTCGGACGCGTCCCGGCGGTGCAGGGCGGTCGCGACAGCGGCGGCATCCTGCGTCGTCACTTCGGCGCTGCGCCGCGCGGCGCGCACCTCGGGAGCAGCCGTCAGCAGGATGCGCACGGGCGCGTCGGGGGCGACGACGGTCGTGATGTCACGGCCCTCGACGAAGACGCCGGGCCGGTCGGCAGCGGCCAGCAGCGTGCGGAACATGGCGTTGATCGCCTCACGCACGGCGGGGACCCGCGCCACCCCGCTCACCGCGTCTGAGACGGCGGGCTCGCGGATGGCTCCGGTCACGTCGGTCTGGCCGACCCGCACGGCGTAGGCGTCGGGGTCGAGCGAGATCTCGAACTCGAAGTCGGTCGACACGTCGAGCACGGCGGCCGAGTCGGCCGTGTCGATCCCCCGCGACAGGGCGTGCCACGCGAGGGCGCGATACGCGGCACCGGTGTCGAGGTAGCCGTAACCGAGCGAGCGTGCCGCCTGCTTGGACACGCTGGATTTGCCGCTGCCGGCGGGTCCGTCGATCGCGACGATGACGGTCCCGGTCCCGGTTTCGGTCCCTGAGCTTGTCGAAGGGTCAGTCATTCGAGATACTCGCAATCTTCCAGCCGCGGGATTCCAGGCCGTCCACGGCGCGGCCGACGGCACTGGGCTCGACGCTGATCTCGGCGAGACCGAACTGCGCGCCGGGTGAGTGCTCCAGGCGCAGATCCTCGACGTTGACGTCGAGGTCGCCCAGTTCACCGAAGAGTCTGCCGAGCTGTCCGGCGGTGTCGTCGACCATGACGACCACCTGCTCGAAGCGCCGGTTCTGTCCGTGCTTGCCGGGAAGCCGTTCGACGCCCTCGTTGCCCCGGCGGATCGTGTCCGCGACGGCGCGGCGCGCGCCCGGTGCATCCGGTGCGCGCAGCGCGTCGGCGACCGACGACAGGTCTGCCGCGAGCGCATCGAGCACGTCGACGACGGGCGCCGCGTTGGCGCCGAGGATCTGCACCCACAGCTCGGGAGCGGATGCCGCGATCCGGGTCGAGTCGCGCACGCCCTGCCCGGCCAGCTGCAGCGCCCCTTCGGGAACACCGATGAACCGACCCGCGAGCAGGCTCGCGACCAGCTGCGGCACGTGCGAGACGAGAGCGACCGAGCGGTCGTGCTCGTCGGGCGACATCTCGATCGGCATGGCGCGCAGGTCTAGCGCAAGGCCCTCGACGAGGGCGAGATGCGCCGACGAGGTCTCTTCGTCGCGGCACACGACCCAGGGGCGTCCGATGAAGATGTCGGCGCGCGCCGAGATCGCTCCACCACGCTCTCGTCCGGCGAGCGGGTGCGAGCCGATGTAGCGGGTGAGGTCGACGCCCCGCGCGCGCAGCTGGTGCAACGGCTCGAGCTTGACGCTCGCGACGTCGGTGACGACCGCGCGCGGGTGCGCCGCGAGCTCGCGTTCGATGACGTCGGCGGTCACGTCGGGCGGAACGGCCACGACGACGAGCGTCGGATCGTCGTCATCGCGCGCCGCGCGGCCCGCCCCGTAGTCGACGGCGAGCCGCAGCTGCGAGGGCGACGTGTCGTCGAGGGCGACATCGACGCCGAGCGCACTCAGCGCGTGCCCGATGCTCGCACCGAGCAGGCCCGCACCCACGATGCGGACGGTGCCGTGCACGCGCGGTGCGAGCGGTACGGCACGCCCGGATGCGGCGCTGGAATCGCTCACTCGGTCTCCTGGTCCCCTGCGGGGTCCTCCCCGTCCGGCGGGGCGGCCTGTCGCGACAGCGTCAGCAATTCGCCCCGTTCCACCTTAGTCAACTCGCGGGCCTTCCCCACGGGCAGGGTGCCGAGATGCAGGGGGCCGAACTGCCGTCGCACGAGCTCTTCGACGGGGTGGCCGACGGCGTCCATCATGCGACGGACGATGCGGTTGCGCCCGGAGTGCAGAGTCAGTTCGACGAGGGATGCCTCGCGCCCGGCATCGAGCAGGCGCGCCTTGTCCGCGGCGATCGGTCCGTCCTCGAGCTCGATGCCCTTCGTGAGCACCGCGACGGTCTGGGGCGTCACGCGCCCCGTGACCTTGGCGATGTACACCTTCGTCACCCCGAACGAGGGGTGCGCCAGCACGTGGGCGAGGTCGCCGTCGTTCGTGAGCACGAGCAGACCGCTCGTGTCGGCGTCGAGGCGTCCGACGTTGTAGAGCCGCTCGGGCCATTCCTCGGCGTAGCGGCGCAGATCAGCGCGGCCGCGGTCATCGCGCATCGAGCTCACGACGCCAGTGGGCTTGTTGAGCATGACGTAGCGCTTGGACTGGTCGAGCTGCACCGCTGTCCCGTCGACGTCGACGAGGTCGCTCTCGGGGTCGATGCGGCTGCCGAGCTCGGTCACGACCGTGCCGTTGACGCGCACCCGGCCCTCGACGATGAGCTGCTCCGACACGCGGCGCGACGCGACGCCCGCATTGGCGAGCACCTTCTGCAGGCGGATGCCCTCGCCACCGGTCCCTGAGCTTTCCGAAGGGGTCGTCATCGTACATTCTCCATATCGAATCCGTCGGCGCCGTCATCGAGCAGCGGCGAGATCGGCGGCAGCTCGTCGAGCGAGTTGATGCCGAGGTTGACCAGCAGGGCATCCGTCGTGCCGTAGTTGATGGCGCCCGTCTCGGCGTCGGTGAACAGTTCGGTGATGAGGCCGCGGGCCACGAGCGTGCGCACGACCGAGTCGACGTTGACGGCTCGGATCGAGGCGACCTGCGAGCGGGTCACCGGCTGCTTGTACGCGATGACGGCGAGGGTCTCGAGCGCGGCCTGCGACAGCCGCGACGGCGTCTGTCCGCCGACGAACTCGGCGACGAGGTCGTCGTGCTCGGCGCGGACGTAGAGCCGCCACCCACCGCCCACTTCGCGCAGCTCGAAGCCGCGGCGGGGGCCACCGGACAGTCCGTCGTAGTCGGCCACGAGCGACTCGATCGCCTGCCGCACGGCGGGGATCGGCGCGGACACGGCGGTTGCGAGGTTCACGAGGCTCTGCGGCTCGTCGACGATCAGCAGGATCGCCTCCAGCCGCCGCGCGACGGATGTGTCAATTGTCATAGTCGGCTCCCAGGCTCGCGAGATTCTCATCGGACCAGCGCTCCGCGGTCCAGCGCAGGGTCAGCTCGCCGAGGGGTTCGAGCTGCTCGAACGACAGTGCGGCGTGACGATACAGCTCCAGCACCGAGAGGAACCGCGCCACGACCACGCCCTGCTGAGCGACACCGGCGATGAGTTCACGGAAGGTCAGGGCTCCCGCGTCGCGCAGCAGCGTCACGACGACGGCTGCCTGTTCCCGGATGCTGATGAGCGGGGCGTGCAGGTGATCGAGGCCGACGTGCGGAATCTCCTTCGGCGTCATCGCCAGGATCGCCAGCGCCGCGAAGTCCTGCGGCGTGAGGCTCCACACGAGCTCGGGCACGGCCGTGCGGTACTTCTCGTCGAGCGGCACGGCGCGCACGTGACGCCGATCTTCGGCGTTGAGACCCGCCGCGAACCACGTCGAGACCTGTTTGAACGCGCGGTACTGCAGCAGCCGGGCGAACAGCAGGTCGCGCGCTTCGAGGAGAGCGACCGACTCGGCGTCGACGAGCTCGCCCTGGGGCAGGAGTCCCGCGACCTTCATGTCGAGCAGGGTCGCCGCGACGACGAGGAACTCCGAAGCCTCTTCGAGTTCCTCATCGGGACCGAGGTCGCGAAGGTAGGAGAGGAATTCCGACGTCACCTGCGACAGCGCGACCTCGGTGATGTCGAGCTCATGCTTGGACAGCAGTGTCAGCAGCAGGTCGAACGGTCCGTCGAAGACTCCCAGCGACACCCGGAACCTGTCGGCACCCGGGCCCTCAGCCTCGGTCCCTGAGCTCGTCGAACGGCCGTCAGGCGACGGCGCCACGGGCGACCAGCTCCCGCGCGAGGCGCAGGTAGGCCTGCGCGGCCGCGTGCTCGGGCGCGAACTCGGTGATGGGCATCCCCGATACCGAGGCGTCGGGGAACTTGACGGTGCGGCCGATCACGGTCTCGAGCACGTCGTCGCCGAACGCGTCGACGACCCGCTCGAGCACTTCACGCGAATGCAGCGTGCGCGGGTCGTACATCGTCGCGAGCACACCGTCGAGCTCGATCGTGGGATTGAGCCGATCGCGCACTTTGTCGATCGTCTCGATGAGCAGGGCGACTCCGCGCAGCGCGAAGAACTCGCACTCGAGCGGGATGACGACGCCGTGGCTCGCGGTGAGCGCGTTGACCGTCAGCAGACCGAGCGACGGCTGGCAGTCGACGAGGATCACGTCATAGTCGCCCGCGACCTTGCGCAGGACGCGGGCGAGGATCGTCTCACGCGCGACCTCGTTGACGAGGTGCACTTCGGCCGCCGACAGGTCGATGTTCGCGGGGACGACGTCGAGTCCCTCGACCCGGGTCTGCACGATCACGTCGTACGGGTCGCGCTTGGTGTCCAGAAGCAGGTCGTAGACGGTCGGGATGTCGTGGGTCTGGATGCCGAGCCCCGCCGACAGCGCACCCTGCGGGTCGAAGTCGACCGCGAGGACCTTGCGCCCGTAGTAGGCCAGCGCGGCGGCCAGATTGATGGTCGTCGTGGTCTTGCCGACGCCGCCCTTCTGGTTGCACAGCGAGATGATGCGCGCGGGCCCGTGGCTGTCGAGCTTCGGAGGTGTCGCGAAGCCCTGATAGGGACGACCGGTCGGCCCGACCGGGATGTCGCCCTCAGACGCCTGCTTCGCGCCGCGCGTTCTGCCCGCCACCGACTCTCCTGTCTTCGCGTTGCCGTGCACCGATTCTCGCACACGGGTGCCCGCGAACCTCAGCGCGCACGCGGGTGCGACGTGACGTAGACATCGCGCAGGGTGTCGACCGAGACATGGGTGTAGATCTGCGTCGTCGCAACCGACGCGTGCCCGAGCAGCTCCTGCACGACGCGCACGTCGGCGCCGCCCTGCAGCAGATGCGTCGCGAACGAATGGCGCAGCGTGTGGGGTGACACATGAGCGGTGAGACTCGCCCGCTGGGCGGCATCCCGGATCACGAGCCACGCGCTCTGTCGCGACAGCGGCGCACCGCGCGTCCCGAGGAACAGTCGCGGCGACGCGATGCCCCTCCGCGCCAGTTCCGGCCGCACCCGGGTGAGGTACGCATCGACGGCGGCACGCGCGTACGACCCGATCGGCACGATCCGCTCCTTGTCGCCCTTCCCCCGCACGCGCAGCACATCACCGTGCGCGAGGTCGTCGACGTCGAGCTGCACGATCTCGGACACGCGGGCACCGGTCGCGTAGAGCAGTTCGAGCAGAGCGCGGTCCCGGATCCCCCGCAGGTCGCCGGGCGCGGCGTCCGACGGCGCGGGACCCGCGGCATCCAACAGCTGCTCGACCTGCTCGATCGTGAGCGCCTTCGGCAGCCGACGCGCCTGCTTGGGCGGCCGCAGGCGCTGCGTCGGGTCGTCCAGCCCGATCCCTTCCCGCACCAGAAAACGATGCAAGCCGCGAACCGACGATTGCAGACGAGCGAGGCTGGATGCCGCAGGTGCGGGATCCGCCGACGCTCGGGCCGCCGCGAACGACGCGACGAGCTCGGCCGTCACCTCGCCGGAATCGGTGACGCCCTGCCCGCGGAGCCATTCCACGTACACGGCGAGGTCACGCCCGTAGGCGGCCACGGTGTGATCGGAGAGTCCGCGCTCGATCGCGGTATGACGCAGGAACGCATCGACGGCCCGCTCGAGCTGCATGTCACCCCTCGGCGGATGCGCCGGCGCGCAGCCGTTCGGCTGCCGCGAACACCCCCACCGCGAGGATCCCGTTGCGCATCCGGCCCGCGAGGACACCCGCGATCACGTCGTCGAGCGGCATCCACGCGACGCGGATGTCGGCCTCTTCGGCTTCGCGCGCATGCGCCGTCTCGACGGAGGAGAGCCCACGTGCGAGGAAGACATGCACGACCTCGTCGTTTCCGCCGGGCGTCGTGAAGACGCTCACGAGGGGCTCCCACTGCGCGGCGCGCAGGTCGGCTTCCTCGGCGAGCTCGCGGACCGCCGTCTCGACGGGCGCCTCGCCGACGACGTCGAGCAGGCCGGCGGGGATCTCCCAATCGCGCCGTCTGATGGGATGCCGGTACTGCTGCACGAGCAGGACCCGGCCGTCGTCGTCGAGGGCGACGACGGCCGCGGCCCCCGGATGGTCCACGTACTGCCGCACGATCTCGCCGCCGCCGTAGCGGACGGTGTCGCTGCGGACATTCCACACGTGCCCCTCGTAGACGAGCTCGCTGTCCACGACGAGGTGGTCGACGGGCTCGTCCGCCAGGGGCGCGGGATCAGCCATTGTCGACGTCGAAGAGCTCGCTGGAGCGATGCCGCTCGAGCGCGGCGCCGATCAACCCGCGGAACAGCGGGTGCGCGTTCGTCGGGCGCGAGCGCAGTTCGGGGTGCGCCTGCGTCGCGATGTAGTACGGGTGCACGTCGCGCGGCAACTCGACGAATTCGACGAGGTCCAGGTCGGGGTTGATCCCGGAGAAGACCAGGCCCGCGTCGGAGATCTGGTCGCGGTAGCGGTTGTTGACCTCGTAGCGGTGTCGGTGCCGCTCCTCGACGCGCAGCGATCCGTACACCTCGGCGGCGATGGATCCCTCCGCCAGATCGGCGGGATACAGGCCGAGACGCATCGTGCCGCCCAGGTCACCGCCGGCGAGGATGTCGATCTGCTCCTCCATCGTGGCGATCACGGGGTGCGACGTGTCGGGGTCGAACTCGCTCGACGATGCGTCCTCGATGCCGGCGACATGGCGGGCGTACTCGATCACCATGCACTGCAGGCCCAGGCAGATGCCGAGGGTCGGGATGCCCTGTTCCCGGGCGAATTTCAGCGCGCCCAGCTTGCCGTCGATGCCGCGGATGCCGAAGCCGCCCGGGACGATGATGCCGTCGAGCTCCCCCAGCGCCTTCTCGGCCCCTTCGGGTGTCTCGCACTCGTCCGAGGGGATCCAGCGGATGGTGACGTGGGTCTCCTGTGCGAAACCTCCCGCCTTGAGTGCTTCGGTGACCGAGAGGTATGCGTCGGGCAGGTCGATGTACTTGCCGACGAGCCCGATCGTGACCTCGTGCTTGGGGTTGTGCACGGCCGAGAGCACGCGACTCCAGCGCGACCAGTCGACCTCGGCCGCCTTCGTGAGGCCGAGCGAGCGGACGATGTAGTCGTCGAGGCCCTGCTCGTTGAGCATCGAGGGGATGTCGTAGATGCTCGGCACGTCGACGGCATTGACGACCGCGCTCTCGTCGACGTCGCACATGAGCGCGATCTTGCGCTTGTTCGACTCGGTGACGGGGCGATCGCTGCGCAGCACGAGCGCGTCGGGCTGGATGCCGATCGAGCGGAGCGCGGCGACGGAGTGCTGCGTGGGCTTGGTCTTCTGCTCGCCCGAGGCGCCCATGAACGGCACGAGCGAGACGTGCACGAAGAAGACGTTGCCGCGGCCGAGCTCGTGGCGGATCTGGCGTGCCGACTCGATGAACGGCTGCGACTCGATGTCGCCGACCGTGCCGCCGATCTCGGTGATGATGACGTCGGGACGCGGATCCTCGGTCGCCTGCAGGCGCATGCGCCGCTTGATCTCGTCGGTGATGTGCGGAATGACCTGCACCGTGTCGCCGAGGTATTCGCCGCGGCGTTCGCGCGCGATCACACGGGAGTAGATCTGCCCCGTCGTGACATTGGCGGCCTCGCTCAGCTCGATGTCGAGGAACCGTTCGTAGTGGCCGATGTCGAGATCGGTCTCGGCGCCGTCGTCGGTCACGAAGACCTCGCCGTGCTGGAACGGGTTCATCGTGCCGGGGTCGACGTTGAGGTACGGGTCGAGCTTCTGCATCACCACGCGCAGCCCGCGCGCCGTCAGCAGATTGCCCAGACTCGCCGCCGTGAGGCCCTTCCCCAACGAGGAGACGACACCCCCGGTCACGAAGATGTGCTTGGTGGTGTCGTCGGTGGATCCCGCGGAAATCGTTCCGGAATCAGAAGTCTGCATCACGGGCTTCAATCCTATCAGTCGGTCTCGGCGCCGAGGTCGAGCAGTTCTCGAGCGTGGGACAACGCGGCATCCGAATCGGGCATCCCCGACAGCAGTCTCGCCATCTCGGCCTCGCGCTCCGCACCCTGAAGTCGGCGCACATCCGACGCCGTCACGGATCCGTCGCTCGCCTTGACGACCGAGAGGTGGTTCGAGGCGAAGGCGGCGACCTGCGCGAGGTGGGTGACGGCGATGACCTGCGACGTGCGTGCCAGTCGCGCCAGGCGCCGCCCCACCTCGATCGCGGCCGCGCCTCCGATTCCGGCGTCGACTTCGTCGAAGACGAACGTCGGAACGGGATCGGTGCCGGCGATGACGACTTCGATCGCGAGCATGACGCGGCTCAGCTCTCCGCCGGATGCCCCTTTGGAGACGGGTCGCAGCGTCGCTCCCGGATGGGCAGCGAGGAGGATCACGACGTCGTCGCGGCCGAACGCGGTCTCATGGCCCGCAGTGACGGAGACTTCGACGCGCGCGTCGGGCATGGCGAGCTCTCGCAGCTCGGCCGTCACGACGTCGCCGAGGGCCGCTGCGGCGATCTCACGAGCCGCCGTGAGAGCCGCGGCGGCGGTGTCCAGAGCGGATGCCGCGTCGTCACGCTCGTCGCTCAGTCGCTCGATGCGGTCGTCGTCGTCATCGAGCTCCGCCAGGCGCGCCGATCCGCTCTCCCGCAGCTCGATCGCGCGCTCGAGCGACCCGTGGACGCGGATGAGCGCGCCGAGCACGGAGCGACGTTCTTCGACGGCGGCGAGTTCATGCGGACCCGCATCATCGATGTCGGCGAGGTACCCGGACAGCGACATGGCGAGATCTTCGATGCGGTAGCCGAGATCGGCGACCTGGGCTGCGAGCTCTTCCAGCGCGGGATCGTGCGCGCGCTCGAGAGCACGGCGCGCCTCGGCCACGAGCGCGGTCGCGTCAGGCTGTTCGCCGTCGCCCGAGAGGGCGGCGCGCGCCGTCGCGGCAGCCAGGCGCAGCTCTTCGGCGTTCCCGAGCCGCTCCGCCCGCACGGTCAGCTCCGCGTCCTCTCCCGGCGACGGGTCCGCCTGCTCGATCTCGGCGAGCTGCGCCCTCAGCTCGTCGGCTTCGCGGGCGCGGGTATCGCGCTCGGCGCGAAGCGTCGTCAGCTCGCGATCGGCGGTGCGCCAGCGCTCGTATGCCGCCGCGTAGTCGTGCAGGGCGGACCGGACCGGCTCCCCGCCGAAGCGGTCGAGTGCATCTCGCTGCGCGGCCGCCGAGGTCAGTCGCAGCTGGTCGGACTGCCCGTGCAGCACGACGAGGTGCTCGGCGAGGTCCGCGAGCACACCGGCGGGAGCAACGCGGCCGCCGACGGACGCCCGCCCCCGGCCTTCGCTCGAGATCGACCGCCCGACGTAGAGCTCGGCACGCCCGTCGCCGAGTGCGTCGAGATCGCCTCCCGCGTCGCGGACGCGCTGCGCGACCGGACCCGTGTCGGGCACGATCCACACACCGTCGACCGCCGCCTGGGCAGCCCCGGCCCGCACCGCGCCCGAGTCGGCGCGCTGCCCCAGCAACAGGCCGAGACCGGTCACGACCATCGTCTTTCCGGCTCCGGTCTCACCGGTGATCGCGGTGAAGCCGGGGCCGATGGGCAGCGTCGCCTCGGCGATCACACCGAGATCGCGAAGGCGCATCTCCTCGATCACGGCGCGGCGTCCGCTCCGCCGGTCTCGCTCGTGATCGCGGCGGGCCCTCGCCACCCGGCGACCGGAAGCCGGAACTTGCGCACGAGCCGATCGGTGAAGGCGGCGGGATGCAGCCGCGCCAGGCGGACCGGACGCGGTGATCGGCGCACGACGACGCGCGCACCGGGCGGCAGGTCATGCGAACGGCGGCCGTCGCACCACAGGATGCCGACGCCGTTCGTGCGTTCGAGCACCTCGATCGCGACGGCGTGCTCGGGCCCGACGACGAGCGGCTTGGCGAACAACGCATGCGCCGAGAGCGGGACGACCGAGATCGCCTCGACGGTGGGCCAGATGACGGGCCCCCCGGCCGAGAAGTTGTACGCCGTCGAGCCGGTCGGGGTCGACACGACCACACCGTCGCAGCCGAAGGAGGACAGAGGACGCCCGTCGATCTCGATGACGACTTCGAGCATGCGCTCACGGCTCGCCTTCTCGACCGTGGCTTCGTTGAGCGCCCACGTCTCGTAGATGATGCTGTCGTGGGCGTCTTTGACGCGCACCTGCAATGCGAGACGCTCTTCGACCCGGTAGTCGCGCTCGACGACGCGGCGCACGGCATCGTCGAGTTCGTCCCTCTCGATCTCGGCGAGGAAGCCGACGTGGCCCATGTTGATCCCGAGCACGGGCGCCGTGCTCTCGCGCACGAGCTCGGCGGCACGCAGGATCGTGCCGTCGCCGCCGAGCACGATCGCGAGCTCGATGTCATCGACCGGAACATCGATCCCGAGCCGCGCGATGCCGTGGAACGAGTCGAGCACGTCGCCGAGCTCGGCGGCATCCTCCGGCACGAGGACAGGCCGCGCGCCGGCGTCCTGCAGCGCGCGGATCACCCGATCAGCGGCATCCACCGTGTCGTCTCGTCGCGCGTGCGCGACGACGAGGATGCTGCGCTGCGGCTGTGTCATGGGCTCCCCGCCAGTCGGTTCACGGTGCTCGACCATTCTGACGGATCGTCCCCTCGGCCCGGGGCCAGATGCACGACATACTCGCTGTTGCCGTGCGTGCCGACGATGGGTGAGGGGATGAGGCCGAGCACGCCGAAGCCCTCATCCCATGCGTGCCAGAGAACGCGCGAGACCGCGTCGGCGCGCAGGACGGGGTTCGTCACGAGCCCGCCCTTGACCGACGTCCTGCCGACCTCGAACTGCGGCTTGATGAGCAGGACGACGTCGGCATCGGGCGCGACGACCCCCCGGACGGCAGGCAGCACGTGCGCGAGCGAGATGAACGCGAGATCGCCCGTCACGAGGGACGGCGCGGCGGTGATGCCGCTCACGGCGGCGAGCGATTGCGCCGTCATGTGCCGCACGTTGAAGCCTTCGACGGACACGACGGCGGGATCGTCCGCGATGGATGCCGCGAGCTGGTCGTGCCCCACATCGACGGCGATGACGGGGTGGGCGCCGCGCTCACGCAGCACCTGTGTGAACCCTCCCGTGGAAGCGCCCATGTCCAGCGCGACGCGTCCTGAGACGACGATCGAGAAGGCGTCGAGGCCGGCGATGAGCTTGTGGGCCGCGCGGCTGACGTAACGGTCTGCGCCCTCGACGACGAGCGCGGAGTCCTCGTCGACGGGGGTCGACGGCTTCACGACGGGCCGCCCGTCGACCGTCACAAGGCCGCCCGAGATGAGCGTCGCGGCATGCGTGCGCGATCGGGCGAGTCCGCGCGCGGCCAGGGCAGCGTCGAGGCGGACTGTCACGGGCGTCCGTGGCCGGTGACGTCGGTGTCGAGCCGTCGCGAGAGGGAATCATGCAGCGACGCGTATGCCGCGGCCCGTGACGCGAGTGGCTGGGCCTCGATCACCTCGAGGCTCGACAGCAGGTCGCTCGCGTCTTCGATCGCCGCAGACTCTTCCATGTCGACAGGATACGTCCCCCCGCCGACGCGCCGGGGTGTCACGGCCGGTGGAACGGATCCGCGTAGAGCGCTTCGGGCACGCGGAACCCGAAGATCGCGCGGCCGGTGTCCCAGATCGCCTTCGCTCCCGCGCGCAGCAGGTCGAGCGGGTCGTCCCCCTCCGAGAGGATGCGCACGTCGGGGCCGTCGATGCGGACGCTCGCACCGCGTACCGTCACGACACCGTCGCGGACGCGGGCGACGGGATACGGCTCATGCAGATCACGCAGGTCGCGCAGCAGATACGTGGGCTGCGAGCCGGCGGGCGCGGCGAGCACGTGCTTGGGGCGGTCGATGCCGGTCAGCACGAGTGCCGAGGGGATGCCCGCGCGATTGGCACCGAGGATGTCGGTATCGAGGCGGTCGCCGAGGAACAGCGGATGCTGCGCGCCGAACCGGGCGACGGCCTCGTCGAAGATCGGGACTTCGGGCTTTCCCGCGACCGTCGCCAGACGGCCGACGGCGGTGTGCACGGCGGACACGAGGGTCCCGTTCCCGGGTGCCACACCGCGAGCCTGCGGAATGGTCCAGTCGGTATTGGTGGCGATCCACGGGATGCCCCCCTCCGCCTCGGGCAGCTTCAGCGCGAAAGCGGCTTCGGCCAGCTGAGTCCAGCCCACCTCCGGGGCGAAGCCCTGCACGACGGCGGCCGGATCGTCCTCGGCGCTGCGGGTCACGACGAAGCCGGCCTTCTCGACCTCGACGACGAGCCCCTCTCCCCCGACGACGAGCACCGTCGCGCCGGCGGGAATCGTGGTCGCGAGCAGTCGCATCGCCGCCTGCGGGCTGGTCACCACCTCATCGGGCTCGGTGCGCAGCCCGAGGTCGGTGAGATGCCGTGCGACGCTGATGTCGGTACGCGAGGCATTGTTGGTGATGTACGCCAGGCGCCGTCCCTCGCGCGCGCGGGTCAAGCTGTCGATGGCGTGCGGAATCGGGCCTGGACCGGCGTAGACGACGCCGTCGAGGTCCGCGAGGATCACGTCGACGCCGTCGAGCGGTGTCTGTGCGCGGTCGCGGCGGAAGAGCGCCATCAGGCGTCGTCCTCCTCGTCGATCCCCGCTTCCGCAGGAATCTCGGCGACCTCACCATCGATCGACCCGGCGCCGGCCGTGGCGGTGCTGGCGACGTCGACGTCGACGGGCGCGAGAGCGACGGACATCGCGGGTTCGTCGTCCGAGGCGTCGTCCGACTCGAAGATCTCCTCGACGATCACGGTCTCCAGATCCCCCGCTCCGCTGGCGGCGTCCAGCGCGTCCGCGGCCACGACGGCCCGTCGCTGCCATTGCGCGGCCTCATCGTCGCGCCCGAGCTCTTCGAGTACCGCCGCGCGCGCAGCGAACAGCGCCGGGCTCCACTCGAATGCCCGATCGGGATCGAGTTCGGGGATGTCGAGCTCGAGGAGTGCCCGCTCGGGCTCACCGAGATCGAGTCGCGCACCCGACATCGCGATCGCCAGTTCCACCCGCACCGGCGCGGGCAGCGCCGTGCGTTCGACGGCACGGCCGGCCTCGAGCGCGCGGTCGGGACGCCCGACACCGCGTTCGCTGTCGACGAGAAGAGCGATCTGGTCGTCGCTTCCCGAGATGCGCCGGTACGTGCGCAGCTCGCGAAGAGCCAGTGCATAGTCGCCGGTGGCGTATGCCGTGATCGCGAGCGTCTCGCGCACGACGGCGATGCGCCCGGCTCGGCGCGATGCGGACAGCGCGTGCTCATGCGCGAGCGCGGGGTCATCGTCGATCAGCTTCGCCGCCATCGCGAGATGGCGCGCCACGCCTTCGGCGTTCTCCTTGCTCAGTGTCTTGAGCTCGTTGCGTGCACTCGGGTGCAGGTCCTGCGGCGTGATGTCATCGGGGATCGCGGGGTCGTCGTGTCGCGGCCGGACCGCGCGGATCTCTTCGGGACGCGTCGCCCGGTCGGGCCGTCCTGCCCCGCCTCGCGTCGGACGGCCGGACGCGTCACGGGTTCCCTCACGCTTCTGGTAGGGCTTGCGATCGCCGTCGCGCGCAGTGAAGGGTTTGCGGTCACCGTCACGCTTCGCGTACGGCTTGCGGTCACCATCACGCTTTTCGTACGGCTTACGCTGGCCATCGCGCTGTTCGTACGGCTTACGATCACCATCGCGGCCCACGTACGGCTTCCGCTCGCCATCGCGCTTCTCATACGGCTTACGCTCACCGTCGCGGGGGACAAAGGGCTTCCGCTCTCCGTCGCGCTTCGCGTACGGCTTGCGCTCGCCATCGCGCTTCTCGTACGGCTTCCGCGCGCCGGCGGAGCGATCGCCCCGCGACGCCTGTCGAGAGCGGTCGTTGCGGTCGTGCTTCGGCTCGCGCTCGGAAGCGCCGTCGCGCTGCTCCTGGTCTGCCATTCGTCGCTCCTTCAGCGTGCGGGTTCGAAAAATCACCCCTGAAACGCGAAAGGGCCACCCAGCATTGGGTGGCCCTTTCTCGAAAGAAGTCCGGCGGTGTCCTACTCTCCCACAGGGTCCCCCCTGCAGTACCATCGGCGCT